>QHSU01000054.1 GCA_003220535.1 Candidatus Rokuibacteriota bacterium
GCCAAGGCCGTCGCGAGCGAGGCGTACCTCGAGGCCTGCAACGCCGCCCACGAGGTGCACGCCGGCATGGGCGTCCTCGTCGAGTACGGGCTGGCGGCGCACACGCAGATGTCGCGGACGCTGTTCCACTACCTCGGCGATCCGCGATGGCACAAGCGCCGCATGGCCGACGCGCTCGAGTGGTGACCGCCCGGCGCCCTCGCTAGAGGCGGCGCGCGGCCTTCCGACTCTCCGCCGACGCCCACCCCGGGTCGAACGCGTGTCCGGCCTGGTCGAGGTCGATGGCGAGCGGCGCGTGGTCGGAGGGCAGCGGCTTACCCTTCCGGGCCTCGCGGTCGATCTCCACCCATACCGTGCGCGCGGCGACCGATTTCGTGACGAGCAGGTGGTCGATCCGCATCCCGAAGTTCTTGTGAAAGTTGCCGGCGCGATAGTCCCACCAGGTGTAGCGCCCGGGCTCGGGCCGATGCAGGCGATAGATGTCGACCAGCCCCCAGCTGCAGAGCTTGGCGAACGCGAGCCGCTCGGGCTCCGAGACGTGAGTTCTCCCGTGGCAGGCTAGGGGGTCCCAGACGTCGGCGTCGGCGGGCGCGATGTTGTAGTCGCCGCCGAGCGCCATCGGCTCGCCGGGGTCGCGCGCCTCGGCGAGCCACCGCGCGAGGCGCTCGTACCACGCGAGCTTGGCCTGATAGAAGGGCGAATCCACCGAGCGCCCGTTCGGGGCGTAGAGGCTCACGACCCGCACGCCGCCACAGACCGCGGAGACCATCCGCGCCTCGGCGAGCGGCTCGTCGTCCGGAACGTCCGGCGTCACGGGCGCGCGGAGCGGCTGACCGAAGTTGCTGCTCACCTCGGCGATACCGACTCGACTCGCGATGGCCACCCCGTTCCACCGGCCCTCGCCATGGTGCGCGAGCTCGTAGCCGGCGGCCTGGAAGGCCTCGACCGGCGCGTCTGCGTCGGCGAGCTTCGTCTCTTGCATCAGCAAGACGTCGGGCTTCGCGCGATCGAGCCACCAGACGACCTTGTCGAGGCGCGCTTTCAGCGAGTTGACGTTCCAGGTCGCGATCCGCATGGTTCTCGCTCCGTGCTCGCAAAATAGTTTACCGCGGGCGGACGTCGAGGCCGGGCGGGCGGGGAAGCTCGGGCCGCCTCTCGAAGAGCCGTCGCCAGGCGCCCCGCGCGATGCGATCGGCCTCCGCGACGACCGCCGGCTCGTCCAGCGTGAGCACGCGGCCGTTCAGCATGATCCATCGCCCGTCCACCATGACCGCCTCGACGTCGCTGGCCTGGCCCTGGTGCACGAAGCAGGAGACGAGCCGCACCGCGGGCGTGAGATGGGGCTTTTGTAGATCTATCAAGATGAGATCCGCTCGATTCCCGGGCGCGAGCCAGCCGCCGTCGGCGATCCCGAGCGCCCGATAGCCGTTGCGAGTGGCCCAGCGCAATGCCTCCTCGGGCGTCGGCAGCCGTCCGTCCTCGCGGCGGACGCGCTCCATGAAGAGCGCCGTCCGCATGACCTCGACCATGTCTTCGGCCATGTTGTCGGTGCCGAGCGTGATGAGGCAGCCGGCTCGCTCGAGGTCGGCGATTCGAGGTGAGAGCCCGCGGCGCGCCGCGATGGCCGAGTTGATGGCGACCGCGGCATGGGACGCGCCGAGGATCTCTTCCTCTTCCGCCGTCATGCAGCGGCAGTGCGCCGCGACGAGCCGGTCCGAGAGGAAGCCAGCGCTCGCCACATACTCCGTCGGCAGGACACCGCGCTGCTCCGTGACGGCTGCCACCTCGCCCCAGATCTGATTGAGATGCATCGTGGCGATCGCGTCGCGCTCCGACTGGAGCTTGCGCAGATGGCCGAGGAGCCCGGGAGAGCACGTGTCGGGCGCCCACGCCGCCAGCCCAGCGCGCAGGCGGCCGTCGCCCTTGCCGTGCCAGCGCGCATGGAAATCGGCGGCGCGGGTGAGCCCTGTCTCGGCGAGCGCCGGATCGAGCACGAAGGGACCAGTCTGCCCGATGGACGCGTTCGCCCGATCCCACACACGCTCGCACAGGACCAGACGCAGCCCCGTGTCGATCAGCGCGCCCGCGTAGCCGTCGAGCCCCACGCCCTCCTCGAGCACGAGCGTCGTGCCGCTCCGGATCGCCTCCAGGGCGCCGAGCGTTGCCATGACCCGTTCTTCGTCCGGCGTGAGCGGGGGCAACGGCAGGGGCGCCAGGCCGCCGGAGAACGGCGGCCGGTGAGAGGGCGAGAGGTCCTCGTAGATGCCGCGCGCCAGCACGCGGGAGAGGTGGGTGTGCGTGTTGGCGAAGCCCGGCAGGATCGCCCGGCCGCGCCCATCGATCCGCTCCGCGTCCGGATGACGCGCGAGCAGCTCGGTGGTCGGCCCGAGCGCGGCGATGCGGCCGTCGCGGACGAGGAGCGCGGCGTCGTAGAGAATCGCGTCGCTGTCGTCGACTGTGACGATCGTTGCGTCGTGGATCAGCGTGGCGGCCATGCTCGGTACTCTCACGTGGACGTGGGTCGCAGTCAAGATGGGGGCGCGGCGGCGCCGTGAGGGCTTCCTGAGGGGATCGGTCCGCGGTATGGTACGGGCCGGATCTCACGGTGCAAGATCGAAAGGAGCCCTTCGATGCGTGACCTCGCCAAGCGCCTCAACGAGCTGTGCGACGCGGAGAAATTCCAGGCCAGCTGGTATCTCAAAGATCTCGGCACGGGTGCCAGCGCCGATCGACGCGGCGCCGTCCCCGTCCCGTCGGCCAGCACCCGCAAGATCTCGATCATGATGGCGGCACTGGCGGCCGTCCACGCCGGCAAGCTCTCGCTCGACCAGAAGGTGACGATCGACGCCCGGTACCAGGACAACGACTCGGGCACGTTCCAGCACCTGACGCCAGGTTTTTCGATCACCCTGCGGGACGCCCTGGTGATGATGATCATCGTCAGCGACAACACGTGCACGGGCACCGTCGTCGATCTGGTGGGGCTCGCGAACGTCCAGCGCTACAGCGAATCGGTCGGCCTGACCGGGACGGTTCACCGCTACGGGATTCCGCCGAAGCTCGCCCCGGACCACTCGCTCGACCGGGTCACCACGACGACGCCCAACGACCAGGGGCTTCTGCTCGCGCTCATCTTGCAAGGAACCGACGACGCAGCGGTGGCCACGCGGCTTCAGTGCACGACGGCGCTCTGCCGTCTGGGCCTCGACATCCTCTCCTTGCAGAAGCTCAAGACGCGGCTGCCGTCGCTCTTGCCGCTCGGCACGAAGGTCGCCCACAAGACCGGCACGGGTCACCGCTGCTACAACGACGCCGGCATCATCTTCAAGGCCGATCGCCCGCTGTGCGTGCTGACGGCCTACACGGTCGACGTGCCAGAGACGCTCGCGGACGGCACGCCGGGCTTCGCCGCCGCCTATCGGCTGATCGGCCGTATGGCGCGTCTCTGCTACGACGATCTCGGATGCGGATGAGGAGGCTCGTATGAACGTCGAGGCGAAGCTCGTGAAGCTGGGACTGGAGCTTCCGAATCTGGAGGATCTCTACCGCACGAACGCGTCGGGCGCTCACTACATCTCTCATTTCCCCGTTCAGAACCTGCTCTATCTGTCAGGCACCACACCGAGGAGGAACGGGGAGCCCTATCTGCCCGGCGTGGTTGGCAAGGACCTCACCTTGGCCCAGGGCTACGACGCCGCTCGCCACGCGGCCGTCATGACGCTGGCCGCCGTCACGTACGCCCTCGGCGACCTCGACAGGGTCCAGCAGGTAGTGCACCTGCTGGGCTTTGTGAACTCGGCCCCCGGCTTCGGCGATCAGCCGCGCGTCATCAATGGGGCGGCGGACCTCCTCGTCGAGCTCTTCGGTGAGCGCGGCAAGCCGACGCGCGCCGCGATCGGCTGCCAGGGGCTCGGCGGGAATGCCTCGGTCGAGATCATCGTGACGCTGCTCTTCTCGGGCGCCGACGTGCGACCGCCGCTGGCCCGCGATCACTTCGTGCGGTAGGCGCTCCGGCAAGCGAGCAGAGCCGCGAGGGAAGCGAACGTCAGGCCGAGCGCGATACCGGCGAGCGCGTCCATCGGCCAGTGCGCGCGCAAGATCACGCGCGCCACGGCCACCAGCACGATCAGCAGGACGGCGCCCGCCCGCACGATGACACGGACGCGGGGCGGCGTCGACCCCACGAGGTAGATCACCGCGCCGAAAAACGCCGCCGCCGCCGTGGCGTGTCCGCTCGGGAAGCCCATCGACGGCCCCTCCGGGCGCGCCCGGCCAATAAGAATTTTCAGCAGCCCTTCGGCGGCCGGCGCCGCGAGCATCAGCCCGACCCAGACCCACCAGCGCGCTCTCGCTCGCGGGAACGCGACGAGGAGCAGGAGCGTCGCGGGCAAGAGCAGCCTCCAGCTCCCGAGGTAGTTGATCACTCGCATGACCCGGACGACGCCGGGCGACCCGAGACCGACCAGCCACGCTCGCGCCGCGGCGTCACCGGGCACCTGATGAAGGACGACCACGACGAGCGCCAGAGCGAGGAAGCAGCCGGCGCTGACGAGCAGGACCCAGCGAGCGTTATTTCGTCGGCGTGAGCTCGGCGCCACCGCCACCACCGTCGCGGACGAACCGCAGCACGCGCTTGCCGCTCTCCTCGCGGAGGGTGACTCGGCCGTTGCCGTCGGTGCCTTCGTACCGGAGGGTCCCCGGTCGGATCACGCTGATCGCGCCGCTGATCTCCTTGTACGTCGGCTCGACGTAGAGGAGCCCTTGAAAGGATCCGTCTTCGCGGATCGTCAAGAGGAGCGGGGCGTTCCCCAGGGGGCCGGACATCCGGCCGCGCCACACCCCCGCGAGCCCGGCGATGGCGTCGTCCAGGCTCGAGGGCGGCACGCTGACGCAGCCGGCCAGGAGCATCGCGAGGAGGACGATCGCTCGGGCGGGTCGGGTCGTCACGCGGCCCGAGTGTATCAGGGGCGCCGGATCCACACCGTGACAGCCCAGAGCGCGACGAGGCTCACGCCGAAGACGCACACGATCGTGGCGCCGGTCGGCAGGTCGAGACCCGCCGAGGCGGTCACCCCGAGCACGCTCACCACCGTGCCGAACCCCCAGCCGACGAGCAGGCGCGTGGCGGTCGACCCGCCGAGGATGGTGGCGGCGAGCGCCGGGACGATGAGGTAGGAGAAGACGAGCAGCACGCCGGCGATGCGGACCGAGCTGGTCACGACGACCCCGAAGGAGGCGTAGAAGATGAAATCCCAGAGCCGCACGCGCCAGCCCTCGGCGTACGCCCGGCGGGCATCCGTCGAGATCAAGAAGAATGGACGGCGGCAGCACCAGTGCAGGACGCCGATCAGGCCGTAGAGGATCGCGACCGTCACGACGTCCTCGCCGCTCACCGTGAGGAGCGATCCGACGAGCATCGCCCGGATGTGTTCGACGCCGTGCGGGGCGCGGTCGGACAGCAGGACGGCCCCGGCCGCGGACGCGGCGTACACGACGCCGATCACGGCCTCCTGCGAGACACGCCGCTCGCGGGTGCGCGTGAGCGAGAGGACGAGCGCGCCCACGAGCGTCGCGAAGAGACCGGCGCCGTACGACTCCCAGGTGTGAAGCTCGTGGCCGAAGAGAAACGCCGCAGTCGCGCCGAGCGCGGCGATCTGGGCAAGCGCGATATCGACGAAGACGACCTCGCGCGCGAGCACGTGGACGCCGAGATAGGCATGGATGCCGGTGAGGACGAGACACATGAGGAACGGCGCCCACAGGAGCGCCAGGAGATCGCCGAGCATGCGGGCGCTCGTCGGCCCTAGCGCAGTGCTTGAGCCAGGGCGAGCAGGATGAGGACACCACAGAGCGCCGAGGCCGAGGCTCTGAACCGCATCACTTCATCGCCGTGACGAGCGCGTTGACGTTGTGGTCGATGGCGGCGATGTACGAGTCGGCGCCCTTCACGCCACCCACCATGGACGCGAGCACGACGGCTTTGGCGCCGGCCTCGTCGGCCACGCGGGTCGCCAGCTTCAAGTCATTCCACGGCTCGACGATGATCACCTTGATCCCCTCGTCCTTCATCTGGCGGATGACGCGCGTCAGATGAGTGGGCGACGCTGGGATCCCGGGTCGGTCCTCGAGCGTCGCGGCCTGACTCAGTCCGAATCGGCTCAAGATGTAGATCCACTGCGGATGATACACGACGACCTTGACTCCCTTGAACGGCTCCATCGCGCGCGCCCAGCGCGCCATCGCCTCGTCGAGGCGGGCCAGGAAGGCCTGGCGGTTCTTCTCGAACTCGGCGCGGTGCTCAGGGGCGAATCGGCCGAGGCCGTCCGCGATGTTCTGGGTGATGATCGGCGCCATGCCCGGATCCAGAGAGTAGTGAGGATTGCCGAGGGGATGCACGTCGCCCATCGAGCGGTCCACTCGTGTCGAGGGCACCTCGAGCACCTGGATGCCGCGCGACACGTCGACGCGGCCTGGCGCGCCACGAACGATGTTGGGGTTGTTCGCCCCCTGCACGGCGACCTCGGCCCACGAATCCAGCTCGAGGCCGTTCTCGACCAGCATGTCCGCGCGCCGGAGCTTCAGCATGAGGCTCGGGCGGATCTCGAGCTCGTGGGCGTTCTGCGTGCCCCGCGCGAGCGACTCGACGTCGACGAGCTTGCCACCGACCTCCTCGGTGAGCGCCTTGAGGTCTGGGATCGTCGCCACCACGCGGATCTTGTCGGCCGCCGAGGCGGCCGGGAGTAGCGGGCCGATCATGAAGAGGGCGGCCAGAGAGATCAGGATCGCACGTCGCATGGATCGCCTCCTAAAAGGGGTGCGCAGGATGGGCGCCGAGGATGAACGAGCCCTGGAAGAGGATCTCGTCCACCCTCCTGGCGCTCGAGTCGTTCAGGTTGAAGGCGTCGCGAGTTTGCGGGCTGCGGTCGGTGTGCTTGTACGCCAGCCGGAAGCGGAGAAACTCCGACGTCCAGAACGTGAGATACGGCTCGACCGACCACTCCCGGCCGGGATTCACCGGGTACTGCGACCAGTCGTAGCGGACGCCGCCGGCCCAGCGGCGGAAGGGCTGCACCTCGAGCCCGGTGTACCAGCCGAAATGATCGCGCTGACGCTTGTCGACCTGATCGATCGCGCCGTCTCCGTCCACGTCGACGCCGACGTCCGCTTTGCGCAGCGAGTAGAGCGCTTCGCCCGTGACCGTGATCAATGGATGGAGCCAGCCGTCCGGGCGGTATTTGTAACGGCCCTCCCAGCCCAGGATCGTGGAGCGGTTTCTGTCGTCCGTCTGGCCGCTCGCGACCGACATGCCCAGCTGGAGCGCGTGCTCGTCGCCGAGCTCTATGAACGTCCGGAGCCGGCCGGTGGCGAGCGGGTGCTGCAGGGTGCCGCGGCCGAACGCGGTCTCGTTGTCGCCGTTGAAGACACCGGCGAGCGCCTCGATGTAGAAGGGCAGGTCGGGGACGAGCGTCACTTCAAGCCCCTTTTCCTGCAGCCCCTCGCCGCCCAAGAAGTTGCGCATGACGTTGGGCCGATCGACCCACGGCAGATCGTGCTCGTGGACCTCGTTCGAGTAGCCGAAACGGTTTCGCATCTGACCGAAGCGAGCCTGGGTGCCAAAGGGGAGCGTGAGCATGGTGACGTGGGCCTCGGCCAGGTGCACGCCTGTGTCAGCGCCGCGCGCTTCTTCTCCCGCTTCGATCCGGACGACCGCGGAGGCGTAGGGATCGATCTGACCGAAGAGGGACAGCTCGACCTCGCGCGGGAAGAACCGGTTCTCCTGCCCCGCGAAGGTTCCGCCCCCAGCTCTCTCGACGTTCCGCTGCGTGATGTTGCCGACGAAGTCGCCGGCGATACCCATGTCGAACAGGAGCTGGCCCGCCCCCCGTTGCTGATAGAGGGCGTAGGGTTGACGTGGGCGCAGAAGGTCGATCGCCGACGGCGCCGGTGCCGCGGATGGCGCGGCGGCGCCAGGGGCGACCGGCGCGGGGGGTGCTGCAGCGCCCGGGGCCACCGGCGGCGGCGCCGGTGGCTGGGCCTCGAGCCGCTGCAGGCGCTCGGTCACGGACTGCAACTGCCGCTGAAGCTGCTCGATTTCCCTCTTGAGCGCGGCCGCGTCTTGCGCCGCGGCGACCGCGGGCGCCAGGACCGCGCACAGCAGGGCGAAGGCCAAGGCCAGTGCACGCATGACGATCCTCCAGTGTGAAGCGGGTTCGTCGGCCATTCGCGCGACGTGGAGCGCGCGAGGGCTCGAAGCTCGAGCCGGGCTAGGCGGACGGGTGGAGGAGTCTTAGAAGAGCGGTGGTGCGCGCGAGTCGGAGAGGCTCAGCGGAACGCTGCCGACGTGCGCGGCGACCAGCGTGATCGTCGTCGCGAATGCCAGGATCGGCCCGAGGACGGGGATGGCGTCGGGCTGAGTCGCGTACGTCCCGAACGCCGCCATCAGCGTCAGGTCGTGCTCGGCGTTCCAGAGCCCGGGCTGCGCGCCGGCGTGCACGTGGGGTACGGTCGCGCCGGCGAGAAGAAACGCCACGAGTCCCAGGAGGAGCGTGAGGGCGCGGCATTTCGACATTGCGCCTACAACACCACGATCAGCAATCGATTGCAAGCCACACGCCTTCGCCAGGGGACCGAGCACGCGCGTCACCGCCGGCCCTTGACCGTGAACGTCAAGGTCGATTCGACGACGTGACCGTCGACCGACAGGACGCGGAAGCGCACCGTGTAGCGGCCGGGGCCGAGGGGGGGCAGCGAGACGGAGAGACGCTTCGGATACGCGGGGGACACTGCGACATCTCGGAGATCGACCTGGGCCCCGGCCTCATCGGTCACCGACGCGCGCGAATAGGCGGGCTCGAGCCGCTCGTTGAACCAGAGCTCTACCCGCGCGGGGGATTCCGCGAGAGCCGCCCGCTGAGCGGGGACCGACTTCACGAGCACGGCGTGCGGCAGGGCGGGCGCCGGCAGCAGCAGGAGACCGAGCAGCGCCGCCCAGGCGGCGCGCACTAACGGGGACGCAGCGCCATGCCGTGCGGGGCCTTGCCGACGGCAATCGTCCGCACCTGCGCGTGCGACGCGAGGTCGATCACGCTGACCAGGTCGGCCCAGCGGTTGGTGACGAGCGCGTACCGCCCGGTCGGCTCCATGACGACGAGGTCGGGGTATCCCTTCTGGGAAATCGTCGCGACGACCTTGTCGTCGGAGATTCTGACGACGACGATTTTGTTGGTCTTCCGAAGGGTTGTGTACAAGTACTTGCCATCGAGGGTCAGCGTCGCCTCGTGGACGATTCCGGGCAGGGGGATCTCGCCGACCGCTTTGTTCGTGCTCGGGTCGATCTTGATGATCGCCTTGTTCTCGCCGGCGGCGGCGTACAGCGTCTTGCCGTCGGCCGGCAGCGCCAGGCCCATCGCGTCGCCCCCGCCGTGGACGATCCGACCCACGACCGTCCGCTGGGCGACGTCGATGACGGTCACGTCGCCGGCCGTCTCGCCCGAGACGTAGAGCAGCTTGGCGTCGCGGGCGAAGATCGCGTGGGCCGGCCA
Source organism: Candidatus Rokuibacteriota bacterium (assembly GCA_003220535.1). Classification (GTDB taxonomy): domain Bacteria; phylum Methylomirabilota; class Methylomirabilia; order Rokubacteriales; family CSP1-6; genus AR31. Next base: position 9,543 of record QHSU01000054.1, read on the forward strand.
GGTCGAGACCTCGACCCGGCCGTCGATTTTCTCCGCCTTCAGGTCATAGAAGATGACTTCGTCGTTGCTCGTGTCGCTCGACCAGTCGAGCACCAGCAGGTGACGGCCGTCGGGGGTGAAGGCCAGATTGTAGGGATTGCCCCCGATCTTCACGCGGCGGACGAGCTTCCGCGTCTCGGCGTCGATCACGCCCAGGTCGCGGCTCTTGTCGTAGACGACCCACGCCGTCTTGCCGTCGGGGTGGAAGACGATCCGGTTGGGCTTGCCCTGGCCGAGCGGAATCGTGCCCACGGCCTCGAAGGTCTCGGTGTCGAGGATCGAGACCGAATCGGACTTGGTATTGGTGATGTAGAGCGTCGCCCCCGCCGCCGGCGCGGCGGCGGCCAGCACCACGACCAGGAGGAGGACACTGAAGGATTTCAGCACGGCTACCTCACTTGATCTTCTCGATCGTGGTCACCGCCACGTTCGGTGGTACCCCTCTCAGTGTAAAGCGTACCGCGTCTCCCACGGAAACGGCCTCCTGAATCTTTGGAGACGCCGCGCGAAACCCCATTGTCATCGCGGGCATGAACCCGGGGATATCCCCGTGCGTGAGGACGAGCACGCCGAGCTGCGGGAAGATCGCGCGCACGACGCCCTCGACGACCCACTGGCGCTCGACCCCGGTCAGGGCCGCGGCGCGCGCGACAGCCAGGTCGCGCTCGAGCCCCGTGGCCCGCAGGCCCCAGAAGACGTAGCCCCAGCCGACGCCGATGACGAGGGCCAGGTTGATCAGCAGCACGGCTTTCCACGCCCGCATCAGTGCACGTGCTCCTCCGGCGCGGCTTGCGCCGGAGCTTTCTCGTCGTTGAGCTGCTGGATCTGGGCGAGCAGCGCGTCGAGCTCGGCGGCTTCGCCGCGACTCTTCGCGATGGCGCGGACGTAGCCCTGGCGGTCGATGAGGAGCTCGGCGTGGGGCGACGCAGCAAAGAGCCGGTACGCGGTCACGATCGCTTCGGCGCCCTCGGTGACGACCGGGAAGAGCACTCGCGGCTCGGCGCCGAGTCGACGGATCGCGTCGGGGTCGGCATCGATCGGCACCGCGATGACCTCGACTCCGAGAGTCGCCAGCGTGCCCTCACGCTCCGCAAGCTGGCTCATGCGCGGGCGCGAGCCCGGCAGCGCATAGAGCACCAGCAGCACGTTGCGCCCGCGAAACTCCTTGAGGGTGCGTGCCGGGGTGGGGCCCACCGAGAAGGTGAAATCGGGGGCGACGAGCCAGCGGCGGTCGGGCTCGACGACGGACCCCATCCCCCGCGCGGCGTATCCCGACGACAGCGCGCGCAGGAAGTTGATCAGCTCCCAGCGCTGGTCCTCGGTGAATTGTGTGCCGAACCCCGGCATCCCGGCGGCCGGGATGCCATTGGTGATCCACCAGAAGAGGTCCCCGGCGGTGTGCTGTGCGGTGTGCGGCGCGCGCAGGTCCGCTGGAAGTCGAGGCAGGCCGCGGCCTTGGGGCCCGTCGCCGGCGCCCGTTCCACCGTGACATCGCATGCAGGTCTCGCGGTAGAGCGTCGCGCCGGCGGCGATCGAAGCCGCCTGATAGGGCACCGAGGGACGGAGGTACGTGGTCGGGTACGCGTCGATGGCGAGGGGCGGAAGCGCCAGGCCGGCTCCCGCCCCGAGGCCGACGAGCGCGCCCGCGACGAGCGGCAAGCGCCACGCGCGAACGACCGTGCCCGCGACCAGGGCAGCGAGCCCGAGCACGCCGACCTGGCTTCCGATCAGCGCGCGCGTCGCCTCGACCGGCGCTCCCTCGAGCGCCGCGAGAGACAGGCGGATGCCGAACGGCCACACCGGCGCCTCGTGCCGCGCCGGCGGCGTCACGCTCAGCGCTGAAACGACCGCCAGGATCGTCAGCGCGAGCGCCGCCTCGGCGGCGACGAATCCAGAGAGACGGCGCATCGTGGGGCGCCCGACGGTCGGCCCGTCGCCGGCGAGGCGGGCGAGGAGCACCGAGCGGTTCACCGCGGCGAAGGCCAGGATTCCGACCAGGAGGCCAAGCTTGACGAGCAGGAGACGGCCGTAGCTCGTGCCCACCAGCCCCGCGACGCTCCCAACGTGGGTGATGGCGAGCAGCGCTCCGGTGACGGCGAGCAGGAGGATCACGCCGAGCGCCACGCGCGAGAAGCGTCGCGCCGCGAGGACTGCGTGCGGGCGCGCGTCGGCGCCGTTCTCCGTCGCCGCCGTCCGGAGGAGCAGCGCGAGCGGCAGGAGCCCACCGACCCAGACGCCCGCGGCGATCACGTGCAGCCCGTCGAACGCGATCGCGCGCGCGGTCCCTGGCTCCACGGCGGCGGCATGACCCGCGGCGGCGAGCGGGACCAGCGCGGCGACGCCGAGCAGCAGCGCTTCGCCCCGCGCGGCGCGCCAGTCCGCGCGGCGGTCGACCGAGAGACGCAGCCACAAGAAGGTCGCGAGGATCGCGAGGAAGCCGAAGCGAACGAGCCACACGTGTCCGGCCTGGGTCTCGAGGAGCACGCGGGCGATCGCGTGCCGGTCGAGGGCTGCTCCCGCGCGTCCTTCGAAGAGCGCGGTCTGGACCGCGAGCACGACGAGCCCCGAGGCGAGTGCAAGGAGTGCCAGGCCACGCGCCCCCGCGAGCACGCGATCCTCCCAGCGCCGGGCCGTCGGACGGTCGGAGCGGCCCGCCATCACGATCATGGCCGAGGCGCCGACGAGGAGGATCGAGCTGGCGAGATGAATCCAGCGGGCGCTGAGTCCGAGCGCGTACACCCGGGTAGTGTACCGGATGGTGAACCGACGTTGAGTCGACGGGCTTTCTTCGATAGAGTGCTCGGCATGTTCCGGGTCGCGGCCTTGCTCGCCGTTCTGGCGGCCGTTCTTCTCGGCGGAGTCGTGCCGGCAGGCGCCCACCCGCGCCCCGTGGAGCTTCTCGCGTCGGCGGCGCCGCCGACCGTCGCGGTGTCGGATGTGTCCAGCGTGTTGCACGCCGCTGGCGGCCTCGAAGAATCTGCGATGTTCTGGCCGATCGTCCTGGCGGTCTTCCTCGGGTCGGCGGTGCTCGCTGGCCGACGATCACCGAGGCTTGTCGTGGTGGCCCTCGTCGTCGTCCTGGCGGCCTTCGGTGTGGAGACCGCCGTGCATTCGGTGCACCACGCGTTCGACGATGGAGCCGTCGCGTGCCCGGCCGCGTCGATCGCGGAGCACCTGGACGGCACGACGATCGACGGCCTCGCCGTCGACGTTCCGAGGCTCTACCTGGGCACGATTTCCGCTGCGTCCGGCCCAGATATCTCGCCCCTCAGCTCGCTCGATCCGCCGCACGGACGCGCGCCACCCTCCGCGCTCGTCTAGATCCCGCTCTCACCAATCCATCGCGATAGTTGGAGGGTCCCATGACACGAGAGAGTCTGCTCGCGTGCGGTCTCGTCGTGATGCTCGTCGCCGTGACGCTCGAGCCGGCCTATGGGCACGGCCTCATCGGCAAGCGCTTCTTTCCCGCGACGCTGGCGACCGACGACCCCTTCGTCGCCGACGAGCTGTCGCTACCGACCGTGTTTCACCAGAAGCTCCGCGGGGCCGAGGACACGCCCCCGACGAAGGAGACGGACGTCAGCGCCGAGCTCTCGAAGCGCCTGAGCCCCGATCTCGGGATCTCCTTCGGAGGCACGTTCAAGATCCTCGACCCTGATTCGGACAAGACCGTGAGCGGCTTCGACAACCTGGACGTCACGCTGAAGTACGTGTTCTTCAAGAGCGCCGAGCACGAGACGCTGCTGGCGCTGGGCCTCGGGTGGGGCGTGGGCGGCACCGGCAACAAGAGAGTCGACGCCGAGGGGTTCGACACCTGGACACCGCAGCTGTTCTTCGGCAAGGGCTTCGGAGACCTCCCGGAGCAGCTCGAGCTGATGAAGCCTCTCGCGCTCACCGGCGTGCTCGGCCTGGCGGTGCCGTCCCGGATCCACACCAAAACGTTCGAGACCGCGGACACCGGCGAGGTGGATGTCAAGAAGCCGCTCAACCCGACGGTCTTCCAGTGGGGCTTCAGCTTCCAGTACAACCTGCAGTATCTCCAATCCTATGTGCGCGACGTCGGGCTGCCGGCGCCACTGAACCGAATGATCCCGATCGTCGAGCTCGCCCTGGAGACTCCGATCGACGGGCGCAACGCCGGACGTACGACCGGATCGGTCAACCCGGGCATCGTCTGGTTCGGGCGGTACCTGCAGCTCGGAATCGAGGCCGTGGTGCCGATCAACGACGACATCAGCAAGAACGTCGGGGTGCTCGCCCAGGTCCACTTCTATCTCGACGACATCCTGCCGCAGATCTTCACATGGACGCCGTTCCACGGCGTTCTCGGGCCGACCCAGCCTCGCTAGTGCGCCGACTGCTGGCGGTGGCGGTGTTCCTGCTCGCGCCGAGCCCGGTGGGTGCGCATGCCTTTCCCGACCACTCCGAGCCCCGGGTCGGGCATACGCTGGACGCTTCCCCGCCAGCAGTCCGAATCTGGTTCGACGGTCAGATCGAGCCCGTGTTCAGCACGGTCCGTGTCGAGAACGCCGATAAGCAACGGGTCGACAAGGGCGACGCGGCGATCGATCCGAGAGACAACACGCTCCTCCACGTCAGTCTTCCGCCGTTGCCGCCAGGCCGGTACCGTGTCTTCTGGAGCGTCATCGCGCGCGACGGCCATCGGACCGAAGGCGATTTCTCCTTCCGGGTCAAGTGACCCGAGCCACGTGACGTGATCGATCTGCCGCTGCACGAGCTCTTCCTGGCGACGATCGTCCGTTGGCTCGAGCTCCTGGGGCTGGCGGCGGTCACCGGCAGTCTCGTGCTCGATCTCCTCGTCCTACCCCGCGAGGCCGAGGAGGTCGCCGTCGCGCGTCGCCGTCTCCGGAAGTTGAGCGCCGCCGCGGTCGGCGTGCTGATCTTTGCAACCGCGGGCGAGCTCCTGATGCGCACGCGGGCCATGAGCGGGGGAGAGCTGACGCAGGTCCGTGCCGCGTTGCCGCTCGTGCTGACCCGAACGCACTTCGGCACGATCTGGATGGCGCGCGTCGCATCGCTCGGCCTGCTCCTGCTCGTTTCGTTCCTTCCTTCGACTGGGGCGCGGGCCACGGGGCTGCTGCTGGCCCTGGGTGTCGCGCTGACCACGAGCCTCACCGGGCACGCCGCGGATTGGGGAGATCGTTCGCTCACGGTTCTCGTCGACTGGGGCCACGCCGTTGCGGCGGGGGCGTGGGCCGGAGGGCTCTTCGGACTCGCGCTGGTGATCCTGGGAGGGCGAACACGGTGGTCCTCGACGCTCCTGGGCGTGGTCGCGAGGCGATTCTCACGGCTCGCGGGATATTGTCTGCTCGTCGTCGTCGCGACCGGCGTCTACAACGTCTGGACCCAGGTGCCCGCCCTGGCCGCCCTGTGGACGACGACGTACGGTCGAGTGCTTCTGCTGAAGGTCGTGCTGGCCTCGATCCTGGCGTTTCTCGGAGCGATCAACCGCTTTGTCGTCCTGCCGGGCCTCGGCTCCGATCGAGCCCGGAGGCGAGGCGGTCGGTGGCTCCGGCTCGGACGGATCGTGGTGTTCGGGACGGCGACGGTCGCCCGTTCGTCGGCGGCGTCACGACTCTCGAGGTTCGTCGGACGGGAGGCTCTGGTTGCGTTGCTCGTATTCGGATGCACGGCCGTGCTCGGAGAGTCCACACCAAAACGCCACGAGGGCCACGCCTCACACGGGGCGGCGCCGGAGGGCGCGCCATTTCGCGTCACCATGGAGGCGCTGCACGCCGGTGACGGTGTCCCAAAGGGCTGGAGCTTCGCGCCGCCGGTCGGCGATGCGATGAAAGGACGAGAGGTGTTCAGGCGGCTCGAGTGCTTCACCTGTCATGCCGTCGATGGCGAGCGCTTTCCCCGTCCATCGAAGCCCGGCCCGGCCCTGACGGGCGTCGGCCGACACCACCCGCCGGGCTATCTCCTCGAGTCGATCATGAATCCCAACGCCGTGATCGTCGAAGCGCCCGGCTATACTGGAGCGGACGGCCGCTCGACCATGCCGGACTATCGGGACAGTCTTTCCGCCGGCGACCTGATCGATCTGGTCGCATATCTGAAGAGCCTCGGAGGCTAGCACGGCGACACCCGCCACGGACGGCCCGATCCGCGCGGTGTTCTTCGACGCCGGCAACACGCTCTTGCGGATGAACTACGCGGTCATCGCCGCCGAGCTGGCGCGCCACGGCGTTCGAGTCTCGCCGGAGGACGTCCAGCGTGCCGAGTGGCGAGCGCGCGTTCGTGTGGACGACGAGGTCTTCAGCCACGGGCAGCCGGACGCCTCCACCGAGAGCCGGTCGTCGGTCAGCCGCTACCTGCGCTATCTGCTGGAGGGGCTCGGCGTCACCGACGAGGCCACGGTCGTCACGCTCGCCGAATGGCGTCGCACCTACAATCTCCCGATCGGCGTCTGGAACACCGCCGACCCTCAGGCGCAGGAGTCGCTCGCGCTCGTGCGCCGGGCTGGCCTGCGGGCTGCCGTGATCTCGAACTCCAACGGCTCCGTCCGATCAATCTTGAGCACGCTCGGCCTGGTGTCCGGCCTCGACTTCGTCCTCGATTCCTCCGAGGTCGGCGTCGAGAAGCCCGACCCGAAGATCTTCGAGCTGGCCCTCGCCCAGGCGCGGCTCGCCCCCGCCGAGGTCGCCTACCTCGGTGACCTCTACTCGGTGGACGTTCGGGGTGCGCGGGCGGCCGGAATGCGCCCGGTCCTTCTCGATCCCGGCGGCCACTGGGGCACCCGCGACTGCCCCATGGCGTCTGATCTACTGAGCGCGGTCCGCCTGATTCTCAGTTGGCGCTGAGCCGCAGCCAGCCGCGCTCTGGTCGTGGCGACTCTGACCGCGAGCACCGGGGGCGTTAGTGAGAGGCGAATTCAAGCTGACTAAGGCGGCCGACTAACAGCTTCTCAACTCGGCAGCGTGACGAACGGGTAGCGGCGGAGCACGTCGTAAATCTCGCGCTTCATCTCTTCGATCTCCCTATCCGTCCGTGCTTCGAACCTGAGGGTCAGATACGGGTTCGTGTTCGAGGCACGGACCAGCCCCCAGCCGAGGCCGGGGAAGATCACGCGCGCGCCGTCGGTGTCGATCGTCTCGTACCGTCGCTTCAGCTCGCGCGTCACTTCCTCGACGACCCTGAACTTCTCGCCGTCGGGACAGGGCGCCTTGAGCTCCGGCGTCGCGCGCAGGTGGGGAACCGAGGCGAAGAGACGCGACATCGGCTCGGCGGCTTGCGACGCCATCTCGATGATCTTGCACGACGCGAGGATACCGTCGTCGACGCCATAGTAGTTCTCGGCGAAGAACATGTGGCCGCTCACCTCGCCGCCGAGCAGGATGTGGTCGTCGCGCATCTTGCGCTTGAGGTGCGAGTGGCCGGTCTTCCACATGACGGGCACGCCCCCGTGCTTCTGGATGTCGTCCACGAGCGCCTGCGAGGACTTCACGTCGAAGACGATCTTGGCGCCGGGGTGGCGTGACAGCAGGTCGCGCGCGAGCAGGATCAGAATGAGATCGGCCTCGTGGCGGTGGCCGAGCTCGTCGATCACCCCGACCCGGTCCGCGTCGCCGTCGTAGGCGATGCCGAGGTCGGCCGCGATCTCGACCACCTTGGCCTTGAGGTCCTCGACGTTGTGCTCGTCCTCGGGATCGGGCAGGTGGTTCGGGAACCGCCCGTCGGACTCGCAGTGGAGCTCGACGACGTCGCAGCCGATGCGGCGCAGCAGCGCGGGCGCGTAGAGCCCGGCCACGCCGTTGCCGGCGTCGACGACGACCCGGAGGCGGCGGGCGGGATGGACCATCCGCGCGATGGTCTCGAAATAGTCGTCGCGCGGGCTGCGCTCGGTCAGCCCGCCGGCGCCGGTCTCGTAGTCACCGCGCTCGGCCATCGTGCGCAGCGTCTGGATCTCCTCCTCGGAGAGCGGCGCCGCGCCGGGGTGGACCATCTTCACGCCGTTGTACTCGATGGGGTTGTGGCTCCCGGTGATGTTGGCGCCCCCGTCCAGCTTCCAGTGGGCGGTCGCGAAATAGAGGATCGGCGTGGTCACGAGACCCACGTCGACCACGCCCACGCCGGCCGCCCGCACACCGTCGACGAACCCGGCCTTGAGCTCCTTCGACGACAGGCGGTTGTCCTGGCCGACGGCGATCTGGCGGCCGCCGTTGCGACGGATCATGGTCGCGTAGGCGCGGCCGACCAGACGGAAGACGTCGGGGTTGATGTCGGCGCCGACGAGGCCCCGCACGTCGTAGGCGCGGAACACGTGCGGGTTCAACATTGTGCGGTCCTCTCGGCTACGATATTGTGACGGCGCGATGCGCCGCCGACGTCGGAGGTTACCATGATTCATCGAAGGAGATCCGCATGGCGCTCATGGACGATGCCGAGCTGAGAGCCCGAACGAAGCGAACCAGTGAGAAGCTCTTCCACACGCTGAAGGGCGGCTCGGGGTTCGAGACGTGGAAGAGGTTCGACAAGGGGCTGGCGCGGGAGCTCTCCCTGTTCTTCACGGGCGTTCTCTACAGCCGCGAGGTCATCTCGCAGAAACAGCGCGAGCTCTGCGCCGTCGCTGCGCTGACCGCGCTCCACCGTCCGAACGAAGTGCGCGCGCACATTCACGCCGCCCTCAACGTGGGCGCCACGCGGCAGGAAGTGGCGGAAGTCATCTTCCAGATGGTCACGTACGGCGGCATGCCCGTCGTCGTCGACGCGCTCGAGATCTACGGGCAGGTGCTCGCCGAGCGCGGCGAGCCGTTCCCGGCGGAAGAGTCATCGCGGTGAGCCAGGCGGCGCTGGCGGCCGCCATCGAGGCGGCCGAGGCGGCCGGACTCGTCGCGCTGAAGTACTACCGCGGCGGCTTCGAGGTGACGCTGAAGCCGGACGATACGCCGGTGACCCAGGCCGACCGCGAGGCCGAGCGAGCGATCGTCGAGGTTCTCAGCCGCGCCTTCCCGGAGCACGGCGTGCTCGGCGAGGAGTTCGGCGGCTCCGGGAACACCGAGACGCGCTGGATCATCGATCCGATCGACGGCACGAAGAACTTCGTGCGTCACATCCCCCTGTGGGCGACGCTGATCGCGCTCGAGGAGCACGGCGAGATCACGGTGGGGGTGATCCACAACCCGGTGACGGGAGACCTCTACACGGCCCGCCGGGGCGGGGGTGCCTTCCTCAACGGCGAGCGGATCTACGTTTCGGACGAGGCCGATCTGGGCCGCGCGTTCCTCGTGCACGCGGGCCTCCGCCCGGCGCACGGGACCGGTCACTGGGAAGGGTTCCTGCGACTGGTCGATGCCACCGACCGCCAGCGCGGCTTCGGCGACTACGCTGGCTACAGCCTGGTCGCGGAGGGCAAGGCCGAGATCTACGCCGAGATCTACCCCGAAGGGGCCGGCCTGAAACCGTGGGACCTGGCGCCCTGCAAGATCCTGGTCGAGGAGGCGGGCGGCCGCTTCACCGACCTTTCCGGCCGCGCCACGATCTATTCGAGCTCGGCGCTGGCGACGAACGGCCGCCTCCACGATGCCGCGCTCGCGCTCCTCCGCCCCTGACACTCGTCGTCCATCCCGGAGCGCTGGGCGACGTGCTCCTGGCGATTCCCGCCCTCCGCGCCGCCCGGCGGCGCTGGCCGCAGGACACTCTGATCCTCGCGGCTCAGCCGAGGATCGGGAGACTTCTCGTGGCGCTCGGCGTCGTGGATCGTGCCGTCGACTTCGAGGCGCTCGGGCTCGACGCGCTGTTCGAGATCGAGCCTGCGGGCGCGGAGCTCGGATGGCCGGCGCGATGCGCCGACGACCTGCGCCGGGCGACGCGCGTGATCGCCTGGATCGGCTCGCGCGAGCCGCGCTTCGTGCGGCGGCTCACGTCGCTGGTTCCTGGCGCCGTCGTGGCCCCCTCCGTCGGCGCCGGCCGCCCAGTGTGGGAGCATCTGCTGGATACGGTCGGCGCGACCGGCGGGGGCCGAGCGCTGTGTGAGCCGGTCGTCGTCCAGTCCGCGCTCGTCGACGAGGCGCGAGGCGCGCTCGTCGACGAAGGCTGGGACGGGCGGGTACCGCTGCTCGTCATGCATCCCGGCGCCGGTGGGCGAGGGAAGCGATTTGCGCCGGCCGGATTTTCCGCCGTGATCGAGCGGGTGGCCGCGGCGCTCCCCCAGCTCGCGATCGTCGTTCACCAGGGTCCCGCCGATGCCGACGCCGTCGCGTCGCTCTCCGGGCGGTTGGCCGGTCGCGTGGTGGTCCTCCAGGAGCCCGAGCTCCCGCTCCTCGCGGGGGTGCTGAGCCATGCGACCGCGTATCTCGGGAACGACTCGGGAGTCAGCCACCTCGCGGCGGCAGTCGGCGCACGGTCGGTCGTGCTCTTCGGCGCCGACCGGATGGTCTGGCGGCCGTGGGCGAGCCATGCCGCGCCGCTGGTCGTGGCGATGCCGATCCTGGACGAGCCCGACGTGGCGCGAGTGGAAGGCGCGCTCACGCCGCTCCTCTCTTGATAGCCGCACCACGGATGAGGTACTGGCGGTGAGTGGAAGACGATCGCGAATCGGCGTGATTCTCGCGGGGGGCGTGCTCGTCGCCGCGGGATTCGCCGTCGCGATCGTCGAGATGCTGCGCCTTCCAAAGGGGACGATCTGGATCGTCGTGGCGGCGGCGGTCGTGCTCCTCACCGTGATCCGCGCCGCAACGCGCTAGGGCCGGACGCCGGACGCTAGGGCACCTCCGAGGGCGGATCCGCCAGGCGGTTGCCCCCGTCATCCGGGTCCAGATCGGCCCCGTCCTGGAGATGAAGTCGCGCGATTACGTCTTCCTCCAGGTCGGGCTCTCCCCTGACGGCCAGGTCGAACCAGAGGTCGTCCATATGCATTTCCGTTACCTCCGGGCGCCTTGCACCCAATTTCGGTCCCTTACTTCTGGTGAACGTTGTATAGCAGGAGCCGTGCCCGGTCGTGAATGCCAAATGAATCAGGAGCTTAGGACTCGAGACCTGAGACGTGATTGGGGCGTATTGCCGGAACCTTCCGGAAATATGCCCGATGCTCCGGAGGTGCTCTTAGCGCTGACGCACGAGGTCGTCGAAGGGACCGGAGATGCGCACGACCTCGTTGACGGGCCAGGTCCCGGACTTGATCGTGACGACGAAGAGGTCGCCGGCGACACCGGCTCGCCGCGTCTCGGGCGTGATCGGCGCGAAGCAAAGGCTGCGTGGCGCGTCGCCGTCGGTGAAGGTGGCGAACTCGATTCGGCGGCCGTCCTGGGCGATGACGAAGATCTGCTTCTCGTGACGATCGGCGACGAAGAGACTGTTGCCCGGACCCAGACCAAGCGCGGCGGCCACCGGTCCACGATGGACGGACCCCGAAAGCCCCTGCGGAGTGACCCTCACGATTTCCCCCGGTCCTTGCTGGGAGGGGAGCTCGGCATTGCCGTCGGTGCCGATCCAGAGCTGATCCCGGTCGTCGATCGCGAGGAGCCGTGGCCGCGCAAGCGTCAGATACCGTGGATCGACCACCCGGCCCTCCGGATCGAGGCGCACGACGACGCCCTCGGCGCGATCGGCGATGTACACGTTGCCGGCCGCGTCCACCGCCGTCCCTTCGGGCTGCCTCAGGACCGGCCGACCGCGTCGCTCGGGCGTGCCGCCGGCGAACAGCTCGGCGCGCCCGTCGACGAGCCGATAGAGCGCCCCGATCTTCCGCTCGCGGTCGAAGGTGGTGACGAACAGCTCGCGCCCACTCCGCGCCGCAGCCACCTGCGGATTCGGCAGCGGAGGGCCGTAGAAGTAGCGCGCCTCGGTGTCGGGGCTCAGCCGCGCGCCGCCCGCGGGAATCCGATAGAGGGGCCAGAGGTCGTACGCCTCGCCGCCGAAGTAGCGCCGGCCCGTCCGCGCCAGGTAGAGGAGGCCGGTGTGATCGAACGCCAAGGTGGAGGTGGCCGGGATACCGCGGACGCCCCGCGCGGCGTCGGTGTCGAAGCCTTCACCCGTCACGTACACCTGGGCCGTGAACCCGGCCGGCAACCGCAGCTCGGCCGTCGCCGGGAGCGGGACCAGCAGGAGCGCCAGGGCGAGGAGGCGGGCCGTCACCGGGCGGGCCGCTTCCAGATGTCGCGGTCGTGCATCAGCCGGATCTGGCGCCGGATGACCTTCTCGCGGTACTCGGCGTGCTTCATCGGCGCCCGTTTCAAATAGAGGTTCTTCGGGTAGATCGGCCGCTCGTACAGAATCTGGTAGAGCTCGGTCCTGAGGTCCTTCACCCAGTTGTCCCACTGTGCCCGTGCCCGGTGGTCACGGAGTGCCTCGATGTCGATCACGCCGCCGACGTACGTCGAGCCGGCGCCGTAGTCCTGACGGCCGACGATCCGCCCCTTGTAGTCGATGATAAAGGATCGTCCGCCAAACGTGTCGATCGGTGTCGTCTCCTCCGGGAAGAGGTAGTACGTCCCCATGTTCGGCGCCACGATGTACATGTTGTTGTCGAGGGCGCGGGCGCGGCTCTGGATCTCGAAGATCTCGTTGCCGGTCGCCGGATGGGGGTAGGAGGCGCGATAGACGACCTCGGCACCGTTCAGGGCGAGCGCCCGCGCGTTCTCGGGATACGAGCCCTCGTTGGCCATCATGATGCCGAGGCGGCCGATCTCGGTGTCGACGACCGGCCAGAACGCGTCGAGGGTCTTGCCGTACTTCTCGATCCACCAGTCGTAGACGTCGTGCGGACACACCGAGTGCTCCACCGGGAAGAGAGGGGAGACCTTGTAGTGCTTGAGGATCACCCGGCCGCGGGGGTTGATGATGAAGCCCACGTTGAAGAAGCGGTCCTTGAGATCGGGATGCTTCGCCTTCGCTTGCGCCATGACGAACGCGTTGTACTCCCGGGCGATCTTGCCGAGCGACTCGGTCTCCTCGCCCGGAATGTCGATCGCGCACTCCCGCGCGAACGTCGCGTGGTCGAGGTCGAGGACCTCGTCGTTGAAGGCTTGAAGGGCTCCCTCCGGAAAGGCGATCAATCTCACCGGGAGGTCGAGGCTCGACAGCCACGACGCCGCCTTCACGAGGTGCCCGAGATGCTCGAGGTTGATCTGGATGTCCTTGCGCTTGCGGATGCCCCGCACGGTCGGAATGAGGCCGACCGCGGTGTACGGTTTGATCATTCGCTCGCTCCTTGATCGCGAGTGGTCAGCGACTGGTGACGCACGTGACCTCGCGGACGCGGTCGTCGTACAGCTCGATCGCCACCTCGTGTTGCTCCGCACCGTTGGCCCCGCGATAGAGCAGGGTCCGCCGCCCCGGCGGCGTCACGCGCTCGTGCTCCTCGTCGGGTCGCCCGAACCGCGCGACGACCTCGTCGTAGGTGGTGCCGGCCGGGATCAGGGTGACGAGCGTCTCTCGCGACGGCACGGTCCCGTTCGGCGCGGTGGCGGCCGTCGCGAAGCGGCGCCGGGCGCGCCGCCGCCGTCGGATCCGGCGGCTCACATCCTTGCTCAAGATGAGCACCCCCGCGAAGTTCGTCACGAGCAGGACCACGACGGAGACGACGACCGGCCGCCAGTTGATGCGGCCCGTGAAGTAGTGGAACTGCACCCGCAAGCTCTGGGCGCTGATGTCCTCGGACGGCAGCAGCGTGAGCGCCACGACCTCGCCGCCGGCGCGCACGCGACTCTGGCGCCGGACGGCCGTGGCCGGCGCGATCTCCTCGATCTTGAGGTGATCCGAATCCCCGAAGGTCGCGATCACCAGCGAGTATGCTCGCGCCAGGGGCACGACGTGGTCGCGGCGCTCGTAGTAGAGCGAGAAGAGCCCCAGCACAGGCGGCCCGAGATCTCCGAAGCCCGTGGTGAGGACGTGGCGCCGTCCCCAGAAGAGCTCGTCGAGCCACGTCGCCGCCTTGGGCACGACGAGACCGCGGAGGGGGAGCACGAGCGTGACGAACGAGAGCGGGTCCGACAGCTCCGACGTCCACGGAATCTTGATGTAGGTCACGGCGCCGGTCTGACCGCCGGGACGCGTGAAGGTGACGTACGAGGCGAACACGCCGACGGGCTCACCGAGCGCCGCCGTGCCGAGCTGCAAACGGTCGCGGCTCCTCAAGATCAGCCGCCCGCTGCCCAGGACGACGAGGCCCCGGGCCTCGATCTCGCGCGTTAGCTGAGGCTCCGCCGGGCCGGGCGCCGTGCTCTCCGCGACCTCCGCCGGCCACAGCAAGTAGAGGTCCTGCTGGATGTCGGCCACCGGATGTCCCGGTCTGGTCGTGAGACCCCACGAGAGGTTCACCGTGACGGGTCCGAGACCCGGGCTCACGTTGGCGACCGCGAACAGGGGACCGACCAGGAACTCCGGGTGCGGTCGGGAGGCCAGGAAGACTTGACCGTGACTCACAGCGGGCGTGGCCGCGCAGAGGAGAGCGGCCGCCGCCACGCACGATTTGATCATCGAACGCTCCTCTGCTAAGGTCGGCTGCGCTCGCCGGCCAGATCGAAACAGTGAACAGTTAGCACAGTTTTCTTCGCCACGTACAGAGAGACCCGGGGGTATCGATGAGCCGCGCACCCGTCGGCGTCAGCGTCATGCCGCTCGAGAACCGGCGCGAAGCGCTCGTCGGCGTCGCGACGACGGCCGAGCGTCTGGGTTACGACGGCTTCTTTCTGCCGGAGACGTGGGCTCACGACGTCACGGTGCTGATGGCCGAGGCGGCGTTGCGGACCGAGCGTATCACGTTGGGCTCGGGCATCCTCGGGATCTGGGGACGGAGCCCCGGGACGCTCGCCATGGCCGCTTCGACGCTCGGCGCGTTGTCGGCCGGTCGCTTCGTGCTGGGCCTCGGCGCCAGCACCTCGCAGCTCGGTGAAGGGCTCCACGACGTGCCGTTCGTGGCGCCCATCGCCAGAATGCGCCGGACAGTGATGCAGGTGCGGGCGCTCCTGCGCGGTGAGCGTATCCCGCTCGCGGTCGCGACCGGCGCCCGACCGCTCAAGCTCAACCTCGCTCCGGCGGCCGAGCTGCCGATCTTTCTCGCCGCGCTCACCGACGAGTCGGTGAGGCTCGCCGGCGAGCTGGCGGACGGGTGGCTGCCGTTTCTCTATCCGCGCCGGTGCCTCGAGGAGGGCCGCGCGCTGCTCCGGGAGGGGGCCGCCCGTGCCGGCGATGCCGAGCGGCGCCTCGCCATCTATCCCACGGTGCCCGCGGTCGTGGCCGACGACGCGGCCGAGGCGCGGGCGGGTGCCGCGTGGTTCGTGTCCTTCTATCTGACGACGATGGGGCCCCTCTATCGCCGATCGCTCGCCCGCCAGGGATTCGGCCGCGAGATCGACGCGGTGATCGCCGCGAACACGCCGCGCTTCGCGGCCGCGGTCCCGCCCGAGGCCGAGACGCTCCTGGAGGAGCTCACGGTGTTCGGCACGCCGGACGAGGCTCGGGCGCGGCTCGCGCGATGGCACGCCGCGGGCGCCGACATGCCGCTCGTGTTTCTCCGGCCGAACCTGACGCCCGAGGAGATCGAGCGCACCCTCAGCACCTTCGCCCCGATGCTAGAATCGCGTGAGAGGTCGTGAGGTCGTGCGCGCCGCAGGCCGTCGCGGGGCTGGGCCCCGCCGGCCGAGGTGCGGCTATCAACGAGGCGCGGCTATGAAAGCGAGGAGCGCGTGGGGCAGGGCCAGGCGGCGGTGACGGGGCGCGAGCGGATCGTGGCGGCCTACAAAGGCGGGTACGCCGACTGCGTGCCGGCGTACCCGATCGCGGGCTCGTTCGCCGGATGCCTCGACGGCCTGTCGATCGAGGAGTACTGCACGAATCCGACGAAGGCCGTGCGCGCCATGCTCAACTACTACGAGCGCTACCAGCCGGACATCATGATCGCCTTCAACGACCTTGCCAAGGAGGCGGAGGCCGTCGGCTGCCACGTGAAGTATTCGGACTACGTCGTGCCGTCCATCGACCGGCACGTGCTCCAGGACGACAAGGCGCGGCTCGCGACGCTCGAGATCCCCGACCCGCGGACGGCCGGGCGCCTGCCGGCGTTCCTCGAGCAGTGCGAGGCGCTCTCGGCGGCGCGGCTGCCGAGCGGGCTCGGCGCCGTCCTGGTGGGACCCTGGACGATCGCCATGCTCCTGCGCAATCCGGAGCTGATGTGCCTGGACACGATCGACGACCCGCCGTTCGTCCACGAGCTGATGCGCTTCGCCACCGAGTACGCCAAGCAGTTCGGCGACGCGGTGCTCGCGACGAAGATCGGCCTCAGCTACACCGATCCGACCGCGTCGTGCTCGCTGGTGGGGCCCGATACCTACCGCGAGTTCATCAAGCCGTACCACCAGGAGCTGGTGGAGTACTTCCGGGCGAAGAAGGTCGGGACGACGATCCACATCTGCGGGACCACCCACCAGATCCACGAGGACCTGGTCGACGTGGGCTTCGTCGCGATCACCATCGACCTCGATCAGCAGGCCGATCCCGCGCTGAAGGTGGACCAGCTCGACAAGCTGGTCACGCTCGGGAACCAGCGCGGCGTGGTCGCGATCGGCAACGTCGACGTAACGATCTTCGAGCGCGCGACGCAGGCCGAGATCGAGGCGGAGGTGCGGCGCTGCATCGACACGGTGGGGCGGCGCTCGCGCTTCGTCCTGTCGACCTCGTGCGAGCTGCCGCCGCGCGCCAACCCCGACTGCGTCAAGTGGATGATGGACGCCGCGCGCGACTACGGCCGCTATGACCGCATCCTCTCCGCCGCCTCGGTTCCCGGGGAAGCGCGGTAGGGGTCGAAAGGACCCGTTCCCTCCAAGAGGGCGACGGGCGCCGCGAGCCCGGATGGAGCCCAGCCGCCGCGAGGCAGCGGGCGCGTGCAGCGTGGTCCGTCGACCCCTACCGCGCTTCCCCGGGAACCGAGGCGGCGGGCAGGCTCGCGACCCGCTCGATGATGCGGACGATCACGGGAGTCGCGCGGTTGCGTAGCGTGACTTCGTGGCGCGGGAAAGCGCCGACATCGACTCCGGCGCGCGTGACGACGTCCTCGGAGATCACCAGCTCGCAGCCGTAATCCTTCGTCGCTTGCTCGAGCCTGGCGGCGACGTGGACGGTGTCGCCCACCGCGGTGAAGTAGGTGCTGTCGCCGTAGCCCATGCGCCCGACGACCGCGTGGCCGACGTGAATGCCGATGCCCAGGCGCAGCGGCTGCGGGAGCTCGCCGCTCAGCTCGCGGCTCAGTGAGTCCACGCGCACGATCATGGCCCGGGCCGCGACCAGTGCCTGACGGCAGCCGGCCTCGGGCCCGCTCTCGACGCCGAAGAGCGCCATGACCCCATCGCCGGTGAACTGGTTGGCGATGCCGCCCGCGCGCTCGATCGCCGAACCCACGGCCTCGAAGTATCGGTTGAGGAGGTAGACGACGTCGTAGGGCAGCCGCTTCTCGGCCATTCGCGTGAAGCCGCGGAGGTCGGCGAAGACCACGACGATCTCTTGCTCGACGCCCTGGCGCTCGTGGCCGAGGACCGTGGCGAGGGCGTCGCGGGCTGCCAGCAGCGGCACGACCTCCGTGCTATGCACGGGCCGGAGCTGGCACGCCAGGCGTACGTCGGGCGGCGCGCCGATGCGGCGGAGCACGCGCCGCTCGGCGTCGCGCGCCGGCGGCAGCGTGTCGAGGCCGCGCGCAATGCGGACACGGCAGGTCGAGCAGCGCCCGCGTCCCCCGCAGACCGCCGCGTGCGGGAGGCCGGCGTAGCGGCTTGCCTCGAGGACCGTGAACCCGATGGGTACCGTCACCACCCGGCCGCTCGGGTATGTCAAGCTGACCGAGCGCCAGCGCCAGAGGTACGCGGCCCGCGCCCCGCGTGCCGCGAGCGTGAGTGCGAGCAGCGCGCCGTAGACCGCGACGATGTTCTCGGCCAGGCCCGTGAGTGTCGCACGTGTCGTGGGCGTGTCTCGGGGCGTGACGGTCGCGACCCATCCGGGGGAACGCGCCAGCTCGGTGACCTCGATGCCGCCCTGAACGAAGCCGGCGAGCGCCAGCACCGGCACCGCCACCGCGATGCCGACGAGCCACACCGCCGAGCGCGGATACCACGGCCTGAACCGAAGCCAGAAGTGGATGCCCATGCAGCCGTGAATCCAGGCGATCAGCACCAGGGCCGTCTGGAATGCCCCGCGCCACGGCGAGGCCACCCAGAACACGAGCAACACCCGCGCGTAGGAGTCGTCGATGCCGTAGAAGTCGTGAGCGAGGCGATTGCCGACGACGTGGGCGGTCAGGAGCGGCGGAATCGTCAAGCCGAGCACGAGCTGCGTCGCCTCCCACGCCGGCATCCTGAGCGTGCGTCGCCGGTAGAGCGCCCAGAGCCCGAGCAGCGCGTGGGTGACGAGCGCTCCGTAGAGCGCGCCGGCAGCAACGGGATGGCGCCAGAGCAGGAGGAACCACACTCGCCCGGATTCCATCGCCGCGAGCGAAACGATGCCGAGCGCGTGGTTCAGGAAGTGCGTGGTCAGGTAGGTGAGCAGGATGAGCCCGGTGCCGAGACGGACGACGCGGACCGCGTGCGAGCTCACCCGGCGTGGCCTCCCGATCGGGTGGCGGGCGCTGCGCCCTGCCGGCGCTCGACCTGCGTCGCCCGCCTACGCCGTGACCTTCGGCAGCTGCCTGAGCGCTTCTTCGACCTTCGCGGTCGGGTACTCGTAGTCCTGAAGCTTCCCGGCGAGGTGGGCCTCGTAGGCACCGAGGTCGAAGTGGCCGTGGCCCGAGAGGTTGAAGAGAATCGTCCGACGCTTGCCGTCGCGCTTGCAGCGTCGCGCCTCGTCGATCGCCACGCGGATGGCGTGCGCCGACTCCGGCGCCGGGATGATGCCCTCGGTGCGCGCAAACTGCAAGGCCGCTTCGAACGTCGCCAGCTGCGGCACCGCCGTCGCCTCGATCACGCCCTCGTCGTAGAGCTTGCAGACCAGCGGGGCCATGCCGTGGTACCTGAGCCCACCGGCGTGCAGCGGCGCCGGGATGAACGTGTGGCCGAGCGTGTGCATCTTCACCAGGGGCGTCAGGCCGACCGTGTCACCGAAGTCGTAGGCGTAGCGTCCCTTCGTGAGGCTCGGGCACGCCGCCGGCTCGACGGCGATGATCCGCACCTTCTTGTTCTTCCCCGTGAGCTTGTCCGCGGCGAAGGGGAATGACAAGCCGGCGAAGTTCGAGCCGCCGCCGGCGCAGCCGATGACGACGTCGGCGGCGTCATCGGCCCTCTCGAGCTGCTTCTTCGCTTCCTGGCCGATGACCGTCTGATGCATGAGCACGTGGTTGAGCACGCTGCCCAGCGAGTACTTGGTGTCGTCGCGCGTCGCGGCGTCCTCGACCGCCTCGCTGATCGCGATGCCGAGCGAGCCCGGCGAGTTGGGATCCTGCTCGAGGACCTTCTTGCCGGACTGCGTGTCAGGGCTGGGACTGGCCACGACTTGCGCGCCCCAGGTCTCCATCATGATTCGCCGGTAGGGCTTCTGCTGGTACGAGACCTTCACCATGTAGACCTTGCACTGCAGGCCGAACAGCTGGCAGGCGAGCGCCAGCGCCGAGCCCCACTGGCCAGCACCCGTCTCGGTCGACAGACGGGTGACTTTCTCGCGCTTGTTGTAGTAGGCCTGGGCGACCGCGGTGTTCGGCTTGTGACTTCCCGCGGGGCTCACCCCTTCGTACTTGTAGTAGATGCGCGCGGGGGTGCCCAGCGCTTTTTCGAGCCGGCGCGCCCGGTAGAGCGGCGAGGGCCGCCACAGGCGATAGACGTCGCGGATCTCCTCGGGAATCTCGATCCAGCGCTCCTGACTGACCTCTTGCTTGATCAGCTCCATCGGGAAGAGCGGGGCCAGATCTTGAGGACCGATCGGCTGCTTGGTGCCGGGATGGAGCACGGGCGGCGCCGGCGTCTTGAGGTCGGCCTGGATGTTGTACCACTTGGTCGGGATGTCCTTCTCGTCGAGCAGGAACTTGGTGCGATTCCTGTCGGTCGCCTTGGTCGCCATGCCGGCCTCCTTCGGAGGGACCCCCTGCGAAAAGTGCGCTAACCATACAGAACCCGGTCCGAGCCTGTCAATGCGGCGGCCGTGGGGTACACTAACGTCAGCGATGCCACCGACGCTCAAACTCCCTCGCCGCGACGGGATCCTCACGCGATACACGCTCTCGGGCAGGACGCCGGTGCTGGTGCCGCCCGGCCCCATCCGGAGCCGCATCGGCATGGCGGCCGTCCACGTCGTCGCCGATCCGCTCGCTTCGATCAATCCGTCGCTCGAAGTCGCTCTCGACTGGGACGCGACCTTGCGTTTCCGGCACCACATCTGGTCGCTGGGCCTGGCGGTCGCCGAGGCGATGGACACGTCCCAGCGGGGGATGGGCTTCGACTGGCGGACGGCGAAGGAGCTGATCCGGCGCTCGGTGGCGGAGTCGAAGACGGTACCGGGCGCCGTGCTGGCGTCGGGCGCGGGCACCGATCACCTCGAGCCCGGACCGCACGTGACGCTCGCCGCCGTCGAGGCCGCCTACGAGGAGCAGTGTGCGTGGGTCGAAGGCTGCGGCGGCCGGATCATCCTGATGGCGAGCCGCGCCCTGGCGGCGTGCGCCAAGGAGCCCGGCGACTATCTGAAGGTCTATGGCCGGATCCTCACCCAGGTCCGCGAGCCCGTGATCATCCACTGGCTCGGCGAGATGTTCGACCCGGCGCTCGAAGGCTACTGGGGCTCGCGCGACCTCGACCAGGCGACCGAGACCTTGCTCGCGATCGTGCGGGAATATGACGCCCGGATCGACGGCGTGAAGATCTCGCTCCTCGATCAGGCCCGCGAGATCGCGATGCGGAAGCGGTTCCCCCCGGGCGTGCGCATGTACACCGGCGACGATTTCGACTACCCGACGACGATCCGCGGTGACGGCGACCGGTATTCGGACGCGCTGCTCGGCATCTTCGACGTCATCGCGCCGGCGGCGGCGGCCGCGCTCAAGGCCCTCGACGCCGGCGATGCGGCCCGCTACACGCACATTCTCGCGCCGACCCTTACGCTCTCGCGCCAGGTCTTCGGCGCGCCCACGCGCTTCTACAAGACCGGCGTGGTCTTCGCCGCGTATCTCAACGGCCACCAGTCGCACTTCCGGATGGTCGGGGGCCAGGAGAGCGCGCGCTCGGTCGTGCACCTCGCCGAGCAGTTCGCGCTGATGGATCGCGCGGGCCTCCTGCGTGATCCGGAGCTCGCCGCCGAGCGGATGCGGCGCGTTCTCGCCGTCGCCGGCGTCGAGTAGTCGCGCCGCTCGTTCGGCGGCGACCGGCGAGCGTCAGTGGTGATCGAGGGCCCAGCGTCGCGACCCAGGCCGATCACCGCGCGTCGAGAACGCCAGCGCGACCTGCTCACGATTCTCATCGTCGTCGCTGAAAGAGGCCCGGGCCGCGCGTCGTGCGGCATCTCGCGCCATGATGACTCGCCGGAGGTGCTCGTCGATTTCGAGCCAGCCGAGGAAGCCGTTCGGATCCATCCGGACTACTCCGATCCGCCCGCTGTGGGCGCGTCGTGAGCTAGCGTCGTACGATCACCCATCCAAACTTCTCGAGGTCCGTCGTCGGGGTCGGTCCACGCCGGTCGCCGCGGCGCCTCTCGACGGTGACCGGGCGCCTGTCGGACCGCCGCTCTCCGAGCCGCCGGTCGAGGATCACGTCCAGCGTGTCACTCGCGAAGACGTGTCTGACATAGGCGTAGCGGGTCGGTTCCGAGCGCGACACGACGAGGATGACGCGGGCCATTAGCTGGCTCAGGACCGACACTCTCGGCCCACATAACCGGCCGTGGCGCCGAGCAAAAGTGCCGGCGCGAAGTCACGCCAAAGACATCGCAACGTGGCAAAACCCTACTGCCCTTCTCGGTGGCCCGAAAGCAGGAAAATACCGCAGCGGGCGATGGGGAAATCCTTGATGCGGCGTCGCCCGTCGAGCGGACTACAGAACGTGGAGCCAGGGACGCGCGCTGAGCGCGCCGGGCTTCCAGAAGCCGGTGTCCGTGAACCACCGAAGCGCCTCGTCCGCATCGGCGGTCTTGGCGACCGCGAGCGTGGCGCCGTGCTCGAAGAATCCACCGAACGCCACCCGGCCCGCGCCCCGCATCTCGATCAGGGCGAACTGGGCCATGTCGTGGTCGGCCGTCGGGCCCTCGATGAGCGTCGCCCGGCGCGAGCCGTCGAGCACGACGGGCACCATCTCCCATGGCTCGACGAACTGGCTGAAGCTCCGCGGCTCGTAGCGGGTCCACACGCCGCCGGTCCAGTACGGGTCCTCCTCGATCGCGAAGGTCAGCTGGGCCGGCTGCTGGAGGCGATAGAAGATGTCCGCGGTCTTGCCGTCGGCGGACGGGCCGCCGCCGATGAGGATGCCGTTGGCGCGGAGGCCCTGGAGCCTCTCGATGTGGGCGCGCCGGTGAGTCTCACGACGGGTCAGGTAGTCGTCGGCCGCGGTCACGGCGATGTGAAAGACGATCACGCGCGTTCCTCACTTTTTAGCCGCACTGCCTGTTGAAGACGGGGGCGATGCCCCCCTCTCGAGTCCCCCGTGTTACTGTGTCTCGGGATGGAGCTATTCGAGCGATTCCGCTCGCGCTATCCGTTCCCGCTCGACGAGTTCCAGGTCGAGGCCATTCGCGCCATCGAGGCCGACCAGTCGGTCATCGTCTCGGCGCCCACCGGATCGGGCAAGACCCTGGTCGCCGAATTCGCCATCCACGCCGCCCTCGCGGCTGGCCGCCGCCTAGCCTACACGACTCCGCTCAAGGCGCTCTCGAACCAGAAGTTCGCCGACTTCACGCGCGAGTTCGGCGCGGACGCGGTCGGGATCCTCACCGGCGACGTCAAGGTGAACCCCCACGCCCCCATCCTCGTCATGACCACCGAGATCCTCCGCAACGCGCTCTACGGGAGCGGCCTCGACGGGCTCCGCTACATCGTACTCGACGAGTGTCACTACATGGGCGACGAGGGGCGCGGCACCGTCTGGGAGGAGATCATCGTCAGCGCTCCCACGGACGTCGTGCTGGTTGGCCTCTCCGCGACCGTCGCCAACGTCAAGGAGATCGCCGACTGGATCTCGATCGTCCACCGGCCGATCGTTCCGATCTACCATCCCCATCGCCCGGTGCCGCTCAGCTACGTGATCGCGGATCTGGCCGGCGAGATCCATGAGGTCGCGCGGGTCCGCACCGGCCGTGCGCGCCTCGTGGGCGACGAGTCCCGCGGCCCGGACGAGCGGGGACGATGGTACACGCGACGCGTGGTCCATCCCACCGTGCTGATCGACGCGCTCGAGGCGCGGGGCTGGTTGCCCACTATCTACTTCATCTTCAGCCGAGTCGGGTGCGAGCGGGCCATGCAGGACGTGCTCACCGAGGGCAAGAGCCTGCTCGGACCCCCGCAGCAGCGCGAGGTGGACACGGCGATCGGCGAGCTGATCCGCGATAGCCCGACCGTCGCCGAGTCCGTGCTCAATCAGAGCGTGTTCGAGGCGCTGCGGCTCGGCATCGGGCTCCACCACGCCGGGATCCTGCCGAGCCTCAAGCGGCTCATCGAGGGACTCTTCGAGCGCGGGCTCTGCAAGGCCGTCTTCGCGACGGAGACGATGTCTCTGGGCATCCACATGCCGGCCCGGTCGGTCGTCCTCCAGGGGCTGACCAAGCGCACGGACCGGGGGTTCCGCGCGCTGTCGCACAACGAGCTGACCCAGATGGCCGGGCGCGCCGGGCGTCGCGGGATCGACCCCGAAGGTACGTGCGTCATCGCCCTCGACGCCCGCGATGGACTCGACGACGTGCTGCGCGTGATCGACGGCTCGCCCGAGCCCATCGAGAGCCAGTTCAAGCTCGGCTACGGGTCGGTGGCGCTCCTGCTCTCCACCGGTGCTCCGCCGGACGCCCTGCGCCGGCGGATCGAGTCGTCGTTCGGCCAGTATCAGAACCTCAAGCGCATCCGCGAGATCGAGGCCGACGTCCACGCCCTCGAGGCCTCGCTCGGTGAGGCCCGCGGCTATCCGGCGCCCTGCGGCGACTTTCAGCGCATCGGCCGGTACCGGCGGGCCCGTCAGGAGGTCGAGGCGCGCCGTCAGGCGCTCGGCCGCGGGGCGCGGCGTGGGGAGCGTACCGTCACGGAGGCTGAACCCGGGCGTCTCGTCCTGGTGCGGCGCAGCGGGGCGCCGACCCTCGCGATGGTGCTCGGTGTCCACTCGATTCGCGGTCACCGTGTGCTCATCGACGCGCTCCTGCCCCACGGAGTCACGGTGCGGGTGAAGAGCGGCGTCATCAAGCGCATCTTCTGGGCGACGCCACCGCTCCACGTGCCGCACGACCGCGGGCGCGATCGGCGCGGGCACGCGCCGGAAGGGCGCGGCTCCGACGGCCACCGGCTGCGGCACCTGGCCGCCGAGCTCGAGCGCCTGTCGGTGGCCGAGCTGATCGAGCGCGAGCGCACCCAGGGGCCCGAGGCCGCGCTCGCCTCGATCGAGTGCCATCGCTGCCCGTGGGGCGCCACCGCCCGGTGCGATCGGGAGTGGCGGGAGCTCGAGACCATCACCGAGCGGCTCGGGGTGCGGCGGCGACAGCTCGAGCAGCTCCGCGGCGCCTACTGGCAGGAGTTCCTGCGGGTGGTGGAGGTGCTGGAGCAGTTCGGCGCGGTGAGGGACCGGCAGCTCGAGTGGAAAGGACGGCTCATCGCGGGTCTCCGCCACGACAACGAGCTCCTCGTCGCCGAGAGCGTGGCGCACGGCGTCTTCAACGACGTGTCCGCGCCCGAGGCGGCGGCGATCTGCTCGGCGCTGATCGAGGAGGCGCGGTCGGGCGACCCGGCGCTGGCGCGCGTGTTTCTGAGAAAGCGGTCGAAGCTCAAGCGCAAGCTCGAGCAGCTCATGCGCATCGCCGATACCGTGCACGAGGCCCAGCGGGCGCGTCATCTTCGGGTCCCGCTGGCGGTGCACTCCGGCTTCATGCCCTCGGTCTTTCGCTGGGCGTCCGGTGAGGACGACTGGAGTGGGATCGTCGAGGAATCGTTCGGCGGCCACGAGGGCGACCTGATTCGCGCCATGCGTCGGCTGATCGACCTGCTCCGTCAGCTGGCGGAGAGCGCCGAGGTGCCGGCCGAGACGGGTCGCCTGCTGGCCCACGTCGCCCGGGCCATCGATCGTGGCATCGTTCTGGAGTCCGCCCTGATATGATCCAGGCGTGAAGCGCATCGTCCTCGTCGCGGGTCTTCTGATCCTGGCCGCGTGCGCGTCGTACCGGGTCAAGGAGCAGCGGACGACCCAGGGTCCTCTGGCCGAGGATCTCTGGATGACGAACGTCATCCTGGCCAACGGACGAGAGCCGAACTTCGACGAGCGCCGCCACTGGAACAACCAGATCGAGTACCGGATCTCGCAGTACCTGCATCAGCACCCGGAGGCCGCGAACTCCCTCGACGTGTCGACGTTCCGCTTCGTGCGCCAGGTGTCGGTCGGACAGACCGCGGAACAGGTCTTGATTCTCCTGGGGCGGCCGATCTCCGTGACCAGCGACGAGGCCGAGATGGAGAAGCTGGCGCGCGCGTACTGGCCGACGATCAAGGGCACGGTGACCGAGGCGTGGGTGTACCCGGTCGGCTGGCGCCTCTACTTCAAGGACTCGAAAGTGGTCGACATCACGCAGTATCTGGTGCCCTGACGCGGTGGCGGACGTTAGTCTCACGGCCGCGTTCTCGACGGTGCCGGCGGCGGAGGCCGAGGAGATCAAGCGCGTCATCGTCGAAACCGTGGAGCAGCTCGCCCAGGACGACCGCACGTTCAAGAAGGCGAGGATCGTCTTCACGGAATCGGACGAGCGCTGCGGGCTCACCGCCGAGCTCGACGGGGTGAAGCGCGAAGGGGTCCCGCTCCAGCTCGACATCGAGCAGCTCGAGGACGCGAAGACCTCGGCTGGGGCGCGTGCCCAGCTCAAAGAAGCGCTCCGGCTCTACTTCCGGCGCGTCCTTGGAAAGTAGCGACGCCGGCACTCTGCTGTTCGCCTGGCGCGGCTGTCTCTTCCGGGTCCCCGACCAGGTCCAGCCGCCGAAGGCCGGCTCGCTCTTCTTCTGCCGGCACCTCGCCGTGCGTCCGGGCGAGCGCGTGCTCGAGATCGGCGCCGGGCTCGGGCTGGCCGCGGTTCTCGCCGCCAGGGGCGGCGCGAGTGTCGTCGCGACCGACATCATCCCCGAAGCGGTCGAGATCATCAGGGCGAATGCGATGCTCAACGGTGTCGCCGTGGAGGCGCGGCTCGGCGACTGCTACGCGCCCGTCGCGGGCGAGCGATTCGACCTGGTCTGCACGAACCCGCCACAGATGCCGACGCCGCCCGGCCGCACGCGTCGCGACCCGGTAGCGGCCGCCGACAACGGCGGTGCCGACGGCTGGGAGATCCTGGACCGCGTGATCCGGGGCGCCCGGGAGCACCTCCGGCCCGGCGGCCGGCTGGTCTTCACGATCTTCGCGTTCCTCGGCCCCAAGACCGCGCTCGCGAAGGTCGAGGCGGCGGGGCTGGCGCCCACGATCGTCGCGAGCGAGCTCCAGTCGTTCCCGAGGATCGCGTACGAGCGGCTCGAGCACATCCGGTCCGTCGACGCGGAGGCCACGGTACCGGCCGGCGTTCCCGAGACCGTCGAGCGGTTCGTGATCCAGGGGATCGTCCCGCGGTGACGATCCAGAGGATCGTCCCGAGGTGACGGGCGCATGACCCGCCGGCTCATCGTCAACGCCGACGACTTCGGCCTCACGCCCGGAGTCAACGCCGGGATCCTCGGCGCGCATCGCCACGGCATCGTGAGCAGCACGACGGTCCTCACCACCGCGGCGATCGACGCCGAGTCGGTGAGCGCGCTCCGCGACTCCGATCTCGGCGTCGGGATTCATCTGAACCTGACGCTCGGCCGGCCCCTCTCCCGGGCGCGCTCGCTCGTGGACGCCGACGGTCGGTTCGTGCGCGACGCGCGCCACGCCGCGGCCCGAGCGGACGCGAAGGACGTGGAGCGCGAGGTGAGGGCGCAGATCGAGAAGTTCGTGTCGCTGATGCGTCGAGCGCCGACTCACCTCGACACACACCATCACGTGGGGCTCCTGGTTCCGGTGACCGAGGTGATGCTCGAGGCGGCGCGACGCCTCGGGGTGCCGATCAGGAGCCAGAACGAGCTGGCGCGCGCCCGGGCGTTGACGGCGGGCCTGCGCACTCCGGATCACTTCTTCGGCGAGTCGGGTCCCGGGCCGTACTGGTCGCTGCCCAGAACCCTGGCTCAGCTGAGGGTCCTGCCGCCCGGCGTCTCCGAGTTCATGTCGCATCCCGGCTGGTTCGACGAGGCGCTGGCCTATAGCCGCTATGGACGGCAGCGCGAGACCGAGATGGTCGGTCTCGGGACACCCGCCGCCCGTGCGGCACTCGCGAGTCTCGGGATCACCCTCTGCCACTTCGGCGAGCTGTAGATCTCGTGACAGCCTTCCCGTATTGATCGTCGGCGTCGATGTCGGGGGCACCACGATCGCGGCTGGGGCGCTGTCCGCCGATGGTGAGGTGGTTGTCGACGCGAGCGCGCCGACGCCAGGCGCGGGGACGGGCGGGGCGCTCGCGACGATCGTCGCACTGATCGGCAAGGTGATCGACCAGTCCCGGCATCGCGGGCGGCCGATCGACGCCATCGGGGTCGGCGTCCCCGGGCCGGTCGACGCGGCGCTCGGGCGTATCGGCGAGCCCGTGAGCCATGTCCCCGAGCTCGCGGGCCACGCCCTCGCCGCAGAGCTCACGACACGATTCGGGCTGTTCGCGTGCGTCGACAACGATGTCAACGCGCTGGCCCTCGGCGAGTGGATGTTCGGGGCCGGCCGGGGCGCCCGATCGCTCGTCGTACTCGCGGCCGGGACCGGGTTCGGAGCCGGGCTCGTGCTCGACGGTCGGCTCGTCCGGGGCGCCGTGGGCTTCGGCGGCGAGTTCGGCCACGCGCCCGTCAAGTTCGACGGCCCGCCGTGCTGGTGCGGCGGCCGTGGTTGTCTGGCCCTCTACGCGAGCGGGCGGGGCATCGCGGATGCGGCCCGGGCCCGCGTCGCGAGCCAGGCGGAGGCCGTCTTGCTGAGGGCGGCGGGAGGCGATCCAATGGCGATCACGGCTGCCCTCGTCTTCCGCGCCGCGGCGGAGGGCGACTCCCTCGCCACGTCGGTCGTGGACGAGGCGTGCCAGGCGCTCGGCGCGATGATCGGGACGGTCGTGAACGGCCTGAACCCGGACGTCGTCGTCATCACCGGCGGGGTCGCGCGGTCGCTGGCGCTCCTCGAGGCGAAGCTCCTCGGCGCGGCCGGCGAGTACGCGTTCCCGCGCGCGCTGGCGGCCACACGCGTGACGATCGTCCCGGGCGAGAAGCGACACGGTGTACGCGGCGCCGCCGCGCTCGCGCTCTACGCGCGAAACAGCAACGCGAAGGATAGTTAGAGGGGAATACCTCATGAAAGCCATCACGTTTCACGGCGTGGGCGACGTGCGAGCCGGGGAGGTTGCCGATCCGAAGGTCGTGGACCCGACCAACGTCGTGCTCCGGATCACCACGAGCGCGGTGTGCGGCTCGGACCTCCACCAGTACCACGGTCGCGGCGGGGCGCTCGTCCAGACTGGAGCCGTCATGGGCCACGAGTTCATGGGCACGGTGGAGGACCTCGGGCCGGAAGTCCGACAGGTCCGCCGTGGCGACCGGGTCATCGTTCCGTTCTCCGTCTCGTGCGGGCGCTGCGAGTGGTGCCAGCGCCGGCTGCCGACCCAGTGCGCGACGACCGGGCGCGCGGTCTTCGGCGGCCGATTCGGCCACGTCTGGGGCGGCGGACAGGCCGAGTGGATCCGCGTCCCCTTCGCGGATCATCTCTGCGAGCGAGTGCTGCCGGAGATGTCCGATCACGACGCCATCTTTCTGGGCGACATTCTCTCCACCGGCTACTGTTGCGCCGAGAACGGGGGGATCCGTCCGGGCGACACCGTCGCGGTCTTCGGAGCCGGACCGGTCGGGCTGCTCGCGATGCAGGCCGCCCAGCTCTTTGGGCCAGCGCGACTCTTCGCCGTCGATCGCGTCGACTATCGTCTGGAGCTCGCCGAGGAGCTCGGTGCCGAGCCCGTGAGCCTCGAGCGGGGGGACCCGGCCGAGCAGCTCCGTGCCCTTTCAAGGACCTCTCGCTGAAGATGGGCATCTGCAACGCGCGCAACTACATGGCGCCGCTCTTGCCGCTCGTTCGGGCGGGCAAGCTCCGGCCGGCGCGGATCATCACCCACACGATGGCGCTCGGCGAGGCCCCGAGGGGCTACGCGATCTTCGACCGGAAAGAAGACCGCGCGATCAAGGTGATGCTCAGGCCCTGACTCACGAGGACGGCGGGTTCTTCTTCAAGAGCTCGTCGAGGATGCGGGGCAGGCGCGCGACCGCCGACTCGCCGTGGATCTGCGCCACCATCTCGCCCTTCTGGTCGATCACGACGGTGTACGGCGAGCCCTTGAAGCCGAAGGGATTGCCGATCGTCAGCTTCGTGTCGAGCGCGACGGGATACGTGACCTTGTACTTTCGGACGAAGGCCCGCGCGTCCTTGGCGGTGTCCTGGACGTGGATCGCCAGGAGCTCGACCCCGCGCGACCGATAGCGGTCGTAGACCCGAGCGAGCCCCGGGGCCTCCTTCGCGCACGGTTTGCAATAGGACGCCTGGAAACGCAGCACCAGGATCTTCTTGCCGATGACGTCGTGGGAATCGAGCGCCTTGCCGTCGAGGAGCTTCACCTTGAAACCCGGCGCGGCCGGCGCCGCCTCGCCGCGGACCGCGAGGACGAGCAGCAGCACGAGGGTGAGCAAGCGGAGGGCCACGCCACTATAGTACCCATAAGGATCGCCCCGCGACCACCGGGTATAATGTCGGGCGTGAACGACCTCGAGCACGAGCTGCGCACGGCGATCCGCGGCGACGTCCGCTTCGATGCTGGATCCCGCCTGCTCTATTCGACCGACGCGTCCATGTACCAGATGGAGCCCGTCGGTGTCGTGATCCCGCGTGACGCCGACGACGTGCGAGCGGCCATCGAGCTCGCCGGCCGGCACCACGTCGCGGTCCTGCCGCGCGGCGGTGGGACGTCGCTCACCGGCCAGACGGTCAACAACGCCCTCGTGCTCGATTTCTCCCGGCACCTGGACCGCGTGCTCGAGGTGAACACCGAGGAGCTGTGGGCGCGGGTGCAGCCGGGGCTCGTGCAGGACAACCTGAACCACCACGTGCGCCCGCTCGGGCTGCTCTTCGGTCCCGACACCTCGACATCGAACCGGGCGACGCTGGGCGGCATGCTCGGCAACAACTCCGGCGGCTCGCACTCCATCGCCTACGGTCTCACCGTCGAGCACGTCATCGAGCTGACGACGTTGCTGGCCGACGGCTCGCGCGTCGTGTTCGGCGAGGTGACCCCCGGTGAGTTTGCGGCCAAGTGCCGAGCGCCCGGGCTCGAGGGCCAGATTTACCGCGAGATCGCCCGGATCCGGGAGACGTACGCCGCCGAGATCCAGGCCCGCTATCCCGCTCACTGGCGCCGCGTCTCCGGCTACAACCTGAACGAGTTAGTTGGAGCGGGGTCCGCGAGGCCGGGTCGGACCGAGGGTGGCCTGATACAGGCACGACCCGGCTCCGCAACGCTCAATGTCGCCCGCCTGATCGTCGGCTCCGAGGGCACGCTGGTGACGGTGCTCGAGGCGAAGGTCCGGCTCGTGCGCCGCCCGAAGGCGACGGCGCTCGAGGTCATCCACTACCGCGACATCCAGGAGGCGCTCGAGTCGTCGCAGTCGATCCTCGAGACGGGCCCGTACGCCGTCGAGTTGACCGACAAGATGATCCTCGACCTCGCCCGGAACAATATCGAGCAGTCGCAGCGCATGGCCTTCGTCCAGGGCGACCCGGCCGCGATCATGATCGTCGAGTACGCGGGGGACACGGACGCCGAGGTCCGGGCCAAGGTCGAGACGCTCGAGGCGCGACGGCAGCGCGAGCGGTTCGGCTACGCCGCCCACGCCGCCCACGATGCCGGCGAGCAGCAGTCGATCTGGAAGCTGCGCAAGGCGGGGCTCGGCCTCTTGCTCGGCATGAAGGGCGACAAGAAGCCGATCGCCTTCGTGGAGGACACGGCCGTCGAGCCCCGGCACCTCGCCGAGTTCGTGACGCGCTTCCGAGAGATCTTCGCCAAGCACGACACCGTCGGCGCCTACTACGGCCACTGCTCGGTCGGGTGCTTGCACATCCGCCCGGTCATCGACCTCAAGACGCCGCGCGGCCTCGAGCAGGTGCGCACGATCGCGGACGAGATCGCCGACCTGGTCGTGCGATTCGGCGGCACGCTCTCGAGCGAGCACGGCGACGGGCGGGCGCGCAGCCCGTTCCTCGAGCGCATGTACGGACCGCGGATCATGCAGGCCTTCCGCGAGCTCAAGCGCGCCTTCGATCCCGACAACCGCATGAATCCCGGCAACATCGTCGCCCCGGCCGGCCTCACCGACCACTTGCGGTACGGGACCCAGTACACGACCTGGGAGCCCACGACGCTCCTCGACTTCTCCGAGCAGGGTGGGTTCGCGGCGTCGGTCGAGATGTGCAACGGCGTGGGCGCCTGTCGCAAGACGCTCGAGGGCACCATGTGTCCGTCGTACATGGCGACGAAGGACGAAGAGCACTCGAC
Source organism: Candidatus Rokuibacteriota bacterium (assembly GCA_003220535.1). Taxonomy (GTDB): domain Bacteria; phylum Methylomirabilota; class Methylomirabilia; order Rokubacteriales; family CSP1-6; genus AR31. Next base: position 41,298 of record QHSU01000054.1, read on the forward strand.
CCGCGGTCGCGCCAACGCCCTCCGCGCCGTGCTCTCCGGGCGTCTGCCGCCGGCGGAGTTCACGGGCCGGCGGCTCTACGAGGTGATGGACCTGTGTCTGGAGTGCAAGGGGTGCAAGGCCGAGTGCCCGGCCAACGTGGACATGGCGAAGCTCAAGTACGAGTTTCTCCATCACTACTACCAGGCCAACGGGCTGCCGCTCCGCAATCGCCTGTTCGGACGCATCGCGCGGATGAATCGCCTGGGCTCCCGGATGCCGGCGCTTGTCAACTGGGTCTCGGGCCTCGCCCCGAGCCGCTGGGCGCTCGAGAAGCTCGCGGGGATCGATCGGCGCCGGCCCCTGCCGTCGCTGGCGGCGCAGACGTTCACCGACTGGTTCGCGCGACGGGTACCGCCCGCGGCGGCGCCGCGCGGCGAGGTCGTGCTGTTCAACGACACCTTCACGACCTACAACGTGCCGGAGATCGCGCAGGCCGCCGTGGAGGTGCTCGAGGCGGCGGGCTATCGCGTCGTGCTCGTCGACCGAGAGTGCTGTGGGCGGCCGCTCATCTCCAAGGGCATGCTCGCCGAGGCGCGCGAGCACGCCGCCTGGAACGTCGCGCGACTGGCGCCCTACGCGCGGCGCGGCGTGTCGATCGTCGGGCTCGAGCCCTCGTGCCTCTTGACCTTGCGTGACGAGACGGTGGACCTTGTGCGCACCGACGACGCGCGGGCCGTCGCCCGGCAGTCCTTCCTGTTCGAGGAGTTCCTGCTCCGCGAGCGCGCCCGTGGGCTGGTCCTGGCGTTCGGCGGCAACGGCCGGAAGGCGCTGCTCCATGGGCACTGTCATCAGAAGGCGCTCGTCGGGACGGCGCCGACGGTCGGGGCGCTCCGCTGGGCGGGCTTCGCGGTCGAGGAAGTGGATTCCGGCTGCTGCGGCATGGCCGGCTCGTTCGGCTTCGAGCGCGAGCATTACGACATCTCGGTCGCGCTCGGCAACCGCCGGCTGGCCCCCGCCGTGAAGGCGGCCCCGTTGGAGACCGAGATCGTCGCGCCCGGCATCTCCTGTCGTCAGCAGATCCAGCACCTGGCCGGTCGCCGGGCCAAGCACCCGGCCGAAGTTCTGAGAGAGGCGCTCTCGCGCTAGCCCTGGCCGCGGCCGCCGCCGTCCTCGCCGCCGCCTTCGTCAAGGGCGCGATCGGCTTCGGGTTCCCCACGCTGGGCACGCCGCTGCTCGCCCTCGTGGTCGACGTGAAGACCGCCGTGGCGGTGCTGGTCATCCCGAACCTCGTGATGGACGGCCTCCAGCTGCGCCGGCAGGGGCCCCTCGGCGACGCGCCGCGCCGGCTGGCCCCGCTGCTGGTCTTCACCATCGTGGGCACGATCGTTGGCACGAAGCTTCTCGTCATGCTCTCCGCGCGCGCGGTGACGCTGATCCTGGGCGCATTCGTCCTCGGGTTCGTCGTCCTCGATCTCGCGCGCTTCGCGCCGAAAATCTCACCGGGCCGGGAGCGTCTGCTCTCGGCGCCCGTCGGGCTCGTCGCCGGTGTCATGGGGGGCATCACCAACGCGCCGGGCACGGCGCTGGCGCTCTACTTCGTGGCGCTCGGCATGGACAAGCGCGAGTTCGTCCGCTCGATCGCGTTCACGTTCCTGGTCGTCAAGGCCGTGCAGCTCGCGACGCTCGTCTGGTACGGGCTCTTCGGCTGGTCTCTCGTGCTGATGTCGCTGGGGCTGACCGCGGCTGGCCTCGCGGGCTTCGGGCTGGGCCTCCGCTTGCAAGATCGGCTCGATCAGCGCGCCTTCAATCGAGCGGTGCTGGTCTTCCTGGCCGCGCTGGGTACCTGGCTGGTGGTGCGAAGCCTCTGAGTCGCCCTCAGGGCGCCGCGCCGGTCAGCAGGGAGAAGATGCGCCGAATCAGCTCCTCGTGGTCCTCGATGTTGTGCTGAAAGATCTTGAGCTCCTTCAGCTCGACCACGTCGACGGTGCGGAAGGGCTCGCCCGGGCGCATCGCGCCGAAGGCGATCGCCTGGAAGCAGGAGCGCCCCGCCTCGGGCCGGTCGGTGACCAGGACGAAGTAGAGGTTCGGCCACTGGCGGCGCGCCATGTAGAAGATCGAGCGCTCGCCGCGCTGATTTTCGACCGAGACGAACTGGTAGGCCGAGGGCCGGTACTTCACCTCGACGAGGAACTCCGCGCCGTTCTCGCCTTCCGAGGTGACACGGAAGTCGGGGGAAAAGTCCTCGCGCCCGAAGCGCAGCGGCGAGGCGTGGTTGCGGAACGGGCTGATCTGGTAGCGCGCGCGGCGGAAAATGGACTCGACGAGAGCTTCAGCAATACGGCTCTTGACTTCGAGCAGATCCATTGGTCCTCCCCGGACCGGGAAGAAGTGCTGAAACCCACACCGATCTGGTGCACCCTCATAGTATCATCCGACGGGGCTCCGCCCCGAGACCCAAAGTCACGTCCTAGGCGCCGCCGACCGTCGCGGGACGGTAGACGAATGAGGAGGTCGATGATGTTGACTCGCCGCGAAATGCTCGCCACCAGCGGCACGTTTGCCGGCTACGCGCTGTCCGTCGACACCGTGCTGGCCCAGGCGATCAAGACCGACACCGACGGCATTGTGGCCGGCGACCAGGTCGTCAAGATCGGCAGTTACGAGATGCCGGTGTACGAGGCGCGGCCCACGACCGGGAAGGACCACTCGATCCTGCTCGTGATCTCCGAGATCTGGGGGGTCCACGAGTACATCCGCGACTGCACGCGCCGGTTCGCCAAGGCGGGCTATTGCGCCGTCGCCCCCGAGCTGTTCAAGCGCGAAGGTGGGGTGGCGCAGCTGCCCAACATCCAGGACATCCTGAAGATCGTCCTGGCCCAGAAGCGCGAGCAGACGCTCGGCGATCTCAAGGCGGCCGTGGACTGGGCCAAGACGCGGCCCAACGTGAAGCCGACCAGCGTCGGCGTCACCGGCTGGTGCTGGGGAGGATCGACGGTGTACCAGGTGGCGGCCACGAACAAGGACATGAAGGGCGCCGTCGCGTGGTACGGCCCGCCGGCGCGGCCCTATCAGGGCGCCGCGGGACCCGTGACGGGATTCGACCTCGCCAAGGACATCAACATCCCGTTGCTCGGGCTCTACGGCGAGACAGACCAGAATCCAAAGCCGGAGGATGCCCGACGCCTCGGTGATCTCGTGAAGCAGCACAACCCGAACGTCGAGATCGTCGTCTACCCGGGCGCGGGTCACGGCTTCCACGCGGACTACCGCCCGTCCTACAACGCGGCGGCGGCTGCCGACGCCTGGAAGCGTTGCACGGACTTCTTCGGCAAGAACCTCCGCGCGTAGCGCGGCGCGGGAGTTCGCGGCCGCCTTACGCGGCGGTCGGGCAGAGAGCCGGCGAAGCCAGCTTGATGCCGGATGCGTCGTCGCGAGCTGGGTCGTCCCGCCTCATCGGATCGTTCTCAGGTTTGCCGGCGGACCCTGGAAGATGGCGGTCAACGCGTTGACGGTCCGGCGTCCGGAGGTCATCCACAGCGGGCGAACCGGCAGGCTGCTCGCGGCGGCGACGACGCGGCGGGGCGTGCCGAGATCGGACCAGGTCAGTGGTGGCAGTGGCGAGACGGCCAGACACGACGGGCACCGCTCAAGGACCGCTCGAGAGAAATCGCTCTTCGGCGCCAGAGAGTAGGCCTGGCGGATCGCCCATCCCTCGTGCCGGCTTCGTGCGAAGGCGTTGATGAGCTTGAGGCGCGCGTCGACCGCGGGAAGGAACTCCTGGCCCGCGTCCAGGAGCGTCGGCAGGGTCGTCACGAACGCGAAGGTGTTCCAGAGCCAGCCCGTCGTCAGGCACCGCTGGGCGGTCTCCACCGCCGGCTTCTCCAGGAAGCCTTGCACGCGGCAGACGAGACCATCGGTGGTCTCGCTGACGGGCGTTCCGGGCTTGATCCAGCCGTATTCGGGCTCCGGTGTCGTCGGACGCGCGCCCAGCAGCACCATCCGCTCAGGATGTCGCTCGACGACGGCGACGACCTCGGCGACGTGCGTCAGGAAGGTGTCTTCCTCGCGGATGAAGTGATCGGACGGGAAGACGGCAACCGTCGCGTCGGGGTCCCATCGACGAATCGTATGCGCCGCGAAGAGCACCGCCGCGCCGGTGCCGCGATCTTCGGGCTGCAGGAGCACGTGCGGCGCCGGCCCGTCGGGAAACTCGTGAGCGATGTACTGCGCATGCTCATCCCGGCTGACGACGACCGTACGCTCGGGAGGCACGAGGCGTCCCACCCGGCTCAAGGTCTGCCGAAGGAGCGAGGCCGGCCCCAGGAGCGGCACGTACTGCTTGGGGCGCTCGTCGCCGAAGAGCCGCCGCACGAGCGGCCGCAATCGACGGCCCTCGCCGCCGGCGAGCACGATCGCCCAGGTCTGGAGGGAGCGGAGCGTCCGCGGGGAGCGCTGGTAGATGGGTTCCGGGCCTGGCAGAGACTCGAGCGCAAGGGCGGCGGTCTGATTCATGAGCCCTCCTCCATTCCTCACACATTTCCAGAAATACGTCGTTCGTCAGCCAAATGGGGTCATGACAGGGTTCATCACACGCAGGGGAGCGGGCAATAGGGGAAATCCCTCACGCGATCGCCGGCAAATCCCTGCGGGCGCGCTTTCGCGGGTGGACAGTGCAGGCTGGGCGGAGACTTACAGCCTGGGCAGAGGCTTACCGCTCACGTAGGGGAGCCCTCAAATCGTCGCGAAGAAGCGGGCCGGGGCGCCCTCCGTACCGGCGATTTTGTAGAAGGGGGCACCGAAGTCCACGCGCCGTCGGGGCAGCACGCCGAGGCTCGTCAGGCCTTCCATGATGACGACACCCGCGCCGAGGATCACGCGGTGCATCGGGAAGTCCTCCGAGGAGAAGTCGGGCAGCCGGGCGCAGTACTCCTCGAAGAAGTCGAAGCCGATGTTCTTCGGGCCGCGCGCGACCAGCCACTCCGCCGACTCGGGTGGAAAATAGGGCGACTGGGTGAAATAGTCGGGCCACCGGCCGTACATCTTGTCCGTCCAGTCCGTGCGCAGCAGCACAATGTCGCCCTGACGCACGTCGTCGGCGCCCCCGCGCTTGAGGTCGTCGATCGTGATCGCGTGATTCGGCCCCGCGAACGAGAGGTCGACCACCAGTGCCTCACCCATCACCTGGTCGAGCGAGATCTCGGCGGTGGTGATGCCGTCCCGGAAGACGTGCAGGGGCGAGTCGATGTGGGCGCCGGTGTGGAGGCTCTGGTTCACGCTCGAGACCTGCCAGAACCCCGGGCCGCGCCGGTGCGGCGTGATCTCGAGCCGCATATTGGTGGAAGGCGGTGAGAGCGTCGCGTCGTCCACCGTGACCGACAGATCGATGTAGCGCTTCATGACGACGGGTCTCCCTCAGTGCGCGCCACTATGGATTACGATTGCGTCAGCCGGTCCACGAAGGCCCGTGCCCAGGTCATCTTCTCAGCTGACATCACGAGCTTCGTCGCGAACGGCTCGCCGAAGGGCCGCGTGGCGTCGATGCCGAGCTTGGCGGTGACGCCCCGCTCGTCCGCGCTCGGGTCGAGCAGCGCGCCGAGACTGCCCGAGACGACGACCAGGTCGCGGTCGGCCTGCATTCGCGTGGCGACCGCCCAGAGCACCTCCGATTCGTCGAAGACGTCGATGTCGTCGTCGACGACGATGACCAGCTTCACGTAGTGATCCACGCCCAGGACGATCGGAATGACGTGCTTGGCCTCGCCGGGCCGGCTCTGCGTGATGGACACGTAGGCCGTGAACGACGACGTCCCGGAGAGCGGGACGTGCACCGCGCGGACGTTCGGGATCGCGCGTGCGAGCGCATTGGCGATCTCGGCCTCGCGGATCAGGCCGAGCGTCGTGATGTGGTCGCCCGCGCGCCCGGAGCCGATCGACTGGAACCACGGCCGCTCGCGCATTGCGATCGCCTTCGCGACGAAGACGTGCTCGGTGGACCGGCGCGAGACGTAGCCGGTGAACTCGCCGAAGGGGCCCTCGGGCTCGCGCACGTTGGGGAGGATCTCGCCCTCGATCACGATCTCGGCCGCCGCGGGGACGTGCAGGTCGATGGTCGCGCACGGCGCGACCTCCAGCGGCTCGCCCAGGAGCCCGCCCACCACCTCGAACTTGCCGACGTCGGGCGGGGGATAGGCGAGGGAGCCCATCGATACCAGCGGGTGGAGTCCCAGCACGATCGCGCACGACAGCGCGCGGCCCTTGGCCTCGGCGCGCCGCTGGTACTCGAACATGCGCCGGCGGGAGTGGAGGCTGACCCCCATGCGGTCGCGGGCCTTGAGCTGAAAGCGGTGATACCCCTCGGTCTCGACGCCGGTGTCGGGGTCGCGCGCGACGAGCATTCCGGCGGTGAGGTAGCGACCCGCGTCGCCGGGGAAGTAGCGCGGCATGGGTAGCGCGGCCAGGTCCAGGGCTGCGCCGCTCAGCGTTCGGTGGCGGAAAGGAGGAGTGGGGACGACGACCGGCTTGACGTGGTCCTTGATGCGGCGTGCGTACTCCGCGGCGAGCGCCCGCTCGTCGACGCCGAGCGCCCACGCGAGCGCGCGGCGGCTCGCCACGACGTTGCATACCATCGGCATGTCGTGGCCCGTGATCCGATCGAAGAAGAGAATCGGGTAGCGGCGACGGCGCTCGTACTCGAGGACGAGCGCCATCACGTCCTCCTCGATCGAGACCGGCTCGGCCACGTGGATCACCTCGCCGGGGTGGGCCTGCCCGTACGCGGAGACGAAGCTCCTGAGATCCTGGTCGGCCATGGCAGTCGATCCTACCCCGGGACGGGCTCAGAAGTGGAAATGCGTGCCGAGGCCGAAGTACTCCACCTTGTCCTTGTAGAATTGCCCGTTGGGCGAATGGCCCCTGAAGTACTCGAGCAGGATCTGCAGCTTGCGCGTGGCCAGGACGCCTTCGATCTGGAGCCCGGCGCGGACCGACAGATCGGCGTTCCAGTTGTTCTCCTCGCGCTGTTGAACGTCGACCGCGGCGATCGGCCGCCACCGGGCCTCGGGCGGCGGCCAGGGGCTGGTCAGCTCCACGCCGTATTGCACCGACAGCGGGTCGAGGTTCGACGGGTCCTGGTTGAAGAGGTAGCCGCCACCACCGTACAGGCGGAGCACGTCGCCGACCTCGTACGAGAGCTTGAGATCGATGCTCTCGTAGCTCAGGTTGATCCGGTTGGTGCGCGTCCGGAGCAGGAACTCGTCCCCGAGGTGACTGCTCTGGTGGAACACGCGGAAGAGCGCCGTGAAGTCCTCGTACCGGTACGTGAGCGGAATTCCGACGAGGTAGTCGGCGTTGACCAGGTCGAACGAGCGGGAGTCGATGTCGAAGACCGAGAACACACCGGCATGGAGGCCGAGCTCCCACCAGCCACGACCGACCCTGTCCCGGTAGAACGCGAAGGTTTCGCCGAAGTTGACCGCCGCGACATCGGTGAGCTGCCGGTCGTCGAGATAGTGCTGCCACGCGGCCGCGAAGTGCGGCCAGCGCGGGTCGGCCACCAAGGGCTTGAAGAGCACGCCGCCCGGTAACAGGCCGGCCTGCCATTCGGCGAGAACCCGCGGCGGTTCCGTCGTCGGCATCGGCGGTGCGGGCGGCGGCGCCTGGACGCCCGCCTCGAGGACTTCGACCCGCGCCACACCGCGGATCCGCTGGAGCTGCGCGACCACGCGCGCGCGGTCGGCGGTCGCGAGGTCCAAGGCGGCCAGCGTGATGACCCCACCTTGAACGCGCAGCGACGGCGCCGTCAGAGCGAACTCACGCTCGAGGACGGCCGCGGCATAGCCTGCGATGAAGGCGTCGTCGGTGGGCGCGGCGCCCGCGGCGGGGGCCAGCAGCAGCATCAGCAGCAACACGCGACACGTCGTGCGTGGCGTCACCATCGTGGTCCTCCGCGAGCGGACGAGACACGGGTGGGCGTGCGCCCCGATCAGGCGCGCTCGTCCTCGTGGGTGATCGGGAGGGCGACCGGCCGCTTCCGGCGCGCCGAGAGGTCGAGAGCTTTCGTGAGCATCGAGATCCGTCCTTGCATTTCGGTTTGACAGGCTAGCAGCGTGGCTGCTATGAAGCAAGCGCTGCGCGGAATGTCGTTCTTCTGTGGAGAACAGCTGAGGGTAGGAGAGTGACGCGCGTTCTGCGATCGGTCAACAACGCCCTCGCGGTCCTCGAGTCCTTCAGCGTCGAGCGGCCCGAGCTCGGTGTCACCGAGCTGAGCCAGGCGCTCGGACTGGGCAAGAGCACCGTCCATCGCTTGCTCACGTCGCTGGCGGCGCGGGGATACGTGCGGAAGAATCCCCAGACCGAGCGCTACTGCCTGGGGTTCAAGGCCTTCGAGGTCGGCTCGCTCGCCGCCGGCCGCGGCGCCATTCGGGAGATCGTCGCGCCGTTCCTCCGGAGCCTCATGCTGGCGTCGAAGGAGACCGTGCACCTCGGGGTCCTCGATGAGGGGGATGTCGTCTACATCGACAAGATCGAGAGCGACCAGCCGCTGCAGATGTACTCGCGCATCGGGCGCCGCGCACCGCTCCACTGCACGGCGCTCGGCAAGGCGCTCCTGGCGTGGGAGCCCAAAGAGTCGGTCGAGCGCTTTCTCCGCCGGCGTCTGCGGGCCTACACGCCGTCGACCCGGACCGATCCGGACCTGTTGCGCCAGGAGCTCGCGAAGATCCGCGCCAGCCGGCACGCGCTCGACGAAGAGGAGTTCGCGGTCGGGCTCAAGTGTGTCGCGGCGCCGCTCTTCGACCACACGCGCCGCGCCGTGGCATCGCTCGGGATCGCGGGACCTGCCGTGCGGTTGTCCGACGAGCGCCTGCCGCGCCTCACCTCGCTCGTTCGAGAGGCGGCGGGTGGCGCCTCGCGAGCCCTCGGCGGCGATCTGAACAGCTGACGAAAGGACGGCCATGGCGAACTTCGGGACGGTGGGGGTGGACTGGCAGCAGCGGGTGAACTGGGACCGCCTCAGGAAATACCGACTCGAGCGGGCGCGAGAGCGAATGAAGGCGCACAACCTCGGCGCACTTCTCCTGATGTACGACGAGAACGTCCGGTACGTGACGAGCACGCTGACGCCGGGCTGGAACCGCCTGAAGCCAGGGCTCCGCTACGCGTTGCTGTGCGGCGACGCGGCGCCGGTGCTGTTCGAGCAGGGCGACATCGGATTTCAGATCCAGCGTCACGCCCCGTGGATCCCGCCCGAGAACATCCGGTGGTCGTACGCCTGGATCAAGGGCGCGGCGGGACCGGCGTCACGGCAGCAGGTCAAGAAGTTCACCGACTCTCTCGTGAAGGAGATGCGGCGCTTCGACGTGGGCGACCAGACGCTCGGCGTGGACTTCGTCGACATCAACATGTTGAACCAGTTCAACGAGGCGAAGATCAAGTGGGCGGACGGGATGACGCCGATGATGGAGGCGCGGGCGATCAAGAACGTGGACGAGCAGGAGTGCCTGCGCATCGTGGGCGCCATCGGGGACGCGGCGCACTGGGAGACGATGCGCTTCCTCAAGCCGGGCCTCACCGAGAACCAGGTGACGGCGCACATCATGGAGTTCCTCTACAGGATTCCCGGGATGGAGGACGTGGAGGACGTGATCGTGTCGTCCGGGCCGAACACCTGGCCGAACTGGCGGAACTTCTCCGATCGGATCATCAAGCCCGGCGAGATCGTGTTCATGGACCTGGCGGCGCTGACGTGGAACGGCTACAAGTCGTGCTACTACCGGACCTATTGCGTCGGCAAGCAACCGACTCAGGAGATGAAGGACTACTACGCCACGGCGCTCACGTGGCTCTACGACTCGATCCACGCGGTGCGTCCCGGAGCGACGACACGGGACATCGCGCTGAAGTGGCCGTCGGCCCAGGAGGCGTGGGGATACGCCGAGGAGGACCAGGCCGCCGCGAATCTCTGGGGACACGGGCTCGGGCTGGCGCAGTACGACCAGCCCGTGATCTCACGGATCTGGTCGCTCGACCATCCGCTCGAGATCCGGCCGGGCATGGTGTTCGCGCTCGAGACGCAGCACGGCAAGAAGTACGAGTGGGGCGTGCGCATCGAGGAGATGCTGATCGTCCACGAAGACCGGACGGAGATCATCTCGAATTTCCCGGTTGAGCAGATCACGGTCGTAGTGTGAGCATGCTCGCGGCGGTGCTCCAGGCGCCGCGGCGTCTCGAGCTCTTGAGGCGACCGGAGCCGGTGGCGCGTCGGGGCGAGGCGCGCGTCCGGGTCGCGGCGACCGCCGTCTGCCACACCGATCTCGAGATCTACACCGGCCGCCATCCTGGAGTGCGGCTCCCGGTGGTGATGGGCCACGAGGCCACCGGCGTGGTCGAGGCGGTCGGCGAGGGTGTGGAGCGCGTCCGGCCCGGCCAGCCGGTCCTGCTCAATCCGATCATCGAGTGTGGCTCGTGCGGGACCTGTCTCCGTGGCCATGGAAACCTGTGCGCGAACGCCGGCCTCTTCGGTCGAGAGATGGACGGCTCCCTCGCCGAGCACATCGTGCTGCCCGAGGTCTACCTCTATCCGCTCCCTGCGCATCTGCCGCTCGCGGCCGCGACGCTGATCGAGACCCTCGCCACCGTGCGTCACGCGCAGCAGCGAGCGCGGATCGCGTCGGGCGAGTCCGTGGTCGTGCTGGGCCAGGGCGTGGCCGGGCTGCTCCACACGCAGCTCGCGAAGCTCTCGGGTGCGCGCCCGGTCATCGCCGTCTCCCGCAGCGCCTGGAAGCTCGAGCTTGCTCGACGCCGGAACGCCGACCGGATCGTGAACTCCACCCGCGAGGATGCCGTCGCCGCCGTCAGGGACGCCACCGCCGGGCGCGGCGCGGACGTGGTCGTCGACGCCGCGGGCGATCCGGCGCTCATCGCCCCCGCGATCGAGATGCTGGCGCCGGGCGGCCGGCTCCTCCTCTACGGCATCAGCCACCGACCGGTAGACGGCTTCACGACGTTCCCGCTCTATTACAAAGAGCTGACCGTCTACGGCTCGCGCGCCCTCACCCCCGCCGACTTCGCGCCCGCGATCGATCTGGTCGCTTCGGGTGCGGTCGCGGTCGACGGGTTCATCACCGCGTCGTATCCGCTCGAAGGGGTGGCGGGGGCGTTCGAGGAATACGAACGCGCCGCCGACTCCGTCCTGAGGCTCGTCATTGTCCCGGGTGCGTGAGCGGCGGCGGCTCGCGATCCCGCTCGACGACCCCGAGGCAGTCGACGCCGAGCGGGTGGGAGGGAAGGCCGGGACGCTCGCCCGGCTCCGCCAGGCCGGCCTGCCGGTGCCCGACGGCATTTGCTTGACCGCCGACGCCTACCGCCTGCAGCTCGACGCGGCGGGTGTGTCGGGCCCCGCCGAGAGCGTCGGCCGGGCCAGCGAGGAGCACGAGGCGCGCAAGCTCGCGCTCGAGGTCAGGCTGGGGTTTCTTCGCGCGCCGCTCGCGGCGGCGGTCGCCGATATGCTCGACGCCGCTCATGCGCGGATGACCGAGACTCTGGGACGAGTCCTCGCCGTGCGCTCCTCCGGCCTTCGGGAAGACGCGCCGAACGCCTCCTTCGCCGGGCAGTTCGATACGTTCCTCGGCAACGCGAGCCACGCGGACCTGGTCACCGCGGTACGGGCCTGCTGGGCGTGCCTCTGGTCCGCGCGTGCGCTCAGGTACATGCAATCCCACGATGTGGATCCAGCGCGCACGGCCATGGCAGTCCTCGTCCAGCGGATGGTCGAAGCCCGCGCCGCGGGCGGCGCCCTCAGCCGCACGGCCGCCGGCGGCGTGGTGGTGACCGGGACGTGGGGCCTCGGCTCGGCGCTGGCCCAGGGCGAGGTCGTGCCCGACTCCTGGGTGCTGGCGCCCGACGGATCGCTGGAAAGCACCGCGCCCGGGCGGAAGGATCAGCGCGTCGTCACGACCCCCGCGGGCGGTGCTCGCCCCGAGGCGGTCGCCCCGGAGCTGGTCCACGCTCCGTGCCTCTCCCCGGACGAGGTGGTGACGCTCGGAAGGCTCGTATCACAAATCGAGTCGCTCCTCGGCGCGCCCGTCGAGGTCGAGTGGGCGAAGGACGAGAGCGGGTTCCAGATTCTTCAGGCGCGGCCGCTCCACGTCGAGCCGCCGCGGACGCGAGACGACGTATGGCTCCGGCATCCGGGCCTCAGGGGCCAGCCGGCGGGGGTCGGCTGGGCAACGGGCCGGGCGTGTGTCGTGATCCACGAGCACGATCTGGAGCACGTGCAGGTTGGCGATGTCCTCGTCACCCAGGTCGCCGGGCCGGCGCTGACCGCGGTCCTGCCGCGCGTCGTCGGCGTCGTCGCGGAGCTCGGGGGCAGCACGTCCCACCTCGCCGCCCTCGCGCGGGAGCGCGGGATTCCGGCGGTGCTCGGCGTCGGCGATGCGACCCGGCGGATTCCCGCGGGGGCGGTGGTCGCGGTCGACGGCGTGACGGGCGTGGTGCGCTGGGTCCACTGACTACGCGGGCCCGAGCCCGGCCATCCGCTCCAGCGTCGTGATGAGCGCAGCCAGGTCCTGGGCGCCCCGCCCGGCGGCGGCGGTGGCCGTGCAGAGCTGCTGGGTGAGGCTCGTGAGCGGCAGCGGCACGCCCAGGCGCTGCGCTTCCTCCAGCATGAGCCGGAAGTCCTTGAGGAAGAGGTCGAGCTTCATCTGCGGTTCGAAGCGATGCTCGACCATCAGCGGCCCACGGACCTCGACCATCTTCGAGGCGGCGGCGCTGTCCCGCAAGATGTCTAGCAGCGCCTGGGGGGCGAGTCCGCCCTTCACGCCGAAGACGAGGGCTTCGGCCAGCGCGGCGGTGTTGAGGCCGACCAGAAGATTCGTCGCGAGCTTGGCGAGCGAGGCGCTGCCGACCGGCCCCACGTGGATCGTCTTTTTCGCGATGGCCGAGAAGACAGGACGGCAGGCGTCGACGAGGGCCGGGTCGCCCGCGGCGAAGATCACGCAGTCGCCGCGCTCTACCATGAAGCTGGTCCCGCTCATCGGCGTGTCGAGGAAGCCGAGCCCCGCGGCGGTGGCCGCCTCGGCGAGGCGGCGCGTCAGGGTGGGCGAGATCGTGCTCATCTGGATCACGGTGGCGGGGCGCCGCATGATCTCCAGCAGCCCGCCGGCGCCGAGGATCACCGCTTCCACCGACTCGGGCGACGGCAGGATCGTGAAGACGACGTCGGCGCCTGCCGCGGCCTCGTTGAGGCTCGGCGCGCCCTTGAGCCCGCGCGATCCGAGTCGCGCGAGCTGATCGGGCCGACTGTCGTAGCCGGTCACCGCGAAGCCGCCTTCGAGAAGGCGCAAGGCCACCGCGGACCCCAGGAGCCCGACGCCGACAATCGCGATCTGGTTCACTGGTAGGCCCTCACAGTCCGAGATACCGCGACTTGATCTCCTCGTTCCTCCAGAGCGCGTCCGGCGAGCTCGAGTGAACGACCCGGCCCCGCGACAGGACGTGCACGTGGTCCGCCACGCGGAGGGCGAGCGGGAGATTCTGCTCGACGAGCAAGATCGAGAGCCCCTCGCCCTTGAGATTCTCGATGACCCGGCCGACCTCGCGGACCAGGAGTGGCGCCAGGCCCTCGGTGGGCTCGTCCATCAGCAAGAGCTCCGGGTTGGTCATCAGCGCGCGGGCGATGGCCAGCATCTGCTGCTCGCCACCCGACAGCTTGCCCGCGCGGTGGGCGCCGCGCTCGCGCAGGCGCGGAAAGAGATCCAGCACGCGCTCGATCGTCCAGGGCCCACCGTCGCCCTTGACGGCCACCATCAGATTCTCCATGACCGTCAGCGACGGGAAGACCCGGCGCCCCTGCGGCACCAGACCGAGCCCGAGCGTCACGGCCCGGTTCGAGGGCCAGGCGGTGATGTCCCGGTCCTTGAAGAGGACCTGCCCGCGCCGTGGCCTCGTGAAGCCGATGATGGATCGGATGAGGGTGGTCTTGCCCATGCCGTTCCGGCCGAGGATGCCCACGACCTGGCCGCGCTCCATGCGCAGGGAGATGCCCTGCAGCACGTGGCTGTCGCCGTAGTAGGTGTGGATGTCGCGCACCTCGAGCATCAGGAGGTTCCCAGGTAGATCTCCTGCACCAGGGCGTTCGCCTTCACCTCGTGGGCGAGGCCGTCGGCGACGACCTTCCCGTAGTGCAGGACGGTGATGCGGTCGGTGAGCGCGAATGCGACGTCCATGTCGTGCTCGATCACCAGCAGGGTGATGGCGGGGTCGAGCTTCTTCAAGAGCGCCGTCATCGCATGAGACTCCGCCGGCGAGAGCCCCGCGGTGGGCTCGTCGAGCAGCAGGAGCCGAGGCGCGCCGGCCAGCGCCAGCGCGATCTCGAGCTGGCGCTGCTCGCCGTGCGAGAGGTTTCGCACCGCCTCGCCCGCCTTGTCGTTGAGCCCGACCGCCTCGAGCACGCCGTGCGCGCGCGCGAAGAAGGCCGGATAGCGGTGCAGGGCGCGATGGAGATGGAATTTGGCGCCGGTCAGGGCCTGGACCGCCAGGAGACAGTTCTCGAGCGCGGTGAGGCGGGGGAAGAGATTGGTGATCTGGTACGTGCGCGCCAGCCCGAGCGCCGCGCGGCGATGCGGCGAGAATCGGGTGACGTCGCGGCCGAACAGGGCGATCCGGCCGGCGGTCGGCTCGGTCTCTCCGCTGATCAGGCTGAAGAGCGTCGTCTTGCCGGCGCCGTTTGGGCCGATGATGGCGCGGCGCTCGCCCCCCGCGACCTCGAGATTCACGCGGTCCACCGCGCTGAGCCCGCCGAAGGCCTTCGAGAGCCCGGCCAAGCTCAGCGCGATGGCGGCTCGATCCGTCACGGCTCGGGCGCCGCCCCCACGGGCATCAGCAGTGCTTGCAGGGCGGGAAGTTGCGATCGTACACGGGCTGTTTCAGGAATTCTTCGGCCTTGTACTTCCAGAATTGGGAGACGGCCGGGTAGGTGTGGACGACGGTGTTCCACAGCTCGCCGTCCTTCTTCTCGACCTTGCGGACGTAGATGTTCTGGATCGGGTTGCCGTGCGAGTCGAGCTTGACGGGTCCGCGGGGCGCGTCGGGGATCTCCACGCGGCGCAGCGCCTCCAGGAACTTCTCGCGGTTCTCCACGTCGCCGCCGATGGCCTTCGCCGCTTCGTTGATCCAGCGGGTGCTCGTGTAGCAGGTCTCCGAGAAATACGAGGGGACCTTCCCGTACTTCTTTCGGTAGTCCGTGACGAACCTCTTGTTCACCGGCGTGTCGAGCGCGGCGCTGTAGATGAGGGGACTCATCCCGCCGATAGCCTCGTCGCCGAGGGACGGCAGCACGAACTCGTCGAACGTCGTGCCGCCGCCGATGAGGGGCAGCTTCGCCTTCAACCCGGCGTCCTGATACTGCTTGGGAAACCGCGACGCCGAGATCGACACCATCAACGCGAACACCGCGTCGGCGTCGCGCTTGATCTGAGAGAGGTACGGCGCGAAATCCGTGGTGTTGAGCGGCGCCCACAGCTTTTGGACGATCTGGCCGCCGTTCTCCTCGAACGTTTTCTGAAATCCGCCGACGACCTCCCAGCCGAAGGCGTAGTCGATCGCGACGACCGCCACCCTCTTGTAGCCAAGGGTCTTCGCCGCGTATTCGCCGAACGGGTGCGAGGGCTGGCTCGACGCCCAGCCCGTGCGCACCACCCACTTGGCGGGCTTGCGCTGGGTGAGGTCGTCGGCGGCGATCACCGGATAGAGCATCGGGATGCGGTACTCCTCCACCCTGGGCGCCATCGCGTAGCCGATGTGCGCGAAGATCTCACCGACGAGCACGTGGACCCGGTCGCTCTCGACGAGCTTCTGCAACTTGGTCAGCGCGACGTTGGGCTGGCCCTGGCTGTCCTCGACGATCACCTCGACCTTGCGGCCGGCGATCGTCTGGTTGTTCTCGTCGAGCCACATGGCGATGCCGTTCGTCATGTCCTTGCCGATCTGGGCGGCGCCGCCCGTCATGGCGGTGATCACGCCGATCTTGATCGGCCCCTTCTGCGCCCAGGCCGATCCCGCGTCGCCGATCGCGACCAGGACCAGTGTCAGCAGGATTGAAACGACGATCTTCTTCCCCATGGCTCGCTCTCCTTTCGTCCACTGTCGCCAAGCGCCCACGATTCCCTCGGGCGCGTACACGATCGTGCCGATGTACACGCCGCCCAGGATCAAGAGCCAGCGGTGCGTGTAGACCGACACGAGATTCTTCAGGCCGACGATGACGGCCGCGCCCAGGGCGGGTCCCAACAGTGTCCCGCGGCCGCCGAGGGCGACCATCAAGAGGATCTCGACCGACGTCGCGAGCTCGAGATCCGCCGGGCTGACGAAGCCGTTGTAGTACGCCCACAGCACGCCCGCGAACCCGCCGACGCCGCCCGCGATCACGAACCCGATGTACTTGTGCAGCCACACGTGATACCCGAGCGTCCGCATGCGGGACTCGCTCTCGCGGATGCCGACGAGCGTGTGCCCGAACGGCGACCGGACGATCGTTCGCAGCAGCAGGAGCGCGAGGAGAAATCCGCCGAAGGCCAGGTAGTAGAAGGGGATTCCCCGCGAAAAGGACCACGGCAGCCCGAGCTCGGGCCGTGGCACGCCGGAGATGCCGTTGTCGCCCTGGGTCATCGACACCCATCGGTGCGCCAACCCCCAGACCACCATGCCGAGGGCCAGCGTGATCATGAGGAAGTACACGCCGGTCGCCCGCAGGGCGAGCAGGCCGAAGATCGACGCGACCGCCGCCGCCAGCAGGACGCCGACGGCCAGCGTGAGCCAGAACGGGGCGCCGTGGCGCGTCGTGAGGATGCCCACGCTGTACGCGCCGAGCCCGAGGTAGGCGGCATGCCCCAAGGAGGCCAGGCCGATGTAGCCGAGGATGATGTCGAGGCTCATGGCCAGCACCGCGTAGATCACCGCCTGGGTGAGGAGTGCCAGCAGGAACGACGAGATGAACGGAGGCGCCAGGAGGAGCGCCAGAAAGACGACGGCGAGGCCGATCCGCGTCGCGCCCGGCGGGAGCACGCCCCGCATCAGGCGCGGCCGAAGAGGCCCGTGGGCCGCACGGCCAGGATCGCCGCCATCGGGGCGAACAGCGTGAAGTAGGACAGCTCGGGGAAGAGCGCTTTCCCGAAGTTGTCGAGTAACCCGACCATGAGGCTGCCGATCAGCGCCCCCTTGAGACTGCCCATGCCGCCGACGATGACGACCACGAAGGCGTACGGCAGAATCTCGAAGTCCGCGCCCGGGTAGACGCCGACGAAGCCTCCGGCCACGACGCCCGCCAGGGCCGCCAGGGTCGCGCCGAGCGCGAACACCGCCATCGAGATCAGATAGACGTTGATCCCGACGCCGCGGGCCATCTCGGGGTCGTCCACGGTCGCGCGGATCATCGCGCCGATTCGCGTCCGCTCGAGCGCCACCCAGAGGATCAGGGCGACGACCACCGCGACCACGACGATGAAGATGCGGTAGACGGGAAAGTAGAGCTCTCCGACCCGGTACGATCCGGAGAGCACGGCCGGCACGGGGATCGTGTACGGGTCGCCGCCCCAGAGCACCAGCGCCAGGTCCTGAAAGATGAGCGCGAAGCCCATCGTGGTCAAGACCTGGCCCAGCTCCTGCCCGCTCAGGCGCTTGAGGAAGGCGTTCCACTCGGCGATGCCCACGAGCGAAATGGTCAGGGCGCCCAGCAGCACCGCGAGCGGGAAGCTGCCGGTCCGCCAGATCACGGTCAGGGCGACATAGCCGCCCAGCAGGTAGTACGAGCCGTGCGTCATGTTGACGATGCGCATCATGCCGAAGATGAGCGAGAGGCCTCCGGCGAGGAGGAAGAGCAGCGCGCCGTAGGACACACCGTTGAAGAGCTGGCTGATCCAGAAATCCACGAGGCCGTCAGGCGACCCGCAGGAGCCGGACGGCGTTGCCGCCGAGGATCCGGGCCTGGTCGGCCGGCCGGAGGCGCGCCTGCTTGGTGATGATGTCACGCGGGCGCTCGTAGCCCATGTCGAAGCAGAAGTCGCTTCCGAGCATGACGCGGTCGGCACCGACGGTGGCGCCCAGGTACCGCAGGGCCTCGGCCGAGTGGCTGATCGTGTCGTAGGTGAAGCGGCGGAGATACGCGGCGACCGGCCGGCGCGCGCGATCGCGAGCTTCGGGCCGCACGCGCTGACCGCGCTGGAGGCGCCCGAAGAGGTACGGGAACGCACCGCCCGCGTGCGGCAGGCACACCTGGAGCTTCGGGCAGCGATCGAGGACGCCGCCGAAGATCAAATGGGCGGCGGCGATCGCGGTGTCGAAGGGATTGCCGAGAAGATTGTGGAGATAGAACGGCTGGAGTCGCTGGGCCCCGACGACGGACAGCGGATGCAAGAGCACCGGGAGCCGGAGCGCCTCGCACCGGGTGAAGATCGGCGCGAACCCAGGATCGGACAGCTCGCGGCCGTTGACGTTCGTGCCGAGATAGACCGCGCGGATCCCGCGGAGCTTCGCGACCCGCTCGAGTTCCTTGGCGGCGAAGCTCGGGTCCTGCATGGGGAGCGTCGCGCAGCCGACGAAGCGGTGGGGATACGCCGCGTGCGCCTCGGCCATCGCGTCGTTGACCGCCTCGGCGGCGAGCCGGGCGACCGGGCCAGAGGCCCAGTGGGTCATGGGCATCGTCAGCGAGAGGGCGTGCACGGTCACGCCCGCGCGGTCCATCGCGCGCACGCGGCGATCGAGATCCCAGTAGGTCGCCTCGAGCGGCGGGCCCGCGACCCCGCCCACCACGATGGCGGGACCGCGAGCGTTCACGCGGTCGATTCGCACGCCGAAGGGTGCACCGTGCTCCTCGATCAGCCTCAGAAACGACTCCGGAAAGAAATGGGCATGGATGTCGACGGCCGGGGCGCGGGTCACGACTGGGGATTGTACTATAGCCGCACCCGGCGTTCGCACCACCGGGTGTGCGAAACACGTGACAGGAGGCCCGCGTGAGACTGCCCCACGAGCGCTTCGATTACTCGCCGATCGCGGCTCGCCGCCCCTGGAAGCTCCCGCGAGGGGCGCGCATCGCCGTGTGGACCATCGTCAACGTCGAGGAATGGGATATCGAGAAGCCGATGCCGCGTGGCGTGCTCTCGGCCCCGCAGGGCGTTACGACGGTGCCCGACGTGCCTAACTGGGCGTGGCACGACTACGGGATGCGCGTCGGGTTCTGGCGGCTCCACGAAGCCCTCGCGAAGCGGAAGATCCGCGCGACGACCGCCATCAACGCCAACGTGTGCCGGTCCTACGAGCCCATCGCGCGCGCGATGCTGGACGCGGGCTGGGAATTCATGGGCCACGGGGTCAAGCAGGGCGCGATGCACCTGGTGCCCGACCAGCGCGAGGCGATCCGGACGGCGGTCCAGATGCTCACCGAATTCACCGGCAAGAAACCCAAAGGGTGGCTCGGGCCGGGGCTGACCGAGACGTGGGAGACGCTCGACCTCCTGGCCGAAGAAGGCATCGAGTACGTGTCCGACTGGGTGAACGACGATCAACCCTACGAGATCAAGACGACGGCCGGCTCGCTGGTGTCGGTGCCTTATACGCTCGAGCTCAACGACATTCCGATGATGCTCATCCAGCACCACGAGTCCCGCGCCTGGCTCGAGCGGGTGCGGGACCAGTTCGACCGCCTCTACCTGGAAGGCGCCAAGAACCCGCGGGTCATGGCCGTCGCGGTGCACCCCTACATCCACGGCGTGCCGCACCGGATCAAGTACTTCGAGGCGGTTTACGACTACATCCGGAAGCACAAGGGCGTCTGGATGACGACGGGCGAGGAAATCTACGAGTGGTTCAAGCGCGGACGATGAAGGCCCAGAGCCGCCCGGCGCGCTCGACGACCGCATCCACGTCGTCGGCGAGCATGTGCGAGATACGCGGCGCGCGAGGCGTAGCGCTCCTCGATCGACACGCGCGGGTCGCCGCTCGCCTCCCGCGCGGCGCGGGTCAGCGGGAACGGAAGCGTCGAGCCCAGCAGGCTCATGAGATCCCCCGGCGCGCCCTGGTCGGGATGAGGTGGGTTCCAGCGACACCGAGACGGAGCACGCCCACGATCTTCTCGTAGCCGCCCGCCGCGCCGAACGGACGGCCGTCCAGGACCTTCGAGCGCCGCGTGATCTCGAGCGTCGTCACCCCCATCATCGTCTCGACTTGACCGGCGCGACCACGACGTCCGTGGGCTTGCCGTCGAGGTAGTGCTCGACGTTCTCGATGGCGCGCAGCAGGCCATCGCGGATGACCTCCGGTGTCTGCCCGGCGTTGTGCGGCGAGAGCACCGCGCTCGACAACGCGAGGAGGGGGTCGCCCGGCTTGAGCGGCTCGTCGTGGAACACATCGAGCCCGGCCCCCGCGATCTTGTTTTGTCCGAGCGCGTCGAGCAGGGCGTCGCGCTCGACCAGAGCCCCGCGGCCGGTGTTGACGAGGATCGCGGTGGGCTTCATCAGCGAGAACTCGCGGCGCCCGAGAAAGCCGCGCGTCTCGGGTGCCAGACGCAGGTGGAGCGTGATGACGTCGGCCCGGCGGCAGATCTCGTCCTTCGACGCGGCGCGGGCGCCGAGCGCCGCGACCGAGGCGACGTCGCCGCGGGCGCTGTACGCCAGGACGTCCATCCCGAAGGCCTTCGCGAGCGCGATCACACGGGCACCGATCTTGCCGGTGCCGAAGACGCCGAGCGTCTTGCCCAGGAGCTGGGTCAGGAGATCACGGGGCCAGGCGCCGCCCCGCACCTCACGGTCGACGCGCGGGATCCTCCGGGCGGTCGCCAGCATGAGCGCCAATGTGTGCTCGGCCACGGCGAAGGCGTTGACGCCGGGGGTGTTGCAGACCGTGATCCCGTGCCGCCCGGCGGCGTCGAGGTCGATGTTGTCGGTGCCGGTACCCCAGATCGAGATGAGCTCGAGCTTCCGGCACGCCGCCATCACGCCTTCGGTGAACCGCGCGTGCGCCCGGATGTTGATGGCGACGCGCGCGCTGTCGATGCGCTTGATCAGCTCCGCTTCGTCGTCGGCGCCCCTGGCACTGAAGACGCGCGTCTCGCCGAGTTTCTTGCAGCGGTCGTGCGCGGGCGTGCCGTTGAAGACGGACGGAAAGTCGTCCGGGATGACTATTGTAACGGGTGCCTTGAGGTCGGCGCTCATCGGGGGTGGCCTGACTCAAGAGCGACCCGGCTCTGACACGCGCGTTCAACCGTAGGAGCGACCTGGCACCGACCCGACATGCCAACTATCCCGCGTCGGCGAAGGCCGCCTGCGCGGCGGCCACACCCGCGCCGGGCTCGCATTTGTAGCCGAGGTCCCGGAGCGCCAGCTCGAGCGCCGACAGGGTCGGCAGCACGTAGTGGGGGCTGGCGGTCATGGCCATGGTGCCGATGCGTAGGGTGCTGGTGCGCATCTTGTCGAGGCCCGTGCCGATCAGGATGCCGTACTGGTCCCGCATCCGCGCGACGACGGCGGCCGGCTCGATGGCCTTCGGCGTCTTCACGCACGACACGGTGTTGGACAGCAGCGAGGCGTCGGGAAACATCTCGAGCCCCATCGCGGCGAGGCCGCGCCGCACGGCGCCGCCCGCCACGGCGTGACGGCGGAAGCGGTGGGGCAGCCCTTCCTCGAGGATGAGGCGCGCGGCGACCCGCATCGCGCTGGTGAGGTGTGTCGGGATCGACACCGGCTGTCGGCGGGCCGCCCCGTCGGGGACCTTGCCGCCGCGCGACACCGGGATCCAGTGCTCCTTCCACCGGAGCAGGTCGTAGACCAGGCTCGACGCCGTGCGCTTGCGTCGCTCCATCGCCGTGAACGCCCGCGGGCTCACCGCGACCAGCCCCATCCCGAGCGGGGCGGCCAGGCACTTCTGCGAGCCGGTCATATTGAGGTCGACACCCCACTCGTCGGTGCGCACGTCGATGCCCGCGATCGACGACACGGTGTCGAGGAGGTAGAGCGCGTCGACCGATTTCGCGATGCGGCCGACGTCCGCCGCCGGATAGGTCGTTCCCGTCGACGTCTCGTTGTGGACGAGCGTGATCGCCTTGGGCCGGAGGCGCTCGGCCTCCCGGGCGAGACGGTCCATGTCGAGGCGGGCGCCCCACTCGACCGGGAACTCGGTCCAGTCGGCGCCGACCCGGTTCATGATCTCGCGCATCAGCACGCCGAACTGGCCCGCGCCGACCACGAGCACTCGGTCACCCGGCTCGATCACCGAGAGCGCGCCGGCTTCGAGCGCCGTGCGGCCCGACCCGGGGAGCAGGATGACCTCGCTCTTCGTCTGGAACACCTCGCGGAGCGCGAGCGTCGTCGGCTCGAGAACTCCCTCGTCGAAGCTCCGGTCGTACTGGATCGCCGAGGGTTGATTCATCGCCTGGATCACCGGGAACGGCAGCTCCGTGGGGCCAGGGATCATGAGGACTGGACGCGTGTGGCACTGGGCCCAATTGATCGTCACCTGAAGCTCCTTTGTAGCGGGTGCCGTGAGATCGGCTCAGACCGAGGGTGGCCTGAGAGAGGCGCGACCCGGCTCCGACACGCCCGAATGTCCCGATTCCCGATCCGCCTTCGCCGCCGGCATTTTAGCACGCGCGTCAGTGGGCGATGGGCTCGGCGTTGCGGAAGATGAAATAGAGATTGCGCGCGTAGACGAAGAGGCCGGCCGCCTGGCCGAGGATGAACACGGGATCGCGCCGATAGAGAGCGTAGGCCAAGAGCGTCATGCCGCCACCGACGGAGAAATACCAGAACGGCCGCGGCACCACGCTCTTGCCCTGACGCTCGGACGCGATCCACTGGATGAGAAAGCGCGCCGAGAACAGCGCCTGGCCGAGAAATCCGACGGCGAGCCAAAGCTGATCGGTGGTCATCGTCACACCCTCATCGTGGCGCTCGATCGTTGGGCGGTCGCGCGGGAGAGCCGGGTCGGATCGGTGACGGGGGAGCTTACGAGGCGCGACTGAACATCGCGCGGAGGACGTTGTAGGCCTTGCGGACGTCCTCTGGACGACGGCGGCCCGAGACGAGGGCGAAGATCTTCTCGGCCTCCTCGGTCGGAACCGTGCTGTTCTTGTCGCCGACGTCGGTGAGATCGCGAAGGGGAACCTCGAGAGCGACCGACACGCGGTAGAGACTGTCGATGGAAATCGACTTCTCGCCGCGCTCGACCTCGCCGATGAATTTCCCGCTGAGCCCGGATCCTTTGCCGAGCCGCTCCTGGCTGAGCGCGCGTTGCTTGCGCAGGGCGCGGAGGCGCTGGCCGAGAAATCTTCTGACGTGCTTGACGGCGCGCTCTGTCACGGGTCCGTGTTCCTCCTCGTGGTTTCTACGTTAACCACCTTTCCGTGGTTTCGCAACCGTTCATGGAACCTCGGTGCCGTTCGCGTGAGTGGCCTTCGTCCGAGAAGATCCGCTCGGCGAGGCTCGTCGCCGCGTCGCTTACGAAAGATCGATCTCGACCGCGCTGCCGTTCACCCGGACCGGGTAGATCGACACCGCCAGACCCGGCGCGACGCGGCAGGCGCCGCTCGCGAGATCGAAGTCGTACCCGTGCCACGGGCACACGACGGCGTCGCCCTCGAGCCAACCTTCGGCGAGCGGCCCATCCTCGTGGGGGCAGGTCGGGCTGCACGCGAAGAAGCGTCCGTCGCCGGCGTTGAAGACGGCGACCGTCAGGCCGTCGCGCTCGATCAGCGTGCCCTGGCCGACACCGATGTCGGCGACCTCGGCGACCTTGACGTACGCCATCAGCGGCGCGTCTTCTTCAGCGCGGCCTCGATGATCGCCCGGAACTCCTCAGTGGTGGTGGCGCCGACGACCAGCTGGTCGTTGACGAGGAACGTGGGCGTGCTGTTGATCCCGAGGGCCTGGGCCTGGGCGATGTCCCGCTCGACGTCGGGCGCGAACCGCCGCTCGTCGAGGCAGCGAGTGAACTCGTCACGGTCGAGGCCGACCTCGGCCGCGTAGCGCAACAGATCGGGGCGCCGGAAGGCGGGTTGCCCCTCGAAGAGCCGATCGTGGTACGGCCAGTATTTTCCGACGGCGCCGGCGCAGCGCGCCGCTTCGTGCGCGGGCCGCGCCAGTGTGTGCATCGGTAGCGGTCGGTCCTTGAAGATGAGGCGGACGCGACCCTCGTACTCCTGGAGAATCTGGGCCAGCGACCGCTGGACCTGTTGGCAGTACGGTCACTGATAGTCGGAGAACTCCACGATGGTCACCGGCGCGCCGGCCGGACCTTTGGTCATGCTCGGATGCGTCGTGAGCTCGACCTGCGCGCGCGCCCTCGTCGTCGACAGGGCGAGGCACAGCAGCAGGGACAGGATCATGCCGAACGGCCTGTAGTACACTCGCGGCGACCGACCGGGGCAGAGCGACACGCACCTCACGGACCGAGGATACGATGCGCCCGTGCGCATCGCAACGGGCAGGGAGGAGCCATGGACGATCTGATCGGGCTCGTGTTCGGCACCTATCCCTCGTGGTCCCATCTGGTGGTCCGCGTCGTGCTCGGCATCATCTTTTTTGCCCACGGCGCTCAGAAGACGTTCGGCTGGTTCGGCGGCCATGGACTGTCGGCGACCATCGGAGGCTTCCGGCAGATGAGCGTTCCCCCCGCCGCCACCGTCATCGCCGCGTTCACCGAGTGCTTCGGGGGCCTCGCCATGATCGTGGGCCTCCTGGCTCGCCCGGCAGCGCTCGGGCTGGTCGCGGTGATGGTCGTGGCCATCGTGAAGGTCCACGGGAAGCACGGATTCTTCCTCAACTTCTCGATGGCCCCGGGCAAGGGCCACGGGTACGAGTACAACCTGGCGTTGATGGCGATGGCGCTGTCCATCCTCATCGGCGGCGCCGGCGCCATTTCGATCGACCGACTGATCGTGCCCTTCGGCGACTAGGTTCCCGTGGGCTTCGTGGCGCGTGTGATCGTGAACGCCCTGATGATCTATCTCGCGGCCCGTATCGTGCCGGGCATCGTGCTGCGCGGCGAGCCGCTCTGGCCGGCGCTGCTCGCCGGGCTCGTCCTGGCGCTCGTCAACGCGGTGGTGCGTCCCCTGCTGGTCCTGCTCACGTTCCCGCTGACGCTCGTGACGCTCGGTCTCTTCCTGTTCGTGCTGAACGCGTTCTGCCTGTGGCTGACGTCGGTGATCGTGCCGGGGTTCGACGTCCACGGCTTTCGGGCGGCGTTCCTCGGCGCGCTCCTGATCACGGTCGTGAGCTGGGCGCTGACGGTGTTCGTCAGCGACAGCGGGCGCCTGGGCCGGCTCTAGGATCGCCGCCGTTCAGGCCGCGCGCCCGCCTTCCTCGGTGAGCGCGGTGATCACGTAGGTCCCGCTTTTCTCGTCGCGCTCGAGCGTGACGATCTTCTGCTTGGCGGCCTCTTCGAGCAGCTTCGAGAAGGTCGAGAAGCCGTAGTAGGACTCGTTGAAGGCGGGATTCTTGCGGATCATCGTCTGCTTGACCATGGAGCCCCAGAGGGTCTCTTTGTTCTCGCGCTGCAGGGCCTGGATGGCGTCGATGAGTTGGGCCATCGCCTCGGCCTTCTTCTCGGGCAGCCCCCGCAACAGGGTCGTCTTCTTGGTGTCGCGGATGAGGTCCTCGTAAAAGATGAACTCGTCGCAGTTGGCCACCAGCAAGTCGGAGGACGACGACTTGACGCCGAGACCGATCACGTAGCGATCGTTCTCGCGAAGCTTGGAGACGAGCGGCGAGAAGTCCGAGTCGCCTGACACCAGGGCGAAGCTGTCGATGTGCGTTTTCCCGTAGGCCAGGTCGAGCGCGTCGACGACCATCCGGATGTCGGCGGAGTTCTTGCCGCTGTAGCGCGATTGCGGGACGTCGATCAGCTCGATCGCCCACTCGTGGAACGGTCGCTTGTACTCGGTGAACCGGTTCCAGTCGGCATAGGCGCGCCGCACGATGATCTTGCCCTTCTCGAGGAGCCGCTCGAGGACCAGCTTGAGCTCGAACTGCTTGTACTGCGCTTCCTTGACCCCGCGGGCGATGTTCTCGAAGTCGATGAACATCGCCAGCTTTCGTTCCCCGTTCATCCCATCCTGTCCTTTCGGCCGGCGCTCCGGGCGTCGTGGGCGCGCGGCATCTTCACCGATTATACGGCGCGACTCCGTCGGGGCCCGAAAGCTTCTGGAGGCGTTGTATAGTGGAACGCGATGGGAACGCGCTCGACGTGGTCGAGAGGCCGCCGATGAAGCCGATCGATCCCGCCCTGGCCGGTCGCGTCCCACCGGGACAGACGTTGACGGCCAAGTGGCCGGTCCTCACGTACGGCCGCACGCCGCGGTTCGATCCCGCCCGCTGGACGTTCCGCTGCTTCGGCCTGGTGGAGCGCCCCACGACCTGGACATGGCCTGAGTTCCTCGAGTTCCCGCGGGTGACGATCACGTCCGACGTCCACTGCGTGACGCGCTGGTCGAAGCTGGACAACGTGTGGGAGGGCGTGCCCATCCGGGAGATCGTGAATCGGGTGAAGCCGCAGCCCGAAGCGAAGTTCGTCATGCAGCACGCCGACCCGGACTACACGACCAACACGACGCTCGCGGACCTCGTGCGGGACGACGTGCTGCTGGCCCTCAAGCACGACGGCCGCGACCTCGAGCCGGACCACGGCGGGCCGATGCGCCTGGTCGTTCCCAAGCTCTACTTCTGGAAGAGCGCGAAGTGGCTCCGGGCCTTCGAATTCCTCGACGTCAACCCGCCCGGCTTCTGGGAGCAGAACGGCTATCACATGAACGCCGACCCCTGGACGGAAGAGCGCTACTCCGATCAGGAGACGCGGGCGATGCAGCAGATGCGCTCGGAAGCTGCGCGCCGCCGGCGCGAGGGCTGAGGCGCGCCGTGGCCACGCGTCCGGCTCCGTCACCCACTCGCCCGAATCGCAGCTCTTCGAGCTGCGCGCGGGACTCGGAGGTCCCACTACGCCGCACGCGTGGCCCCGGCGCACCTCACCCCTCGCGGCAAAGCGCGCAAGCGTAAAGGGGTCAGGGGGTGAGGAAGTCGTGGAGGAGGGATTGGAACATGGCCGGCTGGTCGCCGGGGACGGTGTGCCCGGCGCCGGCGACCTCGGCGAGGCGCGCATTGGGATTCTCGTCGAGCATCCGCTTGGCCGTCTCCGCCGACAGCACATCGGAATCGGCACCCCGCACGAGCAGGATCGGGCAGGTGATGGCGCGCCAGAGCGGCCAGAGATCGATCGGATCTCGCCATCGCCCCGAGCGCACCGCGTCGCGCAGGCCGCGATCGTACTTCCAGGTGAGGCCGCCCGGTGCTGGCCGCGTGCCGTGCTGGACCCGATGGTGCAGCATCGGTTCCGTGTAGTTCGGGTTGGTCGCGCGCTGGAACGCGATGGCCGCCTCGAGACTCGGGAAGAGCTCCGGTGCCTGCGCCATGAGCGCGCCCACGCGCCGCAGACCCACCTGGGAGATGTCGGGGCCGATGTCGACGACCACGAGCCGGTCCACGAGGTGTGACGCCAGGCCGGCCCAGGCGATCGCCACGCGGCCGCCCATCGAGAGCCCGACGATCGACGCCCGCGCGAGTCCCAGGGTGTCGGCGAACGCGGTGAGGTCGCCGGCCATCGCCGCGACGGTGTAATCAGCATCGGGCGCCGGGTCGGAATCACCGTGGCCCCGCTGGTCGAGCGCCAGGACGCGGTAGCGCGAGGCGAGCGCGCCGGCCTCCTCGTCCCAGGTGCGTGCATGGCCGGTGACGCCGTGGAGCATGAGGAGGGCGGGCGCTGTCGACGCGCCCCATTCGGTGTAGTGAAACCGCTGGCCCTGCAGGACGACGATCCGATCGGTATGCATGCCAAATTCTAGCAGGGAAGACGCGCGGATCATCGCGGCTCCATCCAACTCGCCAGGACGGGTTGACGGGTAGCCGTACACTTCTAGGTAGCCGATCGATGATCCACGCTCATTCGCTGCGGTGGTGCGGGGATGGCGCGATCGTGAGGAACCTTCTCACGAGGGCCCTGCTCGCCACCTTGCTGCTCGGCGGCTGCTCGCTCTCGGCCGTGCCGCCCCCGACCCTGCCCTCCGGCGTCACGCAGCAGCTGCTCATGCGTTCCCTCGAGCGTGCCCTGGGCCAGCTGGACATCGAGAAGCTCAAGACCCAGAGCGTCGCCGTCGAGGTCTTCCATCACGCGGGACCGGAAGCCCTGATCAAAGAGCTCGTGGTCACCTGGCTCCGGGCCCACGGCGTCCGCACGGTCTCGGACTCGCCCGACCTCAAGATCAAGGCGTTTTCGTCCGTGCTGGGGACCGACAGTGACCAGACCCTGATCGGAATTCCCGCGTTCATGGCCCCGGTGGTGAACGTCCCGGTCCCGGAGATCGCGCTCTACAAAGTGCAGCGCAACCGGGGCGTGGCCGAGGTGCGCCTCTACGGATTCGACGCCAAGACCGACGCCGTCGTCAATGCGCCACCGCCCGCCACCGGTCGCGCGAAGTACGACAAGTACACGGTCTTGCTCTTCATCGGGTTCACGCTGTCCGACGTCGACAAGCACGACTGAGCCTGCCGGGACTGATCGCACGGCCGCTCTCACTGGGGCTAGGAACCTGCTACGATCCGCACGATGGAGGCGCCTCCGCACCGTCAGACGGCCGCCGCGCACTCCCGAGGCCGGCTGACCGCGACCCTGGTCCTGACGTGCGGGTTTCTCGTCGTCGAGGTGGCCGGGGCCCTGTGGTCCGGCAGCCTCGCCCTCATGGCCGATGCCGGGCACATGCTCGCGGACGCGGCCGGCCTCGGACTGGCCCTCTTCGCCATCTGGATCGCCGCCCGCCCGCCGACGCCGGCGAAGACCTACGGCTACTATCGCGCCGAGATCCTGGCCGCGCTCGTCAACGCGATCGTGCTGCTCTGCGTCGCCGGCGGGATTCTGATCGAGACCTACCGGCGTCTGCTGACGCCGCCCGAGATCCTGGGCGGTCCCATGCTCGCCATCGCGACGGTCGGTCTCGCGGTGAATCTCGTGTGCGCGTACTTGCTTCACGGCGCGGCGGCGAGGAGCCTCAATGTCCGCGCGGCATACCTGGAAGTGCTCGGCGACGCGCTGAGCTCCATCGGCGTGGTCGGCGCCGCGGCGATCGTGGTCGCGACCGGCTGGGCCCGCGCCGATCCGCTCGTGAGCGGCGCGATCGCGCTCGTCATCGTGCCCCGCACCTGGCGTCTCCTGCGGCAGGCGGTCAACGTGCTCCTGGAAGGGACGCCGGCCCACCTGGACCTCGGCGAGATCGAGGACGCGATGCGTCGCGTGTCGGGCGTGCGCCGCGTGCACGACCTGCACGTGTGGACGCTCACGTCCGGACGCGAGGCGATGAGCGCCCACGTCGTCGTCGACGACGTGCGCGACAGCGAGCGATTGCTCGAGACGCTCCACGCCCTCATGCACGCCCGCTTCGGCATCGATCACACGACGCTCCAGCTCGAGACGGAGCCCCCCGCGGTGCTCCGCATCCAGGGACCCAATCCGGCATAGCTGGACCGCCCGCCGCCCGTGTCATGTGTCTTGTGTTATGTTTCCTCCGCTCTGTGTGGCTCGCTCGTGCGGGCAGGACGAGAAGGTGGCGGGAGATCGCGCCCATTGGACTCAAGGGCTCGATGATGAGAGGAGAATCGCGATGATCCCACTCGACATCAACGGCAAGCGCCAGAACGTCGACGTGCCTGGCGAGACCCCGCTGTTGTGGACTCTCCGCGACGAGCTGGGTCTCACGGGAACCAAGTTCGGCTGCGGGATGGCGCTCTGTGGCGCCTGCACCGTGCACGTCGACGGCCAGGCCGTGCGCTCTTGCATCACGCCGATCTCGGCGGTGGCGAACAGGAAGGTCACCACCATCGAGGCGGTGGGCGGGGAGGCGGTCGGCCGGGCATTGCAGGCGGCGTGGGTCGACAAGGGCGTGCCCCAGTGCGGCTACTGCCAGGCCGGCCAGATCATGTCGGCGGCGGCGCTGCTCAAGCGCACCCCGAAGCCGAGCGAGACCCAGATCGACGAGGCCATGAGCGGCAACATCTGCCGCTGCGGGACCTACACGCGTATCCGCGCCGCCATCAAGCAGGCAGCGGCCCAGCAGGGAGGCACGCGATGAGCGCGCCAGTCGATCGGATTCCGAGGTCTGAGGGTGGGGCGGCGTTCGACAGGCCGGTGGTTGTCGCCAACGTCAGCCGGCGCCGGTTCCTTCAGGGAGCGTCGGCCCTCGGCGGGCTGGTGCTCGCGGTCGGGTTTTCGTCGGCGGCCCGGGCGCAGGAACCCAAGAAGTACGGCGCGGACGGGATGCCCAATGGCTGGGTCGACGACCCGCTGGCGTTCGTGTCGATCGCCGAGGACGGCACGGTCACGATCGTCTGCCACCGCTCCGAAATGGGGCAGGGGGTCAGGACCGGCATCCCGATGATCGTGGCCGACGAGCTCGAGGCCGACTGGAAGCGCGTGCGCGTGGCGCAGGCGCCCGGTGACGAGAAGAAGTTCGGCAACCAGGACACCGACGGCTCGCGCAGCACGCGGCACTTCTTCGAGCCCATGCGCCGCTGTGGCGCGGCGGCGCGCACCATGCTCGAGGCGGCCGCCGCCGAGCGCTGGAAGGTGCCCGCCACGGAGGTGGAGGCGAAGAACCACGAGGTCGTGCATCGTCCGACCGGCCGGCGCGCCGGGTACGGGTCGCTCGCCAAGGCGGCCGCCAGTCAGCCCGTGCCGAAGCGGGAGACGCTGCGCCTCAAGGACCCGTCGAAGTTCCGTTACATCGGCAAGGGACAGCTGAAGCTGGTCGACGGCCGCGATATCGCGAACGGCAAGGCCCAATACGGAATCGACACCCGGCTCGACGGCATGCTCTACGCGGTCGTGGCCCGTCCGCCGGTGTTCGGCGGCAAAGTGGCGAGCTTCGACCCGGCCGAGGCGCTCAAGGTGCCAGGCGTGGAACGCGTGGTGGAGATCGAGGCCAGCCCGCCGCCCGCCCACTTCAATCCCGTCGGCGGCGTCGCCGTCGTTGCGCGCAACACGTGGGCGGCCATGCAGGGGCGCAGAGCCCTCAAGATCACGTGGGACGACGGCCCGAACGCCAGCTACGACTCGACCGCCTTCAAGGCGACCCTCGAGGAGGCGGCGCACAAACCAGGCAAGGTCGTGCGCAACAACGGAGACTTCGACGCCGCGGCGACCGGTGCCGCGAAGCGCCTCGACGCCGAGTACTACGTCCCGCATCTCGCGCACGCCACGATGGAGCCGCCGGCCGCGACCGTACGCATCGCGAACGGCAAGTGCGAGGTCTGGGGCTGCTTCCAGTCACCCCAGTCCACGCGTGACCTGGTGGCGAAGCGGCTCGGCATGTCGGCGGACGACGTGACCGTGCACGTCACGCTGCTCGGCGGCGGCTTTGGACGCAAGTCCAAGTGCGACTACGCCATCGAGGCGGCAGTCCTCTCCAAAGCGGTGGACGGCAAGCCGGTCAAGGTGACCTGGACCCGCGAGGACGACCTGCACAACTCCTACTACCACACGGTGTCGGTCGAGCACCTCGAGGCCGGCGTCGACGCCCAGGGCAAGCCGGTCGCCTGGCTGCACCGTAGCGTGGCCCCGACCATCATTTCCACGTTCAATCCGGCGGCGAAGAGCGAGGCGCCCTTCGAGCTCGGCATGGGCGTCATCAACGTGCCGTTCGCGATTCCCAACGTCCGCATCGAGAACCCCGAGGCGGTCGCCCACACGCGGATCGGCTGGTTCCGATCGGTCTCGAACATTCCCCATGCGTTCGCGGTGCAGTCGTTCGTCGCCGAGCTGGCCGCGGCCGCCGGCCGGGACCAGAAAGACTTCCTGCTGGAGGTCATCGGCCCGGCCCGCCAGGTGAGCCCGGAGATGCTGGGCGACACCTGGAACCACGGCGAGTCCCCCGAGCGGTACCCGGTGGACACCGGCCGGCTGCGCCGCGTCGTGGAGACGGTCGCCAAGGAGGCGGGCTGGGGGCGGAAGTTGCCCAAGGGCCGCGGGCTCGGCATCGCCGCCCACTATAGCTTCGTGAGCTACGTCGGGGCGGTCGTCGAGGTGGCCGTGGACAACAAGGGCGTGCTGACGATCCCGCGGGTCGACATCGCGGTGGATTGCGGGGCGTGCGTCAACCCGGACCGGGTGCGCGCGCAGATGGAAGGCGCCTGCGTGATGGGCATCGGCATCGCCACGGTGGGTGAGATCAGCTTCAAGGCGGGGCGCGTGGAGCAGGACAACTTCAACGCCTACGAGGTGACCCGCATGGCCGGGGCGCCGCGGGAGATCCGCGTGCACATCGTCCCCGGCGACTACAGCAAGCCGATGGGCGGCGTGGGCGAGCCGGGCGTGCCGCCGATCCCGCCGGCGCTCTGCAACGCGATCTTCGCGGCGACCGGAAAACGGATCCGCCGCCTGCCGATCCGAGATCAGGTGAAGGTGTAACGCCAGGGCGAAGAACTGGCCTTGGCCGGGAGGCACCGTCCGCCTCCCGTCAGAAGGACCCGGGTTGGGGCCTCTGGCAGTCCGGTATAGTTGGTCGCGGAGGAGAGTCCCATGGCGACATACGCGCTCACCGATAAGGCGGTCGTGCTCCGACCCGAGGACGACGTCGCGGTCGCGAAGGCCGAGCTGGCGGCCGGCACCGTCCTCGACGACGGCGGCCACCCCATCGCGGTGCGCCAGGATATCAGACCCGGCCACAAGGTCGCGCGCAAGTCGGTCGTGACGGGGGCGCCGGTCCGGCGCTACGGCCAGGTCATCGGGTTCGCCACGCGGGACATCGCCGTCGGCGACCATGTCCACACGCAGAACCTCGGCATCGGCGAGCTGGGTGCGGACCGATACGAGGTCGGCGTGGACGTGCGGTCGGTGGATTTCTACCCGCCCGAGCAGATGCGCACCTTCGACGGCTACAAGCGCGAGGACGGTCGCGTCGGCACCCGCAACTACGTGGCGATCATCTCCGGGGTCAACTGCTCGGCGAGCGTGAGCCAGTTCGTGAAGGACAAGTTCCGCGACGTCCAGAAGGACTATCCGAGCATCGACGGCGTGCTCGCCATCACCCACAAGTCCGGCTGCGGCACGAAGCTCTTCGGCGAAGACCATCTGGCGCTCCAGCGCGTGCTGGCCGGCTACGCCAAGCATCCGAACGTCGCCGCCTACATCCTGGTCGGACTCGGCTGCGAGACGAACCAGGCGGCGGTCATGGTCGAGCGCCAGCGGATGTCCGCGCCGGGACACCCGGAGCGCAAGCCCTTCCTCGTCAACATCCAGGAGGCGGGCGGGATCCGCAAGACCGTCGAGCGCGCCGCCCAGGAGGTCGCGAAGCTCTTGCCGTTCGCCAACGAGGCGCGGCGGAGCCGGCAGCCAGTCTCGGAGCTCGTGCTCGCCACCAACTGCGGCGGCTCGGACGCCAACTCCGGCATGACCGCGAACCCGGCGCTCGGCTGGGCGGTCGACGAGCTCGTGCGCTACGGCGGCACCGGTGTGCTGGCCGAGACGCCCGAGATCTACGGCGCCGAGCACCTGCTGATCCGACGGGCCGTCAACGAGGGTGTCGCCAAGAAGCTCATCGACCGCTACAAGTGGTGGGAGTGGTACTGCCGCGGGATCGACGCGATGGACAACAATCCGGCGCCCGGCAACAAGGCCGGGGGGATCACCACGGTGTTCGAGAAGTCGCTGGGCGGCGTGACCAAGGGCGGGACGACGCCGATGATGGACGTGTTCCTCTACGGCGAGCCGATCACGACGCGCGGCTTCGTCTTCATGGATACGCCCGGCCACGATCCGGTGTCCATCACCGGCCTCGTCGCGGGCGGCTGCAACATCATCTGCTTCACGACGGGCCGCGGCTCGGTCTTCGGCTGCAAGCCCGTCCCCTCGATCAAGCTCGCGACCAACTCGCTGATGTACCGCCACATGGAAGAGGACATGGACATCAACTGCGGCGTCGTTCTGGAGGGCACGCCCCTGGCGACGGTCGGCCGTCGGATCTTCGAAGAGGTGATCGCGGTCGCGTCGGGCAAGCGCTCGAAGAGCGAGCTCTCCGGTGTCGGCGAAGAGGAGTTCGCCCCCTGGATCATCGGCCCGGTCATGTAAGTTTTACGCTGGGTGTCGGCGGTCTGACAGCACGACCGGCCGGCGACGCTTCGTCTCGCGTGTAAGCGTCGATCACGCCGAAGTTTCCTCTCGCGCGTCGCGTGGCACGGTCGCTGCACTTCAGCGTATGCCGATGTTGCCGAAGGGCCACCAGACCGCGCTCGTCGTCGCTGTCGCAGCTGCCTTCCTGCTCGGTTTTGCCGAATGGCACGCGATGCAGGCCACCGATCGCGCGCCCCGGCTCCTCACCGGTGAGCTCTGGCAGCGCATGTCACCCGACGCCAAAGTCGCGTTCGTCTGGGGCATCGGCAACCTGGTGGACCTGGAGTGGGCACAGACCGGGGCCGCGGGCGCCGTCGACAAGAGCTTCATCCCGTCCCTGGTTCGCGGGCTCCGGGGCCACTCCATCAACGATGTCGTGCGGAAGATCGACGAGTACTACGCGACGCATCCGGGAGAGCTCGAGGGGCCGGTGATCGACGCCATCTTCCAGACCGTCGTGATTCCCGCGATTCGAGCCGACGACGATGGCGGGAAGAAGGCGGTCACCGGTAAGAAGACCGAGTAGGCTCAGGTCGCTCACGACTGCACGACCGTCACGACGAGACCGATCGCGGCGAGGATGTTGCCGACACGCACGCACTCGGCTTCCCCGCCGACCTTGACGACGGCTCTGCCGGTGTTGTGGACCTGCCAGGCGATCTCCCAGCCCTTGGCCTCGCTGCAGCCGATCGCCTTCTGAAGCTGCTTCACGACCTGCTCAAAGGTGTGGCAGTCGCAGTTGTGCAGAATCGTCATCCACGGCGGGGCGACGGCCTCCTGGCCGACCTCCTCGACCTCCGACTCCGGGGCGGCCTTCTCGATCATGCCTCCAGACTACCCCTTGACCTCCCGCAGGAGCTCGCGTGCGACGAGGAACTTCATGATCTCGTCCGACCCGGCCACGATCCGCATGAGCCGCACGCTCCGAAAGATCGCCTGGACCGACTCGCGCTGCGCGGGCGCGTCTGCATCGCTGCCGATCTGGGGCTTGAGATACGACCGCGCGATCTCGCGCATGAGCCGTTCCTCCGCCTCCGTGTAGAGGAAGGTCTGGCCACTCGAGACCGACCAGCCTCCCGGCATCGTCAGGTCATCGAGCGAGATGGCGCGGAAGCGCTCCGGGTCAATCGTCATCGAAGTCGTCGTCGAAGTCGGGCCGCGGGCCTCCCTTGATCGACGGAATGTGCGCGCTGATCCTGGAGATCGTGTGGATGGTGACCTCGGCCGCCCACTGGGCGTCCACGGGCTGGGCGAGCCCGAAGAGCCGCAAGGCCAGCGAGAGATTCGTGACGTAGATGAAATGGCCGCTGCGGACCAGGCTCGCCGGGAACAGGAGGCCGACCGGCGCGCCGTGTGAGTCGATGCCCCCGAAGTCGCCGAGTTTCGCGATCACGCGCCCTGTGGGATCGATCACGACGATCTCGTCGGCCTGATTCGCGGCGACCCAGAGATTGTCGTGCTCGTCGATGATGAGGCCGTCGGCGCCGTTGACGCTGTTGACGAACACCTCGGGCGTCCCCGGCGTGCCGGCGCTCAGGGGAATTTTCACGACGGTGTCGTTCCCGGTGTTGGCCACGAACAAGGCCGTCCGGTTCTTGTTGAAAGCGAGACCGTTGGCGCCGAACGGTGGCACGCCGGTCGTCGTCAGGAGCGCGCTCGTCACCCACGCGGTCGGCGCGCCGCCGGCCGAGCCGGTGCGCCAGATGATGCCCTGGAACGAGTCGGAGATGTAGACATTGCCCGTGTCGTCGAACGTGAGGACGTTGGGACCCGCCGCCGCGCCCCCGGGGATCGTGGTGAAGACCGACGAAGCTCCGTTGACGGGATCGACGGTGAGCACCTGCTGCTTGCCGAAGTCGATGACGAGGAGGTCTCCGGTCGTGGGATGGAACGCGGGATCGAGGAGCAGCGTGCTCGAGCCCGCGACGTTCACCTGGCGCACCAGCTTGCCGCCATGGCTGAAGACGAAGAGCTGTCCGGTTCCGCTCGAGGTCCCGGCGACGGCGAAGGTGGCGACGTAGATGTTCCCGTGCGCGTCGGCGGCGATGCCCTCCGGATGGGCGGCTCCGGCGGGCAGCTGGGCGAAGGTCACGGCCGGGCTACGGTTCCAGGCGTGCGCGGGCGAAGCCACGAGCGCGACAACCAGCAGGACGACGGCTGACACTTGACTCGCGAGCCTCATCATCGAGACCTCCTCGGAGCGATTGGGTGGTCGTTCGAGCAGGGACAGTATCACGGCGCCCGCGCGTCAGGCGGTGGCGCGCTCGGCCAGGCGGCGGGCCAGCGCGGCGCGATCAGCGGCGTTGGGGGTTGGACAGGAGGCCAGGCGCGCCGCGTCTCGGTAGTACCGCTCGACCGGGAATTCGCTCGTGTAGCCGTAGCCGCCGTGAACGCGCATCGAGTCGAGCGTCACCTCGTACGCCGTCTCCGAGGCATAGACCTTGGCCATGCCGACGCGGGCGTCGTCGACGTCGTCTCCCGCCGCGTCGTAGACGAGCAGACGCGCCGCGGCGACCTTCGTCGCCATGTCGGCGAGGGCGAGCTGGATCGCCTGGTGCTGGGCGATCGGCTTGCCGAAGGTCGTGCGCTGCTGCGAATAGCGCAGCGCGGCCTCGAACGCGGCCTGGGCCAGCCCGATGCCCGTCGCGGCGACGCCGAGCCGCGCGACGCGCAGCGCGGCCTTCACCTGCTCGTCGCCGTGGCCGTCCGCGCCGCCGAGGAGACTCCGGGACGAGACCCGGCAGCGTTCGAAGTGAAGCGGGCACGCATCGAGGCCTCGGAGCCCGAGGGTCGCGACGGGCGGGCCGGCGCGGAACCCGGGTGCCTCGCGGCCGACGACGAAGCACACGGCGCCGCCGGCGGCGCCCGCGGCCACGTCGGCCCGGACCAGAACCCCGGCGGCGTGCGCCCCGTGATCCACGAGGGGCGCCACGCCGTCGAGGATCCAGTCATCGCCGGCGCTGGTGGCCTCGATGCCGTCCGCGACGGCCACCGCGCCGAGGACCTCACCGCGCGTCATCGGCGCGAGGAGACGTTCGCGCTGCTCGGCGGTTCCGAAGCGGGCGACTGCCGACGCGGCGGTCAGATGCGCCACCACGATCGCGGCGAGCGTGGCCGAGCCGCGCGCCACCTCCTCGAGGATCATCGCTACCGTGCGCGCGTCGAGCCCGAGGCCGCCCCACCTTGGGTCCACGATCGCGCCGAGGATGCCGAGCTCGGCCAGCGCCGTCACGAGGGACGCGGGATGGGCGTGGGTGGCGTCGAGCTGCGAGGCGGACGGAACCACCCGCTTGTCGACGAACTGTCGGACCGCCTGCACCAGCTGCCGGCGCTCATCGGGCTCTTTCTCGCGCGAGGTCAGCGCGCCGAGCCGCTCGCCGTACCGGTCCACGAGGTTCCGAGCGATGATCGTCCGCTGGATCTCGTTCGTCCCCTCGCCGATGATCATGAGCGGCGCGTCGCGGTAGTAGCGCTCGACGTTCAGGGCCGCGAGCGTGCCCGCGTCGCCGTGCAGCCGCACCGCCTCGACGGCGATCGCCTGCGCGGTCTCGGAGGCGAAGAGCTTCGCCATCCCCGCCTCGAGATCGCACCGCTCGCCGCCGTCCTTCATCGCTGCGGCCCAGTAGGTCAGCGCGCGGGCCGCCGAGAGCTTCGTCGCCATGTCGGCGACCACGATCGGCAGGTCGCCGCCGGTCCGTGCGAGATGGTCGAGCGTGTCGTCGAGCGCGGCCTGGGCGACGCCGACGGCGCGCGCCGCGATGTTGATCCGTCCCGCCTCGAGCCCGCTCATCACCTGCCGGAAGCCGCGCCCTTCGACGCCGCCCACGAGGTTGCCCGCCGGGACGACGCACTCGTCGAAGACGAGCTCGGCGGTGTCCACGCCCTTGTAGCCGAGCTTGGCGACGGACTTCACCACGCGGAACCCGGGGTGCCCCTTTTCGACGATGAAGCAGGACATCCCGCGGTGGCGGGGCTCGGCCCGAAGGTCCGTGAGCGCCAGGAGCGCCAGCGTGTTCCCCTCGCGCCCGTTCGTGATGAACATCTTGGTGCCGGTGATGACGTATTCGTCGCCGCGCCGTGTCGCGAGCGTGCGGATCGCCTGGACGTCGGTGCCGGCGTGCGGCTCGGTCAGGGCGAGCCCGCCCCGCGCCTGGCCGCACGCGAAGCGGGGAAGGAGGCGGCCCCGTTGCTCGTCGGTCCCGTGGTTCAGCACGATCAGGGCCGCCATCGTGTGGCTGTTGAGCACGCCGGCGAGCGACATCCAGCCGCGGCAGAGCTCCTCGATGACGCGCGCATACGTGGTCACGTCGAGGCCGAGGCCGCCGTAGGCCGCCGGGACCAACGCGCCGAACAGGCCGAGCTCACGCAGGCGGGCCACGAGTGCGTGCGGGTACGCGTCGGCGTGCTCGAGTCCCGCGGCGACCGGGCGAACCTCCACGTCCACGAACTCGCGCACGGCGGCGACGACGGGGTGGTCCATGGGCGATCAGATACTACAATAGGGGCGCATGCCTCTCGACGACCTGGTGCTCGGTCTGCAGCGCGCCCTCGATCGTCTGGTCCGTCGGCTCCGGCTCGGCCCGCCACCCGTGCCCGGCCGGCGTCGATTGCTGATCGTCCAGATCGACGGGCTCTCGCGCGCCGTCCTCGAGGAGGCGCTGGCCCAAGGGCAGGCGCCGTTCCTCGCGCGGCTGCTCCGCCAGCGCGGCTTTCGGATGGCGCCGATGAGCGTCGGGCTCCCGACCTCGACGCCGGCGTTCCAGATGGCCGCGATGTACGGCGTGCGGCCGGACATTCCGGGCTTCCACTACTATGACAAGCGCCGCAAGGCCGACGTGTACTTCCCGCGGGGCGGCGATGCGGCCCACGTCGAGGCGGCCCAGACGGCCGGGCGCCGGGGCATCGTGAGCGGCGGAGGCACGTACGGCTGCGTCTTCACCGGCGGCGCCGCCAGCAACCTGCTGACCTTCGCGATGATCAAGCGACCCACCGGAGCGGGCTTGCTCCGCGCGGTCTCCAAGGCGGTCGTGCTCGCGTGGGTGGTGGTGAAGGGTACCCTGGCGTCCCTGATCGAGCTCGGCCGGGCGGCGCTCAGGGTGGTCGCCGATCCGTTGTCCGTCTCGACCGGCGGCTGGAAATGGCTCGCGATCAAGCTCGGGATCTCGCTCTGGCTGCGCGAGCTGTTCACGCTCGCGGTCGCGCACGACCTCTACGCCGGTGTGCCGGCCGTCTACGTCAACTATCTCGACTACGACGTCGCCGCCCACGTGTGGGGCCCGCGCCACCGACACGCGCTGCGCGCGCTCCGTCGCGTCGACGCGTCGATCCGCCGCCTGTGGCGGGTCCTGCGGCGCGTGCCGGAGCATCGCTACGATCTCTATGTGCTGTCGGATCACGGGCAGGCCGCGTGCATCCCGTACCCCCGACTGTCCGGCGGCAAGCCGATCGAGCGGGTGCTCTTCGACGATTTCTTCGATCCGACCGGGACTGGTGAGACGGTGGCGCCGCAGCACGCAGCGGGCCGGCTCGCCGGCGGCCTCCTGGCGTATCGCGCTCAGCGCTGCCCCGGCTTCTTCCAGCGGTTCGTGAACTACCTCGAGCACGACTTTCCCTGGGTCCTCGGAGGCACGCGCGAGGTGCGCGAGCAGGCCGGCATCCGCGTCGTCTCGGCTGGAGCCAACGCGTTCGTCTACTTCGTCGAGTCGCCCGAGCCGTTGACGCTCGAGCAGATCGAAAAACGGTTCCCGGAGCTGGCGACGCGGATCTCCAGCGCCCGCGGCATCGGCACCGTCCTCGTACGCTCCGCGTCGGGTCCGCTCTGCTTCTGGCGGGGCCGGCGGTACGGTCTCGACGAGCTCCACGCGGGGCCCTTCGCCGGACGGCCCGACATCGGCCGGGTCGTGGAGGGGATCCGCGACCTCATGGCGATGCCGTCGGCGGGCGACCTCGTGATCTACGGGATCGACGCGCCGCAGGGCAACGTGTCGTTCATCCCCGAGGCCGGCGCCCACGCCGGCGCCTCCCCCGACGAGCTGCAGACGTTCCTGATCTACCCGGCGGGCGTCGTCGTCCCGTCGCCGATCACGCACCCGATCGAGCTCTATCCTCACTTCGTGCGCTATCAGACGGAGGCGGCGTGAGACACCTCACCGTGGTCAGCTACAACATCCACCGCGGGGTCGGCCTCGACCGCCGACGCGACCTCGACCGCATCGCCGAGGTCATCGCCGAGCTGTCACCCGACGTCGTCGGCCTGCAAGAGGTGATCCGCGAAGAGGGGGTGCCCCACGCCGATCAGGCCGCCTACCTCGCGTCGCGGCTGGCCATGGCGGAGGTCGTCATGGGCGAGACCCGGCCGCACGGAGCGGGGACTTACGGCAACGTCGTCCTCAGCCGCGTCCCCGTCCTGGGAGCGGGCCGGTGTGACCTGAGCCGTGGCGCGCGCGAGCCGCGGGGTTGCTTGCGGGTGGACCTCGACATCGACGGCTTGCCGCTCCACGTGTTCAACTGCCACTTCGGCCTGGCCCTGCGCGAGCGGCGCGAGCAGCTCCAGCTGCTCGGCGTCTTCATCCGGGCCTCCGAGCGCCTCGCCGGGCCGCGCGTGCTCCTGGGAGACTTCAACGAATGGCACCGCGGCCCGGTGACGCGCGGGCTCCGGCGCGAGTTCTCGTCCCCGATGCGGCGGCGGCGGACTCACCCGGCGATGTTTCCGCTCTTCGCGCTGGACCGCATCTACTGGGACGCCGAGCTCGAGGGCGAGGAGTTCAGCGTGCACCGGAGCCGACTGGCGCGCGTCGCCTCCGACCACCTGCCGGTCGTGGCGCGCCTGCGCGTACGCCACGGCCCGCCGCGTCTGGCGCCCTACGTGGTCGGCGACGCGCTCCCACCCGCGGAGTAGGCGAGGCGAATCGAGGAGCCTCAGGCACGCCCTGCCAGGTCGAGCGCCGCCAGCAGCAAGGTGTGTGCGCCGTACTCGATGTCGGCGATCGGCGTGAACTCCTCCTCGCAGTGGCTCCGGCCCTCGCGCGACGGCACGAAGACCATACCGGCCGGCCCGATCGCGGCCATGTACTGGGCGTCGTGGCCCGCCCCCGAGCGGATGCGGCGGTAGCGCGCGCCGGCGGCCCGCGCGGCCCGCTCGACGGTGTCGACGACGTCGCGGTCGAACGGTGTGTACGGGACCCGCCAGTAGTGCTCGAGCTCGTACCGCACGCCCTCCTGCTCGCAGGCCTCGCGAACGATCGACTCCAGCCTGGCTCGTGCCCGGTCGAGCGTCGCGTCGAGAGGATCGCGCATGTCGATCGAGAGCGTCACCCGGCCGGGAATCGCGTTGACGATGTTCGGCGCCACGACGAGATTGCCGACCGTCGTGACCAGGTCGCCCCCGATCTCGCGGGCGATCTGACGGACGCCGCCGATCACCTCGGCGGCGGCGACGAGGGCGTCGCGGCGGATGCGCATCGGCGTCGGCCCGGCATGATCCTGGACGCCGTGGATCGTGAGACGCGACCAGGCGATGGCCACGATGCCTTCGACCACGCCTACCGAGAGCCCTTCTTCCTCCAGGAAGGGTCCCTGCTCGATGTGGAGCTCGAGGTAGGCGCGGAACGGCCGCGCGACGCAGGGCTCGGCGCCCAGATAGCCGATCCGCTCGAGCTCGTCGACGAGACGGATCCCATCCTTGTCCCGGGCGTTATAAGCGTCCTCGAGCGCGATCTTGCCCGCCATGACCCCGCTGGCGATCATCGCCGGCTGGAAGCGCGCGCCCTCCTCGTTGGTGAAGATCGCCAGGGTGACGGGATGACGCGTCCGGATCTTCTGGTCGTCGAGCGCCCGGATCACCTCGAGTCCGCAGAGGACACCGAGCTGTCCGTCGTAGCGGCCGCCGGTCGGCACCGAGTCCACGTGGGAGCCCATCATCACGGGTGGGAGCGGTGCTGCGCCGGCACGCTCGCCGAAGATGTTGCCCATCTGATCGACCGTCACCGAGAGCCCCGCTTCACGCATCCGCGCGACCATCCAGTCGCGG
Source organism: Candidatus Rokuibacteriota bacterium (assembly GCA_003220535.1). Taxonomy (GTDB): domain Bacteria; phylum Methylomirabilota; class Methylomirabilia; order Rokubacteriales; family CSP1-6; genus AR31. Next base: position 83,492 of record QHSU01000054.1, read on the forward strand.
CCACGCTTGTCTTCGTCGGTGAGCGCCAGGCGGGTCAGCCCTCCGCGCGGCGTCTGCCCGATCCTTCCCAGCTCCTCGATCGACAGCTCCAGGCGCTTCTTGTCGATCCTCATCCTCTCCCTCCGGGAGTGACCGCTAAAGGCCTAAATAGGCGCGCTTGAGGCGCTCGTCACCGAGCAGGTCGCGTGCGGGGCCTTCGAGTACCAGCCGTCCGCTCTCCAGCACGCAGGCGCGGTGGGCCAGCGTGAGGGCCTGGCGGACGTTCTGCTCGACCAGCAGCACGGTGACACCCTGGCCGTTGATCGTGCGGACCGTCTCGAAGATCTTCGCGACGAGCACGGGCGCCAGGCCGAGCGTGGGCTCGTCCAGCATCAACACCCGCGGCCGCGCCATGAGGGCCCGGCCGATCGCGCACATCTGCTGCTCGCCGCCCGACAGCGATCCCGCGAGCTGCGTGCGGCGCTCGGCCAGCACGGGAAAGAGGGCGTACACGTGGGCGATCGTACGCTCGCGCTCGATGCGGGCCCGACCGCTGTGGGCCCCGAGCGCAAGGTTCTCGCCGACCGTCATGAACGGAAAGAGGCGGCGCCCTTCGGGCACCTGGACGATGCCGCGGTTGACGCGGGCGTGGGCGGGGATGGCCGTGAGGTCGTCGTCGCCCAGCATCACGCGGCCGCGTCGAGGGGTCACCAGGCCGGAGATCACCCGGAGCGTGGTGGACTTGCCGGCGGCGTTGGCGCCGACCAGCGCGACGATCTCGTTCTCGCGCACCTCGAAGGAGACGTCGCCGAGCGCCTGTAGATCGCCGTAGAAGGCATCGATTCCCTCAAGCCTGAGCAAGCACGAACTCCTCGCCGAGGTACGCGTCCACGACGCGCCGGTCCTGCCCGATCGCCGCCGGGGGCCCCTCGGCGATGGTCTCGCCGTGGTGGAGCACGACGATTCGCCGGGCCAGACGCATCATCGCCGCCATGATGTGCTCGATCACGATCACGGTGAGGCCCTCGGCGTGCAGGCGCCGGATCAGCTCGACCATCGCGGCGAGCTCCGTGGGGTTGAGTCCCGACATCACCTCGTCGAGCAGGAGGAGCCGGGGGCCCGTGGCCAGGGCGCGGGCCACCTCGAGCCGCTTGCGCAAGCCGATGGGCAGCGCGCGCGCGCGCGTGTCGGCGTGCGCGCCGAGCCCGCACGTCTCGACGACGCGCTGGGCCTCCACCCGCGCGGCGCGGACCGAGGCAAGCCGCGTGAGCGCACCGATCATGACGTTGTCGGTGACGGAGAGATTCCCGAACGGCTTCACCAGCTGGAAGGTGCGCGTCAGGCCGAGCCGGCAGATCGCGTGAGGCGGCTGACCGGTCACGTCGTGGCCGTGGAAGACCACGCGTCCACCTTCGGGCCGGTAATAGCCGGAGATCACGTTGAAGAGCGTCGTCTTGCCGGCGCCGTTGGGCCCGATGATCCCGAGGAGCTCGCCGGCCGGAACCGTGAAGCTCACGTCGGCCACGGCGGTGAGCCCGCCGAAGCGCTTCGTCACGCGCTCGAGTGCCAGGATCGTCGCACCCTCGCTCACGCGTGGGCTCTCCGCGTGCGAAGCCGCGCCGCGATGCCTGCGAGGCCGTCGGGCACGAAGCGGACGACGAGGATCAGGGCGGTGCCGTAGATGATCAGGTAGATGCCGGCGAAGCCGGTCTTCACGCCCGAGAACGTCGCGCGCAAGTAGGTCTCCAGTGACGTGATCAGGATCGAGCCGAGGTAGGGCCCGAGCGCTGTGCCCATACCGCCGATGATGGCGTTGAGGGCGAAGCGGACGGAGAGATCGACGGAGAAGACGTACGTCGGATCGACGAAGCCGATGTACTGCGCCCAGAGGGAGCCGCAGATGGAGGTGAGGGCCGCGCTCAGCGTCACCGCGAAGACCTTGAGTCGGCGGGTGGGGATCCCGAGCGCCTCCGCCGCGTCCTCGTCCTCCCGGACTCCGGCCAGCTGGTAGCCCACCCGCGACCGCTCCAGATAGACCTCGACGGCGTAGCAGAGGAGGGCCGCTGCCAGCGCCATGTACACCCAGCCCGCATGGCCGAGGCCCAGCGTCGCGAAGCCCGGACGGAAGGGAACGGGGATACCCTCGCCGCCGGCCGTGAAGCCGCGCCAGCGGCTGACGCCGATGAGCAGCACCTGGGAGAACGCGATGGTGGACAGCGCGAAGTACGGCCCCTTGAGCCGGTTGGACAGAAAGCCGATGACGAACCCCGCCCCGATCGAGATCACGACGCCGACGAGCATCCCGAGCCACGGGCCCCGGCCGAATCGCGTCACCATCAGCGCCGCCGCGTAGGCGCCGATGCCGAAGAACGAGGCGTGCCCGATCGAGACCTGGCCGGCGTAGCCACCCGCGACGTTCCAGGCGGCGGAGAGCGCGCCCCACAGGAGAATCAGCACGAGGCTGTCGAGGAAGTAGGCGTCGCGGACGACCAGCGGCGTGACGGCGGCCAGCCCGAAGACGACGAGCGCACCGCCGCGGGAGCGCAGGAGGGAGTCCATCCTAGACGCCGAGGGTCTCGGCGCCGCGTTGACCGAAGAGACCGGCCGGGCGGAAGACGAGGACCAGGATGAAGAGGAGGAAGTAGAAGATCTCTTTCCAGGCCGCCCCGAACAGATACGAGCCCGCCACCTCCACGGCCGCCACGATGAGGCTGCCGAGCATCGCCCCCAGCATGTCGCCGAGGCCGCCCAGGACAACGACCACGTAGGAGAGCAGCACGAACTGGAGCCCCGCGGTCGGGTAGACTGAGTAGAGGGGCGCGACCAGCACTCCCGCCGAGCCGACGGCGGCGATGCCGATGGCGAAGCTGAGGCGGTACACCCGATCCGTGTCGATCCCCATCAAGGTCGCGGCGTCGCGGTCCTGGGCGGTGGCGCGCATCACGCGGCCGGCGTGTGTCCACCGCATGAAGGCCACGAGTGCGGCGGTCAGCGCCACCGCGATCAGGAACGCGACCACCTGCGTCAGGTTGAAGATGGTGCCGCCCGCCCGGAGCACGGTCGAGAGGTGCCAGGGGCGGACGAACCGGAAGTCGCCGGACCACGCCACCAGCGCCACGTTCTGGAGCACCGTCGAGAGCCCCACCGTGGTGAAGATCTGGACGTTGTGCGACGCGTGGATCACCCCGCGCATGACCAGGGCGTAGGTTACGAGACCCACGACGAAGAAGACGGGGATCGAGACGAAGAGGACGAAGTAGGGGTCGAGCGCCCAGAGCGAGAACGCCCAGAAGGCGAGGTACATGCCGAGCATCAGGAACTCGCCGTGGGCGAAGTTGACCACGCGCATGATGCCGAAGATCAGGGTGAGGCCCACCGAGACCAGCGCATAGATCCCCCCGAGGAGGACCGTCGCGACCGCGAGCTGAGCGAGAACGTCTATTTGCGCTGGTCCCAGGGGCCGAGCGGGATCCATTTCGCGCGGAGTGTCGTGAACTCTTCCGGCCACACGGTCACGAGCTGACCGTTCTGCCATTGCAGCATATAGTGCTGGACGCGCTCGTTGGCGTTCTGGCCGAGCTCGGAGAACTTCACGCCCCAGCCGTTGATCACGGAGCCCACGGGAAGATCGAGCGCCATGACCGCCGCGCGGAACTTCTCGGGGGCGTCGGACTGCGCCCGGTCGAGGACGAGCTTGAGCAGCCAGAGGCCGCTGCCGGCGAGCTGGTGGCCGCCGAAGGGGTAGGAGCCGGTCCGCTTCTGCACCGCGTCGCGGAAGGCGCGCTCGATCTGCTGCCCCTCGGGGCGGAGGGACTCGAGGCGGAAGCCAGGACCGGGCTCCAGCAGCGCGAACACGCCGTTGGCGTCGTTGCCGAGCGCCTTGCCGAAGTCCGCGCCGCCGTAGCCGGTGGCGCCCGCGTGGACGAGCGCCTTGAACAGGAAGTTCTGCTCCTTGGACTGACGCCAGAAGAGGACCGCGTCGTTGCCGAACCCGATGTGGTGGACCACGTCGGGATTGAGCTGCTTCATTTTCAAGATCGTCGGCGTCATGTCGTTGAGCGTCTGCCAGTTGTAGTACTCCAGCGTCACCTCCTGCATCCCGAACTCCGCCTTGGCCCGCTGCCGGGCGGACTCCGTCACGCCCTGGCCATAGGAGGAATCCTCGGACAGGAAGGCGATCTTGAGCTGATTGGGCTTGAGGTTGAGGCGGGGTGCGAGGTGCTTGGCGATGAACTCGACGTTGTACCAGCCGAATCCGGTGGCGTCGATCTCGGTGCGATAGACGTGCTGGAGGCCGCGCTTGTTGAATCGCGGGTCGACGCACGAGGACTCCCAGTAGATGACGTTGTGGCGCGCCGCCACCTCGCTCGCCGCCCCGCAGAGCCGGGAGGAGAACGTGCCGGTGATGATCTTGACGCCCTCGCGCGTGATGAGCCGGTTCGCCTCGCTCGCTGCCGCCGTGGGGTCGGTGGCGTCGGCGACGCTGAACGCGAGCCGCTTGCCCATGACGCCGCCCCGCTCGTTGATGAGGTCGCGCACGATCTCGAGCCCTTCGAGGTGACGCTTGCCCTCGAAGGCGAGCGGCCCCGTGAGCGGTTCGAGGACGCCGATCTTGTATTCGCCGGAGAGGGCCTGGCCGCGGACGGTGGCCGGCTCTCCGCCGAGCACGAGCGTGAGCGCGGCGACGACGATCGTGAGGGCGAGACGTGGCATGCGAGACCTCCTGGTCAGAGAAGACACCTCGGCGTGACGGTCGGGTTGTAGCACCGGCCCGCGCGGAGTGTCAAGGCGACGGCCGGCGCAAGAGCACGCGAAGCGCCACGACCCAGGCGATGAGCGCGACGGGGTCCATGACGAGCGCGAACATCCAGAAGAACGCGCCCGCGATGAGGCGCGGCGCGTCGAGCGAGAGGACGAAGGAGCCCGCCGTGAGCGCCTGCCACGTCATGAGGAGGGCGCCCATGGTGACGAACGTCAGAATGGTCGCCGCGCCGAGCAAGCGCCCCATCCAGGGTGTGGGCAGCACGAGCGAGACGATGTAGCTGCCGCCGAAGAAGAAGCCGAGCCCCAGCATCGCGGCCAGTCGGCGCGGCGCGCCGAATGTCTTGTCGGGCACGGGGAGCACGTTGCCCGCGGCCAGGAAGACCACCGCGCCCGCGGCGACCGCCAGCGCGCCGATCACCAGAGGGCCCCGTCGATCGTCCGGCATTGTGACGTCCAGAATAGCTGGTTTAGACTCTGGGAAGTGACTGATCCCGAGCCGCCTCCGTTCCTCGCGCCCTCCACGATCCACTTCTGCCCGCTCTGCGGCGCATCGCTCGCGGTCGAGGCGGTGCCGCCCGATCATCGTGAGCAGAAAGTGTGCTCGCGCTGCCGGTTCGTGTTCTACCTGAACCCGAAAGTCGTCGCCGCGACCATCCCGGAGCTGGACGGCGCGGTCCTCCTGACCCGTCGCTTGATCAATCCCGGGCGCGGCCTCTGGACGTTTCCCGGCGGCTTCGTCGACTTTGGCGAGACCGTGACCGACGCCGCCGTGCGCGAGACCTTCGAGGAGACCGGCCTGAAAGTGGACCTGACCGGGCTGCTCAACGTCTACACGTACCCGGCGGCACCCGTGATCATCGTCTACACCGCTCACGTGACCGGCGGCACGCTCACCACGTGCGACGAGAACGACGCGCTCGAGTGGGTCGCCCCGGCGCGGATTCCCTGGGACACGCTCGCGTTCCAGTCGACGCGCGAGGCGCTCCGGGACTGGGTGGCTGCGCGTGGGGAGATGCCGGGAGGCTAGGCGCGCGCGGGCAGACCGACCGTGGCCCGGCCGGTGACGACCTTCTCGGCCTTCTGGTTCTCCGCCCACACCTCGAGCTCGACGAGGTTCGCCTCGCCCTTGGACGACTTGGCGAGGACGCGACCCCGGCAGGTCACGACGTCCTTGAGCCGGACGAGCGCCGCGAAGCGGACGCCGAGCTTGCGGACGGTTCCGGCGCCGGCCCAGTCGGTCACCGCCTGGGCCACGAAGCCCATCGAGAGCATGCCGTGGGCGAAGACCCCACCCATTCCGGCGGCGCGGGCGAACTCGTCGTCCTGGTGGATCGGGTTGAAATCGCCGGAGGCGCCCGCGTAGCGCGTGAGCTGGATCTGCTGGATCGGCCCTTTGACGAGCGGCGGAAGCTCGTCGCCGACCGTGACGTCGTCGAAGTAAACCTTCGCGTACGTCATGCGATCGACGAGGTCACAGGCGGACGATCGTGATGTGGCGCATCGTGGCGACGATCTCGTTCGTGCGGTCGGTGATCGCGGTCTCGCGGACGACGAAAGCCATCGGGCCGGTCCGCCCCGCCTTCTCGTAGATGTCGACGATCCGGGCGCGGCACAGGTAGGTCTCACCCGGCCGGAGGGGCCGGAAGAGCTCGAACTCGTGCTCGCCGTGCAGGATGCGCGAGATGTCCGTGCCCAGGTCGCGCAGGAATGCCGCGGTATCGGCCGTCTCGTCACGGAACGTCACCGCGAACGTCGGCGGCGCGATGAGGTCGCCCCACTCGGAGGCCGCCCCCACCCGGTCGTCGAGATAGAACGGATTGAGGTCGCCGATCGCCCTGGCGAACTCTTTGATCTTGCCGCGCTCGACCGTCACGGCGTACGGCGGGTACTCCTTGCCGATCATGGCCTTGTTGATCTGGACCGTCATCGAATCAACCGCCGGCTTTCTTCAGGGCGCGCGCCAGGAACTTCTCCATGTCGGGCACGACGAACCGCTCGTGGCGTCCCTCGGCGATCTTGTCCTTCTCGTCCCATGCTTCGACCGAGAAGAGATAGCGCTTGCCGTCCGTCTCGAGGAGCGTCGCTTTCGCGCGCACCTTCATGCCGACCGGTGTCGCGGCGAGGTGCTTCATCTCGACCATGGTGCCGACCGATCCGGCGCCCGGGGCCAGGTGGGGCTTGAGGACCGCGCCCGCCGCGTCTTCGAGCATGCCGATGACGAACGGCGTGGCGAAGACGTGCACCCCGCGATTGCCCATGGCGTGCGCCGTCCGGTCGGCGTCGACCGTCCCGCTGACCTCCGCCGTCGTGCCGAGCGCGATGTCCACGAGGGACGGTTTTACCGCGGAAAGAGAAAGAACTGCAAGCCCATGAGGACGAGCAGCGCCTCGATGATCGTCAGAAAGACGCGATCGCTCATCCGATCGAGCAGGCGACGTCCCGCCCACGCGCCCGCGAACATCGTGCTCCCGAGCACGACGCCGACCGCCAGCGTCTCGCCCGTCACGAGCGCGTAGCGCGTGAGCGTGGCCCCGCGCGCGATGTGCATCACCAGGGCGCACACCGCCTCGGTGCCGATGTACGCGTTGCGGCGGAGACCGTAGGCGAGGAAGAAGGGTGTGTTCAGCGGCCCGGTGGTGACCACGAGCCCTGACAGGAGACCGGTGAATGCGCCGAGGGCGGGGAAGTGGCGGAGGCGCATGCGGAAGAGATCCGTGGCCAGCAGCCGGCGCAGCGGCACCGAGGCGACGAGGAAGACGCCGACGAACCGACCGAGCAACTCGGCCGGGGTGCCGGCGTAGATCGCGGCGCCGAGCACGGTGGCCGGCACGGCGCCGAGCGCGAATCGGATGACAACCGCGCGATCGACCTCGCCGCGACTCCACCAGATCCGCGAGAGGTTTCCGAGCAACATCGTCACCGTGAGTACCGGCACCGCCGAGCGGACGCCGACCGCCCACGCGACGAGCGGCAGCATGATGATTCCGGCGCCGAACCCGGCGACGCCACCGACGACCGAGGCCACGAGCGCGCCGAAGACCAGGACCACCCAACCGATCGGATCGGGCATGTCGTGCCATCATACGGCGATGTCCCTCTGGATCGCCGCGGCGGGCGCGCTCCTGGTGTCGCTCGATTCCATGATGAACATCGCATTCCCCGCGATCGCGACGGCGTTCGCGGCCCCGCCCGAGCGGGTGCGTTGGGTCATCGTCTGCTACGTGCTGACGTATGCGATCACGTCGTTCGCCGGCGGTGCCGCCGCCGACCGCCTCGGCCACGTCGTGGTGTTCCGGACGGGTGTCGGCCTGAGCGTGATCGCGTTCGTGATGGGCGGCACGGCCGGCGGCTTCGGCCGGCTGCTCGTCGCGCGCGTCGTGCAGGGCGTCGCGGGCGGTCTCGTCTACGGCACCGCGCCCGCGCTTGCGACCGCCGGGGCCCAGGCCAGCGTGCGCGGCCGACGACTCGGCTTCCTGAACGGGGCGATGGGCATCGGTGCCCTGGGGTCGCTTCCGGCCGGCATGCTCGTCGAGCGCTTCGGATGGCGAGCGGTCTTCCACGTCCGCGTGCCGCTCGCCCTCGGCGTCCTGGTCTGGGCGGCGGCGGTTGGGCCCACCTCGGTCCCGAGCGATCGCCGCCCCGTCCCCCTCGCGGACATCGTGCGCGGCCCGGTGCTGCGCGCGAGCGCGCTCTCCTTCGTGGCCCGAGGCGCGATCTTCGCGATCTGGCTGCTGGTGCCGTTCTACCTCGTCGACGCGCGCGGGCTCGGTGCCTCCGTGGGCGGCATGCTCTTCATCCTGACGCCGCTCGGCACGGCGATCGCGGCCCCGCTCGCCGGCCGCCTCGCCGACCGCGTCGGTTCGCGCGCGCCCGCGCTGGCGGGGCTCCTGATCGAGGGCGTCGGGCTCATTCTCCTTGGCCTCGTCGACGGGGTGACGCCACTCGGCTGGGTGGCGCTCGCCCTTTTCGCCGCCGGGTTCGGGCTCGGATTTTTCGAGGTCCCCAACATGGCGACCATCATGGCGGCGTTTCCCCCGGGCCAGCAGGGGGCGGCGGGCGGCTTGACGTTCCTGGCCCGCACGCTCGGGGTCGTCGCGGGTGTCATGGGGCTGGGCGCGATCGTCGCCGCCCGCACCGCGAGCGTGGGGTTCCTCGGGGCGTTCACCGAGTCGGTCCTGGTGGCGGGGCTCGCCGTCGGCATCGCCGCGCTCGTCGGGCTCGTCGGGCGGCGTTCCCCGCGATCGGCGGGCGTCGGACGGTGAGCGACGCGGGGCGGTATACTGCCTGGCGGCGGTGGCGAGCAGGTCTGAGATAGCTCGAAGGAGGCGCTGATGGCGGTCGCGCTCACGTCCAAGCGGTACCGGGTCCAGGATGTCTCCGACGCGATCGAGTTCTGCTTCCAACAAGGCTGGACCGACGGCCTCCCGGTCGTCCCGCCCACGCCCGAGCGGGTGAGCGCGATGCTCGAGGCGGCTCGTCTCGATCCGAAGCACCAGATCGCCTTCATCACCCATCGGTCGGTATCGGTCACGGCCGAGAAGGTCGCGGTCAATGCGGTCATGGCGGGATGCAAGTCCGAGTACATGCCGGTGGTGGTGGCGGCGGTGGAAGGCATCGGCGACCCGGCCTGGAGCTACCACGGGCCCGGCACCTCGACCGGCGGCGCCGCAGTCCTCATGATCGTCAACGGACCGATCGCGAAAGAGCTCGAGATCAACGCGGGCGACAACCTCTTCGGACCGGGCTGGCGCGCCAACCTCACGATCGGGCGCGCGTTGCGTCTGGTGATGCGAAACGTCTGCGGGTCGCTGCCGGGGCTCCTCGACCGGGGGACGCTCGGCCACCCCGGAAAGCTTTCCTACGTGATCGCGGAGAACGAGGCCGAGAGCCCGTGGACGCCGCTGCACGTCGAGCGCGGGTTTCAGCCGAGCCAGAGCACCGTCACGGTGATGGCCGCCGAATCGCCGCATCAGTCCTACAATCAGCTCTCGGGGACCGCCGAGGGCGTGCTGACGACGCTCGCCGACTCGATGAGACTCTCCGGCGGCGCCGGTCGGCAACCCCAGTACGTCGTCACTCTCGCCGGCGAGCACATGCGGACGATCGCCGGCAGCGGCTGGGGCAAGAAAGAGATCAGGCAGTTCTTGTTCGAGCACACCCAGAATTCCCTCGAGCACCTCAAGCGCACCAATCGGATTCCCGGGGCGATCCAGCCGGGTGACGACGCGAAGCTGCGACCGCTCGTCGCGTCTCCCGACGACATCCTCGTCGTCGCCGCCGGCGGCCGGGCCGGGGCGTTCTCGGCGTTCATCCCGGGCTGGGGCGGTGCGCGTTCCTCGCAGGCCACGACCAAGGAGGTCAGGCGATGATCGAAATTCTGGATCCCACCGTCGAGGCGACCACGCAGCCGATCGCGTACGTGGATCGGCCGGGGTCGTTGATGGGCAAGCGTATCGGGCTCATCGAGAACACGAAGTTCAACTCCGACAAGCTCCTGCAAAGGATCGGCGAAATCCTCAAGACGGAGTATGGCGCCGCCGAGACGCGCATGTTCCGCAAGCACAACTCCTCGGTCCCGGCGCACGAGGAGATCATCCAGGAGGTGCGCAAGACCTGCGACGTCATCGTCGCTGGCGTCGGAGACTGAGGGTCCTGCTCGTCGGGCAGTGTGCTCGACGGAATCCTGCTGGAGAAGAACGCGGTGCCCTCGGCCTCGATCGTGACGGATGTTTTCGAGAAGACCGCCCGCGCCATGGCCGAGCAATGGGGAGTGCCGACCTACAAGTTCCTGATGATGCCGCACCCGATCGCGAACCTGACCGAAACGGAGCTCGATCGGCGCGCCCGGGAGATCGTGCCCGAAGTCGTCAAGCTGCTCCTGCAGGGTCAGGAATAGCATCTGCCGCGTTCCGGCCGCCCTGGTGGTGCCGGAACGCGCATCTGCAGACGATCTGGGGCCCGCTCTTCCGCCGCGACCGCCTTCGGTGGCGGCGGGAGCGGGTCGCCACCTCGGATGGTGATTTCGTCGACCTCGACTGGGCGGCGGACGCGCCAGCCCGGGCGCCCCTGTTGCTGGTCCTCCACGGCCTCGAGGGCTCGTCGCGGTCGCACTACGCCGTCGGCCTCATGCGCCAGGCGATCGCGCGCGGCTGGCGCGCCGTCACGCTGAACTTCCGGTCGTGCAGCGGGGAGCTGAACCTCCTGCGCCCGTTCTATCACTCCGGCTATACCGAGGACCTCGACGAAGTCCTCCGCATGCTCGTCGTTCGCGAGCCCGGTCTGCGTCTCGGCGCCGTCGGCGTGTCGCTCGGCGGCAACGTGCTGCTCAAGTGGCTGGGCGAGCGTGAGGCCGGGGTACCCACCGAGCTCGTTGGAGCCGTCGCGATCTCGGTGCCGTTCGACCTCACGCCGTGCACCCGCGCGCTCGATCGGGGCTTCTGCCGGCGGGTCTACGCGGCGAACTTCCTCCGCACGATGCGCGCCAAGGTGCGCCTGAAAGCCGATCGCGATCCGGGGTTGCATGGCGTCGTGGATCTGGCGCTGGCGCTGCGCGCCCGGACCTTCGCCGAATACGATCGCGCGGTGACGGCGCCGCTCTACGGCTTCGTCGACGAGCGCGACTATTGGACCCGGGCGTCGAGCCGTCCGTACCTTTCGCGCATTCGTCGACCGACCCTGCTCGTCAACGCGCTCGACGATCCGATCGTTCCGCCCGAAGCACTCCCCGATCCGGCCACGCTGCCGCCGTCGGTGAGAGCCGAATTCCTGCCCCAGGGCGGCCACGTCGGCTTCATCGAAGGCTTCTGGCCCTGGCGGTTCGAGTCGTGGGTCGAGCGCCGCGCCCTCGACTTCCTCGCGTCGCTCGTCCCCCCCGAATGCCATGCGCCCCGCGGGGGCCAGGCCTCCGGCGCACGACCGATCTGCTAGCATGCCGCTCATGCGCCGCGACGCCTACGGCCTGCCGGTGAGCACCGGAACGGCGGCGGCGCTCGAGGCCTACGATCGGGCCGTCGAAGGGCTCCTCTCGTGGGACGGTCGGGCCCTCGACCTCTTTCGCACGGCGAACGCCCACGACCCGGGACTGGCTCTGGGCCACGCCGGCGCGGCGGTCTGCCTCTTTCTCGAGGAGCGCTTCGCCGAAGCGCAAGAGGCGGCGAAGGTCGCGCGTGCCGCCGTGCGCCCCCAGACCCAACGCGAGCGGCGCCACGTCGAAGCCCTCGCGCTCCTGGTCGAGGGCAAGGTGCCCGAGGCCGAACGCGCGATGCGGGAGCATCTGGCGGAGTATCCGCGGGACCTGGTCATGTTCCAGCGCCTCTACTTCATCTGGTTCTGGCAGGGGAAGTTCCCGGCCATGCTGGCGCTCGCCGGCTCGCTGAATCGTTACCAACCCGGTGATTCCTTCATGCTCGGCCTGCATGCCTTCGCCCTCGAGCAGGCGGGCCGCTGCGACGAGGCAGTGCGTCTGGCGCGCGCCGCCAACCTGAAAAATCCGCGCGACGCCTGGGCGGTCCACGCGCTCGCGCATGCGCTCTACGAGATGGCGGCGTTCGACACGGGGATCGCGCGCCTGCCCGCGGCAATCCACCCGTGCACGCATCTGGGATGGTTCAGGAACCATCTGCTGTGGCACCTCGCGCTGATGCACCTGGCCCGGGGCGACTACGAGCGAGCCTCGCGGCTCGGGCGGAGCGCCTTCGAGCGGGCGCCGTCGTCCATCCCCGGCGACCTGCACGACTCGATCTCGCTCCTCTGGCGGCTCGACCTCATCGGGTTCGGCGTGACGGAGCGCTGGCCGCCGTTCGCGCGAATCGCCGCCGGGCGCCTGGATCGCCCGGCGCTCCTCTTCCACGCGGCCCATCTCGCCATGGCGCTGGCCGCCGGCGGCGACTGGCCGACCGCCGATCGGCAGCTGGGGATGCTGCGCGGGCGGAGCCCGCATGACCGGACCGGACTCAGCGGCAATGTCCTGGTGCCGCTGATCGAGGGCCTCCACGCGTTCGCCGCGCGCGACTACCGGCGCGCGATCGAGCGCATCGAGCCCGTGGCGCCCCGTATCGTCGAGCTGGGCGGCAGCCGCGCTCAGCGCGACGTCTTCCACGACACGCTGCTCGAGGCTTGCTTCAGGGCCGGGGACATGGACCGGGCGGAGCGGCTCCTGGCCGAGCGCGTTGCACGGCGTCCGGACCGCTTCTGGAAGACCCGAAGCTCGACGAGCCTCCGCCCGACCGCGGGATGACGCGTCGGTGGACGCGCATCGCGCTCGTCGTCGTCGCGGTCCTCCTCGCCGCGTGCGCGTCGCGGGGCGATCGGGCCGCGGACGCCGATCTCGTCCGGCTGACGCTGCTGCAGATCAGCGATCACTACGTGCTGGGGCCCGTGGACGGAGGCCGGCGGGGCGGCATGGCACGGTTGGCGACGCTCGTCCGGGAGCTCAAGCGGGAGAATCCGAACACGGTCTTCGTGCTCGCGGGCGACACGATCTCGCCGTCCGTCGAGTCCACGTTCCTCCAGGGGGCGCAGATGATCGCGGCCCTCGACGCGATCGGCCTCGATCTCGCGACCTTCGGCAACCACGAGTTCGACTTCGGCCCATCGGTGCTCGCCGAGCGCATGAAGGAGTCGAAGTTCCGTTGGCTCTCGGCCAACGTCGTCGACCGGCGCTCGAGCCTGCCGTTCGGCGGCGCGTCGACGGATGTCCTGCTGACCCTCGAGGGCGCCCGCGTCGGGTTCTTCGGTCTCACGACCGCCGAGACGGCACAGACCTCGCGCCCCGGAGCACGATCCCCTGGTGGCCGAGGAAGGCCGGACGTTGATCACGAAGGGAGGATCCGACGCGCGCTACCTGGTCCAGGTAGACCTGTGGCTGACGCGCGAGGGCCGACTCGTGGAGCGGTCGTGGCGCTTTCGCGAGGTGAGCCGGCGAATTCCTTCCGACCCCGCGGTCGAGGAGCTGGTCAGCGCGTACGCCAAGCGGTTCGACCGCGAGCTCGACATGGTCGTTGGCCGTACGACGGTTCCGCTCGAAGCCCACACGAGCAAGCTCCGCACCCAGGAAACCAATCTCGGCAACCTCGTGGCCGACCTCGTCCGAGAGCGGCTCGAGGCCGACGTGGCCCTCGTGAACGGCGGCGCGATCCGCACCAACCGGACCGTGTCGGCGGGACCCCTGACCAAGCGCGACGTCCACACGATCCTGCCCTTCGCCGATGTGGTATTGAAGCTCGAGATGCGCGGACGCGACCTCCGCGCGGCGCTCGAGCACGGGCTGGCCCAGGCCGATCGGGAAGGCGGTGGCTTTCTGCAGCTCTCCGGGGTTCGGCTCGTGCGCGACTCACGGCTGCCGATCGGACAGCGGATCGTGAGCGCGACCGTCGGCGACAGACCGCTCGCGGACGCCGCCGCCTACACCGTCGCCGTGCCGAGCTATCTGGTCCGGGGCGGCGACGGCTTCACCGTCTTCGCGCGGGCTCGCCTCGTCATCGCCGAAGCGAGCGGCCCGCAGGTCGCTCAGCTCGTCCTGGAAGCGATCACCGCACGCGGCACGATCGCTCCGACGAACGACCGGCGCATCTCCGAAGCCCCGCAGTAGCCGCGCTTATCCACTTATCCCCACGAATCCACAAAACGAAAATCGCGCGGTGTGGCGCGATCCGGCGGCGCTGACCCCTTGTGAAGATAGAAAATTCGTGGCCGAGCGCGCGAGAAGGCTCAATGTGCGCGTCGTCACGCGGTCATCGGGCGGTGCCGCGCACAAATGCCGCATTTCTCGCGGCGATGTTCGCTGTTGCTCTCATCGCGTTGCGCACCGTACCGTCATGACGTCGTGCTCAACCCGCCCCGCGTTCTGGTCGTCGATGACGAGCGAAATATCCAGGGGCTCCTGTCCGAGTTGCTGGCGGTCTGGGGTTGCGAGACCGATGTCGCGTCCAGCGGAACCGAGGGACTCACGCTCTTCAGACAGAAGAGCTACGATCTCGTCCTCACCGACTACAGCATGCCCGGGGGCTCGGGACTGGAGCTGGTCGAAAACGTCCGAAACAGCGACCCGGCCGTGGGCGTGATCATGCTGACGGCCTCCGGGGCCGAGCTCGACAGCCACGGTCAGCGGTTGGGCTTCACGCTGCTGCGAAAGCCGCTCCAGATCGATCACCTGGAGACGGCCGTGAAGCAGGCCCTGGGCGACCGGAACATCCAGGCCTAGCCTCAGGCTTCGACGTAGCTCGGCACTGCCCGAATCGTCTCCACGGCGAGCGGCAGCCTGCGGTCATGTTCCCTGCAAGAGTGTCCGGACTAACACCCTGTCACATCTGGTGTTTCGCTTCGTGACGCGCCGTCACTTGCCGAGGACTTTCCGCGGGTCCAACGCGTCCCGGAGGCCGTCGCCGATGTAGTTGATGGAGAGCACCGTCAAGAAGATCGCGGTCCCCGGAAAGATGGCCCAGTGCGGAGCAAAGTCGAGGTTGTCCTTGGCGTCGAACAGAATGCGGCCCCACGTCGGTATGTCCGGTGGAAACCCGAGGCCGAGGAAGGACAGCGTGGACTCGGCGATGATCGCCGCGGCGACGTCGATGGTTCCGGCCACGATGACCGGGCCCATCGAGTTGGGCAGGATGTGGCGAACCACTTGTCGGATTGGCGCAGCGCCCAGGCTGCGCGCCGACTCCACGAATTCCTTCTCGCGCAGCGACAGGAACTGGGCGCGGACGAGGCGGGCGACCGGCATCCAGCGCAAGCCGCCGATCACCGCCACGATCAGGATGAAGACGCCGGCCTCCGGCCCGAGCGCTTGGCGGAGCGCGTCGCGGAAGAGATAGACGATCAAGAGCAGGAGGGGTAGCCCCGGGAGCGACAGGAACATGTCCGTGACGCGCATCAGCGTGTGGTCCACGCCGCCGCCCACGTAGCCGGAGGTCGCGCCGATCGCGGTCCCGATGGAGATCGCGATCAGCATGGCGGCGACGCCGACCGCGAGCGAGATCCGCCCGCCGTAGAGCATGCGCGCCAGGAGGTCCTGGCCGAGGTCATCGGTGCCGAGCGGGTGGCTCCACGACGGCCCCTTGAGCTTGGCCTTGAAGTCGATCTCGTTGATCGGGTACCGCCAGACCAGAGGGCCGGCCAGCACCGCGATTACCATCGCCAGGAGGATCACGGTCCCGACCATGGCGAGGCGGTGGCGGCGGAAGCGTCGGCCCGTCTCCCGCCACAGAGACGTCCCCGGCGCTGCATCAGAGACCACGAACTTCTCGGCGACGGCCCCGGACGCTACTCTGGCGGCCATTATCGATACGAGATCCGGGGGTCGAGCCAGCCGTAGAGCAGGTCGGCGGCGAGATTCGACACCACCACGAGGCACGAGAAGATGAAGGTCACCGCCATGACCACCGGCGTGTCGTTGGCGAGGATCGAGGCGATCAGGAGCGAGCCGATCCCCGGCACGCGAAAGATCTGCTCGGTGACGATGGCGCCGCCGAAGATGTTCGGGACCTGCAGCGCGACGAGAGTCACGACCGGGATCAGCGCGTTCCGGACGACGTGCTTGACGAGGGTCGTCGCCTCGGAGAGCCCCTTCGCGCGTGCGGTGTTTACGTAGTCGAGGCGGACGATGTCGAGGACGGAGGCACGCATGAAGCGGGTCATCGAGGCGGCCTGGAAGAGGCCCAGGACCGCGACTGGCATGATCGCCTGCCGGACGTGCTCCCAGTACCACCGCCACCCCGTGGCGCTGATGTCGGCCCGGTAGATGAACGGGAGCCAGTCGAGATGGATGCTGAACAACAAGATGAAGAGGAGCCCGGTGAAGAACGTCGGCAGCGAGAACCCGATGAACGCCAGCGTCGTGGCGACCTGGTCGAAGATCGAGTAGGGGCGGAGCGCCGAATAGGTGCCGATCGGAATGGCGATGAGGATCGCCAGGAGCAGTGCCGAGCCGAGGACGACGAGCGTCGCGGGCAGCCGTTGCAGGATCAGGGTGTCCACGTTGACGCGGCTGACGAACGAGAAGCCCCAGTCCCCACGCATCATCGACACCACCCAGCGCGCGTAGCGCACGGGGAGAGGGTCGTCGAGGCCGAACTTCGCGCGGAGGTTCATGCGCACCTCGGCCGGGACGTTGGGGTTCGTCGCCAGCTCCTCGAAGGGATCACCCGGGGCCAGCGCCAGGATCGTGAACAGCACGGCGCTGATCCCGGCGAGCACCGGGACCGAGATCAGCGTGCGGCGGAGCAGGTACTTGTACATGGTGTTGTGGCACCCGAGGCGGCCGGGAGGTCGGGCCTCGGACCTGGGTCTGGGACCCGGCCCCCGCCTCCGCAGACGCTACGTCTGCTTCGACCAATAGGCGAGGGCCCAGAAGTCGCCGTCCCACCCGCTCTGGACGACGTCGCGCATCCGGTTGGAGATCGCCGCGACGCGCGGGCGGAACACCACGGGAATGACCACGATGTTCTGGATCACGAGATCGTTCATTTTCACGAAAAGCGCCGCCCGCTTGACCGGGTCCATCTCGGTCTCGGCCGCCTTCCACGTCCGGTCGTACTCCTCGTTGCGCCAGCGGGTCTTGTTCGTCAGCGCGAACTTGTTGTCCTTGGCGGAAACTTCCCAAGACGTGAACTGGTCCATGAACCGCTGGGGATCGGGCTGGGTCATGGTCGTCGTGAACATCTGCAGGTCGGTGTAGAAGTGCGAGTAGGTGTCCGGGTTCGCCGGATCCGACGAGAAGTAGACGCTCGCGGTGACGGCCTTCAGATCGAGGTCGATCCCCGCCTTTGCGCAGGCCTGCTTGACGATCTGCTGGGTCTTCTGGCGCGGAGCGTTGACCGAGGTCTGGTAGACGAACTTCAGCTTCTTGCCGTCCTTGGCGCGGATGCCGTCGGCGCCGCGCTTCCAGCCCGCGGCCTCGAGGATCTGATTGGCCTTGTCGACGTTGAACACCCACTTCGTGTTCTTCGAGACGAATCGTGACGGAGCGTTGAGGAAGTTGGCGGTGGCGATGCCAGTGCGTCCATAGATCTCCTCCTGGATCGAGCCGCGGTCGACCAGGACGTTCAGCGCCTGGCGCACCGCCGGATCGCTCAGCACAGGATGCTTGGTCTTGATGGACGACTTCTCGCCGTCGACCTCCGTCCACGGATCGGTGGTGTTGAGCTGGATGTGCTCGATGTTGCCGCCGGAGACGATGTCGGCGCGGCCCTTGCCGCCTTGCTCCCAGCGCTTGAGCTGCTCGTCCTCGACCTGCATGTTCCAGGCGTAGTCGAACTCGCCGGTCTGGAGCACAGCGCGCGCCGCCGAGGGCGCGTCGCCGCCACCCTTCATCTCGATCTGGTCGAAGAACGGCCGGTTGGGCACGTGATAGGTCGGGTTGAGCTCCCCCCGCACGATGTCGCCGGGCTTGAAGTCCACGAACCGGTAGGGCCCTGTGCCCACGGGCTTCACGTTGGTCGGCGCCTCGCGCGACTTGTCGCCCTTGAACGCCTGGAAGAGATGCTTCGGAATGATCATCCCCGTCGGGCCGCAGAAGGCCGCCGCCCAGAAGGGCATCGGCGACTTGAAGACGAGCTTCACGGTGTGACTGTCGACCTTGTCGATCCTGGTGATGTCGCGGTACTGACCGACCGTGACGGCGGACGTCGCCGGATCCATCACGTACTCCCAGTTGAAGACCACGTCGTCGGCCGTGAAGGGCTTGCCGTCGTGCCACTGGACGTTCTTCTTCAGTCGCCAGGTCACGGACAGCCCGTCTTTCGCGACCTGCCCGTTCTGGAGGCCCGGCACCTCCGCGGCGAGCACCGGGACGATGTTGCCGTCCGGGTCGTAGGCCCCGAGCGGCTCGTACAAGATCCGGCAGGCGTCCTGGTCCTTGGTGCCGTTCGCGAAGTGCGGGTTCAGCAAGGTCGGGGCCTGCCACCAGAGCGTCTTGACGAGGCCGCCGCCGCCGCGCTTGGTGGGGTTGAACGTCCACTTCGTCTCGGCCCGGGCCACGCCCGCCGACGCCAGCATCTGGGCTGCGAGGGGAGCAGTGAGGCCCAGGCCGACCATCATCTGAACGAAGCGGCGGCGACTCAAGGTTCCCGCCTTGACGGCGCCGATCAGCGTTCTCAGCTCGCGCTCTTCCATGTGACTGCTCCTCCCTCGTCGGTCGGCACGACCGCGTGGTTGGCTTCCTATCGCTTCGCGCGTCGTAATGTCAAGACTGCCGGTACCAGTAGGCGAGACGCCAGAGGTACGAGTCCCACCCCGAGATGTCGGTCGACTTGAGCCGGTTCGACACTCCCGCGACGAAGTTACGCCAAAGGATCGGGATGGCGACGACGTTCTGGATCACGAGATCGTTCAACCGGACGAGCAGGGCGGCACGCTTGACCGGATCCATCTCGCTCTCCGCCGCCTTCCAGATGCGGTCATATTCGTCGTTGCGCCAGCGAGTGTAGTTGCGCCCCTGCCACTTGTTGTCCTTCGACGCGACCTCCCAGGACGTGAACTGGGCCATGAAGGTCTGGGGGTCGGGCGCGCCGGGGCCGTTCGTGTACATCTGGATGTCCGCGTAGAACTTCGAGAGGGTATCCGGGTTGGCGACATCGGACGAAAAGAACACGGACGAGATGACCGACTTCAGCTCGACGTCGATGCCCGCCTTCGCGCATGCCTGCTTCACGATCGCCTGGGTCTTCTGGCGCTCGGGGTTGGTCGACGTCTGGTAGACGAGCTTGAGCCGCTTGCCATCCTTGCCTCTGACGCCGTCGGGCGCTCGCTTCCAGCCCGCCGCCTCGAGGACCTGGTTCGCCTTGTCGACGTTGAACTCCCAGCGCGTGTTTCGCGATCGGAAACGCGCCGGCCCGTTGATGTAGTTCGCCGTCGCCTGGCCGAGGCGGCCGTAGATCTCTTCGTGGACCGCGCCGCGGTCCACGAGCAAGCTCAGCGCCGCCCGGACTGCTGGATCCGTGAGGAAGGGATGCGTCGTCTTGACCGACGACCGCTCGCCATCGACCTCTTTCCAGGGGTCCGTGTTGTTGAGCTTGATGCTCTCGACGGAACCGCCCGTCGCCATGTCCACGTGGCCTTTCCCGCCTTGCTCGAGGCGCTTGAGGATCTCGTCCGCCACCTGCAGGTTCCACGCGAAATCGAACTCGCCTGTCTGGAGCACGGCGCGGGCCGCCGACGCGGCATCGCCGCCGCCTTTCATCTCGATCTGGTCGAAGAACGGCCGATTGGGGACGTGATAGCTCGGGTTGATCTCCCCCCTGACGGTATCGCCCGGCTTGAAGTCCACGAACCGGTAGGGGCCGGTTCCGACCGGCTTCAGGTTCGTCGGCGCCTCACGCGACTTGGCCCCCCGATACGGATCGAAGAGATGCTTGGGGACGATCATCCCGCGCGCACCGCAGAAGGCGTCGAACCAGAACGGCATGGGGTTCTTGAAGACGAGCTTCGCGGTGTGGCTGTCGAGCTTCTCGACCCGCTCGATGTCACGGTAGGCAGCCATCGTCACAGCGGCCGTCGCTGGATCGGCGGAGTATTCCCAGTTGAAGACGAGATCGTCGACGGTGAAAGGCTTTCCGTCGTGCCAGGTGACACCGCGCTTGAGCTTCCAGGTGACCGATCTGCCGTCCCGGGCGAGCCCCCCGTTGTCCACGGTCGGAATCTCCTGCGCGAGGACGGGGAACAAATTGCCTTCAGGATCGAACGCGGCGAGGGGCTCGTAGAAGATGCGCGAGCCGTCTTGGTCCTTCGTGCCATTAGCGAAGTGGGGGTTGAGCAGCGTCGGGGCCTGCCACCAGAGCACCTTGAGCTGTCCGCCGCCGCCCCGCCGCGTCGGGGTGAAACCGTCCGTCCGCGGCTGGGCGTCGACCCCGGCGAGGTCGAGCATCTGGGCGACCAGCGGCCCGGTGAGCCCGAGCCCGAGCATGATCCGCGTGAACGCACGGCGCGACAGGTGACCGGCCCGAACGTCCGCGATGAGACCGTGGATCTCTCGCTCGTCCATGATGTCGTCCTCCTACCGGTGGCCGTCGGGCGGCCCGCCAGCGGACCGTGTTTCCGCGACGGGGTCTGCTCGTCGGTGAGGACTCGCGCGGGCCATCCAGGTCCGCCTACTATAGCAAGCGACCATGTGGGGGCAAATCGGCGACCGCGTGTAGGGGTATACTTTTCTGGGGTTTCGACGTGACGATGGTAGCGATCCGGAGACGGACATGCGCAGCAAGCTGATGCTGACTGCGGTCGTGGTCATCGCGGCCGGGGTCGCCGGCGTGGGAATCTTCGCCATATTGTCGCCGGAGCCGCGCGAGCCGGCCGCGGCCTCGACCGACGGAGGTAGCTCGTCCAGCCCCGCGGTCGCCGACAGCGCAACAACGCGCAGTGCGAGCGTGGGGCAGGGGAGTGGATTCGACGAGGCGGCGCGCGAGCTCGACCTCATCCGGCCGTCCCGACCCAAGCAAGCCGAGGACTTCACGGTGGCGCTCCTGCGGGGCGAGACGCTCAAGCTCAAGGAGCAGCGCGGGAAGGCGGTCATGATCAACTTCTGGGCCACATGGTGCCTGCCCTGCCGCGAAGAGATGCCGGCGATGGAGCGCCTCTATTCCCGACATCGAGCGCGAGGCTTCGTGCTCCTCGCGGTGTCCGTCGACACCGACGCTTCGCTCGTGAAGCCGTTCCTCGACAAGCACCGGCTCACGTTCCCGGTGGCCCTCGACGCGAAGATGGATCTCGCCAATACCTACGGTGTCCGCGGCCTGCCCGCGAGCTTCCTCATCGACCGCCACGGGTACCTCACGGCGCTGGCGCTCGGCCCGCGCGCGTGGGACAACCGCGCCGCTCACGCGCTCGTCGAGGGGATGCTCGCGCAGTGACGGGTGAGTCGCTCGGCGTCGCGGTCGCGTTCAGCGCGGGGCTCTTCTCGTTCCTCTCGCCCTGCGTGCTGCCGCTCTTTCCTTCGTACGTGTCGTTCATCACCGGCATGTCGGTCGCCGACCTCACGACGGATCTCTCGGCCGTCGCGCGGCGGCGGGTGCTGATCCATGCGCTCGCGTTCGTCCTGGGCTTCTCGCTCGTCTTCGTCGCGCTCGGCGCGTCGTTCAGCGCCGCCGGGCAGTTCTTGCTCGACTACCGCGACTGGATCCGGCGCATCGGTGGGGTGCTCATCGTGATCTTCGGGCTCTACATCGTCGGACTCCTGAAGATCGGGTTCTTCGCCCGCACACAGCAGTGGCAGTTCAGGGAAAAGCCCGCCGGGTACCTGGGCTCGTTCGCGGTGGGTATCACGTTCGCCATCGGCTGGACCCCCTGCGTGGGTCCGATCCTCGGCGCTATTCTTTCGCTCGCCGGCACGGCGGAGACGGTCCAGCGCGGGATCGGCCTCCTGGTCGCCTATTCGGCCGGTCTGGGGCTGCCGTTCTTGATCTCGGCGGCGGCGCTCGGCCCCTTTCTCGCGTTCTTCAAGCGGTATCGGCGGTTCATTCCCGTGGTCGAGCGCGCGGCGGGAGTGGTCCTCGTCGTTGTCGGCGTCCTCGTCTTCACGAACTACTACGTCGTCCTGAACGCCTGGGCGATTTCGCTCACCCCGGACTGGCTCCTCAAGCGGCTGTAGCCGCGTGCGCGTTCACGTCCGCGTTCCCGCCACCTCCGCGAACCTGGGCCCGGGCTTCGACGCGCTCGGGCTCGCGTTCACCCTGCACAACGAGGTCTGGGCCGAGGAAGGAGAGGACGTGACCGTGAAGATCCAGGGCGAGGGTGCGGAGCGTCTGGCCCGAGATGCCGGGAACGTGGTCGCCCGCGGCGTGAAGCTCGCCCATGAGGCAGCGGGGCGGGTGTTCAAGGGCTGCACGCTCGCGTGCGTGAACCGCATCCCGACCGCGCGTGGGCTCGGCTCGAGCGCGGCGGCCTGGGTCGGCGGCCTCGTCGCCGGCAACGCGCTCCTCGGCGCTCCCCTGTCGAAGGATGCTCTGCTGAGTCTCGCGGCGAGCGCCGAGGGTCATCCCGACAACGTGGCCGCGGCGATCTTCGGCGGCTTGACGGTCTCTTGCGCCACGCCGGAGGGAGTCACGGCCGTCTCGCTGCCGGTGCCGGGGAACATCGGGTGGGTCGTGCTGGTTCCCGAGGTCTCCAGTAGCACCGCCGAGGCGCGCGCGCTCCTGCCGCGCTCGGTGCCACACGAGGACGCCGTCTTCAACGTCCAGCGTGTCGCGCTCCTGCTCGCGGGCCTCCAGGCTGCGCGGCCGGCGGCGCTCGCGGCGGCCCTCGACGACCGCTTGCACCAGCCGTACCGCTTGAAGCTCTTCCCCTGGATGCCGCAGGTCGCGTCCGCTGCGCGGGCAGCCGGCGCGCTTGGCTGCGTGCTCAGCGGCGCCGGTCCGTCGCTGCTCGCGGTCGTCGCCGGCGAGCTCGGTGATGCCGTCGCACGGGCGATGGAGGATGCCGCGCGAAAGGCCGGGGTCCGGGGCGCCGCGCGAGTGCTCGGGGTAGACTCCGGCGGCGCGACGGTCGAAGCGATCTAGAGCTCCGCCGTCATTCCGCCCGCATCGCGCGCCTCGATCGTCTTCGTCGTGTGGCTGACGCTCGCGGTCGCCAATGGTCTCTACTTCTCGTTCTCGGTGTTCCTGGTGCCCCTCGTCGAGGAATTTCGATGGTCTCGTGGGCTGACTGCAGGGGCTCTGTCGCTGTCGACCGTCGTGCAGGGTGTGCTGGCGCCGGTCACGGGAATTCTGGTCGACCGGCTCGGGCCGCGGCGCGTGATCCTCACCGGGGCCCTGCTCCTGTCGGCCGCGTCGCTCCTGGGCTCGACCGTCCGCTCGCCCTGGGAGCTCTACCTCTACACGGGCGTGCTGGGCGCTGCGGGGCTCGTCGGCCTCGGCCCCGTGCCGATGGGCGTGCTCATCTCGCGCTGGTTCTCGGAACGGCGCGGTCGGGCGATCGGCGTGGCGTTTTCCGGGATGGGTTTCGGGGTGTTCGTGACCGGCCCGGTGGCTCAATGGCTCATCGCATCCATGGGCTGGCGCGTCGCAACCGCCGTCCTGGGCGCGGCCGCCTTCCTTGTGCTTGCGCCGGTCGTCTGGCTCGGAGCCCGCGACCCACTCCCGCGCCGCGATGAACGAGCCGCACCATGGGAATCGGGTGAGACGCCGGGACGGCGGGGGACACCCGAGCAGCGGAGTGGGACCCCGACGCTGCGCGGAGCGCTCGGAACGCGCGCGTTCTGGGCCCTCTGGTTCGCCTACCTCTTCACACCGCTGGCAGTCTTCCCCGTCACCACCCACCAGGTCGCATTTGCCATCGACCGCGGCTTCGAGCCGCTGCTGGCGGCATCCGTCTTCGGCGTGATGGGGCTCATGTCGATCCTCGGCCGCGTCAGCTTCGGGCTGGCGGCGGACCGCTTCGGTGGCGAGCTGGCGGCGACGGTCTCCTTCGGATGCACCGCCGGAGGCGCGCTGGCCTTGCTGGTGCTCGAGACCGATCCGCGCGCCACCTGGCTGATCGCCTATGCGCTCCTCTTCGGGCTCGGCTTCGGCGCCCGCGGGCCGATCATCACGGCCATGGCGTCCGATCTCTTCGGCGGTCGGCGCTTCGGCGTGATCTACGGCGCGCTCAACGTCGGCAATGGCCTCGGGGGCGCGATCGGACCGTGGTACGGCGGCGTCGTCTACGACGTCATGGGATCGTACCGGGTCGTCTTCCTCTCGTCGGTGGGGTTCTGCGCCCTCGGCGCCACGTGCTTCTGGCTGGCGAGGCGGCGGCGCGCACCTTGACGGGCCGAGCACGCGATGCTAACTGGATCGAGCATGAGTGACGGCGTGCTCCCGGACCGCGAGTTGCGCGCCGCGGTCCGCGACGGATGGGTTGTCGCGCCGATCGACATCGAGGACCAGCAGTTCCAGCCCGCCAGCCTCGACCTCCGTCTCGGGCCGGAGGCCTACCAGCTTCGCGCGAGCTTTCTCCCGTTTCGGGAGACCGTGCAGAGTCGCCTCGGCGAGCGCGGCATCGCCGAGAGTGATCTCGTCATCGACCAGTTGACGCTGACCGGGTCCGGCGCGACGCTCCAGCGCGGTTCCGTGTACCTCGTTCCCCTGCTCGAATCGCTGAACCTGCCACCGCACGTGCGCGGCCGCTCGAACCCGAAATCGACGACGGGGCGGCTGGACATCTTCACGCGGGTGATCACCGACGCCACGCCGCGCTTCGACGAGATCCGCGCGGGGTATCGCGGCGCGCTCTATCTGGAGGTTTCCCCCCAGTCGTTTCCGGTGCGCGTCCAAGTCGGCGCGTCGCTCAATCAGCTTCGGCTGCTCTCCGGACAGACCTCGATGTCGGATCGGGCACTCGAGGCGCTGTACCGCGAAGCCCCGCTGCTCTATGACGACGACGAACGCCCGATTTCTCCCGAGCGCGTCGTCATCAGCGATGGACTGTGCATGGGAGTGGACCTCTCGGGGAGGATGACCGACGGGATCATCGGCTACCGCGCCCACCCGAATCCCCCCGCCGTCGACTTGAGCCGGATCGGATTCTACGATCCGGTGGAATTCTGGGAGCCGATCAAGCGCCCCGCGCGCGACGCGTACATCCTGGAAGCCAACCGGTTCTACATCCTCCTTTCCAAGGAACGCATCAGGGTTCCGCCGGAATTCGCCGCGGAGATGGTGGTGTACGACGCCGGCGCCGGGGAGATCCGCACGCACTACGCCGGCTTCTTCGATCCCGGGTTCGGCTGGGGGGATGGAAGCATTCTGGGCACCAAGGTGGTCATGGAGGTGCGGGCGCGCGAGGTTCCGTTCATGGTCTACGACGGCCAGACGTCCTTCAAGGTGTGGTTCGAGCGCCTGCGCTCGCGCCCGGAGCGCGTCTACGGCATGGGCCTCGGGTCGTCCTACCAGCGCCAGACGCTGACCCTCAGCAAGCACTTCAAACGCTTGCGCGAGGGGGCGTGTTAAAATGGACCCGGTAGCGGTTCTGGAGGTTTTGCAACACGGCCCGTTGCCCCATGGAGGGCGAGATGGCAGAGCAGAAGAAGAAGGAAGCCCGGCCCACGAAGCCCGCTGAAGGTGGAGACGGAGCAGCCGCGGCCCCCGAGCTGGCCAAGAAGGGCAAGAAGATCAAGGAAGACATCGACAAGCTCCTCGACGAGATCGACGACATCCTGGAGGAGAACGCCGAGGAGTTCGTCAAGAGCTACGTGCAGCGCGGCGGCGAGTAACGTGCCGATCTACGAGTACCGCTGCAAGCAGTGCGAGCAGGAGTTCGAAAGGTACGTCCCGGGCGCGTCGACCGCGGTCGCGTGCCCGGCGTGCGCCAGTGGAGAGGTCATGCGCAAACTGTCGGTCTTCGGCCTCAAGACCGCCGGCGCGTTCCAGCCGTCCGCTCCGTCGGGCGGCGGGTGCTGCGGCGGCGGCTGCTCCTGTCACTGAGAAGCGTCCCGGCTCCCACCTCGTCCTGATGGACCTCCGCCGCCTCGAGATCTTCGCGAAGGTGGCCGAGCTCGGGAGCTTCTCGCGCGCCGCCGAGGCGCTCTTCCTCACCCAGCCGACGATCTCCGAGCACATCCGCGCCCTCGAGGACGAGCTCGGTGTCCAGCTTCTCGACCGTCTCGGCCGGGGCGCCACTCCGACGCGTGCCGGCGAGCTGATGCTCGGGTACGCCCGGCGGATGCTGGCGCTCTCGCGCGAAGCGCGACAGGCGCTCGATCAGTTCCAGGGACGACTGAGCGGCCAGCTCGTCGTGGGCGGCTCCACGATCCCGGGCGAATATCTGCTGCCCGCGCTGATCGGTCAGTTCAAGGCCAAATATCCCGACATCTCGATCTCGCTGCTAATCGGTGACAGCCGCCAGGTCACCACCTGGGTCGAGGACGGTCGAGCGGAAGTCGGCGTGGTCGGCGCGCGGCCCGGACACCGCACGCTCACCTCGCGCGAGCTGATGCCGGACGAGCTCGTCGTCGTCCTTCCCGCGGAGCACCCGTGGGCCGGACGCAAGAGCGTGACGCTCGCCGACTTGCGCCGTGAGCCGATGATCGTCCGGGAGCAAGGCTCCGGGTCGCGGGAAGCGCTGGAACATGCGCTCGGCGAGGCGAACGCCGACCTGACGGCGTTTCGGGTCGTCGGTGAGATGGGCTCGACCCAGGCGATCAAGCAGGCCGTCCGCTCCGGGGTTGGTGTCGCGCTCATCTCGAAGCGGGCCGTCGAAGACGAGTGCCGGGCCCGACTCCTCTCCTGCGTGAAGCTCCGGGACCTGCGCGTGTCACGGTTCTTCTACCTCGTCACGCACCGCGACCGCAGCCGCTCGCCGCTCGCCCAGGCCTTCGTCGACTTCGTGGAATCTCAGCTTCCGGAGCGGACGTCCCAATAGGACCCATGGCTGAGCACACGCACACGGAGGTTCGGCTCACCTCGTACGCCGCCTGCGCCGGCTGAGCGTCCAAGATGGCTCCTGGAGATCTCCAGGAGGTGCTGGCGGTACTGAAGCCCGGCGGGACGCCGCCGCCCACGGACTTGCTGGTGGGTCTCGGCGCGGCCGACGACGCCGCAGTCTATCGTCTCGCTCCGGACCTGGCGATCGTCGAGACCGTCGACTTCTTCCCGCCCGTCGTCGACGACCCCTGGACGTGGGGCGCCGTGGCGGCGGTCAACGCGATGTCGGACGTCTACGCCATGGGCGGCGAGGTGTTGTTCGCGCTCGCCGTCGCGGGGTTCCCGCGCGAGATGTCGAAGACCATCGTCTCGGACGTGTTCCGCGGCGGGCGTGACAAGGTCGCCGAGGCGGGGGGCGTGATCGCCGGCGGCCACACCGTCGTCGACGCCGAGCCGAAGTACGGCCTGTGCGTGACGGGCCGCGTTCACCCCGACCGAATCCTCGTCAAGGGAGGGCTCCGGCCGGGCGACCGCGTCTTCCTCTCCAAGCCGCTCGGCACCGGCGTGATCACGACGGCCGCCAAGAACAGCGTCGCCAGCCCCGATGTTCTCGCGGGCGCGGTGACCAGCATGCTCCGGCTCAACCGCGTCGCGGCCGAGGTCGCGTGCGAGGCCGGCGCCAGGGGCGCGACGGACGTCACGGGCTTCGGCCTCCTGGGCCATGCGGGCGAGATGGTCAAGGCCTCGCGCGCGGGCCTCGCGATCGCAGCGTCACGCCTTCCGCTGCTCCCCGGCGTGCGGGCGCTCGCCGAGGCCGGGCAGTGGAGCGGTGGAATGAAGCGTAACCGGCGCTGGGTCGAATCGGCGTTCGGCGCGGACCTTCAGATCGACCCGGCCGTGCCAGGCTATCTCGCGTCGCTGCTCACCGAGTCGGAGACGTCGGGCGGGTTGCTTTTCTCGGTCACGCCCGAACGCGGGGAACGCGTGATCGACGCCTTCCGCCGCCGCGGCGAGGAGTGCTGGGAGATCGGCTCGGTGTTGACCGAGCCCGTGATCCGCGTCAAAGCCTGACCGTCGGCCGCGCTCGGGTCGCTATCGGACTCACCCACCCGAGCGCATCTCGTGGATCGGACCTACCGATTTGCGTTCCGCCCGAATCCCTATACCCTCGAACCCCGTCGTAGGATCCAAGCTCGCGACTCTGAACCAGGGAGAGCACGTTATGAACCGACGCACGTTCCTGAAGGCCGCCGCGGCGCTGCCTGCGGCGGCGGCCGCATCACAGCTGCCAGGTTTCGTCTCGCGCGCCCGTGCCCAGCAGAAAGAGTTCGCGCTGCGGCCCGGCACCTGGCGCACCTTCGAGATCACGACGCGCGTCGAGGTCCTGGAGCCGAGCGGTGTCGCCCGCGTGTGGCTGCCCGTTCCCTCGGTCAAGTCGGAATACCAGAAGCCGCTGGGCGACCAGTGGTCCGGAAGTGCGAAGGTGATGAAGACGGTGACCGACGGCGTCTACGGCGCCGGCATGCTCTACGCCGAGTTCGCGACCGGCGAAACCGCGCCGGTCGTCGAGCTGACGAGCCGCTTCCAAACCCAGGATCGCGCGCTCGACTGGTCGAAGAAGATGGCCGTCGAGGAGGATCCGGCCGTGCTGCGGACCTGGACCAAGGCCACCGACCTCATGCCCACCGACGGGATCGTCCGCGAGACGGCCCTGGAGATCACCAGAGGCAAGGTCACCGATCTCGAGAAGGTGAAGGCGGTCTACGACTGGATTCTTGCCACGACCTATCGTGAGCTCAAGGTGCGCGGCTGTGGCGTCGGCGACATCAAGGCGATGCTCGAGACGCGAGCCTTCGGCGGGAAATGCGGCGACATCAACGCGCTGTTCGTGGGCCTGGTCAGGTCCGTCGGCGTGCCCGCCCGCGACCTCTACGGCATTCGCGTCGCGCCCTCGGCGTTCGGCTACAAGGCGCTCGGTGCGGGAAGCGCGAACATCACGAAGGCCCAGCACTGCCGCGCCGAGGTCCTCTTGAAGGACTACGGCTGGGTGGCGATGGATCCTGCCGACGTCACCAAGGTGGCCCGCGAGGAGACGAGCGAGTGGCTGAAGATCGATCATCCGCTCGTCGACGCGGTGCGGCCCAGGCTCTTCGGCGGCTGGGAAGGCAACTGGGTCGCCTTCAACACGGCTCACGACGTGGCGCTCCCGAACGCCACGCAGGGCGGCAAGCTCGGGTTCTTCATGTATCCGCAGTCCGAGACGGCGCAAGGCCGCCGCGATAGCCTCGATCCCGACAACTTCAAGTACACGATCACCGCGCGCGAGATCAAAGCGTAGGGCGGACGGGTCCCGGCGGGCGCCGTGACGCGCGTCGCGGCGCCCGCCGAGTCGGAGCACTCCCTCGCATGACACGCCCCTGGAAACGCGCGGCTCTCGCGACGGAAGCGCTCGTCTGTGTATGCCTGCTGCTGGTCAGCGATGCGCGGGCGGACTCCGCTCGATTCCTGCCATGGAAGGAGCCAGCGGCGCCGCCGCTCGCCCTGAACGATCTCGCCGGCCGGTCGCAGACTCTGGCCGAGTATCGGGGCAACGTCGTGCTCGTGAACTTCTGGGCGACGTGGTGCGAGCCCTGCCGCGACGAGATGGCTTCGATGCAGAGGCTGCAGCAGCAGCTGGCGGGTCGGCCGTTCAAGATCCTCCTGGTGAACTACGGAGAGTCGCGGGCGCGGGTCGGCGAGTTCGTCAAGCGTGAGGCCGTCGGCTTGCCGATCCTCCTCGATCCGAATCAGGACGCGCCGCGAGCGTGGCGAGTCCGCGTGCTGCCATCGAGCTTTCTGGTCGGGCCGGACGGCCGCGTCCGCTACAGCGTGATCGGCGAGATCGACTGGGCGGGCGTGGAGGCGGTGAACCTCGTTCGGGGCCTCTTGCCCTAGACAGCTACGCGCCCGGCTGGTGAGAGGCGCGCTGGGACCGCAGGACGGTCAGCAGGCGCTGCTTCAGCTCCGAGGGGATTTCCACCTCTTTGAGCTTTGCCGCGGCGTTGATGGTGCCGCGGTAGGTGTTCAAGAAGGCCACGCACGGACCGCACCCCTCGATGTGCCACTCGAGGAGCTCGCGCGTCGGCTTGGGCAACGTTCCCTCGAGATAGTCACCGAGGAGGTCGGCGATCTGCCGACACTCGATCGATGAGGGACCGGACGCTCCACGCTCAGGCATTGCCATACATTATATGTAGACGCTCCGTCCCGTGCGAGGGATTCGGTCCCCGGCCTTCGGCTCGCTTTACGCGCTGCGTCGGCGCCGGTATGCTCGCTGGCGATGCCCCGCCGCGTGGCGATTCTCACTCCATTCGCCCCTCCGTCCGTGCGCGGCAACGCCGTGACCGTGGCGCGCGTTGCGCAAGGGCTCGGGGAGCGCGGCGTCGAGCTTCAGGTCTGGGACCTCTCGGCGAAGACGGAGGCGACGATCGAGGCCGAAATCGAGGCCTATCGGCCGGCGCTGATCCACGCCTTTCACGCCTACCGTACGGGTCCGCTCGCCCTGCGTATGGCGCGGCGGGTCGCGATCCCGCTCGTGGTCACGCTCACGGGGACCGACGCCAACCATGATCTCGTCGAGGCCGAGCGAGCGGCCGGCGCGCGCCTGGTGCTCGAGGGCGCCGCGCGGTTGACCGCGTTTCACCAATCGATCGTCGACCGCGTGGCCGCAACGCTCCCGGACGTCCGCGGGCGCCTCGTGGTCGTTCCCCAGTCCGTCCGCCTCCCCACGAGCGAGAGCTTCGACCTCCAGACACGCTGGCCGCTCCCGCCGCGGTCAGTGCTGTTCGTGTTTCCGGCGGGCCTCCGCGCGGTAAAGAACCCAGCGTTCCCGCTCGCTCCGCTCGGGCGCCTCGTGCCCGCCTTTCCGGAAATCCGCTTGCTGTACGTTGGCCCGGTGCTTGATCCCAGGGTGGGCGAGGGGCTCGGACGCGAGTTGGCGTCGCTTCCGTGGGCGCGCCACATCGGCGCGGTCCGTCACGCCCAGATAGCCTCGCTCCTGTCGCAGGCGGACGTGGTCCTGAACTGCTCGATCTCGGAGGGCGGTATGGCGAACTCGGTGCTCGAGGCTCTCTCGCTCGGCCGGGCCGTCCTGGCCTCGGACATCGAAGGCAATCGATCGCTCATCGACAACGGCTCGACGGGTCTTCTGTTCCGGGATGAGACCGAGTTCGAACGCCGTGTCGTCCAGCTGGTCCAGGATCCAGCGCTCCGGGAGCGGCTCGGGCAGGCGGGTTGCGACCTCGTAGCACGCCGCTTTCCCTCTGCGCGTGAGATCGACGGCTACTGCGATGTCTATCGAGAGCTGGTCCCGGCCTCCGTGTGACCTCCACGGGCGTGGCCGCCGCACTGGCGGCGCTCGCCCGAGCGGTCATCGGCTGTTTATGACGGATTCGCGCCGGCGCCTGGCAATTGGGCAGCCCCGGGACGGCCGCTGATTCGGAAGGCATTGCTGGCCCGCAGATCGTCGATTTTGGAGCGATCCAGCAAGTCGTAGGCGACTGCGCAATTGGCAGGCAACTTGCTGGATTCATCGAGTAGTATGAGACCCAGGCGGCGATCCGCGAGTGAGCGACTCCCACCGCTTGACGGCTCTCTATAATGGCAAGCAAGAAAGATTCGCGAGAGGAGAGCTCGATGAACCACGACTCTCGAGTCCAGGCGTTTGTCACCGCCTTCGAAGCCCTGCGCGCGGAAGTCGAAAAGGTCATCGTCGGGCATCACGAGGTCATCACCCATGTGCTCACCGGCATGTTCGCCGGCGGCCACGTCCTCCTCGAAGGCGTTCCGGGCCTGGGCAAGACGCTCCTCATCAAGACGCTCTCCGAGGGGCTCGAGCTGTCCTTCTCGCGCATCCAGTTCACGCCTGATCTGATGCCCGCGGACATCATCGGGACCAACATCATCGTCGAGGACGCGGACGGCCGGAAACACTTCCAGTTCCAGCACGGGCCGATCTTCGCCCACATCCTGCTGGCCGACGAGATCAACCGCGCCACCCCCAAGACGCAGTCGGCGCTGCTCGAGGGGATGCAGGAGAGCGCGGTCACCGTCGGTGGCGCGTCCCGCCCGCTGCCCGCGCCGTTCTTCGTGCTCGCCACGCAGAACCCGATCGAGATGGAGGGAACGTACCCGTTGCCCGAAGCCCAGCTCGATCGCTTTCTCTTCAAGCTCCGGGTCCGCTATCCGGCGATCGACGAGCTGAACGCGATCATCGACCGCACCACCCAGTCACGCCCGGCGACGGTGAGCCGGGTCCTGAGTGGCCCCGCGGTGCTCTCGTTCCGAGAGCTCATCCGTGAAGTGCCGATCGCCTCGCACGTGCGCGACTTCGCCTCGGCGATCGTCATGGCGACGCACCCGCAGTGGGAGCAGGCCCCCGACATCTCGCGGCGCTTCGTACGCTACGGCGCGAGCCCGCGTGCGGCCCAGGCGCTCGTCCTCGGTGCGAAGGTGCGGGCGCTCGCCGAGGGGCGTTACAACGTGAGCGTCGAGGACATCAAGGCGCTGGCGGCACCGGCGCTCCGCCACCGGGTGATCCTGAACTTCGAGGGTGAAGCCGAGGGGGTCGACACCGACACTCTGGTCGCGCGGGTCGTCGCGGACACCGAGGCGGTCACCGCTCAGGGCCGGGAACCCTTTCTCCGTTAACCGCGGGAGGACCGCATGATCGAGTCTCCAAGGATCGAAGGTCTCCTGCGGCGTATCCGGCGAGAGATTCGCCGCCGCCGGGCGGAGTACTACGGCCTGCGGGGCGCCTTCTGGGCGGCCGTCGGCGGCGTCGTGATCCTCCTCGCCAAGCACGTGGTCGGAAGCGCGGCCCCCTGGGCCGCCGCCGGTCTGGTGGCCCTCGGTGCCGCGGCGGGTGTCGCGTACGGAGCGGCCCGACGCGTCCAGCGCCGGGACGTCGCCCGGGTCGCGGACCGGGCCTTCGGACTCGACGACCGCGTGGCGACGACGCTCGAGTGGGCCGAACGGGCGGACCGCACGAGGCTCGTCGATGCGCTCGTCGCCGACACCATCGCGCGCGTGGAAGCCCTCGAGCCCAAGCGCGTCGTCAGGCGCGTGGTCCCCCGCGAGGGCCGGATCCTCGCGATCCCGCTGCTTGCCTGCCTGGTCCTCGCCGTCACGCCGCCGATCCCGATGCCCTCGGGTCGGATGCCCGACCTCTTGCCGTCGGGCGAGGAGGAGCGCGAGGAGCGGGTGAGCTCGTCGCTGCTCGAGGAGACGTCGCGCCAGCTCGCGAAGGACCCGCTCAAGCGGCCGTCCTTCGAGGAGCGCGACTTCGCGCAGCGGGCGGGCGGCAGCGGCGCCACAACCACCGGCGACCTCTCGGCCATCTTCAAGGACACGTCGCTGGCGAGCCAGCGACCCGACTTCAACAGCTTCATGAAGAAGGGCGACGAACGGCTCCGGATGCTCGAGCAGGTGGACCGCCTGCCCGACCTCCAGTCGGACTTCACGAACAGCCAGTACAAGATGGTGTACCGCAAGTCGAAGGCATTGACCGGCGGGCTCCGGCCCGACCAGATCTCGCCCCAAAAGCTCCGTGAGCTCCTCGAGGAGATGGAGCGGCTCGGCCGCAAGGGCGGCGCGAACTGGAGCGGCGACGCGATGGAGGGGATGGAGGCGCTCGAGGGCGGGCAGAGCGATCGGGCCCTCGAGGCGATGCAGAAGGCGCTCGACAAGATGCGGGCGATGGACGAGGCGCAGCGGTCGGGGAAGGGGTTGCGCGGCGGTCGCGAGAGCGAGCGCGGGGCGCGCGGTCGGGACCGCGCCCGCGGTGACGGGGCGGGGCCCGAGGACCAGGACTTCGGCGAGGGTGAGGGGCTCATGCCCGGCAAGGGCCGGAGCGGCTCGCCGAAGGGCGAGGCGACGCAGCGGCTGCGCGCCAATCCGTTCGACGTCGGCGTCGAGGGAGAGTCGCGCCGGGGCCGGAAGGACGGGTACGACACCAACCTGACCGGACGGAGTGGCAGCATGGCGTCCCGGCTCCAGTACCTCGGGGTCATCGGGCAGTACCGGAAGGCGATGGAGGACGCGATCACGCGGGAGCAAGTGCCCCGCGACTTTCACGACCAGATCAGGAACTACTTCCAGGCGCTCGACGAGCGCTAACGGGTAGAGAGACGGATGCCGGCGACGCGCCACGCGTTCCTCACGTCGGAGTTCCTGGCGCAGCTCGAGCGCCTCTCGCTGCTCTCGCGGCGGATCTTCCGCGGGCGGGTGAAAGGCGAGCGCCGGAGCCTGCGCCGCGGACACAGCGTCGAGTTCTGCGACTATCGCGCCTACGGCGTGGGTGACGACCTGCGCTACGTCGACTGGAACATCTACGGCCGCCTCGACCGCCTGCACGTCAAGCTCTTCGTCGACGAGGAAGATCTCTGCCTGCACCTGATCGTCGACGCGTCGGCCTCGATGAACTTCGGGTCGCCGACCAAGCTCGAGTCGGCGGTGCGCATCGCGGCCGCGCTCGGCTTCGTCGGCCTCGTGAACCTCGAGCGTGTCGGTGTGGGTGTGCTGCGCGAACGGGTCGCCGAGGGCTGGCCGCCGATCCGCGGCCGAAACCAGGTGACCGGGCTCCTGGACTTCCTCGCCGAGATCGAGCCGACGGGCGCGACAAGCCTCAACGACGCGCTCGGGAACTACGCGGCGCGCGCCCGGCAGGCGGGCCTCGCGGTCGTGATCTCGGACCTGCTCGATCCGGCCGGGTACGAGAGCGGCGTGCGCGCGCTCCTCGAGCGGCGCTTCGACGTGCATCTCGTCCACGTGCTGGCGCCCGAGGAGATGAACCCCGAGCTTGCCGGCGACCTGCGCCTCGTCGACAGCGAGACCGGCGAGATGCGCGAGCTCTCGATGGACGGAGACGCCGTGCGCGCGTATCGCGAGCGGCTCCGTCAGTTCCTCGAGCGCGTCGAGACGTTCTGCCGGACCAAGGAGATCGGGTACCACCGCGTCTCGTCTGACGCCCCCGTCGAGGAGTTCGTCCTCGCCCAGCTCCGAGGCCGCGTCCTCGTATGAGCTTTCTCGCTCCGTTCGCCCTGTCGCTCTTCTCCCTGTCCGTGCCCCTGGTGCTGCTCTACTTCCTCAAGGTCCGGCGGCGCGAGCGAACCGTGTCGAGCCTGCTCCTGTGGCACACCTCGGTGCACGACCGTGAAGCCTCGACGTTCTTCCAGCGGCTCCACCGCGACCCGCTGCTGCTGCTCCAGCTCCTGGCCCTCCTGGCGCTCGCCCTGGCGCTGGCCCGGCCGGTGGCGACGGTCATGGGCCAGGGCGCGCGAAAAGTCGTCGTCGTGCTGGACACCTCGGCGTCGATGAAGGCGCGCGATGTCGCGCCCTCGCGGTTCGATGTGGCGCAGGCGAGCGCCGCGGCCCTCGTGCGCGGCCTCGGCGAGGGCGCCGAGGTGATGGTCATCGAGGCCGGGGTGCAGCCGAAGGTGACGGCGGCGCTCGCCCGTGACCGTGAGCGGGCGCTGGCGGCCATCCGGGCCGCGCAGGCCCGTGACCTGCCGACCCGACTCGTGGAGGCCGTCCGCACGGCGCGTGCCCTCGTCGCGGCCGAGCCGCGCGCCGAGATCCACGTCTTCACCGACGGCGCCTTCACGCTCGCCCAGAGTGCGGACGTCACCGATCCCCGTGTGCGATGGGTGGGCGTCGGGCGCCGCAGTCAGAACGTCGCCATCACCGGCCTGTCGATCCGCAAGAACTACTTCGGCGCGTTCGACTATCAGGCCTTCGTCTCGCTCGTGAACTATTCCGCGGAGCCCCAGACGTTCAGCTTCCGACTCGAGCTCGACGGCAAGTCGATCGCCGAGAAAGAGGTCACGCTGGAACCGAGCGTGCGGCGGTCGGTGGTGCTCCCGTTCAGCCACGGCGGCGGGGGCACCGTCACGGCACGGCTCCGGATCGACGACGACCTCGACGTCGACAACACCGCCTATGCGGTCCTGCCGCCACCGCGGAAGATCGCGGTGCTGCTCGTCAGCCCCGGCAACCTCTTCCTCGAGAAGGTGCTCCGGACCGATCCGCAGGTGTCGCTCGAGGTGCGCACACCCGACCAGTACCAGGGGGGCATGGGCGAGGCGGACGTCGTCGTGCTCGATTCGGTCAGCCCGCCGCGCGCGGGCCCCGGACGCTTCGTCTTCGTGAACACGGTGCCGCCCGACGTGCCGATCGAAATCCTGGGACGGCTCGAGCGCCCGACGATCATGGATTGGGACCGCGCGCACCCCGTTATGCATCACGTCGAGTTCGCGAAGGTCACCATCGAGGACGCGATGCGCATCCGGCCGCTGGCGGCCGGACGGCCGGTGGTCGAGGCGGTGGGCGGTCCGCTCGTCTACGCTCTCGAGGAGCCCGACCGGAAGGCGCTCTTCGTCGGCTTCGACCTGTTCAAGACCGATTTCCCGCTGCGGATCGCGTTCCCCCTGGTTCTCTCCAACACCCTGCGCTGGCTCCATCCGGCGGGGCTCGACCAGTCGAGCTTCCAGTTCGCCACCGGTCAGCCGATCCTCCTGCCGGCGCCTCACGGCGTCACCACCGTCACGGTGACGACCCCGAGCGGTCGCGCCGTCCAGGGCCGCGTCACCCGCGGCGTCGTGAGCTTCACCGAGACCGACGAAGTGGGGATCTACACGCTCGCCACCGCCCGCGGCGAGACGCGGGTGGCGGTGAACCTCATGAACGCCGAGGAGTCGAACCTGGCGCCGCATCCGCTGCCGGCGTCGAGCGGCCACGGTCCGGCCGCCGCCCCGGTGCCCGTCCAGCGCGAGCTCTGGCCGCTCTTCGTCATCGTCGCCGTGGTCCTGCTGGCCGGCGAGGGGCTGCTCTACTGGCGTCGCCAGAGCGCGGGACGCCTGCAGCTGCCATTCGGTCCGGGTGACCGCTGGGCGCTGGCGCTGCGCGCCGCGCTGGTCGTCGTCTTGTGTCTCACGTTGCTGCGGCCGACGCTCCCCCGCTGGGTCGACCGGATGAACGTCGTGTTCCTGCTGGACCTGTCGGACAGCGTGAGCCTCGCGTCCCGCGAGCGCGCGTACCGCTTCGTCGCCGAGGCCGGCAAGCACATGAAGAGCGGCGACCGCAACAGCGTGATCACGTTTGGCGAGCAGGCGGTCGTCGACCAGCCGCTCGCCAACCGCCCGGCGATCGAGCGCCCGAAGGCCCAGGTCGATGGACGCGGGACGAACATCTTCCAGGCGATCCAGCTGGCCCTCGCGATGCTACCGCCGGGCCAGGCGAACCGCATCGTCATGCTGACCGACGGACGCCAGAACGCCGGCAACGCCCTGGCCGGCGCGCAGGCCGCCAAAGACGCCGCGGCGGACATCCACTACGTCGCGTCGCCGCTGACCTTCACGCAGGAGGTCGTCGCCGAAGCGATGGTGCTCCCGCACGAGGTCAAGTTCGGTGAGCCGTTCCAGGCGAAGGTCGTCGTGTGGAGCCACCGGGACACCGAGGGACGGCTCTCGCTCTTCCGGAACGGCGAGTTCCTCGGCTCGCAGGTGGTCCGGCTGACGGCCGGCAAGAACGTGTTCAGCTACCGCCAGTCACTCGATGCCAGCGGCATCCACGTCTACCAGGCGGCGATGGAGGTCGAAGGCGACACGATCGAGGACAACAACCGGGCCGTGGGCGCGGTCGTGGTCCGAGGTCGACCCCAGGTGTTGCTCGCCGATCGCGACCGCAGTCACGCGCAGTCGCTGGCCGGCGCGCTCCGTTCCCAGAACATCGACGTGACGGTCGTCGAGCCGCCGCAAGTCCCGACCGACCTGGCCGGTCTCCAGAAGTACGACGGGGTCGTGCTCTCCAACGTCAGCTCTCTCAAGCTGACGCGGCAGCAGATGGGCTACATCCGCGACTACGTGCGCGACTACGGCGGCGGCCTCGTCATGATCGGCGGCGAGGAGAGCTTCGGGCTCGGCGGGTACTACCGCACACCGGTGGAGGAGGCGCTCCCGGTCACGATGGAGGTCAAGCAGAAGGTCGAGATCCCGAGCCTCGCCGTCGTGCTCTCGATCGACCGCTCCGGATCGATGGCGATGTCCACGGACGAGAAGGTCACGAAGCTCGACCTCGCGAAGGAAGCCTCGCACCTCGTGGTGGATCTGCTCGACGAACGCAACGAAGTGGGCGTCATGAGCTGGGACACCGAGTTCATCTGGGACTCGCCCGTGCGCCCGGCAAAGGACAAGGCGGCGATCCATCACGCGATCGCCACGATCAAGGCGGGCGGCGGCACCGACGGCTACCCGGCGCTCAAGGAATCGTATCAGGTACTGTTCGAGCGACCCGCGCTGCTCAAGCACGTGATCTTCCTCTCCGACGGGCAGATGACCCGCGGCGACTTCCAGGGCCTGCTGCGCCGGATGGCGAAGGACAAGATCACGGTGTCGACGGTGGCGATCGGCAAGGACGCGGACATCCAGTTGATGGTGGATGTCGCCAAGTGGGGCAAGGGTCGCTTCTACTACACCGAAGACTCACAGACCATTCCCCGCATCTTCACGCTCGAGACGCAGCTCGCCTCGAAGGCCTCGCTCGTCGAGCAGCCTTTCAAGCCGCAGCTCACCGCGCCCGCCCACGAGGCGATCCAGGAGATCGACTGGAAGAGCGCGCCGCCCCTCGGCGGCTACGTCGCGACGACTCTGAAGTCGACGGCGGACCTGGTCCTGATGAGCCACCAGGAAGACCCCGTGCTCGCGACCTGGCGCTACGGTCTGGGACGCTCCGTCGCCTTCACGTCGGACGCCAAGGCGAAGTGGGGCGTCCTCTGGCTCCGGTGGCGCGAGTTCAACCGGTTCTGGTCGCAGCTGATCCGGTGGACCCTCCGGAGCGGCACGCGCAGCGACACCGTCGCGATCGTGGAGCGACGGGAAGACATGGGCGAGATCGTCGTCGATGCCGTCGACCCGAAAGGCGAGTTCATCAACTTCCTCGACTCGCAGGTGGGCGTCGTCGCGCCGAACCGCGAGCGGACGGTGATCGACCTCGAGCAGGTCGGGCCCGGGCGCTATCGCGGCCAGTTTCCCGCCGCGCAAGAAGGCGTGTACCTGGTCGGCATGTCCCAGCGACGAAACGATCGCGTCGTCGGCTCGCAGCTCGCCGGATTGGTGGTACCGTACGCGCAAGAGCTGCGCGACCTCGGCGTCGACGAGACTCTGTTGCGGGAGCTGGCCGAGCTGACGGGAGGAGGGGCGCTCGCCAAACCGCAGGACGCGTTCCTGACAGCGAGGCGACAGTCCCGTATCGCGGTGGACGTGTGGCCGTGGCTCGTCGGCCTGGTCGCGCTGATGCTCATCCCGGACGTCGCGCTGCGACGGATCGGCCCCGGCGTCTTCGTGCGGGTGGGCAGGCTCGTTCGCCGGGGTCCCCGGATGAAGGAGGTTCCATGATGCGTCGACTCGGCCGGCGGTCGCGGATCGTCGTGGCGTTCGCGAGTCTCCTTGCGCTGTCCGTGACAGGTGGGGTGAGCGCGGACACCAAGCTCCGGGTGGTGGTCATCGTGCCGTTCGATGGGACGGCGCTCGACCGTGAAGAGCAGTGGATGGGCGAAGGGGTCGCGCAGATTCTCGCTCTCGCGTTGGCGCAACACCCGGCGTTCGTCCAGGTCGAGCGCGGACGCCTCCGGGCCGCCG
Organism: Candidatus Rokuibacteriota bacterium; assembly: GCA_003220535.1. Taxonomy (GTDB): domain Bacteria; phylum Methylomirabilota; class Methylomirabilia; order Rokubacteriales; family CSP1-6; genus AR31. Next base: position 123,237 of record QHSU01000054.1, read on the forward strand.
GTCGGCCGGACGCCTGGACCGAAGCGCTGGTCGTCCAGGCCGCCCGGGCCGTGCGGGCCGACGCCGCGCTCTTCGGTCGCATCGAGCGTCGCGGGAGCGACGTGGCCGTGCTGCCCCAGCTTGTCGAGCTGAAGCCGAGCGGCCCCGACATCGTGAATCTCGAGCCGGTGACGGCGCCGGCGGGCGAGCTGTTCGGTCGACTCGCGACGCTTCCGCTGACGTACGCGCGCGCCCTCCGGGTTTCCCTCACCGACGCCGAGGCGGCGCGCATCGAGAAGGCCGCGCGTCCGACCCGAGTGGCGCGGGCGTTCGAGCTGTTCGCGCGCGGCCAGACCGCGGCGATGCGCGGCGACCAGGAGAGCAACGAAGCGGCGGTAGACCTGCTGGCGCGCGCGATCGAGGTCGACCCGAGCTTCGTCGTCGCGCAATACACACTCGGGGTCGTGCATTCGGCGCTCGGCAACCGCTGGAAGGCCGCGTCGCACTTCCGGGCGTCGATGCAGCTCGACCCCGCCTACCCGGAGCCCGCCAAGGCGCACGGTGACCTCTATCTGTCTCAGCCGCGCCGCCTCTTCGATCAGGCCGTGGAAGCGTATAGCAAGGCGATCGAGCTCCGGCCGTTCTACGCCGATGCCTATGTCGGGCTCGGCGACGCCAAGGCCGCGAAGAGCGACGTCGACGGTGCCATCGCCGCCTATCAAAAGGCGCTCGTGTACAATCCCGTGAACCCGCGGGTGCACATGAGCCTGGGGAAGATCTACTACGGCGAGAAGGGGCTCTACTACGAGGCGGTCAACGCCTACAAGCGGGCGATCGACCTCGATCCCCACTCGGTCGACGCGCGCATGGGGCTCGGCGAGGTGTACGAGGAGAAGGGCCTCTACAAAGAGGCCACGGAGGAGTACCGCCGCGTGATCGAGATCGACGGCAAGCACACGGGCGCCATGTACAATCTCGCGCTCGTCTACGAGAAGGTCGACCCCCGAGCCGCGATCACGCAGTGGGAGCGCTACATCGAGCTCGCCTCACCGCTCGCGACGGAGAAGGACTGGGTCGACGTCGCCCGCCAGCACCTGAGGAAGCTCAAGAGCCAGGTGAAGGACTAGCCAGCAGCGCCGCGAGCCGTGCCCGGTCACATGCGCCCGGTGAGCCGCAGCAGCTCGTCGCGCGCCTCAGCCTCCTCGAGGACATTGACGTCGCGGTACGGCACGCCCTGAGACGAAAGCTACTCTTTCGCCGCGCGGCACGGACCTCAGGTCATTGGGGCCTCGCCCGTGAATGTATGCCGGGCAGTGCCGCGGCCACGGCTATCATAGCGAACATGCGGCGGCCAAGTCAGGGGTTGCGGGGGATCGTGTGGACGAGCTGAGGAAGGATCCGACACGAGGTCACTGGGTCCTCATCCGTCCGAAGGCCAAGCCTCCGCGGCAGACGGACTGCGCCTACTGTCCGGGCGCCGAGCATCTCACCGGCCCGGAGATCGCCGCCTACCGCCCGGAGGGCTCGCTCGCAAACGGTCCGGGGTGGACCGTCCGCGTGGTACCCGAGCCGGACGCGTATTTCCGGATCGAATGGGAGCTCGTCCGCGAGGGCGTCGGCATGTTCGACATGATCAATCCCCGCGGTGCGAGCGAGCTCGTCGTCGAATCGCCGCGTCACGACGACACGCTCGCCACGATGGAGCCCGCCGGGATCGAGGCCGTGCTGTGGATGTACCGCGACCGGTTGCTCGACCTCAAGCGCGACGGTCAGATCCGGGACATCCTCATCTCGCGCCACCACAAGAAGCCCGGGGTCGCGAACCACCATCCGTACTCGCGCATCACCGCGATCCCGATCGTCTTCGACGAGACGCGGCGTGAGCTGCGCGAGGCGCGCGAGTACTACCAGTACAAGCGCCGCTGCCTCTACTGCGACATCCTGCGCCAGGAGATCAGCGCCGAGGAGCGCGTCGTGCGGCTCACGCCGGCGTTCGCCGCGGTCGTTCCGTATGCACCCCGCGTGCCGCTCGAGACATGGATCCTGCCTCGGCAGCACGGCTGCTCGTTCGAGGAGGCGGTCCGGGCCGAGACCGGCGGAGACCTGGCACGGCTGCTCTCCCAGTACTTCCGTGCCCTGGCTCGCGGATTCGGCGACCCCGGGTACGAGATGGTGCTCCACACGGCGCCCAACCTCCGGTCGCGAATCCTCCAGGGGGACTGGGCGACGATTCGCGACGACTACCACTGGCATATCGAGATCATGCCCGAGCCGGAACACGCCAATCGCGTCGGGGGGATCTTCGTCAACGAGACGCGGCCCGAAGTCTCCGCAGCCGCGTTGCGCAAGGCCTGGGCCGATCAGGGATAGAGTCCCCTGACCTTGTAGCCCTCCGCCACGCGGCGGATGCCCTCCATCAGCGCCGCCGTCCGGAGGTCCGTGCCTTCCTTCTCGCCGAGGGTCCACACACGATTGAAGGCGCGCGTCATCACTTCCTGGAGCCGCGCGGTGATTTCGCTCTCGCGCCAGAAGTAGTACTGGAGGCCCTGGACCCATTCGAAGTATGAAACGATGACGCCGCCGGCGTTGGCCAGGATGTCGGGGATGACGGTCACGCCGCGATCGCGCAAGACGACGTCGGCTTCCGGCGTCGTGGGACCGTTCGCCCCCTCCGCGACGATCATCGCTTTGATCCTGGCGGCGTTGTCCTCGCGGATCTGCGAGCCGACAGCCGCCGGGATCAAGATGTCGCAGGGTTGTTCGAGGAGGGCGGTGTTGGAGATCGCTTCCGCGTCCGGGAAGCCCGCGACGCCGCCGGTTTCGGCGACGTGGGCTTCGAGCTGCCGGATGTCGAGCCCGTTCGGGTTCCAGATTCCGCCCTTGACGTCGCTCACGCCGGTGATGACAGCACCCTCTCGCCAGAGGAGCCGGGCGGCGACGCTGCCGACATTGCCGAAGCCCTGGACGACGACCTTCTGGTCGCGGAGCTGGTGGCCGAGGTGGCGCAAGGCCTGATAGAGGGCGTAGACGATGCCGCGGCCCGTCGCCTCACGCCGGCCGGCCGAGCCACCGACGATGAGGGGCTTGCCGGTGACGACGCCGGGCACGCTCTTGCCCTGGGTCATCGAGTAGGTGTCCATCATCCACGCCATCGTCTGCTCGTCGGTGCCGAGGTCCGGGGCCGGGATGTCCAGGTCGGGTCCGATGAGCAGCATGATCTCGGTGGTGTAGCGGCGCGTCAGGTGTTCGCGTTCTCTGGGAGACATCGCCCTCGGGTTACAGCGGACGCCACCCTTGGCCCCGCCATAGGGAAGACCCACCAGGGCGCACTTCCAGCTCATCAGCATGGCCAGAGCGGTGACTTCCCCGAGGTTCACGTCCATGTCGTACCGCAGGCCACCCTTGGTCGGACCGAGCACCGTGCTGTGATGGACCCGATATCCCTGAAAAACCTCGGTATTCCCGTTGTCCATGCGAACAGGGATCGAGACGATGAGGGCTCGTCTCGGGTGCCGGAGGCGCTCGTGGATGTCCGGTTCCAGGCTCAATCGCTGGGCCACCCTGTCGAGCTGGGCTCGGGTCGTCCGGAGCAGGTCGGATTCGAACTCGGATGTCTCAGTCATCACAAGCCTTTCCAGTTGACTCGAAGGCCGTACCCGTGTGAGAATCCGACTGAAATGGTCGCCGATAGAAAAGATCGGCGATAGGGGGCCTTGCTCTTACAAGGTGTTCGGTCAGAGGCGAGGGTCAATAGACGATGCTCCGCTTTACCAAGCGCGCCGATTACGGGCTAATGGCGATTCATTATATCGCCAGCAACGACGAGCTCGGTGCCGTCAGCACGAAGCGGATCGCGGAGGAGTTCGGTATTCCGCCGGAGCTCCTCGCGAAGATCCTGCAGCGCCTCGCGAAGCGGCGGCTGATCGTCAGCCAGAACGGTCCCAAGGGTGGATACGTGCTGACCCGCCATCCGAGCGACATCTCCGTCGGGGAGGTCGTCCGCGCGCTCGAGGGGCCGATCAGTATCGTAAGCTGTCTCGACCACGGCGGGTGCCCGCAGGAGCCGCGCTGCAACCTCAGACGACCCGTGCAGAAGCTGCAGACGGCGATCAGCCAGCTGCTCGACACCATGAGCCTGGCCGAGCTGAGCAATCAGGGCGTCCCGGACGTGCTGTCGATAAAGTGAAGCAGGCCACGCAGGAAGAGACGGAGAGAACCAGATGGCGCTGAAGTTCCCCATCTTCATGGACGCGCAGTCAACCACGCCCGTGGACCCGCGGGTCGTGGAGGCGATGATTCCCTACTTCACCGAGAAGTTCGGCCATCCCGCGAGCCGAAACCACTCGTTCGGCTGGGAGGCCGAGACCGCGGTCGATCGCGCGCGCGAGCAGATCGCCAGGATCATCGGCGCCCGGGACCCCAAGGAAGTCATCTTCACGTCGGGCGGAACCGAATCGATCAATCTCGCGGTCAAAGGCGTCGCCGAGATGTACCGGGAGAAGGGCAACCACATCGTGACCACCGCGATCGAGCAGCGGGCGAGCCTCGACGTATGCAAGCGGCTGGAGCGACAGGGGTACGAGATCACGTACGTCCCCGTCCAGCCCGACGGGCTGGTGGACGTCGAGACGATTCGCCAGGCAATCACGGACAAGACGATCCTCATCTCGGTCATGTTCGCGAACAACGAGGTCGGCACGATCCAGGACATGCCGGCGATCGGCCGCCTCGCCAAGGAGAAGGGGATCATCTTTCACGCGGACGCCACGCAGGCCCTCGGTAAGATCCCGGTGAACGTGGAGACGGCGGGGATCGACCTTCTGTCGTGCACCGCCCACCTGATCTACGGCCCGAAGGGCGTCGGCGCGCTGTACGTCCGGCGGAAGGCGCCGCGGGTGCGCATCGCGCCGCTCATCGACGGCGGCGGCCACGAGCGCGGGATGCGCTCGGGGACCCTGCCGGTGCCGCTCATCGTCGGCTTCGGGCGCGCGGCCGAGATCTGCGGCGAGGTCATGTCGGAGGAAGGCGCCCGTCTCGCGAAGCTGCGCGACCGCCTGCAAGACATGATTCTCTCGAACGTCGACGAGGCGTACCTGAACGGGCACCCGGAACGGAGGCTGCCGCACAACCTGAACATCTCGTTCGCGTACGTCGAGGGCGAGTCGGTCCTGATGGGGCTCAACAAGGAGAGCGCGCTCTCCTCGGGCTCGGCCTGCACCTCGTCGACGCTCGAGCCGTCCTACGTGATCGGCGCGCTCGGCGCGAGCGCCGAGCTCGCCCACTCGTCGATCCGGTTCAGCCTGCACCGGTTCACCACCGAGGAAGAAGTCGAGCACGTCGGCGCGCGGACGATCGAGGTGGTCAAGCGGCTGCGGGAGATGTCCCCGCTCTACGAGTTGGCAAAAGAGGGCGTGGATCTGAAGTCCATTCGATGGAAAGCCGAGTAAGGGGGGCGGACCATGGCCTATAGCGAAAAGGTCGTCGATCACTACAACAACCCGCGCAACGTCGGGTCCTTCGGGAAGGACACGCCGGGGGTCGGGACGGGGCTCGTCGGAGCACCGGAATGCGGCGACGTGATGAAGCTCCAGATCAAGGTCAATCTCGACACCGGCCTGATCGAGGACGCGAAGTTCAAGACGTTCGGGTGCGGCAGCGCCATCGCGTCGTCGAGCCTGGCCACCGAGTGGCTGAAGGGCAAGACGGTCGACGAGGCGGCCAAGATCAAGAACACGGACATCGTGAACGAGCTGAAGCTACCGCCCGTGAAGATCCACTGCTCGGTGCTGGCGGAGGACGCGATCAAGGCGGCGCTGGCCGACTACCGGGACAAGCACGCTCCGGCGGACGCCCGGGCGTCGTCCGAGTAGCGATCGGGAGGAAGAGATCCCATGGCGGTCGAACTGTCCGAGGCGGCGGCGAAGCAGGTGAAGGAGCTCAAGCGGGCCCAGAACCTACCAGAGACCGTGTTCTTGAGGATGGGCGTGAAGGGGGGCGGATGCTCGGGGCTCTCCTACTCGCTCGAGTTCGACAGCGAGATGGGGCCGCACGACAAGGAATTCGAGATCGACGGGATCAAGCTCGTCGTCGACAAGAAGAGCTACCTGTACCTGAACGGCACGACGCTCGACTACGTCCAGCAGGGGCTGACGGGTGGCTTCACCTTCGTCAACCCCAAGGCGAAGTCGAGCTGTGGATGCGGCACGTCGTTCTCGGCGTAGCCGGGTCCGCGACCCCCACGGAACGGGCCCGGCGAAGGGCCCGTTCTCATTTTTGAGGGCAGAGAGAACATGGATCACTTCGAGGTGTTCGGGTTGCCGCGACGGCTCGGGATCGACGCCGCCGAGCTTCAGCGCAAGTTCTACGAGCTCTCGCGGCGCGGTCACCCGGACTTCCATCAGGGAGCGCCGCCGGAGCGCCAGGCGGAAATCCTCGAAGCCTCCGCGCGCCTCAACGCGGCGTATCGCGCGTTGCGGGATCCGATCGCGCGGATCGAGTACCTGGTCCGCCTCGAGGAGGGACGCGACACTCGTGAGGGTGCCACGGTGAAGCCCAAGGCGCCGCCCGAGCTGCTCGAGGAGATGTTCGAGATCCAGGAGGCCTTGCAGGATGCGCAGGCATCCAATGAACCGGGAGGCCTGGCGCCTGGCGCGCGGGAGACGCTCGGCGCTCGGCGCGAGCGGTTACTGGCGCGGTACGGGGAGGAAGAAGCCCGGCTGTGCGGGCCGCTCAGCGAGGCGTGGGACGCGAGCGAGCCCGCCGAACGCGCTGGCGTCATCGTCGCGTTCAAGGAGTCCCTCGCGGTCCGGGCGTACCTGCGCACGGTGATCGACGACATCGACGAGGCGGTCGGAGAGGCACGGGAGGGATATGTCTCGCATCGTCGGCATTGATCTCGGTACCACCAATAGCCTCGTCGCCTACGTCGACGAGAAGACCGGTCTGCCACGGGTCATCCCCGACCGCGACGGGCACGCGCTCCTGCCGTCCATCGTCTCGTTCGCGAACGAGGGGGTGCTGGTCGGCGCCGCCGCGAGGCGCCAGCTCGTCCGCCGGCCCGAGTCGACAGTGTATTCGGTGAAGCGCCTGATGGGGCGCAGCTACGAGGATGTCAAGGAAGAGCTCTGCTACTTCCCGTTCAAGGTGCTGCCGTGCGAGGGCATCGTCAAGATCCGGATCGGGAGCCGCGAGGTCACGCCGCCCGAGGTGTCGGCGATCGTGCTCAAGTCCCTCAAGGAGAGAGCCGAGGCCCATTTCGGGGAGACGATCGAGAAGGCGGTCGTCACGGTGCCCGCGTACTTCAACGACAGTCAGCGCCAGGCCACGAAGGACGCCGGGCGCATCGCGGGGCTCGACGTCGTCCGCATCCTCAACGAGCCGACAGCCGCGTCCCTCGCCTACGGGCTGCAGCGCATCCGCGAGGGCGTGGTCGCGGTCTATGACCTCGGGGGCGGGACCTTCGACATCTCGATCCTGAGGGTGAAGGACGGAGTCTTCGAAGTCCTGGCGACGAACGGGAACACGCGTCTCGGCGGTGACGATTTCGACCGCGCGCTCGTGGTGTGGCTGCTCGACGACATCCGCGAGAAGCACGGCGTGTACCTCGGGCGCGACCTGGAGGCGATGCAAGAGCTGCGGCTCGCCGCCGAGGCGGCCAAGATCCGTTTGTCCTCCGACGAGCGGACGGCGTTGACCATTCCGTTCGACGCGTTCACGTACCACCGGGAGATCACCCGGAGCGAGCTCGAGCGACTCATCGAGCGGCTGGTGGACTCGACCCTGGCCCCGTGCCGGATGGCCCTCGCCGATGCGGGACTGGCGTCGGCGGACATCGACGAGGTGGTCCTGGTCGGCGGATCAACGCGGGTTCCGCTCGTCCGGCGCCGGGTGCAGGAGCTGTTCGGCAAGACGCCGCACAGCCAGCTCAATCCCGACGAGGTCGTCGCGCTGGGCGCCGCCGTCCAGGCCCACATCCTCGCGGGCGGTATCACGAACATGCTGCTGCTCGACGTGACTCCGCTGTCGCTCGGGATCGAGACGCTCGGCGGCATCGTGAGCGTCCTCATCCCGAGGAACACGACGATCCCCACGAACGCCCGCGAGCTGTTCACCACGTCGGTGGACGGCCAGCGCGTCGTCGACATGCACGTCGTCCAGGGCGAGCGCGAGCTCGCCAAGGACTGCCGCTCGCTCGCCCGCTTCGAGCTCTCGGGGGTCGACCCGATGCCGGCGGGCATGCCGAAGATCGAAGTGGTGTTCCTCATCGACGCCAACGGGATCCTCCAGGTGACCGCCACGGAGCTCCGAACCGGCAAGGCCGCCGCGATCGAGGTGAAGCCCACCTATGGCCTCTCCGACGCCGACGTCGAGCGGATGGTCGAAGAGTCCTTCGCCTACGCGGAGGCCGACGTGGAGGCCCGGCTGCTCATCGAGACGCGGAACGAGGCCGACACGGTCATCACCCACGTTGAGCGGGCGCTCGCCCAGGGGAGTCACCTGGTCGCCGCCGACGAGCGTCGGGCCATCGTGGAGGCGCTGGACGCTCTGCGCGGCGCCCGCGATGGAAGCGACCGCGACCTCATCCGGGAGGCGACTACCGCGATGAATCATGCCACCGAGCATCTCGCCGAGATCATGATGGACGCGGCGCTCAAGGGCGCGCTCGCGAGCCGGCGGGCCGGCGAGATCATGGAGAAGTGATGGCAGTCCACAAGGTGACCTTCCTACCGCTCAACGTGACCGTCGAGGTCGACGACGAGAAATATCCGCTCGCCGATCACGGCAAGCCGGGCTCGCTCCTGGACATCGCGCTCGCCAACGATATTCACCTTGAGCACAACTGTGGCGGGAGCTGCGCCTGCACGACCTGCCACGTCATCGTGAAGGAAGGGGAGGAGACTCTCTCCGAGATTCAGTCGGACGAAGAGGACCGGCTCGACACGGCGGAGGGGCTCACCATCCACTCGCGGCTCGGCTGCCAGGCGGTCGTGCGCGGCAACGTCGTCGTGGAGATCCCGAAGTGATCAGCTGGCGGGACACGGAGGACATCGCCATCGCGCTCAGCGAAGGCCACCCGGAGCTCGACCCGCTCACGGTCAGGTTCACCGACCTCCACCGCTGGGTGACCGAGCTGCCGGGCTTCACGGACGATCCCAAGGGGTCCAACGAGAAAATCCTCGAAGCGATCCAGATGGCCTGGCTGGACGAGTACCGGAACCGATGAGTGGCGGGGGCGCGTCGCGCCGCTCACCAGGTGACGACGTGGTCGGATTCGAAGATCAGGTCGAGGAGCTGGGCGTAGGACAGATCCGCGTCGAGGCGGCGGACTTCGACGCTGGGTGGCAGGTCGAGTGCGACGCCCCCCGGGAGGAGAGCGACCGTGACGCGATCGCCGGCCCGCACGTGCTGGTCGAGCACCGCGCGGGCGACGGCCGTGTCCGGACTCTTGAGCAGGTGGAGGACGGTAGCCATCAGAACACGAGGAAGCGGCGGCCCCCCTGGACGAGGCGGGCGATCTCTTCGCGCGTGACGCGGATCACGCGGTGCCCTTCGGCGTTCCAGGCCGGATCGGACGGCACCGCGTCGGCCTCGACGTGGAACGGCACCTCGAGCTCCTTGAGATTCGCGCGGAACCTGGCGATATCGTCGCCGTCGACGAGGTCGTCGGTGTCCTCGTCGAGGAGGTGGACGCCCGGGCCCAGCAACACGAAGGTGACCGCGTTCTCACCGGCCACGACGCCAAGGCCGATCCGCATCGCCTCGTTCGCCCGGTGGGACGCGCGCGGATCCGTCGAGATCAGGACGACGACCGGGAGACTGTCGAGCACGGAGTCAGTTGAGCGCGATGAACCGGTCCGTCCCGTTGATCAGATCCGTCAGCACGACGAGCCCGCAGTAGGTCACGCTGTCGGCGTCGCGGAGCGGGATGCGGCGCTTCTGACAGCCGTACGCGCACACGAACAGCTTCGCACCGCGTGTCGGCAGCGCGCGGATTCGCGCGTCATCGAGCGCCCGGACGCCGTCGTCGATGAGATAGAGGTAGAGGTCGGCGCCGCGGTCGAGCGCCGCCGCCGACAACCCCACGGCCGTCTCGAGGTTGGGATGCTCGAGCCCGGTCGACAGGAGCACCCCGAGTTTCTTCTTCGCGAGGTCCATCGCGGAGCGAGCGTAGCATCGTAAAAAATGGAGAGCAAGCACATGACCCGAAGAGTCTACCTGGATCACAACGCGTCGACACCGGTCCACCCCGAGGTGCTCGCCGAGATGCTGCCGTACTTCGGGGAGGTCTACGGGAACCCCTCGAGCATCCACGCGTTCGGTCGCGAGGCGCGTGAGGGCGTGGATCAGGCGCGGGAACGCGTCGCGCGGTTTCTGAACGTCTCCAGTCAGGAAATCGTCTTCACCTCCGGCGGGACCGAGTCCGACAATTTCGCCGCCAAGGGGCTGGCGTTGGCTCGGGGTCAGGGCCATCTCATCACCTCGCAGATCGAGCACCATGCGGTCCTCCGCGCGTGCAAGGCACTCGAGGCGCAGGGCTTCGCGCTGACCTGCGTGGGCGTCGACGAGTTCGGGACGGTCGATCCCGACGACGTCCGTCGCGCGATTCGGCCGGACACGGTGGCGATCAGCATCATGCACGCGAACAGCGAGGTGGGGACGATCCAGCCGATCGGGGCGATCGGCCGCATCGCCCGGGAGCATGGGATCCCGTTCCACGTCGACGCGGTCCAGACCTTCGGCAAGCTCCCGCTCGACGTGGAGGCGCTGGGCATCGACGCGCTCTCCTTCTCGGCGCACAAGATCTATGGCCCGAAGGGGGTCGCCGGACTCTTCATCCGCAAGGGCACCAAGATGGTCGCCGTGCAGCACGGGGGCGAGCACGAGCGGCGCCGCCGCGCCGGGACCGAGAACGTGGCGGGTATCGTGGGGCTCGGCAAGGCGGTCGAGCTTCGGGCGCGCGAGATGGGGTCGGAGGGGGCGCGGATCGCGGTGCTGCGCGACCGGCTCTGGGACGGCATCCGCGCGCGGGTGCCCGAGGTGCGCCTCTCCGGTCATCCCGTCGAGCGACTCCCGGGAACGGCGAGCCTCCTGTTTCGCCATGTGGAGTCCGAGTCGATCGTGCTCGGGCTCGATCTGAAGGGAGTCGGCGTGTCGGCGGGCTCGGCCTGCACCTCCGGCAACGTCGAGCCCTCGCACGTGCTGGTCGCGATGGGCGTCCCCCTCGACTGGTCGATGGGCGCCGTCCGGTGCTCGCTCGGGCGGTCGACGAGCGCTGAAGACATCGACTACCTCGTCGAATGCGTCGAGCCGCTCGTCCGCAAGCTCCGTCAGGCGATGCCCGTCGGAGCCGCATGAGGTACAGCCCGACGCTCGTGGACCACTTTCTGAATCCCCGGAACGCCGGGATGATGCGCGAGCCCGACAGCGTCGGCGAGGACGCGGACGATCGTTGCGGCGATCTCGCGCGCTTCTTCCTGCGCGTCCGTGACGGCCGCGTCGCCGAGATCCGCTTCCAGACCTACGGCTGCGGTCCGACGATCGCCGCGGCGAGCATCGCGAGCGAGCTCTACCGTGGCCGGCTCGTCGGCGATCTCTGTCGGCTGGAGGCCGGTGAGATCGAGCAGGCCCTCCACGGGCTTCCCGACGACCGCAAGCACGCCGCCGCCGTCGCCGCCAGCGCGCTTCGGGCGGCGGCCGTGCGGTACCAGGAGCGGCAGAGCTGACCCGTGTTTGACGAGATCCGTCGTGACGTCCGTGCCGTGCGCGAGCGAGACCCGGCCGCCCGGTCCACCCTCGAGGTCTTGCTGTGCTATCCGGGCGTGCACGCGCTCGCCTTCCACCGGATCGCCCACGCGATCTGGGCCCACGGCTGGACGATTCCCGCGCGCTTCATGTCCCACGTGGCCCGCTTCCTCACGGGGATCGAGATCCATCCCGCGGCCAAGCTCGGACCCGGGCTCTTCATCGACCACGGGATGGGCGTGGTCATCGGCGAGACGGCCGAGGTCGGCGAGAACGTCACGCTGCTGCAGGGCGTGACCCTCGGCGGGACGAGCCTCAAGCGGGAGAAACGTCACCCGACCCTCGGCAACAACGTCGTCGTCGGCGCCGGAGCCAAGATCATCGGGGCCTTCAAGATCGGCGACGGCAGCCGAATCGGCGCCGGCTCCGTGGTCGTGCGCGAGGTGCCGACGAACTCCGTTGTGGTCGGTGTTCCCGGCCGAGTAACATATCGCGATGGGCAGCGGGTGGCGGGCAGCATCGACCTCGACCAGGCGGACCTCCCGGATCCGATGAGCAAGGCGATCGAGCAGCTCGTCGATCGCATCCGAGTGCTGGAAGGCGAGATCGAGACGCTGCGCAAGACAATCGAGGAGGAACGCGCGTGACCCCCAAGGACATGCTCAGCCTCAAAGAAGCGTCGACCTACCTTGGCATGGACGAGGGCAAGCTCGCGTCGCTCGCCACCGAGCGGCGCATCCCTTCCGTCCAGCTCGACGGTGCCTGGATGTTCTCGAAAAAGTCGATCGACAAGTGGCGGAGCCAGCAGACGCGACGCTCGTGATCCCTCGCCTAAACGCCTGGTCGGTCCTCACCGAGTTCACCAAGAGCGATAGCCTCCGCAAGCACGCCCGTGCCGTCGAAGCCTCCATGCGCGCCTACGCCGACAGCTACGGAGAGGATCCCGATACGTGGGGCGTGGCCGGAATGCTGCACGACTTCGACTACGAGATGCACCCGCGCGCCCCGCACCATCCGCTCAAAGGCGCCGAGATCCTCCTGGCGCGGGGCGTTCCCGAGCAGATCGTGCACGCGATCCTGGCGCACGCGGACTACTCCGGAGTCCCCCGCGTCTCGCGGCTCGACCGGGCGCTCTATGCGTGTGACGAGCTCTCCGGCTTCGTCCACGCCGTCGCCCTCGTCCGTCCCGGCCGCGTGATCAGCGGCCTCGAGCCGCCGTCCGTCCGGAAGAAGCTCAAGGACAAGGCGTTCGCGCGGACGGTCAACCGCGACGACGTCTACCGCGGCGCCGCCGAGCTCGCCGTCGACCTGGACGAGCACATCGCGTTCGTCATCGCCGCGTTGACCGACGTCGCGCCCGAAATCGGCCTCGCCCGCACCTGACCCCAGATGGAGTGAGTCCCCGTGTTTTCGGGGTTGATCATACCTACGCGCGTCTCGGTATGACGCTGAACGGTTGCTGCTAGCGTGGTCGCGGAAGGGGCCCGCGCTCCCGCCCCCGCCCGTGCGTCAACGACGCGTGCGATCGCGCACGTCGACATGGACGCGTTTTATGCGGCGATCGAGCAGCGCGACCGCCCGGAGCTGCGCGGACGCCCCGTCATCGTCGGCGCCAGCCCGACCGGCCGCGGCGTGGTCTCGGCGGCTTCGTACGAGGCTCGGCGGTTCGGCGTCCACTCGGCGATGCCGATCGGGCGCGCGGCCAGGCTCTGCCCGCAGGGCGCGTTCCTTCCGGTGGACATGCGAAAGTATCAACGCGTCTCGGTCGAGGTCATGGGCATCCTCGCCGACTTCTCGCCGCTGGTGGAACCCGTATCCGTCGACGAGGCGTTCGTCGACCTCACCGGAACGGAGTCGCTCTTCGGGAGCCCGCTCGACGCCGTCCGCCTGATCAAGCGCCGGATCCTGTCCGAGACCGGCCTGACGGCGTCGGCCGGGCTCGCCGCGAACAAGTTCGTCGCGAAGGTCGCGTCCGACCTCGAGAAGCCCGATGGGCTCGTGGTCGTCCCGGCCGGTGATGAAGCGCGCTTCCTCGGGGCCTTGCCGGTCGAGCGCCTCTGGGGTGTCGGCCGGGTGATGGCCAAGGCGCTCCGCGACCTCGGCTTCACGACGATCGGCCAGCTCCAGCGCGCGCCCCGAACCGTCCTCGCCGAGCGGTTCGGAAAGCACGGCGAGGCCCTCGCGGACCTCGCGTTCGGCCGCGACGATCGTCCGGTGGAGCCGTTCGGCGTGCCCAAGTCCATCGGAGCGGAGGAAACGTTCGGCGTCGACTGCACGAACCCGGACGAGCTCAAGACGACGCTGCGGGCCCACGCCGAGCGGGTCGCGGCCGAGTTGCGAGAGGCGGGGTTTTCCGCTGGCCGCGTCACGCTCAAGCTGCGTCTGGCACCGTTCGAGACGCACACGCGCAGCGCCACCGGCGAGGCGACCCAGGACGGTCTCGAGCTCTACCGTCGCGCGCTGGCGCTTCTCGAGCGGGACCGGGTCACGCGACCCGTGCGCCTGATCGGGCTCTCCGCGTCGCGACTGGGCCCCGCGGGGTCGGGCCAGCTCGACTTGCTCGATCCGGCGGCCCTACGGCGGGAGCGACTGGCGCGGGTGGTCGACCGGCTCACCGCACGGTTCGGCGAGGGAACCGTCATTCCGGCTGCGCTGTTGCCTGAACGAGGGTCCGACTGAGCTATAATGCGAGCCGCCCTACGGGCGCTTCGCGGGTCGTTCAGACCCTCGCATCCCTGCGATTCGAAGGAGGACACGAATGAAGACCAGGCTGGCGGTACTGCTCGTGGGCGCGTCGCTCCTGGCGGCGGCGCCAGCGCTCGCGCAGAAGGCGCCGGGCGTGACGGACACTGAAGTCGTCATCGGCCTGACGATGCCGCTGTCGGGCCCCGCCGCGGCGTGGAGCAACACCGGCGTGGCGATGGAGGCGTGGGCGCGGTACGTGAACGACCAGGGCGGCGTCCACGGTCGGAAGCTCAAGGTGCTCATGAAGGACGACGGCTACAATCCCGGCCGCGCCGTCACGAATCTCGAGGAGATGAAGGAGCAGGTGTTCATGAGCGTCGGGCTGCTCGGCTCGGCGATCCTTCAGGCCTCCAAGGACAAGGTCGCCGAGTTCAAGCTTCCGACCATCAACCCGTACGGCAACCCAGCGATCTGGGCGAAGCAACCGAAGGAAAAGCTCCGCTACGTGTTCGTCGCGTACACCGACTACCACGACGAGGGCGACTTCCTCGTCAGCCACGCCGTCACCAAGCTGGGAGCCAGCAAGGTCGCCGTCTTCTACCAGAACGACGAGTACGGCAAGGGCGGCCTCGAGGGCGTGAATCGCGGCCTCAAGGGCCTCGGCGGCAAGGGCTCGCTCGCGACGACCGTCGCCTACGAGCTGACCGACCGCGAGATGGGCACCCACGCGCTCAAGCTAAAGGACTCGGGCGCGGACACAGTGATCCTCTATTCGACGATCACCCACGGCGCGAACGTCATCAAGGAGATGGCCAAGGTCGGTTATCGGCCGAAGATCGTCTCCTCGTTCCCGCTGGGCGACTACTTCATCATGTACCGACTGCTCGGCGAGCTGTGGGAAGGCGCCCACTTCAACGCCCTCGGCGCGGCGGCGCTGGCGAACGACGCGCCTGCCAAGCCGATCCTCGAGATCCTGACCAAGTACGAGCCGAAGCTGGTCGGGAAGGAGAACACCGCGCTGGCCGGAGCCACCGCCATCATCCTGGCAGTGGAAGGGCTCAAGAAGGCCGGACGCAACCTCACGCGCGAGTCCTACGTCGAGGCCATGGAGCAGATCAAAGGCTTCACCACGATGGGGCTGACGCCTCCAATCACCTTTGGCCCGGGCCGTCGCCACGGACTCAACGCCGTCCGGATGCTTCGGGCGGAGAAAGCTGCGGACAACTCGTACGTCGAGGTCGTGCCGGCCCAGATCTTCCAGCCCCATTTCTAGGATTCACGACCGGCGCGGGTGAGGGAGCGGCTTCACCCGCGCCGTACCCCATGGCCGACCTGCTCGAGGTCAGGAATCTCTCGCTGAGCTTCGGCGGGATCAACGCGCTGCAGGACGTCGACGTCGCGATCGCCGAAGGCGAGACCCTTGCCGTCATCGGCCCCAACGGCTCGGGCAAGACGTCGTTGTTCAACTGCATCACCGGGATCTACCATCCGACAGCGGGGTCGATCGGCTTTCGCGGCGAAGCGCTCCTCGGCCGGTCGCCCGACGCGGTGACGCGGCTCGGCATCGCGCGGACGTTCCAGAACCTCCGTCTCTTCCACAACATGACCGTCCTCGACAACCTCATGGTCGGACGGCATCTCCACTTTCGAAAGAACTTCCTGGCGGCGGCGCTGCGCCTGCGCAGCGAGGAGATTCGTCACCGGCGCCGGTGCGAGGAAATCGTCGAGTTCCTCAACCTGGAGCCGGTGCGCAAGAGTCGCGTGGCCGATTGTCCCTACGGTATCCAGAAGCGTGTGGAGCTCGGGCGCGCCCTCGCCACCGAGCCGAAGCTCCTCCTCCTCGACGAGCCGGTGTCCGGGCTGACGCAGGAGGAGAAGGAAGAGTTCGCGTACTGGATTCACGAGATCCGGGGGCGCTTCGGGATCACGATCCTGCTGGTCGAACACGACCTTCGCGTTGCGTCTCGACTGGCCAGTCGGATGGTCGCCCTCGACCACGGCGTGAAGATCGCCGAAGGCACGCCCGCGGAGGTCCAGCGCCATCCCGAAGTCGTCAAGGCCTACCTGGGCGAATGACGACGCTGCTCCGTGTCTCATCCATCGAGACGCTCTACTTCGATCGGATCTATGCGTTATTCGGCGTATCGCTCGAGATCGAGGAGGGGGAGATCTTCACGGTCCTGGGCCCGAACGGGGCGGGCAAGACGACCTTGCTCCGGACGATCGCCGGCCTGCTCAAGGATCAGCCCAAGAAGGGCGAGATCCTGTTTCGCGGGCGACGGATCGACGGCTGGCAACCCGAGGCGGTCGCCCGACTCGGCATCGTCTATGTGCCCGAGGATCGCGGCCTCTTCAAAGAGCTAACCGTGGAGGAGAATCTTCGCTTGGGGCTCTGGGGGCGGCGCGACGACGGCGTGACGAAAGACCTCGAGTTCGTCTACGGTATGTTCCCGATCCTCCGCGAGCGCGCCCGCCAGCAAGCCGAGACCCTCTCGGGTGGCGAGCAGCAGATGCTGGCGCTCGGACGCGCGATGCTGCGGCGGCCGCGCCTGCTCATGCTCGACGAGCCGTCGCTGGGCCTGGCGCCCCGCGTCGCCAAGAGCGTGTACGAGGCGCTGGCGACGATCTCCCGGACGGGTACGACCATCCTGCTGGTGGAGCAGAACGCGCGGCTGGCGCTCGGGGTGGCGCGACGGGGCGCGATCCTCGAAGCGGGGCGCGTCGTGCTCGAGGGGACGGCGAAGGAGCTCGGCGACGACGAGAACGTCCGGGAAGTTTATCTGGGCGTCGGGGCGACGGACGCCAGCGCCAAGGGGTGGCGACTCTACCGCAAGAGGAGGAGATGGTGATGGCCACCACGGTTCGGGACGGGACGCGGAGCGTGCCGGCGTTGTTCGCGGAGCAGGTGGAGCGGCAAGGGGACCGGCTGGCGATCCGGTTCAAGGAGTACGGCATCTGGCATCGCGTCACGTGGCGCCAATACGGTGAAGAGGTCCACCGGGTGGCGGCGGCACTCCTGGCCTTCGGACTCAGGCATGGGGAAAATGTCGCCGTCCTGGCCGAAAACCGACCGGAGTGGCTCTATTGCCACCTCGGGATCCAGACGGTCGGCGGCGCCACGTGCGGCATCTATCCGACGTCGAGCCCCGACCAGGTCCACTACCTGCTGAACCACTCCGAGGCGCGGCTCGTCTTCGTCGAGAACGAGGAGCAGCTCGACAAGGTCCTGGCGATCGTCGCGCAGACCCGTATCGAGCGAATCGTCGTCTGGGATGCGAAGGGGCTCTGGGGATTCAGCGACGAGCGGGTCAGCTTCCTCGAGGACTTCCTCAAGCAGGGAAAGACGTTCGACGAGACGCACGCCGCCGCGGTCGACGAGCGGCTGCGCGCCGTGGGCCCCGGGGACACCGCGATGATCATCTATACCTCGGGGACGACCGGGCCGCCGAAGGGGGCGATGCTCGCGCACGGCGCGATCCTCTGGGTGACGCAGGCGTTCCTGTCGATCAACCCGGTGGACGAGAACGACGAGGTCGTCTCGTATCTTCCGTTCGCCCACATCTACGAAAATCTGGTCTCGGTGTTCGGCCCGCTCCGCACGGGCTACGTGGTGAACTTCGTCGAGAGCCTGGACACGCTCTTCCAGAACCTCCGCGAGATCTCTCCCACGTACTTCGCGAGCGTGCCGCGGATCTGGGAAAAGCTCGCGTCGACCGTCGATCTGCGCATGGCGGACTCGACGCGGCTCAAGCGCTCGACGTACCGTCTGGCCGTGGCGATCGGGCGTCGCTACGCGCGGGCCAAGCTCGGCCAGGAGGGCGTGGCGATCCCGCTGGCGATCGCGTATCGCCTGGCCTACTGGGCGGCCCTGGCGCCGCTCAAGCGGCGGCTCGGCTTCGACCGCACCCATCTCGCTGTGTGCGGCGCGGCGCCGGCGTCGCCGGAGCTGTTCGAGTACTACCACGCCCTCGGGATCCCGCTCATCGAGGGATACGGGCTGACCGAGTCGACGGGCGTGATCTCCGTCAACCGCGTCGAGCGCCCACGCGTCGGAACGGTCGGGCAGCCGGTGCCCGGCATCGAGGTGGCGCTGGCCGATGACGGCGAGATCCTCACGCGCGGGCCCCACGTCTTCAAGGGCTACTTCAAGGACCCGGAGCTCACCGCGCAGACGGTCGACCGGGAAGGCTGGCTCCACACCGGCGACGTCGGCGCCTGGGAGGACGAATATCTCCGGATTATGGACCGCAAGAAGGACATCATCATCACCGCTGGCGGCAAGAACATCACGCCGGCCTACATCGAGAACAAGCTGAAGTTCAGCCCCTACATCCAGGACGCCGTGGTCGTCGGCGACAAGCGCAAGTACCTCGTGGCGCTCCTCCTCATCGACGAAGACAACGTGACGAAGTACGCGCAGGACCACCGGATTCCCTTCACCACCTTCCAGGACCTCACGCAGAGCGCCGAGGTCGTGCGCCTGATCGACCGCGAGGTAGACGCGGTGAACAAGACCCTCTCCCAGGTGGAATCGATCAAGAAGTTCTCGCTGCTGCCGCGCCGGCTCTACGCAGAGGAGGGTGACGTGACGCCCACCATGAAGGTGAAGCGTCGGGCCCTGGAGCAGCGCTACACGGACGTGATCACGAGCCTGTACCGGGACTGACGATGGACCTGATCGAGTCGTACGCGCAGGACCTGCGCTTCGCGCGGCGATCCATCACACGGGTCCTGCTCGGGCTCCTGGTGGCGGCGCTCATCGCGCTGCCGTGGGTCGTCCCCGACCACGTGGTGTTCCTGGGCACGTTGATCGCGCTCTACTCGATCGGGGTGATGGGCCAGAATCTCCTGATCGGCTACACGGGCCAGATCTCGTTCGGGCAGGCCGGGTTCCTCGCGATCGGCGCCTTCGCCTTCGGGCACATGCGCATCTGGGGCGCGCCGTTCGTGGTCGCGCTCGCCGGCGCGGGCGCCATCGCGGCCCTGGCCGGTGTGGTCGTCGGCTTCCCGTCGCTCAGGCTCAAGGGGCCGTACCTGGCCATCGCGACGCTCGGCTTCGGCGTCGCTGTCTACCAGGTCTTCGTGAACTGGGAGATGCTCTCGGGTGGGCGCTCGGGCCTCTCGATCGCCAGGCTCAGGCCGATGCTCGGGCTCACGAGCACGCAGACCGTCTACTACGCGTACGTGCTGCTGCTCGCCGTCTTCACCGTGGCGACCTACAACATCATCTCCTCCTACGTCGGCCGGGCCTTCGTGGCGATTCGAGACTCGGACATCGCCGCTGAGGTCAACGGCATCAACCTGACGCGCTACAAGCTCCTGGCGTTCGCGATCTCGTCGTTCTACACGGGGGTCCACGGCGCTCTGTACGCCCAGGTGCTCGGCCACATCGAGCCGCAGATCTTCAACATCGGCGAGTCGCTCACCCTGTTCGTCGCGGTGATCATCGGAGGCGTGGCGTCGATCGAGGGCTCGATCCTGGGCGCCGCCTTCGTCCTGCTCATCCCGAAAGTCCTGTCCGACTTCCGGGAGATGGTCCCGGTCGTCTACGGCGTCACCATCCTCATCGTGCTCATCTTCGAGCCCCTCGGGCTGTTCGGCCGATGGCTCAAGGCCCGCCTGTACTTCCAGCTCTGGCCCTTCCGATGAGGCCGCCTCTGGGTCGTCCGCCCGAACGTCGGGCGCCGAAGGCCCTGCGCAGGCGCCCCGGCGGCCAGTAGGAACGATGGACAAGCTGCTCCAGTACACGCTGACCGGGTTCTCGGCCGGAAGTCTCTACGCCCTCGTGGCCCTGGGCGTGGTGCTGATCTACCGATCGACGCGCGTGCTGAACTTCGCCCACGGCGACATCGCGACGCTCGCCACGTTCGTGTCCTTCTCGCTGCTCACCAATCGCTACTCGTTCCCGCTCGCGCTGGCGGCGAGTCTCCTCGTCGGTGCGGCCGTCGGCATCGCGTTCTATTTCGGCGTGCTCGTGAAGGCCCAGCGTGAGGGCGCCAACCTCCTGGGAATGGTGATCCTGACCCTGGGGCTGGCGCTGATCATCCAGGGCGGGGTCGTCTGGTGGTGGGGCGCCGAGCCCGTGTCGCTGCCCTTTCCCATCTCTGACACGAAGACGTACCGGGTCGGACCGGTCGTCGTCAGTCAGCTCTCGATCGCGACAATGACGGCCGGGCTCGTCGGGAGCCTCCTGCTCTACCTGCTCGTGCAGAAGACGCGTCTGGGCCTCGCGATGCGGGCGACCTCGGAGAACGTGATGGCCGCCCAGACCCTCGGGATCCCCACGCGGATGGTGCTGAGCGTGTCCTGGGGGGTCGCCTCGGCGCTCGGTGTCGTGGCGGGGATCTTTCTGGCGCCGGCGTTGCTGCTGGATCCGTTCTTCATGCTGGATCCCTTTCTCAAGGGCTTCGCGGCGGCCGTGCTCGGCGGACTGAACAGCCTGCCTGGCGCCGTGGTCGGTGCGGTCATTCTCGGGGTCGCCGAGAGCCTGACGGGAGCGTACATCAGCATCCAGTTCAAGAACACGCTCGCGTTCCTGATCATCATCGTCGTCCTCCTCCTTCGCCCCGAGGGTCTGCTCGGCAAAGAATTCAAGGAACGCGTCTAGCGGGCCGGGCCCCCCACGGCGTTTGCCACATGCCGGCGGTTCGTTTACACTCCGATGAACAGTGGTTCATTCGCCGGGAGGAGTCCTCGATGGATCGTCCGATCGCCTACGACAAGCTCGCGCGGGAAGACCGCTTTGTCAGGATGCGCGCGCGCGAGGTCGCCGACCTCAAGGTCGCCCAGGGCTTCCCACCGTTCCCCGACCTGTCGAGCCGCGAGTCCATCAAGGAGCGCGTCCACGGAATCATGGTGGGCGAGCTGCAGGCGATGGAAGGGGCCGGCCGGACCGTATGCGACTTCCCCGACGCGCCGTGGGAGTTCACGATGGACATGGCACGGCAGGTGTGGGACGAGTCGCGGCACGTCGAGATCTACCTGAGGCTGCTCGAGCACCTCGGCGGATACGCCGGAGAGTTCCCGGAGACGACCATCCTCTGGCGCTGCGCGTGCGCCGAGGACGCCGCGGCTCGCGTCGCCGGAGTCAACCGCGGCCTCGAGGGGCTGGCGTGCGACGTCTTCAATCAGCTCGTGCACATCGCCAGGAAGATCGGCGATCCGATCCTCGAGCGCGCTGTCGACTTCGTCCTGGCCGACGAGATCACGCACGTCCGCATGGGCTCGAAGTGGCTCACCAAGCTGACCGAAGGCGACCCCGAGCGGCGGCGGCGGGCGATCGAGTTCCAGGAGAGCATCGACGAGCGCTTCAACCTCGGCGGGATTCGCCGCGAAGGCGAGCACGACGTGGTGTCGATCTCGATCGCGACGGACGTGCGCCGCATGGCCGGTTTCACCGACGAAGAGATCGAGCGTTTGATCAAGACGACCCAGCGGTCTCAGGTCTACTAGCCTCGTGCCGCAGCCCCTGGAAGGAACCTTCAGCGCCGATCATTCTGCTCGCCTGCTGCGGAACTACCGCTTCGTCGTCGAGCGCACGCTGCGGGCGCTCGGCGGATGGATCGCGCTCACGCCCGAGCTCTCCGCGAAGCTCCTCATGGGTCGGCACGTCTGGGACCTCGCCCAGCAGTGCGATGCGTTCGGCCAGCGTCTCCCCGAGCTGCGCGCCCATGCTCACGCCTCCGAGGCCGCCAATCCGGCCGTCGCCGCGTTCATGGACTGCCTCGAAGACGCGGAAGGGCCCGACCAGACCATCGAGCGGCTGGTGGGCGTGTACGGCGTCCTCAAGCCACACCTCCTCGCGACGTACCGCAGTCATCTGGCCCGCGCCAACGCGGTCTACGAGCCGCCGACCCGCCGTATCCTGGCGCGCTGCATCGATGACGAGCGGCGGCACATCGCGGCGGGCGCCACCATCCTGCGCCATCTCGGGAGCGATCCATCGGCGGCGGCGCGAGCCGCGGCGCGGCAGAAACGCCTCGACGAGCTGTTGGCCGCCGCCGGCGGCGTGACGGGCGCCGGGCTCCCGGCAGACCCGGCGGCCGAGATCGAGGCGCCGCGACCCGACCTCTCCGACGACGCGCGTGAGTTCATCCGGCTGGAGAAAGCAATGGCCGCGTGGGCCATTCCCGAGGGGCTCGAGGACGCCCAACGGTCGTTCGCGGAGGCCCTCGTGAAGGGCGACGAGAATTCGGCGCGTGGTTGGCTCGTGCCCGGCGTGGTCGTCGAGAATACGGCGTGGGCTCTGCTTCGTGATGGCCGGTACTCCCGCCACGCAACCGTCGCGTTCGCGCGGCTCGGCCATCAGCGACTCGTCAAGACGCGGCTCGACGGCCCCTCGAGCTCCGCGGTGGTGCTGGCCCGCTGGGCCTCCTCCCAGGACGGCTGGCGCGTTGCCGCGCTCGATGTCACCGGTCGCGGTACCGCTCGCCCGGCCTGAGCCTCGTTGATCGGTACAGTCCTGGTCGCCAATCGGGGAGAAATCGCCCGGCGGGTGTTTCGCGCCTGCCGCCAGCTCGGGCTCAAGACCGTCGCGGTGTACTCCGAGGCCGATCGTGGGGCGCTTCACGTTCGCGACGCCGACGAAGCCATCGCGATCGGCGGCGCGCCGGCACGAGAAAGCTATCTCAACGCCGAGCGCATCCTCGAGGCGGCGCGTCGGGCCAGGGCCGACGCTCTGCATCCTGGCTATGGCTTTCTTTCCGAGAGCTGGCGGTTCGCCGAGGCCGTTCAGGGAGCCGGGATCGTGTTCATCGGTCCCCGGCCGGAGGCGATCCGGACGATGGGCGACAAGATCGCGGCGCGCCGGCTGATGGCGGCCGCCGGTGTCCCCGTGTTGCCCGGCAGCTTCGAGCCGGTGGCGGATGTCGCCGCGGCCGAGGCGGTGGCCCGCGACCTTGGATTCCCCATCATTCTCAAGGCGGCAGCGGGCGGGGGAGGCATCGGCATGGCGCGCGTCGACGCGCCCGCGGATCTCGCGCCGGCCTTCGCCACTGCTGCCCGCCGTGCCCACGCCGCATTCGGCACCGGAGAACTCTACGTCGAGCGCTTTCTCGAACGGCCCCGGCACGTTGAGGTCCAGGTGTTCGGTGACGATTCGGGGAACGTCGTGCACCTCCACGAGCGCGAGTGCTCGATCCAGCGCCGGCATCAGAAGCTGGTCGAGGAATCGCCAGCAACGAACCTGCCGGCGCCCACCAAGGCGGGCCTCACCACTGCGGCAGTCGCCGGCGCGCGGGCGATCGGTTACACCAACGCCGGCACGCTGGAGTTCCTCGTCGACGAGAACGGGGGCTTCTACTTCCTCGAGATGAATGCCCGACTTCAGGTCGAGCACCCCGTCACGGAGGAGGTGACGGGCGTCGACCTCGTCGTCGCTCAGCTCCGGGTTGCGTCGGGGGAACCGCTACCCTGGCGCCAGGACGAAATCGCGCAGCGCAGAGCGGCGATCGAGTGTCGAGTGTATGCCGAGGACCCGTCGAAGGGCTTCCTGCCCTCTCCCGGCACCGTGCAAAGGCTCGAGCTGCCGTCGGGAGAGGGAATCCGCATCGAGTCCGGGGTCGAGGCGGGGAGCACGGTGTCCGTCCACTACGACCCGCTGCTGCTCAAGCTGGTCGTTCACGGAACCACGCGGCAGCAGGCGCTGGAGCGGATGGCGGAGGCCCTGGACCGGTGCATGATCGAGGGGGTCCGGACCACCATCCCCTTGCTTCGTCGGGTCGTCGCGAGCGACGAGTTCCGGAGGGGCCGGGTGCACACGCAGATGCTCGAACAAGGAGCCTTCAATGCCTGAGGAGATCAAGGCGCACATCACCGGGGTCGTCTTTCAGCTCACCACGAAGCCAGGCGACCGCGTCGCCGCCGGCGACGCGGTGATCGTGCTCGAGTCGATGAAGATGGAGATCCCGGTGGAGGCGCCGCGGGCGGGCGCGATCAGCGAGATCAGGGTCCGAGAGGGGCAGACGGTCCAGGAGGGCGACGTCATCGCCGTGCTGGAGTAGGGAGATTGCGATGAGCCTCGAGATGATCCGTGGACTCTACGATTACCACCGCTGGGCGAACCGACGTCTCTTCGAGGTCGCGACGACGCTGGGCGAGGATCTGGCGTCGCGTGACGTGGGCAAGCAGTTCAGCTACTCGACTCTCAGGCAGATGTTCGGGCACCTCTACGGGGCGGACCGCATCTGGCTGTTGCGCTGGACGGGCGTCTCGTCGACGACGATCCCGGGGGCCGAGTTCGCCACGCTCGCGTCACTCCGGGCGCCCTGGGACGACCTCGAGCGGGAGCAGCGAGGCTTCCTCGAGGGGCTGGCGCCGGGCGATCTCGATCGCGTGATCGAGTGCAGAAATGCGGAAGGCAGGGCTCTCAAGGCACCGCTCGGGCCGCTGCTCCAGCACGTGGCGAACCACGCGACGCATCACCGCAGCGAGATCGCCACGATGATGACGATGATCAACGGCTCGCCCCCAGACACCGGGATTGCCACCTACCTCCTGACGAAAGCCGGGCAGCCGTAGCCCGCCCCGACGCTCGCGCTGGGTGGCTTATGCGCAGACCAGATTCGAGTGGTTGGAGGGGATCGGGGGATCTGGGGGGCCCGCTCTGGGGCCCCCCAGTCAGGTCAATTCTCGATGAAAGCGCGCAGATTGCGGCCGCGCAGAGGGTGCCGGAGCTTCCGGAGCGCCTTGGCCTCGATCTGCCGGATGCGCTCCCGCGTCACCTCGAAGCGCTTTCCAACCTCTTCGAGAGTGTGCTCGCCCTCTTCGCCGATGCCGAACCGGAGGCGCAGGATCTCCTTTTCCTTCGGCGACAGCATCGAGAGGGCCCGCTCGACCTGCGTGGTCAGGTCCTGGTTGAGCAGCGACTCGTTGGGTGAGCCGGCAGACTTGTCCTCGAGGAAGTCGCCCAGCTCGGAATCCTCCCCGATCGGCGTCTCGAGGGAGAGCGGCTTGCGCGAAGACTCGAGGATGAGCCGGACCTTCTTCGCCGGCACTCCCGTGCGCTGAGCGAGCTCCTCGGGGGTCGGCTCGCGCCCGATCTCGTTGACCAGATTGCGATTCACGCGCGAGATCCGGTTCAACGTCTCGACCATATGGACCGGAATCCGGATCGTTCGCGAGTGGTCCGCGATGGCGCGGGTAATGGCCTGGCGGATCCACCACGTGGCGTAGGTCGAGAACTTGAAGCCCCGCCGATACTGGAACCGGTCGACGGCCTTCATGAGCCCGATGTTGCCCTCCTGGACGAGGTCCAGGAGTGAGAGGTCGCTTCCCAGGTAGCGCTTCGCCACCGACACGACCAGGCGCAGGTTCGCTTCCATCAGCTCACGCTTGGCCTGGCGCACCGTGCGGTCGCTGCGCTCGATCTGCTCGAGGAGCGGACCGAGGTGCTTGCGCGGGAGGCCCGTTCGCTTCTCGAGCAGGCGCAGCTCACGCGTGGCCCCGAGCGTGTGCCCACGGCGGCTCATGCGGTCGAGCTCGCTGATCTGCTCCCAGCGGCGCCGCACCCGTGTCACCAGGTCGTCGATCAGCGCAGGCTTCAGCGGCATCTCGGCCACGACCTGCTGGATCGCCTGCCGGGCGGCGGCAATCGTCGTCGCCGTGACCTTGCGATAGGCCGCCGACCGCCGCCTCGCCCTGAGGGACCCCTCGAGTCTGGCGATCTTCCGCTCGTGCCGACGAATCCGCTCGAATGCCAGGAGCACGGGACGCATCGCCTTGGCTTCGAGCTCACCGCCCTCCGGCAGGACGATCACGTCATCGGCGGGCGTTTCCCCTCGGCGCAGCTTGTCGCCCACCTCGAGGAGAGCCTCGACCGCCATGGGAATCCCGGCCAGCGTGCGCCGGAGAGCGATCTGACCCACCTCGATGCGGCGCCCGATCTGGACTTCCTGCGCCGCCGTGAGGAGCGGGACCTTGCCGATCTCCTTGAGATAGAGGCGGACGGGGTCTTCGCCCTTTGTCAGGGCAGGCGCGTACGTATCTTCGGCGGTCGCCCGGGGGGTCTCGTCCGCATCGTCTTCGACGACCACCTGCCCTCCCCGCCCGTCCGTCGCTGTCACTCCACCCGAGGCCACCGAGCCGGCCTCGACCGCATCGGATGATTCTCTGAATGTCATCGTGTCACCGGCTTTCTTTAGTCGGGGTTCCCCGTTCGTTCAGATGCGAAACCGGGTGCTAACGTTTCATCGAACTAGACTTTCGTCGCACAATCTTCGGGACTACGGGTTATCACATCCCGTATTGCAGGCCTTTACCTGATCCAAACAGCGTTTGGCCCGCGCCTCCTCTGGAGCAGGATTCTGACTGGATCCTCAGTTCGTCTATTCACGACGCCGGGGCCTTCGGCTTTTAACCACGATCACCCCGCCCGGAGTTCCTCGCGAATCGAAGGCGCTTCGCTCCGGAGTGGGGCTACCCGACCTCCGTGGGGGCGCCGGAGAGGGTAGAATCGACGGCGTGGTTCCCCCGAGCGCCAGCTACAGCTTCACCGTTCGGCTGCAGATCGCGAGCCGTCCGGGCATGCTCGGTCGTGTCGCGTCGGCGATCGGGGATGCCGGGGGCGATATCGGCGCCGTCGATCTCGTCGAGACGACTCGCGAACGGACCGAGCGCGACATCACCGTCAAGGCGCGAGACAGCCTCCACGCCCAGCAGATCGTCAACCGGCTCAGACGCGTGGCCGGTGTCCGAATCGGGGCCCTCTCCGACCGCACGTTCCTCATGCACCTGGGCGGCAAGATCGAGATCCGCAACAAGGTCTCGATCCACACCCGTGACGATCTCTCGATGGCCTACACGCCGGGCGTGGCGCGCGTCTGCCTCGCGATCCGAGACGATCGGCAGCGCGCCTTCTCGCTGACGATCAAGCACAACACGGTCGCGGTGGTCACCGATGGCACGGCCGTCCTGGGGCTGGGCGACATCGGCCCGGAGGCCGCGCTGCCGGTGATGGAAGGCAAGGCGATGCTCTTCAAGGAGTTCGCCGGCGTCGACGCCTTCCCGCTGTGCCTCGCCACGAAAGACGTCGACAAGATCGTGGAGACCGTGAAGCTCGTGGCGCCGGCGTTCGGAGGTATCAACCTGGAGGACATCGGCGCGCCGCGATGCTTCGAGGTCGAGGAACGACTCCGAAAGGAGCTCGATATTCCCGTCTTCCACGACGACCAGCACGGGACGGCGGTCGTGGTCCTGGCAGCCCTGCTCAACGCGCTGAGGATCGTCCGCAAGGACGCGCGTCGCATCCGCGTGGTCGTGACGGGCGTCGGCGCCGCCGGCACGGCCACCATCAAGATTCTTCTCTCGAGCGGAGTCCGCGACATCGTCGGCGTCGACGAGCACGGCACCATCCACCGGGGCCGGACCGAGGGCATGGACTTCATGAAACGCTGGGTCGGTACGGCGACCAACCCCCGTCAAGTCCGGGGGAGTCTGAGCGCCGCGCTCGAGGGCGCGGACGTGTTCATCGGCCTTTCGGTTCCCGGGATCTTGACGGCGCGCGACCTGAAGCGGATGGCGCGCGATCCGATCGTCTTCGCCATGGCCAATCCGGAGCCCGAGATCCGGCCGGAAGAGGCCGAGAAGCATGTGCGCGTGATGGCCACAGGGCGCTCCGATTATCCGAACCAGATCAACAACGTGCTGTGCTTCCCCGGGTTTTTCCGCGGCCTGCTCGATGCCCGCGCGCGGGCCGTCAACGACGAGATGAAGCTCGCGGCGGCGCAGGCGCTAGCGGCATGCGTGAGCCGGAGCGAGCTCAGCGAGGAGTACATCATCCCGAGCGTCTTCAACAAAAGCGTCGCACCAGCGGTGGCCGAAGGCGTGGCGCGCGCCGCGCACGAGACCGCCACCGCCCGTCGCCGCCAGCGCATGGACCTCTCCGGGATCCGGTGACGCCTCGCTGGTCGGTCGTCATCCCGGCGTTCAACGAGGCGCGCCGTCTCCCTCCCTTCTTGGACACGGTCGTCGGGTTCTTCGAGGGCCGCGACGAGCCGTACGAGGTGATCGTCGTCGACGACGGGTCGACCGACGGCACGTCCCGGATCGTGGAGGCCCGGCAGTTCCCGGCGGTCAGGATTCTGAAGCTCGGGCGCAACGCCGGCAAGGGCGCCGCCGTGCGGGCGGGGATGCTAGCGGCCAGAGGCGCCTACCGGCTCTTCGCCGATGCCGACGGCGCAACGCCGATCGACGAGCTGAAGCGGATCGAGCCCCTGCTGGTCGCGGGCGCCGACGTGGTGGTCGGCTCGCGGGTCCTCGTCGATCCGGGAGTGTCGGTGACGGCCCGCCGCCACCGTGTGGCGGTCGGGCGCGTCTTCAACTGGCTCGTCGCCCGGGTGGGCCTCCAAGGGGTCGCCGACTCACAGTGCGGCTTCAAGGCGTTCACGGCTCCGGTCGCCAGCCGGCTGTTCGAGGCGCTGTCCACGCGCGGCTTTGGCTTCGATGTCGAACTGCTCATGCTGGCCCAGGCCGCCGGCTGTCGTATCGTCGAGGTGCCGGTGAACTGGGCCGATCAGGCGGAGAGCAAAGTGGGGTTCTTTCGGCATGGGCCGGGGATGCTCTGGCAGATCCTGAAGGCGCGATCGCGGGTGAGGGGACGTTCGTGACACTCGCTCGAAGAGTCCGGGACATCGAACCCTTCCTGGCGGTCGAAGTGGCCGAGCGGGCCCAGGAGCTCGAGCGCGCCGGCATCGATGTCGTGCACCTCGAGTTCGGCGAGCCGGACTTCGAGGCGCCCGCGGTCGTCCGGGACGCCCTGGAGCGCGCGATCAAGGACGGCCGGACCCGGTACACGCACAGTCTCGGGATCCTGCCGCTCCGCGAAGCGATCGCCGAGCACTACGCGAGATCCTACGGCGTGGCGGTCTCGCCGGATCAGATCCTCGTGACGGCCGGCACCTCGCCGGCGATGCTGCTTCTCTTCGGGCACCTGCTGGATCCGGGCGACGAGGTGGTGCTGAGCGATCCGTACTACGCGTGCTACCCGAACTTCATCCGCTACGCCGATGGACGGCCGGTCTACGTGGGCGTGACCGAGGAGGACGGCTTTCAGTACCGCCCCGAGGCGATCCGGGAGCGACTCGGCCCGCGCACCCGAGCGATCGTGATCAACTCGCCTGCCAATCCCACCGGCACGGTGCTGTCGCCCGAGCGCATGGCCGCGATCGGCGAGCTCAGCCGGGGCGACGGGCCGCTCATCGTGTCTGACGAGATCTACCACGGGCTCAGCTACGAGGGGCGAGACCGGACGATCCTCGAGTTCACCGACCGAGCCTTCGTCCTCAACGGATTCTCGAAGGCGTACGCGATGACGGGCTGGCGGCTCGGCTGGGTGGTCGCCCCGCGCGACCACATCCGCGCGCTGCAGATGCTCTACGGCAATTTCTTCATCTCGACGAACGAGTTCGTGCAGTGGGCCGGTGTCACCGCGCTCCGCGACGCGACCGACGAGAGCCGGCGGTTCCGCGCGATCTTCGACGACCGGCGGCGGGCAATGATCGCCGGCCTCCGGTCCCTCGGGTTCGGTGTCGGCGCCGAGCCGACCGGCGCGTTCTACGTCCTGGCCAACGCACGCCACCTGTCGATGGACTCGGTGAGCCTCGCGCGCGAGCTTCTCGAGTCGAGCCACGTGGCCGTCACGCCCGGCGCGGCCTTCGGCGCCAACGCCGAGGGGTATCTGCGCTTTTCGTACGCGTCGTCGCTCGAGCGCATCGAGGAGGGCTTCGGCCGCCTCCGCCGGTTCCTCGCCACGCGACGGTGAGACGCCGTGGGTCGCGCGTGAGCCGCTCCGCCTTTCGTCGCTGAGCGCGATGGACTCCCGGTACGTCAGCGTCCACATCGAGGAAGACCGGTTGCATTGGTGGTTCCGCGGCCGGCTCGCCGTCATCACCGCGACACTCCGGCGAGCTCTGCCGCCCCGCCCGGTGCGCCTGCTCGAGCTGGGCTGTGGCACCGGCAACGTGCTGGCGGCGTTGTCGGAGTTCGGCGAGGCCGTCGGGATGGAAACCCATCCCGAGCTCATCGCCGCCGCGCGGGCCGCCGGGCTGGACGTCCGGACGGGCCGACTGCCGGAGGACCTCGGGGTGGCACCCGGCTGGGCGGAGGTCGTGCTACTGCTCGACGTGATCGAGCACGTGGACGACGACGGTGCCGCCCTCGCGGCCGCGTGCCGGGCGGTCGCGGCCGGCGGTCTGCTCGTCGTGACCGTCCCGGCGTATCGCTGGCTCTGGAGCGGTCACGACGAGGTCCTCGGGCATCGGCGGCGATACACGGCGGCCGGGCTTCGGGCCGTCGTCGAGCGAGCCGGCTTCAGCGTCCTCCGAGTCAGCTACTTCAACTCGCTACTATTCCCGATGGTGGCGCTCGTTCGACTCTGGAAGGGGCTTCGCGGCGACCGGGGCCACGACCTGCGGCGGCCGGCGGCGCCCCTCAACCGGCTGCTCGAGCGGGTGTTCGCGTTCGAGCGTCACCTCGTCCCGCGCGTCGCGCTCCCGTTCGGGGCCTCACTGCTCCTGATCGGCCGGCGATGACGGACGACCGCTCGTCCAGCGCCCGCGAGTGGTCGATCGTCGCCGCGACCTTCGCCGCCCTGGTCCTGATCGCTGCGGTGTGGCTGGCGATCGACCGCACGCCGCCCGAGTGGGACCACGCCAACCACCTCGAGCGCGTCGTCCGCTGCGCCGAGGACCTGGCACGGCGCGATTGGCGGACTCTCATGGAGCGCTCGTCGTTTTACCCGCCGGTCGTCCCGTGTGCCGCGGCGGTCGTGTACCGGCTGGCGCCTTCGGACGCGGCCGCGGCCCAGACGATCATCCTCGCGTTCCTGGGCGTCGGCATGGCCGCTGTTTACGCGCTGGGGCGGCGTCTGGCCGGCGGCACCGAAGGCGTCGTCGCCGCGGTCGTCTTCGGCTGCGCGCCGTTCGTCGTGTTCTCTGCGTTGCGGTTCCAGCTCGATTTGCCGCTGGCGGCGATGGTCGCGCTGGCGCTCGTGGTATCGCTCCGAACCGAGGGGTTCATCCGGTTGGGATGGTCGCTGCTGGTGGGAGTGGTCTTCGGACTCGGCATGCTGACGAAGCCTTCGTTCGCCGCCTACGTGCTGCCCCCGGTCCTCGTCGCCGCGGCCTCGTCGAGCGGCCGGCGCATCCGTGCGGTCAATGCGGCGCTGGCCCTGCTGGTCGGGATGGTCATCAGCCTCCCGTGGTATGGGCCGAGGCTCTTCGGCCTCGTCCCGCAAGTCGCGAGCCGGTCGTTCAGGCAGGCGGCCGAATCCGGGCACCCGGACCCGCTCACGGCCACGGCGCTGCTCTACTATCCGACCTGGCTCGCTCCCCAGTTCGGCGTGCCGGCCGTCGCGCTGCTCCTCGTTGGTCTCGGCGTCGCAATCCTGCGACGCGAGGGCGTGGCCCTCACGGCGTTCCTGGTGCCGTTCGTCCTGTTCGGACTTCTCCAGAACAAGAACTTGCGTTACACGCTGCCACTCCTGCCCATCGCCGCCGTCATGGCCGGGATGGGCTTCGCCGTCCTGCGCGGCCGTGTGCGTTTGCTCGGGACGGTCGTGCTCGTCCTCGCGTGCGCGCTCCAGGTGAGTGCGACGGCGCTCGCCGTGCCTCACGGCCTCACGCTGCCGGGTCTCGGCGTCCCCTTGGTCCTGGAGTCGCCGCCGCGAACCGGTGACTGGCGGCATCGGGAGATCCTGACGCTCATCAGCCGCGACAGTGGGGGCGCGCCGGCGACCGTGAGCGTCGTGCCGAACGACAACTTCTTCTCGGTGAGTAACTTCAGGTACTACGGCGTGCGAGACGGTCTCCCGCTTCGGTTCTCGCGCGCGTGGGACACCGAACCGATCGGGATCGAGTACATGATCCTGAAGACCGGCGACGTCGGACCGGCGTGGACGGCGGAGAGGCCTCGGCGCATCGCCGAGCGCCTTCGCACAGACCCGTCGCTCGCACGCGTGTTCCCCGTCCTCGGCGAGTTTCCTCTCCCCGATGGCTCGACCGCGAGCGTCCGAGCGCGGCGCCTCACCGAGCCGGTCCCCGTTGCCTCCAAGACGTTCGCGCGCGAGCTCGAGGCGGCGATCCGCCGCGAGCTCGCCGATGTCACCACCGACGTCGAGGGCCTCGAGATCGGGCTCGTCTACGACGAGACCGTCCTGCGCGGTCGGGTCGGCCGTGTCGAGATCCGAGCCGCCTCGGCACGGGTCGGGGAGCTCCGGCGCCGGGACGCGCCGCTCCTGCGCGTCCAGGACGTGCGGATCGCCTTCGACGACGTTCTGGTGAACCCCTTCAGCGTCCACACCGCGGGACGACTGGCACCGCTCGACGCCCGGCACGCCACCCTCGGGCGCGTCACCATCCAGGAGGCGGACCTGCAGGCGTTCCTGCGTGAGCAGAAAGGGTTCAAGACGGCCTCGGTGAGCCTGGAGCCTGGGGCGATCGGCTTCACCGTCAAACAACCGGGTCCGGACGTGGCCGCCCGAGTCCGGCTGCTTCCCGCCGGCGACCGGCCGTTCACGCTCGTCGCCGAGCGCGTCACGGTTGGGGGGATCTCGGTGCCCTCGCTGCTCGTCGATTGGGTGGTTCGCACCTGGGATCCCTCGCCCAGGCTGGCGAGCCGTCTGCCGATGCCCGTGACTCTCGGGCGTGTCGACATCGCCTCGGGGGCCATCAGGGTCTCCGACAGGCCGTAACCGGAAGTCCCACGCGAGAGAAGGGGAGTCTCATGCGAGAGTCTCGGGAAGCCAAGCGGGCCCGGGCCCGAAAGATCGTTCGCGCGCTCAAGAAGGCGTATCCCGACGCGAAGATCGCGCTCGACTTCGAGACTCCACTCGAGCTCCTGGTGGCCACGATTCTCTCGGCCCAGTGCACCGACGAGCGTGTGAACACGGTGACCCCGGCGCTCTTCAAGAAGTACCCGAGCGCCCGCGACTATGTTCGCGCTGAGGCCGCCGCCCTGGAGCAAGAGGTCCGCTCCACGGGCTTCTACCGTGCGAAGACCCGCTCGATCATGGGCATGGCGAAGGCCCTGGTCGACGACCACGGCGGCGAGGTACCCCGGACGCGTGAGGCGCTGACGTCGCTTCCCGGCGTCGGTCTCAAAACAGCGAACGTGATCCTGGGGAACGCCTTCGGTGAGCCGGCGATCGCCGTCGACACCCACGTCTTCCGCGTCTCCCAGCGTCTGGGGCTGGCGCGATCCGAGGACCCCGACGAGATCCACGACCAGCTCGTCGAGGTGTTGCCGCGCCGGGAGTGGACGCTGACGACCCATCTCTTGCAGAGCCACGGACGCCGCTGCTGTGTCGCGCGCAAGCCTCTGTGCCCGGAATGCCCGGTGCTGGCGCTCTGCCCGTGGCCCGGCAAGACCAAGATTCGTTGACAGGCTCCCGCTTCTCTTTTAGAGTATGACGTTGCGTTTTTTCCGTGTGGACGCCTACTTAGCGTGATCAAGGGGAAGCTGATGCCGACGCCGGTACCGAAGGAAAGCGAAATCGTGCGCAAGTGGTTCATCGTGGACGCCGACGGGCAGGTGCTCGGGCGCCTCGCGAGCCGGGTCGCGTCGATTTTGCGCGGAAAGCACAAGCCGTTGTTCGTGCCCCACCTCGACGTCGGTGACCACGTGGTGGTGGTCAACGCGGCGAAGGTGCATCTCACGGGGCGCAAGCTCCGAGACAAGCTGTACCGCTGGCACTCCGGCTACATCGGGGGTCTGCGCGAAGTCCGGGCCGAAACGATGCTCAAGACCCACCCCGAGCGCGTCATCGAATGGGCGGTGCAGGGCATGCTACCGAAGAACCGGCTCGGGAGGGCGATGGCGAAGAAGCTGAAGGTCTACGGCGGCGCGGCGCACCCCCACGCGGCACAGCAGCCCGAAACGCTCTTGACGAAGTCGGAGGTTCGCTAGATGGCCGCCGTACTCGACAGGTTTTACGCGACGGGCCGCCGCAAGACGTCCGTCGCGCGCGTCTGGATCCGGCCGGGAGCCGGACGGATCGTCGTCAACCGACGGGCCTTCGAGGACTACTTCCCGCGCGAGACGCTTCGCATGATCATCGCGCAGCCGCTCGAGGTGACGAACACCCTCGGCCAGTTCGACGTCTTCGCCACCGTCGGTGGCGGTGGCCCGACCGGCCAGGCGGGGGCCGTCCGTCACGGGCTCGCGCGGGCGCTCTCGCGCTTCGACGAAAAGTTCCGCCTGCCGCTGAAGAAGGCGGGTCTCCTCACCCGTGACCCGCGGATGCGCGAACGGAAGAAGTACGGTCAGCCGGGTGCCCGTCAGAAGTTCCAGTATTCGAAGCGCTAGTGCCAGAGCGGTCCCGCTTGATCCGTGTCGCGGTCGCCGGCGCCAGTGGCTACATGGGAGCCGAGCTCCTACGGTTGCTCTCCGTCCATCCCAAGATCACCCTGACGGGAGTGACCTCGGATCGGCTCGCCGGCGAGCCGCTCGGCAAGGCGTACCCGCATTTGCGCGGGCTCACCGATCTCAGATTCCACGACCTCGACCCGGAGTGGCTCGCCGGAGTCGCCGACGTCGTCTTCCTCGCGTTGCCGCACATGGAGTCGCAGAAGGCCGTGCCGGTCCTGCGCACGCGTGGTGGTCGTGCCATCGACCTCTCGGCCGACTACCGGTTGCACGACCCGGATGACTACGTCACGTGGTACAAGGCGCCGCACATCGATCTGCCCGGGCTCGCCGAAGCGGTCTACGGGCTGCCCGAGCTCCACCGAAAGGCGATCGGGCCAGCCTCGCTCGTCGCCACGCCCGGCTGCTATCCGGCCGGGGCGGTCCTGGCGACGGCCCCGCTCGTGCGGGCGGGCCTCGCTCGGCTCGACGGGATCGTCATCGACGGCAAGTCGGGCGTCACCGGCGCGGGAGCGCAAGGCCGGAAGATCGACCCGATGTACCTCTACACCGAGGCCAACGAGAACGTGCAGGCGTACGCGATCGCGGGCCACCGGCACACGCCCGAGATCGAGCAGGAGCTCGGCGCCCTGGCCGGCGCGCCCGTGCGCGTCGCCTTCACACCGCACCTCGTGCCCCTCAACCGCGGCCTGTTCACGACGGCCTCCGTGCCGCTCACCGCGACGCTGACGACCGCTCGCCTCCTCGATGTGTACCGCGAGTTCTATGCCGGGGAGCCCTTCGTGCGTGTGCTCGACGAGGGCGAGCGCCCGACGACGCGCGCCGTCGTCGGCTCCAACTACTGCGACGTCACGGTGGTGGCGGACCCGCGTACGAACCGCGCCGTGTGCGTGTCGGCGATCGACAATCTCGGCAAGGGCGGGGCGGCGAACGGCGTGCAGAACCTCAACGTCATGTTCGGCTGGGGCGAGCGGACCGGGCTCGAGGCGCCGCCGGTGTACCCCTAAAGCCCATGGCGCCGGCGGAGCTCGAGTGGCTCGAGGGAGGCATCACCGCGGTGCCCGGGATCCTCGCCGGGGGCATCGTGGCCGGCATCAAGCCGAGCGGCAAGAAGGACCTCGCGCTGATCTATTCCTCGACTCCGGCCCGCGCGGCCGCGGTCTTCACGTCGAACCAGGTGAAGGGCGCGCCGGTGGTCGTGTCGAGGGAGCACGTGCGCGGCGGGCAGGCCCAGGCCATCGTCGCCTCCAGCGGCTGCGCCAACGTCTGTACCGGCGAGCAGGGCATCAAAGACGCGCGCGAGATGACGCGGCTCGTGGGAGAGCTGCTCCGGATCCCCGCGAGCCACGTGCTGGTCGCGTCGACCGGCGTCATCGGGGTGCCGCTGCCGATGGACAAGATCCGCGCCGCGCTGCCCAAGCTCGCCAAGTCGCTGTCCCCCCAGGGGGGTCGGGGAGCGGCCGAGGCCATCATGACGACCGACACGCGACCCAAAGAGTCCGCGCTGCGCGTCGAGGTCGGCGGTCGACCGGTGACGATCGGCGGGATCGCCAAGGGTGTCGCGATGCTCGAGCCCCATCTGGCGACGATGTTCTGCTTCGTCGCGACGGACGCGGTCGTCGCTCGCGGCGCGCTCGGGGCGGTCGTGCAGCGCGCGGTCGACCGGTCCTTCAACCGGACGACCGTCGACTCCGACCAGTCCACCAGCGACACCGTGGCGGTGCTCGCGAACGGGCTCGCCGAGAACGCCCCGCTCGAGGCGGGCGCGCGGGGTCTCCGCCAGTTCGCGAGCGGGCTCGAGGCGGTGATGGCGAAGCTCGCCCGCATGCTCGTGGCCGACGGCGAGGGCGCGACGAAACTGGTGACGATCGCCGTGCGCGGCGCCGCGAGCCGGCGAGACGCGCTGATCGCGGCGCGTACCGTCGCGAACTCGCCGCTGGTCAAGACCGCGATCAACGGCCAGGACCCCAACTGGGGTCGGATCATGATGGCGCTCGGCAAATCGCCGGCCCGCGTCGAGCAGGAGAAAGTCTCGATCTCTTTCGGAGACGAGCGCCTGGTCGAGCGGGGGATGCTGAAGGAAGGCGTGCGCCTGGAGCGGGTTCGGGAGATCATGGGACTGTCGGAATACGACATCACGATCGACCTGGGGCTCGGTCGCGGCGAGGATCGCGTCTGGACGTGCGATCTCAGCGAGGAATACGTGCGACTCAACGCGAAGTACACGACGTAGCTCACCATCACGCACGCCGCGCGTTTTCGGTGGTAGTGCGCGCTGCTGGCCGTCGCGGGGAATGCCCCGCCGGCCGAGGCGCGCCTGCTGGGCGCGGCGGAGGCAAACCGAAGGAGGATTCATGGCGACGTTGACGATGAAGGAACTGCTCGAGGCCGGAGTGCACTTCGGCCACCAGACGAAGCGCTGGAACCCGAAGATGCAGAAGTACATCTTCGGCGAGCGCAACGGCATCTACATCATCGACCTCCAGAAGACGCTCAAGAAGTTCCGCGAGGCCTACGGCTTCGTGCGTGACCTCGCCGCCGGCGGGGGCACGGTGCTCTTCATCGGGACCAAGAAGCAAGCCCAGGAGACCGTGTTCGAGGAAGCGAATCGCTGCGGAATGTTCTACGTCAACCAGCGCTGGCTCGGCGGAACGCTGACGAACTTCGCGACGATCCGCAAGTCCATCACCCGGCTCAAGAAGCTCGAGGAGATGAAGGACACCGGCGAGTACGAGCGGCTGCCGAAGAAGGAAGCGCTGGAGCTCGATCGGGAGCGGGAGAAGCTCGACAAGGCGCTGGTCGGCATCAAGTCGATGGAGCAGCTGCCGACGGCCGTGTTCATCATCGATCCCCGCAAGGAGAAGATCGCCGTGGCCGAGGCCCAGCGGCTCGGGATCTCGATCGTGGCGATCGTGGACACGAACTGCGACCCGACCGGCATCGATTATCCGGTGCCCGGCAATGACGACGCGATCCGCGCCGTGCGCCTGATCACCTCGCGCATCGCCGACGCCGTCAACGAGGGGCGCGGCACCCTCGGCAAGGACGAGGGCGACGCGGCGGTGGCCGACACGCCGGCCGAGAGCGTCGAGATGGCGGCGGCCGAGGCGGAGGGCTAGCCAATGGCCGCGACCGCGCAGCTAGTGAAGGATC
Source organism: Candidatus Rokuibacteriota bacterium (assembly GCA_003220535.1). GTDB lineage: Bacteria > Methylomirabilota > Methylomirabilia > Rokubacteriales > CSP1-6 > AR31. Next base: position 161,154 of record QHSU01000054.1, read on the forward strand.
TCCGCGACCAGACGGGTGCCGGAGTCATGGACTGCAAGGAGGCGCTCCAGGCGACCCAGGGCGATCTGCAAGGCGCTGTCGAGTACCTGAGGAAGAAGGGGCTCGCCCAGGCGGCGAAGCGATCACACCGGGACGCCCGTGAGGGAGCCGTCGGAACCTACATCCACGCCGGCGCCAAGCTCGGGGTGCTCATTGAGGTGAACTGCGAGACAGACTTCGTCGCCCGGACCGAGGCCTTCCAGGAGTTGGTGAAGGACCTCGGGATGCAGGTCGCGGCGGCGAACCCCGCCTACGTCGCCCGCGAGGACGTCCCGGGCGAGGTGGTCGAGAAGGAGCGCGAGATCTATCGCAGCCAGCTGGCCGACCAGAAGAAGCCCGCGCAGGTGCTCGACAAGATCATCGAGGGCAAGCTCGAAAAGTTCTACACGGAGCAGTGCCTGCTCGAGCAGCCGTTCATCAAGGACGCCTCTGGTAAGACCAAGGTCCGGGATCTCGTGGACGGCGTGAACGCCAAGACGGGTGAGCGGATCGTCATCAAGCGGTTCGCCCGATTCCAGGTTGGCGAGGCGGGGTAGCGTGACGGCGGCTGCCGACACCGGCCGCCCGGCCTACCGCCGTATCGTCCTGAAGCTCTCGGGGGAGGCACTCGCCGGGGGCCTGGGCTACGGGATCGATCCGCCCGTCCTCGATCGGATCGCCGCCGAGGTTCGCGACGTGGCGTCGCTCGGCGTGCAGGTGGCGATCGTCATCGGCGGCGGCAACATCTTCCGCGGCGTCGCCGCCAGCGCCGGCGGGATGGACCGCGCCACCGCCGACTACATGGGCATGCTGGCGACGGTCATCAACGCGCTGGCGCTGCAGGACGCCCTCGAGAAGGTCGACCTGCAAACGCGCGTGCTCTCGGCGATCGAGATGCGGGCGGTCGCGGAGCCGTACATCCGCCGTCGCGCGATCCGACACCTGGAGAAGGGACGCGTCGTGATCTTCGCCGCCGGCACCGGGAACCCCTTCTTCACGACGGACACCGCCGGCGCGCTGCGCGCCGTCGAGATCGGTGCCGACGCGATCATCAAGGCGACCAAGGTCGACGGCATCTACTCGGCCGATCCGAAGCAGGACGCCAACGCCCAGCGTCTCGAGCGCCTGACGTATATCGACGTCCTCAATCGCGGCCTCCAGGTGATGGATGCCGCCGCGATCTCCCTCTGCATGGACAACAAGCTGCCGATCATCGTCTTCGACCTGACCCGATCCGGTAACATCAAGCGGATCGTCCTCGGCGAGGCCGTGGGCTCGATCGTATCGTCGGGAGGGTGACGGACATGCCGGATACGCAGAGCGTGCTCAAGGAGGTCGAGACCAAGATGACGGGCGCTCTCGAGGCCCTTGGGCGGGAGTTCGCGGCGGTCCGGACCGGCCGCGCCTCCGCCGGTCTGCTCGACGGGATCCGCGTCGACTACTACGGTACGCCGACGCCGGTGAACCAGATGGCGTCGATCTCGGTCCCGGATGCCCGGACTCTGGTGATCCAGCCCTGGGAGGCGAGCCAGCTCAAGGCTATCGAGAAGGCGATCATGGCGTCCGATCTCGGGCTGACGCCGGTCAACGACGGCAAGATCGTCCGCCTGGCGATGCCGTCGCCGACCGAGGAGCGGCGCAAACAGCTCGCGAAGGCCGTGCACAAGATCGCCGAGGAATCCCGCGTCGTGGTCCGTAACCTCCGGCGCGAGGCGAACGACCGGCTCAAGGCGATGGCCAAGGACAAGAAGGTCTCCGAGGACGAGGAGCGGCGCAGCCACGACCAGATCCAGAAGGCGACGGACAAGTTCATCACGAAAATCGACGAGCTCCTCAAGAAGAAGGAGCAGGAGATTTTGTCATTCTAGCGATCTGTGAGATGACCCTCGTATGACGCGGGGCCCCAGCGAGGCCGAGCTGTTCGACGCCGTGCGGGCACAGCCCGTGCCCGAGCACGTCGCCATCATCATGGACGGGAACGGGCGCTGGGCGACCCGCCGCGGGCTGCCGCGCGTCGCCGGGCACCGGGAAGGCGTCAAGGCGGTACGGTCGATCGTGCGCGCGGCGTCTGCACTCGGCCTCCGCTATCTCACGCTCTACGCGTTTTCGACGGAAAACTGGAGCCGTCCGGCGGACGAGGTCTCGACCCTCATGAGCCTCCTCGAGCGCTCGGTCCACTCGGAGCTCCCCGAGCTGATGGCGCTCAACGCCCGACTGCGCGTTCTCGGCCGACCGCACGGGGTGCCGGCCGGCGTGCGGCGCGGCATCGATCACGTGGTGCACGAGACGCGGCACAACAGCGGGCTGACGGTCCTGATGGCGTTCAACTACGGCGGCCGCGACGAGCTGATCGACGCGTTTCGTGCACTCGCGCGTCAGGTCGAGGCGGGCGAGCTCAAGCCCGACGACATCTCGGAGAAGGGGATCAGCGAGGCCCTTTACACCGCCGACATCCCGGACCCCGATCTCCTGATCCGTACGAGCGGCGAGATGCGGATCTCGAACTTCCTCCTGTGGCAGATCGCCTACACGGAGCTGTGGATTACGCCGACCCTCTGGCCCGACTTCGGGCCGACCGACCTCTATCGAGCCGTGGCCGAGTTTCAGGGGCGCACGCGCAGGTTCGGCAAGGTGTGACGTGGGCAAGACCGAGGTGGCCAGCGTGACGGTGCCCGATACCGCAGCCGGCGTGTCGCCGGCGTGGAAGCGCATCGCGAGCGCGGTGGTGCTGATCCCCCTGTTCGTCTGGGTGACGGCCGGCGCGCCGCCGTGGGTCTTCCAGGTGCTCGTCGTCGCGGTAAGTGCCTTGGCCAGCGCCGAGCTCGCGCGGATGTTCCGGCGCACCGGACGCCCGATCCATCCTTGGGTGACGGTCGGTGTGAGCGCCACGATCACCGCCAGCTTCGCGACGAGCCTCTACGCGGTTCTCGCCGATGACGGGAAGGTCGTCCGGTGGATGCCGACGCCCGAGCTCGCGCTCATCGTCGGGGTCGGGCTCATCTTCAGCGCGCCCCTCTGGACGGCCGGGCGCCCGATGGTCGAGTCCACCGCGAACACCCTGTTCGGCGCGGTCTATGTCGGCTGGCTGCTCGGATACGCGATCTGGCTGCACGGCCGGGCCGACGGTCCTCAGCTCGTACTGTTCCTCGTCGGCGTCACGTGGGCCGGTGAATCGGCGGCGTACCTGGTCGGGTCCTCGGTGGGCCGCCACCGGATCGCACCGGTGCTGAGCCCGCGCAAGACCGTCGAGGGTTCCATCGCCCAGGTCGTCATCTCGATCGGCGCCGCGCTGGCGCTGGGCGTCTGGCTCCTCCCCGCGTGCGGCCTGGCGAGCGCCGCCGGCGCCGGCGTCGTCCTCGGCGTGATCGGACAGGTCGGTGATCTCGCCGAATCCGCGATCAAGCGGAGCGTCGGAACCAAGGACACCGGAGGCCTCATCCCCGGCCACGGCGGCATGCTCGATCGTGTCGACAGCCTGCTGTTCAACGCTCCGGCGCTCTACTTCTATTCGCTGTACACCTGGTGCCGCGGATGAAAAGTATCACGCTGCTCGGTGCGACCGGATCCGTCGGGCTCCGCACACTCGACCTCGTGTCGAGCTTCCCCGAGGAGTTCTCGGTGGCGGGCTTGGCAGCACGCGGGTCGAACGTGGAGCGGGTCGCGGACCTGTGCAAGAAATATTCGCCCCGCGCCGTCGCGCTCCTGGAGGTGGAGGCCCGCGACCGGCTGGCAAAGCTCCTTCCGGCGCCACGACCGGAGCTCCTCGCCGGCCCCGACGGGCTGGTGGCGCTGTGCCGCGACGTCAAAGCGGACATCGTCGTCTCGGCGCTGGTCGGAGGCGTCGGATTGCTCCCGACCATGGCGGCGATCCAGGCCGGCCGGACGGTGGCGCTCGCCAACAAGGAGACGCTCGTGATGGCCGGCCGCTTGATGACGGCGGCCGCGCGGGCCCGGGGCGTGAAGCTCCTCCCCGTCGATTCCGAGCACAGCGCCGTGTTCCAGTGCCTGGCCGGCCACGGGCGATCCGATGTTCACCGGATCCTTCTCACCGCGTCCGGGGGGCCGTTCCGTGAGACGCCGAAGGCGCGGCTCGCGAGCGTGACCGTGGAGGACGCGCTCCAGCACCCGACGTGGAAAATGGGGGCCAAGATCACGATCGACTCGGCCACCCTGATGAACAAGGGGCTCGAGATCATCGAAGCGCGCTGGCTGTTCGACGTGGCGCCCGATCAGGTGCAAGTGATCGTGCATCCGCAGTCGATCGTTCACTCGATGGTCGAGTATATCGACGGGGCCGTGATCGCTCAGCTGGGCGTGGCGGACATGGGTGTGCCGATCCTCTATGCGCTCACCTATCCCGAGCGGCGGCCGACGCCGGCGGCGCGGCTCGACCTGGTCCGGGTCGCCCAGCTGACGTTCTACGAGCCGGACGTCGACAAGTTCCCGTGCCTGCGTCTCGCGCGGGCTGCGCTCGAGGCGGGGAGCGCGGCGCCCGTGGTGGTCAACGCCGCGAACGAGGTCGCGGTCGCTGCGTTCCTCGAGCGGCGGGTGGGGTTCACCGAGATCGCGGAGCTCATCGAAGAGGCCCTCGACGGCTCGCGGGCCGGCGAGCTCGAGTCCATCGAGGCGTGCGTGGCCGTCGACGCCGAGACCCGGCGCGCCGTGCAGCGGTCAATCGACGTCCGGCATGGAGGGCGGCCCGCGTGACCACCGTCCTTTCCTTCGTCATCGTCATCGGCGTCCTCATCCTGGTCCACGAGCTCGGACACTTCTTGGTCGCCCGCTGGACCGGGGTGGGAGTCGAGCGGTTCTCGATCGGGTTCGGGCCGGTGCTGGCGCGATGGCGCGGCAAGGAGACGGAATACTGCCTGTCCGCCATCCCGATGGGCGGCTACGTGAAGATGGTGGGGGAAGAGAATCCGCTGGAAGGAGCCGGTGCGCCCGTCTTCGATCCCGAGAAGGCGTTCGCGCTCAAGCCCCTCTGGGCGCGATTCCTGATCGTGTTCGCCGGCCCCGGGATGAACTTCGTGCTGGCGGCGGTCATCTTCGGCATCATCCTGGCGACCGTGGGGCGTCCCGTCTGGCCGGCCATCGTGGGACGGGTCGCGGACGACGGTCCGGCGACCACCGCCGGCTTGCAAAGCGGTGACGGGATCAGCGCCGTCGACGGACGCCCCATCGCGTACTGGGAAGACCTCGACCGCGCGCTGGCGGCCTCGCAAGGGCGCGCCCTCCGGCTGACGATCACGCGGGGTGGCGCTTCGCGCGAGGTCCAGATCGTCCCGCGGCGCATCACCACGCGTGACCCGATCTTCAAGGAGCAACACGAGGTCTGGGACCTCGGCGCGGGACCGCAGCTCACCCCCCAGATCGGCCCGGTCAACCCGGGCTTGCCCGCCGAGCGGGCCGGTCTCCGCGCCGGCGACGCTGTGCTCGCGGTCGCGGGCCAGCCCGTGTTCACGCCCGACGAGCTCATGCAGGCCATCCAGAAGCGTGGCGGCCAAACGTTCGACATCGTGGTCCTGCGCGACGACAAGCCGCTCACCCTCAGCGTGACGGCGACGCTCGTGAAGGAGAAGAATCCGGCCGGCGAGGACGTGGAGATCGGGCGCATCGGCGTCGGTATCGTCACCAAGGTCGTGCACTACGAGACCTACAACCCCATCGTCGCCATGGGGTACGGCGCCGTCAAGACCTGGGACATGACGGTGCTGACCGCCAAGGGGCTCTGGAAGCTCGTCACGCTCCAGCTGCCGTTGTCGAACCTCGGCGGCCCGATCCAGATCGCGGCGGAAGGCGAGCGCCAGCGGCGGGAGGGGTTGCCCTCACTCGCCCTCTTCACCGCCGTCATCAGCGTGAACCTCGCGGTCCTCAACCTGCTGCCGGTGCCGATGCTCGATGGTGGGCATCTCTTGTTCTTCGTCATCGAGGGTGTCCTGGGGCGGCCGGTGTCGCTCAGGAAGCGCGAGGCGGCCCAACAGCTCGGACTCGTTCTTCTTCTGCTCCTGATGGTGTTCGCGATTTACAATGACCTCGTTCGGATCGACGCGTTCAGAATCTTCAGATAGGACGGCGGAATGATCACACGGCGGAAGACGAGGCAGATCCAGGTCGGCGGCGTCACGGTCGGTGGCGGCGCCCCGATCACCGTGCAGTCCATGACCAAGACCGACACGCGTGACGTCCAGGCGACGCTCCTGGAGATCTGGTCGCTCGAGGCGGCCGGCTGCGACATCGTCCGCTGCGCGGTTCCGGTCCGGGAAGCCGCCGAGAAGCTCGGCGAGATCAAGCGCCAGATCCGGATTCCTCTCGTCGCGGACATCCACTTCAACTACAAGCTGGCCCTCATCGCGCTCGAGCAGGGCGTGGACGGGCTCCGATTGAATCCCGGGAACATCGGCGGCAAGGCGTTCGTGCAAGAGGTCGTCAACGTCGCCAAGGAGAAGCGGATCCCGGTCCGCATCGGCGTCAATGCCGGGTCCCTCGAGAAGGATCTTCTCGCGAGGTACAACGGGCCGAGCGCCGCCGGCATGGTCGAGTCGGCGCTCCGCCACATCCACATCCTCGAAGACCTGAATTATCCCGAGATGAAGATTTCGCTGAAGGCCTCCGATCCGCTGATGATGATCGAGGCCTACCGGATCCTGGCCGACAAGGTCGAGTACGCCTTCCACCTCGGGGTCACCGAGGCCGGGACGCCGGGCGTCGGCACGATCAAGTCGGCGATCGGCCTCGGCGCGCTCCTGTCAGAGGGGATCGGAGACACGATCCGCGTGTCGCTGTCGGCGGACCCCACCGAGGAAGTGCGCGTCGGGATCGACATCCTCAAGTCACTCGGGCTCCGGAAGGGCGGCCTGACCTTCGTGTCGTGCCCCTCGTGCGGAAGGGCCGATGTCGATCTGGTCAAGCTGGCGAAGGAGGTCGAGGACGAGTTCAAGGGGTTGAACGAGGAGATCCACATCGCGGTGATGGGCTGTGAAGTGAACGGTCCGGGCGAGGCGCGCGCCGCGGATATCGGGGTCGCGGGGGGGCGCGGCATCGGGCTCATCTTCAAAAACGGGGACGTGATCCGCAAAGTACCCGAGAGGGAGATCGTCCAGGCGATGCGCGAGGAAGTGGACAAGTTCATCGCCGAGCGCAAGGCCGCCAAGACCGCGGCCGGGGAGGCCCAGTGATGGGACAGTACCAGACCCACGTCTTCGTCTGCACGGCCGGCGACTCTTGTCCGACCCAAGGCAACGTCGAGCAGTTCGTGAAGTATCTCCGGGACGAGGCCGTCAAGGCCGGCCTCAAGACCGAGGTCAGGATCAACAAGGCCGGCTGCTTCTCACAGTGCGGTCACGGGCCGATGATGGTCGTGTACCCGGACAACGTCTGGTACGGCGGCGTGCAGGAGGCGGACTTGAAGGAGATCTTCGAGTCCCACATCCGCGACGGCCGTCCGGTCGCCCGCCTGATCTACGATCCCGGGGTCAAGGGAGCCAACAAGAAGCCGGGCTACAAGTAGCCAGGCGCCCCGAGCGACCCTGGGGCCTCGCCTTCGAAACGCCGGGGAAGTCTGCCTGCGCCTTGCCTCTTCCGGGAACACGTGCTAAATTCCTGAAAAAGTGGGCGTTGCCCGCTTTTTTTAGTTTTGTCCGGCAGAGGTGGGCGTTCGATGGACGAGGCGGAAAGGACGGCCCTGATCGAGGAGGCGGTCATCCCGGTTGTGGGCGACCACGGACTCGAGCTCGTGGACGTCGAGTGGCGAGGGCTCCGGCCTCGCGGGCTCCTGCAGCTTTATGTCGACAAGCCGGGCGGCGTGGGGATCGGAGACTGCGAGCGACTGAGCCGAGAGCTCGGGGACGTGCTCGATGCGGCCGCGCTGATCGAGGGGGGCTATGACCTCGAGGTGTCCTCGCCGGGCCTGGACCGGCAGCTGCGCAAGGACCGCGAGTATCGCTGGGCGATCGGGAAGCCCGTCCGGTGCTGGCTGGCCGGCGGCAGCGAGGTGCGGGGGCGGCTGACCGAGGTCACACCAGAGTGGCTGGTGCTGGACCGAGAAGGGGAGCGAGTGGAGCTTGGACGGGCCGGCGTCACGAAGGCGCGGCTGGAGGCGGAGGTCCCCTGGCCCCGCAAGGCGTAGAATCTCAGGCGGGTCAGGGATCCAATGAACCGAGAGCTGATCAGCGTCATCGAGCAGATCGGGCGGGAGAAGGGGATCGACAAGGAGATCCTCTTCGAGGCGCTCGAGTCTGCGCTGCTCTCGGCGTCGAGGAAGACGCTCGGCGCCGCGGAGAGCTTGCGGATGCACATCGACCGCAAGAGCGGCGATCTGCGCGTGTACGGCCGGAAGAGGGTCGTCGCCGAGGTCAGCGACGACAAGCAGGAGATCAGCCTCACCGACGCCAAGGCCCTGAACGCCGACGCAGAGCTCGACGACGAGCTGGAGCTCGAGCAGGAGAGGCCCCCCCAGGATTTCGGCCGGATCGCGGCGCAGACGGCCAAGCAGGTCATCCTCCAGAAGGTGCGGGACGCCGAGCGTGAAGGGATCTACTCGGAGTTCGCCGGCAAGGAAGGCCAGATCCTGAGAGGCATCGTCCACCGCATCGAAAAGCGGAACGTGATCCTCGAGATCGGCAAGGCGGAGGCCATCCTCCCGGAGCGCGAGCAGATCCTGGGCGAGCGCTACAATCCGGGGGATCGGATCCGCGCGTTCGTGCTCGAGGTGCGGCGGACGGCCAAGGGCCCGCAGATCTCGCTTTCGCGCACGCATCCGGGCTATCTGGCGCGTCTCTTCCAGACCGAGATTCCCGAGATCCAGGAAGGCATCGTTCTCGTGAAGGCGACGGCGCGCGAAGCGGGTGAGCGCGCGAAGGTCGCGGTCGCCTCGACCAAGCGCGACGTCGATCCGATCGGCGCCTGCGTCGGGCTGCGCGGCACGCGGATCCAGGTCATCAGCCGGGAGTTGCGCGGCGAGAAGATCGACATCATCGAGTGGTCGCACGATCCCGCGACGTTCGTGGCGCGCGCCTTGTCACCCGCGAAGGTGTCGTCGGTGGTGATCAACGAGGCGGCCGGCGGCGAGGGCCAGCCGTCGGCGCTGGTGATCGTCCCGGATAACCAGCTGTCCCTGGCCATCGGCAAGAAGGGGCAGAACGCGCGGCTCGCCGCGAAATTGACCGGCATGCGCATCGACATCAAGAGCGAGTCCGAGGTCGAGGCGGAGCGCTCTCCGGTCGAAGCCCCGACCGTCGAGGATCGGGCCGCCCTGGCGATGATGCCCGGGGTGGACCCGGAGCTCGTCGATGCCCTGGTGGCGGCGGGGCTCGGCTCGCCCGCCGCGATCGTCAAGGCCGGGCGCGAGAAGCTGGGGCTGGTCGCCACGATTGGTGACCGGACGGACACGATCTACTTGGCCGCCGAGAAATTCACGGCGGCCCATCGCGCCTCGATCGACACGAAGGCGGGTGACGACGTGAGCCAGCCCGAGACCCCAACGGAGAATCCCACGCGCGTATGAGGACGGCGCCCTGTCGAACGTGCCTCGGATGTCGCCGGGCTCGCCCGAAGGCCTTGCTGATCCGTCTGGTGCGCTTGCCGAGCGGCGCTGTGGTGGTCGATGCGCGCGCGCGAGCGGCGGGGCGTGGTGCGTACGTCTGTCCCGACGCGGCGTGCGTCGAGCGCGCGCTGAGCCGAGGGCGCCTCGCGCACGCCTTCAGACAGGCGAGCGAGGCCAGCCCGGACCTGGCGATGGCGGTGCGAGCGGCCGGCCGTCGGGGGGCTCTGCTGCGAGCCGCAGCACGGCCGGGGACTGGCGCCCCCACGTGCGAAGCGGGCAACATGAAGGTCGGTCGGCCGGCCGAGGCCGCGGTGGGATCGGTCTGCGAGACCGACGCGATGACAGTGAGAGCGTGAGGGAGGTGAGGGGACTGTGGCAGCAGCAAAGATAAAGGTCATCGAGCTTGCCAAGGAACTCGGCGTGACGAGCAAAGATCTCATGGTCGCGGCCGAGGAGATGGGTCACAAGGGTGTGCGCGCCATGAGTCCCCTCGACAGCACGCTGGCGAACGCGCTGCGCGTGAAGCTCGGAAAAGGCCGCGACCTTCCAGAGGAGCCCAAGCCGAAGCGGGTGCCCAGGGTCAAGGTGCCGAGCGAGGCCGGAGACGCGGCGGTCGCGGTCGACGAGGTCGTCGCCAAGAAACCCTCCTCCCGGGCCAGGAAGGTCAAGACCGAAGAGGAAGCGCCCGCGGAAATCAAGCCGGCGGCGACGATCGTGAAGCCCAAGCCCGCCGGGCCGGTGCCCGAGGTCGCCCCCGAACCACCCTTCGTGCCGGTCCCCGAGCCCGAGATCGTTCCGGAGCCGACCGTCGTCGCTCCGCCCCCCGAGCCGCCGCCGGTCGTGAAGCCAGCGCCCATCGTGGCGCCACCGCTCCCAGGCGCGCCGAAGAAACCCGAGCCGAAGATCGTCCCGTTCCGTCCGATCGAGCGGCCGGCACCCGTGGCGACGCCACGTCCCTCGCGTCAGCCCACCGGTCCGTTCGCTCCGCCGAGAGTCACCGTGGGGCCGCCCCGCCCGGCGGCGCCCGCCACGCTGACGAGGCCAGTCGCGCCGCCGGCGCCTCCGGCCGGCGCCCGCCCAATGGCACCCGCCGCGTCGGCCGTCGCAGCTCCCACCGCCGTCGCGCCGACCGTGGTCGAAGAGGCGCCGGCGCCACCGGTCGAGGTCAAACGGGAGCTCATCCGAGTGCCGGAGTCGGTCACCGTCGGCGAGCTTGCCGAGAAGATGCGGCGCAAGTCCGGCGAGGTCATCAAGGCACTCGTCGAGCTGGGCGTGATGGCGACGGTCAACGAGCTGCTCGACCCCACGGCGGCCAAGCTGGTGGCTGACAAGTTCAACGTCGACGTCGAGATCCGCTCGGTCGAGGGTGACGTCGTCGATGAGGAAGATCTCGATCCAAGCCAGCTCACGCTGCGGCCCCCCGTGGTCACGGTGATGGGTCACGTCGACCACGGCAAGACCTCGCTGCTGGACGCCATCCGGAAGTCGAAGGTCGCCGAAAAGGAGTTCGGCGGGATCACGCAGCACATCGGCGCCTACCAGGTGACGACCTCGCACGGCAAGGTCACCTTCCTGGACACGCCCGGTCACGAGGCCTTCACGGCGATGCGGGCCCGCGGCGCCCAGGCGACCGACATCGTCATCCTGGTCGTCGCCGCCGACGACGGCGTCATGCCGCAGACCCAGGAGGCCATCAATCACGCCCGCGCCGCCAACGTCCCGATCATCGTCGCTGTCAACAAGATCGACAAGCCAGAGGCCGACGCCGAGCGGGTGAAGCGGGAGCTGTCCAACCTCAACCTCGTGCCGGAAGAGTGGGGTGGCCAGACGATCTTCGTGCCGACCTCGGCCAAGCGGGGGACCGGGATCGATCAGCTCCTGGAAATGACCGCACTCCAGTCGGAGATCCTCGAGCTCAAGGCGAACGCCAGCCGCGCCGCCAAGGGCGTCATCATCGAGAGCCGGCTCGACCGGGGCCGCGGGCCGGTGGCCACGGCCCTGATCCAGAACGGCACCCTGAAGGAGGGCGATGCGGTCGTGGTCGGCTCGTACTCCGGGCGCGTTCGCTCGCTGATCGATCCCGCCGGCAAGAAAGTCAAGTCCGCCGGCCCCTCCGATCCCGTCGAGATCCAGGGGCTCTCCGGTGTCCCGTCGGCGGGCGACGTCCTGGTGGCGGTCTCGGACGAGCGCAAGGCGCGGCAGATCGCGACGATGCGACTCGAGCGCGACCGAGGTAAGGGCAAGACGACGACGCGCATCACCCTCGAGGGGCTGCAGAAGCAGATCCAAACGGGCGAGGTCAAGGAGCTCCGGCTCATCCTGAAGGCTGACGTGCAGGGCTCGGTCGGGGCGCTGGCCGAATCGCTCGAGGGGCTCTCGACCGACGAGGTGAAGCTGAAGGTCATCCACAGCTCGGTCGGCATGATCACCGAGAGCGACGTGATGCTCGCGTCGGCGTCCAACGCGATCGTGCTGGGATTCAACGTGAAAGCGGAGCCTAAGGCGACGGCCCAGGCGCAGGCCAACGGCGTCGACCTTCGGAGCTACAACGTCATCTACGAGGCGATCAACGACCTCAAGGCCGCGCTCGCCGGGATGCTCGCGCCCGAGATCCGGGAGACGGCGCTGGGCCGGGCCCAGGTCCGCCAGATCTTCGTCATCTCCAAGCTCGGCCCCATCTGCGGCTCGTACGTCGCGGAGGGCAAGATCGTGCGTGGCGCCAAGGCGCGTGTGCGTCGCGGCGAGGAAGTCTTCGCTCAGGGCATCGTCGGCTCTCTGAAGCGCTTCAAGGACGACGTCCGTGAGGTGCTCGCCGGCCTCGAGTGCGGAATCGGCGTCGACGGCGTCAACGGGATTCAGCCGGGAGACATCATCGAGGTCTACACGAGCGAGGAAGTGGCGCGCACGCTCTAGCGGGCATCCGCGGCGGAGGGGCCTGTGTCGGCAGCGCGCGTGGCGCTCGGATTGGTCGAGTTGCACCTGCCGGATGTCGGGTCGCTGAAGGACAAGCGTCACGTCCTGAAGGGCCTCAAGGAGAAGGTCCGAGCTCGGTTCGAGGTCTCCGTGGCCGAGGTCGACCACCAGGACCTGTGGCAGCGGGCCACGCTCGCCCTCGCCTATGTCTCCGCCGACGCCCGGCACGCCAACACGGTCATCTCGAAGGCGATGGAATTCATCGAAGACAACGTCGCGGGACGGGTGCTCGACACGTCCGTGGAGATTCTCTGATGCAAGGCAAGCGACTGGGACGCGTGAATCAGCTGCTCAAGGAAGAGATCTCGACCCTCCTCCAGCGCGAGCTCAAGGATCCGCGACTCGGGTTCGTGTCGGTGACCGAGGTCGACACGTCGCAGGACCTGCGCGCCGCCAAGGTCTTCGTGTCGGTGCTCGGCGACGAGGCGCAGTGGACGGCGTCGCTCGCGGCCCTCGTCAGCGCCCGTGGCTTCATCCGCAACTGGCTGCGACAGCATCTCGATCTCCGCGTCACACCCGAGCTCGACTTCCGGCCTGATCGGTCGATGGAGCACGCGGCGCGCATCCAGGCGCTGCTTCGACAGGTGGGCGGCGAAGCCGGGCGGTGAGCGCGCCCATCGAGCACACCAGCCCCGTCCCATCCCCCGCCGTGCTGGAACCGTTCGGCGGCGGCGGCGGGCGCGCCGTGATGCTGGGGCACGTGCACCCCGATGCCGACGTCCTCGGCACGCTCCTCGCCCTCGGTCTGGCGCTCGAGGGACGCGGCTGGAATGTGGCGTACGGCGGCCCCCATCCGGCCCCCGACCTGCTCGCGTTCTTGCCCGGGGTCGACCGCTACCGCCGCCTCGACACGCTGGGCGGTCCCCTCGACGTCGTCGTCCTCACGGACTGCCCAAACCCGCTGCGCACCGAGGGGCTGATCGACCAGGCTCGCCGGACCGCCAAGGTCATCGTCAACATCGACCACCATCCGGACAACCGGCGCTACGGCGATGTGAACTGGATCGACACCTCCGCCGCCGCGACGGGCGAGATGGTGTACGAGCTGCTCCGAGCGCTCGGCGTCCCGCTCACGCCCGCCATCGCCACGAACCTGTTCACGGCGATCCACACGGACACGGGCTCGTTTCGCTACTCCAACGTGACGAGCCGGACGTTCACGATCGCCGCGGCGCTCGTCGGCGCCGGGGCCCGGCCCGAGGTCGTGTCCGAGTCGCTCTACGAGCGCCGCGCGCCCGACGCGCTTCGGTGGCTCGGCGAGGCCCTCACCCGGGTGGAGGTCAGCGAGGACGGACGGCTCGGCTGGCTCGCGCTGCCCGCCGGCGTCGTTCCCGAGCGGATCGTCGAGTCCGAGGAGCTCGTGAACTACCCGCGCTCCGTCGCCTCCGTGCGTGTCGCGTGTCTTCTCCGGGAGCGAGACGGCACGGTCAAGGTGAGTCTGCGCGGCAAAGGCGACGTCGACGTCCAGAAGATCGCGGCGCAGTTCGGGGGCGGCGGCCACGTCAACGCCGCCGGGTGCACCGTTCCCGGGCCACTGCCGGAGGCGACGCGCCAGGTGCTCGCCGCGGTCCGGCGGGCGGTCGATCGGAGCCCGAGCTCGTGACCCGCGACGCCGTCCGATCCGGCGTCCTCGTCATCAACAAGGGACGCGGCGCGACCTCGTTCGACGTCGTGGCGATCGTTCGCCGCTGTCTGGGCGTGCGTCGGATCGGACACGCCGGGACGCTCGACCCCGACGCCACCGGGGTGTTGCCGATCCTCGTCGGCGAAGCGACCAAGCTGACGCCCTATCTGGTCGACCAGGACAAGGAGTACCTCGCGACCGTCCGGTTCGGGTTGACGACGGACACACACGACGTGACCGGCCGGGTCCTGTCGGAGACGCCGGTGACGGACCTCGAGCGCACCCGCCTGGAGGCAGCCTGCGCGACGTTCGTCGGCCGCATCCAGCAAGTGCCGCCGATGTACTCGGCGATCCACCACGAGGGGCAACGGCTCTATGAGCTCGCGCGCGCGGGCATCGAGGTCGAGCGCACGCCCCGGGACGTGACCGTCCACTCGATCCTGGTCGAGGAGCTCGACGGGCCCCGGGCGACGCTGCGCATCGTCTGCGGCAAGGGGACCTACGTGCGTGTCCTGGCCGCCGACCTGGGGGCTCGGATGGGCTGCGGGGGAGCCATCGAGGCGCTCGTCCGGTGTCGAGTCGGGCCATTCGAGATCCGTGACGCCGTGTCCTGGCGCGAGTTGACGGACGGTGGGCGGGAGCTCTGGTCCAGGGTGCACTCCGCCGAGACGGCGCTGGTCGGATGGCCGAGCATCCGTCTGGACGGACATGCCGCGACCGTCTTCGGCCACGGGCAGGCGGCCGACGTGGTTCCGGCCGCCGCAGCGGCCCAGGGCTTCGTACGCGTGCACGACGGCGCCGGCCCCATGATCGGCGTCGGCGAGCTGATGGCGGGCGGGAGCAAGGTCAGACCGGTTCGCATCCTTCATGCAGATCGTCCGGGGACTCGAGTCCT
The DNA here is from genome assembly GCA_003220535.1 of Candidatus Rokuibacteriota bacterium. Lineage (GTDB taxonomy): Bacteria > Methylomirabilota > Methylomirabilia > Rokubacteriales > CSP1-6 > AR31. Next base: position 176,205 of record QHSU01000054.1, read on the forward strand.
ACCGGCCTGACGCCGGACCGAGCGCCGTCGCGCTCGGTGCCTTCGACGGCATCCACCTGGGCCATCGCGCGATCCTCGGGACGGCGGTGGCGCACGCGCGGCGCGAGAAGCTCCAGGCGCTGGCGTGCACGTTCGACCGTCACCCCATGGAAGTGCTGCAGCCCGATCGCGCCCCTCTTCCCATCACGACGCTGGAGGAGCGGCTCGAGCTGATCGCGGAGACCGGGATCGACACGACGGTCGTCATTCCATTCACGCCGGACGTTGCGGCGGTCGAAGCCAAGGCTTTCGTGCACGACGTCCTGGTCGGAACCCTCGGAGCGCGGGAGATCGTGGTCGGGTTCAATCACCGCTTCGGGCGTGGGGCGCGCGGCGATGCCGGGTTACTCGAGAGCCTGGCCGGTCCGCTCGGATTTCGTGCCCATGTCGTCCCGGCGTTCATGGTCGATGGGGTGGCCGTGTCGTCGTCGGAGATCCGAGCATCGCTTCAACGAGGGGATCTCCCGAGCGCCGCACGGCTGCTCGGCCGCCCCTATTCCATTCGCGGCGAAGTCGTCCGAGGGGCCGGACGCGGCCGAACGCTGGGTTTTCCGACTGCCAACGTGAAGACGGATCGTCCCTTGGGACTCCCGGCCGGCGTCTACGTTTGCCAGGTCACGGTCGGCCCGAGTCGGCATCAGGCTGTCGTCAACGTTGGGGTGCGGCCGACCTTCGGCGAGACGGAGCTGGCCGTGGAGGCTCATATCCTTGATTTCTCGGGTGATCTGTACGATCGACGGATCTCCCTGACCTTCCTGACTCGGCTCAGGGAAGAGAAGAAGTTCCCAAACGTCGACGCGCTGCGCCAGCAGATCGCCCTCGACGTAGCTGCAGCGCGCCGGGGCTCGTGACCGGGCTTCCGGTTATCTTTACTTCGGCACCACCGCGTGGTACCCTCCGAGCGTATCCCCTGGCAATAAAAGGACTTTTGGGAACCCGCCCCGGTGTGGAGCGTCGGCTCCCTGGGGCGTGGCGATTGGAGGGGCGTTCGATGCCGCTTGCCGTCGACCGGAAAAAGACTCTGATCGAGCAGTTCCGCACCCACGAGGGCGACACGGGCTCGCCCGAGGTGCAGATCGCTTTGCTCACCGAGCGCATCAACAGCTTGACCGATCATTTCAAGCAGCACACCAAGGACCACCATTCACGCCGGGGGCTGCTCATGCTCATCGGCAAGCGGCGAGGCCTTTTGGAGTATCTCCGGGCCCGGGCGCCGGAACGGTACCGCGCCATCATAGACAAGCTCGGCATCCGCCGTTGACGGCGGACTCACTCTTAACTGATCGGTCCTCGGACGGAACGAATCCGGGGGCCCCTGGGCGGGCTGTTTCAGCGTCCGCTCCACACGGCGTTCGCCGGATTCCGGCTGATACGCGAGGACAAGTTTTCGTATGACCCATACTGTAGAAATCGAGCTCAACGGCCAGCGCATGGCCCTCGAAACTGGCAAAGTGGCCAAGCAGGCCGACGGGGCCGTCGTCGTCCGATACGGCGGCACCATGGTCCTGGCGACCTGCGTCGCCGCCAAGGGCGCGAAGGACGTGCAGGATTTCTTCCCCCTGACCGTCGAGTATCGTGAGCGCGCGTACGCCGGCGGGCGGATCCCCGGCGGCTACTTCAAACGGGAAGGGGCCCCGGTGAAGAAGGAAACGCTGACGTCCCGCCTGATCGATCGGCCGATCCGGCCGCTCTTCCCCGACGGGTTCAGGAACGAGGTGCAGGTCATCTGTCTGGTCATCTCCGGCGACCAGGAAAACGACCCGGACGTCCTGGCGATGAACGGCGCCTCGGCCGCGCTCTGCCTGTCGGGGATCCCGTTCGACGGGCCGGTCGGTGCCGTGCGCGTCGGGCTGGTCGACGGCGCGATGATCGCCAACCCGACCACCGCGCAGCAGAAGGCGTCGAGCCTCGAACTCGTCATCGCCGCCACCGAGGACGCCGTGCTGATGGTGGAGTCGGGCGCCAACGAGATCGCCGAGGAAACGATGCTCGAGGCGATCGCCTTCGGGCACGCCGAGTGCAAGAAGCTCGTGCGGGTGCAGCGGGACCTCGTGCAGCGCGCGGGCAAGGCGCGCTGGACGTTCGACGCGTCGGCGGGACGCGACGTCGAGCTGGCGGCGCGGGTCAAGAGCCTGGCCGCGCCCAAGCTCGCCGCGGCGCTCGCCACGCACGAAAAGCAGAGCCGGGCGGAAGCGGTCAACCGCGTGCTCGACGAGGTGATGCAGGGTCTGGGCGCGGACGAGACCAAGAAGCCGGCGGTGCGCGAGGCGTTCGAGGCAGTCGAGAAGGCCGAGGTGCGCCGACTCATCGTCGAGCGCGGTCTGCGGGTCGACGGCCGCAAGGTGAACGAGATCCGGCCGATCTCGATCGACCTGGCGTACCTGCCGCGGGCGCACGGCTCGAGCGTCTTCACCCGCGGCGAGACGCAGGCGCTGGTCGCGGTCACACTCGGCACGAAGTCCGACGAGCAGAAGATCGAGGCCCTCGAGGGCGAGCACTACCGGCACTTCATGCTGCACTACAACTTCCCGTCGTTCTCGGTGGGTGAAGTCCGGCGGTTCGGCTCGCCCTCGCGGCGGGACATCGGCCACGGCGCGCTCGCCGAGCGGGCGGTGGAGGCGGTGCTGCCGCCGAAGGAAGAGTTTCCGTACACGATTCGGATCGTGTCCGACATCCTCGAGTCGAACGGCTCGTCGTCGATGGCCTCGGTGTGCGGCGCCTCGCTGGCCCTGATGGACGCCGGCGTGCCGCTGCGGTCCCACGTCGCCGGCGTGGCTATGGGGCTCGTCAAGGAGGGTGACAAGGTCGGGATCCTGACGGACATCAACGGCGCCGAGGACCACCACGGCGACATGGACTTCAAGGTTGCGGGAACCGAGAAGGGCGTGACCGCGCTCCAGATGGACATCAAGATCGCCGGCGTCTCGATCGACATCATGCGCTCGGCGCTGCAGCAGGCCCGGGACGCGCGTCTCGTCGTGCTCGCGAAGATGCGCGAGGTCATCGAGAAGCCGCGCGCCGAGCTGTCGCCCTACGCGCCGCGATTCGTCACGATCAAGATTCGACCGGAAAAGATCCGCGAGATCATCGGTCCCGGCGGCAAGATCATCCGCGGCATCCAGGAGCAGACGGGCACGAAGATCGACGTCGAGGACGACGGCCGGGTCACGGTGTTCTCGCCCGACAGCGCGTCGGTCCAGAAGGCGCTGGGGATCATCCAGGACATCTGCCGCGAGGTGGAGCTCGACCGCATCTATCTCGGGAAGGTCAAGAAGATCGTCGAGTTCGGCGCCTTCGTGGAGGTGATCCCGAACACCGAAGGGCTCCTGCACATCTCGCAGATCGCCGAGTCGCGGATTCGCACGGTCCAGGACGTGCTGACCGAAGGCGACGAGGTGCTCGTGAAGGTCATCGAGATCGACGGGAACGGAAAGATGCGGCTCAGCCGGAAGATGGCGCTGCGCGAGCAGCCGGCGCTCGCGGACAAGGAAAAGCTGAAGAACCCGATGGCGGCAAACCCGCCCCGGGCCTGAAAGGCGGGCGTGTGACGGAAGGCTACCGCAAAGGCTTCCTGCCGAACGGCATCCGGGTCGTCACGGAGCGCATGGAACACGTGCGGTCGGTGGCGGTCGGGGTGTGGGTCGAGACGGGCTCACGCCACGAGCCCGAGAACCGAGGTGGGATGTCCCATCTCATCGAGCACCTCGTGTTCAAGGGCACGGCCACGCGCAGCGCCGAGGCGATCGCCCGCACGATGGACTCGGTCGGTGGGCAGATGGATGCCTTCACCACCAAAGAGCACACCTGCTTCTACGTCCAGGTCCTCGACGAGCACCTGCCGCTCGCGGTCGATCTCCTGACCGATATCCTCCTCCATCCGCTCTTCAACGCCGACGAGCTCGAGCGCGAGAAGTCGGTGGTCCTCCAGGAGATCAAGATGGTGGAGGACACGCCGGACGACATCATCCACGATCTCTTCGCAGCGCAGATCTGGGGAGGGCATCCGCTCGGGCGGCCGATCCTGGGGAGCCGCGAGGCGGTGAGCGGCTACGACCGCATGACGGCGCTCGGCCACTTCGGCGAAGAATACGTGCCGCCCCGGATCATCATCGCGGTCGCGGGGAACGTCACGCACGACCGGGTCGTCGAGCTGTTCAGTGCGGGGTTCCAGGGCTTCGATAGGGAAGCGGCTGGACGCACGGCGACCCCGCCGACCCTCAAGCCCGGCGTGAACATCGTCAGCAAGACGCTGGAGCAGGTCCATTTGATCATGGGCTTCCCCGGCCTCCACCACTCGGCGCCCGAGCGGTATGCGCTGTTCCTGCTCAACGACGTCATCGGCGGCAGCATGTCGTCTCGACTCTTCCAGGAGGTGCGGGAGCGGGAGGGGTTGGTCTACGCGATCCATTCGGGCGTGCAGGCCTACGTCGACACCGGCACCCTCTATGTGTACGCCGCGACCGACGAGAAGAACTTCTCCAAGGTGCTGAAGTCGACCCTGAAGGTGCTCCGCGAGCTGAAGAAGACGGGCGTGACGGAAGAGGAGCTGCGCCGCGCGAAGGACCACCTCAAGGGGAGCCTGATGCTCTCACTCGAGTCCACCTCGAGCCGGATGAACCGCCTGGCCAAGCACGAGATGCACCACGGCACGTTCCTCTCCATGGACGCGATGCTGGCGGCCATCGACGGCGTGCGACACGAAGAGGTCCAGGCCCTCGTGACCGACCTGCTCGACGAGGATCGCCTCGCGCTGACGACGCTGGGCCCGCTGGACCGCCGTAACCTCCCGCGCGAGCTGCTCCACCACTAGGGTCGCTCCAGGCTTCACCCGTGGCGACGTTGTCGCAGCCGAAGAGTGCGAGCCTGTCGGTCAACGGATTGCGGATCCACTATCTCGACTGGGGCCAGGCCGGTGCGTCACCGGTCGTGTGCGTGCACGGCTACACGTCGAGCGCCCAGGCGTTCAACGCACCGGCTCGACACTTCATGATCGCTTCCACGTCATCGCGCCCGACGTGCGCGGCCACGGGGAGAGTGCCTGGTCCCCGACCGGGTCCTACCAATACGGGGACCAGGTCAGCGACCTCGCCGGCATCGTGGAGCAGCTTGGACTCCCCCGGTTCACGCTGATCGGCACCTCGATGGGTGGCATCATCGCGATGGCATACGCGGGAGCGTACCCGGATCGTCTGCTGCGCCTGGTGATTAACGACATCGGTCCCGATGTGGAAGCCGGTACCCAGCGGATCACCCAGACGGTCGGCAGCCGGCCGGACGAGTTCGCGACGCTGGAGGACGCGATGGCCTACCGACGCCAGGTGTCGCCGGTCGTCGCCGGCCGCAGCAAGGAAGATCAGCGAGAGCTGGCGCTGGGTGTGCTCCGGCCTCGCCCCGACGGCCGCTGGACCTGGAAGATGGATCCCGCCTATATCGAGCAGTGCGTGCGGCAAGGTCCCCCGCCGCGGCCCACGCTGTGGCCCGTCCTCGAGCGCATGACCTGCCCCACCCTGGTGGTGTGGGGCACGGACAGCGATGTCCTCTCCGAGTCTCAGGCGCGGCGTATGACCCAACGCTGCCGAAGGGACAGCTTGTCGCGGTGCCGGGAGTCGGGCACGCTCCGACGCTCGTGGAGCCGGTCGTCCGCGCCGCGCTGGAACGCTTTCTGGGAGGGCCGGGGACGAGCGCATGAGCTCACGAGTTCTGCTGTTCGATCTCGACGGCACGCTGACCGATTCGAGGCCGGGCATCGTGCGCTGCTTCAGGCACGCGCTCGAGAGCCTCGAGAGACCGTGTCCACCGGATGATGTGCTGGCCTCGTTCATTGGCCCGCCCCTCCGGGGCGCCTTCGCGACACTTCTCGACAGTTCCGACCCTGCACTGATCGATGCCGCCGTGGCTCGGTATCGAGCGCGACTTTCGTCGACGGGGCTCTACGAGAACCAGGTCTACGACGGCGTGCCCGAGATGCTGGAGCGCTCGAAGCCCATGGCCTCGGCCCTGTTCATCGTGACCGCCAAGCTGACCGTCTTCGCAGAGCGCGTCGTCAGGCACTTCGGACTCGATCACCACTTCGCCGCCATCTATGGATCGGAGCTCGATGGCCGATTCGAGGAGAAGGCCGATCTGGTCGCGCATGTCCTGGCCATCAGGAGGATTCCGTCCGAGGCCGCCATCATGATCGGCGACCGAGCTGTGGATATCCGGGCCGCCCGGGCCAACGGCATCCGAGCGGTCGGGGTCTTATGGGGTTACGGATCCGAGCGCGAGCTTGTGGATACGGGTGTGGATGAATTGTGCGTTGCGCCCGGCGACATGGCCTCGTGCCTTGCCAGAATCGCGACCCTCCCGGGGAGGTCGCCCCTCTCCAGGTAGCTCGCGGCCGCTACATGTTGTGCTCGCCTCAACTCCCACTTCCATCGTTAGCGGTTTTGCTCTATGGTGGGGGCGTGATTGACCGCTACACCCGCCCGGAAATGGGTCGCATCTGGAGCGAGGAGTCCAAGTACCAGGCGTGGCTCAGAGTCGAGCTTGCCGTGTGCGAGGCGTACGCGCGGCGCGGTCGCATCCCCGCGGACGCGATGGCCCGCATTCGCCAGCGGGCCAGGGTCGACGTCGCGCGGATCCTCGTCATCCAGGAGCGCGTCAAGCACGAGATGATCGCGCTGCTGACCAGCCTCGAGGAGCAGGTCGGCGAGGACTCGCGCTTCATCCACATCGGCCTGACGACCAGCGATGTGTGGGATACCGCGACCGCCCTCCAGCTCAGAGACGCGGTGGATCTTCTGATCGAGGGCCAGGAGCGTCTCGAGAAGGCGCTCGGCATGCTGGCGCTCCGCCACAAGGACACGCTGACCATCGGCCGGACCCACGGCGTTCACGCCGAGCCCACCACCTTCGGGCTCAAGGTGGCGGTCTGGTACACCGAAGCCGGCCGAAACCTCGAGCGACTGCGCCGGGCCCGGGCGACGATCTCGGTCGGCAAGCTCTCGGGCGCGGTAGGGAACTTCGCCCACGTCGAGCCCGACCTCGAGGCCGAGGTGTGCCGGGAGCTCGGTCTGGAAGCAGCCCCCGTCTCCACGCAGATCGTGCAGCGCGACCGTCACGCCGAGTTCTGCGCGATGCTCGCGGTGGCCGCGGCCTCGCTCGAGAAGATCGCCCTCGAGGTGCGGGGCCTCCAGCGCACGGAAGTTCTCGAGGCGCAGGAGCCGTTCGGCGAGGGTCAGAAGGGCTCGAGCGCGATGCCCCACAAGCGCAATCCGGAGCTGGCCGAGCGCGTTTGCGGGCTCGCGCGTCTCGTCCGGACCAATGCGCTGGCGGCCCTGGAAAACGTGGCGCTGTGGCACGAGCGCGACATCAGTCACTCCTCGGTCGAGCGCGTCATCCTGCCGGACTCGACGATCGTGCTGGACTATCTCCTCCACCTCACCACGTTCATCGTCGAGGGGCTCGACGTCGACCCGGCCCGGATGATCGAGAATCTCGAGCTGAGCCACGGCCTGGTGTACTCGCAGCGCGTGCTGTTGAAGCTCACCGACGCGGGCCTTCCGCGCCAGGCTGCCTATGAGATCGTCCAGCGGAACGCGATGCGTGCCTGGAAAGACCGCCGGCCGTTCTTCGAGCTGCTCGCCGCCGATGCCCAGGTGACGGCGCAGCTCTCGGCCGACGAGCTGAAGAGCTGTTTCGACCCCGCGTTCTACCTGAAGAACGTCGACGCCATCTTCAAGCGGCTGGGGCTCATCCAGTGAGAGTGAGGGTGCCGATGCACGTCGAGGCGCGTGAGAAGCTCTACGAGGGTAAGGCGAAGATCGTCTACGAAACGAACCAGCCCGGCGTGATCATCCAGTACTTCAAGGACGACGCGACGGCCTTCAACGCCCTGAAGAAGGGGACCATCGTCGGCAAAGGCGTCATCAACAATCGGATGTCCGCGGCCCTGTTCGAGGTGCTGCAGCGCGCCCGGGTCCCGACGCACTTCCTCCGGACCCTGTCGGATCGGGAGATGCTCTGCCACCGACTCGACATCATCAAGATCGAGACGATCGTGCGGAACATCGTCGCCGGGAGCCTCGCGAAGCGGACGGGCCTCGAGGAGGGCACGCCGATCAAGCAGCCGATCGTCGAGCTCTACTACAAGTCCGATGCGCTCGGCGACCCGATGCTCAACGACGATCACGTCCGGATGCTGCGGCTGGCGACCCCCGGCGAGCTGGCCTGGATGAAGCGCACGGCCCTGAAGATCAACTCGATCCTGCGACCGCACCTGGCTCGCCGCGGGCTCCTCCTGGTGGACTTCAAGCTCGAGTTCGGGCGCCGCGGCCGGAAGCTCTACCTGGGCGACGAGATCTCGCCCGACACCTGCCGGCTCTGGGACAGCCGCAGCAAGGAGCGGCTCGACAAGGATCGCTTCCGCCGCGATCTGGGCGGTGTCGAGGAAGCCTACCAGGAGGTGTTCCGCCGCCTCGTGACGGAGCCACACGGACCTGACTCAGGCCACCGCCGATCCAACGCGGGCTCACGGATCCCGCTCCAATGAAGGCCCGGGTGCTCGTGCGGCTCAAGCCCGGCATCATGGACGTGCAAGGCGCGGCGGTGAAGCGCGCGCTCGCCGGGCTCGGATTCTCCGAGCTCACCGATCTCCGGGTCGGCAAGGTCATCGACATCGACCTGGAGGGGAGGACGCCGGGAGAGGCTCGCGCGCGTGTGACCGAGATGTGCCGGCAGCTCCTGGCCAACCCGATCCTGGAGGAGTACACGATCGAGACCGTCGACGACCTTGCCCCGCGAGAGGTCGCACGCTAAGATGAGTGCGCCATGAGATTCGGTGTCGTCGTGTTTCCGGGCACGTGGAGCGACTGCGACTTCCACTACGTGATTTCGGAAGTGCTGCACCAGCCGGTTCGGTACGTCTGGCACCGCGAGCGCGAGCTCGGCCAGCTCGACTGCGTCGTTCTTCCTGGCGGCTTCTCGTACGGCGACTACCTGCGGGCCGGCGCGGTGGCGGGGCGCTCGCCGGTCGTCGAGGCGCTCCGCGATTTCGTCGCCGGGGGCGGGATCGTTCTCGGGTCCTGCAACGGATTCCAGATCCTGTGCGAGGCCGGGCTCCTGCCGGGCGTCCTCACGCGAAACGAGTGCCTGCAGTACCGCTGTCAGTCGAGTCACCTGGTCGTGGAAAACGTCGAGACGCCCTTCACACGGGGTCTCCGGCTGGGCCAGGTGTTGACGATGCCGATCTCCCACGGGGAAGGGAAGTATCACGCCGACCCCGAGACGATCGTCCGACTCAAGCAGCAGAATCTGATCGTCTTCCGGTACGCGGAGGCCGACGGCAGAGTCACGAAGGCCAGCAACCCCAACGGATCGCTCGACAATATCGCGGGGATCGTCAACCCCGAGGGCACGGTGCTGGGGATGATGCCCCATCCCGAGCGGGCATCCGAGACGGCGATGGGCGGCACCGACGGGCTCCTGATATTCCAGTCCCTCCTCGGAAGCCTCGTCGAGGATGGCAGCTTCCTCAAGCGGTAACCTGGGTTGACGGGGGCCGAGCCGAAGGTCACGCTCGACCTGGCCCTGGAAGCCGGCCTCACGGCCGAAGAGTACGATCGGATCCTTTCTCGACTCGGGCGCGAGCCGACCTACACCGAGTTGGGCCTCTTTTCGGCGCTGTGGTCCGAGCATTGCGCCTACAAGCACTCGCGAGTGTTCCTGGCACGGTTGCCGCAGACGGGCTCGCACGTCCTCCAGGGCCCCGGCGAGAACGCCGGCGCGATCGACATCGGCGACGGATGGGCGGTGGTCTTCAAGATCGAGAGCCACAATCACCCCTCGTTCATCGAGCCGTTCCAGGGCGCGGCGACGGGCGTCGGCGGGATCCTCCGCGACATCTTCACCATGGGGGCACGGCCCATCGCGATCCTGGATTCGCTACGCTTCGGCGAGCTCGACAACGCCAAGACGCTCCAACTCGTCAACGGCGTCGTGTCCGGTATCAGCTGGTACGGCAACTGTTTCGGTTGCCCGACCGTCGGCGGAGAGATCGCCGTCGCGCCCGAGTATGCCGGCAACCCGCTGGTGAACGTGATGTGCGTCGGCCTGGTGCGGGCCGACCAGATCTTCCGGGCCCGCGCGGAAGGTCCGGGTAACCCGGTCTTCTACGTCGGCAACAAGACCGGGCGCGACGGCATCCACGGCGCGACCATGGCCTCCGCGACGTTCGACGAGCACGCGGAAGAGCGGCGCCCGACCGTGCAGGTGGGTGACCCGTTCACCGAGAAGCTCCTGCTCGAGGCGTGTCTCGAGGTGATGCGCACCGGCGCGGTCGTCGGCATCCAGGATATGGGGGCGGCGGGGCTCGCGTGCTGTACGTCCGAGATGCCGGCGCGCAGCGGCACCGGCATGGACGTCGAGCTCTCTCGCGTCCCCCAGCGGGAGCGAGGGATGACACCGTACGAGATCCTCCTCTCGGAATCGCAGGAGCGGATGCTCCTCGTCGCCGCGCGAGGTCGCGAAGGTGAGGTCCGCCGGGTCTTCGCCAAATGGGAGCTGGACGCCGTCGAGGTCGGACGCGTGACCGAGGTGGCCGAGCTGACCGCGCGGCTCAACGGGGAGATTGTCGCGAACGTCCCCCTGGACCTGCTCGCGGAGGCGCCGAAGTACGTGAAGCCGACGGCGGAGCCGCCGGGGCTCGCCGAGCGGCGGGCGTTCGATCCCCTGACGCTGCCCGAGCCGGACGACTACGGAACGGCTCTGCTCGCCCTGCTCGAGTCCCCCACGATCGCCTCCAAGGAGTGGGCCTTCCGACAGTACGATCAACAGGTCGGCATCAATACCCTGATCCTGCCAGGCTCCGACGCGGCCGTGCTACGCGTCAAGGGCACGCGCCGCGCGCTCGCGGTGTCCACCGACGGCAACGGCCGCCAGGTCTTCCTCGACCCGCGGCAGGGTGCGGCGATGGCAGTCTGCGAGGCGGCGCGCAACGTCTCGTGCTCGGGCGGCGAGCCCCGCGGCGTGACCGACTGCATGAACTTCGGCTCTCCGGAACGACCCGAGATCCTCTGGCAGTTCGCCGAGGCGATCGAGGGGATCGCGCTGGCATGTCGAGCGCTCGAGCTGCCCGTGGTGGGTGGCAACGTTTCCTTCTACAATGAGACCAGCGGCCAGCCGATCCTCCCGACTCCGATCATCGGCGTGGTGGGCGTGCTGGACGAGGTGAGCCGGCGCGCGACCCAGTGGTTCAAGGGGGCGGGCCATCGCGTGGCGCTCCTGGGGCCGGCCGGCGTGAGTCTCGGCGGGAGCGAGTACCTCTGGACGAGGCATCGGCGACTGGCCGGGCGGCTGGCGCCGCTCGAGCTGGAGACGGAGCGGCGAGTGCAGCGAGCCGTGAGGGCGGCGGTGAGCGCGGGACTGGTCACAGCTGCGCACGATTGCTCCGAGGGCGGCGTGGCGGTCGCTCTCGCCGAGGGGTGCGTGACCGGCCGGGAGCCGGTCGGGTGCGATGCGACGCTGCCCGCGGGCGCTCGCGCCGACCTGGTGCTCTTTGGCGAGGGGCCGTCGCGTGTCGTGGTCGCGGTCGAGGCCGTACGCACGCGGGAGTTCGAGGGGCTGATGGCCGAGTCGGCGATTCCCTGGCGCTGGATCGGGACGACCGGCGGTGAGCGCCTGGTGATTCGCGTCGGCACGGAAGTGCCTGTCGACGTCGAGATCGGCCAACTCGAGCACGCATGGAGGAACGGGTTTGAACGTCACCTGGCGTGATGACCGATTCCACGACGAGTGCGGGCTCTTCGGCATCTGGAACCACCCGGAGGCCGGCAACGTCACGTACCTGGGCCTCTACGCGCTCCAGCACCGCGGGCAAGAGTCCGCAGGCATCGCCGCCACCGACGGCGCCACCTTCCACACCGAGAAGCACATGGGGTGGGTGGCGGACGTCTTCAGCCCGGAGCGGCTGCGACGCCTCCCGGGACATCGCGCAATCGGCCACGTGCGCTACTCGACCGCCGGCAGCTCGAACCTCCGGAACGCGCAGCCGATCACGGCGACGACCGCACGCGGCCCGATCGCGATCGCCCACAACGGCAACCTCACAAACGCCGAGACGCTGCGCCGGGAAATGGAGCGCGACGGCGCGATCTTCCAGTCGAACTCCGACACCGAGGTGATCCTGCACCTCCTGGCGCGCGCTCCGGCAGGGCCGCTCGAGGCGCAGATCGCCCACGCCCTCTCGCAGGTCAAGGGCGCCTACTCGCTCCTCATCCTGACACTCGACGCGCTGTACGCGATCCGGGACCCGTACGGGTTCCGTCCGCTCACGCTCGGACGCCTCGGCGATGCCCACGTGGTCGCCTCGGAAACCTGTGCGCTCGACCTCATGGAGGCCTCGTTCGAGCGCGACATCGAGCCGGGAGAGATTCTGATCATCTCCGACGCGGGGACTCGGTCGGTGCGCCCGTTCCCGCCGGGCGATCGGCTCCACTGTGTCTTCGAGTACGTCTACTTCGCGCGTCCTGACTCCATCCTGTGGGGCCGCAACGTGCACACGGTGCGCAAGGCCATGGGGCGGCAGCTCGCGCGCGAGTACCCGGTGGAGGCGGACATCGTCATCCCCGTGCCGGACTCGGGAACGAGCGCGGCGCTCGGCTACTCCGAGGAATCCGGGACGCCCTACGAGATGGGGCTGATCCGCAACCACTACGTCGGCCGGACGTTCATCGAGCCCAAGCAGGGGATCCGTCACTTCGGGGTGAAGGTGAAGCTGAACCCGATGCGCGAGATGCTCGAGGGCCGGCGCGTGGTGGTGGTGGACGACTCCATCGTCCGGGGCACGACGAGCCGAAAGATCGTGAGAATGGTTCGCGCCGCCGGCGCGAAGGAGGTCCACGTGCGGATCTCGTCGCCGCCGATCCAGTGGCCGTGCTACTACGGCATCGATACCCCGACGCGGAAGGAGCTGATCGGCTCGAGTCACATTCCCGAGGAGATCCGACGCTACCTGGGCGCCGACTCGCTCGGCTACCTCTCGCTCGACGGGATGCTCAAAGCGACCGGCTCCGACCCGGGCCAGTTCTGTCACGCCTGCTTCACCGGGAACTACCGCGTGGGCATCGAGCCCGAGCCGACGCCCCAGCTCCGGCTGTTCGACGGCTGACGTGAAACCGCTCACGTACCGCGAGGCCGGTGTCGACGTCGACGCGGGCGAGGACGCGGTGCGCCGGATCACGCCACTGGCGCGGGCGACGAACCGTCCGGAGGTGATCGGCGGCGTCGGGGGCTTCGCGAGCTTCGTCAGCGTGCCGCCGAAATACCGCGAGCCCGTGCTGGTCTCGTCCACCGACGGCGTGGGCACGAAGCTGAAGGTCGCGTTCCTGGCCGACCGGCACGACACCGTGGGTATCGACCTGGTCGCGATGGGGGTGAACGACATCCTGGTGCACGGCGCCGAGCCCCTGTACTTCCTCGACTACATCGCCATCGGCCGGCTCGATCCGTCGCAAATCGAGGCCATCGTGAGCGGGATCGCGGCGGGCTGTCGCCAGGCCGGATGTGCCCTGGTCGGTGGCGAGATGGCCGAGCACCCCGGCTCACACCAGATCGGAGAGTACGACCTGGCCGGATTCGCCGTGGGAGTCGTCGAGCGCAAGCGACTGATCGACGGCTCCGCGGTCCGTCCCGGCGACGTGGTGCTAGGCCTCGCATCGTCCGGGCTTCACTCCAACGGTTTCAGCCTGGCCCGGCGGATCGTCTTCGACGTCATGAGGCTTCGAGTCTCCGACCCGTTGCCCGGAACCGGCCGTCGCGTCGCCGAGGAACTCCTCGAGCCAACACGCATTTACGTGCGGTCGATTCAGACGCTGCTTGAAGGGGTCGAGGTGAGAGCCATGGCTCACGTCACCGGGGGAGGTCTCACCGGCAACGTCCCGCGGGTGCTCCCCCCGGGATGCCGCGTGCGCATCTTCAGGAACTCCTGGTCGCCACCAGCGGTGTTCGACACGCTTCGTGAAGCCGGCCGGGTCGCGGACGCCGAGATGTTCCGGACCTTCAACATGGGAATCGGCTACGTCGTGATCGTCCCGGCGGCGGCGGCGGAGACGGCGGCACGGCTCCTCCGGGAGTCCGGCGAGAAGGTTGCCCGACTCGGTGAAGTCGTCGCCGGAGATCGCGGCGTGGAGCTCGTCGCGTGACACGAGCGGGCGGCCGCCTTCGGGTGGGCGTCCTCGTCTCCGGACGTGGCTCGAATCTTCAAGCGCTTCTGGACGCTTCTTCGCGACCCGACTACCCGGCGGAGGTCGTCGTCGTGATCGCGGACCGGGAGCATGCGCCGGCACTGGAGCGGGCGCGGGCGGCGGGTGTCGAGGCCCTCTTCGTGAACCCCAAGGACTTCGCCGACCGGGAAGCGTTCGACCTCGCACTCGTGCGTGAGCTCACTGCGCGCCGGGTCGGCCTCGTCTGTACCGCCGGGTTCATGCGGATTCTTTCGCCCGCGTACCTCCGAGCGTTCGCCGGGCGTACCATCAACGTGCACCCGTCGATCCTGCCGGCGTTCCCCGGCCTCCACGCGCAGCGCCAGGCGCTCGAGCATGGTGTGAAGATCGCCGGGGCCACGGTTCACTTTGTCCACGACGGACCGGTGGACACGGGACCCATAGTCCTGCAGGCGAGCGTGGCGGTGCATCCGGACGACACGGAGGAATCGCTGTCCGCCCGTATCCTCGTCGAAGAGCATCGTCTCTATCCCGAGGCGGTCCGCCTGTTCGCCGAGGGCCGCCTCGCCATCGTGGGGCGGAGGGTCACCATTCGATGAGAGTCCGGCGGGCGCTCGTCAGCGTTCACGACAAGACTGGGATCGTCGAGTTCGCTCAAGCCCTGCAGTCACTCGGGATCGAGATCGTCTCGACCGGGGGGACCGCGAAGCTCCTCCGCGAGGCTCGGGTCCGCGTTCTCGATGTGTCGGAAGTCACGGGATTCCCGGAGATGCTCGATGGTCGGGTCAAGACGCTCCACCCGAGAGTCCACGGCGGCATCCTCGCCCGCCGCGACGTCCCCGAACACCTCACCGCCCTCGAGAAGCACGGGATCGCCCCGATCGATCTCGTCGTCGTGGCGTTGTACCCGTTCGAGCAAACCGTGGCGCGACCCGACGTCACGCGAGCCGAGGCGATCGAGCAGATCGACGTGGGGGGGCCGGCGATGATCCGGGCCGCGGCCAAGAACCACGCGAGCGTCGCGGTCGTCACGGCACAGTCGCAGTATCGGCCGATCCTCGACGAGCTGCGGGCCGGCGGGGGAGCCTTGAGCGATGCGACACGCGCCCGGCTCGCTCAAGAAGCGTTTCGCCGGACCGCCCAGTACGACGCCGCCATTGCGGGATTCCTTTCTTCGGAGGGGGCCTCGACGGCCCCTTCCGATGCCAGCGACGCGCGGAACGAGATGTTCCCGGCTCTGTTGCGGCTCGAAGCGGAGCGAGCCCTGTCACTGCGTTACGGCGAGAATCCACACCAGGAGGCGGCCTTCTACCGTCAGATCGATGCGCCCGCGATCGGCCTCGCCGGCATGAAGCAGCTCCACGGACCGGAACTTGGCTACAACAACCTCCTCGACTTCTCCGCGGCCCTTTCGCTGCTGCTCGAGTTCGACGAGCCCGCCGCGGTCGTCGTCAAGCACACGAACCCGTGCGGTGTCGCGCTGGGGGACACCGTCGGCGCGGCCGTGCTCCGGGCCAAGGCGTCGGACCCGGTGTCGATCTACGGCGGCATCGTCGGCGTCAACCGGACACTCGACGCCTCCGTCGTCGAGGCGCTCGCGGGGGTCTTCGTAGAGATCCTCTTCGCTCCGGCGTACGCCCCCGAGGCGCTCGAGGAGCTCAAGCGGACGAAGAAGAAGTGTCGCGTGTTCGAGGTTCCTTGCGACCGAGCGCTCGTGCCGGCGACGCTCGCCGAGTACCGGAGCGTCCTCGGCGGCCTGCTCATGCAGTCGGCCGATCTGTCCGACCTCGATCCGGCGATGCTCCAGACCGTGTCGAAGCGCGCGCCCACCGCCGTCGAGCTCCAGGCCCTCCGGTTCGCCTGGCGTGTCGCGAAACACACCAGGTCGAACGCGATCGTGCTCGCGACGCGCGATCAAGTGATCGGGGTGGGCGCCGGGCAGATGAACCGCGTCGACTCGGCGCGGCTGGCGGTGATGCGTGCCCGGGACATCGGGCTCGAGACGACCGGGACCGTGTGCGCGTCGGACGCGTTCTTCCCGTTCCGGGACGGGCTCGACATCGTCGCCGGAGCCGGCGCCACCGCGGTGATCCAGCCGGGAGGCTCGCTCCGAGACGAGGAGGTCATCGCCGCGGCCGACGAGCACGGGCTGGCGATGGTGGTCACGGGCGTTCGCCACTTCCGTCACTAGCCGAGGCCGTGATGAGCCAGCCCCAGCCCGAGCGGATCTACGGCTTCCGGGAGTTGACCCGGATCCTGACGCTCACGCCGAGGCGCGCCGGACAACTCCGCCGGCTCGAGCTCCTGCGCGGTGACTCGGGCTACACCTTCCGCGATCTCCTCGCCCTGCGCGCCGCGAGCGCGCTGCTCGACGCCGGGGCGTCCGTGCGTCAGATTCGCGCAGCGCTGAACGCGCTCCGGCGGCAGGACCCGGAGCTCCAGCAGCCGTTGGCCGAGCTTCGGCTGGTCCTCGAAGGAGACCGCCTCATCGCCCAGTCCGACCGCGTCCGCTTCGACCCCCGGACCGGCCAGATGGTCCTGGCGCTCGACTCGGGCGGCCTCGAGGCGGCGGCCACGGCCACGCTGGCCACCGGTCTCGTGCGCCCGCTCGCGCCGCCGGCCGACCAGGCGGAAACGTGGTTCGAGCGCGCCAGCGAGTGGGACGGAGACCCGGCCCAGTGGGAAGACGCGATCGGCGCGTATCGCCGAGTGGTCGCGATCGATCCCACGTACGCGGCGGCCTGGAACAACCTGGGGCTGCTCTTGCACCGCATGGGCCGCTACGATGAAGCGGGCGTGGCGTACTCGTCGGCGCTCGACCAGGACGCGCAATGCTGCGAGGCCGCCTATAACCTCGGATCGCTCCACGAGGACCGCGGCGCGATCGAAGAGGCGATCGCCGACTACCGCAAGGCGCTCGAGCTCTCGCCGGACTACGCCGATGCCCACTTCAATCTCGCCGGGGCGCTCGCGCGCAACGGCCGCGACGGCGAAGCCATCAAGCACTGGCAACGCTACCTCGAGCTCGATTCCGGCAGCCCCTGGGCACGCATCGCTCGCGCCCACCTGGAGGTCGTCGAACCCCCCGAGGCCCCGCAATGAATCGGAGCCGGGCGCCTCGGGTCAAATCCGGCGTGTCGGCGCCACACGCTTCTCAGACGCCCCGGATCAGATCGAGCGCATCGGAGCCACGCGCTTCTGAGACGCCCCGGATCAGATCGGGCGTGTCGGAGCCACGCGCTCTTTTCTCAGGCCACCCTCGGTCGAAGCCGGCCTCGAGGCACCCGTTACAACGGAGCCGGCTCGCGCCTGTCTCAGGCCACCCTCGGTCCACACCGGCCTCGAGGCACCCGTTACAGTGAGAATCCTGATCGTCGGCGGTGGGGGGCGGGAGCACGCGCTGGCCTGGAAGATCGTCCAGAGCCCGCTCGTCGACACGCTGTTTGCGTCGCCCGGTAATCCCGGAATAGCGCGCCACGCGACGTGTGTCGATATCGGCGTCGACGCGCACGAGTCGCTCGTCGACTTCGCCAGGCGCGAGCGCGTCGATCTCACCGTGGTCGGGCCGGAGGTGCCGCTCGTGAGCGGGCTCGGCGACCGGCTCGCGGCGGCCGGCCTCTCCGTCTTCGGGCCGAGTGCGCGCGCCGCGTCGATCGAGGGGTCCAAGTCATTCGCGAAGGACCTGATGCGACGCCACGGGATCCCGACGGCACGGTTCTCGACCTTCGACGATCCGGACCGGGCCCGCGACTACTGCCGCGACGTGGGCGCGCCGCTCGTCGTCAAGGCCGACGGGCTGGCCGCGGGCAAGGGGGCCATCGTCTGCGCCACGATCGAGGAGGCCGACGCGGCGATCGCCGAATGCATGGAGCGGAAGGCCTTCGGCGCTGCGGGGGCTCGCGTGGTCGTCGAGGAGTTCATGCTCGGGCAAGAGGTGTCCTTCTTCGCCCTCTCCAACGGTGGCGATGCCATCCCGCTCGCCGCGGCCGAGGATCACAAGGCGATCTTCGACGGCGATCGCGGCCCCAACACGGGGGGCATGGGGTGCTACTCGCCAGTGGCCGCATTCGATGAAGCGCTCGAAAAGCGAGTCATGGAGACGATCGTGCGGCCGACCCTCGCCGCGCTCGCCCGCGAGGGCGCGCCGTACCGTGGTGTCCTCTACGCCGGCCTCATGCTGACAGAGCAGGGGCCGAAGGTCGTCGAGTTCAACTGCCGCTTCGGCGATCCCGAGTGTCAGGCGCTCGTCGTGCGCGCGCCCGGCGATCTCGTCCCGTTGCTCCTCGCGTCCGCACGCGGGGAGGGATGGCCCCCGTCGGTCCCGTGGCCGCACGTGGCCTCCGTCTGTGTGAACATCGCCTCCGGCGGCTACCCGGGGACGTACCCGACCGGCCTCCCGATCCGCGGCATCGACGCCGCCGAGGCCAGGACCGGCGTGCACGTGTTCCACGCGGGAACCGCAAGGCGGGACGGCACGCTCGTGACCGCGGGCGGCCGCGTGCTTGGCGTGACCGCCGTGGCCGAAACACTCGAGGCGGCCATCGACGCGGCCTACGGCGGGGTGCTCGAGATATCCTTCGAACGGATGCACTACCGTCGGGATATAGGGAGGCGAAAAACGTGACGGGACCCGTGCGCGTGGGCATCGTGCTCGGCAGCGATTCCGATCTCGAGGTGATGCTCGAAGCGGTGAAGGTCCTCGATGCGCTCGAGGTCGGTAGCGAAGTCGTCGTGGCCTCCGCCCACCGCACACCCGAGCGCACCCACGAATACGCCACGACGGCGCACGCGCGGGGCATCGGCGTGCTCATCGCCGGGGCCGGTGGGGCCGCGGCCCTCCCGGGCGTGCTCGCCTCGTTCTCGCCATTGCCGGTCATCGGCGTCCCGGTGGCGTCGACGCCCCTGGGCGGTCTCGACGCCCTGCTGTCGATCGCTCAGATGCCGAAAGGGGTCCCGGTGGCGACCGTGGCGATCGGCAAGTGGGGCGCGGCCAACGCCGGGATGCTCGCCGCCCAGATCCTGGCGCTCGGCGATGCGGCGCTGGCAGCTCGACTGGCGGCCTATCGGAAGCGGCTGGCCGACGAGGTGGACGAGCGCGCCCGCCGCGTCGCGGCCCAGATGAAGTCGGGCGGCCCGCCGAAGTCCGGGACGTGACCCACGCCGGAGGTCCGCGCGTCGTCGCCGTCGACCCCGTCGCGCCGACCCGTGTCACGCTTCAAGCCGCAGTGGACGTCCTCCGGGCCGGCGGGTTGGTCGCGTTCCCGACAGAGACCTTCTACGGGCTGGCCGCGTCCGCGCTCGATCCCGCGGCTGTCAGGCGGATCTTCGAGCTGAAGGGGAGACCCGAGTCGAAGCCGCTGCTCGTGCTCGTCGACTCGGTGGCGATGGCCGAGACCGTGGCCCACGTGGCCGAGCCGGCGCGGGACCTGATGGGGCGCTACTGGCCCGGTGCGCTCACGCTCGTGCTCCGCGCCCGCGCCCACGTACCCCCGGACGTCACGGCGAGGAGCGGAACGCTCGGGCTTCGCGTCTCGTCGCATCCGATCGCGCGCGGCCTGGTCGAGGCGCTCGGCGTGCCCGTGACGGCGCCGAGCGCGAACCCGAACGGCCTCGCACCGCCGACGACAGCCGCGGGCGTGCTCGCGTATTTCGAGGAAGGGATCGACCTCGTGCTCGACGGCGGTCCGACGCCTGGCGGCGAGCCGTCGACCGTCCTCGATATGACCGTGGAGCCTCCACGAATCCTTCGGCGCGGGGCCGTGGCGGTGCGCGTATGAACGCCGGGTGCCGGGTCGCATGAAGGTCACGGGGGTCATTCAGGCCGGTGGCAGAAGCACGAGGATGGGTGGCCGGCCGAAAGCCCTGATCGAGCTGGGCGGCCGCCGCATCATCGAGCGCGTGCTCGCCGTGCTCGCTCCCGCGGTCGACGACGTCCTGATCGTGACCAACACGCCGGAGCTCTACGCGTTTCTGGGGCTGCCGATGGTGGCGGACGTCTATCCCGACCGCGGCTCGCTCGGGGGCATCTACTCCGGTCTCAGGGCCGCCCCGAGCGAGTCGGCGTTCACGGTCGCGTGCGACATGCCGTTCCTCCACCCCGAGATCGTGGGCCTGGTCGTCGCGCGCGCCGGCCTGGGGGACGTCGTGATCCCGCGCGTCGGTCACCAGCTCGAGACCATGCACGCCGCATACGGCAAGGCGTGCCTTCCGCACATCGAGGAGCGGCTGCTCGCCGGTCAGCTCAAGATCGTCGAGTTCTTCGAGCGCGTGCGCGTCGTCGAGATCGCCGAGGCCGACGTCGCTCGATTCCGTGACCCGGAGGTCGCGTTCATGAACGTGAACACCCCAGACGAGCTCGAGCGGGCCCGCGGGCTCGCGGCCCGGCTCGGCTGAGCATGACGAGGCTTCGTCCCCTGGTGCTGGTGCACTATCACGAGCTCGGCCTCAAGCGAGGGAACCGGCCGCTCTTCCTGCGCCATCTCGCCCGGAACGTCCGGCGTGCCACCTCCGATCTCGGGCCCGCGCAGCTGCGTCAGGTCTCCGGCCGATTGCTCGTCGACCTCGAGGGCCACCCCGATCCGACGGCGGTGCGCGATCGGGTTCGTCGCGTGTGCGGGGTCGCGAGCGTCGCGCTCGCCTCCCGGGTCGTCTCGACGGTCGAGGCGATGAAGGCGGTCATCGCCCATATGATCGAGGGACGGACCTTCGCGTCGTTCCGGATCACGGCGCGCCGGGCGTTCAAGACGTACCCCTTGACGAGCGTGGAGCTGAACCGCGAGCTCGGCGCGTTCGTGCTCGAGCGCGTCGCCGCGCGCGTCGACCTGCGCCACCCGGAGCTCGAGATCCACGTCGAGGTGATGCCGGCCGAGACGTTCGTCTACGTCGAGCCGGTGGCGGGCCCGGGCGGACTCCCGGTGGGCGCCAGCGGCACGGTCGCCGCCCTGCTCTCCGGCGGGATCGATTCGCCCGTCGCCGCCTGGCGGATGATGAAGCGAGGCTGCCGCGTCCTCTTCGTGCACTTCCACAGCGTGCCGTACCTGCCGCCGACCTCCCAGGCCAAGGCGCGCGCGCTCGTCGAGCGGCTGACCGAGTGGCAGTACGACTCGAAGCTCGCGCTGGTGCCCTTCGGCGAGATCCAGCGCGAGGTCGTGCTGACGGTCCCGCCGCCCGCCCGGGTCGTGGTCTACCGGAGGCTGATGGTGCGGATCGCCGAGGCGCTGGCCAAGAAGCACGGGGCGGTCGCACTGACGACCGGCGAGAGCCTCGGCCAGGTGGCGTCGCAGACCCTCTCGAACATCGCGCGCATCGACGAGGCCGCCGGCATGCCCATCCTGAGACCTCTGATCGGCATGGACAAGCTCGAGATCACGGACGAGGCGCGACGTCTCGGGACATTCGAGATCTCGATCGAGCCGGACGCGGACTGCTGCACGTTGTTCGTCCCCAAGCACCCGGCGACGCGCATGTCGGAGCACGAGGTCGCCGAGGTCGAGGCGCGCCTGGAGATTCCCCGGCTCGTGGCGGCCGGATGTGACGGGGCGTCGGTGGAAGCCTTCGAGTTTCCGCCGGGCGCGTCGGTCGAGATGACGTCTGAGTGACCGGCTCGCCGGCCGTTCTCGGACGGCGGTGGCCCTTGCCGCCGAATGCCGAAAGATCGCCCCCTAAAGCGGGTGCCGGTCGACGGCCGAGCCCCGGAGCGTCGCCGGCGACGCTCCTGACACCCACTATGTTGTTGGCTTGACACGCCGGAGCCACTACCGATATGGTGCCCCTATGACTGTCGTTGCCCTGGGCGCCGACCACGCCGGCTTCGCGCTGAAGGAA
This sequence comes from Candidatus Rokuibacteriota bacterium, assembly GCA_003220535.1. Taxonomy (GTDB): domain Bacteria; phylum Methylomirabilota; class Methylomirabilia; order Rokubacteriales; family CSP1-6; genus AR31. The sequence continues at coordinate 198,269 of QHSU01000054.1, forward strand.
GTCCTCAAGGGCTGGCTGATCGCTCAAGGCTACGACGTCGTCGACCTGGGAACGCAGTCGACGGAGTCCGTCGACTACCCGGACTACGCCGTCGCCGCCGGCAGCACGGTGACGGCCGGCAAGGCCGACCGCGCCGTACTGGTCTGCGGGACGGGAATCGGAATGGCGATGGCCGCGAACAAAGTGCCCGGCGCCCGCGCCGCCGCGTGCAGTGACGCCTACACCGCGCGGATGAGCCGAGAGCACAACGACGCGAACATCCTGGCGCTGGGAGCGCGGATCACCGGGCGCGACACCGCGATCGAGATTCTCGAGACGTGGCTCGTGGCGGAGTTCGCGGGCGGCCGCCATGCTCGCAGGGTGGACAAGATCGTCGAGCTCGACCGCTCGCGGGATCAGGAGTCCCCCGATGCTCAGACTCGCTGACGTCGATCCCGAGATCGCGAAGGCGCTCCGCGAGGAGGCGCAACGGCAGCACCGTAACCTCGAGCTGATCGCCTCCGAGAACTTCGTGTCCGAGGCGGTGCTCGAGGCGGTGGGGTCGGTGCTGACCAACAAGTACGCGGAAGGGTACCCGGGCCGCCGCTACTACGGAGGCTGCGAGGTCGTCGACGTCGTCGAGGATCTCGCCATCGCCCGGGCCAAGGAGCTCTTCGGCGCCCAGCACGCCAACGTCCAGCCCCACTCCGGCGCTCAGGCCAACATGGCGGTCTACTTCACGCTGCTGAAGCCCGGCGACACCGTGCTCGGGCCCAACCTCTCGCACGGCGGGCACCTGACCGCCGGGAGCCCGGTGAACTACTCGGGCAAGTTCTATTCGATCGTCGCCTACGGCGTGCGCAAGGACACGGAGCGGATCGACCTGGACCAGGTGCGGGACCTCGCGCGGCAGCATCGGCCGAAGCTGATCATCGCCGGAGGATCCGCGTTCCCGCGCGCGATCGACTTCACCCCGTTCCGTGACATCGCGCGCGAGGTCGGCGCGTTCTTCATGGCCGACATCGCCCATCCGGCGGGATTGGTCGCGGCGGGGCTTCACCCGTCGCCGGTCGGCCTCGCCGACTTCGTCACGACGACGACCCACAAGACACTCCGAGGCCCGCGGGGCGGGATGGTCATGTGCGGATCGGAGCACGCCTCGGCCCTCGACAAGACCGTCATGCCCGGGGTGCAGGGTGGGCCCCTGATGCACGTGATCGCCGGAAAGGCCGTGGCATTCCACGAGGCCCTGACCCCGGCGTGGCGCGAATATCAGAAGCAGATCGTGAAGAACGCCGCGGCGCTCGCCGGGGCGCTCCTCGGACACGGCTACCGGCTGGTGACGGGCGGCACGGACACGCACCTGCTCCTCCTGGACCTCACGAACCGGAGCATCACCGGCAAGGACGCGCAGGAGGCGCTCGACCGGGCATGGATCACCGTCAACAAGAACACGGTGCCGTTCGAAACGCGCAGCCCGATGGTGACGAGCGGCATTCGCATCGGCACGCCCGCGGTCACCACACGGGGCATGCGAGAGGCCGAGATGATCGAGATCGCGCGGCTCATCGACCGGGTCCTGTCCAACCTCGGCTCCTCTTCGGAGGCGGCGGCGGTTCGCGGCGCGGTGCAGGAGTTGACGAATCGATTCCCGCTTTATCCGGAGAGAACCCGCTGAGGCGGACGGAACCCGACTACCGGACCGGCATGAGGGAAGGGGGCGCCCGATGAAGTGCCCGTTTTGCGGTCACACCGAGGATCGGGTGGTCGACTCGCGGGTGGGCCGCGACGGAGAGTTCATCCGGCGCCGGCGCGAATGCCTCAAGTGCCACCGCCGGTACACGACCTACGAATACATCGAGGACGTCCTGCCGCACGTGGTCAAGCGCGACGGGCGGCGCGAGCCCTTCGACCGGCAGAAGCTCCGCGGGTCGATCTTGAAGTCGTGCGAGAAGCGGTCGGTCGGCGTCCAGGCCGTCGACGACGTCGTCGTCGAGATCGAGGCTCAGCTCCACGAGCGCGCCGAGAAAGAGATCAGCAGCGAGGAGTTGGGCCGGGTCGTCATGGACCATCTCCAGCGCCTCGACCCGGTCGCCTACGTGCGGTTCGCCTCGGTGTACCGTCAGTTCAAGGACATCGGCCAGTTCGTGGAGGAAGTGAAGGGACTCCAGAAGGAAGACAAGACCAAGCCGGCCCCCGCCAAGCCCCGCCCCCTGACGAAGACCAAATAGGCGTGCTTTGGGTTGCCGGGCGAGGCTTTTGGTAGCCGGGGGAGTATGAGGGGGGTCGCCCCACTGATGAGTATGGAAACAGCGCGGCCCTGTCGCTGAGAAGAGACCGACAGGGCCGAGCGCTGCGTGGGCCTTCTACTTCTTTTTCTTCTTGGTTGCCTTCTTCTTGGCCACCGCGTCACCTCCCTTCATCGACCGCCACGAGAATGACGTATCTGCACGGCATGCTAGTGAGGAGGCCAACTTCTGTCAAGAGAAAATCCCATATGTAGGGGCTTTCGCGGCTCGAGCGCCCCAGATATGGGGTGACAGGATGTTTGACTTCGACCAGGGCCCGATGTAGCGTGAGGCGCAAGACCGAACCACGGCTTATCATCAACAGCCACCCCGCTCCTGAGGAGACCTCCGTCGATGAGACGTATGCTCAAGAAGCTTGTCTTCGTCGAGCCAAAATCGACCCACTTGCACATCTACAGTCGTGTCTGCATCCCGCGAATCGGCTCGGTGCTGCTGGCCACGATCATGCGTGCCAAAGGGTACGATGTCCGCGTCTACATCGAGGACATCCACGAGCTCGACATGCGTGAGGTCCTCTCGGCCGACCTGGTCGCCGTCTCGGCGATCACGTCAACCGCGCCCCAGTCGTACCGACTCGCCGACCAGGTCAGGGCGGCGGGGGGCGTCGCCGTGATGGGCGGCACGCACGTGAGCTTCCTGCCAGACGAAGGGCTCGAGCATGCGGACTTCGTGGTCCGCGGCGAGGGGGAGTTCGCGTTCCAGGAGCTGGTCGACGCGATCCAGGCGGGCCACGGGTTCGAGCAGATCAAGAACCTCTCCTACATCGCCGACGGCCGGGCCGTGCATCTCCCGGAGCGCCCGAAGATTCCGAATCTCGACGTCAACCCGATTCCTGACTACCGGCTCATCACAGGCTGGAAGCCGGGCGGGGTCATCTCGGTCGCCACCTCGCGCGGCTGCCCCTTCTCGTGCACGTTCTGCTCGGTGCCCGGGATGTACGGGCACGCCTTCCGCACGCACTCGGTCGAGCGAGTGCTGCAGGAGCTCGAGGTCCACAAGGGCAACATGTACACCTTCTTCGCCGACGACATCTTCACGGCGAACAAGAAGCGGTGCAAGGAGCTGCTGCGAGGGATGATCGACCGCGACCTGACGCCCGAGTGGGGCGCCCAGGTGCGGACCGAGACGGTCGACGACCCGGAGCTCCTCCAGCTCATGCGCGACTCCAACTGCTTCAACGTCTACGTCGGATTCGAATCGATCAATCCGCGCACGCTCAAGCTCTTCCAGAAGAAGCAGGATCTCGGCAAGATCGAGCGGTCCATCGAGCGCTTCCACGCCCACAAGATCCGGATCCACGGCATGTTCGTGGTGGGCTCGGACGAGGACGACCTGGAGACGATCGACGCCACCGCCGAGTTCGCTCTGAAGAACGACATCGACTCCGTCCAGTTCATGATCTTGACGCCGATCCCCGGCTCGCCGGACTGGGAGCAGCTCTACGATCGCGGCAACAAGTACGTCATCAGCAAGAACTGGCAGTTCTATGACGGCCACCACGTCGTCCACCAGCCGCGCCGCATGAGCCCCTACGAGCTGCAGATGGGCGCGATCAACGCGATGGCGAAGTTCTACTCGTGGCGCGGGATCGCCAAGAAGCTCTTCAAGGGGGACAAGTACTACGCGGCCATCCGCTACTTCGGCAAGCGGATGATCCGCGACTGGTGGAAGGACGAGGAGAACCAGCAGCACGTGGACTGGCTCAAGGCTCAGCTCTACTCCGACGTGAGCGAGCTCGGCCATCAAGCGCTGAAGCGGGTGGGGCTCCCGGCCATCCTCCTGCAGGACTCGGTGGGCCGCTTGCTCCAGCGCTTCCTCGGCGAGCTCGGCGTGACCGTCGTACCACTCGCCGAAGCGGCCGCCGAGGGCGCGGCGCGCGCCCGGGAGACGGTCGACTGCTTGATCACACCGATCGTCAAGCGGGCCGTCAAGGAGCGCGAGGAGTTTTACACGAACCTGGCGGCCGTGAACGTCCTGCTTCAGAGCCGGTGGGAGAAGCTACCGCGGGTGAGCTTCCCGCTCCTCGACGGCCAGGGGCCGGTCTTCGAACCCTTCGCGAAGATCGGGCTTCTCTTCACCAAGAACCTCGATCGCATCCGCGACGCCTACAAGACCGCCGGCGTCGCCGAGGGTCTCTGGGAGGCCGCCTAGCCGGCCGGGCGGGCGGGAGCGGGGGGTGCGCCCTCCGCGACCACGCCGGCAGTCAGACTCGATCGGACTGTTCTGGGGTTTGCCGTGCCCGCAACCCTGACAACACGGGTCGCGGAGGGCGCACCCCCCGCTCCCGCCCGCCCGGCCGGCTAGGTGGCTCTCGGGCTGGCTACGCTTCTTTGGGTTCTTGGACGGAGGAGGGGCGGCGGGCGTGGCGCCGGCGAACGAATTCTTCGTTCAACGGCACGCCCCGCTTGCAGAACGGACACTTGTCCGGATCGTAGGTCGGGAAGTCGCGACTCACGAGGCTGAAGACCGGGCGATTGTCGAGCTCCACCGACGTCCGGCGCCAGAGGCAGCCGATGCCGACCACCAGCCCGCCGAGCTGCTCCACCAGATTGATGAGCAAGTTCAGCGTCGAGCCCGTGCTGACCAGGTCCTCGATCAGGAGGATCTTGGCACCGGGGCGGATGAGACGCTGGAACTCGACCGGCAGTGAGACGCGGCGTTTCCCGCCAGACAGCCCCTTGGCGCCGTAGACGACGATCGGCCGCGAAGGATGGGCGCGCGCCACGCAGTGCGACAGGATGAGCGCACCCGGGCCCGTGGACAGCACCATGTCGACTGGCCACTGGGCGAAGTGCTTGGCGATCACGGCGCCGAGCCCCTCGGTGAACGAGGGTTCGGTGGTCACCAGGGTTTTTTCGATGTACTCCGTCGTGTGCTGTCCCGAGGGCAGCAGGATGTGATCGTTGGCGTGATAGGCGCCCGTGCGCTTCAGGATCTCGAGGTGGATCTTCTCCCTGACTTCCGTCTCGACGGCGGCAGGGTCTTTCCTGGCGGCAGCGCTCATCCGGGCCCTCCTCAGAGCATTATCGCACGCGCCGGAGCGGCGCCGGGCGCCGCTTTGGGTGCGTGCTAGACTCCCTCCATGCGCGTGCTCGCCGTCGAGACCTCGACGCTGTCCGGCGGCGCCGCGCTCCTCGACGGCGAGCTCGTGGTCGGTGAATACGTGCTCGATGTGCGGCTGACGCACTCCGAGCGCCTGATGGCCGCGATCGATCGGCTCTTGACCGACGCTGGCTGGACGGTGGGCGAGCTCGAGGGCCTCGCGGTCGCCGTGGGACCGGGCTCGTTCACCGGGCTCCGAGTCGGCCTGAGCACCGTCAAGGGTCTGGCGCTGGCCCTCTCCATCCCGATCGCGGCCGTGCCGACGCTCGACGCGATGGCGGCGATGCTGCCGTTTGCCGCGTTGCCCATCTGTCCCGTCCTCGATGCCCGTAAGGGCGAAGTCTACGCGTCACTCTATCGGTGGGACGGCGATGGGATGCGCCGGGAGTGGGACTACCTGGCCATTACGCCCGACGATCTCTCGCGTCGTCTGGACGAGCCGGTGATCGTCCTGGGCGACGGCGCCGACCAGATCCACTCGGCGCACGCGCGGCGGATCCGGCCACCGCGCCGCGGGCCCTCCCCGGCGTGCGTGGCTTCCCTGGGCCACGCGCGGCTCGCGATGGCCGACACGATCCCCGCTGCGGATCTCGTTCCGATCTATCTCCGGCCGTCCGAGGCCGAGCTGAAGCGGCGCGGTGCCCCTGTCCGTTGACCGCATGCGCCCCGAAGACCTCGACGAGATCCTCGGGATCGAGCGGGCGTCGTTCTCGATGCCGTGGTCACGGGGCGCCTTCCTCTACGAGATGCAGCAGAACCGGGTGGCCCGCTGCTGGGTGATGCGCGAGGAGGAGCGGGTCGTCGGCTACCTCTGTCTCTGGGAGGTCGCCGACGAGGTCCACATCACCAACATCGCGGTCCGGCCGAACTGCCGTCGCCGGGGGCTCGGACGAACCTTGCTCGGCGGCATCCTCGACGAGGCCCGGCAGCGGCGGATCAGGCTCGTGGTCCTCGAGGTGCGCCCGAGCAACACCGAGGCGCGGACACTCTATGAATCCTTTGGTTTCCGGGTGGTCGGCCGCCGTCGCGGCTACTACTACGATACCGGCGAGGACGCCCTCGTCATGGAGGCGGACCTCCAGGCGGCCCAGCCGGGAACCCGTGCCTAGCCCCATCCGTTCGTGGTATTGAGGCGGCGTCCGGCCGCCTCGTATCCCCAGACAAGTGTGCGCGCCGCAGGCCGTCGCGGGACGACAGAGCGAGCCGCAGCACGGCCGGGGCTCGGGCCCCGCGTGCGAGGCGAGCAAAACGGAGGTCGCCCCGCCGGCCGAGGTGCGACGATAAAGAGGAGACTCATCGTGCCCCGACGCATTGCCCTCATGACCGCTGCGCTCCTGATGGCCATTGCGCCGGCCGCGGCGTTCGCCGAGGCGATCGCCCTGAAGCTCTTGCCCAACTACTCGCGCGCCACCTTCAAGAGCGATGCGGCGCTCGAAACCTTCGTGGGCAATACCGCCGCCGAGGGTGTCGCAGGCACGCTCACTCTCGATCCGGCGCGGCCTCAGACTGCGGTCGGGTCGGTCAAGGTCGACATGAACATGGTCCGCACGGGCATCGACAAGCGCGACGCCGACATGCGGAGCAAGAACTTCCTCGACACCGAGGTCGAGGCCAATCGCTGGGTCACCTTCGAGGTGAAGAGCGTGGAGATCGCCGGGCCGCTCGAGCCCGGAAAGGCGATCCCCGCCAAGGTGCGCGGGATTCTCACCGTGAAGCAGAAGCCGGTCGAACGGGTCGCCGAGGCGACCGTCACCTGGATCAAGCTCACCCCGGACCAGGTCGAGGGCCAGAAGAGGTTCGGCTTCAGCGCGGACAACATCAAGGTCCGGGCTCGGCTCGCGACGACCTTCACCGACCACGGCATGCAGGTGCCGCAGCTCCTCATCTTCAAGGTCGCGAACGACATCCAGCTGGAAACCGACTTGACCTTCGCTCGCCAGTAGTGATCGGCTTGGAAAGTCGCGCCGGGCGCCTCGCCGTCGCTCTGCTGCTGGCCCTGGCTTTCCTCCCCGCATCGACGTCCGCGCAGGCACCCTCCGCCGCCGAGCTGGCGCGCGGCAAGTACGTCTTCGGCGCGACCGGCGGCTGCGGCTGCCACACCGTGCCGAAGCAGCCGGTCAACGCGGGCGGCCGGCGGTACGACGGGCCGTTCGGGACGGTGTACTCGAGCAACATCACGCCCGACCGCGAGACGGGCATCGGCGGCTGGACCGACGAGCAGATCATCACGGCGACGCGTCTCGGCCGCCGGCCCAACGGCGAGCGCCTCATCCCGGTCCACCCATACACGGTGTTCAACGGGATGGCCGCCGACGATCTCAAGGCGCTCGTGGCGTTCCTCCGGTCGGTGCCGGCGGTGAAGCGGGCCAATCAGCCGAAGAAGATCGCGGTGCCGATGTTCGAGAGCGTGTTCCTCCCGGCCTGGCTCGCCGCGTTCGCGCCGAAGGAGTCGCCACCGACGTCGGTGCCGACCTCCGGCACCGCCCGCGGCGAGTATCTGGTGCGCGCCGTCGCCCACTGCGGCGAGTGTCACACACCGCGGACCATGACGATGGCGACGGACAACTCGCGGTTCCTGGCGGGGAATCCCAAGGGCCCCGAGGACTCCGAGGTCCCCAACATCACGCCCGACAAGGCGACGGGCCTGACGTGGTCCGAAGAGGAGATCGCCGACTATCTCGAGACGGGCAACAAGCCCGACGGAGACGTCGCCGGCGGGCTCATGGGCGAGGTCATCGACGGAACGTTGGCCGGCTACAAAGACCTGACCAAGGCCGACCGGCTCGCGATCGCGCGGTACCTCAAGACGATTCCGGCGGTCCAGAACAAGATCGGCAAGTGAGCGCGGTGCCATTCGGTAACCGGAGTGAACCTACTGAAGGGGAGGCGAGATGCTATTTCGACACGTGAAGGCCGGTGTAATCCTCGGGAGCGTCGTCGCGGTGGCCGCCATCGGCTGCGCGACCGCCAGGCCGACCGCCATAGGTTCCGGTGATCCGGTGGCGGACCGCCAAAGGCTCATGAAGAACAACGGCGCCAACTGGGCGGACATCCAGAACAAGGTCAAGGCGGGCAACGTGGAGGGTGTCGCAGTGAACGCCGAGGCGCTGGCACTCCACGCCCAGCGGATCACGCTCCTGTTCCCCGAAGGCTCGCTCACCGAGAAGTCGAAGGCGAAACCCGACATCTGGCAGAAGTGGCCGGAGTTCCAGGCCGCAGCGAAGAACCTCGAAAACCGGGCCGGCACACTTCGCGATCAGGCGGTCGCGAAGGACGCGGCGGCCGTGCAGACCACCGTCACCACGTTCGGCCGCGACGCCTGCGGGACGTGCCACACGCCGTTCCGCGTGCCGCCACCCCAGCAACAGCCGGCGCAGCCGCGCTCCTGAAGGAGGAGAGATGAAACCCACACACGTCCGCACTGGTGTCGTTCTCGGCAGCCTCGTGGCGCTGGCGCTCGCCAGCTCCGCGACCGGTCAGTCCCCGACGAAGATCTGGACGAGCGACGTCGTCGCCGATCGCCAGCGCCTCATGAAGCTCAACGGTGCCAGCTGGGCTGACGCGCAGGCGAAGCTCAAGGCCGGCAACGTGGAGGCGGTCGCGGTGAACGCGGAGACGATGGCCCTCATCGCGACGCAGATCGTCGCCCTCTTCCCCGAAGGCTCGCTGACCGACAAATCCAAGGCGAAGCCGGAGATCTGGCAGAAGTGGCCCGAGTTCGAGGCCGCTGTCAAAAACTACGGGGTGCAAGCCGAGAAGCTCCGCGACGTGGCCCGCAGCAAGGACCAGGCCGCCACCGAAGCCGTCGCGAAGGAGTTCGGACGGCAAGCATGTGGAACCTGTCATCAACCGTTCCGCGTCCCGCCGCCCCAGCAGCAGCAGCAGCAGCAGCAGACGCCGCCGACGCGCTGAAGACTGTGCCGTCCTCCGAGCCAGGCGGCCGGCAGACGCTCCGCGTCTAGCCGCTGCGCGCGGGTGGTTCGAGAGCCGGCTTTGCCGGCAGATCGGTCACTCGATCGCCGAGTGAACCCGGTGGGGGTTCGGAGGGAGCGGCGCTCGCTCCCCCCGATGTTCAATCAGATTCGCGCGGCGGCCGCGTCCCGGATCGACGCCGGGGGTCACCGCGGGGAGCGGCGCTCGCTCCCCTCGATGTTCAACTAGCGGACGCTCCCCACGACCACAAAAAGCTGCTAAGGTTGGGGCGCTCATGACCTCGTCCGTGGCCTTCCGCGATACGTTCTGGAACGTTCCCGGCTGGGCTCAGGTCGCGCTGTACGTCGGTGGGGCGCTGGCGATCGCGATCTTCGCGTACGGGATGTGGCAGCGGGTGAGCCTCTGGCGGCGGGGGCTGCCCGAGGACCGTCTCGATCGGATCCCCGAGCGCGTCGGTCTCGTCCTCACGCAGGCACTCGGCCAGGTGCGCACGCTCTCGCAGGCCTATCCGGGCGTCATGCACGCGATCATGTTCTGGGGCTTCCTCGCCCTCTTCATGGGAACCGTGCTGGCCACGATCGACTGGGACATCACGCTGCCGCTCTTCGGGGTGAAGCTTCTGAAGGGCCGCTTCTATCTTCTCTACGAGGCGGTGCTCGACCTCTTCGGGCTCTTCTTCGTCATCGGGCTGGGCATGGCGGTGTGGCGTCGGTTCGTCCAGCGGCCGGCGCGTCTCGATGCGACCGGGCGCTTCGCCGGGGTGCTCGCCCTCCTGTTCGTCATCAACGTGACGGGCTTCGTGATGGAGGCGTGTCGGCTCGCGGTGGTGGCGCCGTGGTGGGGGCCGTGGTCGCCGGTCGGCTATGCGCTCGGCCGAGGCCTCGTGGCCCTCGGCATGACCGAGGGCGCGCTGCGCGGGCTCCACGTGGCGACGTGGGTCTTCCACGCGGCGATCGCGCTCGTCTTCATCGCGATCGTTCCGTTCTCCTACTTCGTCCACCTCCTCACGACACCCCTCAACATCTTCTTCTCGAAGCTCGGACCGCGCGGCGCGATCCGCGAGATCAAGAACATCGAGGAGGCCGAGACGCTGGGCATCTCGAAGCTCGAGGAGTTCTCGTGGAAGCGACGGCTCGACTTCGACGCGTGCGTCGAGTGCGGCCGCTGCCAGGCGGCCTGCCCCGCCCACATGTCGGGCACGCCGCTCTCGCCCAAGCAGATCATCGTGAAGCTCAAGCGGCACATGCACGGCGAGCTTCCCGGGCCGATCCACGGCGAGCTGATCAAGGCGGACGAGCTGTGGGCGTGCACGACCTGCATGGCGTGCGTGGAGGAGTGCCCGGCGTTCATCGACATCGTCGACACGATCATCGACCTGCGGCGCTATCTGACGCTCTCCGAGGGCGCCTTGCCCTCGACGGCGCCGCAGTCGCTCCAGAACATCCAGCGGGCGGGCAACCCGTGGGGGCTACCGGCCGGCGAGCGTCTGGCGTGGGCGCAGGGGCTGGACGTTCCCCTGATGGAAGCCGGTCGCGAGGTCGAGTACCTCTACTGGGTTGGCTGCTCGGCCTCGTACGACAAGCGCAACCAGGCGATCGCCCGCGCGGTCGTGAAGATCCTCAACGCCGCCGGCGTGAGCTTCGGCGTGATGCAGGAGGAGCGCTGCCACGCCGAGGTCGGCCGCCGCCTGGGCGAGGAATACCTGTACCAGACCGTCCAGCAGGAGAACCTCGCGGCGATTAACCGGTACCGGTTCCGCAAGGTGATCACGCACTGCCCTCACTGCTTCAACACGATCAAGAACGAGTTCCCCCAGTTCGGCGGTCGCTACGAAGTGCTCCACCACTCGCAGGTCATCGAGGAGCTGATCGCCGCCGGCCGGATCAAGCCCAAGAAGGCGCTCGACGCGTCGATCGCGTTCCACGACTCGTGCTACCTCGGTCGCTACAACGGCATCACCGAGGCGCCGCGGAACGTGGCGAAGGCGGTGCCGGGGCTGCGGCTCGTGGAGCTGCCGCGCAGTCGCGAGCGCGGCCTCTGCTGTGGCGGCGGTGGCGGCCACATGTGGATGGAGGTGAAGGCGCAGAAGCGGGTCAACCTGATCCGCGTCGAGGAGGCGCTCGAGGCCAAGGTGAACCTGGTGGCCACGGGCTGTCCCTTCTGCCTGGCGATGCTCGATCTCGGTCGAAAAGTGAAAGGCGCCGAGGAGACGCTCGCCGTCAAGGACGTCAGCGAGCTGGTCGCCGAAAGCCTGGAATGAAGGCGCTGCTGCGCGCCCTGCCGGACATCGTCCGGACCATCGCTGGTCTGGCGGTCGACCCCGTGCTGCCGAAGGCCGCGAAGATCGCGCTGGCCGCGGCCGTTCTGTACCTCGTGTCGCCGCTCGACCTCATTCCCGACTTCATCCCGGTGATCGGGTATCTGGACGACATCTTCGTCGCGGCGATCCTCGTCGACGGGATGTTGAACTTCGTGAACCGGGGCCTCGTGCTCAAGTACTGGCCCGGCAGCCCCGAGTCGCTCGAGCGCGTCGCGCGCTCCGCCAGAATTCTGGCGGCCTGGGTGCCCCGGAAGCTCAAGCTGCGGATCTTCGCAGACCCCCGATAGCCGAGCGCCGGGTCGCCGCGACGCCGCCTGGGTGTCGCGGGCCCGGCGGTCGTCGTCAGAAGTTGCCGCGCCGTCGCGGCGGCTTCGTCGCCAGCAGGCGCCGGTAGTGGGCTCGTCCGCGCGCGTAGCCGCGGCGGAATGCGGCGGCCTCGTGAGAGTCCGGGTACCGCTCCTCCAGGAGCTTGATGGTGTGACGGGACGGGATGTCGCGCGTGGCGAGGGACAGGGCGGCCTCGAAGCCCTGGCGGTAGATCGACTCGTCCCGCTGGAAATCGAGGCCCTCCGCGCGATACTCGAACGCCTCTTCGTCGCGCAGCCCGATCCACCACCGCTCGCGGGCGGCATCGACACTCTCGGCGCCGGACGCTTCGAGCGTCGCGGCCGCCTGAGCCGCTTCGCCCGCGTCGGGCGTCATGACGACCACGATCGAGAATCCCCGGCGGAGCGCGTCCTCGTACACGAAGACCTCGTCCTTGGGAAGGCCGTTCGACAGCGCGTTCTCGAGCGCGCTCCCCGCAGCCGCGCCTCCGAGGCTCAGAAGCACGGCGCCGACGAGACCGATCGCAATGGCCGGGCCGGCGGCCGGTAGCAGCGCGGTCGCGGCAGCCACGGCGCCCAGCTCGGCCCCACCCGCCGCTCCCACGGCGCCGCCGATCACGACGCCCATCGCCTTGCCGATGCCGGGCTGTTCCGCCTCGCTGGTCGGGACCTTCGAGACGACGGCGTCGGACGTGCCGGGAACGAGAACGCGAATGTTCTCCGGCGAAACGCCGATCGCGCGCAGATTGGCGACGGCGCGCTCGGCCGTGGCTCGCTCGACGAAAATGCCGACCGTTGGAGTCATCGTCCCATCTCTCCTCTCTCCCTCAGCCCTCACCAGTCCCCTCTCGCGAGCCGCCGCTGGCGGCCGCGATGGATCCGGCGCTCCCGGGCCACCCAGGCCTTAGCCACCAGCGTGCCGACGGCACCCCGAGGATCAGCCAGCCCGTGTCGATCATCTCTTAGGCCGACCGTCGCGCTCGGGCCGAGGGCCGCCGCCTGGCGCCCCGCGCCGCACTCCCTTGCTCCGCGTTCTGCTTGAGGAGCGCTATCAGGTCGATGACCTCGCCCTTCGTCCGCTTCGGCGCCGGGACCGGGGCCGCGGCTGCCTCTTCGACGCGGCCGTCTTTCGCGCGCTTCCGGATGAAGGCCATCAGCTCCTCGCGATACTCGTCCCGATACTTGGTGAAATCCAGCTCCTCGCGCTTCACCGCCGGATGGAGAGCGACGGGAATATTGACGAGTCCGAAACTGACGTGTCCTTTCCAGATCATCCCGGGACGACGGGAGGGCAAGAGGTATGCCACCTGTGTGGATGCGAGACCCGCTCTCGTCGAGCGTCGACAATTACGCGCGATCGATGGCCGATCCGGCATCGTCGAACAGCCTCGCCTCAACGGCGTGGGGAGCCACCATGTCTTCTCGAACAGGTGGAGTAATTCTTATCGAGTAAAAATGCCCGGGCAGGTTCACGGCCGGGGCTGGGTTGACGGAGTGGAAGGCGGAGATTACCGTGCAGGCGGCGCGTATGCCCAAGGAGGGCGTGATGGCTGGAGCCGTAGGATTCGTCGGGCTCGGGAACATGGGACGACCGATGGCGCTCAATCTGGTCAAGCAGGGCTTCCCGCTGGTTGTACACGACATCGATCCGGCGAAGGTCGAGCCGCTTCGCGCGCGAGGAGCCTCCGTGGCCGACTCGGCCGAGCGCGTGGCCGCGGCGGCCGATCGCACGATCTGCATGGTGGAGACGACCGTCCAGGCGGAGTCGGTCATCGCCGGCGAGCGCGGCATCATCCGCAGCGCCACGCGGGGGCACATCGTCATCTGCATGAGCACGATCGACCCGTTCGTCGCGCGGCGGCTGGCCGACGCCCTGGGGGCGCGCGGGGTCGCCATGCTCGACGCGCCCGTGAGCGGCGGCACCGAGCGGGCGGAGACCGGCGAGCTCTCGATCATCGCCGGGGGCGCGGCGGAGACGTTCGAGGCGTGTCGTGACCTGTTCAAGGCCATGGGCGCCAAGATCTTCCACGTCGGCGGGATCGGTCAGGGGCTGGCGATGAAGCTCGTCAACAACATGCTGGTCCAGGTCAACACGGTGGCGGTCGCCGAGGCGCTCGTGATGGGCGTCAAGGCGGGGCTCGACCCGCGCACGATCTACGAGGTCGTGCGCGTCAGCACCGGAACGAGCTCGGCGTTCGAGCGGCGGGTGCCGAGAATCCTGGCGCGCGACTTTTCACCGACCGGAACGGTCGACATCTCGTACAAAGACCAGGAGCTCGAGACGGCGTTCGCCAAACAGCTCGGGGTACCGGTGCTGCTGGCCAACGTGAGCCAGCAGGTCTACCAGATGGCGCGTGCGGCGGGGCTTGGCAAGCAGGACGGCACGGCCGTCATCCAGGTGCTCGAGCGGCTCGCGGGCGTCCAGGTCGGCGGCTAGACCAGCAGCTCCCGGACGACGCCGCGCAGGTCCATCTCGTACTCGAGGCCGACCAGGGGCGGGCGACTCGGAAACCAGCGGACGCCGTGGATCGCCGCGGCGCCGGCCGGCCCCAAGACGGTGTCGGCGACAAACGCCTCGATGGGCCTGATCGTATAGACGTCGACCATCGTGACGTCCGGCCAGTCGACGCCCAGACCCGAGAGTCGCGCCTGCATGATGCCCATGACGTGCGCCGCCTTCTCGCGCATCGCGTCGGACGAGGACTCTCCGTGGCGCACGATGCCCTGGACGCCGAGGCCGCGCTCGCGCATCTCGCCGGCGCCGGCCACGACGAACGTGGGGCGCTCGGTGGCGCCGGGGATCGCGTAGGCGAACGCGTAGAGCGAGGGCTCGGACGGCGCGCCAACCAGGGGGACCACGTTCGTGCGAGCGATCGGATTCGCGTCGTCGACCAGCAGCTTCCATTCGGTTAGCACGGCGCGGTAGCCCGCGTTGAACGCGTCGAAACCCTCGAAGCTGAACGGCACCCGGGCTCCGGAGCTCGATGGCGCACAGCGGCGCCCGCGGGCGACCCGCGGCACCGAGGTGTCGGTCGATGGCGGCGAAGCCCTCTCGCCTCGGGACCGGTGCCCGGAGCGTCGCGTGGACGACCTGGTGTCCCGGGCTCGCGACCACGCCCGACGAGAAGGGGGCGATGCCCGGCAGGAACCGATAATTGCCGGCCGGCACGTCGCGAGTGGACGGCGCGCGGCTCATGGCCCCAGACACTATCACGGCCCGGTGGGCCAACGATCGCTTGACAAGACCGGAGCCGCACTCTGTAATGGCCCGCGCGGCAAGGTTCTGGACCTCTATCCTCCGGGAGGATCGCATGTTCCTGCATGGATTCTGGCGTCTGGCGTCCGCGCTCATCGTCGTCGCGCTGGTGTTGGGCGGTGGGTCTGCGGCCGACGAGGCGGTGGCCCAGGGCAAGAAGCTCAAGATCGGCGTGGTCTACGACTACACGGGCCCGTTCGCGGGTGGAGGGTCGGAGCTGCACGCGCTCGGCGCCAAGATCATGATCGACTACTTCATCAAGAAGGGCGGCGTGGAGGGCTACCAGATCGAGGCGCTCTACGCTGACGCCCAGAGCAAGCCCGACGTGGCGATCAACGAGGCGGTGCGCCTGATCGAGCAGGAGAAGGTCGACATGCTCCTCGGCTTCTACTCGTCGGCTGAATGTGTGCCGGCGGCCGCCCGGGTCGAGCAGCTCAAGAAGTTCATGTGGATCACCACCTGTATCTCCTCGGCGGTGCTCGAGAACCGGCACCTCAAGTACGTGTTCCGCGCGCAGCCCAGCGGCCGGCAATTCGGTCTGATGTCGGCGGACTTTCTCGCCCAGAACGCCAAGGCCAAGCTCGGCAAGGAGCCCAAGGACGTCCGCGTCGCGATCATCCACGAGGACGGCGCCTACGGCGCCGACGTGTCGAAGGGCAACGAAGAGGGCGCGAAGAAGGCCGGCTTCACCATCGTGCTCAAGGAAGGGTATGCCGCCACCGCGCCGGATCTGTCCGCGCTGGTGACGAAGCTCAAGCGCGGGCGCCCGGACGTTATCTTCCACACGGGCTACAACCCGGACATCACCCTGTTCCTGCGGCAGGCGCGCGAGCAGGGTCTTCGCTTCAGCGCCTTGATCGGCCACGGCGCCGGCTACGGAGTTTACGACAAGCTGAAGGAAGCGCTCGGTCGGGACGTGAACTACTTCTTCAACGTCGATCCGATCTCGATCTGGCTGAGCAACGAAAAGGCGTTGCGGGCCCCGCTGCCGGCCATGATCAAGATGGTCGGCGACGAGTACGAGAAGGCGCGGCCCGGTACCGTCGTCAAGTCGGCGCACGTCGGGATGTCCGCCAGCAACACCTACGTGTTCATGACCGAGGTGTTGCCGCGCGCCATCAAGAAGTACGGCGGCATCGACGCCGACGCGCTGAGGAAGGCAGCGCTCGACGTCGATCTGCCGGAGGGCGGTACCATGCTCGGCTTCGGCGTCAAGTTCGAGGGGGAGAGCGCGCCCATGTCGGGACAGAACGATCGCGCGTTCCCGGTCATCCTCCAGTACGTCGACGACAAGCCGTACCTCGTGTGGCCCAAGAGCCAGCAGCAACGCGACCCCATCCTGCCGTTGCCAGGAACCTCGCCCTACGCGGCGCAGTGAGGGGCTGCGCGGCGAGGACCGACTTGAATCCATCGGTTCGCGCGCCGGCTTTGCCGGCGCCATGATCCCGTCGGCGCGCCCCCAATCGACGCCCCGGGGCGCCGCGACATGCTGACCGTCGAGCATCTGACCAAGCGCTTCGGCGGCTTCTTGGCGGTCAACGACGTGTCGTTCGAGGTCCGGCCGGGCGAGATCCTCGGTCTGATCGGCCCCAATGGCTCGGGCAAGAGCACCATCTTCAACATGCTCTCCGGGACCTTGACGCCGAACGGCGGGTCGATCAAGTTCGAGGGCCGCGAGATCGCCGGCGAGGCCCCGCATCGCATCGTGAACCTGGGCATCGGGCGCACCTTCCAGATCCCGCGCCCGTTCCGTCGGCTCTCGATCCTCGAAAACGTGGTGCTCGCGGGGTTCTACGGTCAGGGCGGCGCGTCACGCGTCAAGGCGTTGGACGCGGCCCAGCGGGCGCTCGGACTCGTGGGGCTCCCGGCCGATCCCGCGGCGACGGTCGACGGCCTCGGAGCCGCGGCGCTGAAGAAGCTGGAGCTCGCCAAGGCGCTGGCGACCGCCCCGAAGCTCCTCCTCGCCGACGAGAGCCTCAGCGGCCTCGACGAGCACGAGATGGATCAGGCCGCCGATCTGCTGCGACGGATCTGCCGGGATCTGGGCGTCACCATCATCTGGGTCGAGCACATCATGAGTGTCCTCATGCGGGTGGTGGATCGCGTCATGGTACTCGATCACGGCGAGAAGATCGCCGACGGCCTGCCGGCGCAGGTCGCGACCGACCCGCGGGTCATCGAGGTCTATCTCGGGACTCAGGCCGCGGCCGTTCGTACGGTCGCGGCGGCCGCTCGCGCCTGACCGATGCTCGAGCTCAAATCCGTCCGCGCCGGCTACGGCAGCTTCCAGGCGCTGTTCGACGTGTCGCTCGAGGTGCGCCAGGGCGAGGCCGTCAGCGTCATCGGCCCCAACGGCGCCGGCAAGACGACGCTCATGCGCGTCATCTCGGGCCTGATCCGGCCGACCGCCGGCTCGATCGCCATGGAGGGTGTCGACCTGGTCGCCACACCGTCGTATCGGATCGTGGAGATCGGCATCGCCCACGTGCCCGAGAGCCGCCGTCTGTTCCCGCGTATGACGGTCGAGGACAATCTCCGGATGGGTGGCTTCACGCCGGCGGCGCGGCCCAAGTTCCAGGAGCGGCTCGCCGTCGTGTACGAGCTGTTCCCGCGGCTCCGCGAGCGCCGCCGGCAGCTCGCCGGCAGCATGTCCGGCGGCGAGCAGCAGATGTGCGCGATCGGCCGCGCCCTGATGTCCGAGCCGCGGCTCCTCCTGCTCGACGAGCCTTCCGCCGGCCTAGCTCCGGTGATCGTGGAACAGGTGTTCGATCTGGTGAAGCGCCTTCGCGCAGGCGGGCTCACCGTGTTGATCGTCGAGCAGAACGTGCAGCAGGTGCTCCGGGTCGTCGACCGAGCGTATCTGCTGAAGGCGGGGAGCATCCGCGCCGCCGGCACCGCCGCCGACCTGCTGGCGAGCGACACGATCCGGCAAGCCTACCTCGGAGTCTGAACGGACCCACGGCCATGCCCGTCTTCGACCTCTTCCTGCTCGAGGCGCTGATCAACGGCATCTTCCTCGGCGGGGTCCTGGCGTTGCTGTCGCTCGGGCTCAACCTGATCTTCGGCGTCATCGACGTCGTCTGGATCTGTTACGCCGAGCTCATCATGTTCGGCATGTATGGGATGTACTTCCTCTACACCGTCTACCACGTCCCGATCGTGCTGGCGGCGGCGGTCTGTATCATCGGCGTCGGCCTCCTGGGGGTGCTCCTGCACGCCCTGGTGATCGCGCCGCTGCTCGGCGCGGCGCCGATCAACCAGCTCCTGGCGACGGGCGGAGTCCTCTTCTTCCTGCAATCCGCCGCGACGGTGCTGTTCGGCGTCGAGTTCAAAAATCTCGGCCTGCGGCTGCCGGTGCTGAAGGTGGCGGGGATGTTCATCAGCTACTCGCGCCTCCTGGCCTTCGCCGCGGCTCTGATCGGCATGGTGCTGGTCTACCTATTCCTGACGCGGACCTACACGGGGGCCGCCATCCGCGCCATCGCCCAGGACCGCCAGATCATGCCGCTCATGGGCGTCAACGCCCGCCGGATCTATCTGATCACCTCGGCGCTCGGCGGCGCCCTGGCCGGGCTCGCCGCCTGCCTGCTCGTGCTCCAGTACGACGTCCATCCGTTCGTCGGCCTCTCGTTCGGGCCGATCACGTTCTTGATCTGCGTGCTGGGCAGCCTCGGGAACTTCGGCGGCGGCTTCCTCGCCGCCTTCGTGTTCGCCGAGATCATCTCCGTGGGCGGGCTCTACCTCGACCTCGAGTGGGGATACGTGTTCGCCTTCGCGTTCTTCATCGTGATGATGTTCGTGCGGCCCGAGGGCCTGATGGCGAAACGGTCGTGACGCGCTACCTTCCGTGGATCGGCGGCGCGATCCTGGTCGCGCTGCCGTTCGTCTACCGCTCGCCCTATCCACTCCACATCCTGATCGTCATCCTCATCTGGTCGTTCGCCTACACGTCCTGGTCGGTGATGGGTCGCTTCGGACTGGTGTCGCTCGGTCACGGCGGCTTCATGGGGGTCGGCGCGTACGTGACGGCGCTCCTCTGGAACTACCAGGGCATGAGCCCGTGGCTCGGGATCCCGCTGGCGCTGCTCGCCGGCGGGCTCTTGGCAGTGCTGGTGGCCTATCCGTGCTTCCGCTTCCGGATCACCGGGCACTACTTCGCGCTGGTCACCCTGGCGCTGAGCGGTATCGTGTTGCAGGTGATCACCGCGACGCGCGATTACACCGGCGGGTCGCTCGGCTACACGCCGGAACGCCACCAGGGTGGCAGCTCGCTCTGGGCGCTCCAGTTCGGCGAGAAGACGACCTGGTACCTGATCGCCCTGGCGGTCTGGGCGGCCGGCCTCTATGTCTGGTATCGGGTCGAGCGGAGCATGCTCCGCCTGGCACTCGAGGCGATCTCCGAGGACGAGGACGCCGCGGCGGCGACGGGCGTCCACGTGACGGCCGAGAAGCTCAAGATCACGGTGCTGAGCGCCGCCATGACCGCGCTCGCGGGCGCGCTCTACTGCCAGTACCAGATGTTCATCTCGCCCGACACGGTGAGCGGGATCTCGGTCTCCCTCCAGATGGTCTTCGCGGTCGTGGTCGGCGGCATTTACGTCTCGCTCGGGCCCACGGTCGGGGCGGTGATCACGATCTTGTTGGCCGAGGTGCTGCGCATCTCGTTCGGGACTCGAGCCGTCGGCTGGGACAACCTCGTGTACGGAATCCTGCTCGTGCTGTTCATCGTCTTTCTACCGAAGGGGATCCTGGGGAGCCTGCTGGACTGGCACCGGAGGTCGAGATGGACCTCGAGCTGAGAGGGAAGATCGCGGTCGTCACCGGGACGAGCGTCGGGATCGGGCGCGAGATCGCGAAGGTGCTGGCCGCCGAGGGCGTGCAGACCGTCGTGGTCGCCCGTCGCAAACACCTGCTCGCTACGCTCCAGGAGGAAATCGAGAAGGCGGGAGGGCCGCGACCGCTCGCGCTGCCCATCGACCTCTACGGGCCGGACGCCGCCGACCGGATTCGCGATACGGCGCTCTCCGCCTACGGCCGCGTCGATATCCTGATCAACAATGCCGGCGGGTCGCGCACGATCCCGTGGGATTCGCCCGACACGGCCTGGGACGAATCGTTCTTGCTCAACTTCACCGCCGTGCGCCGGACGACCCAGGCCCTTCTGCCCGGGATGATCGAGCGGCGGTGGGGCCGCATCCTCTGCGTCACCGGCAGCGCCGAGCCGTCCACGGTCAATGCCGCCGTCGCCGCCAAGGCGGGCGTGCACGCCTGGGCGAAGGGGCTCTCGCGCGAGATCGGGCGACACGGGATCACGGTCAACTGCCTGGCGCCCGGTCGTGTCCACAGCGAGCAGATCGATACGCGCTTGCATCCGACACCGGAGAGCCAGGCCGAGTTCGCGCGGAACATCCCGCTCGGCTATTTCGGCGACCCGTCCGACGTCGCCTTCCTGGTCGCGTTCCTCAGCTCGCCCCGGGCGCGCTACATCACCGGCGAACGCATCCACGTCGACGGCGGGCTGCACCGGTCCGTCTGAGGCGACCGATGTCCGTGACCCGTGAGCTCTTCCGCTTTCTCGGCGAGCTCGCGCGCCACAACGACCGCACGTGGTTCAACGCGAACAAGGATCGGTACCTGACCGAGGTGCGCGACCCGCTCCTCGGGTTCATCCGGGCCGTCGCGCCGAAGCTCGCCGCGATCAGCCCCCACATCGTCGCCGACGCGCGGCCCTCCGGCGGCTCCCTTCTGAGAATCTATCGGGACACGCGCTTCACGCGTGACAAGACGCCCTACAAGACCAACGCGGGCCTGTCGTTCGCGCTCGGTGCTAGACGAAACGTCGAGGCGCCTGGTTACTATCTGCACCTCGCGCCGGGCGAGGTGTTCATGGGCGCCGGCCTCTGGCGCCCGAGCGGCGAGGCCCTGCGCGCGATCCGCGAGGCGATCGTCAAGAATCCCCCGGGCTGGAAGCGGGCCCGGCGCTCGGGTCTCTCGCATGGTGAGGCGACGCTGAAGCGGCCTCCGCGCGGCTTCGATCCGGACCATCCGCTCATCGACGACCTCAAGCGCCTGAGCTTCACGAGCGGCGTCTCGTTCACCGAGCGACAAGCCTGCGCACCTGACTTCCCCCGCCGGTTCGTGATCGCCTGCCGTCACGAAGCGCCGCTGATGAGATTCCTCGCCCGGGCCGTCGGTCTGTCCTTCTGACCGGCGCTCGCCGATCGGGTCTCGCTCTCGGCGGCCGTCCGGCGTAGCATTGGCGCCGTGAGCCGCGACATTTCGGCGCCGACCGGGACTTCGCACGCCCCCGTGACCCGAGAGGAGCTGCTTCGCCGAGCCACCGCACTCGTGCCGGTGCTCAAGGAGCGCGCGGCCCGCACTGAACAGCTCCGACAGATCCCCGCGGAAAGTGTTCAGGACCTCCAGGCCTCCGGCCTCATCCGAATCGGCAACCCGCGTCGATACGGCGGCCACGACGTCGAGGTGGACGTGGCGTTCGACAGCGGGTTCGAGCTCGGTCGTGGCTGCGGCTCGACCGCCTGGTGCTACTCCTTGTGGACCGCCCACAACTGGTGGATCGGCCACTTCCCCGAGCGCGCCCAGGAAGAATTCTTCGCCACCGGACCCGACACACTCTTTTCCAGCGGTCTGAATCCAGCGGGAGGGAAGGTCGCGCCGGCGAGTGGCGGGTTCAGGGTGTCCGGGCGCTGGGGCTTCTCCAGCGGCTGCGACGCAGCCACCTGGGTCATGGTGGCGGTCCCCGGCCCGCGTCCGAACGGCCTCCACTGGCTCCTGCTCCCGCGCTCGGACTATCAGATCCTCGACACGTGGTTCGCCTCGGGGATGCGCGGGACGGGCAGCAAGGACATCGTGATCAAAGACGCCTTCGTTCCGGCCCACCGAGTCGTGGATCCCGATCGCTGCGGCGCCGAGGACATGACCGGGTGGCAGTTCCACGGACGCCTCAGCTATCGCGCACCCCTCAGGTGTCTGGCGGGATGGGATCTGGCGGCGCCGCTCGTGGGCATCGCGCAAGGCGCCATCGATGAGTTCACGTCGCGCCTGCAGCGCACGTCGGGCCCGGGTCGGACGGCCGAGTCCGTGGCGCTCCAGCTGCGGCTGGCCGAGGCCGCCGCCGAGGTGGACGCGGCGCGCTCGCTCCATCGGCACGACATCCAGGAGATCCTCGAGCGGGCGGCCCGCGGCGATGCGTTCACCGACCTGGATCGAGCCCGCTACCGCCGCGACAAGGCCTTCGTCGCGCGGCTCTGCGTCCGGGCCGTCGATCGGCTATTCGAGGCGAGCGGGGCGCGCGCCGTGCTGGAGACGGAGCCGATCCAGCGTTGCCATCGCGACGTCCACGGCGCCTCGCATCACGCTGCGCTCAGCTGGGATCCCGTCGCCGAGCAATTCGGCCGTCAAGCGCTGGGACTCGGCCCGAGTGCGTAGCCTCACGAGCTTCTCGTCCTGCGAGCGAGCCGCAGGGGAGTCGAGAGGGGGGCGGAGCCCCCTTCCGAGCTTCTCGTCCTCCGAGCGAGCCGCAGGGGAGTCGAGAGGGGGGCGGAGCCCCCTTCTCCCAAAGGAGATGACCCGATGAAAGTGGTCGAGGCGATCGCCGAGATCCTGAAGCGCGAGGGCGTGGAATTTCTGAGCACCTATCCGACGACGCCGCTGATCGACGCGGTGGCGGCCGCCGGGATCCGGCCGGTGCTCTGCCGCCAGGAACGCGTCGGCGTCGGCATCGCCGACGGCTACAGCCGGACCACCAACGGTCGACGTCTCGGCGTGTTCGCCATGCAGTACGGGCCGGGCGCCGAGAACGCCTTCGCCGGAGTCGCCACGGCGTATTCCGATTCGGTGCCGATACTGGTGCTGCCGCTCGGACACCAGCGGGACCGAGCGCAGATCTTTCCCCTCTTCAGCTCGGCGCGGACGTACGCCTCGGTCACCAAGTGGGTCGAGACGCTGAACCAGGCCGAGCAGGTGTCCGAGGTCATGCGGCGGGCCTTCAATCTCCTGAGAATGGGGCGCGGGGGACCGGTCATGGTCGAGATCCCCGCCGACGTGGCGGTCGCCGATGTGGGCGACCAGGCGGCGCTCCAGTACAAGCCGGTGAAGGCCACCAGCCCGGCGGGGGATCCGCGCGACATCGCCACCGCGGCGCGGGTGCTGGTCGAAGCGCGCCAGCCCGTGATCCACGCGGGCCAGGGCGTAATGTACGCCGAGGCCTCGCCCGAGCTCCTCGAGCTCGCCGAGCTCTTGCAGGTGCCGGTCATGACCACGCTCGAGGGCAAGAGCGCGTTCCCGGAAGATCATCCGCTGGCGCTGGGCACCGGGGGCGGTGGCGTGATGTCCGGTCCCGTCCACCACTTCCTTCCGCAGGCGGACGTGGTGTTCGGCATCGGGTGCAGCTTCACGCGTCACGGGATGGCCGTCAACATCCCGGCCGGCAAGACCATCATCCACGCCACGAACGACGAGCGCGATCTCAACAAGAACTACGCGGCCGACCACCCGATCCTGGGAGACGCCAAGCTCGTGTTGCGCCAGTTCATCGACGCGGTCAAGGACCTCCTGGGCGGCCGCCAGCGGCGCGACGGCGCGGCCGCGGGCGCGGTGCAGCAGGCCAAGGAGACGTGGCTCAAGGAATGGATGCCCAAGCTCACGTCGAACGAGGTGCCCATCACGCCCTACCGCGTCATCTGGGATTTCATGCAAACGATCGATCCCCGCGACGCGATCGTGACGCATGACTCCGGCAGCCCGCGCAACCAGCTCGTGCCGTTCTATCGCGCGACCGCGCCGCGGGGCTACATGGGCTGGGGCAAGTCCCACGCGCTCGGCACCGGCCTCGGGCTGATCATGGGCGCCAAGCTGGCGGCCCCGGACAAGTTCTGCGTGAACTTCATGGGCGACGCCGCCTTCGGCATGACCGGCCTGGACTTCGAGACGGCGGTGCGCTGCGACATCCCGATCACCACGATCGTCCTGAACAACTCGGCCATGGCGATCGAGCGCCACGCCCTCGTCGTCTCCCACGACCGTTACCGCACCCGCGACATCGGCGGTCGCTACGCCGATATGGCCCGGGCGATGGGAGGCCAGGCCGAGCGCATCGAGAAGCCGTCGGACATCGTGCCGGCGCTGGAGCGCGCACGGAAGACGAACGCGGGGGGCCAGGCCGTGCTGCTCGAGTTCGTCACCAGCGAAGAGATCGCCTTCTCGCACCGCCGCGCCCTCTAGTAACATGGGGGGCCTCGACGGGCGTCAGATGCCCTGGACGGTACAGGCTTCCTGACCGTCCCCTTCGAGGGGCGGTTCGAGCGCCGAGCCTAGCGTAGCACCTGACGCCCCGGTGCAGTCCCGGCCGGGGCGCTGGTGCGCATAGTGTCCTTCGGCTAGACTCCCCGGCAGCATGCGGCTGATCGGGCTCGCGGTCATTCTCAGCCTCACGCTCGCGTCGCTCGACGTCGAGGCGCAGCAGCAGGCCGGAAAGATATACCGGATCGGTTATCTCAGGTACTACGGGTGCGCGGAGCCCGCGAATTTCACGGAACTCCGCCAAGGGCTGCGCGAACTGGGCTATGCCGAGGGCCACAACCTCGTCATCGAATGCCGAGCCGCTCCTGGAAAGGCTGAGCGAATCCCCGACATTGCCGCTGAGTTGGTTCGCCTCAACGTGGACGTTATCGTTGCCGAGGGCACGGTATCAGCGCTCGCGGCGAAGCAGGCGACGAGAACGATCCCAATCGTCATGGTCTACACCAGCGATCCCGTCGCCAGCGGGCTTGTCAGCAGTCTGGCACGGCCGGGCGGGAACGTCACGGGCTCGACGATGCTCGGTCCCGAGATTGTTCGGAAGACTCTTCAGCTGCTGAAGGAGGCCGCTCCCTCGATCTCACGCGTCACCGTTTTGATCGATTCGACGAACCCCGGCCAGACGTTGCCCGATCACCAGATGGCCGCCGCGGCCGAGGTCTTGGGTGTCAGGCCGCAACGGGTGGACATTATTACGTCGGCGGATCTCGACAAAGCCTTCGCGGCCGTGTTGCGGCAACGGGCGCAGGCGCTTCTCGTCTATCCGCTACCCCTCACCCCCGCCGAATTTCAGAGGATCACAGTTTTCGCGATCAAGAACCGGCTACCCACAGCGACATGGCACCCGGCCTACGGACGAGCGGGGCTGATGATGTTCTACGGGACAAACGTCTCGGAGCAATTTCGCCGTGCCGGAGTGTATATCGACAAGATCCTCAAGGGCACCAAGCCCGGCGATCTCCCCGTGGAGCAGCCCACCACGTTCGACCTGATCATCAACCAACGAACCGCCAGAGCACTCGGCCTCACGATCCCGCAGACACTGTTGCAGCGGGCGGAGCAGGGGGCTCATCCACTTGCAGTCAGTCTCGCCCTCTGGGCGCTTATCGAAACTGGAGATGGGTGTGAATTAGGTCCAAGGAAACTCGGAGGCGAGCACCATGGCAGTCTCCAAACGTATCGCGCTGATCGTCGACTGCGACGGGACGATATCCGAAGACACCACCACTCGGTTACTTCAGCACGTCAAACTCAAGGCCGACCCATTCTGGGAAAGGGTGCGTACACTCGAGAAGAACGGATGGGAGTCCACTCTCGCCTTCATGAACCTGCTTATCGAGCACGCCCGTAAGGTCCCTATCAGCGCCAAGACGTTTTCGGCTGTCGGCAAAAAGGTAAAGCTGTCACCCGGGATTCCTCAGTTCGGCCAAGATTTACCGGGGCACGTGCACGAACGGAGCGGGCGTGCCGCTCGACGGGCTCGACTACGCGATCAAGGTGAAGCTGGCCGACATGCTCAACCGGGACTTCGATCGGGTCATTGACCTGTGCATGGAGCAGGCGGCGGTGTGGCGCGAGCGGCAGGCCATGCCGAAGGATCAGCGGGCGCAGCTAGAACGCGAGGCCAAGCGGCTCGAAGGGGCCATCAATCGCCTGCTCGATCAGATCGAGGCCGGTCAAGCGGTCGGCGATCGTCTGAAGAAGCGCCAGGAAGAACTGGATACCATCAAGGGCAAGCTGGACCTGGCCGATGTGCCGGAGATGAACCGGGGTACGTTCGAGGACATGCTCGCGCCCTACGGCCCCCTGGTCGGGCTCGGTGTGGGCGATCCGACGACGATCAGGCAGATTCTCCGAAAGTGCGGCATCGACCGCATCGTGGTCACGCCGGACGGCCCGGACGCCTGGCGTTTCGAGGGTCAGGCGGACTTCTCAGGTGTACTGTCGAGGGCACGTGAGGGGCCCCCCATGCCCCCCGAACGTTCGGAGCGCCCGGGCGAAGCCGTCGACGCGGAGGACGCATGCGATTCGGCTGGCTGACACTCGCCCACTCCGGGTCACCCGAGGGCGATTACGGCGCGATCCACGAGCTCGTCACCCAGGCGTGCTTCGCGGAGACGGTGGGCTTCGACGGCCTCTGGCTCACCGAGCACAACTTCACCGGCGAGAGTGTCTACTGCGATCCCATCCCGTTCGCCAGCGTCGTGGCCGCGCGCACGTCGCGGATCCGGATCGGCTTCGCGGTGATCCAGCTCGCCCTGCGTCACCCGATCCGCCTGGCGACCGAGCTGGCGCTCCTCGACAACCTGTCGGGCGGCCGGCTCGACGTCGGCGTCGGGCACGGGACCAACTTCAACGAGTACGAGTTCGTCGGCTACGGGCTCCGGAGCGACGATAGCCGGGACCGGATGGACGAGACGCTCGACGTGATGGTCCGCGCGTGGACTGAGGCGCCGCTCGTCCACGACGGCAAGTTCTACCGGCTCCGCCTGCCCGCGCTCCGCCCGCGGCCCCGCCAGCAGCCGCATCCGCCCATCTGGCGCAGCGCATCCTCGGCTGGATCGATCCGCGAGTACGGCAGGCTCGGCGCCCCGATCCTGATGGCTCGCATTCCCTTGGCGCGCGTCCCGGAGCGGCTGGCCCTCTACGAGACCGGGCTCGACGAGAGCGGGCTCGACGCTCGGCGCCGGCACGAGCTCCGCGAGCAGGCGGCCTTGTGGCGGTTCGTGCACGTCGCGGAGAGCCAGGCGCAGGCCGAGGACGAGTTGACCACAGCCCTCCTGGAGACCCGGCGTCACATGGTCCACGCCCGCGAGGCCAATAATCCTCCCGACTTCTACGTCGAGGCGAGCCGCGTCAACCCGTGGAACGATCCGCGCGTGTCGCACGAAGACGGCGTGCGCTACTCCCTCAAGACGTCCACGCTCTACGGCACTCCGCAGCGCGTCGCCGAACAGGTGGCCGAAGTCCGCGACGCCGGCGTCCGTCATGTGCTGTGCCAGATCAGCTACGGCTATCTGCCGCACCAGACGATCGTCGACTCGATGCGCCGCTTCGGCGAGCTCGTGCTGCCGCGGTTTCGCTGAGCTGGGCGGCCGTCCTCAGGCGCCCATTGCGAGGGCCCGGATCGACTCATCGCGAATCTCCTCGGTCAGGCGCGCCTTGTACACCGAGAACTCCGAGGTGGTCTTGATCGTGTAGTGCCGCGGATGGGGCAGGGTCACCCAGATGTCGCTCTTGATCCGGCCGGGACGCGCGGTCATTACCGCCACCCGGTTCGCCATGAAGATCGCCTCGTCGATGTCATGGGTCACGAACAGCACGGTCTTGCGGTCCGCTTCCCAGATTCCCAGGAGCAGCTCCTGCATCAGTGCGCGCGTCTGGTTGTCGAGGGCGCCGAACGGCTCGTCAAGCAGGAGGATCTTGGGGTCGTTAACGAGGGCACGGGCCAACGCGGTGCGCTGCTGCATCCCGCCCGACAGCATCCTCGGGAAGTGGTGCTCGAATCCTCCGAGGCCGACGCGGTCGATGTAGTGGCCGGCCAGGTGTGCCTGCTCGGCCGCCGGCATGCCCTTTTCGCGCAGGCCGAAGCAGATGTTCTCCTTCACGGTCAGCCAGGGAAAGAGCGTGTAGGACTGGAACACCATGCCGCGGTCGGAGCCCGGTCCCGTGACGGCCACGCCGTCAAGGAGGACGCGCCCCGCGCTGGGGCGGTCGAGCCCGGCGACGATCCGGAGCAGAGTCGACTTGCCGCAGCCCGAGGGCCCGAGCAGGCAGATGAAGTCGTTGTCGGCGACCGCCAGCGAGGTCGGCTCAAGGGCCCGCGTGGCCGGGCGGCCGCCCAGGCCTGGGAAGATCCGGCTCACCCCGTCGATCAGGAGCCGGGACAAGCGCGCTCCCTCAGGCGAGGCGCCAGGGGAACAGCCACTGGTTCGCCATCTTGAAGAGGTAGTCGGAGACGAGGCCGATGAGGCCGATCACAACGATCCCGAAGATGATCTGTCCGGTATCGAGCAGCGCCTGGCTGTCGGTGATCATGTGGCCGATGCCGCTGGAGGCGCCGATCAGCTCGGCCACGATGACGTACGTCCACGCCCAGCCGAGCACGAGCCTGAGCGTCTCAGCGATGTCGGGCGCGCTCGACGGCAGCAGCACGCGTCGCACGATGCCGCCGGCGCGGGCGCCCAGGGTGTAGGCTGCCTCGACGAGGTCGCGCCGGGTCGAGCCGACGATCACCGCCACCATCAGCACGAGCTGGAAAAAAGACCCGATGAAGATCACCAGGAGCTTCTGCGCCTCGCCGATCCCCGCCCACAGGATCAGGAGCGGGATGAACCCCGACGCCGGCAAGTAGCGCGCGAAGGACACGAACGGCTCGAAGAACGCCTCGATCGGCTTGTAGGCGCCCATGAGGATGCCGAGCGGCACGCCGATCAGTGCCGCCAGGAGGAACCCCCCGAACACCCGCCAGATGGTGACGCCGATGTCCCGGTAGAAGCCGTGCACGACGAGCAAGCGCCAGCCGGCGCCGAGCATCGCGAGCGGATCGGCGAGGAACGTCGGGCTCACGAAGCCGCCCATCGTGGCGACGGCCCAGGCGGCGAAGAAGACCCCGAAGAACGCGACCCCGAGCGCGACCTTCGCCGCCGGTGAGACCGGGACCAGCGGCTTCATCAGCCTTGCGTCAATTGGTGCTCACCAATTCGAGATCCCTCATTACGAGCCGCGCGTCCTCAGCCGGAGCTCGATCTTGCTAAGAGCGGATGTTGGCTAAGCTGCCACGGGTGGACATTATCGAGGTACTCACCTAGGTCTCCCCAGACAGGGTGAGTGCGACGACTCTTGGAAAGTGGCGATCGTTCCAGACACTGCTGTGCGGTAGTCCGTACGCGAGGGGCAGGGCCCAGATCGCCACCGGAGGCTCCCCACGGTATCGCGATCCGTGGGCCTCGATCTCACGGAAAGCGAAGTACGCAGCAACGCGGTAGTCGGTCGTCCAGTCCAATAGTGGTGTCATCAGGCCAAAGTGTTCTCCATCGCGAGCGATATAGTCTTAGATGGGAATGCTCGCTGGGCGCTAGTTTCGACAAACCGCCGAGAATGACGGGCCGCACCATCACTTGATGAACCGCGTATCGATGATCGCGTTGGTGTCGGGCACCGTCTTGATGATCCCGAGCTCGAGCAGCAGCGCGGCGGCCTCCTTGCTGAATGCCTGGATCTCGCCCGCGAAGAACTTGGCGTTGGCCTCGCGGTCCTGCCACCTCAGGTAAGACTGCGACCTCTCGAACTGGTCGCCGGTCTGCTTGACCACCGCGCCCATGACCTCGAAGCTCTTCTTCGGCTCCCGGCGGATCGTCTCGACGGCGTCGAAGTAGCTGTTCACCATCGCCTGCACGAGCCGGGGGCTCTCCTGGATGAACTTCGGCGTGCAGCCGAACGTGTCCATCACCATCGGGTAGTCGAGCGTCGTCGCCAGGATCTTCCCCGCCTCGGGCTTGTCGCGGACGCTCCCGAGATAGGGCTCGTAGGTCATTGCCGCGTCGTTCTGCCCGGCGAGGAACGCCTGCGCGGCGGGCCCCGGCTCGAGGTTGACGATCGTCACGTCCTTCACCGAGAGCCCATTCTTCTTCAGCATCCAGGCGAGCGTGAAATACGGCGCCGTCCCTGGCGCCGACGCGGCCACGGTCTTGCCGCGCAGGTCGGCGATCCGGCTCAGGCCGCTGCGCACGACCATGCCGTCCGCGCCGTACGATCGATCGAGCTGCACCACCTGCTTGGTCGCCACGCCGTTGGCGTTCCAGACGATCCACGTCTCCACGGTTGTCGCCGCGCACTGCACGTCGCCCGAAGCGATCGCGAGATGCCGGTCCTTCTGGGGAATGAACTTGATCGTCACGTCGACGCCGTGCTGCTTGAAGATGCCAGACTTCTCGGCGAGCGAGAGCGGCGCAAAGCCGGTCCATCCGCTCATGGCGACGGTGACCTTGGGCAGCTCCTGCGCGGCGGCGGGCGTCACCAGGGCGAGCGACACGAGCAGGCCGACGAGAGACCTGAAAGCGACCATGAACAGCCCTCCTGACCACGTGGTGAGCAGCCGGCGACGCTGTCTCGGGATTCTACACACTCGGGGACAGCGTGCAAACGGCTCCCGTCCATTCCGCGCTGCTGCGCCTCCATCCCCGATATCGACCGCTCGTCCGATTTCGAGCGCGAGCGTCGACGGGGGGGGGATCCTCGGCCCGAAGGAGGACACCTCGCCATGAAGGTCTCCAAGGGTCGTAAACGGTTGATCGCCGCGGCGGTGGCTCTCACGCTATTCTGCGCATGGGCCGGCGCCGCTCTCGCCCAAGGCTCCCCGGGGGGCTTTCCCAACGTGCTGAACGCGCTCAAGGCGGCGCCGGGGTGTCTCGGCGTGGAGACCGGGCGGACGTCGAGCGGCAGGCGAGTCATCTTCGCATGGTTCGAGAGCAAGAAGGCGCTCGTCGACTGGTATCACAGCGACGTTCACCAGCGGGCAATGCGCTCGGTGTTCCCGGGCCAGGTGTTCGACCGCCAGCCGCTTCCCGAGCTGGCCGACGACAGTGGCCCCATCCTCACCATCGTCTCGGTGAAGTTTGCCGACACGCCGGCGCCGGAGGCGACGTCACCACGCATCGCCGCGATCGGTATCGAGCTCTACGGCCCGCTGCCCGGCGGCGTCGCGGTGGGAGGGCGGTTCGCCCCTGAGGCGCTCAAGGTGCGGGGGCTCCGCGAGATCGAGCTCGGAACGGCGCAAGGTCAGCCGCGCTGAGAAAAAGTCCACGGGAGGCCAACGATCCCGGCGGACTACGTGTCGAAGATGAAGGCGGCCTATCTCGAGGAAGGACCACGGCCGAGTCTGACTCAGTACGGATGGGTGTTGGAGGGCTAAGGGGCGCGCCGCGTATGAACCTCAGCGGCATGCTACGATCGCCGCCATCGGTCTGAGTGATGCTCAGAATTCTCGCGACCACCACGGTCGGCGCAGCGCTGTTCGCGCTCCTCGTCGGCTTTATGGTCGGCTGGGCGTCGGTGCTCACGCACTTCTCGGTGTCCCTGATCTATTCAACCGTGATCGGCGCCTCCTCCGCTCTGATCCTGCCGTCGGTGGCCCATCGCCTGGCCGCGCGCTCACCGGTCGTGCGATGGCTCGGCATCGCGGCGAGCCTCGTCGCGATCGCCGTTCCCGGCTCTCTGGTGGCTGGATCCATCGCGGCGGTGCTCGGCCTCTTTGGGGCCGGATCGTTCTGGGCGGCGCAGCGCGCCGGCCTCGGCGTCTCGCTCGTGCTCTCGCTGAGCATCGGCATGGGGATCGCCATCTACGAGAGGGCACGCGCGCGCCTCGACGACGCGCGCGAGCGCTTGCGCGTACGGGAACTGGAGGCCGAGCGCGCCCGGCGCCTAGCCACCGACGCACGGCTGGCCTCGCTCGAGTCGCGACTGCACCCGCACTTCCTCTTCAACTCGATCGCGGCTATCGCCGGGCACGTGCGCGAGGAGCCGGAACGCGCCGAGCGGCTCCTGGTGGAGTTCGCCGATCTGCTCCGCGCCTCGCTCGACTCGACCGGGCAGCATACCGTGCCGCTGAGAGACGAGATCACGGCGGTGCAGGCGTACCTCGAGATCGAGCAGGCGCGCCTGGGCGAGCGGCTGCGTTCGAAGCTCGACGTGCCCGACGAGCTCGGCGCCTGGCCGGTCCCGCCGTTCGCGCTCCACACGCTCGTGCAGAACAGTGTCAAGCACGTGGCCGCCGCACGTCCCCGGGGTGGCGAGATCCGGATCGAGGCCTGGCGCGTGGGCGACCGTCTCGCGGTGAGCGTGTGGGACGACGGGCCCGGGTTCGACTTCGCCATCGTCCCGCCGGGGCACGGGCTCGAGACGCTCCGCGCGCGCCTGGGCGTGCTCTTCGGCGCCGACGCGGCTCTCGAGACCGCGCGAGACCATGGAGGCGCACGCGTGACGATGTCGCTGCCAGCTCACCTGGCGATCGCCGAGCGCCCGTGACGGGCCGCCTGCACGCCTATGTCGTCGACGACGAGCCCGGCGCGCTCCGACAGATCGTGCAGAGCTTGAAGTCGACGGGCCGGGTCGATGTCGTGGGGAGCGCGACCAGCGCCGAGACGGCCCTGGTGGAAATTCCCGCGCGCGAGGTCGAGGCACTCTTCCTCGACATCCACATGCCCGGCATGACCGGGTTCGAGTTGCTGCAACGGCTGACGACGAGCCCCCTGGTGGTGTTCGTCACCGCCTTCGACGCCTACGCGCTGCAGGCCTTCGAAGCCTCCGCCATCGACTATCTCCTCAAGCCGGTCAAGCGCGAGCGCCTGGAGCAAACGCTCGAGCGGCTCGAGGGCCGGCGCGGAGACCCGGGCGGCGCCGGCGTGCGGGCGGTGCTGGAGAAGCTCGCGCGCCACTACCAGCAGGCGCGGCCGCCGGTCTACGCCGACCGCATCAGCGTCGACCTCGGCCAGCAGCGCACGCAGCTCGTGGAGACCGCAAAGATCACCCACTTCGTGGCCCAGGGAAAGGGGACGGTGGCGGTGACGGCGGCCGGCAGCCACCTCGTCGACCGCACGCTCGGCGACCTCGAAGAGCGGCTGGACCCACGGCAGTTCGTCCGCATCCATCGGAGCGCGATCGTCAACCTGGCCTGGGTCGCCGAGGTCCAGCCCGATCTCGGCGGTCGCCTCGTCGTGCGACTCAAGGACGCGGCGCGGACGGAGCTCCAGGTCGCGCGCGACCGGGCGCGGACTTTCAAGGAGCGGCTGGTGCTCTGATGCGACGGCTCCCACCGATGCGCGAGGCTCAGGAGCTGACGGCGCGAGATCGCCATTCGGCGACGATGGCATCGACGTCCAGCGCGCCCAGGCGCGTGGGCGGGCCTTCCGCCGCTCGCGCGTTCGCCCGGGCGATCTCGGCGTTGAGTGCCTGGACTCGTGCCCGCACCTCGGCTTCATCGCGCACCTTCCAGATCCGCCCGACCTCGGCCTCGACCCGGCGGAGCAGCTCGAGGGCGGGGGGCAGTACGGACACCCGCTCTCGACGGATGAGGCTCTTCACCCACCAGTCCGGGTCGTAGCTCTCGCCGAGATCGGGCAGGGGCTTGCCGGCGCCGGCGAGATTGTCGAAGGCGCCGTCTTCCCGCGCGCGGCGAATCTGCTCCTCGAACCATGTCTCCCAGCTGACTCCGGGCGGCTTGCGCTCGGTCATCTCACCGCCAATGATATCCTGCCGCCCGGGGGAGGCTGACCATGTCCAATCTTGCCGTCGTCGTCGATCCTGAAGCGCCGGGCCGGCTCGCCATCCGTCCGGTGCCGGACCCTGCGCCTGACCGAGGTGAGGCGCTCGTGCGCGTTCACGCGATCTCGCTCAACCGCGGCGAGGTTCGTCGCTCGGGCATGGCGCCCGCGGGCTGGCGCCCGGGCTGGGACCTCGCCGGCGTCGTCGAGCGCGCCGTGGCGGACGGCTCAGGCCCTCGCGCAGGCGCGCGGGTCGTCGGCTTTCTCCCGGAGGGCGCGTGGGCTCAGCGGGTGGCCGTCCCCAAGAACGCGCTCGCCGAGCTGCCCGACAAGGTGACGTTCGCGCAGGCTGCCACCTTCCCGGTGGCGGGGCTCACAGCGCTGCTGGCGCTCGGCAAGGGCGGTCTGCTGCTCGGGCGGCGGGTGCTCGTCACCGGCGCGACTGGCGGGGTCGGAGACTTCGCGGTGCAGCTGGCCCGGCTCGCCGGCGCCCACGTGACCGCGAACGTGCGACGGGCCGACCAGGCGCCGGCGGTGCGCCAGCTGGGCGCCCACGACGTGGTGGTGGGCGACGAGATCGCGCGCGAGCCCAAGTACGATCTCATCGTCGAGTCGGTGGGCGGACGAACACTCGGGACCGCGCTGGCTGCCCTGGAGCGGGCTGGCGTCTGCGTCACGCTCGGCGTCTCGGCCTCCTCCGAGGTCACCTTCGACGCACGAGAGTTCTTCGTCACGGGACGCTCGACCCTCTACGGCTTCTATATCTTCACGGAATTCGGCAGTGAGCCCGCATCGGTCGGCCTCCGTCGGCTCGCCGAGCTCGTGGCCGCCGGACAGCTGGCACCGCACATCAGCCTGGAGCGGCCGTGGAAGGAGATCGGTCAGGTGGCCCAGGACCTGATGGCCCGGCGGTTCCCGGGCAAGGCCGTGCTCATCCTGGACTGAGAGCCCTGCCATGTTCGACTTCAAAGACCATGTGGTCCTCGTGACGGGCGCCGGCGCCGGCATCGGATTCGGCATCGCGCACGCGTTTCACGAGACCGGGGCCCGCGTCGCCCTGGGCGACCTGCGCGAGCCCGCGCTGGCGCGGGCGGGGGAGCGCCTGGGCCGCTCCGAGCGCGTCTTCACCGGCGCCATGGACGTCAGGGACGGCCACTCGGTCGCCGAGTTCTTGAAAGCGGCCGAGAGTGCCCTCGGGCCCGTGACGGTCGCCGTGGCCAACGCAGGCATCTACCCGAACTGCCCGGTTCTGGACATGACGACGGAGGAATGGGACCGCGTCATGGAGACGAACCTGCGCGGCGTGTTTCTCACGTGCCAGGCGGTCGGGCGGAGCATGGTCGCGCAGGGCACGCCGGGCAAGCTGATCACGATCTCGTCCGGCGCCTACAACAGCGGACGACGGGGCGCCGCGCACTACTGCGCGTCGAAGGCCGGCGTGGTGATGTTCACGAAGGTGCTGGCGATGGAGCTGGCGCCGCACCGGATCAACGTCAACTGCATCGCGCCGGGCCTGATCACGGTCGACCGCGACGTGAATCAGGTGTCCGACGAATACGTCCGCACGCTCGTCGGCACGATCCCGTGGGGCCGGGCGGGCGCCCCCGAGGACATCGCGAAGGCCGCCCTGTTCCTGGCTTCGCCCTTCGCCGAGTTCATCACGGGCGAGGTGCTGAGCGTCGACGGTGGCAGCGGGACGGGCCGCACCTGGCTGCCCTTCAGTGGACCTGCACGCGGGCGGTAATCTGGGCAGGCCCTTTTCAGCAGCCTGCCTCAGACCTTCAGGCGGGGGTCGAGGAGGTCGCGGAGCCCATCACCCAGGAGGTTCATCGCCAGGACGGTCAGCATGATGCCGAGGCCCGGGAATGTGGAGATCCACCAGGCCTCGCGTAGATAGTCGCGGCCCTCGGCGAGCATCCGTCCCCACTCGGGCGTGGGCGGCTGGCTGCCGAGGCCGAGGAAGCTCAGCGCCGCCGCGGCGAGGATCGCGCCGCCGAGGCCGAGCGTCGCCGTAACGATGAGCGGCGCGACCACGTTCGGCAGGACATAGCGCCAGAGGATCCAGAGGTCGCGGCCGCCGAGCGCCCGTGCCGACTCGACGTAGAGGTTTTCCCGCGTCGAGAGCACGCTGGCGCGCACGAGCCGGGCGTAGGTCGGCACCGCGGCGAGCCCGACCGCGATCATGACGTTGCCGAGCCCCGGGGTCAGGACGCTCACGATGGCGAGCGCCAGCAGGATGCCGGGGAATGCCAGCAAGACGTCGATCACGCGCATCAGGATGGCGTCGAGCCGCCCGCCGTAGTAGCCGGAGACGAGACCGACCGGTGCTCCGAGTCCCATCGCGATGGACACGGAAATGAGCCCGACCGTCAGCGAGATCCGCGCCCCGTGCACCACGCGACTGGCCACGTCGCGGCCGAACTGGTCGCTGCCGAGCGGGT
Organism: Candidatus Rokuibacteriota bacterium; assembly: GCA_003220535.1. Taxonomy (GTDB): domain Bacteria; phylum Methylomirabilota; class Methylomirabilia; order Rokubacteriales; family CSP1-6; genus AR31. The sequence continues at coordinate 234,513 of QHSU01000054.1, forward strand.
AGCGCGACCCCGGCGGCTGGAGCGCGTCGCGCGGCACCGTCTTGATGGGATCCCGCGGGCTGAGCCAGGGCGCGCCGAGCGCCAGGAGCGCGAGCACGCCGAGGATCGCGAGGCCGACGACCGCGCCGCGATGCCCCCCGAGCCGGCGAAGGACACCGGCGCTAGCCATACCGGATGCGCGGGTCGGCGAAGGCGTACGCGACGTCGACCAGGACGTTGATCATGACGTAGGCCGTCGCCACGAACAGCACCGTGCCCTGCACCAGCGGGAAATCCTTGGTGAGGATGCCGCCGACGATGAGGCGGCCGAGCCCCGGCCGGCCGAAGACAGTCTCGACGATCACGGCGCCGGCCAGCAGGTTGCCGAACTGCAGGCCGAAGATCGTGATGATCGGGATGAGCGCGTTCTTCAGCGCGTGGCGCACCACGACGCTCCACGCCCCGAGCCCCTTGGCGCGCGCCGTGCGCACGTAGTCCTGGCCCAACACCTCGAGCATGCTCGATCGCGTGAGGCGCGCGATGATCGCCGCCGCGATCGTCCCCAGGGTCACGCTCGGGAGCACCAGGTGCACGAGGTCGCCGCCGCCGGTGGCGGGAAACCAGGCCAGCCGCAGCGAGAAGGCGAAGATCAGGAGGAGACCCAGCCAGAAGCTCGGCATCGAGACGCCGAGGAGCGCCACCACCATCGAGCCCACATCGAGCCACGAGTTCCGAAAGAGGGCCGCCAGCAGCCCGAGCGGGACGCCGATCGCCACGGCCACGGCCATGCTGGCGAGCGCGAGCCCTCCCGTGCTGGCGACGTTCTCGCCGATCTCGGTCGCGACGGGTCGCCGGCTCCGGATCGAGGTTCCGAGATCACCGCGGAGCGCCCCGGCGACGAAGCGACCGTACTGCTGGAGCAGGGGCTCGTCGAGATGGAGCTGCGCCCGCATCTGCGCGATCTGGTCGGGCGTGGTGACGAACTCGGCGAGCATGATCTTCACGGGGTCGCCGGGGACGAGGAACAGCATGCTGAAGACGGCCAGCATAACGCCGAACAGCACCGGGACGACCCCCAGGACGCGCCGGGCGAGATAGATCAGCACGCCGGGGCCGCTCTCACGACGTTACTTGCGGATCGCGGTGTCGCTGAGGACCGGATACGTGGCGAAGGTGTACTTCACCCCCTGGACGGTGGCGCGAAACGCCCACACCGAGAGGTCGTCGAGCAGGGGCACCGTGAGTGCTTCCTCGAGCGCCAGGTGCTCGATCGCGAGATAGAGCGCGCGCCGCTTCGCCCCGTCGAACTCGCGCCGGCCCTGCTCCAGCATCTGATCGAGCTTCGCATTCTTCACGCACGACCAGTTGAAGTTGCCGCCGACCAACGAAGAGTGGAACAGCGCGTACAGGCCGTCGGGATCGGTCGCCCGCAGGAACATGACGGGCCCGTGCGTGGCGCACCGATAGTTGTCCTCGTACCAGGGCGGGCGCGCCTGCGCCTTGATCTTGACGTCGATCCCCACCTCGCGCAGGGAAGACTGGATGAGCTGCGCCGACGGCTCTGGGCCGCCGCCGTACTCGATGGCGTTGAGGACGACCTCGAGCCGCTGGCTACCCCGGGTCCGGATCCCATCCCCTCCCGGCTGCCATCCTGCCTCGGCCAGGAGAGCCTGCGCCTTCGCCGGGTCGAACGGATAGGCCTGACGCAGGGTGGGGTCGTCGAGCATCGCCGCGGTCAGCGGGGCGAAGGCCTTCCGCGCGATGCCCTTGAAGACGGTGGCGAGGAGCGCGTCCTTGTCCACCGCGTAGTTGATCGCCCGTCGCACCCTCACGTCGTCCATCGGTGGCCGGGTCGTGTTCAGGAGCCAGATGCGCGGCGCGCCCGGGTACGGGATCTTCTCGACGCGGAGGGCCACGTTCTTCTCGAGCCGAGGCAAGGACTGGGCGGGGACGAGATAGATCCCCTGCGTCTCGCCGCTCTCGAGGGTCGTCACGCGCGTGCCCGCCTCGGGGACGAACTTCCAGACGACCGCGTCGAGCGCCGCCCCCCCGGCCCGGTCACTCCACGGCGCCTTGCGCGTGTACGCGGGATTGCGGACCATCGTGGTGTGGTCCTTCGCCACGTAGTCCTTGACCATGAACGGCCCGCTGCCCACCGGGCGCGTGTGCACCTGGTCACCCGTCTCGCGCACGGCCTTCGGCGAGACGAAGCTGAGCGGACCGGCCGCGGTGTACGCAAGGAACGGCGCGTAGGGACTCTCGAAGCTCACCTGCACGGTGTGCTCGTCGATGACTTTCGATCCGGCATAGCCCGCGAGCAAGGCGCGGGCGCCGCCGGCCTTGAACTTGGGGTCGACGATCCGGTCGAAGTTGAACTTGACCGCCTCGGCGTTGAAGGCCGTGCCGTCGTGGAACTTCACGTCGCGCCGCAGCTTGAAGGTCACGCTGCGCCCGTCGCGAGCACTCTGCCACGACTCGGCGAGCCAGGGCACGAGCTTGCCGTCCGAGCCCCGATAGATGAGGTTCTCCGTGACCGACGCGATGATCTGATACGTCACGGCCGAGGGCGACGCGTGAGGATCGAGCGTCGGCGGCTCCTGGTCGAGCCCGATGACGAGCGTGCCGCCGGTCTGGGCCTGCACCGCGGACTCCACGAGCACCAACGTCAATGCCGCGCTGAGGGCGATGCCGAGCCACCACGGTGGCCGTTCGGCGTCAAGCGCGTTGCTGCTTGACGGGCACCGGCCGTCGCGGGCAGCATTCGTCGGAGAGCGAGCCCAGCGGCTTCACGGAGGCGAAGATGGCCCTGAAGGTCGAGCCGATGAATAGACCAGTGCGAGCCGCAGCACGGCCGGGGGCTGGGGCCCCCGCGTGCGAGGCGAGCCGATGAATACAGATCGTGCGCTGAGCGAGTGGCTTCGCGGTCTCCGCGGCGGCTCGCTGAGCCGCCGTGAGTTCACTCGCGCGCTGCTGGGGCTCGGGCTCGTGCCGCCGCTGATCGCTGAGCTGCCGCGACCGGTGAGACCTGCGGACGCTCAGCCGCGGCGGACGGGGTTCACTCCGTCCCGTCGAGGCGGAGGCGGCGATCTCAAGCTTCTGTGGTGGCAAGCGCCCACGATCCTGAACCCGCATCTGGCGATCGGCGTGAAGGACGGGGACGGCTCCCGCATCTTCTACGAGCCGCTGGTGTCCTTCGATCCCGACGGCAACTCGGTCCCGGTTCTGGCCGCCGAGCTGCCGACCCTGCAGAACGGCGGGATCGCGCGCGATGGCCTCTCGGTCACCGTGAAGCTGAAGAAGGGCGTCCAGTGGCACGACGGGAAGCCTTTCACCGCCGACGACGTGGTCTTCACCTGGGAGTACGCGGCCGACCAGGCGACGACGGCGGTGTCGTCCGGCGCCTATCGCGACATCGCGCGCATCGACAGGCTCGATCAGCACACGGTCAAGATCGTCTACAAGACGCCCAACCCGTTCTGGGCCAACGCCTTCCGCGGCGTCATTCCCAAGCACGTCTTCGAACCCTTCAAGGGCGCCAGGTCGCGTGAGGCTCCGGCCAATCTCAGGCCGATCGGCACAGGCCCCTACCGCTTCGTCGATTTCAAGCCCGGCGACCTCGTCCGTGCCGAGCTCTTCTCCGCGTATCACGAGCCCAACTGGCCCTTCTTCGACCGGCTGGAAATGAAGGGCGGGGGCGACGCCGTGTCGGCCGCGCGCGCGGTGATCCAAACGGGCGAGTACGACTTCGCCTGGAACATGCAGGTCGAGGACGACGTGCTCCGGAGGATGGAGCAAGGCGGCAAGGGCCGCGTCGACATCGCCTGGGGCGGCCAGGTCGAGCACATCCTCTGCAACTTCTCCGATCCGCTGAAGGAGGTCGACGGCGAGCGGTCGAGCCTCAAGGCACCGCATCCTTTCATGACCGACGCCGCCGTGCGCTCGGCCCTGAGTCTCGTGGTCGACCGCGCGTCGATCCAGGAGCAGATCTACGGCCGTCTGGGGCAGACCACGGCGAACTACCTGAACGCGCCCACCCAGTTCAGGTCCCGGAACACCCGCTGGGAGTTCAGCGTCGAGAAGGCCAACAAGGTCCTGGAGGACGCCGGGTGGAGGCGAGGGCCGGACGGCATCCGGACCCGGGATGGCAAGCGCCTGCGGATGCTGTTCCAGACTTCGATCAACGCGCCACGCCAGAAGACCCAGGCCATCGTGAAGCAAGCGGCCGCCAGGGCCGGGATCGAGATGGAGCTGAAGTCGGTGGTGCCGGCGGTGTACTTCTCGACCGATCCCGCCAACCTCGACACGTCGTCTCACTTCACCGCCGACCTGCAAATGTACAGCTTCAACAGCGGCTCGCCGGATCCCCAGCGGTTCATGGATCCCTTCGTGTCCTGGGAGATCGCGCAGAAAGAGAATAAGTGGGCCGGCCGCAACTCGACGCGCTGGCGGAACGAGGAGTACGACCGGTCGTTCAAGGCCGCGGAGACCGAGATGGATCCCCTCAAGCGCGCGGCCCACTTCATCCGGATGAACGACCTCCTGGCGCAGAACGTCGTGGTCGTGCCCTTCCTCTGGCGCGGTAACGCCTCGGCGGTGTCGAACCGTCTGCGCGGCACCGAGATCAGCGGCTGGGACTCGAACCTCTGGAACATCGCGCACTGGTACAAGGAGCCGTAGCCCGCGGCGCGGGCCCTCGAGGGCACGGGGCACGAGCTTCTCGACAACCCCGAGGTCCGGAGGATGTATCTTGGGGGCGCCGCGGGGGCCGGCCTGACCATGCACGTCGCATGCTCTATCCGCCGCTGAACCGGCAGTATCGCGTGATCGAGGACTTCGCCGAGAAGGTCATGGCGCGGCTGTAAGGAGGGCTCACGATGAAGCTCAGCACCGAACGCATCTTGACCACGCACACGGGGAGCCTGCCCAGGGCGCGCGACCTGACGTCGACGCTCGAGGCGCTGGACGCCGGCAGCGCGCCGGACGCCGCGGCGTTCGAGGCGCGCGTGCGAGCCGCCGTCGCCGACGTCGTCCAGCAACAGATCGACGCGGGCGTGGACATCGTCAACGACGGCGAGCAGGGGAAGGTCGGCTACTCCACTTACGTGCGCCATCGCCTCACCGGGTTCGGAGGACAGGCTGCGGTCCCCGTGCGGGCGGATTGGGCCGACTTCCCCGAGGCGGCCGCGCGGTCCGAACGACGCTCGACGATCTCGCGCCCGTCGTGCAACGGGCCGATCGACTGGAAGGACAGGACGGCGGTGCAGAAGGACGCCGCCAACCTGAGCGCGGCCCTGGCCGGTGTCAAGGCGGTCGACTCGTTCATGACGGCCGCCTCGCCAGGCGTGATCGCGCACTTCCTGAAGAACGAGCATTACCCGACCCGCGAGGCCTATCTGGCGCGACTGGTCGACATCATGAAGGAGGAGTACGACGCGATCCATCGGGCCGGGTTCGTGCTCCAGGTCGACTGTCCCGACCTGGCGATGGGGCGGCATCTGGCCTTCCCGGACCTCTCCACGGCGGAGTTCTTGAAGATCGCCGAGGCCAACGTCGAGGCGCTCAACCACGCGCTGCGCGACATCCCGGCCGACCGGATCCGCCTTCATCTGTGCTGGGGCAACTACGAGGGGCCGCACCACCGGGACATCCCGCTGCGACTGCTCCTGCCGATCGCGCTGAAGGCCCGGCCCCAGGCGCTGTCCTTCGAGGGCGCCAATCCGCGTCACGAGCACGAATGGGTGGTGTTCCGCGAGCTACGCCTGCCGGCGGATCGGGTGATCATCCCCGGCGTCCTGGACTCGACGACCAACTTCATCGAGCACCCGGAGCTGGTCGCCCAGCGCCTCGTCCGCTACGCGGAGGTCGTCGGGCGCGAGCGCGTGATCGCGGGCACCGATTGCGGATTCGCGACCTTCGCGCGGTCCGTCAACCAGGTCGAGCCCGAGATCGCGTGGGCCAAGCTCAAGGCGATGGCCGAGGGCGCGCGGCTCGCGTCCGCTCAGCTCTGGCGCTAGCGAGACGAAAAAAGACCGGAGGCGCACATGATCCCCGACGAGATCGACGTTCCCCACGCCGTGGTGCGAGTCCTCGAGGAGGCGGGCATCCAGTTCGTCTTCGGCATGCCCGGTGGGGACACCGGGCGGATCTTCGACGCGCTCCATGACTCGACGGAGATCCAGACGATCCTCGTCCGCCACGAGCAGGTCGGCTCGATCATGGCGGAGATGTACGGCCGGCTCACGGGCAAGCCCGGCGTCGTCATGGGCCAGGGCATCTTCCTGGCGTGCAACGCGCTCTTCGGCGCGCTCGAGGCCGTGAAGGGCGCGTCCCCCATGCTGCTCCTCGGCGACTTCACCGACATGGCGCCCTTCATGCACCACGCGCCCTACCAGTCCGGCACCGGTGAGCACGGCAACCACGACCTCCGCAATCTCCTGGCGAGCGCGACCAAGTACACGGCGGCGGTGTACGAGCCGAAGCAAGCCGTCCAGACGATCCAGCTCGCCATCAAGCACGCCACGACGGGCACGCCTGGGCCCGTGGCGGTCGTCTTCGGGAGCCGATCGCTCGGCGGCACCGTGAAGACCCGGCGGCCGCCCCGTGTCCATGCGACCGCCCGACACCTGGCGCACGGAGCCGCGCGGCCCGCGGCGACCGACGTGGCGCGGGTCGCCGACCTGCTGCTCGGCTCGTCGAGCCCGGTGATCCTCGCCGGCAACGGTGTCCACTCGGCCCGGGCCTGGGCCGAGCTCGGCGAGCTGGCCGACCTTCTCGCGATTCCAGTGGCGACGACGGCAACCGGGAAGAGCGCCCTGGCCGAGGTGCATCCTCAGGCGCTGGGCGTCTTCGGCAACTGGGGCCAGGCGGTGGCCAACGAGGTGGTCTCGACCGCCGACACGGTGCTCGTCGTGGGGTCGCGCCTGGCGCCGACCGACACGTGCTTCGAGAACCCCGAGCTGCTCGACGCCGACCGCCAGGCGTTCCTCCAGGTCGACGTGGAGCCCCTCAACGTCGGCCGCCACTTTCCCGTGGCCGCGGCGATCGTCGCGGACGCGCGCGAGGCGCTCGCGGCGCTGGTCGCCGAGCTCCGGCCGCGGGTCACGTCCGCGCAGCGCGACACGACACGCCGGCGGGCGGCGCACCTGGCCGAGCTCAAAACCCTGCATCGCTACTTCGCCGAGCCCGAGCAGCGCCTGGACGACGTTCCACTGCGGCCCGAGCGCGTGATCACGGAGCTCGCGCGACGGCTGGACGAGCGAGCGCTGGTCACGATGGATGCAGGAGCGAATCGCCTCTATATGACCCACTATTTTCAGAGCAGGGGCGCGGGCACCGTCTACCAACCTTCTTCGATCGGCGGCATGGGCTACGCGCTGCCGGCGGCGATGGCGGCCAAGCTGACGGCGCCCGAGCGTGACTGCGTGGCGGTCTGCGGCGACGGCGGCTTCGCCATGACGATGAACGCCCTGTTTACCGCCGCCCAGTACCGCATCCCCGTCGTGGCGGTCGTGCTCAACAACAGCGTGCTCGGCTGGGTGAAGGACGGCCAGCGGCGCCGCGGCAATCGGTTCATCGCTTCCGAGCTCGGCCGGAACGATTACGCGCGGATCGCGCAGGCCATGGGTTGCATGGGCGTCCGTGTCGAGACGCTGAAGGACCTCGTCGGAGAGCTCGACCGGGTGAAGGGCGCGAAAGAGCCGATCGTGCTCGACGTGGTCACCACCGAGGACGCGTCGTTCTGGCAAGTCCAGTCGCCGCTGGCGAAGGAAGGACCGGGCGGCGAGTAGACCATGCGGCACACGAAGAAGACGGTCGTGGCTCGAACCTGGCGCGAGTTCGCGACACTCGACCGGCTGGTGACACGGCTCTCTCCCGCGGACTGGAAGCGACGGGTCCCGCGGCCGCCGTCGCGAGATCCATGGACGGTCAAGGACGCGCTCGCCCACATCGTCTACTGGAAGGAGCACAGCGCCCGCGTGTTCCGCGGCGAGCGACGGCTCCCGGAGATGCGCGGCCTCGACGTGACCCAGATCAACCGCCTCGTCTACCGGCGCTGGCGGCGGCGGCGACCGAGCGAGCTCCTCGCGTGGCATCGCCGCGTCCAGGCCGACGTGCTGAAGACCCTCGCGCAGAACCCCGAGGCGTGGTTCGGGCGACGACAACGCTCTCCCCACTGGCCCGCCGATTTCGACGGTCACTCGGCGGAGCACCGGATGAAGGATATCGAGGCCGCGCTCGGCGGCGCCGCCGGGCGCCCTACGACTGGCTGGCGCCGGTGAGGCGCGCTTCACCCCGCCGTCGTCATCCCAGGTTGCTGCGCAGGCCGAGCAGGCGGGCGACGAGCGCGCCGCCCAGCGAGATGACCATGATGATGCAGGCGACGACCATCGCCTCCTCGAACTTGCGCTGGGCGATGTAGTCGAGCTGCAGGATCGACAACGGCCGGTTGGCGCTGGTGGCGAGCAGCGCGATGTTGCCGATGTTCCGCGCCGCCCCCACGAACGTGATCATGGCGACCGCGACCAGGGTCGGCGCCATCAGCCGCAGCACGATGCGCCGGTAGGTCGCCCACCACGAGGCGCCCGCGACCCGGGAGGCCTCCTCCAGGTCGCCCCCGAGCTGCATCAGCCCGCTCTTGATGATCTGCACGCCGAGGGGCATGCCGGAGACGAGGCCGGCGATGACCAGCGCCGCCATCGTCCCGTAGAGCGGGCGCAGGACCCCCACGTCGAGGAAGAGCCACAGCAGCGCCAGCCCGAGGATGATGCCCGGCACGGTGAACGGCAGCCAGGAGATGAGGTCGAGCGCCCGGCGCCCGACGTAACGCGTCCGCACGACGATGTAGGCGATCAGCGAATGGACGAGTACCGCCGCCACCGCCGTGCTGCCGGCCAGGACGACCGTGTTCCACAGCGAGCGCAGGAACAGCTCGTCGGCCAGGACGGTCGTCCAGTTCTTGAGCGTCCACGGATCAGGGATGTTGAAGAAGCCGAAGAGCTTCATGAAGGTGCCCAGGACCGCGAACACGAGCGGCACGCCCAGCACGATCAGCACCAGGGCGAGCATCAGCGCGAACGCCGGCCAGCGCCAGCGGCCCAGCCGGTGGCGGCGGCTCTGGAACTGACCCGTGATCGTCGTGTAGCGACGGCCGCGCGTCAGCCACTGTTGCGTGAACACCAGCGGGAGCATCGCGGCCAGGACCAGCACCGCCAGCGCCGTGGCCGCGTCGTACCGGGGCACGCGCGTGACGAGCAGGTCATAGATCATCGTGCTGAACACGAAGAAGCGGAACGGCACTCCCAGCACCTGCTCGACCTCGAACGTCTGCAGCGAGACCATCGTGCCGAGCAGAAACACCGACAGGACGACCGGCGCCATCACCGGGATCGTGATCGAGAGGGCCGTCCGCGTCGTGCCGGCGCCTGCGACCCGCGAGGCCTCCTCGAAGGCGGCGTTCATGTTGCGGAACGCCGGCGTCAACAAGATGACCTTCACCGTCAGCGACCCCGTGATGACGTGGATCCAGACGATTCCCCAGAACGAGTAGATGTCGAACGGGCCCTTGCCGATCACGGGCAGCTTCGCGAGCCCCGTGTTGATCAGGCCATAGTCGGGATCGAGCAGCAGGATCCAGCTCAGCGTCACGGTGAGCGTCGGGAGGAAGAACGCCGCCCAGAACGCGAACTCGATCCAGTTGCGACCGGGCAGATCCGTGCGCGCGATCAGCCAGGCGATCAGGACCGCCAGCGCCAGCGACACGACCTGCCGGGCCAGCGTGACCTTGAACGTGTTGAGGAGCGCCGCGCGCAGGAGCGGCTCGGCGAAGGCGGCGCGCCAGCCGTCCAGCCCGTAGCGCGCAGGCTGTCCCGGCGGCGCGACCTGGAAGCTTTCCAGCACCACGAGCAGCAGAGGGTAGACGACACAGAACGCGACGCCGAGCAGCACGACCGTACAGGCCACCGCCGGCGCCTCGATCCAGGGCGGACGGCGCAGGGAGGCGGTGCCGCCGGCGCCTAGCACTGGGCCGCGCCTCGGCCGGCGGGGCCCGGCCTGCGGCGCGCACGAGAGGCGGGCACGCGGCGGCGCCTCAGTGCATCACGCCGCCACCGGTCACGTTGATCGACTGGCCGGTGATGTACTCGGCCGCGTCGCCCGCGAGGAACGCCGCGACCTCGGCCACGTCGCTCGGCCTCGCGATCCGGCCGAGCGGGGTCGTCGCGGCGGTCTGCTTGATGCGCTCCTCGCGCTGCTTGGGGTCGAAGGTCCCGTCCGCGCGCAGCCCCATGTGGTCCAGGCGCTCGGTGTCGGCCGCGCTCGGACAGATCGCGTTCACGGTGATCCCGGCCGGCGCCAGCTCCTGCGCCAGCGATTGCGTGAAGCCGATGATCCCGAACTTGGACGCGCAGTACGCCGCCCGCCGCGCCCCACCCTTCTTGCCCCATTGCGACGACATGCTGATGATGCGTCCGCGCACGCGCCGCTCGAGCATCGAGCGCACCACGGCCTGCGAGGTGATGAACGTGCCCTTGAGGTTGGTGTCGAGCACCGTGTCCCACGCCTCTTCGGGCAGCTCGACCACCGGCGTCCGGTCGAGGCTTCCCGGGGCGCCGGCGTTGTTGACGAGGATGTCGAGGCGCCCGAACTCCTCGAGCGCGCGCGCGACAACCTTCGCCATCTGCTCGGCCGACCGGACGTCGGCGATCGCCGTTATCGCCCGGCGCCCTCGCTTGCGAATCTCATCCGCGACCGCGTCGACACCCCCCCAGGCCCCCGGTGGCGTCGCGGCCGAGACCCGCAGCCCGGTCGGGATCACGTCGGTCAAGACAAGATCGGCGCCCTCGTCGGCGAACCGCTGCGCGATGGCTCGCCCGAGCCCGTGCTCGCCGCCCGCGCCTGTCACCATCGCTACCTTCTGCTCGAGCCGTCCCATGGTCCTGCCTCCTCACACGGTGGTCGCCCCCGCGGTCATAAAGCGCTCCGGGCCGAAGGGGGTCAGCATCGAGCTCGGCACGCCGCGGACGATCTCGTCGGCCAGCAATCGTCCGAGCAACGGCCCCAGCGTGACCCCGCTGTGTGTCGCGATCACCCAGCCATTGACGAAGCCGGGGATCCGCCCGGCGATCGTGTGGCGATCGCCCGGCATCGGCCGCACGCCGATGCGAGCGTCGACGACCTTCACGTGACGCGCCGAGGGGAACACACGGCCCGCCCGCTCGAGCAGGAGCGCGGCGAGCTCCGAGGGCGGCCGCGGCGCGTCCGCGTTCGCGGCGAGCGTGTCGACGTCCTCGGCGCCGAGCAGGAGACCGCCGCTCGCGTCGGGACGGAGGTGGATGCCGGGCGAGTGCACCACACGATGGAGCGGCTCCGCCGAGCGGGAGGTGACTACGAGCAGGCCGGGAACACGGCCCACCGGGATGACGACGCGCAGGGGCTCGAGGAACGCCTGCGTCGCCGGCCCCACGCAGACCAGGAACGACGTCGCGACCGTCTCGCTCGCGTCGCCGACGAGCGCTTCGATCCGATCGCCTCGCGCGCGCAGCGAGCGGATGGGCGTCCCGTCCCGGACCTCGGCGCCACGCGCCGAGGCCGCCGCCAGGAGTCGCCCGATCAACCGCGGCGCATCGAGCCACGCGTCAGCCGCATAGAAGGCGACCTCGTGGACGTGGTCGGGAATCGCCAGGCCGGGCTCGCTCCCCGTCGCTCGCTCTCGGCTGATCCACTCCGCCGGATAGCCACGGCTCGCGAGCCGGTGGACGCGCTCACGCAGCTCGTGCTCCTCATCGCCGCCAGCGGCCCATTCGAGCGAGCCGCCGTCGTGGTAGCCGGCGTCGCCCCCGAGCTCACGCGAGAGCTCGCGATGCGCGGTCATGCCGGCGGCGTTCAGGCGATGGTAGACTTCGGGCTCCTTCCTGACGGCGTTCAGCCAGGCGAACGACGTGCCGCTCGTCCCCGCGCCGGGAGCTCCGGCGTCGAGCGCCAGCACGCGCGCTCCCGCCCACGCGGCCGCGTAGGCCGCCGACGCGCCCACGATGCCCAGACCGATGACCGCGACGTCGTAGTGCTTCATCGTCGACCTCTCTTCATAGTCGCGCCTCCGCCGGCGCGGCGATCACTGCCACCCCGCGACGGTCTGCCGGCGCGCACCGCCTCGGCTGGCCTCCTCACGCACCGCGGGCGCATTATAGGATCCCTCGGGACTCCACGACAGAAAGGAGCGAGCTCTATGGCAATCGTCATCGTCCGGGGCGCGGCGTCGGGATTCGCACAGCAGATCACGGTCGGATCCCATCGTCTCGCGGCCGACGAGCCTTCGGCGGCCGGCGGAACCGAGAGCGGCCCGACGCCCTACGATTTCCTGCTCGCGGCGCTCGGCGCCTGAATGTCCATGACGATCGCGCTGTACGCGCGACGCAAGCAGTGGCCCCTCGAGGACGTGACCGTGCGGCTTCAGCATTCGAAGATCCACGCCGCCGACTGTGCCGAGTGCGAAACCCGGGAGGGTCTGCTCGACCAGATCGAGACCGACATCGCGCTGCGCGGCGCGCTGACGGCCGAGCAGCGCGCGCGGCTCCTCGAGATCGCCGAGAAGTGCCCCGTCCACCGCACGCTGACGTCGGAAATCAGCATCAAGACCCGGCTCGCGTGACCGTCGGGCCTCTCAGGCCGGCCACACGCTCACGACCTCCGGCGGAAGGCGGAGCTGCAGGCGCTGCCCTTCGCGCCACTCGCGCGCGCGGGGCAGGAGCAGCAGGATGCGTTGCTCGCCGCCCAGCGCCACCCGCGCCTCGTACCGGTCGCCCACGAACAGCAGGGCCTCGATCACGCCGGCCAGCGTGTTGCGGGCGGGCAGCGGCCCCTCGTTCAGCGTGACTTCGATGTCTTCCGGTCGGACGGCGACGTGCGCCGGCAGGCCCGGCGTGAAAGCCACGCCGGCCGCCGCGCGGCCGGCCAGCGTATGGCCGGCGAGGGCGCCGTCCATGGTCACCGCGACGCTCTGGATCTCGGCGCGATCGACGCGCCCCCTCAAGATCACGGTCTGTCCGAGGAAGTCGCGCACGAACGCGGAGCCCGGCTGCTCGTAGAGGCTCCGAGGCGAACCGACCTGCTCGGCGCGCCCATGATGCATCACGGCGATCCGGTCGGACAGGCTGAGCGCCTCGATCTGGTCGTGGGTGACGAACAGGATCGTGATGCCCAGTCGGCGTTGGAGGAGCTTCAGCTCGACCCGCATCTGCTCGCGCAGCTTCGCGTCGAGGTTGCTGAACGGCTCGTCGAGCAGGAGCAGGTCCGGCTCGTACACGAGCGCCCGACAGAGCGCCAGACGCTGCATCTGGCCGCCGCTCAGCAACGTGGCCGACCGCCGCTCCAGGCCCCCGAGCCCCACGAGGTCGAGCACCTGGGTGACCCGATCGCGGATCGTGCGGCGCTTCACGCCGCGCAGCCTGAGCGGGTAGGCGACGTTCTCGAACACGTTCATGTGCGGCCAGATCGCGTAGGACTGGAACACCATCCCGAGGTTGCGCTTGTGCGGCGGGACGAAGAGTCGCCGCGAGGCCGACGCGACCGGGCGGCCGCGCAGGGTGATCTCGCCGGCGTCGAGGTCTTCCAGGCCGGCGACGAGGCGCAGGGTCGTGGTCTTGCCGCAGCCGCTCGGCCCCAGCAGCGTGAACACCTCCCCGCGGCCCACCTCGAGCGAGGCGCGGTCGACCGCTTGGACGGCGCCGAACGACTTGCTCACGCCGTCCAGCCGAAGGACCGTCTCGGCGCCCATGGGTCCGGGAGCCTGGCCGCTCAGTGTCCCCAGAGCTGCCACGTCGCCAGGCGCGCCCCTTCCACCAGCGACTCGAACTTGGCCCACGCGATCTTGGGATGCCCGACCCGGGGCCCCAGCCCACAGTCCGTGCCGGCGATCACGTTTTCCCGCCCGACGAGCCGGGCGTACCTCACGAGCCGCTCGGCCACCAGCTCGGGATGCTCGACGAAATCGCTCGCATGGCCCACCACGCCGGGGATGAGGATCTTGCCGTCCGGGAGCTTGACGTCCTGCCACACGCGCCATTCGTGATCGTGCCGCGGATTGGACGCCTCGATGGAATAGCCCTGCGCGCGCACGGCCAGGACCAGGTCCACCAGATCGCGGAGGGGGAGGTCGTGCTTGTGCGGGCCGTGGTAGCTACCCCAGCACACGTGAAAGCGCACGCGCTCCGCCGGAATGTCACGCAGCGCATGGTTGAGCGCCTCGATACGCAGCGCCGCGAACTTCCGATAGTCGGCCACGCTCATCTCCGGATGGATCTGCCAGCCGTCGGCCAGATCCGGGTCGTCGATCTGCAGGAGAAAGCCGGCCCCGACGATCGTGTCGTATTCGACCTTCATCGCGTCGGCGATGGCGGCGAGATAGGCCTCGTCGGTCGGATAGTGCGCGTTACGCAGCCAGTGCTCGATGGTGCCCGGCGCCACCGCCGGCAAGAACGTCTCGGTCACCGAGACGCCGGACAGCGCCGCCTCGAAGTTCGCGATGTCCGCCCCGAGGGCCGCGTGACCGACGTACGTCAAGGGGCCCCTGCACACGGCCTCGCGTCCCGCCAGGTTGCCGCGCCCGGCAAAATACTGGGGGAACTCCCTCGCGTCCCGGCCGTAGATCATCGCCAGCACGCGCTCGCCCGGCGCGAGGGTCCGCTCCTCGACGCCGCCCAGACGCTCGCGGGCGTAGGTGGTGAAGTTGCGCTTCGATTCCTCGCCGTCGTTCACGATGTCGAGGCCGACCGCGACCTGTTGGCCGACGACCTCGGCCACCGCGGCGCGCACGCGAGCCGCCAGCGCCGCGGCGTCGTGGGCCCGGCCCTCGTCCTTGGCCACCAGCAGGTCGCGCAGATCGTCCGGCCGCGCCAGGCTACCGGCGTGCGTGGTGAGGATTCGCTCGGTGCTGCGCTTCATCGGTCGTATGGTCGCGCTCGCATCGGTGTCGAGGCGAGGAGACGACTATAATCGTGGCCGCGGAGGCGGTCAATCGTGCACTACGCCGGACGATGGCGATGTCTCGCGAGCGCGGTCGCGATCCTCGTGGTCGCCGAGGCCTGCGTTCGCCCGACGGTCGCTCCGCCGCCGACCCTGGCCGAGGTCCTCCGATCCTACGAGCGGGACACCACGCCGTATTTCCCGTTCACCGCGAGCGAGAGCGGCGCACGCCAGTACGACCGGGTGCTGGCCAACGACATCGGCGAGGACTACCGCCGCGGGCTCGAAGCGCTGTGCGCCCGGTATCATGAGGACCTGCAACGCGTCGATCGCGCCTCGCTGAATCGCCAGGAGCGCCTGACGTACGAGATCTTCGAGTACCGGCTCCAGAGCTGTCTCGAGCGACTCAGGTTCCCCTGGCACCTGCTGCCGATCGATCAAGTCGGCCGGAGCTGGCCCAGTCGGTTTCCGATCGTCGGCGCCGGAAAAGGCTCGCATCCGTTCCGGACCGCGAGGAACTACGAGGACTTCCTCGGCCGGATCGACGGGTTCGTCGTGTGGGTCGATACGGCGATCGCGAACATGCGGACCGGCATGGCGCGTGGCCTCACGCAACCGCGCGACGTCGTGCTCAAGGTGATCCCTCAGCTCGACGCCCAGATCGTCGAGGACCCGCGGGCCAGCCTGTTCTACGAGCCGATCAGGCACTTTCCGAAGGGGCTCGACGACGAGATCCGCCGAGCCTTGACGGAGACGTACCTCCGGGCCATCCGGGACACGATCGTGCCGACGTACCGGAAGCTCAGGGCGTTCATGCAGGACGAATACCTGCCGCGATGTCGAACGTCGCATGGCCTCGGTGATGTTCCCGGGGGCCACGACATGTACCTATCCGCGGTCCGCGCGTCGACCACGACCGGGCTGACGCCCGCCCAGATCCAGGCGCTCGGGCTCGCCGAGGTGAAGCGCATCGGGGCCGAGATCGACTCCCTCCGTCGAGAGATCGAGGCCGCCCACGACCCGCAGCCGACCCGGTACGCCACCGTGGACGACCTGCTCGAAGGCTACGCCGAGCTGCGCGCCTCCGTGCACGCCGCGCTGCCCCGGCTGTTCGGCCGTCTCCCCAGGGCCGGCTTCGAGATCCGCCCGATCGAGGCGTTCCGCGAGACGTCGATGCCGTCGAGCTACGAAGCCGCGTCGCTCGACGGCTCACGTTCCGGCGTGTTTTACCTGAACACGGCCGAGCTCAGGGAAGGCTATGGCATGCCGGTCTCGCGCAGCCTCTTTCTCCACGAGGCCATCCCCGGGCACCATCTCCAGACCGCGCTGCAGCGTGAGAACCGCGACCTGCCCGGGTTTCGCCGGCTCGCCTGGTACAACGCCTTCGGCGAGGGATGGGCGCTCTACGCGGAGAGCCTGGGCGACGAGCTCGGCGTGTACCCAAGCCGCCACGACAAGCTCGGCATGCTCAACGCCGAGCTGTTCCGGGCCAAGCGATTGGTCGTGGACGTCGGACTGCACGAGCTGTCGTGGACGCGGGAGCACGCGATCGACTACCTTGGTGTACGGCGCGAGACCGCCGAGCGCGAGGTGGAGCGCTACATGGCGTGGCCCGGCCAGGCCCTCGGGTACAAGATCGGCCAGCTCAGGATCCTCGGCATCCGCAAGAAGGCAGAGGCGGCGCTCGGAGCGTCGTTCGATGTGAGCGCCTTCCACGACGAGCTGCTCCGGGACGGCGCGATGCCATTGAGCATCCTGGAAGCCAAGATGGATCGGTGGATCGAAGCCTCTCGACACAAGCCCCGAAACTAAAGGAGAGCGCCGTGCGACGGTTGTCACGTGCTCGGATGAGACCACCAGGGACTCCGTTGTCGCGGCGGCGCGTGCTGCGCAGCCTCGCCGCGAGCGCCGCCGCCGCGCTGGCCGCCTCCGGCCGGCTCGCGCGGGCGACGGCCGCGCCGGCATCGCCGGAGTGGGAGCAAACGCTCGCCGCCGCGAAGAAAGAGGGCAAGGTGGCGGTCAACACCTTCACCGGCCAGGGCTACGCGCGCGTGTTCAAGCTCTTCACGCGCGCCTATCCGGAGATCAAGCTCGACCACACGAACCTCGAGCCGGTGGATTTCACGCCGCGGCTCATCCAGGAGCGGAAGGCGGAGGTCTACACCTGGGACGTGGCGACGATGCCGATGACCACCGCATTGCAGGTCCTGAAGCCGGCAGGCGTCTGGGATCCGGTGCGGCCTGCGATCGTCGCGCCCGAGGCCCGGAACAACGCGAGCTGGCGCGGCGGCTTCGATGCCGGCTTCCTCGACCGCGACCGGAACCTGGCCTACGCCTTCACGCTCGTGCGCTCGGTCGGTATCTTCGTCAACGTCGATCAGGTGAAGGACGGCGAGCTCCGGAGCGTGAAGGATCTGCTCGCCCCCAGGTGGAAGGGGCGGATCGCGATCTCGGATCCGCGTACGATCGGCTCGACCTTCTGGCCGCTGACGGCGGCGCGTTTGAAGCTCGGCGACGGGATCATGAAGCAGCTGCTCGTCGATCAAGAGCCGGTCCTGAGCCGCGACCGCAACCAGCTCACCGAGTTCATGGTGCGCGGGCGCTATCCGATCGCCATCGGGCTCAACGGCCTGGCGCTCCAGGATTTCCAGGCGCACGGGGTCGGCAAGAACGTCAAGACGCTGCTTCTGGCGGAGCTCGACTATCAGTCCTCCGGCAGCGCTGTCTGGCTCCTCAACCGGCCGCCGCACCCCAACGCGGCCAGGGTGTTCGTCAACTGGCTCCTCACGAAAGAGGCCCAGGCGGCCTGGGCCAAGGAGCTCCAGACCAACAGCCGCTTCGTCGGCGTCGAGCCCGGCGATCCGCAGGCCGTCGTGCCGGCCGGGCTCACGCTGATGCAGATCGACTCGGAAGAGCTGCTCCCGGAGCTCGTCAAGACCCAGGACATCGCGCGGCAGCTGATCAGGTAGAGCCCGACGCCGCCACGATCTTGGTGCCGCCGCGCATTTGTGACGCGAGGAGCGCGACGGCCAGGAGCACAAGGCAAGCAAGATACGTGACTCTCATCGCGGCGACGAAGGCCTGGGGATGCGCCGCGCTCGGCGTGGCGTCGGCGATCCCCGCGTAGTAACGGAACGCCAGGGTCAGGAGCACGCCGCCCAGCGAGATTCCGAGCAACGTCGAGACGCCGAAGATCGTCTGGACCATTCCGGTCGCGAAGCCGCGATACTCCCTGGGTACCGAGCCGATGATGGCCGCCTGATTCGGCGTGTTGAAGAACCCCGAGCCCACTCCGACGAGCCCCAGCATGATCGTCGGCAGAATCCAGTGCGAGTCCATTCGGAGGAAGAGGCCGATGGCGAAGGCCGCCATCGTCATCAGCACGCCGATCGACGCGGGCACGCGCGGTCCGATCCGGTCGGTGAGCCGGCCGCTGACCGTCGCCAGGCCGATCGTGAAGACGGGCGCCGCCAGGAAGATGAGGCCCATGAACGACGGCGAGAAATGGAGCACGTCCTGGATATAGAACGGCATCAGGAACCCGAGCACGCTCTGGGTGGTGGCGAGGAGGAGCAGGCTCAGGCTGCTGAACGTGAACATCCGGATCCTGAACAGTGCCAGGTTCATGACCGGGTTGACCGCCCGGCGCTCGTGGGCGAGGAAGCCCAGGAGCGTGGCGCCCAAGACCAGCGCCATGACGCCGGTCCGCTCGGCCCCGATCGTCTCGGCGCTGCGGCGGTCGAGCAGCAGGGTCAGCATGACCGTGAGCGCGATGAGCAGCGTCGCGCCGAGGTAGTCGATCGATGCCGCGTGGCCCACGGGGGCCGGCCGGCGCCGCCGGGCGCGCATCAGCGTGAGGACGACGCCGGTCACGCCCATCGGAATCAGCAGGAAGAAGATCCACCGCCAGCTCAACAGATCGATAACCAGCCCGCCGAGGGGAGGCCCGATGAGCAGGCCCCCGTGAAAGCCCATCGTCATGTAGCCGTTGGCCCGCCCCTCGGAGCCTTCCGGCATCGCCTCCATCGCCAGGACCCGGGTCGCCGACGCGATCATGGCCGCGCCGAGCCCCTGGATGAAGCGGAAGACGATCAGAGACATGGCGTTCGGGGCCAGGCCGCAGAGCAGGAAGCTGACGGTCATGATGGCGAATCCGAGCCCGTAAATCGCGTACCGCCCGTGGATGTCGCCGAGCCGGCCGAAGACGACTGAGAGGCTGATCCCGGCGAACTGGTAGGCGATCAGCGCCCAGGAGATGGCGAGGATGTCGGCGTCGAGTGCCTTGGCGAGCGTGGGAAGCGAGATGATGAAGATCCGCGTGGCGACGCCGGTGAGGAACTGGCCCATGATCGCGTTGGCGAGGAGGAGCCGGTCCGTGCGCGCGGTCACGGGCCACATTATCAGCCCGGGACGGACGGGTTGGCGTAAGATTGCCGGCCATGAGCGAAGAGGCTCTCCGAAAGCTTGCGATGCAGGTGCGGAACTGGGGCCGCTGGGGCGCGGACGACGAGATCGGGACGCTGAACTTCATCACGCCGGACGCCGTCGCCGCCGCCTGCCGGCTCGCCACGACCGGCAAGGTGTTCGCGCTGGGCATTCCGCTCCAGCGCGAGGGCCCGCAGAGCGGGACCCGCCAGCGCTTCAATCCCATCCACACGATGTTCCGCGACGGCGGCGATGCGCCGAAGACACCGGCGGAGGTCGTGGCGATGCAGGGCTACGGCGGCTCCGACGACTGGATCGTCATGCCGCTCCAGTGCGTCACCCAGTGGGACAGCCTCGCCCACGTCTTCTACGAGGGGAAGATGTACAACGGGTACGACGCCGCTCTCGTCACCAGCAGCGGCACCGCGAAGAACAGCATCGACAAGACCACGAGCCGGATCGCCGGCCGTGGCGTCCTCCTCGACGTCGCGCGCTGGAAAGGCGTGCGCGCGCTCGAGCCCGGCTACGCGATCACGCCGGCCGATCTCGACGCGACCGCCGCGGCTCAGCAGGTGGAGGTCGGGCGTGGCGACCTTCTCCTGGTCCGCACGGGTCACATGTCGCGCTACCTCGACCGGAACGACTGGCGCCACTTCGACCTCGACGACTCGCCGGGCGTCTCGGTGCACACCGCACCGTGGATGCACGCCAAAGAGATCGCCGCGGTGGCCGCCGACAACTACGCCGTCGAGGTGCGGCCCTCGCAGCTACCGCCGTTCCGCAGCCCCTTCCACATCTGCGCGATCCCGAACATGGGGTTGACCCTGGGCGAGATCTTCTACCTCGAGGAGCTGGCGGCGGACTGCGCCGCCGACGGGCGCTACGCCTTCCTGCTCGTGGCCTCGCCGTTGCCCGTGACTCGCGGGGTGGGCACACCGATCAACCCCTACGCCATCAAGTGAGTCGCCGGCGCCGGTGCTGATCCGCGAGGTGCTGGCCGACCACTATCGCATTCCGCTGCCGGTCGCCCTGTCCGACAGCACGCACGGGACGATCCGGGGATTCGAGCTCGTCACCGCACGCGTGCGCGATGCCGACGGCGCTGAGGGCGTCGGCTACACGTACACCGTGGGAACGGGCGGCGCCGCCGTCCACGCGCTGGTGGCGCGCGATCTGGCCCCGCTGCTCGTCGGCCGCGACGCCGAGCTCATTGAGAACCTCTGGCAGGCCATGTGGTGGGCGCTCCACTACGGCGGTCGGGGGGGAGCCCAGGGGCTCGCCATGTCCGCGGTCGATATCGCGCTGTGGGACCTCAGGGCTCGCCGCCAGGGCGCGCCGCTCTGGCGGGTGCTGGGCGGATTCGATCCGCGCGTGCCCTGCTACGCCGGCGGCATCGATCTCGACTTCTCGCTCGAGGCGCTCCTGCGCCAGACGGACGAGAACCTGGCCCGGGGCTTCCGCGCGATCAAGATGAAGGTCGGTCGTCCCTCGCTCCGCGCGGACGTCGAGCGCGTCCGCGCGATGCGCGCGCACCTCGGCCCGGAGTTCCCGTTGATGGTCGACGCCAACATGCGCTGGAGCGTCGACGAGGCGATCCGGGCCGCGCGCGCCCTCGCCGAGTCGGCGCCCCTCTGGCTCGAGGAGCCGACCATCCCCGACGACGTTCCCGGCCACGCCAGGATCGTCCACGAGGGCGGGCTGCCCATCGCCGCGGGCGAGAACCTCCACACGCTCTACGAGTTCAGGCAGCTGATCGCCGCCGGCGGCGTCACGTTCCCGGAGCCCGACGTGACGAACTGCGGCGGCGTCACCGCGTTCATGAAGGTCTGCCATCTGGCCGAGGCGTTCAACCTCCCGGTCACGTCCCACGGCGCCCACAACCTCACCGTCCACCTCCTGGCGGCGGCACCGAATCGTTCGTACCTGGAGGCCCACGGCTTCGGCCTGGACCGGTACATCGCCGAGCCCCTCCGGATCGAGGCGGGCTTCGCCATCGCGCCGGTGCTCCCCGGCCACGGCATCGAGTTCGACTGGAAGGCGCTCGAAGCGGTCCGGACGATCTGAGCCGCGCCCCGCCGACCAGGTGCCCGGGCTGCCTTCGCCGCGCTATCAGGTTCCAGCGCCTCGGCAGACCTGCGGCAGGTCCCTGATAAGATCAGGATGCCGATCGAGTCTCGCGACTCGGGTTGGCGGAGGGACTGAAGTGGAGTGCGACTCCCCTGAAGTCGGCTGGAGGAGTTCCGCAGATGTTGGGACGTTCTATCAGAGCAGTCTTGTGGCTGGGGCCCGCAGCGCTCCTGTGGGCTGTCCTTGCCTTCGTGGCGCGGGTAGCCAACGTCGAAGGCGCCGCGATCACCAACATTCTGTTTGTGCTGGCCCTGCCGTTGACGTACGTCGCCGGCGTCGGAGCCGTGGTCCACGCGAGCGATCAGCCGCGGCGGGCCGTGATGCGTGTGGCGGCGCTGACGCTCGGCATCATCGCCGCCCTGACGCTACTGGAAATGGCGGCCGCCGTCCGGCTCGTTCACTGGGAGCTTGTCTTCAAGGCCCTCAGGGGAGAGCAGCAGCACTACGTATCCGATGCCGATCTGGGGTTCCGGCACACGCCCAACGCACGGGGCTCCGGGCGGCTGCGAAGCGACGTCGAGGTCGCGTGCGGCCTCCCCGCGTCCAGAGCTGATCGGGTCACGGTCACGTACGATCCGCGGGGTTACCGCAACGTGGCGACGCTCACGCGGGCGGACATCGTCTTGATCGGCGACTCCTATGTCGAAGGGGCCTACGTCTCGGATGATGAGGTCGTGTCCGGATTCCTGCAGGCTCGCCTCCGTCGGCCCGTAGCCAACCTCGGCGTCGCCGGCTATGGGACCGCGCAGGAACTCATCGTGCTCGAGCGGGATGCCCTGCCGTTCGAGCCGCGCGTCGTGATCTGGTTCTTCTTTGAGGGAAACGACCTCTACAACGATCAAGAATTTGAGAACGCCCTGCTCGCGCCGCGCGAGCGGCGGGCGGAGGCGTGGACGGCTCGGCATGGCTGGTGGCGTCGGTCCCTCGTTCGCAACGCCCCTGCGCAGCTCCGCATCCTGCTCTACCCGCTGGTGCCGAGCTACTGTCCCTATTTCGGCGTCGTCAGGGCCGGGTCCCATCGAGGCCAGAAGGTGCTCTTTGCGCCGGAGGCGGCCTTCCCCTGGACGGATTTCGAGCGGAGTCGATGGGAACGGGCGCAGCAGACGCTCCGCGACGCCGTGAGGGTGACGCGCGCGCACGAGGTCAACCTGCTGCTGGTCTACGTGCCGATCAAGTTCCGGGTGTACCGCGACTTCATCGAGCCGTCGCCCGGCGGCGAGCTGCGTGACTGGACGCTCTGGCCGCTTCCCGACCTGTTCGCGCATTTCTGCCGCACCGAAGAGCTCGCATGCCTCGACCTGACGGGAGTGCTGCGCGACGCGGTTCGTGCGGGAGGAATGCCCCACGCCCCCGCCGATTCCCACTGGAGCCCCGAGGGCCACCAGCTCGTCGCGCGGCAGCTCGAAGACACGCTCACGTTGCTCGGCTGGCTTCGTCCGGTCGTCTCCCGACCGACCCTCACTGGTGTAGCCTCGGATCGAGCCAGCGTACGGTACGATCGTCGCCGCCGCGCAGGAAAAACGGCTTCGTCCGGCACAACCCGACCTGGACCGTGACCGTGATCGTCCGGTCCTTCAGACCTACACCGCGAGGTGCGCGCGGCGCACGTCCTCGTTCGCGACGAACTCCGGCATCGTGCCCTGGTAGCGCACCGTACCCTTCTCGAGGACGTACACCCGGTCGCCCAGCTCGCTCACGAAGTGGACGTTCTGCTCGGCGACGAGCATCGTCAGCCCCGTGCCCTTGAGCCGGGCGAGCTGAGCGGCCAGCATCTCGACGACGAGGGGCGCCAGCCCCTCCGAGGGCTCGTCGAGGAGCAGCACCGATGGGCTCCCCATGAGCGTGCGCGCGATCGTGAGCATCTGCTGCTCGCCGCCGGAGAGCCGTCCGGCGGGCCGATCGCGGAGCGTGGCCAGGTGCGGGAACAGCTCGAAGACGCGGTCGGCGGTCCACGGCTGGCCGGCGCCGTTTCCCCACGTGCGCCGCGCCACCTCCAGATTCTCGCGGATGGTCAGGTTGCCGAAGATCCGCCGCTCCTCCGGCACGTAGCCGATCCCGAGACGCGCGACGCGGAACGGCGGGAGCCCGGCCAGGTCGCGGCCTCGCAGCGTGATGCAGCCCGCGCGCGGGGGCACCAGGCCGATGATGCTCTTGAGCGTCGTCGTCTTGCCGGCGCCGTTGCGGCCGAGCAGACACACGACCTCACCCTCGGCGACGTCGAGCGCGAGATCGAAGAGGATGTGGCTGTCGCCGTAGTACGCGTCGACGCCGCGCACCTCGAGAAGCGGCATCAGCGTCTGGCCCTGAACCGCTGACCGAGGTACACGCGCTGGACCTCGGGATCGCCCCGGACCTCGAGCGGCGTGCCGTCCGCGATCACCTCGCCCTGGTGCAGGACGGAGATGCGGCGCGCGACGGCGAAGACGACGTCCATGTCGTGCTCGGTGAAGACGATCGTGAGCTTCGCGTCGGTCGCGATGGAGGCCGCCAGCGCCATGATCTCGTGGCGCTCGCGCGGCGCCATCCCGGCCGTGGGCTCGTCGAGCATCAGCAGCTGCGGCTGGCTCGCGAGCGCCAGCGCCAGCTCGAGCCGGCGCTGATCACCGTGCGCCAGGATCCCGCTTGGCTTGGCCGCCTGCCCGACGAGGCCGACCCGATCCAGCAGCATCATCGCCTCCTCGCGGTAGAGGCGCCGCGCCGGGCGGAAGAAGTCATGATGACGCCGGTGATGCGTCAAGAGCGCCGTCTGGACATTCTCGAGCGTGGAGAGGCGGCGGAATATGCTGGTGACCTGAAACGTGCGGGCGAGCCCCCGGCGGCAGAGGTCCTGGGGCGCCAGGCCGCTGACGTCCTCGCCTCGAAAAAAGATCTGCCCGGAGTCGTGAGCGAGATCGCCGGTGATCAGGTTGAAGAGCGTCGTCTTGCCGGCGCCGTTGGGGCCGATGATCGCGCGCAGGTCGCCCTCGGGGACGGCCAGGTCCACGCCGCCCACGGCCTGGACGCCGCCGAAATGCTTGCGCAGGCCGACGGTCTGGAGGACTAGCGCGCCGTCGGGGTCCGCCACGCTCGCCTCTGGAGAAGCCCCACGAACCCCTGCGGTAGAGCGATCACGACGACGACCACCGCCGTCCCGAGAAAGAGCGGCCAGTACACGGGCCACTGGCGCGCGATGACCGTCTCGAGGATCTTGAAGCCCAGCGCCCCGGCCAGCGGACCGAAGAATGACTGGATCCCGCCGAGGAGCGCCACCACCAGGGGCTCGAAGGACTTGTTCAGATACGCGAAGTCGGGGAAGACGCTGCCGTTGAAGAAGGCGAAGAGCCCGCCGGCCAGACCCGAGAAGAAGCCGGACAGGACGAACGCGAAGAGCTGGTGACGACGCACGTTCACCCCGATGAAACGGGCGCGACGGGGATTCTCGCGGATTGCGCGGAGTGCCATGCCGAACGGCGAATCGACGATCGCGTGGAGCGCGAGGATCGCCAGCCCGGCCACGGCGAACGTGAAGTAGCAGTAGGCACGCGGTGACTTCAGCGCTTCGGGTGGCCAGACGTTGAGGATGCCGTCGTCACCGCCGGTGAGCGCCTTCCACTTGAAGACCACCGTGAAGACGATCTGGGCGAAGGCCAGCGAGAGCATGGCGAAGTAGGTGTGGGTGAGTCGCACGATGAAAAAGCCGAAGAACAAGGCGCCGGCGGCCGCCGCGAACGGGGCGACGGCGAGGCCGAGCACCATCGGCCATGCTGCCTGCTTCACGAGGAGCGCGGCCGCGTAGGCGCCGAGGGCGAAGTAGGCGGCGTGCCCGAACGAGACCATGCCCCCGAAGCCCATGAGGAGGTTGAATGCCGTCGCGAACAGGCCGACGATCGCGATCTCGGTCATCACCACCACGAGGAAGCTCGGCAGCACGAGCGGCAGGACCAGCAGCCCGGCGAGGACGACGAGCCAGCCGACCGCGCGCACGGTGGTCATTCCTCCGGCCGTCCGAGGAGACCCCACGGGCGGACGATGAGGACCACGGCCATGATCGCGAAGAGGAGCACGATGGACACCGCCGGGAACACGAGGATCCCGAACGATTGCAGCTCGCCGACCAGCAGGGCGCTGATGAAGCTCCCGGCGAAGCTGCCGAGCCCGCCGATGACCACGACCACGAACGCGGTCGTGAGCACGTCGCCGTCCATGCCGAGCGCCACCGCCACGGTCGGCGCCGAGAGCGCGCCGGCGAACCCGGCCAGCCAGCTCCCGAACACGAAGACCTGGGTGTACAGCGTGGCGACGTCGACGCCCAGGGCCCCGAGCATCTCCCGGTCGACGGTCGCCGCGCGGATCAGCATGCCCCAGCGCGTCCGGTAGAAGATGATCCACAGCGCGACCGCGACCGCCGGCGCCAGTGCGAGCACGACGAGGTAGTAGGACGGGAACGGCTGCCCGAAGATCCGTACCGAGCCCGCCAGCGCGTCCGGGCGCGCAACGCTCTTGTTGTCGGGCCCCCACACGAGCAGCACGGCGGTCCCGATGACGAGGATCAGGCCGAAGGTGAGGGTCAGCTGCAGGAGCGGCTCCCGATGGTAGATGCGTCGCAGGAGCGTGACCTCGATGACGCCGCCGAGGAGGCCGACGCCGATCGGCGCCAGGCCGAGCGCGACCCAGAACATCAGCGGATGCTGGGGCAGCGTCTCTACCAGCGTGACCAGCAGATAGGCGCCGACCATGTAGAAGCTGCCGTGCGCCAGGTTCACGATGCGCGTCACGCCGAAGATCAGCGACATCCCCACCGAGACGAGGAAGAGGAACATCGCCACCGACAGCCCGCTCATCACCTGGACGACGATGAGCGGGCCGTTGGTGATCCAGGGAAACAGGCTGGTCAGGAGGTCCACACTCCGCTACTTCTTCTGCTTGGCCGCCGTGGCCGCCCGGAGCTCCTTCACCTCGTCACAGCTCCGCGCGACGTCCTTGCCCTGGAACTCCTCGACATCGGCGGCGATCGGCTTGCCCTGCGCGTCGAGCTTCACGACGCCGATCCACTGGGGCGGTAGCGCCTGCTGGTCGCAGCCCCGCATGATGACCTTGCCCCACGGGAAGTCCATCTCGAATCCCTCGCTCAACGCACCGATGACCTTCTCCGTGTCGGTGCTCTTCGCTCGCTTGATCGCCTCCGCGATGATGTAGGCGCTCGCGTAGCCCCAGGAGGCGCCGAGCTTGGGCTGGGGATCCTTGAGGCCCTTCGCCGTCGCCCATTCCGTGTACTTCTTCGTCCACGCGGCGAGCTTGGGATGGAGCTTGTGGAGCCCGGGGTCGTACCACGCGAACGGCGTGGCGATCGCGCCGACCGGCGCCTCCTTGCCGAGCGGGTCGAGCTCGTCCGGGTTGCCCACCGAGGGCGCGACGTAGCGCATCTTGTCGAAGAGCCCGAACGGGCGCGCCTGCTTCACGAAGGCGATCGACTGGGCGCCCCAGACCGAGCTGAACAGCCCCTCGGCGCCCGACTGCAGCAGCGCCGTGATGTACGAGCTGTGGTCGGTCTCGCCGAGCTTCGGCCAGTTCAGCTGGACGAACTCCACGTCCGGCTTGAGCTTCTTGAGGTACGTGGAGAATTCCTCCCACATGTTGTGGCCGTACTCGTAGTCCGGCGAGATGTTCGCCCACTTCTTGATCGGGAGTGTCGACGCCTTCTTCGCGGCCACGCGTACGTACTGGTTCACGTTGTTGGTGGTGTGCGCGATGTACCGGTGGCCGTCGTCCCAGGTGAGCCGCGAGGTCTGGCAGTGCGTGGCGAAATAGAGGACCTTGGCGTCCTTCGCGTACGCGGAGATCGCCAGGCCGACCGAGCTGCTGATACAGCCGGCCAGGTAGTCGACCTTGTCCTGCAGCACGAGCTCGCGAGCCGCTTTCACGGCCTCGTCCGGCTTCAGCTTATCGTCCCGGTGGATGAACTCGAGCGGCCGGCCGAGGACACCGCCGGCGTCGTTGATCTCCTTGGTCGCCAGCGCCAGGCCTTCCTTGTATGGAAACGTATAGACGGTGGCGACACCGCTGTAGGAATTGATCTCGCCGATCTTGATCGGCTTCGGCTGGGCGCCCGCATGGTCCGGCCCCAGCACGACGCCGATCAGGACACTGGCGACGAGAACCGCGAGGACACTCCGGATCCCTGGTCGCATGCTGCACCTCCTGGTTATCGCCTCGGCCGACGGGGCCCCAGCCCCGCGACGGCCTGCGGCGCGCACTGCGTGCCGCCTCGGGCCGGGATGGGACGATCGAAAGGTGGCCAGCACTCTGCCCCGGCTCGGGAGCCTGGTCAAGGGGATTCCCGATTGACCGGCGGGCGCCGCTGCGGCACGATCGGGCCGAGGACATCGGACGGGGGTGACGCAGAGAGACGCGCTTCCGCTGCTGCCCACGACCGTGGTCGGCAGCTTTCCACAACCGGAGTGGCTCATCGACCGGGCGGCGCTGCTCTCCGGGGGCGTGCCGCGTGTCCCGCGTCCCAACCTCTGGCGGGTCGCCGAAGAGCTCCGCGAGCTGGCGCACGACGATGCAGCTCGGCTGGCGGTGCGAGACATGGAACGGGCGGGTGTCGACATCGTCAGCGACGGCGAGGTCCGCCGCGAGAGCTACTTCAGCTGGCTGGCGCCGTCCCTGACCGGCCTCGATGTCCTACGACCGGGAACGGCGATGAGCCGCGTCGGACGCCCGACCCCGGTGCCGCGCGCTGTCGGGCCCATCACGCGCCCCAAGTCGGTGCTCGCGCGCCACACCACGTTCTTGCGAGCCGAGACGGATCGCCCGATCAAGATCACCGTGCCCGGCCCGTTCACGCTGAGCGCGCTGACCCAGAACGAGTACTACCCGGACGCGCCGAGCCTGGCGCTGGCGTATGCCGCCGTCGTCAACGAGGAGCTGCGCGATCTCAAGGCCGCCGGCGCCGACTTCGTGCAGCTCGACGAGCCGTACCTCCAGGCTTGGCCGGACCTGGCGCGCGAGTACGGGGTGGCGGCGATCGATCGTGCGCTCGACGGCATCGGCGGGCCGACCGTCGTGCACCTCTGCTTCGGCTACGCGCATACCGTGCGCGAGAAGCCCAGCGGCTATTCGTATCTGCCCGAGCTCGAGCGATGCCGGGCGACCCACGTCTCGATCGAGGCCGCTCAGCCGCGGCTCGACGGCGCCATCCTCCGGGCGCTGCCGTCGAAGACCATCGTCCTCGGCGTTCTCGATCTGGGCGACTCGAGCGTCGAGACGCCGGACGTCGTGGCCGGCCGCATCCGCGCGGCGCTCGCCCATGTGCCGCCCGAGCGCCTCATCCCGGCGCCGGACTGCGGCATGAAGTATCTGCCGCGCGATCGCGCCGTCGCCAAGCTCGAGGCGCTGGTGGCGGGCGCGCGTCTGGTGCGCGCCGAGCTCGCGGGCGCGTGCTGAGTCCGGGCCATTTCAGCGAGAATCCTCGCTGACCGCGCGGCGCGTGATGGCACTTTTCGGGGACTTCTGCTATGGTCCCGGGGTCTCGACGTCCCCGAGGCGTGTCGCAGGCGAGGGCTGACCGACAGGAGGCGAGCATGAGCGATCACACGAGCGATCCGAAGCGTCCGGCCAGCGTCGATCGGCGGACTTTCCTCAAGCGGGTGGGCGCTGGTGGTGCGAGCGCGGTCATTGCTTCGCGATTGCCGGCACCCGGCTCCGCCGCCGCGCAGGACGCCACCCTGAGGCCCGATCCCGCGGCCAAGCGCGGCGGCACCCTTCGTTACGGAGTCCACACGGCCCCCGCTCACTTCGACGTGCATCAATCCGGCACGGTCGCCAACATTGGGGCCCAGAGCCCGATGTACGACACGCTGCTGCGGCGTAGCCCGAAGGACGGACAGACGATCATTCCCGACCTCGCCTGGAAGTGGGAGATCTCCCCCGACGGCAAGAAGTACACTTTCCACCTGCGCAAGGGGGTGAAGTTCCACGACGGCGCCGATTTCACCGCGGAGGACGTCAAGGCGACCTACGAGCGCATCGCGCGGCCGCCAAAGGGCGTGGTGATCCCGCGCACGCCGCTGTTCGCCACCGTGGGCGACATCGTGGTGGTCGACCCGCACAAGATCGAGTTCCGGCTCACCGAGGCGCGCCCGAAGGCGTTCATGCTGGGCGCATTCTCGAGCGGTTGGAACATCATCGTGCGGAAGAAGACTCTCGACGAGAACCAGGGCAATCTCCGCCAGGTCATGGCCTACCCGGGGACCGGACCCTTCAAGCATGTCTCGCGGAAGGACAAGGAAGTCTGGATCATGGAGCGGAATCCGGACTACTGGAATAAGGGGCTGCCGCTGGTCGATCGGCTCGAGGTCTACCACATGATGCCGTTCTCGGCGGAGCTGGGTTCGGCCTTCCTCTCAGGGAAGCTCGACTACGCCCGCCTCTTGGACCCGGTGTCCTGGCGAAAAGCCAAGGAGATGCAAGGAGTGACGGCGGCGGCCTTCAATCAAAGCGTGATCCAGGCCGTCTGGATGAACATGAAGAAAAAGCCGCTCGCTGACGTCCGAGTGCGGCGAGCGATGCACCTCGCGATGGATCGGCATACCCTGGTCGAGGTCGTAAAGGACACCGCGCCGATGCAGGTGGGCGGCTTCGTCTATCCGTTCCACGAAATGTCCACACCCCGCGCCGAGCTGGAGAAGAAGCTGGGATATCAGAAGGACATCAAGCCCGCTGTGCAGGAGGCACGCCGGCTCATGAAGGAGGCGGGCTACGGCCAGGGCATCAAAGGGCTCGATTTCGTGGTGCGCGACGCCAATACATTCAAGCTCTGGGCGGTCGCCATCCAGGCCATGCTCAAGGAACACATCAACATCGAGTGCAATCTGAGAGTCGTGCAGATCTCGCAGTGGTTCGACGAAGTCGGCGGCGGCAACTTCGATCTGGGCATCAGCGCCATCGTCTCCTCGCTGATGGATCCGTCCGACTACTTCAGCGCCTGGTACGGCAAGGACGGCCCTCAGAACTACTCGTACTGGACGAACCCCGGCTTCCACGACCTCGCCAATCAGATCGAACGCGAGCTGGACGACACCAGACGCAAGGCGATGGTCCGCAAGGCGGAGGACATCCTCGAGCAGGACCCGCCGCTCATCCCGGTGTCCTACGAGCAGATCTACGACGCCTGGAACAACAAGGTCCACGGGCAAAATCCGTCCACATACTTCGGGATTTACGACGTCGTTCGATGGGATCAGGTCTGGCTCGCGTGATTGACGTGGGGGGCCTCGAAGGGCCCCCCACACCCCCAGACGTTCGGATCTTGGCGTAGCGCGTGCGGAAGTATCTGGCGCGCCGGGCGGTGTACGCCGCCGTCACGCTGCTCGGCGTCTCGCTCAGCGTCTTCGTGATCCTTCGGATCCTGCCGGGGGATCCGCTCGTGGCCATCCTCGGTGTCGAGGGCCACGCGCAGATGAGGCCGGCGGACCGCGTGCGCATCATGGCCGACCTCGGGCTCAGCGACCCGCTGCCGGTGCAGTATGTTCGCTGGCTCGGCGACATCGGAGCCGGCCGCCTCGGCAAGTCGTTCTTCCGGGGCGACACCGTGGCCGAACTCATCGCGCATCGCGGGCCGATCAGCGCCGAGATCGGCGTGCTGGCCCTCATCGTCTCCTGGCTGGTCGGCCTTCCGGTGGGAATCCTGAGCGCGTTCAAGCCGAACAGCCTGTCCGACGGCGTCGCCCGCGCGTTGTCGGTGCTGTTCATCGCCATCCCGGGCTTCTGGCTCGGCATGCTCATCGTCCTCGCGCTGCTCTTCTGGTTCGGCTATAAGGCGCCCATCGTCATCGTCCACTTCTGGCAAAACCCGTGGCAGAACTTACAGATCGTCATCGGTCCCGGCATCGTCCTGGGACTGGCGCAGGGGGCCTACATCGCGCGCATGGCGCGCTCGTGTCTCCTGGAGGTCATCAGCGAGGACTTCGTGCGGACGGCGCGGGCGAAGGGGCTTCGTGAAGGGCTGGTCGTGCTCCGGCACGCTCTGCCCAACGCGCTCCTGCCGGTCATCACCATCTCCGGGGTGCTGCTCGGCTTCGTACTGGGTGGCTCGGTGGCGGTCGAGCAGGCGTTCGGCGTACCGGGCCTCGGGCGTGCGCTCGTCATCGCCGTGATCGAGCGCGACATCATCGTGGTGCAGAACCTCGTGCTCCTCTACGCCGTGATCTTCGTCGTCGTCAACGTGTTCGTCGACCTCAGCTACGCGTGGCTCGACCCGCGCATCCGGTACGGCTGATGGTCGTGCGAGCCGCAGGACGGCCGGCGCCGCAGGTGGCGGGCGGCCGAGGCGAGTCTATGGCGGGAGCCGCGGTCGTCGAGCTGGTCCGCTTCGCCCGCCGCAACACGCTGTCCGCGATCGGCGGCTTCGTCGGCGTCCTGATCATCATCGTCGCGGTCGCGGCCCCGTTGCTCGCGCCGCGCGATCCCCTCAAGGCGGACTTCCGGCGCATGAACAAACCGCCCGACGCTCAGAGTCTCCTGGGCACGGACCAGGTCGGCCGCGACACCCTGAGCCGCGTGATCTACGGCGCTCGCACCTCGCTGTTCGTGGCGTTCTCCGCCGTGATCTTGGGTACGACGGTGGGCTCGCTCTGGGGCGTCGCGTGCGGCTACTTGCGTGGGCGCTTCGACCTCGTGAGTCAGCGTATCATGGAGATCCTCCAGTCGTTCCCCGACCTGATCCTCGCCATGGCCATCTCCATGGCGATCGGCACCGGGTTGTCCGCCGTGATCTTCGCGATCGCCATCACGCGCATCCCGTTCGGCGGGCGCGTCATCCGCTCGGTAGCCCTGTCGGTGCGCGAGATGCCCTACGTCGAGGCGGGGAGGGCGAGCGGGGCCTCCGCGTTGCGGGTCATGACCTTCCACGTCCTGCCCCAGTGCGTCGCGCCCTACCTCGTGCTCGCCACGACCCACCTGGGCGTCGCGATCGTCATCGAGGCCGCGCTCGGCTTCCTGGGCGTCGGCGTCCCGCCGCCCACGCCGACCTGGGGCAACATGCTGGCCGACTCGATCACCGCGCTCGTGCCCCCGTGGTGGCTGGCCTTCTTCCCGGGCCTGGCCATCACCGTCACCGTGCTCGCTTTCAACCTGCTGGGCGACGGTATCCGCGACACGCTCGACCCGCGGCTGTCGCCCGCGTTCCTCCGGATGATGACGGGCGGACGACGGGCCTGACGCAGGGGGCCCGCCGGCCGGTGACCGCGCTCACGCTCCTGCGGGCCGATTCTCTCTGACGCACAACGCGACGACATACCCATCGTGCACGATGTGCCGCGCTCGGAACTCGAGCCCGTCGGCGGTCACGACTCGGTGGCGGCCGGGGCCCGTCTCCTGGCAGATCACGTCCCGGAGCGCCATGCCGAGGCCGCTGCCCACCGCCTTCGCGCACGCCTCCTTCAACGCCCAGAGAATCGCCAGGCGCTCCTCGGTCGGCTGCGCGGAGATCAGGACGTCGCGGTCGTTGGCGAATGCCCCGGACATCGTCAGGAGGCGCGGCGACACGGCCTCGATGTCGAACCCGACCATCGTGCCGGTCGCCCGCGCGACGCAGGCACCGGCGAAACGTCCCTTGTGAGAGAGCGAGCAGTCGTACAGCTCGCTCGCGGTCGACGCCGGAGCGCAGGAGAAGAGCCGGGGCCGCCCCCGCAGGTCCTTGACGATCGCGCACTCCAGCGGGTCGCCGACTCGACGACACCGTAGCAGCATGGTCTTGAGACAGATCCGGGCGCCCAGCCACTCCCGACGGCGCAGCGGATGACGCAGCTCCGCGTATTCCGCGAGCTCGACGGGCGTCAGGAAGCGGGACGCCGCCCCTTCCGTGTTCTCCAATCGTGTCACGTCGAGCAGACACACATCTCCGTCCGCTTCCCCCAACGCGAGCGGCTGGAGCTCGACGCCGTCCGTCCACCCGGCGGAGTCCCGCATGGCGCGACTATACGTGGACCCTGCCCGCGCGCAAAATCAGGCGCGATCAGACTGTTATTAGGGTGACCTAATTCAGGAAATATCGTGGACATACCTTTTTAAGATTTGCTATCCTCATGGGGCCGATCGAAGAGGAGCCCCAATGCGACAGAGCAGAGTTCGCCGTCCGGCCGTCCGCGTGACGCTCGGCGCTGGTGGCGAAATGGGGCAAGTTCAAGCAGGACGACATCGACATCGCCTCCGCCGGCGAGTTCCAGGCGGCCGCGACGCGGCTCGCCGATCGCGCCGGGTACCGCTAGGCCCGCGTCGGAGCGCGCGAGAGGAGAGAGCGGCGACATGATCGTTTGTCTCTGTCGAGGCCTCGCGGACCACGCGATTCTGGCGATGATCGAGCGCGGCGGCGACACGCGCGAGCGGCTGGCCGCGACCTGCGGCGCGGGCGCCGACTGCGGGAGCTGCGCGTCGATCCTGGATGCGCTGCTTGATGAGGCCCGGGACGCGAGCTATAGTGGCCGCGCACTGCGACCCCACCTCGCCATTGGAGGACCTTCATGCGCGGCCACGAGCAGGTCATCACCCTCCTGAACGACATCCTCACGGCCGAGCTCACCGCGATCAACCAGTATTTCATTCACGGTCGGATGTGTGAGAACTGGGGCTACGAGCGTCTGTGGAAGAAACTCCGCGAGGAATCGCTGGGCGAGATGCGTCACGCCGACAAGCTCATCGAGCGGATCCTCTACCTCGAAGGCGTGCCGAACGTGCAGCGGCTCGGCAAGGTGAACGTCGGCGAGACGGTACCGGAGCAGCTGCGGCTCGACCTCGAGGTCGAGCGGTCCGCGATCCGAGCCTTGAACGCGGGGATCGAGGTCGCCCGGGGGCTCGGCGACAACGGGACCCGCGACCTCCTCGAGGACATCCTCGAGGCCGAGGAGAAGCACGCCAACTGGATCGAGGCCCAGGTGACGTTGATCGCGCAGACCGGTGAAGGCAACTACCTGGCGCAGCAGATCAAGCACGACGACGAGTAGCGCTTCGCTCCGCGAAGGAGAACACCCCATGACGAACGGACTGCGCGCGCTGAGCCTTGTGCTGGTGGGGCTGCTCGTCGGAACCGCCTGGGGGCAGACGCCCACCGCGCTCGAGGACGTGCTGCGGGCGCTGCGCGCCGGCGGCTACGTCATCGTGTTCCGCCACGGCGCCACGCATCCCGACCAGGCCGACACCGATCCTTTGAATCTCGATAACGTGGCCAAGCAGCGCCAGCTGAACGACAAGGGCCGTGCCGACGCGAAGGCGGTCGGCGACGCGTTCCGCCGGGCCGGCGTCCCGATCGGCAAGTCGTACTCGAGCCGGTTCTACCGCGCGGTCGAGACGGCTCGCCTGATCAGCGGCAAGGAGCCCCAGGCGACGCTCGACGTGACCGAGGGCGGGCAGGT
The DNA here is from genome assembly GCA_003220535.1 of Candidatus Rokuibacteriota bacterium. Lineage (GTDB taxonomy): Bacteria > Methylomirabilota > Methylomirabilia > Rokubacteriales > CSP1-6 > AR31. The sequence goes on from QHSU01000054.1 coordinate 269,390, forward strand.
CGTGAGCCCCAACGAGAACACCCGCCGGACGCAAGCGCTGCGCCAGATGGTCGCGGCCACGCCGGACCCCGGCACGAACACCTTGATCATCACGCACAAGCCGAACATCCTCGACGCATTCGGCAAAGACTGGTTCGAGATCAAGGAAGGTGAGGCGTCGGTCTTCAAGCCCGAAGGTGGCGGCAAGCACTCGCTGGTCGGACGCATCCAGATCGACCAGTGGTCGACGGCCGCCCGGTGAGCGGCAGCCGTCAGCTTCCGGCGGCGGTCTCGGCGCGCTCCGACGCGCTCGCAGCGCGTTCCGACGCGTTCTCGGCGCCCGCATAGTCCTTCCGGTGGAAGTAGTTGGCGTTGTAGAACTCCAGCACCAGGTCGCCGTAGACGGCACGAGGATAGCGGGCCGGACTCGTGGCGTCGGCACAGGTCGGCAAGCACTCGATGATTGCCTCGACGTTCGGGCTGTAGAAGAACGCGATCGAGTACCGGTCGGTCCCCGACTCGTTCAGCACGCCGTGCGGCGTCGAGAGGAACCGGTCGTTCGACCACCGCTTCATGATGTTGCCGAGATTCACGAGAAGGGTCCCGGGGATCACCGGTGGCGCCATCCACTCGCCGCTCGGGAGGCGGACGGCGAGGCCCGGCACATCCTCCCGCGCGAGCATGGTGATGAAGGAGTTGTCCGTGTGAGGGCCCTGCCCGAACTGCTCGTCGTCGTCCGTCTCCTGGGACGGGTAGTGCAGAAAGCGCAGGTTGATGTGCGCCTCGTTCCGGAAGAACGGGGCGAAGTGATCCGTCGGCATGCCGAGAGCGCGCGCGAGCACCGGGAGCAGGCGCTGGCCGAGCGCCTCGAGCGTCTTGAAGTACGCGACCATGGTGGCCCGCATCTTCGCGTGGCCGTCGGGCCACTGGTTTCGACCCCGGAGCGGCGTGCCGGCGACGACGTCCGGGTGATCGGCGGGCCGGTCGTGGCTGATGAAGAAGCTCTCGTTGAAGTTCGGCCGAGTCGCCTTGTGGACGGTCGAGTGCCGCTGCATGCTCTCGTTCACCGCAAGGTAGCCGATGTTGTTCTCGTTGATCTTGAGCGAGCGCTTGGCGGGGAGCGGCATCGCGTGAAACTCGCGCGACGCCGCGAACGCGGCGTCGATCAGCGCTTGCGGCACCCCGTGGCCGGCCAGGTAGAAGAACCCGACGGTCTCGCAGGCGCGTCGGACCTGCTGCGCCACGGCCTCGAGCGCCCCCGTCTCCGCGCGAAACGCGGGTCCGGCGTCGATCAGGGGAATCGCCTTGGTCGCCTCGTCGACGTCCTTGACCGCCAGGGCCTTGAAGATGTTCATCCCGGTGCCTCCATTCTCACTGGCCGTGATCGTAACGCGACCCCCGGGGTGGAGGCCAGCCGGTTTTGACGCCGCGGTCGTGGATTGACAGAGGACAGAGCCAGTCTCTAGGGTAGGTGTCGGAAACCGACGCAGGAGGGGAGAACCCATGAGGAAAACCGCGGCCCACTCCAATGGCATGTTTTAGGCCCGCGCCGACCTCGCGTCGCCAGTTCCTGAGCGCCGCCGCCGTGATGTCGACCGCGCTCGTGGCGGCGGCCCGGGCAGCGGTCGCCCAGACGCAGCCGCTCCGGCCGACGCCGAGCTGCGCCGACGAGCCTCAGCCGACGGCCCGGCAGACCGAGGGGCCCTACTTCAAGCCTGACTCGCCGCTGCGCTCGTCGCTCCTCGAGCCCGGGATCGGTGGGGCGAAGATCGTGGTGACGGGCGTGGTCCTGTCCACGAGCTGCCAGCCAGTCCCACGCGCGTTGATCGACGTCTGGCACGCCGACGACCGCGGTACCTACGACAACGCCGGCTACCGGCTCCGCGGCCATCAGTTCACCGACGACCAGGGACGCTATCGCCTCGAGACGATCGTGCCGGGGATCTACGTCGGGCGGACGCGCCATTTCCACTTGAAGGTGCAGGCGCCCAACCGGCCGGTGCTCACGACCCAGCTCTACTTTCCCGGCGAGGCCGGCAACGCCCGAGATCCCATCTTCAATCGCGATCTGGTCCTGAAGGTGAAGGACGCGTCCGACGGCAAGACGGGAACGTTCGACTTCGTCCTCGATCTCGGCGGCGGCCGTCAAGGACGAGGATGAGACCACGACTCCTCGCGTCCCCATGGCGCGCTGAGCGGGAGGCACCGTGACACCGGTACGAGTGGCGGCGGTCGGCGTCGGCGGCTGGGGACGCGTGCTGGCCGACGCGGCGGGGCGCGGGACCGGGCTCGCCATCGCGGCTTGTACCAGTCGCTCGGCCGACAGCCGTGCGGCCTTCGCCAAGACCTACGGGTGTCGGGCTCTGCCGAGCTTCGAGGCGGTCCTGGCCGATCCCGAAGTGGAGGGCGTGCTCATCACGACACCGCACTCGCTGCACGCCGAGCAGGTAGTCGCCGCGGCCGAGGCCGGAAAGCACGTGTTCGTCGACAAGCCGTTCACCCTGACGCTCGCCGAGGCGCGGCGCGCCACGGAGGCATGCCGCCGGGCCCGTGTCGTCCTCGCCGTCGGTCACCAGCGTCGACGCCAGGCGGCCAGCCGCGCGCTCAAGCGGCTCCTCGACGACGGGACCTTGGGGCGCGCCGCTCAGATCGAGGGCAACTTCTCGGCTGACATCGGCTTCACGCTCAAGCCGGGTATGTGGCGCACGGTCCGCGCCGAGACGCCGGGCGGACCCATGACCAATCTCGGGATTCACCACGTCGACACCTACCAGTATCTTCTCGGCCCCATCGCCCGCGTGACGGCCTTCGTGCGACGAGTGGCGCTCACGGGCGTGGAGATCGACGACGCGACCTCCATCCTCTTCGAATTCGCCTCGGGCAGCCTCGGCTATCTCGGCACGTCGTGGGTGCACGCGAACCGCACGGCGGTCATCACGCTGCACGGCACCGAAGCCCAGGCGTGGAGCGAAGCGGACGGTGCGCGTCTGTTCCTGGCGCGGCGTGGCCAGCCCGAGCTGACGGCGGTGCCGCTGACGGCGGTCGACCCGCTGGTCGAAGAGCTGGCCGAGCTCGCGTGCTGCGTGAGAGACGGAAAGAAGCCGGAGGTCGGCGGTGAGGAGGCGACGGCGAACATCGCCGTGCTGGAGGCGATCGTCGAGTCGGCCCAGACCGGGCGCGCGGTGCTGGTGGCGGGTGCCGCCCAGCCGACTTCTCGCCCATGACCGACTTCACCAGTGAGATTCGCGACGGGATGCGCATCGACTGGGACGTTCCCATCCGCATGGACGACGGCCTCGTCCTGCGCGCCGACGTCTTTCGTCCCATCCCGGCGGGCAAGTGCCCGGTCATCCTGACCTACGGTCCCTACGGCAAGTGGCTCCACTTCGAAGACCTCTACACCGATCAGTGGCGCCGGATGACCGCCGAGCATCCGGACGTCGCCGCCGGCTCCACGAACAAGTACCAGAACTGGGAAGTGGTCGACCCCGAGAAGTGGGTGCCGGACGGCTACGCCTGTGTCCGCGTGGACTCGCGCGGCGCCGGGCGCTCGCCGGGTCATCTCGACATCTGGTCAGCCCGCGAGGCGCAGGACCTCTCTCATTGCATCGAGTGGGCGGCCGCGCAACCCTGGAGCTCCGGCAAGATCGGGCTCAACGGCATCTCCTACTACGCGATGAACCAGTGGCAGGTCGCCGCACTCCAGCCACCGCACCTGGCCGCCATCTGCATCTGGGAGGGCGCGGCCGACCACTACCGTGATCTCAGTCACCACGGCGGCATCCTCTGTACGTTCGGGAAGGCGTGGTTCCCCTCGCAGGTCATCCGGGTCCAGCACGGTCGCGGCACCAAGGGGTTCCGGAGCCGGATGAACGGCGACTGGGTCTCCGGGCTGCCGACCTTGACCGAGGAGGAGCTCGGCGGCAACCGCCGCGATTTCTACGAGGACTGCTGGAAGAATCCGCTCGCCAGCGACGAGTACTGGCGCTCGCGCATGCCCGACTGGTCGCGGGTCACGGTGCCGCTCTTCTCGGCGGCCAACTGGGGCGGGCAGGGCCTGCATCCCCGGGGCAACTTCGAGGGATTCGTGCGCGCGGCGTCGAAGCAGAAGTGGCTCGAGGTGCACGGCATCGAGCACTGGACTCACTTCTACACGGACTACGGTGTGGCCCTTCAGAAGAAGTTCTTCGGCCACTTCTTGAAGGGCGAAGACACGGGATGGAAGAAGCAGCCGAAGGTCGTGCTGCAGGTCCGCCACCCCGGTGAGCAGTTCGTCGAGCGGCACGAGAAGGAATGGCCGCTCGCGCGCACGCGCTGGACCAAGCTCTATCTGAGCCCGGCCGACCAGAGCTTGAGCCGGACACCCATCGCCCGCCGGGGCGGCGTGGCCTACGACGGGCTCGGCGAGGGCGTCACCTTCCTCACGCCGCCCGTGCCGAAGGAGATCGAGATCACGGGCCCGATCGCGGCCAAGCTCTACGTGTCGTCCCAGACGACGGACGCCGACCTCTTTCTGATCGTGCGCGTAGTGACCCCGAACATGCGAGAGGTCGTGTTCCAGGGCGCGCTCGATCCGCACACGCCGATCGCTCAGGGATGGCTCCGGGCCTCGCATCGAAAGCTCGACCCGAAGCTGACGCTGCCGTATCGCCCGTACCACACCCACGACGAGAAGCAGCCACTCATCCCCGGGAAGGTGTACGAGCTGGACGTCGAGATCTGGCCGACCTCGATCGTGGCGCCGGCGGGCTACCGGATCGGCCTCACCGTGCGCGGACGCGACTACGAGTATCCCGGCGGGCCGTCGACGGGGCTGGGGACGCTCGGCGCGGTCTTCACCGGTGTCGGGCCGTTCCAGCACAGCGATCCGCGCGACCGTCCGCCGGAGATCTTCGGCAAGAAGGTCACGATCCATTGCGGTCCGGGGCGGCCGTCGCACGTTCTCCTGCCCATCATTCCGCCCGCCCGGTAGCGATCGCACGCCAGATCTTCTCGGCCGTGAGCGGGATGTCGACGTGGCGGACGCCGAAGGGCGACAGCGCATCGACGACGGCGTTCACGATCGCGGGAGGCGCCACGCAGGCGCTGCCCTCGCCCACGCCTTTCACTCCGAGCGGGTTGAGGGGAGACGGCGTGACGGTGCGGTCGACGACCAGCTCGGGCATGTCGTCGGCGCGCGGGATCGCGTACTCCATGAAGCTTCCCGTGAGCAGCTGACCGTCCTCGCCGTACGCGATGCGCTCCAGGAGCGTCTGACCGAGTCCCTGAGCGAAGCCGCCGACGATCTGTCCCTCGACGAGCAGTGGATTGATCGCGTTGCCACAATCGTCGACGGCGATGAACCGCTCGAGACGGACCTGGCCGGTATCCCGAGCCACTCGAACGACGGCCATGCCGGCGCCGAAGCTCCAGGACGGGTGGTCCTGGCGGAAGAACACCGTCGCTTCGAGCCCCGGCGTCTCCTGGGGCGGCAGGCCCATCCCGCGATGCGCGAACTCACCGACCCGGTCCCACCCGACGATCTTTTCGGGCACGCCCTTCACCTGAAAGCCCCCGCGCACGAGCTGCAGATCCTGGGGGCTCGCCTCGAGAAGCCGGGCCGCGAGCCGACGGCCCTTGTCTCTGACTTCCGCGGCGGCTTGAGCCAGCGCGCTTCCGCCGAGGCCGGCGCTGCGGCTGCCGAACGTGCCGATCGCCTGGGGCGCGCCCAGCGTGTCGCCGTGGCGAACGATTACGTCGTCATGGGCGACACCGAGCTGGTCGGCGATGATCTGGGCGAAGGTCGTCTCGTGTCCCTGTCCGTGCGGGCTCGAGCCCGTGACGGCGGTGACCTTACCGCTCCGCTCCACTCGCACGACGCCGCTCTCCCACCCCAGCACGTTGGTGGATTCGACATAGGCCGCGACGCCGATTCCCATGATCTCTCCGCGCTCGCGCACCGCGGCCTGCTCTCGACGCAATCCCTGATAGTCCGCCAACTCCACGACGCGATCGAGCGCGCGAGCGTAGTTCCCGGAGTCGTAGGCGACGCCGAACGGCGTGCGGTGGGGGAACGCTTCGGGCGGAACAAAGTTGCGTCGGCGGATCTCGACGGGATCGAGGTTGGTGGCCCGGGCGGCCTCGTCCATGAGGCGCTCGATGAGATAGACGCCGACGGGCCGCCCCGATCCTCGATAGGGCCCGGTCGGCGCGGTGTTCGTGTAGACCCCGATGCTCAGGAGCTCGGCGTTCTGGATCCGATAGGGTCCGAAGATGTGGGTCGAGGCGGACATCGGCGGCACGAGCGACAGCGACAGCAGATGGGCCCCGAGGTCGAAGACAGCCCGAGCCCTGAGCCCGATGACTTCTCCCTCGGCGGTCACGGCCCCCTCGGCTTCAGAGACAGCCGCCCGCGCCTGGATCGTCGTGAGCAGATCCTCCGTGCGCGTGGACATCCAGCGGATGGGACGGCCGAGCTCGCGTGCGAGCGCTGCCGCGACGATCTCCTCGCGGTAGAGCGGGCCCTTCACCCCGAAGCCACCGCCGACATCCGGCGCGATCACGCGCAGCTTGTGCTCCGGGAAGCCGAGCACCACCGCGAGGTCGGCCCGCGACAGGAAGGGGTTCTGCGTCGTCAGCCACAACGTGAGCTCGTCGCTGCCGGCGTCGTAGCGCGCCAGGACACCCCGCGGCTCCATCGGCGCTCCGGCGAGCCGGTTGTGGTCGAGGCGCACCTTCACGATGTGGGCAGCCCTGCCGAACGCCCCGTCGACGTCGCCGCCCTTGAGCGGCCAGCTGAAGGCCTGGTTCGTCCCGAGCTCGGCGTGGGCGAGGGGAGCGCCGGGCTCCAGCCCACGCTCGGGATCGGCGATCGGCGCGAGAGGCTCGTACTCGACCTCGATCAGCTCGGTGGCGTCGCGGGCCAGCGACGCGCTCTCGGCGACGACCGCGGCCACCGGCACGCCGGTCGAGTCGACGACGGCGTCGGCCAGGTACGGACACGGTGCTTGCTTCAGCCCGGGCAGCGTCGCCATAAAGGGAAGGGGCCGCAGCGAGCCGAGGTCCTTCGCCGTCGCGACGCGGACCACGCCCGGCGCCTGCCGAGCCGCGTCAGTCCTGAGCGCGGTCACGCGGGCGTGGGCGTGCGGACTCCGGAGAAACGCGAGGTGCGCGAGAGCGGGCAGCGTGATGTCCTCGACGTATTGCCCGCGGCCCGTGATGAGCTTGGGATCTTCGGTCCGCTTGAGCGGGCGGCCGACGTAGGGCTCCCGGTCGGTCTCGCTCATCGGCTCAGCCGGCCATCGTGTGGCTCAATTCGCCGATGCGCTCGATCCACAACTTCACCCTGTCCCCGGCCTTCAGGAACAGCCGCCGCGGCATCCCCACGCCGGCCGGGGTCCCGGTCAAGATGAGGTCGCCCGGTTGCAGCGTCACGCGCGACGACAGCATGGCGATCTGCTCGGCGGTGTCGAAGATCATCCTGCTCGTGTTGGAATCCTGCATCAGCGTGTCGTTCACCCAGAGCTTCAGTCCGAGGTTCTGAGGATCGCGGACGTCCCCGGCGGGCACGATCCATGGCCCGAGCGGGCAGGAGCCGTCGAAGCACTTCTGGCCGAGCCAATCGTAGTGGAACGGGGAGGTCGCGGGATTCTTGTCGCGCCTCATGACGTCCCGCGCCGAGAGATCGTTGGCGATCGTGTAGCCGGCGACGTACGCGAGCGCCTTCTCGACCGGCACGTCTCTCGCGACCTTGCCGATCACGGCGGCGAGCTCGACCTCCCAGTCGACCATCTGCGAGTAGACCGGCAGCTTGACCCGAGCGCCGGGCCCCACCACCGAGCTCCTCGAAGTCTTGACGAAGTGCCAGGGCTGTTCCCCCAGCTCTTTCATTGTCGGCCCGGGTGGCTGGCCCTGGGCCCGCGCCATCTCGGCCATGTGATCGGTGTAGTTCGCGCCGGCGCAGTAGATGTTGCCCGGGTACAGCACCGGTGCCAGCAGCCGCGCACTTTTGAGCGGCACGCCCTTTGCGCGCCCCTTGCCAGACGCGATGTGCTTGGCACCCTGAGCCAGGAGCCGGCTGGCTCGGCCCCAGTCCTCGAGCACACCGAGCACGCTCGTATGGGTGGCGGCGTGTGTCAGCTTTGCCGCATCGTACACGGTGTCGCCCACAAGCACGCCCGCGCGCGCAGTCCGATCCGACTGGTAGCTCAGTAGCTTGTACGACATTGCTTGAGTCCCTCCTTGAATCATCGTCATGCTCCCGCCATGGTCCGACGTCTTGCCGCGCGCCCGACGATAACATAGCCTGTCGGATGCGCCCGACCACGCGAGACGAGGGAAGCCATGAAGCCATGAAACAGCTGACCAAGAACGTGTTCGTCGAGACCGAGCTACGCGGCTCCAACCACGGGATCGTCACTACCTCAGACGGCATCGTGATGATCGACAGTCCGCACAAGCCCAGCGACGCCCTGCGGCTCAAAGCGGAGGTCGAGCGGCGCGGCCGGCTCCGCTACTGAACACCGAGCCCCACGGCGACCACTGGACCGGCAACGCCTTCTTCGACGCTCCGGTGGTCGCTCACGAAGGCGTGAGGGCCCGGATCCTCGGAACCGACCTGGCGGCGCACGTCGCTCGCGTGGCCTCGTTCGGGCCTGAGGAGCCGAAGCTCCTGGAGGGCTACCGGCCCAACGCTCCCGTCATCACGTTTCAGAGCGAGATGAAGCTCCACGTGGGCGACCACACGTTCCGCCTGGTCCACATGCCCGGCCACACCGCCTACCAGGCGGCCGTGATCGTCGAAGAAGAGGGTGTCGTCTTCACCAGCGACAACATCTTTTGCAAGGTCCACACCTGGCTCCAGGAAGCCGACCCGAACCTCTGGCTCGAGGCGCTGGAATCGCTACGCGGCCTGCGTGAGGACATGTTCGTCCCGGGTCACGGCCCGGTGTGCGACAAGCGCTATCTGGACGAGCAAGGCGCATTTATCCGTGAATGGGTGGACTACGTCCGTCGCCGGGGCGTCGAGCGCGGGATGACCAAGGAGCGGTGCGTAGCCGAGCTCACGGCGATGACGGACCGGTACCCGATGGACGTCGGGCAGGACGGCATGGCGCCGAACGTCATGAAGCTGAACGTCGCCAACCTCTACGACTTCGTGACGGGCGCCGGAATCCACCGTTATTAGACGTGGGGGGCCCCGACATGGCCCCCCGCACCCCCCGGGGCGGGTCTCGCTCCGTCAACCCGTGGACCCTCCGGGGCGGATCGCTCCGTATCAACCCGTGGGCCCCCCAGGGGCGGGTCGCTCCGGCAACCCGTGGCGTTGTTCGATGCCTCTGATGCGCTTCAGCGGCCAGCCGGCCAGGTGTCTAGGGATTCCGGGTGGCGGTCGGCGCCCGCCTGCACGCGGTAGAGGACCATCCGCGTCAGCGCCGTGACCTGGTGCACCTCGCCGGCGGGAAAGATCACGGTGTCTCCGGGACCGAGCCGTCGCTCCGTGCGCCCGTCGCTGAAGAGCCCGCGTCCTTCCATGACGTGGTAGATCTCGTCGGCGCCGGGGTGGCAGTGGATCGGCGAGGTCTGGCCGGGCTCCCAGCACGCGATCGTGATGTCGCTCCGCGGCGTCGCGGTCAGGCTCTTGTGCACGTGGCGGTGCGGTGAGAACTCCTGCGCCGCTTTCAGGTCGATGACTTCCATGGCTCGCCCTCCGGGATCGCCTCTGGGTTGGTGGACACGGGACCTCTGCACGGCTCGCCCGGCATCCGTCACGCCGAAGCGCTGACCCCGACGGTCTGGCCCGACGACGTGAACAGCTCGACGGTGCCGCGTGCGTTGTCGGTCAGGGCGAACACCTCGTAGAACTCGATGTGCGGGTGCATGCCGTATCGCTCGACGATGCCGTCGAGCCACGACCCGCCGTAGAAGCTCTTGGCGTCCTCGAGCCTCTCCCACTGGTAGACACCCCCCGCCCAGCCGCTCTCGCTCCAGATGAAGTGCTTGCTGATCAACCCCTTCACCTGACGGAACCCGGGCGCGATGGTGTGAAAGTGCGCTCGGCAGGAGGCGTAGTCGATGTGCGGCGGTAGCTTGTAGCGCACGGTGGCCGTGATCATCTGGCCTCCCACTCCCTCCGTCGTCGTGCCATCCCTGGAAATATCGTCAGAGCTTCTCGGCGAGCCAGTCGAAGATCACCGAGGCTCCGTGGGTCAGGTAGTCGCGCTGGCAGTGCTGGGCGCCTCCTTCCTCGGCCGTGAAGACGCGGAAGGTCTTGTCCCGAGAGCCGACCGCGTCGAACAGGGCCTGCGCGTCGGCCATGGGGACCTGCTCGTCCTCGGCGCCGTGGGTCAGGAGAAACGCGCAGCGCATCCGCTGCACGACGCCGTCGAAGAAGACCACGCACGGCCGGCGGGCGACATCGGTGTTTTCGGCGTGCACGAAGTAGCTGGGGAGACTGCCGTCCGCGAAGGGCACCTCGACTACCTCGATGCGCGGCCGGTCGGTGAGGCGGGCGAAGCGGTGAAAGCACTCGACGCCCTCGCGATAGGTCTCGAGGGCCTTCGGGTCCTTCGGCGTCCGGAAGCGCTCGGCCATCTGATAGTAGTTGCACGCGCGCAGGTAGGCGCCCGCGGCCGTGAACCGCCGGCGCTGCCGCTCGGCGGCGCGCGCCAGCTCGGCCACGCGATCGCCCTCGGCGCGCCACGCCTCGAACCACGCCGCGTTGTCACCGAGGTGCTTGCGCAGGGAGCGAGCGGCGCGATCGACCTCACCGATATCGCTCCCGCCGTAGGGCGCGCTGCCGAGGATCCCGCCGACGGCCGACGACCAGCGATAGTCCTCGGGAAAGTACGTGAACCAGTTGGCGGTCTTGGGCATCACGGTCGCCATGAGCGTCCTCCCGGTGTGCCGACGTCGTCGTCCGCGCTGCGCCGCCGGACGGGCGCCATGGTAGCAAGGCCCGCGTGGCCCGTCACGCCGCCTGTGGCGAGGGGCCGTTGACAGCCCCCTCGGATTAGGTCATCCTAATTCACGCAGGATGGGTACCTAAAGCTTCGGGGCGGAGGGAAGCATGCGCAGCCGGATCCTACTCCTCGTGGCCGGTGTCGTCGCCTCGCTCCTCGTGATCGTCCCGGCGGCGTCGGCAGCGGACGCGCCTCCGGAAATCCCCCTGAGCATCGACAAGAGCCAGTTCCAGCCCAGCGAGGTGAAGGTCAAGGCCAACGCCCCGTTCGTGCTCGTCATCACGAACAAGGGGGCGAAGGCGGCGGAGTTCGAGAGCAAGGACCTCCGCGTCGAAAAGGTCGTGCCGGCTGGGAAGACCGTCAACGTGCGGATTCGCGCGCTCAAGCCCGGGACGTACGCCTTCATCGACGACTTCAACCATCAGGCGACCGGGCGCATCGTCGCCGAGTGACCGCGAGGCCTCATGGGCGGCACCTTCGTCGTCACGCTCCGCGAGGGCTTTGAAGCCGCGCTCATCCTGGGCATCGTCTACACGTACCTCCACAAGATCGGCGCGGCACGCCACTACCACTACGCCACGCGGGGCGGCCTGCTCGGCGTGGTCGCCAGCGTCGCCCTCGGTGTGCTCGTCACGGCGCTGTCCGGACCGCTGCTGGACCTCGGCCCCGACGTGATCGGTCTCGGCGTGATTTTCATCGCGGTGATCGTCCTCACCTGGCACGGCTACTGGATGCAGCAGCACGCCCGGGCCGTGAAGGGCGACGTCCAGCGCAAGATCGACGAGGCGCAAGCGACCCACCGCCTGTGGATCATCGGCGTGATCGCCTTTACCGGCGTCTTTCGCGAGGGGGCCGAGACGGTCCTCTTCCTGTGGGGACTCCTGAGCCAGGCGACGTCCACGTCCAGCTGGGCCAGCGCGACCGGAGCGGTGCTCGGCCTCGCGATGGCGGCGGCGCTCGGCTGGGCCATCTTTCGGGGTGGCCGACACATGAGCCTGCAGCGGTTCTTCGCCGTCACCTCCATCTTGCTGCTGCTCCTGGCCGCCGGCATGTTCAGCACCGGTGTCGGCAGGCTGGAAGCCATGGGGTTCCTTCCGCAGTCCCCGACGGTATGGGACACCTCGTCGGCCCTGGACGATCACGCCCTCGTGGGCGGATTCCTCAACGGGCTCGTCGGCTACCGCGCCCGACCGTCGTTGCTCGAGGCCGGCAGCTATCTGGTCTACCTGATCGTCGCCGGCGCGCTCCTATTCAGAGGTGGTGCGTCGAAACCGCGGCCACGCTCTCCCCGGAGGCCAATCCCAGCCCAGGTGACGTGAGGTGCGCGCCGCAGGCCGTCGCGGGGCTGGAGCCCCGCTGGCCGAGGCACGGACTCCGGATCGAGGAGAGAATCGCGGCAAAGCCCATTCCAACACGATAGACGGGTTACACCGCCAGCCGAGACTCACCGGTGGGTGAGACGGCTGGCCGCTGAGATCGCCAGAGCCAGCCACCCCAGGGCAGCACGCGCCCGAGGCAGCCAGCCACGGTACCGGCGCGGCCAACGCCGCGCGATACGGAGAGCGCGTGAGCAGCCAGATCGCAAACGAAACCTCTCACCAGCCAGCACTCCGGGGAGGACTCTCTTCCGGTAGCCAGCCATGGGAGCCGGCACCGCCGTACGGCAGCGCCCACAAAGGAGAACTCCACATGGCTCGGTGCTTCAGATTGGTGTGCGCAGCCGCCCTGGTCGCGAGCTTGGTGACGCTCGGCGCGGCGGTTCCGGCAATCGCCGCGTCCCCCGAAGAGATCGACGCGAAGCTCAAGGCGCTTCAGGAGCAGGTGGACGCGCTGAGAAGGGAGCTCGAGAAGGCCAGGCAATCTCCCCAGGCTGGACCGCCCCCCGCGCCAGCTGTCGGAGAATCTCCGAAGGTGGCGCCGGCCACCAGCACGTCGTGGATCAGCGACTTCAAGATAGGAGGCTACGGCTCGACGCGCTTCGAGGCCTCGGATCTCGACCGCGTGAACAACACCTTCACCTTCCGCCGCTTCGTCCTGTCGGGTGACGCGACGATCGCGAACCGTCTCCGGAGCGTCGTCGAGGTCGAGTTCGAGCGCCTGACAGAGCTCGAAGTCGAGAAATCATCGCCGTCGGAGGGAGGGCTGCGCGGCTTCTCGAACTCGATCGAGAGCAGCGACCAGTCCGAGATCTCGCTCGAGCAAGCCTGGATGCAGTTCACGCTGGCGGATTGGGCCCGCTTCCGCGCGGGAACGCTCCTGGTGCCGCTCGGTCGGTTCAACCTCAACCACGACGACAACCGCTGGGATCTACCGCGCCGCTCCCTGGTCGATCGCGGCGTCTCGGTTCTTCCGGTCAAGGCCGCATGGTCGGAGGTCGGGATAGGGTTCGTCGGAGTGTCTTCACGGTGACGCGGAACGAGGCGACCGCCGGCTTCGTCGTCGTGATCGAGGAAATCGGCAAGCACCGGCCGATCACCTTCGCGGTCGGAGTGCGCGCAGACGGCAAGGTGAATGACCTCGCCGTTCTCGCGTACCGCGAGGCGTACGGCGGCGAGATCAGGGACCGGCGGTTCCTCGGCCAGTATCGTGGCAAGGCGCTTCCCGACGCCTTGCTTCCCCATCAGGACATCCGCAACATCTCGGGCGCGACGCTGTCGGTGCAAGCCACCGGACGAGCCGCCCGCAAGGCCATCGCCGTGCTCCGAGCCACCGGAGACCTCCAATGAGGCCGCGCCAATGGTGACCCATGTGAGACCGCGGATGGGCACGCTCCTCGCCGTGACGCTGCCAGCCCGCGGTGTTCCGGGCAGGCCGGACTGGTCGACCGCATTCGGAACCGCGACCGCATGGGAACGGGTGATGAGCCACCACGCGCCGACGAGCGACGTCAGCCGCTTGAATCGCCTCGCCGGAGATCCCATCGGCCTGATCTCGCGAAGATTCGCGGCGGCCATCGCCGTTGGATGCGGCCTGGCGGAACGGACCGGAGGCGCCTTCGATCCAACCTTCGCTCCGTTGGCGCGGTTGTGGCGGAACGCCGCTCGCCGTCGCAGGCCACCCTCGGCGCGGCTGGTGGAGCGTGCACGTCGGCTCGTCGGCTGGCGCGCGGTCACGGTCGACGGCCCCCGGGTTTCCCTGGCGTCGGAGGGCATGGCGATCGACTTCGGCGCCGTCGGCAAGGGGATCGCTCTGGACCGCATCGTGAGACGCCTCCGGCGTCGTGGCTGCCGATCCGCCATCCTCAACTTCGGAGAGTCGAGTCTCGTCGCGATCGGGCACCCGCCCCGAGGGCGATGGCGTATCGTCCTGCGCCATCCCGAAGGTGGCTTCGCCGGCGAGTTCACGCTCGACGAACAGGCATGCTCGACGTCGGGAACGTGGGGTCAGACGACGCGGCTCGGATCGGCGGTGCTGGGCCACATCGTCGATCCCAGGAGCGGACAGCCGCTCCGGCGGCGCGCGCAGGTCACCGTGCTCGCCCCGTCCGCGGCGGTCGCCGAAGCGGCGTCGACTGCGCTCCTGGTTCTGGGGCGTCGGGCCCTGGATGATTTCGCACGAAACCATGGCGTCGACGGTCGTGATGATCGCCGTGAGCACGTGGGAGTGCCTCGGCTCTCCAGGCCACGGTCCCTAGAACATTGACATCCGTCGACCACGCGTTACCATCCCTGCCGACTCCACACGGCATCTAGGAACGGCGAGACACGACCACCGAGGTCTGACGCCTCACCGAGGAGGCAGCGCGATGACCCAATCGATCGATCGTCGGACGTTTCTCAAGGGGGCTTCCACGACCGCCGCGGCGCTCGTGGGTGCGCCGCTCCTCTCCACGGCGCGCGCCAGCGCGGCCGGCGAGCGTCTCGTCGTGGCGGTGGGGCAGTGGGGCATCGAGACGCCGTTCGCGTGGCGCTCCAGCCAGTCCGAGAAGACGCTGTGGGACTGCATGCACGACCCACTGATCATGCGTGACCCGAAGACGTTCGAGTACCGTCCCGGGCTCGCCACCGAATGGAAACCCTCGAACGAGCTGCGCACGTGGACCTTCAAGCTCCGCTCGGGTGTGCAGTTTCACGAGGGGTTCGGCGAGATGACCGCCGAGGACGTCAAGTTCACCGTCGAGCAGAATCTCAGGCCCGACGCCCAGGGCGGGTCGGCGCCGTTCTTCCGGATGCATCTCGACCGCATCGAGACGCCCGACAAACACACGGTCGCGATGCACTTCAAGAACCGGGTCTGGGAGGTGCCCTCGAACTTCACCCAGTTCGTCGGCTACCAGAACATCACCTCGAAGAAGTACATCGAATCGGTCGGTGAAGACAAGGCGGCGCTCCACCCGATCGGCACCGGGCCCTTCCGGCACGTCGAGGGCAAGCAAGGGGACTACCACCGATTCGAGGCGGTGGCGAACCACTGGCGGAAGACGCCCGCATTCAAGGAGCTGGTCGTTCGGCGGATCCCGGATCCGGCCACGCGCCTGGCCGGGCTCCGCGCCGGCGAGATCGACATCGGCAACGTCTTCGGTGACTACCTCGACCAGGCCCGCAAGTCGGGGCTCAGGATCCACGAGACGGCGAATGCCGCCTGCCACTGGGTCGTCTTGCAGGGTCAGACGACCCCGGACCGCGAGGACTATTGCCCGACCTGCCCGTGGGCGGGCGATCCCAAGGACCCCAAGAGCCAGGAGAACGCGCGCAAGGTACGGCTGGCCCTGAACCTCGCCGTCAACAAGAAGACGATCGTCAGTGCGCTCTGGAAGGGCATGGGCGCGGAAGCGCCCTTCATGTACTGGTACTACCCGTTCCACAAGGGCTTCAGCAAGGACTGGAAAGTTCCGCCCTACGATCCCGAGCGCGCCAAGAAGCTCCTGGCCGAAGCCGGCCACGCCGGAGGCTTCGAGGTTCGGGTGAATCCGCTGGTCATGACCTACGCGCTCGATGGACCGGACATGGTGGAGGCCGTGGCGCTCGACTGGGAGAAGATCGGCATCAAGGTCCGGCGCGTTCCCGAGGCGTTCAGCAACTTCCTGCCCAAGAACCGCGCGCGGAAGACGAACAAGACGCACTGGGTGTACGGCTCTCCGCCCTTCGACGAGCCCGTCCTCGCCTGGCAGCGCTGCATCTATTCCAAGGGCCCCTTCAACCTGCTGGCCGACGGGCCGTACGACGAGGACGTCGACACGATCTCGCGCGAGCTGGATGCGGACAAGCGCGCCCGGATGACCCGATCGCTGGCACAGAAGCTCTACGACGAGTACCGCGGGGTGATGCTCGGCATGCGGTCGTTGACGTGGGCGGTGAGCAAGAAGGTGACGAGCTGGCAGACGCTCGTCTACGTGCCGCTCGAGAACAACTACGAATACGTGAGCTGATCGGAGGCGCGATGAACCTCCACCTGTCTTGCGCCGTGGTCGCGTTCTTCACGGCCATCCCGGCGGTACTCGGCGTGAGCACGGCGCGTGCCGCCCAACCGGGCGAAGCGGTCATGGCGTGGCACGTCACGATCGCCCCGACGTGGTTCGACCCATCGACGGCCCCGCCGCAGATCACGCCCTTCGGGATGCTCTACGCCATCCACGACGCGATAGTCCGCCCGCTCCCCGGACACAAGATGGGCTCGAGCCTCGCGGAGTCGTGGCGGGAGAGCGCGGACGGGCTCACGTACGAGTTCAAGCTGCGCCGCGGCCTCAAGTTCCACAACGGTGACCCCGTCACGTCCGAGGACGTGAAGTTCAGCTACGAGCGGTACCGGGGAGCGGGCGCGAAGGAGCTGCAGGTGCGCGTTCGCCAGGTGGACGTGGTCGATCCTCTCACGGTGCGCTTCCAGCTGAAAGAGCCGTGGCCGGACTTCATGACCGTTTACGGGACGACCGCCACCGCTGCCGGGATCGTCGTGCCGAAGAAATATCTCACGCAGGTCGGCGACGAGGGCTTCCGCAAGCACCCGATCGGCGCCGGCCCCTACAAGTTCGTGAGCCAGGCCCCCGGGGTCGAGGTCGTGCTCGAAGCCTACTCGGGCTACTGGCGGCACGTCCCGCACGTCAAGCGTCTGATCATGAAGAGCGTGCCCGAAGGGACCACCCGCGCGGCCATGCTGAGGACCGGCGAAGCGGACATCGCCTATGCTCTCGACGGCCCCGATGCCGAGAACGTCAAGCGCGATGGACGCCTGCAGATCGTCGCCTCGCGCCACGCGTCCATCAACTGGCTCGAGTTCGCCGACCAGTGGGACCCGAAGTCACCGTGGAGCGACAAGCGCCTGCGGCTGGCGGTGAACCACGCCCTGAACCGCAAGGCGATCAACGAGGCCGCCTGTCTCGGCTTCTGCCCGCCGGCTGGTGTCATCATTCCGCGCGTCATGGACTACGCCCTGCAGATCGAGCCGCCGGCGTACGATCCGCAAAAGGCCAGGCAGCTGCTCGCCGAGGCCGGCTATCCCAACGGCCTCGACGCCGGCGAGCTCGTGCCCATTCCGCCGTTCTTCACGACGGGCGAGGCGGTGGTGAACTATCTCAACGCCGTCGGCATCCGCGTCAAGATGCGCCCGCTGGAGCGTGCGGCGTTCTACGCGGCCTGGCGCGAGAAGAAGCTGCGGCCGTTGTTCATCACCGGGGTCGGGAACTCGGGTAACGCCGCCAGCCGGGTGCAGGAGTTCATCTTCTCGAAGGGCAGCTACGCGTACGGCGGCTACCCCGACATCGACGACCTGTTCGAGCAGCAGGCGCGCGAGCGGGACCCGCGCAAGCGCGAAGCGCTGCTGTTCAAGATCCAGCAGCTCACGATCGACCGGGTGATGTTCGCGCCGATCATGGATTTCCGCGCGTTGATGGGCGTCGGGCCACGGGTGACCGAGCACACGATCACCTGGATCCACAACTCGCCGTTCCCGTCCTACGAGGACATGCGGCTCAAGGACTAGTCGCGGGCCGGGGCATTGACTCCTGCGAGCCACGCGTTACCATCCCGCCACACTCGCTTTCGGAGGACGTCGCCATGGCCGTGGCCGTGAACCGCCGACTGTTTCTGCAACGAGCCGGAACGGCCGCCGCCGCCGTCATGGGCGCGCCGTTCATCAAGACCTCGCGTGCCACGGCGGCGCCCGCCGACCGCCTGGTCGTGGCCGTCGGCCAGTGGGGCACCGAGACGCCGTTCGCCTGGCGATCGACGCAGGGCGAGAAGCCGCTGTGGGACTGCGTGTACGACCCGCTCATCATGCGCGACCCGAAGACCTTCGAGTACCGCCCGGGGCTGGCCACGGAGTGGAAGCCGTCCAACGAGATGCGCACGTGGACGTTCAAGCTCCGCTCCGGGATCAAGTTCCACGAGGGCTGGGGCGAGCTGACGGCGGACGACGTCAAGTTCACCGTCGAACAGAACCTCAAGCCGGACTCGGGGGGCGGCTCGGCGCCATTCTTCCGCACGAACCTCGACCGCATCGAGACGCCGGACAAGCTGACCGTGGTGATGCACTTCAAGAACCGGGTCTGGGAGGTTCCTTCGAACTTCACCCAGTTCGTCGGCTACCAGAACGTCGTCCCGAAAAAATACCTGGAGACGGTCGGCGAGGACAAGGCGGCGCTCCACCCGATCGGCACCGGCCCCTATCGGCACGTGGAGGGCCGTCAAGGCGACTACCATCGGTTCGAGGCCGTCGCGAGCCACTGGCGGAAGACGCCCGCCTTCAAGGAGCTGGTCATCCGTCGGGTCCCTGATCCGGCGACCCGCCTGTCCGGGCTCCGGGCGGGCGAGATCGACATCGGGGTGGTCTTCGGAGACTACCTGGATCAAGCGGCAAGGGCCGGACTCCGTTTGCACGACGCGCAGAATGCCGCGTGCTACTGGGTCATCCTCAGCGGGCAGACGACGTCGGATCGTGAGGACTACTGCCCGGCCTGTCCGTGGGCGGGCGACTGGAGCGATCCGAAGAGCCGCGAGAACGCGCGGAAAGTCCGGCTGGCGATGAACCTTGCGGTGAACAAGAAGGCGATCATCAGCGCGCTCTGGAAGGGCAAGGGCACCGAGACGCCGTTTTCGTACTACTACTATCCGTTCCACAAAGGCTACAGCACCGACTGGAAGATTCCGCCCTACGATCCCGAGCGCGCGAAGAAGCTCCTGGCGGAGGCCGGACATGCGGGAGGCTTCGAGGTTCGCGTGAACCCCACGGTCATGGTCTATGCCCTCGACGGCCCGGACGTGATGGAAGCCGTCGCGCTCGACTGGGAGAAGGTCGGAATCAAACCCAAGCGCTTCCCCGAGATGATCAGCACCTTCGGTCCCAAGAGCCGCAACCGAAAGACGAACAAGACACACTGGGTGTACGGCTCGCCGCCGTTCGACGAGCCGATCCTCGCCTGGAGCCGCGTGCTCCATTCCAAGGGCACCTTCAACCTGCTCTGCGACGGCTCGTACGACGAGGACATCGAGACCGCCATGCGGGAGTTCGACACCGAGAAACGTGCTCGATTGACCCAGGCGCTGGGACAGAAGCTCTACGACGCCCATCACGGCGTCATGTTGGGGATGAAGTCCATCACGTGGGCCCTGAGCCGGAAGGTCGGCGGCTGGCAGTCCCTGGCCTACGTGCCGCTGGAGAACAACTACGAGTACGTGAGCCCGGCGAGCTAGGAGCCAGCATGCAGCGCAGCCGCGACCGTATTCTCACCACCCACGCCGGCAGCCTGCCACGTCCGAGCGACCTGCTCGAGATGATCCAGGCCAAGGCGACGGGTCGAGCCTACGATCAGGACGCGTACGCCACCCGGGTGCGGCGCGCGGTGCGGGAGATCGTCGCCAAGCAGGCCGAGCTCGGCCTGGACGTCGTGGACGACGGCGAGATGGGCAAGCCGGGCTTCATCCCCTACGTCAACGAGCGCCTGTCGGGCTTCGAGCCCAACCGGGACGCGGCAGGAAGCCCGTGGAGCGGATCGCGAGAGGTGAGGGCCTTCCCCGAGTTCTACGAGTGGTTCGCGCGCGCGATGCCCAGTCCGGCCGTGAGGTCGTTGCACATGGTCTGCACCGGGCCCATCGCCTACACGGGCGACAAGCACGTGCAGGCGGACATCGAGAACCTCAAGGCCGCGCTCGCCGACACGAACGCCGACGAGGCCTTCATTCCCTCGATCTCCCCGACGAGCGTCGAGGACTGGCAGAAGAACGCGTACTACAAGACCGACGAGGAGTACCTGTTCGCGATCGCCGATGCCATGCACGAGGAGTACCGGGCGATCGTCGACGCCGGACTCCTCGTGCAGATCGACGATCCCCACCTGGCGACCCACTACGTGTCGCATCCGGAGCTGAGCGTCGATCAGGTGCGCCGGTGGGCGGAGGTGCGCGTGGAGGCGCTCAACCACGCCCTGCGGGGGCTGCCCCGGGACAAGGTGCGCTGGCACACCTGCTACGGCATCAACATTGGTCCCCGCGTCCACGACCTCGAGCTCAAGCACTTCGTGGACGTCATGCTGAAGATCCGGGCCGGCGCCTACTCGTTCGAGGCGGCGAACCCGCGGCACGAGCACGAGTGGCGGGTGTGGGAGCACGTCACGCTGCCCGCGGGGGCCGTGCTGATTCCGGGCACCATCACGCAGTCGACCGTGCTCGTCGAGCACCCCGAGCTGGTGGCCGAGCGGATCGTGAGGTTCGCCAGCGTGGTCGGGCGCGAGAACGTCATCGCCGGCGCCGATTGCGGATTCGCCACGTTCGCGGGGTCGGTCGAGATCCACCCGAGCGTCGTCTGGGCCAAGTTCGACGCGCTGGTCGAAGGGGCTCGGATCGCGACGAAGCAGCTCTGGGGCCGCGAGCCCCTCGCGGGCTGAGAGCCGGCATGCAGCGCTTCATCATCGGCCGCGTCATCCAGTCGATCGTCTCAATGTTCGTGGTGTCGGTCGTCGTCTTCGCGCTCGTGCGGCTCTCCGGTGACCCGATCCAGATCATGATGCCGGCGGAGGCGTCGAAGGCCGACATCGAGCTGGTGCGCGCTCACCTCGGCCTGGATCGCCCGTGGACCGTGCAGTACTGGCGGTTCCTGACCCAGGCGCTCCAGGGGGATTTCGGTCGCTCGGTTCGCTTCCGCCGCCCGGCCCTCGACCTCGTCACCGAGCGGTACGGGGCCACGCTCGAGCTCGGTGGCCTGGCCGTGTTCATCGTGATCGCCGTCGCGCTCCCGGTCGGCGTGTACTCCGCGGTCCGCCGTGGCAGCGCGCTCGACTACGCCGCCCGGGCCTTCGCCGCGCTCGGCCAGGCGGTGCCGCCCTTCTGGCTCGGGCTCGTCCTCGTGCTGATCTTCGGCGTCCTGCTCCATCTCCTGCCGACCTCCGGGCGCGGCACGCCGCTCCACGTGCTCCTGCCCGGGATCACGCTCGGCTGGTTCGCGGTCGCCGGGCTCATGCGGCTGACGCGCTCGTCGATGCTCGACGTCCTCGGCAGCGAGTACGTCAAGCTCGCGCGCATCAAAGGACTGCCCGAGCGGCGCGTGATCTGGAAGCACGCCTTCAAGAACGCGGCGCTGCCGGTCGTGACCTTCGCCGCCCTCCTGTTCGTGGCGCTGCTGAACGGCTCGATCATCGTGGAGACCGTGTTCGGCTGGCCGGGGCTTGGCCTGCTCGTCATCGAGGCGGTCGACTCGCGGGACTATCCGATCGTGCAGACGGTCGTCCTGTTCCTGTCCGCGATGTACATCGGCGTCAACCTGCTGGTCGACATCCTCTACGCGTATCTGAATCCCAAGATCCGGTACTCGCAGTGACGGACGGGTCGGTCGCCGCCACCGACTCCGCGGTCCTCGCGCGGCAGACGCGAGAGCGGCGGTGGCCGCCCGCAGTGCCCCTGACGATCGTCACGGCGCTCGTACTCTGCGCGGCCCTGGCGCCGGTGCTGGCTCCACATTCGCCGGTGGAGGGCTCCCTCGGCGAGCGGCTGGCGCCGCCGATCGGTCTGGAGGGCGCCAAGCCCGGCCACCTGCTCGGCACCGACCGCCACGGCCGGGACACGCTGAGCCGTCTGCTCTACGGCGCGCGGATCTCGCTGGCGGTGTCGGTCGTCGGGATCACGCTCACCGGCGCGGCCGGAAGCCTCGTCGGCCTGCTGGCCGGGTTCTTCGGCGGCTGGACCGATACGCTGCTCATGCGACTGGCCGACATCTCGCTCTCGCTCCCCGGCATCCTGATCGCGGTGCTCTTGTCGGTGGTCTTCGAGCCATCGTTCACGAACGTGATCATCGTCGTGGTCTTTCTCTTGTGGCCGAGCTACGCGCGGCTCACGCGCGGGGAGACGCTCGGCCTCAAGCAGCAGGAGTTCGTGGCCCTGGCGCGGATCGCCGACTGCTCGAGTCCGAGGATCATGTTCCGTCACATCGTGCCGAATCTGGCGCCGTCGATCCTCGTCCTGGCCACCTTGCACGTCGGCTACGTCATCGTGCTCGAGGCGGCGCTCTCGTTTCTGGGTGTGGGGATCCCGCCGCCGACGCCGTCGTGGGGCGTGATGGTGGCCGATGGGCGGGGGTTGATCGAGCAGGCGTGGTGGGTCTCGATCCTCCCGGGCATCGCCATCCTGGTCACGGTGCTCTCGCTGAACATCCTGGGTGACTGGGTGCGCGACCGGCTCGACCCGAAGCTCCGTCAGGTCTGAGTTGTGCGCGTTGCAGGCCGTCGCGGGGCGTAGTGCGAGCCGCAGGTCCGCCCCAAGGGCTGGGGCCCCCAGGCCCGAGGCGAGCGACCCGAAAAGCCCCGCTGGCCGAGGCGCGGCTATAAGAGAGGAGGCCGACATGGCCGAGTACAAGCTCATCTCTGCGGATTCTCACGTGAGCGAGCCGACTGACCTGTGGGTGGAACGCGTGGACAAGCGCTACCGCGATCGGGCGCCCCGCCTGGCGGTGAATCCCGCTGGTCGCGAAGGCGCCTACTTCCTCTATGAAGGCCACGCGCCCCATCCCATCGGGATCGGTCTGGCGGCGGGCAAGAGCCCGAAGGAGCTCGCGGAGTTTCTCACCAAGGGCACCTACGGTGATGCGCGGCCCGGGGGTTGGGACCCGGCCGAGCGCCTGAAGGACAACGAGCTCGATGGCGTGGAAGCGGACGTGCTCTACACGACGCTCGGCTTCCGCATCTTCTGGCTCAAGGACGTGGGGCTCCAGCAAGACTGCTTCCGGGTCTACAACGACTGGCTGGCGGCGTACTGCAGCTACGCGCCCAGACGCATGGCGGGGCTGGCCATGATCTCACTGTACGACCCCAAGGCCGGCGCGCAGGAGCTCGTCCGCTGCGTCAAGGCCGGCCTGAAGGGCGCGATGATCTGGTGCTCGCCGCCGACCGATCAGCCCTACAGCTCGGAAGTCTACGATCCCTTCTGGGCCGCGGCCCAGGAGCTGCGCGTACCCATCAGCCTGCACGCCATCACCGGAATGGGGCGGGAGAGCCAG
This sequence comes from Candidatus Rokuibacteriota bacterium, assembly GCA_003220535.1. Taxonomy (GTDB): domain Bacteria; phylum Methylomirabilota; class Methylomirabilia; order Rokubacteriales; family CSP1-6; genus AR31. The sequence goes on from QHSU01000054.1 coordinate 292,723, forward strand.
TGGGAATTCAGCGAGCGCTACATGCGGGCTACGGTCCTGTCCCACGAGGTCGAGCGCTCCTTCAGCGTGCTCATCTTCTCCGGCGTCCTCGATCGCTTCCCGAACCTGCAGATCGTGTCGGCCGAGAACAATTGCGGCTGGCTTCCCTATTATCTGCAGCGGATGGACCGCGCCTTCGAGCGCGGGCGCTACGCCGCCGGGTTCACCCTGAAGCTGAAGCCCAGCGAGTACTTCCAGCGCCAGATGTACTGCACTTACATCGACGACTACGTCGGCGTCGCCAACCGCCACTTCATCGGGGTCGACAAGCTCATGTGGTCGTCCGACTACCCGCACCAGGCCTCGTCGTGGCCCCATTCACAGGAGGTCGTGGCTCGCGACTTCAAGGACGCCAGTCCGGACGACCGCTTCAAGATCACCCGCGGCAATGTCGCCAGGCTCTATGGGTTCGAGCTCTAGGATCGTCCGGGTTGGCTGACGCTCTGCTCGAGGTGCGGGACCTCCGCACCTACATCTATACGCGGCGCGGGATCGTGAAGGCCGTCGACGGGGCGACCTTCTCCGTCCGGAGGGGCGAGACCCTCGGGATCGTGGGCGAGTCGGGTTCCGGGAAGTCGATGACCTGTCTCTCGATCTTGAGGCTGGTGCCCGAGCCGGGCGGGCGCATCGTCGGCGGCCAGATCGTCTTCGACGGCGAGGATCTGCTCGCCAAGAGCCCGGAGGAGATGCGCCGCCTCCGCGGGTCGCGGATCGCGATGATCCTGCAGGACCCGATGGCCTCGCTCAACCCCGCGATGACGGTGGGCGAGCAGATCGCCGAGACGCTGTCGCTGCATCGGGGCCTGCGCGGCCGCGCGCTCGACGAGCGGGTCGTCGAGCTCCTGCGTCAAGTGCGGATCAGCGACCCCGAGCGCCGCGTCCACGCCTATCCGCACCAGATGAGCGGCGGCATCCGCCAGCGTGTGGCCGGCGCCATCGCCATCTCGTGTCAGCCAAGCCTCTTGATCGCCGACGAACCGACGACCTCGCTCGACGTCACCATCCAGGCGCAGTACCTGCGCTTGCTGAAGGAGATCCAGCGGGAGACGAGCCTCGCCCTCGTGTTCGTCACGCACGATCTCGGCATCGTGGCCAAGCTCTGCGATCGCGTCGCGGTCATGTACGCCGGGCGGATCGTCGAGCTCGGCCGAACCCGGGACATCTTCAACCGCCCGCGCCATCCCTACGCCGTCGGCCTCCTCAGCTGTCTGCCCACGCTCCGACGGGGGCGTGAGCCCCTGACGGCGATCGAGGGCCAGCCACCCGATCTGGCCCACGTCCCGTCGGGCTGCAGCTTCACCCCGCGCTGCCCGATGGCCGAACCGCGCTGCGGGGAAAAGCGCCCCTCGCTCGAGGCGATCGAACCCGATCATCTCGTGGCGTGCCTCCGCGCCGGCGACCTCGCGACGGCGGGCCCGCGAGTGACCTCGATCGCGACGGCCCCGGCTCCGCCGCTCATCGACACGTCCGGCACCGGAGATGTCGTCCTGGAGGCGCGGCAGCTCACCAAGCACTTCCCCCTCGCGCGGGGCACGATCTTCAGCCGGACGTTCGGCACGGTGAAGGCGGTCGACGGCGTCGACTTCGTTCTGCGGCGCGGCGAGACGCTCGGCCTGGTCGGCGAGAGCGGATGTGGCAAGACCACGACGGCGAGGCTCGTCCTGTCCCTGGAGCGACCGACCGCGGGCGGCGTCTTCTTCCGCGGTCGTGACATCCATTCGCTGGCCCGCCCCGAGCGGGGCGGATATCGCCGCGCGGTGCAGGCCGTCTTCCAGGATCCCTACAGCTCGCTGAATCCGCGCCTGACGATCCGCACCACGGTCAGCGAACCGCTGGTCCAGACCGAGCCCGATCTCTCGCGGACGGAGATCGACGCGCGGGTTGCCGAGTCGCTCACGCGGGTCGGGCTTCGCCCGCGCATCGCCGCCGACTATCCCCACGAGCTCTCGGGCGGACAGCGCCAGCGGGTCGCGATCGCACGCGCGCTGACGACGAATCCCGAGTGCATCCTGCTCGACGAGGCGGTCTCGGCGCTCGACGTGTCCATCCGCGCTCAGGTCATGAACCTGCTCCGGGAGATCCAGGACCGGCTGGGCGTGAGCTATCTGTTCATCGCCCACGACCTCGCGGTCGTGAAGTACGTCAGCACGCGGATCGGCGTGATGTACCTGGGTAAGCTCGTCGAGACGGCGGCCGCCGACGAGCTCTACACCAATCCGCTCCATCCCTACACACAGGTGCTGCTGAACAACGCGCTGCCCGCGCACCCGGACGACGTGCGCGAGGAGGTCATCCTCAAGGGCGAGGTACCGAGCGCCTTCGATCCGCCGTCGGGCTGCCGCTTTCATCCGCGATGTCCTCAGGCGCTGCCGGTCTGCGGCGAGATGGAGCCGGTGTTAGGGGAGCAGTCGAGCGGCCACCAGGTGGCCTGTCATCTCTACTGAAGGGGCGAACACATCATCCTGCGCCGACCGAGGTGCGCCGCGGCGCGTCGGCGACCCAGGCCGAGGGAACGTCGAGATAGGAACGATCGAGCTCGGCGACGGACGCGCAGCCCAGGAGCTTGAGGATTCGAACGAGATCGGCGCGCAGGATCTGAATGGCCCGCGCGACGCCGGCTTCGCCGCCGGCGCCGAGCCCGTAGGCATAGGCGCGACCCGCCAGGACCGCCCTGGCGCCGAGGCACAGCGCCTTGGCGATGTCACTGCCCCGGCGGATGCCCCCGTCGAGCAGGATCTCGGCCTGTCCGTTCGCCGCGGTGACGACTTCCGGCAGGGCGCGCAGGGTGGCGGAGACTCCGTCGAGCTGGCGGCCGCCGTGGTTGGAGACCACGATCGCGCCGGCGCCCTCATCGAGGGCCCGGCGCGCGTCGTCTCCAGTGAGAACGCCCTTGATGACGAGGGGGCCCTTCCAGACTTCCCGTATCCAGCGGAGATCCGGCCAGGAGGCTGTCGACTGCTCCAGCGCGGCCGCGACGTCCGCGTACGCCATCGGCCCCTCGCCGGGAAGCACGACGTTGGGGAACGCCATCAGGCCCCCGTCGGACAAGAACCCGGCGAGCCAGCGGGGCCGCGCGAGGAACTGCGGCAGAAAGGGGAGCATCGTCCAGGGGTGGCCGCTCAAGAGCTCCTTGGTGCCGTTTCGGACGTCACGCTCGCGAAGCCCCGATACCGCGGTGTCGATCGTGACGACGAGCGCCGAGAAGCCCGCGGTTCGGGCCCGTTCGATGGCGGCGGTGCCGACATCGCGGCCGCCGACCAGGTAGAGCTGATACCAGACGGGTCCGCTCGACGCGGCCTTGACGTCTTCCAGCCTGCACCCGGACAGGGTCGACAGCACGTACGCCGTCCCGGCGGCGCCGGCGGCGTGCGCGGCCGCTTCTTCCCCGCGCGGATAGAACATGCGACTGCTGCCGACCGGCCCGAGCAGCAGCGGAAGCTCCAGGCGGCTTCCCAGGACCGACACGCGCAGATCACACCGGGGGATCGCGACGGCGTTGCGAGGACGAAAGGTCACGTCGTCGAAGACCCGGCAGTTCTCCCGTAACGTGAGCTCGGCGTCGGCGCCGCCGTCGATGTAGTCGAACACTGCTCTCGGCAGGCGGCGCTTGGCCAGGCGCCGGAGATCGGCGATGTTGAGAACGCGAGGAGAGTCGACCGCTCGCGACATGGGGAACGTGGCGTGATTCTACCGCACGCTCAGATCCCGAAGAGATATCGCGACCACCTCGCCAGCAGCTAGACGAGCAAGGCCAGCAGCACGGCCACGAGGCCGCCTCCGACCAGGACCAGTCGCCGGTAGAGATGGCCCATCTGTTCCTGTCGAGCGACGGCGCGTTGCTGCAGCGCGAGCGAGCGTTCCGCCACGCGCCGATACTCGGCCAGATGCTCGCGCTGAGCATCGCGGATATCGCGCAAGAGCTGCCTGATCTCCTCCTCACTGTCCATTGATCGAATCCTGTTCCGATGCCGCCCGAATGGTGAGGCGGCCTAACGACCGAGCGTGTCCGAGCGCGGAGACCGAGCGGCCAGGAAGACACGCGCCGGCGTCAAGGGCAGCGCCGTGATCGACAGATCGCCGGGGGGTGAACGCGTCGCACACGGCGTTGGCGGTGGCGGCACCCAGGCCGGGATTGCCGCACTCTCCGAGACCGCGCAGGCCGAGCGGGTTCGTCGTCGCCCGTACCTCTTGATAGAAGCCGTCCACGGGCGGGATGTCGGCCGCCGTGGGCAGCGCGTAGTCCATCAGCGTCGAGGACAGGAGCTGCCCGTCCGCGTCGTACGCGAGGCTCTCGTGCAACGTGTTGCCGATGCCGAAGGCGACGCCGCCCACGAGCTGGCCGTCGACCAGCGCCGGGTTCACGGCACGGCCGACGTCGGCGCCGACCACGACTCGGCGCAGGGTGACGGCGCCGGTCTCGGGATCGACGTCGACCACCACGGCCGCCGCGCAGCCCGCGTAGGTCACCTTCGCCACCTCGAACGAGGCGCCGGCGGCAAGGCGCCGCTCGCGCGCCAGCTCGGCAAGGGTGACGCGCTGGCCCCGAGCCTCCAGGGCGCCGTGCGCGTACGTGACGTCGCCCTCGGGCACGCCCCAGCGCTCGGCTGCGCGCTGCCGCGCCTCGGCGACCAGCTTCGCCGCCGCGAGATGCGCGGCATTGCCGGCGGTGACGGTGCCGCGCGAGCCATAGGTGCCCACACCGCTTTCGACGGCGGCGGTGTCGGCGTGGCGCACGTTGAACCGCACGGTCGGAATGCCGAGCGCCTCGCCCAGGATCTGCGCCAGCACGGTCTCGAGCCCCGGGCCCATGGACGAAGCGCCCGTGTCGACGACGAAGGTTCCGTCGGGGCGCGCCTCCACCTGCGTGGTTTCGAAGGGGCCGAGGCCCGTCTTCTCGACGTAGACCGCGAGCCCGATCCCGCGGCGTGGGCCCGACGGCCGCGCGTTCACCGCAGCCTGCTCGGCGCGCGCCCGGGCGTAGTCCAGACGGCGCAAGAGCTCGTCGAAGAGGGCCGGGAAGTCGCCGGAGTCGTAGACGGTGCTGGCGCCGAGCGACTTCGTGCCACAGTCGTAGGGCATCTCGTCCGGGCGGATCAGGTTGCGGCGGCGCAGGTCTGCAGGATCGATTCGAAGACGCGCGGCGGCCCGGTCCAAGAGGCGCTCGCGGACGAAGTTGCACTCCGGGCGCCCGGGCGAGCGCAAGGTACCCGCGGGCGTCTTGTTGGTCACGACCGACCAGAGGTCACAGGCGTAGTTCGGCACGCGGTAGGGGCCGGGGAGCAGCGCGGCGCCAAACTCCGCGGGGACGAGCGCCGCCGTGCGCACGTAGGCGCCGATGTCGGCGTGGATCACCGTACGCATGCCGAGAATGCGGCCGGCGGCGTCGAAACCGATCTCGATCTCGTAGGCGACCTCGCGCGCGTGATTGGCCGCCATGAGATTCTCGCGCCGGCTCTCGATCCACTTCACGGGGCGGCCGAGCTTCATGGCGGCGAGCGGCACCAGGATATCCTCGGGGTAGAGCTCGCCGCGCACCCCGAAGCCGCCCCCCACGTCCACCTCGGTGAGACGGAGGGCGCCGAGCGGGATGCCGAAGATCGGCGCCAGGATCGTCCGATTGATGTGGATGCACTTGGTGGAGCCGATCAGGTGCAGCTCGCCGCCCCGCGGGTCCGGCGGCAGGGCCACGAGCCCGCGCGTCTCCAGCGCGGCCGCCGTCTGCCGGGGATAGGTGAAGCGCTCGCGAAGCACCAGCGCGGCCCCGGCGAGCGCCTGGTCGGCGTCGCCCACGCGCATCGTGATCGTTGCGACGTTGTTGGAATCGGTCTCCGAAAAGAGCCGCGCGGCGCCGGGCCCGAGCGCCTCCGTCGTAGAGGCGCACGCGGGCAGGGGCTGATAGACGACGTCGATCTGGTCGAGCGCATCGCGGGCGACGTACGGGTCGTCGGCGACGACCAGCGCCACGGGCTCGCCCACGAAGCGGACGACGTCGCGTGCGATGGCGGGTTGCAGGTAGCAGTCGGTGCCCTTGGGGGCGGGGACGCGGTTGGGAATGATCGCGATCGCCGGGACGTCGGCGGCGGTCAGCACGGCGTGGACGCCGCGCAGGTCGCGAGCGCGCTTGGCGTCGATCGACACGAGCCGCGCGTGAGCGTGGGGCGAGCGAAGGACCGCGGCGTGCAGCAGACCCGGCACGCGCACATCGTCGACGAACCGGCCTGCGCCGGACACGAACCGCTCGCCGCCGAGCCGGAGATGAGCCTCGCCGATCATCGCGACATCCTAGCACCCCTCGGCCTTCGCGTCCGCGCCGCCGCCTGTGGGCCGGGTGCCCCGGAACATGGCACCGTCGGACACCGCGTGGTAGCTTAGCCCCTCGAAGTATCAGCGGAGTCAGAGACCCGGCTCGAGAGCGCTGAGCGCATGAGGAGAATCACGATGAGTGGACTCTCCAAGGTCAAGGAGCGGACGGAGGTTCGCGACGGCATGCGGATCACCTGGCAGCAGCCGATCGAGATGGACGACGGGACCGTCCTCCGGGCCGACGTGTTCCGGGCCATCGAGGACGGGCACGTCCCGGTGATCCTGTCGTATGGCGTCTACGCCAAGGGCCTAGCGTTCCAGGAGGGTTACCCGCTGCAGTGGGGGAAGATGATTGCGGACTACCCGCAGATCCTCGAGGGCTCGACCAACAAGTACCAGAACTGGGAAACCACCGACCCCGAGCGGTGGGTGCCGCACGGCTACGCGATCGTGCGGGTCGACTCACGCGGCGCCGGCTGGTCGCCGGGGTTCCTGGACCCGGGCTGTTCGCGGGAGACCGACGACCTCTACCAGTGCATCGAGTGGGCGGGTACGCAGCCCTGGAGCAACGGCAAGGTGGGCATGCTCGGGATCTCGTACTACGCGAGCAACCAGTGGCGGGTGGCGGGCAAGCACCCGCCGCATCTGGCCGCTATCATCCCGTGGGAGGGCCAGAACGACCGCTACCGCGACTCGGGCTACCACGGCGGCATCCTCAGCCAGTTCCAGGAGCGCTGGGCGAAGCACCAGGTGGCCAACATCCAGTACGGGATGGGCGAGCGCGCGAAGAAGAACCCGAACACCGGCGAGTCGGTGGCGGGACCCGTCACGCTCTCCGACGCCGAGCTGGCCAAGAACCGCGTCGACGTCTACGAGGAGCTCAAGAAGCATCCGCTCGACGACGAGTGGCACCGCTCGCGCTCGGCCTATCTCTCGCTGGTGACGACGCCCCTGCTCACCTGCGCCAACTGGGGCGGGCAGGGGATCCACCCGCGCGGAAACTTCAACGGTTTCATCGAAGCGCCGGCCAGGCAAAAGTGGCTGGAGGCGCACGGGGACTCGCACTGGTCGCACTTCTCCAGTCCCTACGGCGTGGCTCTGCAGAAGCGCTTCTTCGACTATTTCCTCAAGGGAATCGACAACGGCTGGGAGAAGCAGCAGCCCCGCGTGCAGCTCAACATCCGGCACCCGGGGGAGAAATTCGTGCCGCGGTCCGAGAACGAGTGGCCGCTGGCGCGCACTCAATGGACCAGGTTCTATCTGGACCCGTCCAGGATGGCGCTAAGCCCGACGCCGGTGAGCGCAGCGGGCAAGCGCGAGTACGAGGCGCTGGGCGATGGCCTGACGTTCTCGATGACGATGCCGCGCGAGACGGAGATCACCGGCCCGATGGCCGCCAAGCTCTTCGTCGCGTCCTCGACGAGGGACGCGGATCTGTTCTTGATCGTGCGGGTGTTCGATCCGCAGGGCAAGGAAGTCACGTTCATGGGATCGACCGATCCGAACACGCCGATCGCCAACGGGTGGCTGCGTGTCTCCCATCGGCGACTCGACGAAAAACGCAGCCTGCCCTACCGGCCCTACCATCCCCACGACCGGGTGGAGCCGCTGACACCCGGCGAGATCTACGAGTGCGACGTCGAGATCGTCACCTCGTGCATCGTGGTGCCGGCCGGCTGGCGCGTGGCGCTCACGGTCCGTGGCAAGGACTACGAGTACGAGGGCGAGCTCTCCGAGTTCGGCAAGAAGTTCCACTACGGCACGCGGGGCACGGGCGGCATGACGCACGCCGATCCCGACGATCGTCCGGCCGCGGTGTTCGGTGGCGACGCGACACTCTACGCCGGTGGCGGCCGCGGGTCGTTTCTCTTGCTGCCGATCATCCCTCCGAAGAGCGGCGCCTAGCAGCATGCGGCGCGCCGACACGATGAAGGCCATGATCCTCGCCGAGTTCGGAGCGGCGCTCCGGCTCGCGACCGTCCCGGTGCCGAAGATCGGTCCCAACGACGTGCTGCTCCGCGTGCGCGCGGCCGGCGTCGGGCTCACGGTGGTCATCATGACCGCCAACCCCGGCCGCGTGACGTCCTTTCCGCGGATCCCCGGCCACGAGGTCGCCGGGGAGGTCGTCGAGATCGGATCCGAGGTGACTCACGTGAAGGCCGGCGACCGGGTGACCTGCCACTTCTATCTCACCTGCGGTACCTGTCGCTTCTGCCGGAGCGGGCGGGAAACGCTCTGCCCCGCGTCCCCGGGCAATGTGGGCATGGCATGCGACGGCGCCTACGCCGAGTACATGGCGATCCCGGCCAGGAACGTCACGCCGATCCCGCGGGGCGTCAACGACGTCGACGCCGCCATCGCCGCCGACGCGATCGCGACGACCTATCACGCCTGCCGCGAAGAGGCGCGCGTCGGTCCCGGCGATTCGGTCCTGATCGTGGGCGCCGGGGGCGGCGTCGGCATCCACGCCGTGCAGATGGCCAAGCTCTCCGGCGGCTGGGTGCTGGCCGCCGACATCACCGACGACAAGCTGGCAGCGGCTCGGGACTGCGGCGCCGATGCCCTGGTCGACGTGCGGCGCGGCGATCTCGCCGCGCAGGTGGCGACGCTCACCGACGGGCGGGGCGTGGACGCGGCGATCGACTTCGTGGCGTCGCGGGAGACGCTCGAGGGCTCGCTCAAGTCGCTGGCGCGCGCGGGGCGGCTCGTGATCATCGGCAGTCGTCCCACCGCCGTCTTCGGCACGGACTCGAGCTTCACGGTCGACCCGCGACACGTGCTCGGCTCGATGCTCGAGATCCACGGTTCGCGCTACGTCACCCTGGCCGAGATCGCGCAGACTCTCGAGCTGCTGCGCCAGCGAAAGATCCGCGCGATCGTGAGCCGGACCTTCCCGCTCGAAGGGGCCGAGGAAGCCCACGAGCTGCTCCGGAAGAACGCGCTGGTCGGCCGGGCCGCGCTCGTGCTCGCGCCCTGACGCCGGCGCGATCGACTCAGCGCTGGCCGAGGAACGCCTTCGCGCGCGCGATTTCCGGCCGGGGCGTATCGGCCTTGCCGGCCAGGGCGACGAGCTTCTCGTAGTGCCCGGCGGCCTTCGGGCGATCGCCGGCCACTTCCGCCGCGCGCGCGGCGCCGTAGAGACCGCGATAGCGGTTCGGGTTCTCCTTCAGCGAAGCCTCGAACTCCCGCTGCGCGGCCGCCGCCTGTCCCATCTGGAGCAGCAGCTCGCCGAGTAGCTCGCGCATCGGATAGAGCCGGTTTTCCATCGCCACGTGCTTCACGCTGCCGTCCTCGCCATCGGCGGCGGCGCGCATGAGCTTCAGGGCCTGGTCGCGTGTGCCCTCCGCGAGGGCCACCCAGGCGGAGACGGCGAGCATCTGCTCTTCGGTGCGGTCGGCCCAGTAGCCCTGGTTCGATTTCTCCAGCGTGGCTCGGAGCTCCTGCATCGCCTGGATCTCGCGCTTGGCACCCGCCAGGTCGCCGCGACGGGCCATGCCGAGCCCGCGGGTGAAGCGGACGAGGGAATCGGCCTGGGGCCGCCCGGTGGCCACGACCGGCAGCGCGGCAGCGCCCGCCCAGTCGCCCCGCTCGAGCGCATAGCGCGCCGGCACCGCCGCGACCGCCGTGAACCCGGCGATGTTCGGATACTCCTGCGGGGGCAGCGCGGCGACGGCATCGACCAGCACCTTCGCCTTCGCATCCTGCGCGAGCTGGAGAAGGGCGTACACCGTGAAGTCGGTCGCATGGTAGTAGTCCGGCTGGATCTCGAGCGCAGACCGGTTCGACGCGATGGATTCTTCCCACATCCCCACCATCGAGTAGATGTGCGAAGGCATGTGGCGGGCATGGGGCGCCGCTGGCGCGATGCGCGCGTACGACGCCGCGATCTTGATGCCCTTGTCGGCAAGCGGCGGGTAGTCATAGGCGTGGACCAGGTAATGCGCCACCCCCGGGTGGTCCGGATTCTGCTTGAAGAGTCGCTCGAGGATCTCCGCGGACTTCTGCTGGCTCGCGTAGGTCTTGTCGTTCTTCGGCGCCGAGGCCTGCAGGGTCAGCGCGTAGTACGTCCAGGCCTCGAAGTCGTCGGGATATCGCTGCGTCATCTGCTCCATCGCCTTCGTGTAGGCGGCGAGTCGGGTGTTGAGCGGCATCTTGTCGTGGTCGCGATAGTAGACGCCGACCGCCTCGATCCAGTCGCGCTCGCGCTGGGTCTTGGCGCCGGCCGCCCGCGCTTTGTCCAGGGCTTCGGACGCCGCGGTGAGGTCCTTCAGCGAGGGCGCTCCCGCGAGCGAGTTCCCGAGGTAGTTGACGGCCAGTCCCCAGTAGGCCATCGCGCAGCTCGAGTCCTGCTGGATGACCCCGTCGAAGACCTTGCGGGCCTCGGTGAACCAGTACGAATGCAGCATGGCCACGCCGCGCTCGAACTGCGCCTGCACTCTGGCGTCGCAGGACGTCGCGAACGTGACCTTGCCGAGCTTGTCCGGTTGGGCCGGCGCCGGCAGCGGCAGCGCGATGACGCACAGAAGAGCGAACAGAACCGCCTTGATTCTCATGGGTTCCTCCCTGAGCTCAGCCGGATCGCGGCGAGGTCGAACACGGTGTCACCATAGGGCCCTGGTTGCCATGTGTCCAATGCATTTCTGTTCGTATAATCGATGCGTCGGGTGCATCGAGCGTGGACCTGCGACACTTGCGCGCTTTCGTGACCATCGTCGACGCCGGCGGCTTCGGCCGCGCCGTCGCGCGACTGAACCTCAGTCAACCGGCGCTGTCGCGGCAGATCCGCGCCCTCGAGACCGAGCTGGACGTCCAGCTCTTCGACCGTATCGGGCGTCGGATCCAGCTCACGGCCGAGGGCGAAGACCTGCTGCGGCGAGCCCGCGGACTGTTGACGGACGCCGACTCGCTCGGCGAGCGGGCGCGGGCCCTCAAAGGTGGGCGGGCCGGTGTGCTCCGGGTGGGCGCCACACCGCAGGCGATGGAGACCCTGCTCGCCGGTTTCCTTCCGCGCTATCGCCGGGGGCACCCCGGCATCGACGTGCACCTCGTCGAGGACGGCGGCGTTCGCCTGGCCACACGCCTCGAGCGGAGCGACGTTCACCTCGCGCTCACCGCCTCTACCGATGCGCGGTTCCGCTGGCGCTTGCTGGCGCCCCTCTACGTCCTGGCCGTGTTGCCGAAGTCGCACCGGCTGGGCCGCGGCGCGACGCTGGAGATCGGAGAACTGGCCGATGAGCCGCTGCTCCTGCCGCGGCGCGATTTCGCCTCCCGCGAATGGTTCGACGCGGCCTGCCAGATCGCGCACATGCGGCCACGCGTGCTCCTCGAGAGCGGCGCGCCTTCCACGCTGGTGGCGCTGGCCCGGGTGGCGTACGGCATCGCCATCGTTCCGTCCAACGTACGCATTCCGCGCGGTGGTCTCCGGGCCGTGCCTCTCGTCCAACGCGGGGCACCGATCGGCCGCTGGTTGAGCCTCGCCTGGGACCCGCGGCGATTCCTGGCGCCGTATGCGGAGCAATTCGTCGAGGAATTGGTCGCGTACGCCCATCGCGCCTCTGCGAAGCCTGGCTCTACCCGGCGCGCGCCGCCCTTGCCCCGTCCGAAAGAGCCGGCGTCGGACGTCAGCCGAGGCGGAGGCTCGAAATGAGCGCCCGGGCGGCGCGCGTCAGTGGCCTCGCCCGGCGCGGAGCACACGACCCGGCAGCGCCCCGGTGTGCTTGCCCTGCTCCAGCACGACCTGGCCGCCGACGACGACGTTGTGAACGCCTTCGGCCCCTTGCACCCGCCGGGGGGTGCCCGATGGGCCGTCGAGGGTGACCTCGTCCTCTTTCACGCCGATGCTCGAGAGATCGAACACAATGAGGTCGGCCGCCAGCCCTTCGCGGACCAGCCCACGGTCGCGCAGCCCCAGGATGCGGGCGGGCTGGAACGTGAGGCGGCGGATGGCGTCTTCGAGGGTCAGGAGCTCGCGGTCGCGGACCCACTGGCCCAGGACGTAGCTCGACTCGCCGGCGGTGCAGAAATTGGTGTTGAGATGGGCGCCGGCGTCCGATTGTGAGGGGAGCGCGTGGCCGCTCTTCACCATCTCGGCGATCTCGACTTCTTCCTCGGCCGACCGCGTCATCAGCTGAAACTCGGTGTCGAGTCCTTCCTCGACCGCGAGGTCGAGCATGACGTCGGCGACGTGCTTGCCGCCCTGCTCGGCGAGCTCCATGAGGTTGCGGTCCACGAGCGCCTGGTTCTTGGCGAGGCTCACCCTGCGAACGAAGATCGAGCGCCAGGGCACGAGCCGACCGGGCACGCCGGGTCGCCGCCGCTGCGGCTTCAGCGCCTGCTCGCGCATCCGCGCGCGACGCTCCGGGTCGGCGAGCGCGGCCAGTCGCTCCGGGACCTTCATGTGCATCACGACGTCCCAGACGTCGAGGTTGTGGAAGAAGGTCGTCTTCTTCAGCGTGAACCGCGGGTTGAAGGGAATCGCCCGCAGCAGGTTGTAGAGCTGGGCGCCCTCACGCGCCGCGTTCTCCACGTAGGGGCGCGCGTTGGCGTCGAAGCTCAGGAAGAACACCGGACGGCCGCTCGTCACGGCCACGTCGCGCAGATGGTCCAGGTCGGCGACGCTGGGCTTGCCCGCGCCCTTCGGGAGGATCTCGATGATGCCGCGATTGAACTCGCCGAGCGTCCGGCCCAGGGCGACGCGCTCTTCGTCCGCGGCCAGGCGCGTCGGCACGGGCTGGCCGGCCGGGCCGGCGTGCGTCGGCGAGTCCGTGGTGCTCCAGCCCCAGGCCCCGGCCTCGAGCGACTCGCGCAGCAGCCGCTGCATGTGGGCGATCTCGTCCGGCGTGGCGGCGCGGTCCCAGGCGGCCTGATCCATCGCCGACAGGCGCAGGGGATTGTGACCGACCAGCGGCATCAGGTTGAGCCCGAGCCCGTGGTCGATCGCGTCGAGATACTCGCCGAAGGTCTCCCAGTTCCAGGGCAGCACGGACGCCAGCGACCGCACGGGCAGGTCCTCGACGCAGCAGAACGTCGCGAGCATCGTGTCGCGGTGCTCGGGCCGGAGCGGTGCCAGCGTCAGCCCGCAGTTACCCATCAGGACGGTCGTCACCCCGTGCCAGACCGACGAGGTGCAGAGCTTGTCCCAGAAGGGCTGAGCGTCGTAGTGGGTGTGCGTGTCGATGATGCCCGGGGCCACGAAGAGCCCGTCGGCGTCGATGGTCGCGCTCGCGGCGCCGCGGATCTTGCCGATCTCGACGATCGTGCCGTCCTTCACCGCCACGTCGGCGCGATAGCGGGAAAAGCCCGAGCCGTCGACAACCATGCCGTTCTTGATCACCAGGTCGTAAGGCATCAGTTCCCTCCGGGGCTCTCCACGCTCACGGGCTGGAGGTTGTAGAGTCGAGCGCAATTGCCCCACAGAACCTTTCGTTTCGTCTCCGCTGAGAGATGGGGCAGGGCCAGGAACGAGTCGATCGAGTGCGGGAACCGCGAGTCGTCGTGGGGCCAGTCGGTCGACAGGACGAGGTTCTCGTCACCGATCTCGGCCACGACGTACTTGCAGAGCTCCCACAGGGTTCGCGGCTCGATGACGTGCAGGTCGCTGTCCATGACACGGAAGCCTTGCTTGGCCATGCCCGCCTCCCACTCGCCACTCTGAACTAGTGTCGGGAGTCTCTCATCGGGTCAGGAGATCGGCAACAAAGGTTTCTGGCCGGGATGCAGCTGCTGATCGACCGTGTCGAGGATGACGGCCGTCATCGCGTAGTTTCCCATCAGCGCCGCCAGCTCGAGGACCCCGCGCCGACCGAAGAGCTCGACCGCCCGGGCAAACGTCTGCGAGCGGAGCCTCCGCTTGCGGAAGAGCTCTCGACCGAGGCCGATGATCAGAGCCTCTTTCTTCCCGAGGCGAGCCACGGGCTTGCGGCGCTTCACCACGTCGATGATCTTCGGGTCGAGACCTTCCTCGAGCGCGGCCGGCTCGTGCGCCGCCCACTCGAACTGGTTGTCGAGCTCCCGCGCCGTCACGAGAATCGCCAGCTCGGTCAGGCGCCGGTCCAGCGCGGTGTGGAACCGAAGATACTGGTTGGCCGCCCTCACGAACCCGGCGAGCTTCGGGGAATAGAGCCAGATGCCGCTCGGTCCTCGCAACCCGACCAGCGTCCGGCTTTGCGGGCTCACGACCTCGTCGTAGAGCGTCTGCCCTGGCGCGTCGAGATCGGCGCGCGTGAGGAGCGGAAGACGGGACAGGGAGTCGGGGTGGACGTCCTTCGGCAGCCGCGCTACTTGTTCCACCACTTCCAGCTCTCCTCCTGGGAGGTGTTGGGGATCCGATCCACGATCGCGTTCACCAGCCGGTTGCCCTGGCGCTCGACCTTCATCACGTAGACGTCGGTGATGACCTGCTGATAACGGTCGAACCGGATCGGGCCGCGCGGCGGCTGGATTTTGGTCGCGGCGCTCCGGATCGCGTCGCGGAAGGCGGCCCGATCGCCGACCTCGCCCTTGAGCGCCTCGATCGCCGCGCCGACGAGCTGACCCGACACGTAGCCGAGCTCGACGTAGCGGGTCGGCCAGGCGTTGTACCTGGCCTCGTGCTCCCGGACGAACGCGCGATTTTCCGGCGTGTCCAGGGTCGCGCTGTAGTGGCCGACGCTGATGATGCCGAGCGCCGCGTCGCCCAGCGCGGGCAGCAGGACGTCGTCGACCAGCGTGTTGTAGCCGAGGAGCGGCAGCTTCCCACCGAGGCCGTATTCCCGGTAGGCTTTCACGAAGCGGACGGAATCGGTGCCGCCGAACCATGCGTAGACCGCGTCGGCTGGAAGCCCGCTCACCTGGGCCATGTAGGGCGCGAAGTCCGGCGTGTTCAGGGGCGCATAGATTTCCTTCACGATCTCGCCGCCGGCCGCCTTGAAGGCCGCGATGAAGGCTTCCGCCGAATGGCGCCCGGCCACGAAGTCCGAGGCCATGACGACGATCTTGCGGTACGGGGTCTTCTTGAAGACCCAGCCGCCCATGGCGAAGTTGCCCTGGTCCGAGGTCTCGACCACCCGGAACAGCCACGGGCTCGCCTTGCTCGGCGCCGTCAGATCGCGCGTGAACGCCACCGGCACGATCAGCGGGATGCCCTGGCCGTGGACGTAATCGCGGATGGCGAGGGCGACGCCGCTGTGGACCGGGCCGATCAGCACATCGACCCGATCGCGCTCCACCAGCTTCCGCGTCTTGGTCAGGCCGACGTCGGGCTTGGCCTCGTCGTCCTCCTTGAGGAGCTGGATCTCGCGCCCACCCGCCTTGTTGCCGATCTTGGCGAAGTAGAACTCGACGCCCTTACTGGTCTCCTGGCCGTTGATGGCGATGACGCCGGTGTAGGGCAGCAGGAGGCCCACCTTGATCGGCGGCCGCGGCGCCTGCCCTGAGACGGTCAGCGGGACACAGAGCAGCGCTGCCACGATCAGAGCGATTCGCGCCATCAGCCGCATCGCGTCCTCCGACAGGTCAGTGCTTGTGCACGTACTTGGTGAGCCGCTTGCCGCCGGCCTCGGCGAGATAGATGTCGCCGACGGAGTCGACCCAGAGCCCGTGGCCCGAGGGCGAGTCGAAGCGCGCCAGCACCTTGCCGCTCCGGTCGAGGATGCTGATCGATGGTCGCAGCTCGCTCACGTAGGCGACCTGCCGCGCGTTGAAGTAGATGTCCGTCGGGCGATGGATGTCCCGCCACTGCGAGACGAACTTGCCCTCGGCGGTGAACACCTGGATGCGGCTATTCTCCCGGTCGCAAACGTAGACGTACCCGTCGGGACCGACCCACAGACTGTGCGGCAGGTGGAATTCACCCGGCGCCTCTTTGCCGGGCGTCCCCCAGGACGCGAGCAGGCTGCCCTCTTTGGAGAAGCGATGCACCCGGCTGTTGCGATAGCCGTCCGAGACGTACAGGTCGCCCGACGGCGCCACGACCATCTCGGTCGGCTTGTTGAAGGGACCGGCGGAGCGCGGCGGCAGCTCGATGTCCTTGGTCGCCCCCGTGTCCGAAGGCTTGCCCCGGGTGCCGAGGACCATCAGCGGCTTTCCGTCCAGCGTGAACTTCAGCGCGACGTGATCGTCCCGGTCGGTCAGATAAATCACGTCGTCGATGATGGCGATGCCGTGAGGGTCGGCAATGGCGCTATGGCCCCAGGAGCTCAAGTAGTCGCCGTCGCGGTCGAACACGATTATCGGCGGGTCCTTGCGCTGGAAGGCGTACACGCGGTCCCGCGAATCCGTCGCCACTGCGCTCACCGGGCCGAACGTCCACCCGGCGGGTAGCTTCGCCCACGTCTCCATCACCTCGTACTGGTAGCTGCCGCTGCCGACGGTCGCCATGGCGCGCCTCCCCGGACCAAAGAATGTGGCGGTCGCGCCGATCGTGCTCCATTCCGGCGGCGCGCGCAACCCGCCCGGTCGGAGTATGATTCGTCCGCCGCGACCTGAAAGAACCGGAGCCAAGGGAGGTCCTATGCCGGGAGACACCGACCTGTTCGAGATCATGCAGACCATGCGGGCCATGCGCCGATTGAAGCCCGATCCGGTGCCCGACGAGCTCATCGGGAAGATCCTGCAGGCCGGCGCGTGCGCCCCCAACGGCGGCAACACCCAGCGCTGGCGGTTCCTGGTCATCAAGGACTCGCAGATCAAGCGAGCGGTGCAGGTCCACTACAAACGCGCGTTCGACGAGGTGATCGGCCCACGATATCTCAACAGCGCGCCGCCGCCCGGCGTCAGCCGCGAGCGCTACAATCGGCAGCACGCGGCGGTGGAGTATCTGACCAACCACTTCCACGAAGCGCCCGTGTGGATCGTCGCGTGCCTCGAAGAAGGGACGGCGACGCCGACGCGCGGGTCGGGCGCGTCCATCTATCCCGCCGTGCAGAACATGCTGCTCGCCGCGAGGGCCCTCGGGCTCGGGGCCACGCTGACGACGCGCCACCTCCTGTACGAAAAGGAGTCCGAAGCGGCGCTGGGCCTGCCGCCCGGCGTTCACTCCTATGCGATTCTTCCCATCGGTTACCCCATGGGAAAATTCGGCCCGGTCGGTCGAGGGCCGCTGGCGGACATCGTGTACCAGGACCGCTGGGGCAACCCCTACCGCGGCGTGAAGGAGTAGGACCATGCCAAGAGTGGCCCCGATCACCGGCAAGGCCGATGTCCCGGCGGAGCATCATGCCGTCGTCGACGGGGTGCTGAAGGTCTTCGGGCAGGTGCGCGGACCGTTCAGCATGCTGCTGCACAGTCCCAAGCTGGCCGAGCGGATGCTCAGCCTGGGCAACTTCTATCGCGACGAGAGCATCGTCGAGCCCAAGCTCCGCTCGCTCGCGATCCTGGTCGCCGCGCGGGAGCGGCAGGGGGCCTACGTGTGGGCGGCCCAGGTCAACGCCGCGCGTCGCGGCGGCCTCCGCGAGGAGGCCATCGACCTGATCCGCAAGAAGGCCGACCCAGGCAAGTTCACGCTCGAAGAGCGTGAGGTCGTGGCCTACGCCGAGCAGCTGATGCGCACTAACCGCGTCGACCAGGCGGCCTTCGACGCGCTCGCCAAGCGCTACGGCGTGCCGTGGCTGGTCGAGCTGACGGCGGTGGCGAACTACTACGGTCTCCTTTGCGGGATCGTCAGCGCGTTCGAGGTGGCCGCGCCGCCCGACGGCGACAAGCTTCCGACCTAGTCGGGGGCACGGCTCCGGTTCCGCAGGAGAGACCAGGAGGTCAACGATGCCGAGTGTCAAGCTGATACATCACGTCAATGTGCAGATCAGCGATCGAGCGCGGACTCGGGCGTGGTACGAGAAGGTGCTCGGTGCGGAGTTTCTCGACCGAGGCCCGGCGCTCAACCGACGGCAGCTGCAGCTGAGGATCGGTACTGGCGAGATTCACTTCACCGAAACGCCGCGTCCCGTCGCCGTTCCGTCCAGCCATTTCGCCCTCGAGGTGGACGACTGGGACGCGACGCTCTCCCGTCTGGACGAGCTCGGGATTCCTCGCGTGCGAACGTCGGCGGCCAGCACCGGGACGAACATCGGTGGCACCGACCCCCAGCAGGGGCGTCGTGAGGATAGCGGCGAGCACTACACCTACATCAACGACCCCGACGGGAATCTGATCGAGCTCGTGCACCATCCGCTGGGCCTCGAGGATTCCCAGGGCAAGAAGGTCGAGGTGGCGCACGATCCTCGGGGGCTGCGCTGGACCCAGCTCCCCGGCGTGGTCGAGCCCGCGGCGGGCCCCAGACCATGAAGTGGTGTCGCTTTCAGACCGGCCAGCGCGTGAGCTACGGCCTCGTCGAGGACGACAAGAGCGCCGAGAGCGCCGTGGTCATCGAGGTCGACGGAAGTCCCTTCGCCGAGCACCGGATCACGGCGACCCGTCATAGCCTCGGTCGGATCAAGCTCCTGCCGCCCATCATCCCCCGCGTCCTCTACGCGGCCGGCCCCAACTACCGCGGCCACCTCGAAGGCATGGCGAAGCGACGCGGGGAGCCGCCCCGCTATCCGGCCCGGCCCGAGCCGAAGCTTCGCTCGGTGAACGCGATCATCGGGACGGACGACGACATCGTCGTGCCCAAGGAGTGCGCGGGCGCGGTCCAGCCCGAGGGCCAGCTGGCGGTCGTCATCGGCAAGACGGCGCGCAATGTCTCCAGGGAAGACGCCCTGGACTATGTCGTCGGCTACAGCATCGGCAACGACATCAGTCAGCGGGACTGGCAGCGATCCGACCGCACCCTGTTCCGAGCCAAGAACTGCGACACGTTCAAGCCGTTCGGTCCCTGGATCGCCACCGATCTGGATCCGGCCAAGTTCCGCATCATCGTCCGTCACAACGGCACAGTCTGGGAGGACTTCTCCTCGGGCGACCAGATCTGGGACACGCCAACCTGGATTCATGAAATGAGCAAGACCGCGACGCTCCACCCGGGCGACGTGCTCTGGATGGGCACCCAGGGAGCCGACGGCGACATGGTTCCGGGTGACGTCATCGAGGTCGAGATCAGCAGCATCGGTGTCCTCAGGAATCGCGTGGTGGCCCAGACATAGCGATCGCGGAGAGCTCGATGAAGATCGCGACGCCGGACCTGGTGACGAACTCGTATTTTCCAGCTCTCGCCGCCGAAGAGCTCGGGCTCTACCGCGACGAAGGCCTCGACGCCCACGTCGAGCTGCTTCCCTCGCTCGACGCCGTGAATGCGCTGCGCGACGGGGCGGTGGATTTCGTGGCCGGCGGCGCGCACACGACCTTGCTCACGTTCCCGGGCTGGAAAGGCGCGCGGCTCGTCGTCGCCCTGTCCCAGGGCACACCCTGGCTCCTGGTCCTGCGCGCGGATCTTCCCGCCCGTCGCGGCGACGTCGGCGCGGTCAAGGGGCTCCGCATCGGGGCCGCGCCGGGGCCCGACCGTGCGTTCCTCCGGCTCCTCCACGAGGTCGGCGTCGATCCGGCGCGCGACGGCGTCACGGTCGCTCCGGTGCCCGGCGGCACCGACCCCGGCGCCTCTTTCGGTGTCGTCGCCGCCGCCGCTCTCGAGCGCGGCGACGTCGACGGGTTCTGGGCGAACGCGCTCGGCAGCGAGACCGCCGTGCGGCGTGGCGTCGGGAAGGTCGTCGTCGACGTCCGGCGCGGCGACGGCCCGCCCGGTGCGGGGCAGTACACGTTCGCGGCGCTCTCGACGACGGACGCGCTGATCGCCCGGGATCCCGAGCGCGTGGCGGCGGCCGTGCGCGCGATCGTACGGGCTCAGCGAATGCTCAAGAAGGAGCCCGCGCGCGCCACCGAGGTCGGGCGGCGACGGTTTCCGCCGGCGGCCACGGAGATCATCGCCACGGTCGTCGAGCGCGATCTGCCGTTCTACGATCCGGTGATCGGCGAGCCCGCGGTCGCCGCGATGAACGGCTTCGCCCGCTCGCTCGGGCTTCTCGCGGCTCCTGTCGCCTATGACGACGTGGTGGCCACGCGCTTCCGGAGCCTCTGGAGCGCGTCCCCGTAGCTAGCGGAAGATCACCACGAGCGCGTCGGCGGTCTCGGCCGAGTACTTCTCGACGACACGGTAGTTGGTCTCGATCCATCCGACGATCTCTCGGAAGCGGCGCGTACTGTCCCGGCTCAAGGTCACGACGAAGACGCCGTTCGCCGTGAGGTACTGCGAATATCGGTCGAGCGCGCTCTTCATCCTGAGCTCGGGGATGTTGTGAAGCGATTCTCGGAACAGGATGACGTCGTGCTTCCGCGAGGGAACGTAGGACAGCATGTCCCCCTGTTCGTAGCGGTTGGTCCCGCCCCGACCGTTGGCCTCGCTCCTTTGCGCGGCCTTCTGCGCCGCCACCTCGGAGACGTCCACGCCGGTGTACGTCTGATACCGATCGACGGCGAGCTCGTTCCCGGTGTTGCCGGAGCCACAGCCGAGATCGAGGATGCTCCCGTTCCGGCAGTATCTTTCGACGAAGCCATAGACCCGATCACCCCGGGTGTGCTCGCAGTGAGCCCACTTGCCGGACGCATATTCTCGGTCCCAGAGGGTGCGCTTCATTCCTGGAAGGCCCCACCGCTTCGTGAGACCACGCAAGACGTTCTTGATCTTCGTGTGCGGTTGCATGGTGTCTCCGTCAATACAGGTGACAGGCCGTAAACCGACCTGGGCTGACTTCTTTCCATTCCGGCTCCTGGCGACTGCACTGCGGCAGAGCGCGGGGACAACGCGGGTGAAAGCGGCATCCGGCGGGCGGATTCACCGGGCTCGGGACCTCGCCTGCCAGCACGATCCGCGGCCGGCGCGCCGAGGGGTGCAGCGGCAGCGCTGCTGACAGGAGCGCCTCGGTGTAGGGGTGCAGCGGCTCCGCGTACACGGCGTCGCACGCGCCCACCTCGACGAGCTTGCCCGCGTACATGACGGCCAGGCGCGTCGCCAGGTAGCGCGCGGCCGCCAGATCGTGCGAGATGATGACGTAGGCGAGCGCCAGCTCTTCCTGAAGTCGCTTCAGCAGATTCAGGATCTGCGCCCGGATCGAGACGTCCAGCGCCGACACCGGCTCGTCCAGAATGAGGAACTTCGGGTACGTCACGAGGGCACGGGCGATCGCGATGCGTTGACGCTGCCCACCGCTGAACTCGTGCGGGTAGAGGGCGCCGCTGTCTCGCCGGAGCCCCACCAGCTGCAAGACCTCTCGAACCCGCTCGGCCATCACCGCACGACTCACGCCGTTCCCGCGCGGGAGCGGCTCGGCCACGATGTGCTCCACCCGCATCCTCGGATTCAGCGAGCTATAGGGATCTTGAAACACGGCCTGCACCGACCGGCGATAGCGCCTGAGGTCGTGGCGATCGAAGGCCCGCGTCTCCTTGCCGTCGAAGGAGAGGGAGCCGGCGGTGGGGCGTTCGAGCAGCAAGAAGAGCTTCGCCAGGGTCGTCTTGCCGGATCCCGATTCACCGACGATGCCGAGCGTCTCGCCCTCGGCGACCTGCACGCTCACCCCGTCGAGCGCCTTGACCCAGCCGTGCGCCCGGCCCAGGGTGAAGCCGCCGGTCGCCGGAAAGTATTTCGTCAGCCCGACACCCTCGAGTTTCATGCTAATCGAGTGGGGGGGGAGCGCCTGCCGCTCCACCCCCAGACGCCCCCACCAGTTCCGGTTGTTTTGCCGCCGCCCAGCAGTGCGCCACGTGGCCACTCGCCACGGCGACCGCGGAGGGGAACTGCTCCTCACAGATCGCTTGCCGCTCGGGGCACCGGGGCGCGAAGGGACAGCCCTGGGGGAGCCGTGCCAGATCAGGAGGCTGACCGGCGATCTCGACCAGCTGTCGACGCCCCTGCTCGATGTCCGGCAGGCAGCGCAGCAGCGCTCTCGTGTAGGGATGACTGGGGTGGTTGAAGATCTGCAGCGTGGTGCCCATCTCGACGATACGTCCGGCATACATGACGGCGATCCGGTCGGCGATGGCGGCGACGATGCCGAAATCGTGGGTGACGAGGATGACCGCCACCCCCGCGGAGGCTTGCACTTCTTTGAGGAGCTCCAGGTATTGCGCCTGAATGGTGACGTCCAACGACGTGGTAGGCTCGTCCGCGATGAGCAGCCGCGGCGCGCACGAGAGCGCGATGGCGCTCGAGACCCGCTGGCGCATCCCACCACTGAACTGATGCGGGTAGTGCGAGAGCCGGGTGTCGGCCGCGGAGATGCGCAAGCGTCTGAGCGACTCCAGGACGCGCTCGCGGAGCGGCGCGCCGCGAAGCCCCTGATGGAGCCGCACGACCTCGCCCACCTGCGTACCGATCGTCAGCGCGGGGTTGAGCGAGGTCATCGGGTCTTGCAGCACCATGGCGATCTGCTTGCCCCGCACCCTGCGCATCTCCGCCGGGCTCTTCTGCAGCAGGTCCTGTCCCTCCAGCAGCACGCGGCCACCGACGATCCGGCCGGCCGGCTCGGGAACCAGCCGGACCAGCGACAGACAGGTCACCGACTTACCCGATCCCGATTCGCCCACGAGGGCCAGCGTCTCCCCCGCGTGAAGCGTGAAGCTGACGCCATCGACGGCCTTCGTGACTCCGCGACGGGTGAAGAAATGCGTCTTGAGATCTTCGACCACCAGCAATGGCGCGGCCTCACGCATGAGCGCCCTGCCCGTCGTCGGTCGCCGTCATTTCGCTCGGAGCCTCAGGTCCTCGTCGGGCGCCGAGTAGCCGTGGTCGTCATGACCGTTGCCTCCTTCGGATCAGGGCGTCATCGCAGTCGAGCCGTGCTACGAGTCGGCGCGAGCCGTCGCGCCGCCGGCTCCCGCTTCTCCGACCGGGTGTCCGGCCGGTTCGACGGCCGCCGCCTCGGGCTCCGCGGCGCGGCTGCCGAGCTGACGAAGCTTCGGGTCCAGATGGTCACGCAGCCAGTCGCCCATCAGGTTGACCGCCAGCACGGTCAGCAGCATCGCCAGACCCGGGAACAGCGAGATCCACCACGCCGTCGCCAGGAAGCCGCGGCCATCGGCGATCATCAGCCCCCAGGCCGGATTCGGGGGCGGCACGCCCACCCCCAGGAAGCTCAGCGTGCCCTCCAGGAGAATCACGTAGCCGACCTGGAGCGTGGAGATCACCAGGAGCGTCGGCACCACGTTGGGGAAGATGTGCCGCCGGATGATCCAGGCGCTCGATCGCCCGGCCACCACCGCGAGCGCGACGAAATCGTGTTCCTTGATCCCCAACGTCTCGCCGCGGATCTGCCGCGCGAACCGCGGCCACAGCAAGAGCGCGATCACGAGGGTGACGTTGCGGAAGCTCGGCTCGGAGACCGCGACCAGCACCACCGCGATGAGGATGAGCGGCAGCGACAGCGCGACGTCGGTCAGCCGCATCAGCACGCTGTCGGTCAGGCCGCCGCGATACCCCGAGATCAGACCGAGCACCGTGCCCAGCGTGCCGGCCACGCCGATGGCGATGAGCGAGACCAGGAGCGAAATACGGCTTCCGTAGATGACCCGGCTGAGCACGTCACGCCCGAAGCGATCGGTCCCCAGCGGATGCTCCCAGTCGCCACGCTCCATCCAGACTGGCGGGATCAGCTTCTGCGTGATGTCGCCCTCGGTGGGGCTCTGCGGCGCCAGGTACGGCGCGAACACGGCCGCGATGACGAGCGCGCCGAGGATGACGCCCGGAACCCAGGGGAGCTCGCGGCTACGCGCGCGCATGGCGAATCCGTGGGTTCAGGTAGCTGTAGAGCACGTCCACGAAGAGGTTTCCTACGAGATAGAGCGCGCTCAGCACCAGCACCCCGGCCTGCACGATGGGATAGTCGCGCGTGGTGATCGACTCGAGGATCAGGCGTCCGAGGCCCGGCCAGGCGAACACGGTCTCGGTGACCACGGCGCCACCTAGGAATTGCACGAAGAGCATGACGGCGAAGGTGACCACCGGGAGCAGCGCGTTCTTCAGGCCGTGCTTCCAGAGCACGACCTGCTCGTGGAGTCCCTTGAGCCGAGCGAACTTGATGTAGTCGGATCCGAGCACTTCCAGCATGGCCGAGCGGGTGAGGCGCAGGATGGCCGCCGAGGTGAAGTACCCAAGCGTGAAAGCCGGAAGGATCAGGTGCTCGAGACCGCCGCGGCCACCGGCCGGGAGCAGACCCAGCACGACGCCGAAGAACAGGATCAACATTAAGCCGAGCCAGAACGTGGGCATGGACTGCCCGAGCACGGCGAACACCCGCGCCGCGCCGTCGAGCGCGCCGCCGCGGCGCACGGCGGAGTACACGCCGAGGGGGACGCCGATGAGGACGCTCAGGAACATCGCGACGAATCCGAGCTCGACCGTCGCCGGCAAGCGCTCCCAGATGTGCTCGGTGACGGGCCGGCGCGTGAGAACCGAATTCCCGAAATCGCCGAGCAGGATGTTCTTGACGTAGAGGCCGTACTGGACGGGCAGGGGCTGGTCGAGGCCGAGGTGATGCATCAGGATCTGCTGATCGCGCTCGCTCGCATTGACGTCCAGGAGCAGGTGGACCGGGTTGCCCGAGAGCCGTGTCAGGACGAACACGATGCTGATCACGACGAGCATGCTCAGCACCGTCTGGAACACCCGACCCACGAGATACCCCAGCATGCTCTTTTACCATGGTCGGGGGGAGCGGCGCCGCTCCCCCCGACACCCCCCACCGGTCACGCGCGGCGGCCCAGTCCTTGATGGATCGCGCCGGCAGAGCCGGCGCTCGATCATGAGTGCTCGCCAGCCCGCGTTCATCGGGATCGGGCCACGTACTCCCAGTTGTGAAACCCCATGTGTCCGGGGATCAGCGGCCACTCCCCGACCTTCGGTCCGACTCCCGCGATCGCGTGCGCGGCGCCGATGGCGACACCGGGGACGTGCTCGGCGAGCCAGGGGCCCAGCTCGTCACGCATGATACGCACCCGCTCCGCATAGCTCGGCTGGATGGCCAGACGGTCGATGTACTCGTCGAGCTTCGGGTGCTCGATGAACAGGTTCAAGGCGGCTTTGGTGTATCCGGCGCGATACATGACCTCCCACGGCTCGGGGGCCACCAGCGGCGACGCGTAGGCGAGACTGACCCCGGAGTAGGCCCGCGCCCTGAAATCCGCCGAGAACACGGCCCGGTCCACGGGACGGCGCTTCACCTTGAGGCCCACCTTCTCCCAGTAGGTCGCCACGGCTTCGCCCACGTCGGGGAGGAACCCCCGGCCGGGCCACGGCGTGAGATTCATGGTGACTTCGAATCCGTTGGGATAGCCCGCCTCCGCCAGCAAGGTCTTCGCCTTCGCCGGGTCGTAGGGATAGGGCTTCTTCAAGGCGTCGGAAGCCCAGGGGTCGGTGGGGTACATGAGCCAGCTTCCCATCACCGTTCCCAGGCCGCCGAGCACCCGCTGCATGATGGCGTGCTTGTCGACCGCCAGGTTGAGCGCGAGCCGCACCTTGCGGGCACGCTCGGCGTCGGGCAGCGCCCACGGAACTTTCGGGTCGTACGTAGGCTTCGTCGGCCACTGCCCGCCGAGGATGATGTAGACCCACGACACGTTCGGCATGACGATCGTCCGCACTCCCACCTTCTTCAGCTCGTCCGCGTACTCGCCGCCGATCTCGATCACGTCGACGCTACCGGCGCGCAGCATGGCCATACGAGTGGACGGCTCCGGCACTTTGAGGAACACCATGCGCTTGAAGTGGGGCGTGGCCCGCCAGTGGTTCTCGACGGCCTCGTACACGATGCGATCGCCGCGGACGTGCTCCACGAACTTCCACGGACCGGTCGCGACCGGCTGTCGCTCGGCGCCGTCATCCTTGGCGCTCCCGACGTGGCGCTTGGATTGGATGAAGGCCACGGATGCGAACAGCCCCTGATTGACCTTGTTCCCGAAGACCACGAACGGCTTCTCGAAGCGCACGGTGATCGTGTAGGGGTCCTCGATCTCCATGCTCTTGATCAGCCGGAACTCCGGGGCCAGCGAGTTCGCCGATCCTTCTCGGGCGAGCGTGGCGAAGGTGAACTTGACGTCCTCCGCGGTGAGCTCGCCGCGCCCGCCGTGGAACTGCACGCCCTTGCGCAAGTAAAAGGTCCAGGTGCGGCCGCCGTCGGCGACCTTCCAGCGCTCGGCCAGCATGGGACTCAGCTCGCCGGTCTTGGGATCGCGGGTGAGGAGGTTCTCGTACATGGGCTTGAGGACCACGTCCTCGGCGCCGACGTACAGGTGGGGAAGCCAGCGCTCGTTGCCGAAGGTGGCCACCGCCACCGTCAGCGTCCCTACGGGCGCGGCCGCACGCCCCTCGGGCGCGGCGTCGACTCGCGCCACCGCGGCCGCCCAGAACAGCGCCGTCACGAGCGCCGTGACGATCGAGAGCCGTCGTCTCATCGCCTTCCTCCTCGTGCCTGAGAAGGCAGTGGCTTTTCGGTCGGTCAGGGACGGGTGCTGGGAAGGGTCGCGCTATCCTACTCCAAGGTCACTCCAGACCATAGTCGGCCCAGTGAGCGTCCACCCGGTCCAGGTCTTCCTTCGGCGGAACGGACCGGGCGGGGAACTTGTGCTTCCGCGTCGCGTCGACACCCACCTTGGAGGAAAGAACGGTCTTCCGCTCGAGCTGGTTCACATCCTCCTCGGCGGTCGACGGATCCAGCGCGACACCCGCCGTGGCGCGGTTGACGTAGAGGTCGTGCTCGGGCTGGACGTGCCAGGACATGGCCCACAGCACCTGGAAGTAGTCGCGGACGTCGATGTCCTCGTCGACGACCACGACCCACTTGGAGAACGACGGGTCGTAGGCCCACGCAGCCCACATCGCCCGCTGGGGCAGGGCCGGATGCTCCCGGCGGAGGGAGATCGCGAGGAACGCGGCCCCGCCGCCGGCTTCGAGCAGGTGCACGTCACGAACGGGCAGCCTGAGATCCCGCCGCAGATGCTGGAGCAGCGCGACGTCTCGCCCGGTGCCGCGGATGCAGCTCGACTCACTGGGCGGCATCTGACTGAAGAAGGCCTGATAGATGGGGTCTCGGCGATGGGTGATGGCGGTGACCTCGATCACGAAGCTCGGACCGGAAGACCCCATGTAGCCCGTGTACTCGCCGAACGGCCCCTCGTGCTCGCGGACGCCGGCGGGCACGAACCCCTCGATCACGATCTCGGCGTGCGCCGGAACCTCGAGGTCGCTCGTCTCGCATTTCACCACTTCGAGCGGCGCGCCGCGGAGCGCGCCCGCCACCCCGAGCTCGTCGCCACGAATCCGCGCCACCGACGTCAGCGGAACGGGCGGATCGCAGCCGATCACCACGGCGCAGGGCGTGGGCTTGCCGTTCCGCTCGTTCTTCATGATGTGGGCGTACATATCGCGCCACGTCGTGCTGAGGAACAGGCCGAACCGGCGCGGCCCTTTCAGCATGAGGCGGTAGGTCCCCATGTTGCGCTCACCGGTCTCCGGGTCGTGGGAGATCACGCACGGACCCGTGACGTAGGGCGCCGGATCCTGGTCGCGCGTCCAGAGACACAGCGGCAACGCCGTCGCGTCGATTCGGTCGCCGGTCTGGATCACGTCCTTCACGGGTCCCGTCGCCACTCGCACCGGCGGGATGGGGTGGCTCTGGGCATGCGCCCACTTGTCCGCGATCTGATCCACCGTGGTCTCGAGGGCCAGCGCGTAGACTTCCGGCGATGCGCCGAGGATCCCGGCCACCAGTGGCATATGGTGGCCCTTGACGTGCTCGAACATCAGCGCCGGCCGGCGCGCAGGCGGAATTCTCTGGAAGACTCGACGGATGACCGCGGCGACCTCCCAGTTCGGATCAACTTCTTTCTTCACGTGGTGGAGCTTGCCCCGCATCTCCAGGGCGGCCAGATAGTCGCGGAGGTCTTTATAGGCCATGTCAGGTCGCCTCTCCTTTCATAGCGTCGCGCGGCTCACCGCCGCGCCCAGGGACACGTGCGGCGCTCGATCCATTGCAACACCCAGGTCGTCGCCACGCCCAGGAGCCCGAAGGTCACGACACCCGCGAACACGTCCTTGGTCTCCAGGAGCTGAAACGACTCCCACGAGGTCCTTGCGGACGATGATCGGCGAGAAGCTGAAGCCGGGGCGGACCTGGCCCTTGTCGGCCACGATCCGAAAGTCCATCCCCGACGCGATCGAGTTGAAGAGGCTGGCCGCCGGCGTGCCGATGGCGACGTCGAGCTGGCCGGTGGCGAGCGCGGGCGTCATCTTGGCGCCGGACGCGAAGCGCTCGGTCTCCACCGTGATGGTCTTCTCGGCGAAGTATCCCTTCTCGATGGCGATGTAGAGTCCGGCGTTCGAGATGGCGGGCAGGTCGCCCATCTTGACGATCTCGGCGCCGAGCGCCGGTCCGGCCAGCAGGAGCGCCACCAGCGATCCCAGAGCGACGAGCCTCATGCGGTCCTCCTTGGTTGGTACGGATGCTGCCCGACCCAGTGCCGAGCGATGTCGATCCGCCTGCAGATCCAGACCCGGTCGTGACGCTCGACATGGTCGAGGAACCGCCCGAGCGACGCGGCGCGTCCGGGCCGACCCATGAGCCGCATGTGCAGGCCGAGCGACATCATCTTCGGCCGGTCGGCGCCCTCCGCGTAGAGGACGTCGAAGGCGTCCCGGGCGTAGGCGAGCCACTCGTCACCGGTGGCGAAGCCTCCGGGCAGCCCGAACTTCATGTCGTTGTTGTCGAGGGTGTAGGGAATCACGAGGTGCGGCTTGCCCGACACCTCCGTCCAGTATGGCAGGTCGTCGTTGTACGCGTCGGCGTCGTAGAGGAAGCCCCCCTCCTCGACCACCAGACGGCGCGTGTTGGGGCTCAGCCGTCCCGTGTACCAGCCGAGCGGCCGGCTCCCGGTCACCCGCGTGAGGCTTTCCACCGCACGCCGCATGTGCTCGCGCTCGACCTCTTCGCTGACGAACTGGTAGTCGATCCACCGCCACCCGTGGCTGACGACCTCGTGGCCGGCTTCGACGATGGCGGCCGCGGCCTCGGAATGGCGCTCGAGCGCCATGGCGACGGCGAAGACGCTGATCTTGAGACCGCGTTCGGCGAACATGCGCATGAGCCTCCAGAAGCCCGCGCGACTGCCGTACTCGTACATCGACTCGACCTGGAGGTTGCGCACGCCGGTGAGAACGGGCATGCCGATGACCTCCTGGAGAAACGCCTCGGCCTCGGTGTCGCCGTGCAGGATCGAGCGCTCACCGCCCTCCTCGTAGTTCATGACGATCTGGAGCGCCAGGCGGGCGCCGCCCGGCCACTTCGGATCGGGCGGAGTCTTGCCATAGCCTATTAAATCTCGGAGGGGGGCGTTGTTCTGTTGGGGGGACCTGGACCCCCCCAAACCCCCCATTCGCTTTGCGCCCGACGCTTTCGTTGCGCCGGCAAAGCCGGCGCTCGAACGCGGTCGTTTTCTGCGTTGGCGGCTCATAGGCGGCCGATGCCGCTCGCGCCGAGGTTGTCGTCGACGTCCTGGTCAGTGTGGGGGCCGGCGGACGTGTAGTGGGCGAGGGCGGCGTCGACGGCGGCGCTGGGGGAGGGGTGGAGGCCTTCGCGGCGGAGCACGCTCTCGAGGGCGGCCAGGCAGAGGAGGACGAACTGGCGTTGGGCCGAGTAGCCCATGGTGCCGATGCGCCAGATCTTACCCTGGAGCGGCCCGAACGCGGCACCGATCTCGATGCCGAAATCTTCGACGAGCCGGCGCCGGACGCGGAGCTCGTCGACACCGTCGGGCACGACGACAGGCGTGAGAAACGGGAGCCGATGCTCGAGCGGCTCCTTGCCGAAGAGCGACAGGCCGAGCGCGTCGAGCCCGCCGCGCAGCGCGTCGCCGTGCAGGCGGTGTCGCGCGAAGCGCGCCTCGAGCCCCTCGTCGCGCACGGCGCGCAGAGCCTCGCACAGGCCGTACACCATCGCGGTCGGCGCCGTGTGATGGTTGAACCGCGCGGGGCTCCAATAGTCGGCGAGCTGGCCGAGGTCCAGGTAGTTACTCCGCACTTTGCTCCGCCGCATCTTGATGACGGCTTCGGCGCGCGCGTTGTAGGTCACCGGCGCCAGTCCCGACGGGCAGCTCAGACACTTCTGGGTCCCCGCGATCGCGACGTCGACGCCCCAGCGGTCGACGGCGACCTCCGATCCACCGAGCGTCGCCACGCAGTCGGCGACCAGGAGCGCCCCGTGGTCACGGGCCAGGCGCGCGATGTCCTCGAGAGGCTGGAGCGTGCCCGTCGAGGTCTCGCCGTGCACGACCGCCACGAGCTTCGTCCGCCTTCCCTTGAGCGCAGCCTCGATCGCCGCGAGGTCGATGAGCCGGCCCCACTCGCCGTGCACGGCGACGACCTCGGCGCCACACCGCTCGGCGATCTCGATCAGGAGCAGGCCGAAGCGCCCACACTCGGCCACGACGACGCGGTCTCCCGGCTCGACGAGCGAGACGAGCGCCGCCTCGAGGCCGGCGCGCCCGGTTCCCGGCACCGGAAAGGCCCGCGCGTTCGAGGTCTGGAACGCGAACCGCGTGAGCTCCATGACCTCGTTCATGACCGCGGTGAACTCCGGATCGAACTGGCCGAGGAGGGGCGTCGACAGGGCGCGGAGCACGCGCGGATCCGCCATGGCCGGGCCGGGGCCCAGGAGGATGCGGGGAGGGGGGGTGCGGGGAGGGGGAGTGCGGGGAGGGGGGAGGAGGTCGCCGGGGGACATGCAGCCGGAATTATAATTGAGGCCCGCGGCGGACCACGTGCCCAACAAATTCACCGGCCGGCCCCTCACTCGCCTCGAAGACCCGCGGCTGCTACGCGGCCAGGCGACCTACGTCGACGATCTGCGGGTTCCCGGAGCTCGCCACGTGGCCTTCGTGCGCAGCGTCTATCCTCACGCGCGCTTTCGCGTCGATCCCGACGCCGCGCTCGCCCTTCCGGAGGTGGTGGGCGTGTTCACGGCGGCCGATTTCTCGACGGCCAGCGGCTTCCGCGAGATTCCCGCCGTCATCGACCACCCGGCGCTGCGACCGTGTCGACAGCCGCCGCTGGCGACGGACAAGGTCCGGTACGTCGGCGAGCCGATCGCCGCCGTCGTCGCCCAGGACCGGTACGCGGCTGAGGATGGCGCGGCGGCGCTCCAGGTGGAGTATGAGCCGCTGGACGCCGTGCCGGACGCGCACGCAGCCGTCACCCCGGGGTCGAGCCGTCTGCACGAGCACGTCGAGGGCAATGTCGCAGCCGACTTCACGGTTCGTGTCGGCGACGCCGATGCCGCCTTTCGCGGCGCCGAGGTGGTGACGCGCGGGCGCTACTACGTCCATCGCTACACCGGCATGCCCCTGGAGACGCGCGGCGTGCTGGCGGATTACGACGCCGGCACGGGGTGCCTCACGGTGTGGTCGTCGACCCAATGGCCCCACACCCTGCGGGATGCGTTGCGGGATCTCCTGGGGCTGGCCGAGCACCGGATTCGCGTCGTCGCGCCGGACGTGGGCGGAGGATTCGGGGTGAAGCAGGAGGTCTACCCCGAGGAAGTGACGCTCGCCCTGCTGGCGATGCGCCTGCGCCTGCCCGTGAAGTGGATCGAGACGCGCCGCGAGCACGTGATCAGCACGGCGCACGCTCGCGAGCAATGGCACGATATCGAGCTCGCGGCGCGCCGCGACGGGACCATCCTCGCGATGCGGGCCGAGCTCCTCGCGGACATCGGGGCCTACACACGGAGCCTGGGCGTGCTCTGCCCCTCGATCACCGCGGCGAGCTTGCCGGGCCCCTATCGGATACGGAACTACACCTGCCGGGTGCGCGCGGCGCTCACCTGCAAGGCGCCGGCGGCCGCTTACCGCGGCGCCGGGCAACCGGAGGCCGTCTTCGCGACCGAGCGCGCGGTCGACGACCTCGCGCACAAGCTAGGGATGGATCCCACCGAGCTCCGCCGCAAGAACTTCATCCGGCGTGACGAGTTCCCATGGGAAGTGGGAACCGCGTCGGCTCAGGTTCCGGTGGTCTACGACAGCGGCGACTACGAGGGCGCCCTGGACGCGGCGCTGACGCTGGCCCGCTACAAGGAGCGACGGGCCGAGCAAGCCGCAGAGCGCGAGAGGGGCGAGCGTGGCCGGCTCCTCGGCATCGGCGTCGCGGCGTACGTGCTGCTCACGGGACTCGGTCCACACGAGGGAGCGGTGCTCCGCGTCGATACGACCGGAGGGGCGCTCCTCATCACGGGCGCGTCGCCCCACGGCCAGGGGACCGCCACGGCGCTCGCGCAGGTCGTGGCCGACGAGCTCGGCCTCGAGCCGAAGGACGTGGTCGTGCGGCACGGCGACACGGCGATGATCCCGTTCGGCGTCGGAACCTACGCGAGTCGCAACGCCGTGGTCGCCGGCAACGCCGCCCTGGTCGCCGCGCGGGCGGTGGCCGCCAAGGCGCGCCGCCTGGCCGCCGAGCGGCTCGAGGTCGGCGAGGCGGACCTCGAGCTCGCCGACGGCGTCGTCCGCGTCGTCGGTGCTCCGCACCGTCGGCTCTCCCTCGGCCAGCTCGCTGCGGCGTGCGCGCCCGGCGCGCCGCTGCCGGACGGGATGAGCCCAGGGTTGGAAGCCACGCACTATTTCCTCGCGCCGCGACCGACCTTCGCCAGCGGACTCCATATCGCCGTCGTGACCGTGGAACGCGAGACCGGGCGCGTCGAGATCGTCGACTACATCGCCGTGAGCGACGCGGGCCGACTGATCAACCCGCTCATCGTCGAGGGACAGATCCACGGCGGCGTCGCTCAGGGCGTCGGGGGCGCGCTCTACGAGGAGCTCGTGTACGACGAGCACGGCCAGCCGCGCGCCCAATCGTTGCTCGAATACACCATGCCCAACGCGGAGCAGATCCCTGCGATGAGGATCGCCACCCTCGCCACGCCGAGCCCCCTCAACCCGCTCGGTGTCAAAGGCGTCGGTGAGGGCGGCACGCTGGCGCCACCGGCGGCGATCACCGCCGCCGTCGAGGACGCGCTGCGTCCCTTCGGGGCCCGCATCTCGGGCACGCCGCTCCGACCCGAGGACCTGCTCCGGCTGATCCACCGGCCTTGACGTCGGCTGGAGTCGGTTTTAGCTTGCTGGGACAGTGACCACCCAGACCTGGTTGGGGCGCAAGGACGCGCGACCCAGCGGCTCTAGACCAAGGAGATGCGCATGGTGACCACGCGCTTCGGGCTCGCCCTCGTCCTGCTCCTCGCCACGCTCCTGCCGTGGCCCACCGACGCCGCCGCACAAACGAAGGTGCGGTTCGCGCTCGACTGGCAGATCCAGGGGCCGCAGGCGCCGTTCATCACGGCGAAGGCCCTCGGAGCGTTCACAGCCCAGGGCCTCGACGTCACCATCGACCGCGGGACCGGCTCGCAGAAGACGATCGAGCAGGTGGCGACCGGAACCTACGACCTGGGCTACGGCGACATCAACTCGATGATCGAGTACAACGCCAAGAATCCGCAGATTCCGCTCATCGCTGTCGGGATCATCCTGAACTCTCCGCCGTTCTCTCTGCTGACCCTCCGACGCTACGGCATCCGTGAGCCCAAGGACCTGAAGGGGACGACGATCGGGGCGCCGGCCGGCGACGCGCCGCGGCGGCTCTGGCCGATCTTCGCCAAGAACGTCGGGCTGCCGGCGGACAGCGTGACGTGGACCAACATGGCCCCGCCGCTCCGCGAGCCGGCCCTGGTGAAAGGCGACGTCAAAGTCATCTCCGGCTTCTACTTCACGGGCTTCCTCAACCTGACCGAGAATCTGAAAATCCCCGAGGCCGACGTCGTGGCGTTCAAGTACAGCGAGTACGGCATCGATCTCTACGGCAACGCCGTGATGGTGCGGGTCGACTGGCTCAAGGCGAACGAGGACACCGTGCGGCGCTTCCTCGCCGCGCTCAACACCGGATTCAAGGCGGCCCTCAAGGATCCCAAGGCCGCCATCACGCACATCAAGGCCGCGGAGCCGCTGTCGAACGAGGCCACCGAGCTCAAGCGCCTGCAGCTGGCGATCAGCGCGAACATGATCAACGACGAGGTGCGGCGAAACGGCCTGCTCGCCATCGACCCGGCGCGCATGCAGCGGGCGATCGACCAGGTCGTCGTCTCGTTCGAGCTCGGGACGAAGCCGACCGTCGCGCAGGTGTTCACCGGCGCCTACCTGCCGGCCGCGCCCGACCGGAAGCCCGAGTGACCAGGGCCGTGAAGCTGCGGCGAGTCAGCCCGCGGGCCGGGAACTTCCGACGTCTAGACTGGTCGACCAGCGCCGGAGTGAGAGCCGGTGGGGGGGCTTGGGGGCGGAGCGGCGGCACGCTCCCCCCATGTACCGGCCGTGAAGCTGCGGCGAGTCAGCCCACGGGCCGGGAACTTCCAACGCTTAGACTGGTCGACCAGCGCCGGAGTGAGAGCCGGTGGGGGGGCTTGGGGGCGGAGCGGCGGCACGCTCCCCCCCATGTACCGGCCGTGAAGCTGCGGCGAGTCAGCCCGCGGGCCGGGAACTTCCGACGTCTAGACTGGTCGACCAGCGCCGGAGTGAGAGCCGGTGGGGGGGCTTGGGGGCGGAGCGGCGGCACGCTCCCCCCATGTACCGGCCGTGAAGCTGCGGCGAGTCAGCCCGCGGGCCGGGAACTTCCAACGCGTAGACTGGTCGACCAGCGCCGGAGTGAGAGCCGGTGGGGGGACTTGGGGGCGGAGCGGCGGCACGCTCCCCCCCATGTACATCTGAACCGCCACGCAGCGGTCGCGATCCGCGACGTCGCCTTCGAGTACCGGACGAACGGCCGTGTCACCCGCGCTCTCGACGAGGTGTCGCTCGCGGTGCCACGCGGGACCACGGTGGCGTTCGTGGGGCCGAGCGGCTGCGGCAAGTCCACGCTGCTCAAGCTGATCGCAGGGCTCCTGACCACGACGCGGGGCACCATCGACGTCGACGGCCGGCCGGTTGCGGGCCCCCTCAAGAACGTCGGCATGGCGTTCCAGAATCCCGTGCTCCTGCCCTGGCGCACCGTCCTCGACAACGTGCTCCTGCCTCTGGAAATTCTCCGCGAGAACAACGACCCGCGCGCCGCCGACCGCGCGACGTGGCGGGACAAGGCCCTCGCGCTGCTCGAAACGGTCGGGCTCGCCGGCGCCGAGCAGCGCCAGCCCCGCGAGCTCTCCGGCGGCATGCGCCAGCGCGTGAGTCTCTGCCGGGCGCTCATCCACGAGCCGGCGCTGTTGCTCCTCGACGAGCCGTTCGCCGCCCTCGACGCCTTCACCCGCGAGGAGATGTGGGAATTCCATCAGCGCCTTCGCCTGCGACGAGAGTTCACCGGTGTGCTGGTGACGCACGATCTTCGCGAGGCGGTGTTCCTCGCCGAGACGGTCTATGT
Organism: Candidatus Rokuibacteriota bacterium; assembly: GCA_003220535.1. GTDB lineage: Bacteria > Methylomirabilota > Methylomirabilia > Rokubacteriales > CSP1-6 > AR31. The sequence continues at coordinate 328,400 of QHSU01000054.1, forward strand.
GATGTCGGCGAACCCCGGGCGCATCGCTCACGTCCACCCGGTGAGGCTCGGCGGCCCGCGGACGCTGGGTGACATTTATGGCGCCGAAGCGACGGAGCTCATCCGGGTGATGCGAGAAGAGATCCGCCCGACCCAGCGGGCCGCGGCGTGAACCCGCGCGTCCGGCGCCTGGCGCTGCCGCTCGCGGTCTTCGCCGGACTTGTTCTCGTGTGGGAGGCGGCCGTGCCGGTGTTTCGGATCCAGCAGATCGTGCTGCCGCCGCCGAGCGGCATCGTGCGCACGATGGCCGAGACCGCCGGGCCGATCGCCTTCCACGCCCGACACACGCTCGCGACGACGCTGATCGGCTTCGGTGCGGCGGTCGGGCTCGGATTGTTGCTCGGCTTCCTCATCGGCGCCTCGGCGACGGCGAACGACGCGCTCTACCCGTTGCTGGTGGGCTTCAACAGCATCCCGAAGGCGGCCGTGGTGCCGATGCTCGTCATGTGGTTCGGCATCGGGGCCGTGCCGGCCGTGCTCACCGCGTTCCTCCTGGCCTTCTTCCCCGTCGCCGTCAACGTCGCGCTGGGTCTCGCGACCCTCGAGGCCGAGCTGCGCGACGTGCTGCGTGTCCTCGGGGCGTCGCGGTGGCAGATCTTCCGGAAGGTGGGTGCGCCGCGGACGATGCCGCTCTTCTTCGCGTCGCTCAAGGTCGCGGTCTCCTCGGCGTTCGTGGGCTCGGTGATCTCGGAGACGGTCGCGTCGAACGCCGGGATCGGCTACCTGATGGCGGTGGCGGCGTCGGACTTCAACACGCGCCTGGCCTTCGGGGGCCTGTTCGTCCTGGCGGCCATGGGCATTTTGCTGTATGGCATCTTTGCGGCCATCGAGCGCCGCGTGACCGCCTGGGCCTACGCCGAGTAAGGGAGAGGGCGCCGGGATACCGATGAACGACTCGCTGATCCTCGACTGGCTGAACGTCGGCCTTCGCTGGGTCCACCTGATCGCCGGGATCGGGTGGATCGGGACCTCGCTCTACTTCATGTGGCTCGACGCCGCGTTGATCAGGTCCGACCCGCCGCGGTCGAAAGTCGAAGGCCACGCCTGGCTCCTCCACAGCGGCGGCTTCTATCTGGTCGAGCGGCGCAAGCTTCCGCCGGGCCAGCTTCCCTCGCCGATCCACTGGTTCAAGTGGGAAGCCGCCATGACGTGGCTGACGGGCTTCCCGCTGCTCGTCACCGTCTACTACCTGACCCGGGGCGTCTACCTGGTCGACCCCGCCGTGTCCTCGATCACGGTGGCGCAGGCGGTCGCGCTGGGAATCGGGCTCCTGATCGTCTCCTGGCTCGTCTACGACCTGCTGTGGAGCTCACCGCTCGCCCGCGGCGCGAGCCATGCCGCGACGGTGCTGTCCTGGGCGCTCCTCTTCGCCGTCGTGTACGGGCTGGCGCACGTGCTGAGCGGTCGCGGGGCCTACATCCACGTCGGCGCGATGCTCGGGACGATCATGGTCGCCAACGTCTGGATGCGGATCGTGCCCGCGCAGCGGGATCTCATCGCCGCGGCGACGGCGGGCCGCACTCCGGACGACACGCTCTCGGCCCGCGCCAAGCAGCGCTCCACCCACAACAGCTACGTGACGTTCCCCGTGATCTTCATGATGCTGAGCAACCACTACCCGGCGACCTACGGGCACCCGCTGAACTGGCTGATCCTGTGCCTGCTCATCGTCGTGGGCGTGGGTGTGCGCCACGTCATGATCGCTCGCGAGCGCGGCAAGCCGGCCGACTGGTGGCTGGTGCCGGTGGCCGCGGCCGTCGCCTTCGTCGTCTTCCTGACGTCGCCGGTCTGGTTCCGTGGAACCCCGCGCGGCGCCCGCGTCGGCTTCACGGCCGCGAAGGAAGTGATCGATCGGCGATGCGTCTCCTGCCACTCCCAGCGGCCGAGCGACGACATCTTCCGGAACGCGCCCAACGGCGTGACCTTCGAGACGCCGGAGAGCATCCGCGCTCACGCCGAAACCATCCGCGCGCGCGTCGTCGTCTTGCGCAACATGCCGCTCGGCAACAAGACGGGGATGACCGACGCCGAGCGCGACATCCTCGCCCGGTGGCTCGACCAGGGGGCGCCGATCGACGGCAGCGCGTCGGAGCGCTGAGCCGTGACCGCCGCCACGCTGACGCTCGACACGCTGAATCGCGTGAGCCGCGAGGAGTTCGAGCAGGCACTCGGCGCCGTCTTCGAGCACTCGCCCTGGATCGCCGGCCGCGCCGGTGAGGCGCGCCCGTTCGCGAGCGTCGAGGCGCTGCACGCGGGCATGATCGCCGTCGTCCGTCGGGCGTCACGGCAAGAACAGCTCGCCCTGCTGCGCGCGCACCCCGATCTGGCCGGCCGGGCGGCCCGCGCCGGTGCCCTGAGCGACGCGTCCAGCGCCGAGCAATCGAGCGCGGGCCTCGATCGACTCAGCGACGAGGAGTACGAGCGCTTCGGCCGACTGAACGCGGCGTATCGCGAGAAGTTCGGGTTCCCATTCATCATCGCGGTGCGCCGGCACGACAAGACGGGCATCCTGGACACGTTCCAGACCCGTCTTCGAAACACGCCGGACCAGGAGGTGGAGACCGCCCTGGCGGAGGTCGCGGCGATCACGCGGCTCAGACTCGCCCGCCTGGTGAAGGAGCGATGAGCCCTGAGCCGAAGGCCGGCCTCACCACCCATGTGCTCGACACGTCTCGCGGTCGGCCGGCCGCGGGGCTCCGGATCGACCTTTCCAGGATCGACGCCGACGGTCGGGCTGACCTGATCAAGACCGCGACGACGAACGCTGACGGCCGCGTCGAGACCCCGCTCCTCGACCCGGCCGAACTCAAGGTCGGCCGGTACGAGCTCCTGTTCCACGTCGGCGCGTACTTCCGCGCCGCCGGCGCCACTCTGACGGACCCGCCGTTCCTCGAGCAGGTGCCCGTGCGGTTCGCGATCGCCGAACCCTCGGCTCACTACCACGTACCGCTGCTCGTCTCACCGTACGGCTACGTGACCTATCGTGGCAGTTGACGACGTCGGTGGCTCGGTTCGGGCACCCTTCGAGGAATCTACGAGGACCGCCGGGCCACGGGGCGATGGCCTTGCGGCGCGGTGTTCGGCCGGAGTAGGCTGACGGGGCTCGCGGCGCCCGCCGATCGGCGCCGCCGAGAACGTCGACCCGCGCCGGACCCGCTTCGAGAGCGGACGCCGGCGAGACAGGCGGAACGTACACGATGAAGCCGACGATCCTGGCCGAGACGCCCCAGCCATCGACTTCCCGCGACGAACTCTGGTCGAGCGACGCGATCGCTCGCATGCTCCAGGCCCTCGACGTGCCCTGGGTCGCCCTGGTGCCCGGCGCGAGCTTCCGCGGGCTGCACGACAGCCTCGTGAACCACATTGGCAACCAGCGTCCTCAGATGCTGCTCTGCCTGCACGAGGAGAGCGCGGTGGCGATGGCGCACGGCTACGCCAAAGCGAGCGGGCGCATGATGGGCACCATCCTGCACTCGAACGTCGGCCTGCTGCACGGCAGCATGGCGATCTTCAACGCGTGGTGCGACCGGGTGCCGATGCTCATTCTCGGGGCGACGGGGCCGTGGGACGCGGCGAAGCGGCGCCCGTGGATCGACTGGATCCACACCGCCTCCGACCAGGGCGCGCTCGTCCGCGGGTACACGAAATGGGACAACCAGCCTGGATCCGTGCCCGCGGCGTACGACGCCCTCTTGAGAGCGGCGCAGATGGCGAGGACGGCGCCGTGCGGCCCCACGTACGTGAACCTCGACGCGGCGCTGCAAGAGTCAAAGCTGGGCGACCTGCCACCGCTTCCGGACGCATCGAGGTTCCGCGCGCCCGAGCCGCCCCGTCCGGCGCCCGCGCTGGTCGCCCGCGCCGCCGCGCTCCTATCCGGCGCCACGGCGCCCGTGATCCTCGTCGGTCGCGGGAATCGAACGACAGAAAGCTGGCGCGCCCGGGTGGCGCTCGCCGAGAAGCTCGGGGCCCGTGTGGTCACCGACCTCAAAGTGGGGGCGAGCTTCCCGACTCGCCATCCCCTGTACGTCGGGCCGCCCGGCACCTACCTTTCCGAGGCTGCCACGCGGGTCGTCCGCGAGGCCGACGTCCTCCTGGCGCTCGACTGGATCGATCTGGCGGGAACGTTCAAGCAGGCGTACGGCGACCGTCCGGTCGGCGCCAAGATCGTCTCGGCGTCGGTCGACGTGCACCTCCACCGCGGCTTCAGCATGGATTACTTCGGTCTCCCCCCGGTCGACGTCCAGCTCCTGGTCGAGCCGGATGTCGCGGTGCCCCTGCTGCTCGAGGCGTGCCGTGCTCGCGCTCAGGCGCCCGCCGCCAGCAGCGCGCCAGAGGCGCGGCGCAGCGCCTCCGATGTGCTGAGCCTCCGTGCGGTCGCCGAGGCCCTCAACGAGGGCACCGATGGTGTGGACGTCTGCCTCACGGGGCTCCCGCTCGGCTGGCCGGGTGAAACCCGCCACTTCTCGCATCCGCTCGACTACCTCGGCGGCAACGGCGGAGGCGGCGTCGGAGCGGGGCCCGGCATCACGGTGGGAGCCGCGCTGGCGCTCAAGGGCTCGGGCCGCGTTCCCATCGGTCTCGTGGGCGACGGCGACTACCTGATGGGCGTCACGGCGCTGTGGACGGCCACGCATTACCAGATTCCCTGTCTCCTGGTCGTCTGCAACAATCGCTCGTTCTACAACGACGAGGCGCACCAGGAGCGCGTCGCCCGCATGCGGGGCCGGCCGGTCGAGAACAAGTGGATCGGCCAGCGGATCAACGAGCCGGACATCGACCTCGCCATGCTCGCGGTGGCTCAAGGGGCCAAGGGCATCGGCCCGATCACCGAGACCGCCGAGCTCAGGAAGGCCATCGCTCAGGGCGTCCGCGCAGTGCTCGACGGCGAGGTTTGCGTGATCGACGCGCGCGTGCGACCCGGTTACGATGCCGACATCAGCGGCGAGCGCGCGGCGCGGCAGGAGCCTGTGGGCAGGACCTGACGCAGGCAGGGGGGGACCATCATGGGCAAAGTCGTCACGTTCTCGGCGCTGTCGTTCCGGGAAGCGGTGACCGGCGTGCAGCGTGCCCTGATCACCGGCTCCGATATGAAGGAGATGTCCGCCGAGGTGATCCGCTTGGCACCGGGAGCGGCGCTGACCGAACGGGTGCCAGCGGGCTCGGATCGCTACGTCTTCACGCTGACCGGTCCCGCGACGGTGAGCGGCCGCGGCATGTCTCACAGGATGCCCGAGGAGGCGTTCGCCACGATCCAGGAAGAGACCGAGGTCACGATTGCCGGCCTCGATGGCAATGAAGCCATGCTGATCAGCGTCGTCGCGCCCCCATCAGGAAGCGGGACGCGTAGCCCTGGCTTTTCCGGCGGTCTCGCAGTCGCGGCGCGGGCGACGACGCCGGTGCACGAGGTCGCGGAGGAGAAGAAGCACCGGATCTACTTCGTCGGGAAGGACGCCGTTCATTCCGAGCGGGCGCACGCGATGATCGTGCTGTACGCGCCCGATACCGTGACGTCCCTGCACATGCACCCGAACGCGGAGAGCATGTTCGTGTTCCTGTCCGGCAAGACCGGCTTCACCGTCAATGGCCAGGACGTGATCGTCGAGCGTGGACAGGCGACGTATTTCCCGGCGGGCGACCGCCATGGGTTACATGTCGCCGAAGGGGCCGGCGTGAGCTTTCTCGAATTCCACATTCCGGCCGCGTACACGACCGTCAGAGGCTGACCGTCCGCGCGACGTCCTCTCAGCACGCCTTGCAGGGCGGCCAGTCGCGCGAGTAGACGGGGTTCTTCAGGAACTCCTCGGCTTTGTACGGCCCGAACTGGGAGACGCCGGTGAAGGTGTGGATCACGGTGTTCTGGAGTTTGCCCTCGACCCGCTCGACGCGCCGCACGTAGATGTTTTCGATGGGGTGGCCGTAGTCGTCGAAGCTCACCGGACCGCGCGGCGCGTCGGTGATGCTCACGCGGCGGAGGGCCGCGAGGAACTTGCCCCCGTCCTCGACGTCGCCGCCGACCGCTTCGAGCGCCGCCTTGAGCACGCTGCCCGCGACGTACGTCCCCTCCGCATAGTAGGAGGGCACCTGCTGGTGCTTGGCCTCGTACGCCTGCACGAACCGCCGGTTGGCCGGCGTGGCGAGCGCGGCCGAGTAGTGAAGAGCGGTCACGATCCCGAGCGCCTCGTCGCCCATGCTGCGCAAGACGTGCTCGTCCGTGAAGTTGCCGCTGCCGATCAGCGGCAGTCGACCCTTGAGACCGGCGTCCGTGTACTGCCGCACGAAGCGGAGCGCGTCGTTGCCGGCGAAGGCGGCGTAGACGGCGTCCACGTCGCGCTTGAGCCCCGTGATGTACGGCGCGAAGTCCGTCGTGCCGAACGGTGGCCAGAGCTTTTGCACGACCTGGCCGCCCGCCTCCTCGAACGTCCGCTGAAAGGCGCCGCAGCTCTCGTGGCCGAAGGCCCAGTCCTGCCCGATCATCGCGATCTTCCGGTATTTCAGCGTGTCGTAGACCCACCGGCCGAACGGATGCCCGGGCTGTCCCGCCGACCACCCGGTCCGGACGACGTACGGGCTGCGCCGGCGCTGGGTGAGGTCTTCGCCGGCGACGGTCGGCGACAACGTCGGGGTCTTCTGGCGCTCGATGTACGAGACGACCGCGTACGCCTCGGCGGTGGCCAAGGGCCCGACCAGAACGTGCACGCCGTGGCTCTCGACGAGGACGCGCGCCTTGTTCAGCGCGATGGGAGGCTTGCCCTCGCTGTCCTCGACGATGAGCTTGGCGTCGCGCCCGGCCAGTTGCTGGCGCTGCTCGTCGAGGTACAGGGCCAGGCCGTTGGCCATCTCCTTGCCGTTCGCCGCCAGGGGCCCGGTGAGCGGCACCAGCATTCCGATCTTGACGGGGCCGCGCTGCGCCACGCCGGCGCCGACGCCCACCAGCAGCAGGACGAAGGCCACGAGCGCGGTGAAGCCGGAACGAGTCGTGGGCGTGATCATCTTCTGGCGATCCTCTCAGAGTGCGGCGCGGGTCTTTCCCCGCACCGCCGGGTTGACGACGTTGATGGGCCACTCGCCCGTGAGAACTCGCCGCACCTCGTTAGGCGCGCCCGACTGGAGCCCCACCATCGCCTGCTCGCTGTACCAGGCGACGTGGGGAGTGATCGTCACGTTCTCCCGACCGCGCAACGGGTGCGCGTCGGGCAAGGGTTCAGGATCCGTCGTATCGAGCGCGCACCCGGCGATCCGGCCCGAATCGAGCGCCCTGACGAGCGCCTGCGTGTCGACGATGGGGCCGCGGGCGCAATTGATCAAGAACGCCGTGGGTTTCATCTTCGCCAGGGACTGATCGTTGATCATGCCCCTCGTATCGGGGGTGAGCGGCGGATGGACGGACACGAAGTCCGACTTTCGAAGCATCTCGTCGAGCTGCAGTTTTTCACCCGGAACCTGGAACTGCTTGTCCCGCACGAAGGGATCGCAATACAGGATGCGCATCCCGAACGCGGCCGCGCGCGCCGCTACCGCACGAGCGATGTTGCCAAAGCCCACGAGCCCCAGCGTGCGCCCGGCGAGCCGAAACATCGGTTTGCCCGGCGGCACCTCCCAGCGTCCACTCCTCACGAGCCGATCGTAGAACGTGGCCTTGCGCGCACACGCGAGGACGAGGGCCATCGTGTGCTCGGCGACCTCGTCGATGCAGTACGTGGGGTTGTTGGTGACGATGATCCCGGCTTCGGTTGCCGCCTCGAGGTCGATGGTGTCCACACCGATGCCGTAACGGGCGATGATCTTGCACCGCTCCATCCGCGCCATGACCTCGGCGCTGATGGGCCCGGCGTACGTATTGAGCAGGGCGTCGCAGTCTTCAGCTTCCGGCAGGAATTCCTCGGGTCTCTTCGTCTGCAGCGCCACGAGGTGGGCCGTGTCCTCGAGCGCCTTCCGCTCGACCTCGAGCGACTCCCAGACGTAGTCGGTCAGGACTACCTTCGCCTTCCCGACCATCGTCGTCCTCCTCGCTCGTTGCTCGATCGCGCGGCCTCGCTATGGTAGCAAGAGTCTCGCGGCTTCCGGGAAGGGATGCGGGGTCCGCGGGCGAGTGTCCCGCGGACCCGCTGCGTAAGCGCTACGGAGCCTGCGTCTCGTGCTCGACCACGCGGAGCGAGAGCACGGTCTTATCGTCGCCGTTCTCCGTGTAGCGCACGTCGACCGTTTCCCCCGGCCGGACGTCGGCCAGCGCCACCTGGGCCATCGGCGGGATCGTGAGCCGGGCTTGATCCTCGATCACGACCTGGCTGCCGGACGGATCGACGTCCGTGACCCGTCCCCGGACCTCCGTTTGATCGGCGGACCTGACCCAGACCGGAACCGGGGCCGCGATCGCGGTCGCGGTCAGCAGAACCACCGTCGGCGCGAGCCCGAAAATCCATTTCGTCATCCGTGGCCTCCTCAAATGTCTTCCTGTTGATGGCGCCGCCCCGCGGATTCGGAGCGAAGGCGCCACGAGGTCCGGCAAGCGGCGTGCCAGCACGTTTGACGACACCTCAGGCGTCCAGACTCCCAACGGAGCGGCGCTTGGCTCGCGTGCGCACACCCGGGCTCGCTGTCGCGTGTAACCCTTACACACGAAGTCGTAGTTCTTACGTTGTGTGCTCATTCGTCGCACGCTTGTGGCAAGGTTGGGCGAGCCGCAGGCCAGCCCTGCCGGCCGAGGCGACACCAGGGCAGGAGGGAAGGGATCATGGCGAAGCTGACCAGAGACGATGTCTTGAAGAAAGCAGAGCAGCTCAAGAACTGGGGCAAGTGGGGTCCGGACGACGAGCTCGGCGTCCTCAACTACGTCACGCCCGAGGACATCGTGAACGCGGCCAGGCTGGTGAAGAAGGGCAAAGTGTTCAGGCTCGGCCTCAATCTCGACGAAAACGGCCCTCAACGCGGCATGTTCGGCGGCCGCTGGAACCCGATGCACCAGATGCTGGCGACGGGCACCGACGCCGTCGCGGGAAAGCACGACGTCACCCCGGGCCTGCGCTATGCCGACGACGCGATCAACCTGCCGACCCAGGCCGCCACTCAGTGGGACGCGCTGGCGCACGTGTTCCTCGGCGAGAAGATGTGGAACGGCTATCCGGCCACGCTGGTCGACACCCGCGGCGCGCACAGAAACGGCATCGAGAAGTTCGCGAACAAGATGGTCGGACGTGGCGTGTTGCTCGACGTGGCCCGCTGGAAGGGTGTGGCGTGTCTGGCGGATGGCTACCCGATCACGATCGCCGATCTGGACGGAACGGCCCGCGCGCAAGACGTCGCCGTGCGACGCGCCGACTTCGTGATCGTTCGAACGGGCCAGATGGAGGATCGCCTGACACGGGGCGAGTGGGGCGGCTATGCCGGCGGCGACGCACCCGGGCTGGCCTTCGAGACCCTGGACTGGATCCACGCCAAACAGATCGCCGCCATCTGTAGCGACACCTGGGGCATCGAGGTCCGCCCCAACGCCACCGGGCCCGACGTCTTCCAACCCTGGCACTGGGTCACGATCCCGGCGATCGGAATCGTGCACGGCGAGATCTTTTATCTCAAGGAGCTCGCCGAGGACTGTGCCGCCGACCACGTGTACGAGTTCTTTCTCTGCGCGCCGCCGCTGGTGATCACGCGGGGCACCGGATCGCCGATCAACCCCCAGGCGATCAAGTAAGCCCTTCCGCCGCGGCCGAGGGACGCGGGCCTTCAGCCGCGCCCGAGCGCTGTCGCTTTCAGCGACTGCCGAGGTGTCCGACGATCGTCTTCTGGTAGTCGAGGAAGGCGACGCTCAGGGGGTCGCGAGGGCGCGGAAGGGTGATGCGGGTCTGGGCGCGGACCGTGCCTGGATGGGGAGAGAGGACGATCACGCGGTCGGCGAGGTAGGGCCTCGGCGACGTTGTGGGTGACGTAGAGGACCGTCTTGCGCGTCTCCTCCCACACCCCGACGAGGAACCGCTGCATCTCGTCGCGGGTCAGCGCATCGAGCGCGGCGAACGGCTCGTCCATGAGCAAGACCGACGGTCCGGAAGAGCTGGCGCTCCTCGGCGCCCATCGACTGCGCGGCCCGAATCCAGATCTCCTTGACGGCCCGCACAGCCGACCACGTGTTGACGGCGATCGGGAACGCGGCGGCGAACGCGACGAGCAGCACAGCCGGGAGGTTACCGAGCCCGAACCAGATCACGAAGAGCGGCGCGTAGGCGAGGCCGGGAATCGGGTTGCCGACGCTCACGACCGGCAGGAGCAGGCGCTCCGCCCAGCGTGAGCGGCCCATCAGCATGCCCACCGTCACGCCCGCCGCCGCGCCGAGGGCAAAGGCCGCCGCCAGGCGCAGGAGCGTGGCGAGCGCGTGGGCCGGCAAGATTCCGTTGAAGACGAGGTGAAAGAAGGTCGAGACGATCTTGTCGACGCCGGGGAAGAGCCTCGGCGGAAACGGACCGAACATCGCGAACGCCTGCCAGAGGATCGCGACCGTGATGAACGGCGTGGCGGCGCCCGCCACCGAGGTGAGCGCGCGTCGCAGGGCGGTCGAGGCCCCCCGACTGTACAAGGCGCTAGCGGCCGGCCTTCGCCTTCACCAGGAGATCCTTGTTCAGCGCCTTGGTGAGATCGGGCACCGCCTTGATGCGTCCCTCGATGGTGCCGGCCGCCAGGTCCTTGGCCTGATCGCCGAGGTAGCGCTCGATGGCGGGCGCGATGTCCGGCTCCCAGCGCATGCGGCGCAGGGCCTTGTCGATGACCGCGACGGGCACGTCGCGGCCGAGCGATTTCTGCTCCTCCGTGTACACCTCCGCCGCCTTCTCGGGCTCCTCCTTGAGGAGCCTGACCGCGCGAAGCCATCCGCGCAGATAGGCGACGACCGCGTCGGGCTGCTCCTTCAGGATCTTGTTCGTCACGGTCAGCATGAAGGCATCTGGTCGTACTTGCAGAAGTTGTCGATGACGCGGACGAGCCCTTCGTGCTCGGTGATCGCGACGAAGGGATCGGCGACGGTCGCCGCGTCGATGGCCTTCGCCAGGAGGCTCGGGATGCGGTCTTTGGCGTCCGGGATGTTCGGTGTCTCGACGTCGCCGGCCTTGAGCCCGTAGCTCGGAGCGACCTTCGAGAGGAAGATGAACTCGGTGACCGTCCCCTTCGGCAGCCCGATCTTCTTGCCCTTGAGCTGGCCGACGTTGTTGATATCGGAGTCCTTGCGCACGACGAGGTGGTTGGTCCCGGAGAAGATCGAGTTCACCGCGACCGCGGTGTAGGGCACGCCCTTGTCGAGCCCGATGAGAAACGGCGTCGTCGCCGTCGAGTTCACGTCGATCGCGCCGGCGATCATCGCATCGCGTCCTTCCTTGCCGAGCGCGAAGCGGCGCCAATCGACCTCGAGCCCTTCCTGCTTGAAGTAGCCCTGGCGGATGGCGATGACGTCGGGGACGCCCATGAGCTGGGTGTGCCCAGGCGGATCTGGAGCGGGCGTGACTGCGCCCAGGCGTGGGCGCCCACGCCGAGGACGAGTCCCAGGATGGCCAGCGCGGCCACGGGTTTGCACGTCATTGGGGTTACCTCCAGAGGCGAGATCGATCGACCAATCGGGCGGACTGCAGAGGCCCTCCCGAAACTTGTCAAGCCAGGGGCCGAGATGTAGGATCGCGGGCCGGGAGAAATGTCATGACTCAGAACGGCGCGTCGTTCAAGAACATGCGGCTGTTGGGCGGGAACGACCTGGGCGGGTTCGGCAACTGCGGGGAGGGCATGGCGATCCAGCTCGCCCGGGACGGACGGCGCGTGCTGTGGCTCGGCCACGAGTCGGCGCCGAAGAACTTCACCGCCGTGGACGTGACGGATCCGCGCAAGCCCTCGGTCATCGTCCAGACCGATCTGCCCCACGGCGATATGCGCTCGAACAACTTGGACCTCGTGGGCGACCTGCTCGTGGTCCCGTACCAGACGAGCCGCGTCGGCATGAAGCCGGCGGGCGTCGAGTTCTTCGACGTGGCCGATCCGGGCAAGCCGCGGTCGATCGCGTTCTTCGACGCGTCCGGGCCGCACTCGCGCGGCGTGCACCATCTGTGGTTCGTGGATGGCGCCTACCTGCATCTGGCCAGCGGCGCGCCGGATTTCAAGCCCCGCAACCCGAAGGACGACCAGTTCTATCGCATCGTCGACGTCCGCCAGCCCACGCGTCCCGTCGAGGTCGGTCGCTGGTGGCTCCCCGGGACGCGCGACGGCGACCCGGAGCCGCCCCCGGCTCGCCATCCGAAGTTCGACGCCGGCTTTCGAGCGCACAACACGAACGTCTACCCGCGTCGACCCGACCGGGCCTGGATCGGCTATATCGACGGCGGCGCGATCATCCTCGACATCTCGGACATGGCCCGCCCGCGTCTCCTGAGCCGGTGGGACTATCACCCGCCGTATCCGGGGTTTACCCACACGCTGCTGCCGCTCTTCGACCCGCAGCTGATGATCGTCTCCGACGAGGCCACCGCGGAGGCCGGGAAGGACTGGCCGAAGCTCGTGTGGGTCGTCGACGTCCAGGACGAGACCAACCCGGTGCCGATCGCGACCTTCCCGATCCCGCCGGTGGACGAGTTCAAGGGACGCGGCGGGCGATACGGTGCGCACAACCTGCACGAGAATCGCCCGGTGGCGAGCAATCTGGTCTCGGAGAAGATCGTCTTTGGCACCTTCTTCAACGGCGGTGTGCGCGCCTACGACGTGTCGAACCCGTTCAGGCCGGAAGAGGTCGCCTACTACGTCCCGGAAGCGCCGCGCGGATCGCGGGCGGGGGCCGTGCAAATCAATGACGTGCTGGTCGACGAGCGCCGCATCGTCTACGCCGTGGACCGGCTCATCGGCGGCCTGTATGTGCTGGAACTACAGGTTTGACGTGAGATGACCGGGGGGACGAACCGCACTCAACCCGATTCATTGGGTTGAGGGGGAGACCCCCCTCAAACTCCCCCGGCAAGCCACCCTTGCGCTCTCCGGATGTTGAGGGGGACTCTCCCCAATTTCCTGTGGTCCGTGGCGTCAAGCGGCTGAGCGCGCGGCGGAGTCTTCGCGCGTCCGCTGCTCGACGACCGACCAGTCGATGTTGCGGAGAAACGCGTCCACGTATTTCACCCTCTCGGTGGCTTTGTAGTCGCGCATGAAGGCGTGCTCCCACACATCCATCACCAGCAACGGCTTGCACCGGGCCGGGATGCCGTCCTGGTGGAGACTCACCCAGTAGTTGGTCAGACGGTCGGTGACCGGATCCTGGAACAGGATCACCCAGCCCACGCCGCGCATGCTCCCCATCGCCTGAAAATTCTCCTGCCACTGCTCGACCGATCCGAAAGTCTCGGCGAGCGCTCGGCCGAGACCCTGTCGGTCGGACGGCCGGGCTTCGCCGCCTGGTTTCAGGTTGGAGAAATAGAACTCGTGCAGGACCATGCCGTCGTACTCGAACGCCAGCCGTCGCGTTCCCTCGGCGAGGCCGAAATCCTTCCCTGACGCCCGGCGCTCGCCGCGCATCTCCGAGAGCTCCTGCATGAGCGTGTTCACCTGCTTGACGTATCCCGCATAGAGATCGAGGTGCTCGGCGAGCTGAGCGTCCGAGATGCCGGTGAGCCCCTCGAGGTGATCGAACGATTTCGCGCTGTAGATGGCGCGGTCGTCTTTCTTCATTCGTCTTCACGACCTTCCTTCGGACATTTCACTCTCTGGCGATTGCGTGTGAAAGATACGTGCCAGTCGCCGCTGACGCGCGGGATGACGATCTGGGCATGGAACGTGCAGCGGCTGAGATTGCCTGTGACTTCGTGGTCAGGCACGCGGACTGGCCGAAGTCGGGAAGGAGATCGCGATGCTCTACTATGCGCTGGTTTTCTTGATCGTGGGTCTCGTCGCCGGCGCCCTGGGTCTGTTCGGCATAGCTGCGATTGCGGGGCAGATCTCGTGGGTGCTCTTCGTGCTCGCCCTGGTCTTTCTCGTCATCCATCTGGCCAGCGGGCGACGAATGCCGATACGGTGACGCACCGATAGTTGGTAGTTGTTTCCCGGTAACTTTCGCCGATCGTGTAACGACTACACCGTGGAGCGAGGCCCGCGTGAGGCCAGGGTCGGCGACGCGTGCGGGCGCGCTCTCGAAGAGGAGGTAAGGCGGCGGGTTCACCGAGTGACATCGAGCGTTCCAGCAGTTCTTCTCGTTCATGGACACGGTCGCGCAGAGCCCTTTACGACATTGCGGCTCGCGGCGGCGTCGGGAGCCCAGTCGAGCCCTCGGTGGCCCGGCTGGGTCGTGAGCCGCAGCGGGCTTGACCCATCCGCGCGGATGACCGTCAGCCCCGCCTCTGCGGTGCGGGCGCTCCCGCCGCCGAGGAAGGCGACGTGCTTGCCGTCCGGCGACCATGCGCCGACAGGAAGATCCTCGCCGAGCGCCGTGAGCGCGCGGAGATTGCGGCCGTCGAGATCGACCTTCCACAGCTCCCACAGGTCTCCGTTGGCGAACGCGAGCGCGGGCTGCGCCACACGGCCGAGGAGCTCGAACGGGCTCGGCCGACCGCTCGCGGGTCGGTGTCTCAGGATTCCGTCCGAGGACACCGAGCTCGAAGAAGTGGCCCTGTGGAACCAGGCCTCCCTCCCAGACGGCGCCGACGACGCGGCCGGCCCGATCTCGCTGGGTCGTCGATCGCCAGCCCGGCACACTCTCGATCTCGGTCACTCGGAGCGCCGGCGGGAACTGGACCTCGACGCGTATCGTCGGTATCGCCTTCTCGGTCGGGACCAGCAGACCGTAGCGCTGCACGAGACCCGGCGAGCTTTCGGCGGGCGACACGGTGACGTGGGCGTAGGTGAGCGGGAGGCTAGCCCCCAACCATACGCCGACTGCGACGGCGCATCCGGCCCAACGGGCGCGCACCACTCGAGCTGGGCTACCGCGCTCCCGGGATCGGTGGACGCTGCGGCATCGGACCGGTGTAGCGCAACACCGTCACGCCACCCCCGTTGCCGTCGGTCACGTAGATCAGATGCGTTCTGGGATCGACGTAAGCTTCGCGAGTGTGGCGTCCCACCTGGCGCGGCACCGAGAAATCCGGCGAGACGAAGTGACCGACCTCCCTGGGGCTGAACGGATTCGAGATGTCGAACGCGCGCAGCCCCTGGTCGTACCAGGCCTGATAGTAGAGGCTCCCGCGGCCGCGGGGGTCGAAGAACGGCAGGTGCGCGGACTGCTGGCCGGGCGGGCAGATGAACTTGCCCGTTGCCTGATCGTACTGGTCGTCGACACCCGCCACGTGGATGGTCGACAGCACCTGGATGGCCTTGGGGTGCGAGATGTCGAGGATCCACACGAAGCCCGGCGGACACGAGAAATGCTCGTCGGTCATCACCAGCAGGCGCGGCAGGGGTGCGCCCTCGTGCGGCACCGGCGCGGCCGTGTGGGCGCCCGGACAGCATCCGGGCGGGGTGCCCGGATCGCCGTTGAACGGCGGTGAGTAGTCGAACACACCGACGGTGGTCGGCCGGGTCGGGTCGGCGATGTCGAGGATGATGACCCCGGCGTCGCGGTAGGCGAGATAGAGCCGCGTCCCGTCCTTGATGATCTCGTGGCACATGATGAACTGCTGGGTGCCGTTGGGGTTCAGCTGGTTCATCTCGGAGAACGTCTCGCCGACGTGCTGGCCGACGACATGATAGCTGGCGATGACCCTCGGCGAGCTCGGCGTCGAGTAATCGAGGATGGTGAGCTCTTCGTTGCGCGGCTTGGACCGCTCGGAGGTGCCGCAGACGTAGACGTAACGATCGTCCATCTCCATGCCGTGGGTCAGGCCCCCGGCGTTGTTCCACTCGGCGATTTGACGGGCCGCCGCGGCTCGGACACGTCGTGGAACGTCACGCCGCTTCGCAGGGCGACGCCGCCCATCGGCTTGTTCGGGTTCTCCGGGCTCGCGCTGTGCCCGAGCGCCAGGATCTTCCGGTCGCAGTCGACCCGGAGATAGGCGTTCCGCGTGCCCGGGTTGCCCGGAATGAAGGACAGGGGCTCCATGGCGGCGGATTGCTCACGTCGACGACGAGGGCGCCGAACAGCGTGGGGTTGTAGCCGCCGAAATAGGCGATGGTGCCGCAGATGCGCGCCGTGTTGAACCCGGCCCCCGGCGCCCCGGGAACGA
Organism: Candidatus Rokuibacteriota bacterium; assembly: GCA_003220535.1. GTDB lineage: Bacteria > Methylomirabilota > Methylomirabilia > Rokubacteriales > CSP1-6 > AR31. The sequence goes on from QHSU01000054.1 coordinate 344,599, forward strand.
GCCAGGGTCCGCGGAAGTAGCTGTGGCCGACGACCTCGAAATTCTTGACGGTGGAGAACTGGCGATAGCTCGCCAGGTCGTTGAGCTGGAACATGTCCCGCGCGGTCGGATTCGGCACGGTCGGCGCCGCCTGCTGAGCCCTCGGAGCGGTCGACGCGGTGAGCGTCGTCAGGAGGGCCAGACTGGTGAGAACGAGCGCGCGCGTCGATGAGCGCATGACGACCTCCTCGACTTCCGTTGCGGACGCCCTATTTCTTCCCGAGCTCGGTGACCGCGCGGTCCCGATACGAGAAGTTGAAGAGCTTGGTCGGCGGCAGCAGGTCCTTGTACTTGAGGTAACCCAGCTCGGCGCTCAAGCGCTGCATCGAGTCGAGCACGGTGGGGTCCATGTCGAGATTCGGATCGAGCACGTGGGCACGCGCGCGCCGGATCACGTCGGCCTTGGCGCCGGTGTACTTGACCATCAGATCGATGTTGCGTTCTTGCTTCCACCCGTTGTCCAGGGCGAGATCGCGCGCGGCCTTGACGTACGCCAGCATGACCTTGTGCGCCAGGTCAGGGTCCTTGGCCGCCCAGTCCTTGTTCCAGAAGATGGCGGTGATCGGTGTGGCCCGAGCACCCGCCGGGCGTGGCAGCGGCCGCACCGCGATCCCGCGCTCCTCGCCGAGCGTCGGGAAGGGCTCGGTGAGGATCGCCGCCTCGATGGCTCCCGACTCGAGGGCCGGAACCATGTCGGGGAAGGGCATGATCTTGATCTGCACATCGCGCAAGGTTAGACCATCTCTCTTGAGAACCTGGTCGAGCATCCACTCGACGGCCGCGCCGCGGACGTTGAGCGCGATGGGCTTGCCCTTGAGATCACCGATGCGCTTGAGCTCCTTTTCCCAGGACGCCTTGCGTACGGTGAAGTAGTCCTCGACGTAACCCGAGTGGAGTGGCGCCACGAACTCCACCGGCAGCCCCGACGCTACCGCGTTGAAGCCGGCAGCGCCCATACCGGCCCCACCAACGTGGAGCTGGCCGGTAGCCACCTGAGACAGGATCTCGGGCCCACCGCCCAGACGGACCGCCTCCACGCCGATGCCCGCAGCGGGAAGATGCCGGTCGGCCATGATGTAGAGCGCCGCGAAGGAGTCGGAGGGAATGTAGCCGATCCGGACTGTGGCCTTCGTCTGGGGCGATACCGGTGCGGCGCCGGCCAGCAGCCCCAGCGCGACCACGGCCAGCCCGACTCCTGTTCTGCAGAGAGAGCCCATGGAGACCTCCCTAACTGTGACCGCGCATCGGCCGGCGGGGCCCCAGCCCCGCGACGGCTGCGGCGCGCTACAGCGTGAGGGCTCGCGTCCGCGGGTAGGTTTTCGCCGGTCAGCCGAGAGACCGGACGAGCCGAGCGACTTCGCCGGGCTGCGGCACGCGACCGGCTCGACGCTTGGAGAAAACGGCACGGCCATCCACGATCACGGTCAGCTCTCCGAAGCCGCCCCAGCGGATCTTCGCCGGCACCTGGAGCGCCTCCTGCAGCTCGTCGCGGAGGCGTACCGCCTCGCGTCTCAGGTCCATTCAGACTGCGCAGCGCTTGATCTCGACGTTCATCAATCGCGTTTTTAAACACAGATCGTCATCGAAGGCAAGGGCGGCCTTGACGGCCCTCAGTCCTCGCTGTATATGGCACCAGGGAACCCTCGGCGTCGCGACCGAGTTATGCGCACGGCACTCCACGACGCAGGCTGGCGAGCCGCGTCGATCCCGAACGCCCACTCACAAGGAGGAGACCCATGAGGATGCAACGGCTCCTGTCCCTGGTCGTCGGCACCCTGCTGGTCTTGGCCGCATCACTGGCGAGCGCTCAGCAACCAGCCGCGCCAGCGGCAGCGCCACCACCGCCGCCGTATGGCACCCCGATCAGCCTCGACCACGCCAAGAAGGTCATGGCCGGCGCCGAGGCCGAGGCGAATAAGAACAAGTGGAACGTCGTCATCGTCGTCCTCGACTCGGGTGGCAACCTCGTGATGCTGCACCGCATGGACGGCGCACAGTTCGGCAGCATCGACGTCGCGAAGGAAAAGGCGTACTCCGCCGTGGCCTTCCGCCGGCCCACCAAGGCGTTCGAGGACGCCCTCGGGCAGGGCGGTGTGAATTTGAGAGTCCTCAGGCTACCTGGCGCGAGCCCCCTCGAGGGCGGACTGCCGATCGTCGTCGACGGCAAGCTCATCGGCGCGGTCGGTGTCTCGGGTGTCCAGGCCACCCAGGACGCACAGATCGGCCGGGCCGGAATCGAGAGTCTGAAGTAGTGCCCGCGCGACGGGCCGGGGCACCCAGCCCCCGGCCCGTTCGCGCCAGCATTCTCGCCACGCGCACCCGTTCAGAGAAATTCCTTCGAATCGTGAGTCCTGCTCGGGGAGGATATACAATCCCCGCGCCGTCGAGAGGCTCGGAGATCGATGCCCACAGGCGCCCCCAAAGTCGTCGTGAACGAGGTCAGCGTGACCTTCGAGAGCCGCGGGCGATCGGTCCTGGCGCTCGACCGGATTTCCCTCCAGGCCTACGCTGGCGAGTTCCTCTGCATCGTCGGCCCGAGCGGGAGCGGCAAATCCACGCTCTTGCGCGTGCTGGCGGGCCTCCTCCGTCAGAGCGCGGGCAACGTCCGCATCGAGGCCGATCGGCCGGGAACGCCGCTCACCGCGATGGTCTTTCAGGAGCACGCGCTGCTGCCGTGGCGCACCGTTCGCGACAACGTGACGTTCGGCCTCGAGAACCGCGGTGTCGGACGCGCGGAGCGCGAAGCGCGCGCGCGGGAGATGCTGGCAATGGTCGGGCTGACGCGGTTCGCCCAGCTCTATCCGCACCAGCTCTCGGGCGGCATGAAGCAGCGCGTCGGCATCGCCCGCGCACTCGCCAACGACCCGGAGGTGCTCTTGATGGACGAGCCGCTGGCGGCGCTCGACGCGCAGACGCGAACGATTATGCAGGAGGAGCTGCTGCGGATCTGGGCCACGCTCGGCAAGACCGTCGTCTACGTCACGCACTCGCTCGAGGAGGCGCTGCTGCTAGGCGACCGCATCGTGCTCCTCACCGCGCGACCCGGACGGGTGAGTCAGGTCTATCCGGTGGATCTCGGCCGGCCGCGTGGCCTCGAGGTCCGTGTCTCGCCGGCTTACGGCGCGCTGCTCGAGAAGATCTGGTCGCAGCTTCGCGAGGAAGTCGTCCGTGCGATGGCGGAGGACCGGGGCGGGGAGGGCGTGTGAGGGCGCTCGCCCGCTGGCTCGCCGAGCACTGGATCGCCGTCGGCTCGCCGATCGTCCTGCTCGTCGCCTGGGAGTGGGCGAGCGCGACGGGTCTGCTTCGGGAGGCCTTCTTTCCGCGCCCCTCCACCATCGTCGGGCATCTCCGCTCCCTCGTGGCGGACGGCACGCTCTGGGGCCACACCGCGACGACGCTCGTCCGCATCGGCTGGGCGTTCGCCCTGGCCACGGTTCTCGGCGTCGGGATTGGACTTGCCATGGGGATCTGGCGCCGGCTTCGGGAGGGGCTCGATCCGGTGTTCGCCGCGATCTATCCGATCCCCAGCGTCCTGTTCCTACCGATCGTGAGCTTCCTGGTCCCGCCCGGCGAGGTCGCGCTGATCGTGACGAGCGCCGTCACGTCCTTCTTCCTCGTCGCGTTCACCACGACGCACGGCGTGCGACAGATCGACCGTCTCGTCGTCGAGGCCGCCGTCCATTACGACGCGCGCGGCTGGCGGCTCTTCGCCTCCGTGCTCCTGCCCGGCGCTTTGCCGTTCATCTTCACCGGGCTTCGGCTCGGCCTCGGCTTCGCGCTGATCGTCGTCGTGGCGGTCGAGATCGTCTCCGCGAGCCGCGGGCTCGGTGCGCTTCTCTGGCTTTCCTGGCAGATCCTCAAGGTCGAGGACATGTACGCGACCTTCTTCGTCATCGCCCTCCTCGGCGCCGTCCTCTCCTACGGCCTCGCGGCCCTCCGCGCGCGGCTCCTGCCGTGGGTCCAGGACGTGGCGGAGCAGTAGGATGGGCCTGGCGGTCCCGGCGGCCTTGCTCGCCCTCTGGGAGCTATGCTCGCGGCTCGCGATCGTCTCGCCGCTCTACTTCCCGGCGCCGACCACGGTCGGCTGGGTGCTCGCCGATCGCTTCGCCGCGGGGGACCTCGGCGCGCAATCGCTCGTCACCCTCACGCGGCTCGCCGTCGCCTTCGCGCTCGCCGCCGTGCCGGGGGTCCTCCTCGGCCTCCTCATGGGCATCGCGCGTCCGGTGCGCGACGCGGTCGAGCCCTACATCGCGTTCATCTTCCCGGTGCCGAAGATCACGCTCCTGCCGTTTCTCTTGATCATCCTCGGCGTCGGCGAGCCCGCCTTCGTGCTGACGGGCGCGACCTCGGCGTTCTTCCAGATTGTCATCAGCACGCTCGGCGGCGTGCAGACGATGGACAGGCACCTCCTGGAGGTCGGCCGCAACTACGGCGCCCACGGCGCGCGGCTCTTCTGGAAGGTGATCCTTCCGGCCGCGCTCCCGACGATCTTCACGGGCCTGCGGCTCGGGCTGGGGCTGGCGCTGGTCACGCTCGTCGCGGTCGAGTTCATCGCTGCGAAGTCGGGCCTGGGCCACCTCGTCTACCGCCACTGGCAGATGCTGAGCACGCCCGAGATGTACGCGGCCTTCGCGCTCGTCAGCGCGCTCGGCCTCGCGCTCACGCGGGGCCTGCGCGCCCTTCAGGCGCGAGTGCTCACCTGGCAGGACGATGTTGGTGTGTAGCTGACGCCCGAAGCGCCTCACTCGGCCGACGAGACGGTCGGCTTCGTCGTGAAGCCAGCCAAGCCGCAGTGCTGGAGATGGCGCAGAGCCAACCGCATCACCAAGCTGAGCATAGACGGTCGCCTCGCCAGACCCGAACGAGGTGAGCACCGCAAGACTCGCCACCGGCGCACTCCTGCTCGCCGCAACGTCGACGATGCGACCGTAGCGGTCGCTCACGGTCAGCAGCCCACGGCGTGCAGCTCTGACGACGGCGAAACCGCTCTCGACCCCTCGCAGGATAGCCATGCGGGCATGCCACCAGGCATCCTGGTCGAAATCCCACGCTGGCACGAGGAGCGCATCCACCCCGAGTGCGGCGTAGCGGCGCCCAAGCGTCGGGAAGTCCATGTCTCTACAGATCGCGATGCCGATACGGCCGGTCCCTACCGAGCGGACGACAAATTCTCTTCCCGGTGTGAAGGTCGCCTCCAATCCCGGTATGAGATGGTGCTTCGCGTAGTCAGCGATGAGCTCGCCGTTGGGGGCGAACAGCCAGGCGCGGTTCTCCTTGAGACCGCGGCGACGGTCGTATCGAACCCGGCCATCAACGCCGGATAGACGAAGGCCGTGAGCCAATGTCGGGATCCCAGAACCACGGCGCGCGTGCGAGCAACGACGATACCCAAGACAAGCCCGCGCAACAGCATGACGAAAGCCGAAGCGATAGGCCCGATGAACATCGCGTAATAACTTGCGGTGCTCGCGCTGCCGATCAGCCCGGCGATGACGGCGAGCGCCCACGCTTCGCGGGTCGAGGCACGGAAGGCAGCGACCAGCAAAGGGATGGGCGCGAGCCATGCCGCCCACCACCATGGCTCGAGGCCCGTGGCGAAATACTGCAACACGCCGGACAGTAATGCGGCACCGAAGCGCCAGCCGCGTCTATCAAGACGGAAGGCTCGGGGACCCGGCATCAAAGAGCATGAGAACCTCGGTTTGCAGGGCCTCGGTGATACCGGTCAGGTCCGGGGTGGCAACTGGTAGTCGGAGGGAGCGCCGGGCCCCCCCGATGTATCACAGAACCCTGCAGGCCTCGTCGAACCCGAGTCGCGGCAGCTTCGGAAGAACCTTCGACGGATCGCCGTGGCCCACGTTGCAAAGGAAGTTGGATTTGATCCTGCCGTCGGGGAAGAACTCGGCGTCGACCTTGGCGTTGTCGAAGCCCGACATTCCGCCCACGTCGAGGCCGACGGCGCGCGCGGCGATCATGAAGTAGGCCCCCTGGAGCGTGCCGTTGCGGAACGCGACCGTCTCGGCGAGGCGGGCGCTCGCCTCGTACGGATTCTTCATCTCGGGCCGGTGAGGGAAGAGCCTGGGAAGAAGCTCGTAGAAGCGCGTGTCGTACCCGATGATCGCCGTGACTGGCGCCGCCTTGGTCTTGTCGACGTTGCCCGCGCTGAGCGCCGGGAGCAGCCGCGCCTTCGCCTCTGGCGTGCGGACGAAGAGGATCCGCGCCGGACAGGAGTTCGCGCTCGTCGGACCGGACCGCATGATGTCGTAGATCGCCCTGAGCTGGTCGTCGCTGACCGGAATCGGCAGCCAGCCGTTCTGCGTCCGGGCGTTGCGGAGGATCAGGTCGAGGGCCTTGTCGTCGAGGGTCTCGCGCACGTCGCTCCTCCCGCTCGTCGTCACTTCGTCTTCGCGCCCTGGATGGCCTGCCACACCCGCTCGGCCGTCGCAGGCATGTCGAGCTGCCGGACGCCGACGGAGGCGAGCGCGTCGATGACCGCGTTCATGACGGCGGGCAGCGCGCCCACGGTACCGGCCTCGCCCGCACCCTTGGCCCCGAGCGGGTTGAGCTTCGTCGGCACCGGGTTGCTCTCGATGTGCATGTCGGGGAACGTGTCCCCGCGCGGCATCGCGTAGTCCATGAATGACGCGGTCAGGAGCTGACCGGACTCCCGGTCGTACACGACCTGCTCCATGAGCGCCTGCCCCACGCCCTGCGCGACACCGCCGTGGATCTGGCCCTTGAGGGTCACCGGGTTGATGACGGTCCCCACGTCGTCGACGATCACGTAGCTCACGAGCGCGACGGCGCCCGTGTCGGGATCGATCTCCACCTCGCACACGTGGCAGCCGTTCGGCCAAGTCGCCTGCTTCGGGGAGAACGTCCCGGTCTCGTAGAGGCCGGGCTCGACCCCCGGCGGGAGCTGGCTCGGCTGGAAGGCGGCGCGCGCGACGTCCCTGAGCACGACGGCCCGATCGGTCCCGACCACCCCGAACTTGCCGTCGGCGAACACGACGTCCGCCTCGGCGGCTTCCAGCAGACGCGCCGCGATCTTCTTGCCCTTCGTGATCACCTTCTCGGCGGCCATCCATAGCGCGGTGCCGCCGATGACGGTCGATCGGGATCCCATCGTGCCCATGCCGAACGCGACCCGGTCCGTGTCCCCGTCGACGTAGAGCACGTCGGCCGGATCGAGACCGAGTCGCTCGTTGAGGATCTGCTTGAACGTGGTCTCGTGGCCCTGGCCCTGGTTCTTGGAGCCCATGAGGACGGTCGCGCTCCCGCTCGGCGCGAACCGGATCTCGGCGAACTCCGGCTGAGCGCCGGCCGCCTGCTCGATCGGGTTGACGACGGCCAGGCCGCGCAGCTTGCCGCGCCGCCGCGCCTCGTCACGCCGGAGGGCGAAGCCGGCGACTTCCCCGAGCTTGACGGCCTTTTCCATGCTCGTCGCAAAATCGCCGCAGTCGTAGGTCGCCCCCAGCGAATTCTTGTATGGCATCGCCGCGGCCGGGATCAGGTTCTTCCGTCGCAGCTCCACCGGGTCCAGCCCGAGCTCGCGGGCGGTGTCGTCGATCAGACGCTCGAGGACGTAGGTCGCCTCCGGCCGGCCGGCGCCCCTGTACGGTGCCGTCGAGTTCGTGTTGGTCATGACGCTCGTCACGTGCACGTAGGCGGTCGGGAACGTGTAGACGCCGACCAGCGTCACCACGTTGCTGAAGGTGGCGAGTAGATTCCGGTCCGAGGAGACATAGGCGCCGACGTTGGCGAGGGTGTGGACGCGCATGGCGAGGAAGCGGCCCTCGGCGTCCAGGGCGAGCTCGGCGTCGCTCACGTTGTCCCGCGCGTGCTCGTCGGCGAGGATCGCCTCGCGCCGCTCGCACGTCCACTTGACCGGCCGGCGAAGCTTCCGCGCCGCCCACAGGACGAGCTTGTGCTCGGGGTACTGCCAGCCCTTGGTCCCGAAGGCGCCGCCGACGTCCCCGGCGACGACGCGGATCTTGTGCTCGGGGACCTTGAAGATGTTGCTCGCCAGCGCGTTCCTGACCCGATGCGGGTACTGGACGTCCGCGTAGAGCGTGTACCGGTCTTCGCTCGCGTCGTAGACGCCGAGCGAGCCCCGGGGCTCCATGAACTGCGCGTGGACCCGCGTGATGACGTAGCGGCGGCGGACGACGCGATGGGCCTTCGCGAAGGCTGCTTCGGTCGCCGCTCGGTCGCCGGACTCGAAGACGTTGCAGATGTTGTCGGGACACTCGTCCCAGACCGGAGGAGCCCCGGGCCGGGTCGCCTCCGCCGTCGCGGTCACCGACGGCAGAGGCTCGTAGTCGACCTGGACGAGGTCCGCCGCGTCCTCGGCCTGCGCGCGTGTCTCGGCGACGACGAGGGCGATCGGGTCGCCCACGTACCGCACGCGGTCCCGGGTGAGGCCACGGTGCGGGCGGGCGAACATCGGTGAGCCATCCGGGCGCTTGCGCTTCAGCGTCATGGTCATCGTGCCGAGGCCGTCGACGTCGGCGCCCGTGAAGACGGCGAGGACCCCGGGCGCACGGAGCGCCGCCGACGCGTCGACGGTACCCAGCCGGGCATGCGCATGCAGCGAGCGCACGATGACGGCGTGGGCCTGGCCCGGGACGTTGACGTCGTCGAGGTACCGGCCGGCGCCGCGCAGGAGCCGGACGTCCTCGACCCGTTTGATGCCTTGCCCGATTCCGAACTGCCCCATCGGCACTGTCTCCTCTACTACTGGGGGGGAGCGAGTGCCGCTCCTCCCCCAGACCCCCCCACCACCTCGGTCACCCCAGACCCCCCACCGTTTCGAACATCAGCGAACGCACGGCGCCGCGATTCTATCCGTCTCGGTCATGGGGGGAGCAGGCGAGCGCCGGGAGCCGCGAATTCCTTCGGCCATACCACGACCCATTTGCCGTCCTGGACTTGCTTCACCTTCGTGAGATCGTCGCCGTAGTTGTTCGGGCCGTCGAAGCGGAACCGACCCACGATCGTCTGGACCTGGTTCTTCCGGAGCCATTGCGCCAGCGCCTTGTCGTCGAGGCTCTTGGTGGCGGTCACCGCCGCCTCGAGCATCTGCCAGGCCGCGTACGAGCCGGCGGCCTGCGTGTCGACATTCGTGTAAGGCACGCCGGCTTTCGCCGCGCGCTCGTGGTAGAGCGTCGCGAACCGGGCAGCGACCGGGTTGTTCGTGAACGGCGGGTGCTCCTCGAAGAACGTGCTGGAGAGGGCGAGCTTGGCCTCCGGCGCCAGCGCCATGGGGCCCGGCGCGGGGAAGAGGTGGAAGTGCCGCCGGGGCGAATAATCGAGCCGCTTGAGCTCTTCCAGGACCAGGTTGCCGTCGAGGCCGAGCGCGCCCACCCAGAGCAGGTCCGGATTGGCGTCCTTGACGCGCGCGGCGATCGGACCGAAGTCACGCGTTCCGAACTCGTACTCCAGGTAGAGCAGCACTTTCAGCCCGCGCTGGATCGCGACGTCGCGGGCCCCCGAGGATTGGAACTGGGCCGACGGGAACTTGCTGGTGATGATCGCGACGGTCTTCGGCGGGTTCACGGTCGCGGCCACTGCGTCGAAGACCACGCCCGGCACCGTGCGGCTCGGCTCGGGCCCGAAGGGCGCCGCCGGGAAGTGCATCTCGTACTTCGCGAGATGCGGCATGCCGAAGCTATGGTGAATGAGCATCTTCTGATAGCGCTGGGCCACGCCCATCGCGGCGATGATCGCGCCTGTCGCGTAGGGGCCATGAGCAGATCGACCTTGTCCACGGTGATGAGCTTCTCGTAGAGAGTCCGCGTGATCTCGGGCTTGGACTGATCGTCCAGCAGCACCCACTCGACGGGACGACCGAGCAGGCCGTGGCCGCGGTTCAGCTCCTCGATGTAGATCTCGGCGGTGATCTTGTGCAGGAGCGCCGTCGCGGCGAGCGGTCCCGTGAGTGCGAGCGTGCCGCCGATCCGGATCGGCGGGCCGGCGGGCGCCCCGACCGCGGTCGCGACCAGGGCGAAGGCTAGGACCGCGGCCAGCCCACTCGTGAGACCCCGGGTCATCCGCGCAGTGACCATCTCCCTCCCTCGTCCTCCCTCCCTCGTCGCATGGACGTCGCACCGGATCTGCCGGCGCGTCGAGCAGGCATTGCGTCGGACGTCGGCGGGCAGTGCACGAGCGATCGTCGCGAGCCTAACCGGGCGGGGAGCGGCGAGTCAAGGGGCGGAAGCGTCAGGACGGCGACTTCAACTTCGCGACCAGCCGCGCGTACGAGCTGGTTCGGATGATCTGGTCGAACTGGGCGCGATAGTTCGCGACGAGGCTCACGCCCTCGATCTGGACGTCGTAGATCAGCCACCGGTCGCCCCGGCGGAGCATCCGATAGTCGACCGGCAGCTCGCGATTGTTCTTGTCGAGCACTTTCGTCCGGACGGTGGCCTGCTCGCCTTCCACGGACTCGCCGACGTAGGTGACGCGCTCGCCGTTGTAGCGCTCGAGCGTCGCGATATAGGAACGCTCGAGCAGATCGTGGAAGAGGCGAACGAACTCTTCGCGTTCGGCATCCGTGCGGTCTTGCCAGTGGCGCCCGAGCGCCCGCCGCGCCATCTCGGGCCAGTCGAAGATCGGGTTCGTGATCTCGGCGAGCGTGGCTCGCCGCTCTGCGGTCTTGGCGGCGCTCTTGAGTTTTGGATCCGCCAGCACCTGGATGACGCGATCGATGCCCACCTTGAGCTGTTCGGTCGGCGGGCCGGCCAGCGCGCTCGAGGCCCCTCCGAGGACGAGACAGGCCACGAGGACGCCGACACGCCTCACCGGACGGACCGCCGCCCCTGACGGGACGTCAGGGCCGCCAGCTCGTCGCGCAGCCGAGAGAAATCCACGGGCTTCTCGAGCACCGCCTGCACGCCGTCCTCCGTCATGTATCGCGGCACGTCTTCCGCGAAGCTCGAGAGCACGATCCCGGACGTGGCCGGCCAGTATCGCCGCGCGAAACGAAGAAGGTCGAGCACGTTGAGCGTGACGTGGCGTTCGGGCCGGACGTCGTCATCCAGCAAGAGCACATCGAAGGTCTGCGCGAAGATACTCGCGAATCCCACCCACATGTCCTCGGCGACGCAGACGTCATATCCGTCGGACGAGAGGATTGTCCGCAAGCCCTCCCGGGCGTGACGCTCCCGCTCGACCACGAGGATCCGTAGCGACATCTGAAGGCCTCACCGCCATGCACAGCAACCCTCGTGCCCGAGTCGAGGGCACGGCGAGGCTGGAACCTAAGTATTGGAAACCCTTGAAGAGCTGCGGGGAGGAAAGGTCGAAACATCGGCGACCTATCGGCGACCTGTATAAGACCTACACCCGTTCCTTACTTCGTCGTGCCCCCCAGGTCGTCGGTCAGGGCCCGCGCCTTGCTCGCAAGGTTGGCCGCGCGCTGGTAGTCGCGCTGGCCGAGCGCAGTCCGAGCCTGGTCCAGGAAATTCTTCGCAGTCCGGATGGTCTCTTGCTGCCGCGGCTTCATCTGTCGCCCTTCCAGCTCGCCCAGCAACTTCTCCACGTCGCCGATGTTCTGCCGGGCGGCCTCCAGGAGCCGTTGCTCTTCCTCGGCTGACAGCTCGGGTCGAAGCGGGCCTTTAGACGGCGTTCGGTGCGCCGCGGGCGGAGGAGCCGCAGGCGTCGCGTCAGGCGACGCAGGCGCAGCAGGGGCCGCGGGCGGCCCGGGAGGAGCGGGCGGCGCAGGAGCGGCGGGAGATGCAGGGGCCGGCGGCGGTGTGGCCGTCAACGGTGGGATCGGAGGTCGCTTCACGATCGCGTCGGTCCCGCCGCATCCGTGAAGGAGCGGGAGGAGCAGCATCGACGCGAGCAGAGTCGGTCTGGTCACATGCTTGCGGTCGTCGACGAAACCGGCAGCGTCAGGATCATCACCGTGCCGCGGTCGACCACCGAATCGACGTCGATCCGCCCGTCGTGCATCTGGATGATGCGATAGACCATCGAGAGCCCGATCCCCGACCCCTGGGCCTTCGTCGTGTAATAGAGCCGGAAGATCCTGTCCAGATCCTCCGGTGGGATGCCCACGCCTTCGTCGTTCACGCGCACCTCGACCGCGCCATCGGGCCCGCGGCCGGTCGACAGCGTCACCGTCCCGCCTTTGGGCATCGCCTGGATCGCGTTGGCCACGAGATTCGTGCACGCTTGCTGGAGCAGCTCGGCGTCACCCGCGACCGGCGGCAGATCCGAGGCTACGTCCTGGACGATCCGGACCCCGGTGCGCCCGGCTTCGGGCGCCATGAGCCGCGCTATCTCTGAGAGCATAGCATTCACGTCCACGGGCCCGAGATGGAGCTCGTCGGGACGCACGAATTTGAGGAATCCCTGCACGACCCGGTCGAGCCGCACGATCTCCTGCGCGATCACGTCCAGGTTCTCGCGAACCGCGGGCTGGCCTCCGCCGAGCCGCGCCTTCAGGAGCTCGAGGTGAATGCGCATGGCGTTGAGCGGGTTCTTGACCTCGTGGGCCACCCCGGACGTCAGCCGCCCGAGAGCCGCGAGCTTCTGCGAGTACGTCACCAGCGACTGTACGGCGCGGACCGGATCCAGGTTCCTGAGCGCGAGCACGCCGCCGCCCGGCCGGTCGCCGTCCGGAATCCGGTAGCTCGACACCGCCAGCTCACGAGACTGCCCGTCGGGGCACGGCACCTTGACGGCGGCGTTACGGCGCTCGATGCCTCCGTCGAACAGCTCGGCGACCACCGGCGCGAGCGGATGGTCGGCGGGCAGGAGGCCTTCGATCGCGCCGCCGGCGCCCGAGCCGAGTGCCTGTCCGAGCAACGCCTCGGCAGTCTGGTTGCAGAACACCACCTCTCGCTTCGCGTTCAGCACGACGACGGCATCCTCGAGGCTGTCGAGGATCCCCTCCATCCGCGCCCGGTCACTCTGCCAGTGCGACTGCTCGGCGTGGACCCGTTCGCCTAGCTGGTTGACGCGGGCCGCGATCTCCCCCAGCTCGTCGTCTCGCGTCAGCTCGACGGTGGCGCCGTACTCGCCGCGGGCCAGGCGCTCCATCCCCTGCGCGATCTTCCTGAGCGATTGCAGCAGGAAGTGACCGACCGCGAGCCCGACCACGACGGCGACTCCGAGGGCGACGAGGGCGATCGCGAGGCTGTGGAGCGCGGCCTGAGTCAGCTCTTGCCGGAGGAGACTGGTGGATACTCCTACCCGCACCGCGCCGAAGGGGCGATCGCCCAGGCGCATCGGCACCTGCGCTTCGTACACCTGTGGCTCCCCCAGGAGGGAGACGACGATCCCCAGCGTCAACCAGGTCTTCACACGCTCGAGGCTCTCGCGGGGCGGCAGGAGCTCGCCCTCGAGCCTCGGATTGCTATGGGCGAGCACGCGGCCCGTCGGATCCACGATGGCCGCGTACACAACGGTGTGTGAGTAGCCGACCATCCCTTCGAGCAAGGCCCGGATCCCCGGGTCTTGCCTCAGGAGCGCGGGTGAGGGCTGGGGCGAGGCGGCGACGACGCGGGAGCTCTGATGATAGATCTGTCGGGCCATCAGCTCGCCTTCGTCCGCCGCCACGCCGAGGGCGATCCGCGCCACGCTCGCCAGATGGGCGATCGTCGACCCCACGACCACGAACAGGACCACGACGGCGAGCGCCAGGACCTGCCGCGCGCGAAGCGTCAGACGCATGCGCGTCAGGCGTTGTATTTGTGGAGTTTGTTGTGCAGGGTCTTGAGGCTGATGCCCAGAATCTCGGCGGCGCGGGTCTTGTTGCCTCCGGTCTGCTTGAGCGTCCTCAGGATCAGCTCGCGCTCGGCGTCCTCGACCGTCGTGCCGACCGGGACCACCACCTCGGCCTCGGTGGTCGGCGCGACCGGCGCGACCGACGTGCCGAGTGGGGGAAGGTGCTCGCCACGGACCAAGTCGCCCGCGCACACGATGACGGCTCGCTCGATCACGTTCCGGAGCTCGCGCACGTTTCCCGGCCAGCGGTGACGCCGGAGAACGTCGAGGGTATCCTCGTCCACGCCCCGGACGGTCCGTCCGTGACGCTCGTTGAATTCCTCGACGAACGCCTGCGCCAGCTCCGAGAGATCCTCCATCCGCTCGCGAAGGGGCGGCAGCCCGATCGCGAAGACGTTGAGTCGATAATAGAGGTCCTCACGCAGGGCGCCGTCTTGCAGCGCCTTCTGCGGATCTTTGTTGCTCGCCGCGACGACCCGCACGTTGACCTGGACCTCGGCCTTGGCCCCCAGCCGGCGGAACTGTCCCTCCTGGAGAACCCGAAGGAACTTGGCCTGCGTTCCCGGCTGCATCTCCGCGACTTCGTCCAGGAACAGGGTCCCGCCATCCGCCAGCTCGAAGCAGCCTTGCCGTCGCTCCACGGCGCCGGTGAACGAGCCTCTCTCATGCCCGAAGATCTCGCTCTCCAGCAAGGTCTCGGGGATGGCCGCACAGTTGACGGCGACGAACGGCCCCCTCCGGCGTGGTGAGAGCTCGTGCACCGTGCGGGCGACCAGCTCCTTGCCGGTCCCGCTCTCACCCGTGATGAAGAGCGTCGCGTCCGTCGGCGCGGCGACTTCGACCTGCCGCATGACCTCCATCATTCCCCGCGACGTTCCCACGAGCCGGCCGAATGCCCCGCGCTGGCGCAGCTGACGACGCAGGAGCTGGACCTCGCGGACGGTCTCGCTCCGCTCCAGGGCCCGGTCGAGCAAGAGTTGAAGGCGCGTCGGGTCCACGGGCTTGGTGAGATAGTCGTAAGCGCCGTCCTTGATCGCCTGGACGGCGCTTTCAATGCTTCCCTGACCGGTCAGGAAGACCACCGCCGTGGTCGGAAAATCGTGCTTGAACCTGGCCAGCAACTCCATCCCGTCGATCCCGGGCATGACGAGGTCGGCGATCACGAGGTCTGGGGCTCGGCCGGCCGCGCGCTCAAGCGCTTCTTGGCCGTCGCCGGCCGAGCTGACATCGTATCCCCAGACCCCCAGGAGATCCTGGAGGCCTTTGCGCGAGGCCGGCTCATCGTCGACGACCAAGATCCGATGATCTTTCATGCGGTCCTTGTGGCTCGAAGGCTCGGCGGCAGGGGACGCCCCCGTCGCCTCGGGCGCGGCCGTCTGGACGTCCTGGTCCGGCCGTGGCGCGGCCGGCGAGGCCCCACCCGAGGCCTCAGTGTACCCCAGCGGGACCTTACTCATGACGTCGCGACGCGCTCCCTCTCAGGCATGGCGTGGACGAGCCGCACGCGCGCACGCTCCCGTGTCGGGATCGCCCACTCCAGGCGGGCCGTACGCTCGATCACGTGACCGCAAGGGCCCAGGACGATCGCCAACCTCTCGTCGCCTGTCTCGTTCCAGTCTTCGACCCACCGTAGCGCGCGACAGTCCAAACAGAAGGTGGTCTTTGTCGGGTTCATTCGTTCCCTCGTTTCTCACATGGTCTTGCGCAAGGACTCGCGCAAAGTGCCCTGGTCGAGATCTTGGTCGTCGTCGGCTTCGTCCTCGTCGGTCGCGATCGTGGCGAGGACCACGGAGTCGGGGAGCACCCGGGCTCCGCTCACCCGCATACGCGAGAAACCCATCGCCACGGCGCCACGCAGGGATGTCTCGAAGGCCTCCTGCAGCGCCTGCTTGATCGATGGCTCGGAACGATCCCCCAGAGCCACCACGGTCTCCATGCGGACGGTGCGCGCTGCGACGGGTGAAGCGACAATGATTGCGACGAGCGATGCGGCCGCCAGCGAAACCAACACGCGCATGGTCCCCTCCGCTCGCAAAAATCTTCGATCTGCGGCGAGCGATGGAGCATCGGTCGTGCCAGCAACCCGAGCCCGCGCCCTAACAGGCTGACTTCCCAGCGAGTTAGAGGAGAATCGAGGCGGTTACGCCAATCGGATCGCGAGGCGAGGGGGCAATAAGTACGGAGTAAGAATTACACGGATGTCGGAGGCCCGTCAGGTACCGGGGCATCTCAACGCGCGCCCGGACTTCCCGGCGGAGAGCCGCCCTCGGGCTCGCGCGACGGGCGCCGGAACCAGTCCGTCAGGCGGTTCCACCCGCCGACGACGGCGTCGATGACGCCTCGATGTTCGTCGCAGAGTGGCGGCTCGGTTCCGGTGAGGAACGCCTCGCGAACAACCACCGGGCAGGAACGACCGGCACGCTTGCCGTTGGTGACGTCGATGTCCGTGAAGACGATCCCGGTCGGAACCGTGAAGTCGGGTTGTGGATAGGCGTCGATCGCCTGCTTCATGAAGTCCACCCAGATCGGCAGGGCGGCGCGCGCGCCACTCAGGCCATGCGGCTCACCGCCGTCGAAGCCGACCCAAACGAGGGCCAGGAGGCGGGAGGTGTAGCCTACGAACCACGCGTCGCGCCCGTCGTTGGTGGTGCCCGTCTTGCCGGCAATCACATCGGGAAGACCGCTCTCCCGTGCAGCGCTGCCGGTCCCCGACGTCACGACCCCTTTGAGGAGCGACGTCACCAGCCAGGCTTCGGCCTGCGAGATGACCCGAACGGGCCCCTCCGCGCCGATCGGCTTCACCTCTTCATCGCTGTACCTGACGGAACGAACCCCTGAGACCGCGGCGAGCCGAACCCCTCCGTTCGCCAGGGGGAGATAGGCCCGCGCCATCTCGAGTGGCGTGACCTCGAACGCGCCGAGCGCCATCGCGGGCACCGGCGCCAGTTGGCCGTGGAAACCGAGCATCCTGGCCGTCTCGATCACGTTCGGCAGCCCCACCGTCTGCGCGATGCGGACCGTCGCGGCGTTGAGTGACTGCTCGAGGGCCTGTCGCACGCTCACGGTGCCTGCGTACCGATCTTCGTAGTTGCGCGGGCTCCACGGCTGGCCGCCGGCCTGCAGCGTGATCGGGAGATCGTCGACGCGCGAGGCCGGCGTGAACGGCGGGACGCCGTCGCGAGCGCGAAGGGCCGCGAGATACACGACCGGCTTGAAGGCTGAGCCCGGCTGCCGGCGAGCCAGGGTGACGCGGTTGAACTGACTGGCGAGATAGTCCCGCCCGCCGACCAGAGCGCGAATCTCTCCGGTTCCCGGCTCGATCACGATGACGGCGACCTGCAGGCGCCGCCCGGGATCGCGGCGGTACTGGCGCGGCAGGCTGGTCTCCAGTCGGTCGACACCACGCGCCGCGGCGGCTTCCGCGAACCGCTGCAAGTTCAGGTCGAGCGTGGTCACGATGCGGACCCCGCGCACCCGGGAGACCTCGGCGCCGAACCGCTGCTCGAGCTCCTGCCGGACGTGGTCGACGAAGTACGGCGCCGACTGACCCGGGCTGACGAGCGAGCGCACGCGCACGGGTGCGCGGCGGGCCCGGTCGTACTCGTCCCGGGCGATCATCCCGAGCTCGCGCATCTGGGCGAGCACCGTGTTGCGGCGGTCGCGAGCCCGATCCGGGTCGACGGCCGGCGCGTAGATGTTCGGGCCGCGGATGATCGCGGCGAGCAGCGCCGCCTCGCCGGTCGTGAGCTGATGAACCTCCTTGCCGAAATATGCCCGCGTCGCGGCCCCGACCCCGCGGATCGCGATGGGGCCGCGCTGTCCGAGATAGATCTCGTTGAGGTAGGCCTCGAGGATCCGCTCCTTGGAGTAGCGCGATTCGACGAGCGCGGCCAGCCACGCTTCGCGAAGCTTCCGGACGAGCGTCCGTTGAGGGCTGAGCAGTCGCACCTTGACGAGCTGCTGCGTGATCGTGCTCCCGCCTTCCTTGACCTTGCCCGCGCGCAGGTTGGCCCAGGCCGCGCGCACGAGCGCGCGAAGGTCGACCCCCCCGTGCTCGAAGAACCGATGGTCTTCGGCCGCCAGGACTGCGTCGATCAGCACCCGTGGCGTGTCCTCGAGCCGGACGGGCCGATGGTCTTCGCCTGGCCGGTCGGACGCGCTCGCGAGCACCTCGGGCTCCAGGGTGACATCGGCAACTTCCTGGCCCCCGCGGCTGATGCGCGCGATCCGATCGTCGACGACCTCCAGGCGGACGAGCTCGCTGCTGCTTCCGACGTCCTCGGTACCCCGAACGAAGATTTCCCAACCTCCGCCGGTACGCCGGAAGTGGCCGGGTGACGGTGGGACCATGCGCGTCTCCGTGTACCCGAGGCGCGCGAGCGTGGCCGCCAGCGCGACGTGCTGGACATGGACTCCTGGAGCCAGGGACTGGCCGGAGGCGTAAATGAACGTTGCTCGGCGGGCGTCGGCCCGCTCGAATCGAACAAGCTCGATCGCCGAGTAGAGGAAGGGCGCGCCCATGACCACGGCGAGTGCGACGCCGAGCGCCCACCGCCTCCAGCGGCCGTGGTGCCGAGTCAACACCCCGAGTCGATCACGTTCTGAGCTCTCCGCCATCGCCGCCATTCGTGCACCGGATATGCCAGACGTCTGCGGTCTATCTTAAAGGACTTAGACCGGATTGGGAGGACCGACGAGTCGGAACTACTGTCAGCGAGTTGACACGTGTCGAGAGGGCGTCGTCGCCCTGCGACGCCCTCGGAGAATTGTGCGGCGATCAGCCGCCGGGAGGACGAAGCGGGTCGGGCCTCCCGAGCGCCGCCGCCACCGCCTGGTGAAGCTGTACGAGCGCCACCGGTTTCGACACGTATGCGAAGGCTCCCATGGCCATGGCCGTGGGCTTGAGCTCGGGGTCGGTGCTGCCGGAGATCATGATGACGCGGATCGCGGGGTCGAGCGCGCGAATGCGCTCGAGCACTTGAACGCCATCGAGACCCTCCATCAGGATGTCGAGAACGACGACATCCGGTCGGTACTGCGAGACTGCGATGAGCGCGTCGCCGCCATGCGCCGCCGCGTCGACGACATAGCCTTCGTCCGCGAAGTACTTGGTGAGGATCGTGACGACCTCGGGTTCGTCGTCGACGACGAGGATGCGACCCGGAGAACGCGAGACCGCGTCGCGCTTGTCCAAGGGCCAGGCCCCTTTCGCCTCGAATCGCCCCGGCGACCGGGCGTCGCCGTCTGGAAGGGCGTCTCCACGATTATCCCTCGCGCCGCCGCGCCGGCTAAGCGGAATGCGCGTGGGAAGCGGGCGTCAGCGTGCCCGTCGCGTCCCATGCGATCGCGAGGGCTATCGTGGCGAGCAGCCTCCGGTCCTCACGCGACCGGTCGCGCCTCCGCGGCCTCCACCGACGCGCTGTGCTCGGCCACCGCGACCGCCTGGTCCAGCCAGAGCGAGTGACCGCAAAGACAGCACTTCCAGAGCAAGCGCGTGGTCGCCAGGCAGGAGAACCGCCGAGCCTCCGATATGTGGGACAGATCCAGCGTGAGTGGGCCACCGCACCGGCACGTCATCATGAGAGCACCTCCACTGCGCCGGTCGAAGTGCATGCTTCGGGCCAGCCCTAAATCATTGACTGTCCGAAGGTCTTCGCCTCCTGCCGACGGGCGGATTGGCAAAGTGAGAAAGGCAAGTGACCGTCCTGGTCAGGTCAGGCCTGTGCCGTCCGCATCGCGAGCTCGGCTCGCTTCCGTTCGGTAATGTCGAGGACGATGCCCTCGAGGTACGTGGAGGAGCCCTCCAGCACCTCGCGCACGTTGATGAGCACCCAGATCGCGGTCCCGTCGGCGCGCCGCCACTGGGCTTCGTGGTTGGTGACCACGACACCGGGTTGCAGGAGCCTCATGAGTCGCTCGCGGTCGCCGGCGTCGGCGTAGAGCTCCTTCGCGTTCCGGGCGAGAAGCTCCTCTCGGGAGGTGAACCCCAGGAGATGAACGAGGGCGGCGTTGGCTTCCAGGATCCGTCCGTCGCGCCGGGACCGAAAGATCCCGGCCAGGTTGCGCTCGAACAGTGAGCGCAGCGCCGCCTCGGCGCGGGTCCGCTCGGCCAGCGAAGCGGCCACCGAGGCGGAGTGGTCACGCTCGCGACGCAGGACCTCGTCGAGGGCGTGATCGGCACGCCGCTTCATCATCGACACCATCAGCGCCATGACCGGGATCGTGACGGCCCACACGACGACCCGCCGGAGGTTTTCGCCCGAGTACCGGAAGGGTTGACCAGGGAGCCCGAAGTAGTACGCGACATAGAAGCAGGTGATGGCCGCGCTGAGGAGGCCGGCACGCCGCCCGCCGCGAAACGCCGAGAACACCGTCGTCAGGATCAGCACGGCGTGCGGATTCGGGATTCTCAAGGCCGTCGGGGAGAGAAGCTCGAGCACGACGATCGCGGCGATCGTCAGCAGCGGGCCACCGAGGTCGGTCCAGAGCCTCATGCCGGTCCTCCGGGAGCCGGTCGTGGACGATTGATTCGATGGGCAGCCCACGTTAGCCCGCGGGACCCGAACGGTCAAGAACGCTGCTACCGTGGAGAGCCATGCAGCTCTACCAGCGCCTGCAGGCGCTCCACCCCGGGGCCTCGCGTCGCCGCCTCAAGCAGTGGCTCACGGCCTCGCGCGTGCGTGTCAACGGCGCCATCGTCCGTCGCGGCGACGTCGCCGTCGGCGTCGACGACCGCGTCGAGCTGAACGAGCCCCCGCCGCCCGCCTGCCCGCCGCCCTTGCGACTCGTCCACGAGGACGCCGACGTCCTCGTCGTCGACAAGCCACCCGGGCTCTTGACGATCGCCACCGAGCGAGAGCGCGAGCGCACCGCCTACCGGCTCCTGCGCGACTGGGTCGCCGCCCGACGCATCGAGTCCGCGCGGCTCTTCATCGTCCACCGCCTCGACCGCGAGACCTCCGGCCTCATCGTCTTCGCCAAGTCGGCCGTCGCCAAGGAGCGCCTCCAGGCGCAGTTCGCCGCGCGCGCCGTCGAGCGGATCTACGTGGCGCTGGTGGAAGGCGTGGTCCGGCGAGCCGAGGGCACGCTGACATCACGTCTGATCGAGGATCGTGCGCTGCGCGTCCGGACGACCGACGGGCGGGTGGGCCGGGAGGCGATCACTCGCTATCGCGTCCTCGAGCGTCGGAGAAACACGACGCTGCTCGAGCTCCAGCTGGTGACGGGGCGCCGCGCCCAGATCCGGGCCCAGCTCGCGGCGGCTGGCCACCCGATCGCGGGCGACCGCGAGTATGGGAGCCGGATCGATCCCCTCGGGCGTCTCGCGCTCCATGCGACTCGACTCGCGTTCGTCCATCCTCGCCGTGGGCGACTGAGTTTCGACAGCCCGGCTCCGGCGACGTTCGGCCACCGCCCGGGGTGACGGGCCAGTGCTATGATCCCGCTGGCCAAACGCCATGAGTGAGCCCGAGCGTCGGGTCGGTGCAGACGTCGCCGCCCTCGCCGCCGCCATCGAGCGGGCGGCGGCCAACCTCGCGGTCGCCGAGGAGCCGGCGGGCTTCGTCGTCGCGCTCGAGGGCGACGACGATCCCGGCGAGCCCCGTGACTGACTGGACCGTCGAAACGCTTTCGCGCGCGATCGCGGCGCGGAAGATCTCGCCGGTCGAGGCGACCCAGGCGTGCCTCGGCCGCATCGAGCGGCTCGACGGGCGCCTCCACGCGTTCATCACCGTCGACGCCGAGGGCGCCCTCGCGGCGGCGCGCGCGCTCGAGGCCGAGCTCGCCGCCGGCCACTCGCGTGGACCGTTGCACGGCGTGCCGCTCGCCTACAAAGACCTCTGCCACGTGTCCGGCCTTCCGACGTCGTGCGGCACCAAGACACGCGAATACTTCCCCTCCTCGATCGAGTGCACGGCGGTGACCCGTCTCCGGGAGGCCGGCGCGGTCACGCTCGGCAAGCTGAACATGACGGAGCTGGCGATGGGGCCCTTCGGGGACAACGCCCATCATGGCGATGTCCAGAACCCGTGGCGGCCCGGGCACTGCGCCGGCGGCTCGAGCAGCGGCTCGGCCGCCGCCGTCGCCGCCGGATTCGCCGTGGCGGCGCTCGGCAGCGACACGGGAGGCTCCATCAGACTGCCGGCAGCCTGCTGCGGTGTCGTCGGTCTCAAGCCGACGTACGGGCGCGTGAGTCGCGCGGGCGTGATGCCGCTGTCGTGGTCGCTGGACCACCTGGGTCCGCTGACCCGAACCGTGGCCGACGCCGCGCTGGTGCTCGAGATCGTCGCCGGGCACGACCCACGCGACGGGACGTCGAGCCCGCGGGGCGTGCCGTACTACCAGCGGATGCTCGAGAGCCCGGTCGGCGGCCTCCGCGTCGGCGTTCCGGAGAACTACTACTTCGACGGGATCGACCACGAGATGGAAGCGGCCGTACGGGCCGCCGTGCGCACCCTCGAAGGGCTGGGCGTCCTCGTGACGCCGATCAGCGTTCCCGATCCTCGGCCGCTCGCGGACATCTGCAACGTGATCTCTCGCTCGGAGTCCGCCGCGGTGCACACCCGTCTGGCGCGCGAGCGACCGCACGAGCTGCAGCCGGCGGTCCGGGCGCGGCTGGAGATCGGCTTCCACATCGCCGCGCACGACTATCTGCAGGCGCTCCGGCTACGCGCCCGCTTCACACGCGAGTTCATCCGTGAAGTGTTCGCCGAAGTCGACGCGCTGGTCCTGCCGGTGATCCCGGAGCCCGCGCCGGCTCTCGAGACGGTGAAATCCGGCACCGTCGACGAGGTCGTCGACCGGATGGGGCGTTTCTCACGCCTGACCGGGCCGTTCAACGGGCTCGGGCTGCCCGCGCTCGCCGTGCCCTGCGGGTTCTCGTCCGACGGCCGGCCGCTCGCTCTGCAGATCGTCGGGGGCGCGTTCCACGAAGCGACGACGCTCCGGCTCGGCCACGCCTATCAGCAGGCGACGACGTGGCACCTCGACGCCCCGCGTTCCCTGGATGTCGACGGGCGGGTGATTGGCTGACCGCTCGCGGCTCTGGCCCGTCCTCGTTGCGTACGTCGGCGCCTTCGTTGCGATCGTCGTCCTGTCCGTCGTCGCCGGCGGGATTCTGCGGACGCTCTACCCGGACCTTCCCGAGCACGCGGTGTTCGATGGCCTCCCCGGGCTCCTCGCCGGCGGCATCGCTTCGTCGACCGCATTGCTCCTGACGGTCCTGATCGCGACCGGCGGAGCATCGCCCGCCGGGCTTCGCCTCGTGCCGGGAAGGGAGACGGGCCGCACGCTCTCGGTGATGGTCGTCGGCATGCTGGCGCTCGGCCAGATGCTCGACTCCCTGACCATGCTGGCCGGGCTCGGCCAGCATGGCAGCCTGGTGGCAATCCGCCGCGCCCTGGCGCAGGCCGTCGGTCCGCAGTTGTTCCTCGCTGTGGTCGTCATCGGCGTCCTGGCGGGCACGGCCGAGGAGGTCTTCTTTCGGGCGTACATGCAGACGCGCCTCCGCGAGCGCTTCCTGCCGGCGACGGCGGTGGTCATCGCCGGTGCTGGTTTCGGCATCCTCCATCTGGAATGGCTCCATGCCCTCCTGGCGCTGGCCCTCGGTCTCTACCTCGGCTGGATCACGGAGTGGGCCGGCAGCGCCCTCCCGGCGGTGGTGTGTCACGTCATCAACAACGTCCTGTTCACCATCCTCACGGTGGCGTGGGGCACGCTCGAGGGCGTGGCGCTGAACGCCGGGCTCACCGCGGTCTGCGCGCTGGCGTTCGCCGGATGCGTCGTCTGGTTGAGGCGCGTCCGGCCGACACTGTAGTAGGCTTGAGGGCGCTTCTCTCTCGACCATGACTGGGCGCATCTGGACGTGGCGGCGGTGAACGGCGCTGTCCTTCGGCTGGCCGAGCTGTTCGCGCGCGCCCGCCGCCCGGTCGCCTTTACGGGCGCCGGCGTGAGCACCGAGTCCGGTATCCCCGACTTTCGCAGTCCGGGCGGTCTCTGGGATCGGTTCGATCCGCGCGAGTTCACCTACCAGAACTTCGTGGGCAGCGTCAGCGGCCGGCGAAAGTACTGGGAGCTCGGGCGGGTGACCTATCCCGTGATTCGTGCCGCCCGGCCAAACGCCGCGCACCTGGCCCTGGCCGAGCTGCATCGCCTCGGCCGGCTCGACTGCTGCATCACCCAGAACATCGACGACCTGCACCAGCGCGCCGGTCTGCCGGGGGAAAGGGTCATCGAGCTCCACGGCAACGCGACGCGCACGCGCTGTCTCGAATGCGGCGCCGCCTACACGCGGGACGAGGTGCACGAGTGGCTCCAGGCGGGCGACGAGATTCCCGCGTGCCGCCGGTGCGGCGGCGTCGTGAAGCCGACGACGGTGCTCTTCGGCGAGGCGATGCCGGCGCGCGAGATGCAGGAGGCCGAGCGTCGGTCGCGAGCGGCCGATCTCTTCGTGGTCCTCGGGTCCTCGCTGGTCGTCTACCCGGCAGCGTACATGCCCGCGCACGCCAAGCACGCCGGCGCCACGCTCGCGATCGTGAACCTCGAGGCGACGCCGCTCGACGCCCAGGCCGACCTGGTGATTCGCGACAAGGCCGGGGCCGTGATGGCGGCGGTCCTCGACGGGGTACGCGCGTGACCGCTGCCGACAGGCTCAGCCGACCGTGACGAGGCGCCCGTGCGTTTGAAGGGTCAGGCCGTCGCGGTGACCGGCGCGGGCGGCGGCATCGGACGCGCGATCGCGGTCGCGTTCGCGGGGGAGGGCGCCGCGCTGATCCTCGGCGACGTCGATGACGCCGTCGAGGCCGTCGCGAACGAGGCGCGCGCGCTGAGTGGCGCGAATGCCTTCGCCATCCGGGCCGACGTCACCCGATCGACCGACATGGTCGCGATGACCGAGCGGGCCCTCCGAGAGTTCGATCGTCTCGACGCGCTCGTCACGTGCGCCGGCCTCGGCACCGCGGGGCTCCTCGCCGAGCAGGACGAGAGCGCGTGGACGCGCGTCGTCGACGTCAACCTCAACGGGACCTACCGCGCGATCCGTGCGGCGCTCCCGGCGATGATGACCCGACGAGCCGGCCGCATCATCACGATCTCGTCGGTCCTCGGCCGGATGGGTGGCTACTCTTCGTCACCGCGTACGCCACCTCCAAGCACGGCGTCATCGGCCTGACGCGCTCGCTCGCCGCCGAGCTCGGATCCCAGGGGTACCCGGGCATCACCGTCAACGCGATCTGCCCAGGCTACGTGCGGGCCGGCATGGGAATCCGGATGCAGTCGACGAAGTCCGGGCCAGTGGCCGGGACCGAGATCTTCGAGCGCTACTACAAGCGCCAGGTCGCGCAACGCCGCATGATCGAACCCGAGGAGATCGCCCACGTCGCCGTCTTTCTGTCGCTCCCCGAATCGGCGGGCATCACCGGCCAGGCGCTGAACGTGGACGGCGGGTTCTTCATGTCGTGACCGCCGCACACCCCGGCCCACCGACCGCATGACGCTCGACGAGTTGGTCGCGCTGACCCGAACCCGGCTCGCAGGGCGCGAGCGCCGCGTCGTGCCTCCGGGCCCACTCGTCCGCGCCGCGGTGCTGGTGCCGCTCGTCGATCGGGGCGAGCCCCATCTGGTGTTCGCGAAGCGGACCGAGACGGTCGGAGCCCACCGGGGGCAGATCTCCTTCCCCGGTGGCACCGTCGATCCCGGGGACGCCTCGTTCCTCGAGGCGGCGCTGCGCGAGTGCGAAGAGGAGATCGGTCTGCCGCGGGCGGCGGTCGAGCCGCTGGGCGCGCTCGACGACACCGAGACGTTCGCCACGCACTTCGTCATCACGCCCTGGATCGGCGTCGTCCGCACGCCCGTCGCCTGGCGTCCCGACGGCGAGGAGATCGAGCGAGTGATCGAGGTGCCGTTCGCGGCGCTCTTCGGGCCGGGCGGCTTGCGGGTCGAGGAGTGGGAACGCAACGGCGTTGTGCGTCCCGTGTATTTCTTCGACTACCGCGGCGACACCATCTGGGGCGCCACGGCCAGGATCGTCAAGCACTATCTCGATCTCGTCGGAGACCAGCCGTGACCCCCGCCGGCCTCTGCGCCACGTGCCGGCATGCCAACCAGGTCACGTCCGCCAAGCGGTCGACGTTCGTGCGGTGCGGCCTCAGCGTGACCGATCCGCGCTTTCCGAAATATCCGCGACTCCCGGTCTCACGCTGCGAGGGCTTCGAGCCGCCGACGGGCGCGGCCGCGCCTCAGGGCCACCAGACATAAAGGAAGCGGGGACCGGTCCCGACGATTGACGCGAGCGGGGCGACCGTCGCGTCGAGGCCGGTTGCCGACGCCTCGGACCGGGCGTAGTAGGTGGCCCGATACTCCGTGGGGCGGTGATACACGACCACCCGCGCGTCGGCGACACCGATCGCGCGGCGCGCGATCTGGAGCGCGTCGTCCATGTATCCGATCCGGTCGACCAGCTTGAGCTCGAGCGCCTGCTGTGCCGTGTAGATGCGACCGTCGGCGATCGTCTTGGCGGTCTCGAGTGGGATCTGCCGGGCCTGGACGAGTCTCGCGACGAACTGGCCGTGCAGCCCGTCGATCACGGACTGGAAGATCTTGCGCTCGTCGCCCGTGAGCGTGCGGAGCGGGCTTCCCATGTCCTTCCGCTCGCCGGACTTGATGGTAGCGGTCGCGAGCCCGAGCTTCTGCATGAGGCCTTCGGCGTTCATCGTCACCATGATGACGCCGATCGAGCCGGTCACCGTCGTCGGGTGGGCGATGATCGTATCGGCCCCGAGGGCGACGTAGTAGCCGCCCGAGGCCGCCACGTCCATCATGACGGCGATGACGGGGATGCGCGCGGTGCGCTTGAATATCTCGAGCTCTTTGAACATGATGTCGGACGCCGTCACCGTCCCGCCCGGGCTGTTGATGCGAACGATCAATGCCTTGACGTCGTGATCCTCCCCGGCCTTCTTCAGCTCCTCGCGAAAGCGGACGAGCAGCGGCACCCGCGGGGTCGGCGCGCCGATGATCACCGTCGGCGACGGTCCTTCTTCGCTGAGAAATCCCGAGATGTCCGTCAAGAGGATCTTCGTCCGGCCGCTCCCCTCGACGGTCCGCTCTTCGAGGGGCTTGATCCTCGGTGTCAGATCGACGGAGATGAGCGAACAGCCGGCCGAGAGCAAGAGAACGAGCAGCGGCGCCAGCGTCCACATGGCGCGAGTATACCGCGAGGGTTGATCAACCTTCGTGCGCTCTGGGATAATCACCGTCGTCGTGACCGCGGCCCCCCTGCTCACGATCGACGACGTCCACGCCGCCGCGCGGCGCCTCTCGGACCGCATTCACCGCACGCCGGTCATCACGTCGCAGGCGTTCGACGATGCCAGCGGCAGCCAGGTCTTCTTCAAGTGCGAGAACCTGCAGCGCGCGGGCTCGTTCAAGATCCGCGGCGCCCTGAACAAGCTTCTGTCGCTCACGTCGGCGGAGCGCGCGCGGGGCGTCGTGGCCTACTCGTCGGGCAATCACGCCCAGGGCGTCGCGCTCGCCGCGCGGATCGTCGGGACCACCGCGATCATCTGCATGCCCACCGACGCGCCCGCCCTGAAGGTGGAGGCGACGCGTGGCTACGGGGCCGAGATCGTCTTCTACGACCGCCTGAAGGACGACCGCGCCGCCGTCGCCCGCGGCCTCGTCGAGAAGACGGGACGCGTGCTGGTGCCTCCCTACGACGATCCCGCGATCATGGCCGGGCAGGGGACCGCTGCGCTCGAGCTCTTCCAGGACGTCCCGTCGCTCGACGCGCTCGTCACGCCGGTGGGGGGCGGCGGTCTCATGGCCGGCTGCAGCACGGTGGCGCGGAACCTGGCCCCGGGGATCGCCGTCATCGGCGTCGAGGCGGACACCGCGAACGACACGTATCTCTCGCTGCAGAAGGGCGAGCGCGTGACGATTCCTCCGCCGTCCACCATCGCCGACGGGATCCGCCCGCAGAGCCCAGGGGAGCTCACGTTCCCGATTCTTCGCGAAAACCTGAGCGCGGTGGTGCTCGTCAGCGATGCCGAGATCGTCGCGGCCGTCCGTTTCCTGGCGCTCTCCGTGCGGGTGATCGCCGAGCCGACCGGCGCGGTCGGCGCCGCCGCCGTCCTGGCGGGGAAGCTCGCCGTCCCACGCGGCGCCCGGATCGGCGTCGTCCTCTCCGGCGGGAATCTCGACCCAGACCTGCTGATCCAGATCCTCCGAGGGACCTGAGCCCAGGCGCCTCAGCGGCTGTGAAACGCGGGCACGACCTCCGCCGCCAGCTGCTCGAGCTGCTCGAGCATCTGTTCGGGCGGGCACATCGGCCGGAGGACGAACTTCGATCCGCCTCCGCGCACGTACTGTTCCAGGCGCTCGCTGACCAGGTCGGCCGGGCCGAACGCAGTGCAGGCGTCGAGCGTCGGCGCGTCGGCACGCCCGCGCGGGATGAACGGGAGCGCGATCGAGCGCGCGACTGCCGGGTCGGGGTCGAGACAGAAATTCACGAGGGCGCCGAAGTGGTCGCCCGGCACCTCGCGCCCGGCCGCGGCCGCGAAGGTCAGCGTCTTGTCGACGCCGACGCGGAAGTGATCGGGCGTGATGAAGGACGGAATCCAGCCGTCGCCCATGCGGCCGGCGCGGCGCATCGCCGCCTCGCTGTTGCCGCCGATCCAGAGCGGCATCGGCTGCTGGACGGGCCGTGGCAGCACCGTGATCCGATCGAGCCTCCAGAACTCGCCCGCGAAGGTGACGTCGGGGGCTTCCCAGCACTGGCGCATGATCCGGATCGCCTCGTCGGTACGGCGGCCGCGCTCGTGGAAGGGCACGCCGGCGGCATGGAACTCACGCTCTTGCTCGACGCCGATGCCGACCGCCGGAAGCACGCGCCCGTCGGAGAGATAGTCGAGCATCGCGAGCTGACGCGCGGCCATCACGGGCGACCTGAACGGCGCCACCAGCACGCTCGGGCCGAACTTGAGCCGCTGCGTGCGCGCGGCCACGGCGGCCATGGTGATCATGGGCTCGAGGACGGGCAGCGGCGAGGAGAGCCGGTCCGAGAACCAGACGGAGTCGATCGCGGTCCGCTCGCAGAGGTCGATGAACTGCCAGAGGAACTCGCGGCCGTCGGGCTCGCCCGGCGAGTCCGCCGGCCACGGTCCGGGCATGACGCCGATCCGGTACTTGATATTCATGGTGGCCCGCCTAGAACCTAGAACATCGAGAAGTCTTCCGCCTTCTCGGTGATGAACTCGAGGAGCGCGGGCGTGCCGTCCTGCGTCTTACGGATGCCGCGGCGGATCGCCGGCACGATCTCGCCGGGCTCGGTCACGCGCTCGCCGTGGCCGCCGAACGCGCGGGCCATGGCCGCGTAGTCGCCGCTGATGTCCGTGCTCCGGAACTTGGCCGTGGCCGTCTTCATGACCTTCAGCTCGATCGCCATGGAAAAGTTGTTGAGCAACACGGAGAGGATCGGGATCCGCTCACGCACGGCCGTCTCGAAATCCATCCCCGTGAAGCCGATCGCGGCGTCGCCCCAGACGTTCACGCAGAGCTTGTCGGGCGCAGCGAGCTTCGCCCCCATCGCCAGGCCGAGGCCATAGCCGAGCTGGGTCGTCTTGCCCCAGCCGATGTAGCTGAGCGGCGCCACCGGCTCCCAGAACGGCGAGATCTGGTCGCGCGGGCTCCCGGCGTCGTGCGTGATGATCGTGTTGGCGACGTCCACCGTGTGCATCAGGTCCCAGATCACGCGGTAGGGGGACAGCGGCTTGGTGTCGGCGGTGAGCCGGGGCGTCCACTGCGCCAGCCACTCGCTCTTGAGGTTCTTGATCTCCTGGGTGACGACCGAGAACCGGCCGCGCGGGGCGCCTTTGAGCCGGTCCTTCACCTCGACGAGCAGCGCCTGGAGCGTGAGCCCGGCGTCGCCGACGAGCGCCAGCTCGGCGGGCACGTCCTTGTTGATGTCGGTCGGGTCGAGCGTCGCATGCGCGATGCGCTTACCCTTCGGCATGGCGACGCCGTAGTTGGTCGTCGCGAAGCTGCAGCCGATGCCGAAGATCAGGTCCGCGTTCTGGAGGAAGTGGTGGAGCGGCTTGGAGATCGAGCGCCCACCGGAGCCGAGCGAAAGGGGATGGGTCTCTGGAAAGGCGCTCTTGCCCTGGAGGCTCGTCGTCACCGGCGCCTCCAGGAGCTCGGCCAGCTCTCGGAGAACCTGCCACGCCCGCGCGTAGTGCACGCCCTGGCCCGCGTAGATCACGGGCCGCTGGGCGGCCACGAGCGCGTCGGCGACGCGGGAGACGTCGCGGGGATCGGGCGCCGAGCGCAGCCGCGGCGCCGGCGTGTACTGGATCGGCTCCGGCACGTCCTCGCGCAGCAGGTCGACCGGGAACTCGATCAGCACCGGCCGCGGCCGGCCGTTCTTGACCTGGGTGAACGCACGGCGCATCGCGTCCACGACGGCATCGGGCACGATGACCTGCTCGCACCACTTCGTCACGTGCTGGAAGTTCAGGAACGAGTTGAAGTTGGGCTGGATGTTGGTGATCCGGCGCGGGTAGCCGCCTGGCAGCACGACGATCGGCACCGAGTCGCCGTAGGCCTGGGCGACGCCCCCGAAGGCGTTTTCCGATCCCGGGCCGTGCTGCATGGCGAAGACCCCGATGCGCTCCCCGGACGAGATCCGGCTCACGGCGTCGGCCATGTGGAGCCCGGTCCGCTCCTGGCGGACGATGATCGTGCGGATGTCGGCCTCCGCGGCGGCCTCGATGATCGGGTTGACCGGGTAGCCGATGAGGAATTTCACGCCCTCGCGCTTGAGAACTTCCGCGACAGCCGCCGCTGCCTTCATGGTCTACTCTCCCGATTCAAATTGCCCGGCGTCGCCGCGCGGGACCGGCTTATCCTACGCCAGACTCGAGGAACGGGGGAGAACAAGTGGTCGAGCTTGTGACGGTCGTTCGAGCCGCGGACACGCGCCCATGACTCGCGACGAGGTGAAGCAACGCGTCGGCGAGGCGATCGAGCGTCACGCCGACGCGATCGTCGCCGTCGGGGAAGCGATCCGCCGCCATCCTGAGCTCGGCTTCAAGGAGTCGCGAACGGCCGCGCTCGTGGAGGCGAAGTTCCGGGAGCTCGGTCTTGCCCCGCGGAGCGGGCTGGCGCTCACGGGGGTGCGGGCCGACGTCGCCGGCGGCGCGGGCCCGGGGCCCACGTTCGCGCTCCTGGGCGAGCTCGATGCGCTCGTGGTCGCCGGACACCCGGAGGCGGACCCGTCCACCGGCGCTGTCCACGCCTGCGGCCACAACGCCCAGATCGCCGGACTCGTCGGCGCGGCGATCGGCCTCGTGACCACGAAGGCCCTCGACGGCCTGGCGGGCCGCGTGGCGTTCATGGCCGTCCCGGCCGAGGAGGGCGGAGACCTCGAGTGGCGCCTCAACGAGGTTCGCGAAGGGCGGCTCGAGTTCCTGGGCGGCAAGTGCGAGCTCCTCCGCCTGGGCCACCTGGACGACGTCGACCTGGCGATGATGATCCACACCACGCCGCGTCCCGAGGACGGCGTCGCGTGCGTTCCCGGCTCCAACAACGGACGGTTCGGCAAGACGGCGCGGTTCCTCGGGCGCGCGGCGCACGCGGGCGGCGCGCCGCACCTGGGCGTCAACGCGCTCTACGCGGCCCAGATCGCGCTCACCGCGATCAACGCGCTGCGGGAGACCTTCCGCGACGACGACACGATCCGCGTCCACCCCATCCTGACCCACGGCGGCTCCCAGGTGAACGTTATCCCGGCCGAAGCACGGCTCGAGACGTACGTCCGCGGTCGCACCCTCGAAGGCATTCGCGACGCCAACGACAAGGTCGACCGCGCGCTCCGGGCCGGAGCGCTGGCGCTCGGCGCCAGCGTCGAGATCGAGACCCTTCCCGGGTACCTCCCGCTGCGCACGGACCCCACGATGGCGCGCGCGTTCCGACAGAACGCCGACGGCCTCTTCGGCGCGGGAGCGTGTCGTGAAGCGGGACACCGTACGGGCTCTACCGACATGGGCGACCTGAGCCAGGTGATCCCGGTGGTGCATCCGTACATGGGCGGGGCGCGGGGCGCGGGCCACGGCGCCGACTACGAGATCGTCGACCCGCATCTCGCCTACGTGATGCCGGCCCGAGCCATGGCCGCCATGGTGGTCGACCTCCTCTGGGACGGCGCCGGTGGCGCCCGCGAGGTGATCGCCAACGCACGCCCCGCGATGACGCGCCAGAGCTACGTCGAGTTCCAGCGGAGCATCCGCCGGCGCGAAGTGTATCGAGGTGCGTGAATCCCGTCGCATCGGGTGGTCCGGGTTGATTCTCCATGTGGGCGCCCGTAGAATGAACGGCGGTTCAGTCAGAATTCATGCGTGACCCCGACAAGCCGCAACAGATCATCGACGCCGCGATCCGCGTCTTCGCGCGCAACGGCTACTACAACTCGCGGGTCTCGGACATCGCCCGCGAGGCGGGGATCGCGAGCGGCACGATCTACCTCTATTTCAAGACCAAGGACGAGATTCTCGTCACCCTGTTCCGCGAGAAGATGGCGGAATGGGTGGCGTCGGTGCGACGGGAGATCGCCGCCGAGCGCGACCCGCTGGCGAAGATCAGGAAGATCGTGGCCCTCCATTTCCGGGTGCTCGAGGAGAACCCCGAGCTCGCCGAGGTCGTCCAGGTCGAGCTGCGCCAGGGGCAGAAGTTCTTCCGCGGGGCGTCCGCGCACGAGGTGTCCGCCTACTTCGGCGTGATCAACGACGTGCTCGAGGAAGGCGCCGCCGCGGGAAAGATCCGCCCCGATCTGCCGGTGAAGGTCGCCACCAAGATGCTCTTCGGGGCGATGGACCAGCTGGCGACCTCGTGGGTTCTGGGCAAGCGCGCGTACCGCCTCACCGACGCGGCCGAGCCGGTCGCGACGATCTTTCTCCAGGGAGTCTGTGCCCATGGCGTATGAAACCCTGCTGTTCGCGCGGGAGGAGACCTTCGCGGTCATCACGCTCAACCGTCCACCGGCCAACGCGATCAGCGAGCCGCTCATGCGGGAGCTGAACGCCGCCCTCAACTCCGTGGAGAACGACGAGACGGTTCGCGCCGTCATCATCACGGGCGCGGGTGACCGGATCTTCTGCGCCGGCGCCGACCTCGGCTCCGCGTTCTCCGGGGGTGACGTCGACACCTTCATCCGCTTCGGGAACAGCGTGATGCGGAAGATCGAGCGCTTCCCGAAACCCGTCATCGCGGCGGTCAATGGCCACGCGCTGGGTGGGGGCTGCGAGATCGCGATGGCATGCCACTTCCGCCTGGTCAAGGAGACGGCCCGGATGGGTCAGACCGAGTCGAATCTCGGCATCACTCCGGGCTACGGAGGCTCGCAGCGGCTGCCACGCCTCATCGGTCGGACGAAGGCTCTCGAATTCCTCATCCTGGGAACCCAGGTGCCGGCCTCGGAGTGCCTCGCCCTCGGCCTCGCGAACCGCCTCACCAAAGAAGGCGAGACGCTCAACGACGCCAAGGCGCTCGCGCGCGAGATCGCCAAGCGGCCACCGATCGCCACACGGCTCATCATCGAGGCCGTCGACGAGGGGCTCGAGGCGCCGATCGACAAGGCGATCGACATCGAGATCCGTGCGTTCCTGAAGTCGCTCAAGACCGAGGACGCCTCGGAAGGTATCCAGGCGTTCTTCGCGAAGCGCGAGCCGACCTTCAAAGGGAAGTAACATGGATCTGGGTATCCGCGGGCGCGTCGCGCTCGTCACGGGCGCGGCGCGAAGTCTCGGTCGAGCCGACGCCACCGCGCTGGCCGCCGAGGGCTGCGCGATCGCCATCGTCGACCTCGACGGTGACGGCGCCGCCGGAGCCGCCGGGGAGATCGAGGCCGCCGGCGGCCGCGCCCGCGGCTACGCGTGCGACATCCGCGAGTCGGCGCAAGTCCAGGAGGTCGTGGGCCACATCGAGCGCGACCTCGGCCCCGTCGACATCTGCGTGAACAACGCCGGGCTCATCTACACGGTGGCCCAGCTCAAGGACATGAAGGACGAGGACTGGGAGCTCAACCTCGCCGTGAACCTGACGGGAACGTACAAGGTGACCAAGGCGGTGTTCTCGGGGATGCGCGAGCGGCGCTGGGGGCGGATCGTCTGCATGGCGTCGATCGCCGGTCTCATGGGTGGCTTCGGCCAGACCGCCTACGCGACGAGCAAGATCGGGCTGATCGGGTTCGCCAAGTCGGTCGCCCTCGAGGGCGCTCGATACAATGTCACCTGCAACGCGATCGCGCCGGGGATCATCGCGCCCAATGCCAAGCTGAGCCCGCTCTACGAGCGGATGGTCAAGCGCGTCGCGATGCAGCGCGAGGGGGAGCCCGAGGACGTGGCGAATGCCGTCGCGTTCCTCTGTTCCGAACGTGCGCGCTACATCACGGGCGCCGTGCTCACGGTGACCGGCGGAATGGACCTGTTTACGTTTTGACGGACGAACGTCGGGTGCCGGAGCCCTGCGAAGGCACCCCGATGGCAAATCTGAACCAAGGAGGAAGCAATGCCGACAGTCAAAGAGACGTTCGATGCGATGGCGACGCGGTTCCGGTCCGACAAGTCCGCCGGAACGAACGCGGTGATCCAGTACGACGTCAGCGGCGACGGGGGCGGGACGTGGCACGCCGTCATCAAGGACGGAGCCTGCACGGTGAAGCAGGGGGCGGGGCCGAACCCGACCCTGACGCTCCAGATCGCAGCCCAGGACTGGCTCGACATGCTCTCGGGCAAGCAGTCGGGGCAGATGCTGTTCATGTCGGGCAAGCTGAAGGTCAAGGGCGACATGGGGCTCGCGATGAAGCTCGGCTCGATGTTCCAGATGTGATCGGGGAAGGAGCCCTCTGACCATGGGGCAGGAGCGCTTCGCCGACGTCGTTGAGCGATTCACCAGCGGGTTCGCCGCGGACGTGCCCGCCGAGATGATCAAGCAGTGGCAGGAGGAATTCGAGCGGGGATTCCGCCGGCTCAAGAACCTCCACGAGATGACGGTGAATCCGGCCGAGCCGAAGACCGGCCAGACGCCGCGCGTGGAGGTCTATAAACGCAACAAGTCGCGGCTCTACCGGTACGAGTCGGCCCGGACTCACCGGACCCCGCTGCTCTTCGTTCCGAACCTCGGCATCAGCCGACCCTACATTTTCGACCTCTTGCCCGGCGGGAGCTTCGTCGAGCACATGACCCGGCAAGGGTTCGACTTCTATCTGCTCGATTGGGGCGTGTTCGGCCCGGAGGACAACGACCTCACTGTCGAGGAGTGCGTGGTCAAGATTCTGCCGCGCATGGCCAAGCGCGTGCTCGCGACCTCGGGGACGGACGAGCTCTCGGTGCTCGGCTACTGCATGGGGGCGCCCATCTCGGCGTCGTTCGTCGCCTCGCATCCCGAGGTACCGGTGAAGAACTTCGTGAACATGGCCGGTCCGATCGACTTCACGAAGGTGGGCCTGTTCGGGCTCTGGCTCAGCAAGCAGAACTTCAACGTCGACCGCTTCGTGGACACGCTCGGCGCTGTCCCGGCGGACATGGTGAAGGCGGGCTTCAAGCTCCTCAAGCCGACGATGGACCTCTCGACCAACGTGAATCTCTGGTGGAACCTCTGGAACGATAAGTACCTCGAGGGATTCCAGGCGCTGAACAAGTGGGCGAACGAATACGTGGCCTTTCCGGGCGAGTTCTTTCGCCAATGGGTGCGGGACTTCTATCAGGACAACAAGCTCTACCGGGGGGAGCTCGTCATGGGCGGCCGGACGGTACGGCTCGAGCACATCACGTGCCCGGTGTTCGTCGTCGGCGCGAAAGAGGACTACATCGCGCCGCCCGCGTGCGTGCGGGCGCTCATCGACGCCGTGGGTAGCCGCGAAAAGGAATACATCGAGCTGCCGGGCGGCCATATCTCGCTCATCGCCGGGCGGGGAGCCGCCACTCACTGCTGGCCCAAGGTCTCGGGCTGGCTGGCGCCACGCTCCTAGCCGGGCGACACGGTCGTTGACGCGAAGCGTCAGCACGAGGTAAGATTTGACGTAATGGTTGACGGTCCGGTACCCAACCAGCTGTTCGAGCAATGGAGGAAGCAGTTCGAGGAGGGCGCCCAGGCGTGGACGCGCCTGCTCAGTCAGGCCCCTCCGACGACGGCCACTCCGGACCCGACGGCGTTCTGGCGGCCGGTGCTCGACCAGGGCGTTCAGACCTGGGCGAAGCTCTTCGCGCAGACGCCGGCCACCCCGGAGCTCCTGACGCAGTGGAAGCAGTTCCTCGACCAGTGGATCGAGGCCTGGTCCAAGGTGCTCGGCCAGACGATGGGCACCGAGCAGTTCGCGAAGGCGATGGGCCAGTCGCTCGATCAGTTCCTGGTGACGAGCGCGCCCGCCAAGAAGATCGTGGACCAGCAGATCGAGCAGGCGCTCCAGGCGTTGAACCTGCCGTCGCGCAGTCAGGTGACGGCGGTGGCGAAACAGATCGTCGAGCTGGAGGACCGCATCGAGCGGCTCGAGGATTCGATCACCGCCGTGCTTCGACATCTCGCCAACAAGGAGCCCCCGTGATCGGCAAGACGATCGCCGAGGTCTCGCCGGGTGACCACGCCGAGCTCGTGCGACAGGTCGAGGAAGACGACATCGCGAGCTTCATCGACGCAGTGGGCGACCTCAATCCCGTCCACAGCGACGCCGGCTACGCGGCGACGACGCCGTTCAAGGAACCGATCGCGCCCGGCATCTTCACCGCGGGGCTGATCTCGGCGGTCATCGGCACCCGGCTCCCGGGGCCGGGCGCCGTGTACCTCTCCCAGAGCCTCAAGTTCGTGAGACCCGTCAAGGCGGGAGACACGATCACGGCGCGCGTGGACGTGCTCGAGGTGGTCCGCGAGCGCAATCGCCTTCGGCTCCAGACCGTCTGCGTCAACCAGCGCGGCGAGGAGGTCCTCTCGGGCGAGGCGTGGGTGATGCCGTCGAAGGCGCGCGTCGTCTACGAGGAGCGGCCCCGGCGGGTGGCGTCGCTGACGGCGATGGCGCTGGGACCGTGGGCGCTGGCCGCTCAGGCGGTGAGGCTCTGGGCCGCCATGGTCACATCAGCAGTCCGCCGTTGATCGAGAGCTCGGCGCCCGTGATGTAGTCGCCGTCGGACGAGACGAGGTAGACGACCGCCCGCCCGACCTCCTCCACCGTGCCGAAGCGCTTGAGCGGAATCTGATTCAAGAGCTTCTCGCGGACCTTCTCCGGAATTGCCTGGACCATGTCCGTCTCGATGAAGCCGGGCGCCACCGCGTTCACCGTGACGCCCTTGCCGGCCAGCTCCTTCGCGAGCGACTTGGTGAACGCCGCGACCCCGGCCTTCGACGCGGCGTAGTTGGCCTGGCCGAAGTTGCCGATCTGGCCGATGACCGAGGTGATGTTGACCACGCGGCCGTATTCCTGCTTGAGCATCTGGTCGATGAACACCTTGGTGCAGTTGAAGACGCCGTCGAGGTTGATGGCGAGCACTTTGCGCCACGAGGCGTGGTCCATCTTGACGAAGGTTTTGTCCGAGTTGATCCCGGCGTTGTTGACGAGAATGTCCAGATGGCCAAACTCCTTCAGGAGGTCCTGCGCCATGCGGAACGTGTCGGGGTAGTCGCCGACGTCGGCTTGCGCCAGCACCGAGGACCGGCCGAGCTTGTGGATCCGCTCGGCGACCTCCTTGGCGGCCGGCTCGCTCGAGACGTAGTTGATGGCGACGTCGGCGCCTTCTTCGGCAAGCGCCAGCGCGATCGCGCGACCGATGCCTCGGGAGCCTCCGGTGACGAGCGCGGTGCGCCCCTTGAGCTTCATGCGAGCCACCTCCTGTGGGCGTGGGCGCAGTCTAGCATGGCGCGGCGCGCGGGCTCTTGACGCGGAGTGTTACGCCATTCATAGTGACCGTCGGGGGCAGCCCCGCTGAGGAGTGCCATGGCGTACGTCATCAAGCGGTACTCGAATCGAAAGCTCTACGACACGCAAGAGAGCCGGTACGTGACCCTCGAGGAGATCGAAGAGATGATCCGCGCGGGCCGGGAGATCGCGGTCGTGGACGCCTCCTCCGGCGAGGACCTGACGTCGGTGACGCTGGCCCAGATCATCCTCGAGAACGAGCGCAACCACCGCGCCACGCTGCCCACCGCCTTCCTCCACCAGCTCATCAAGCACGGCCAAGCGTGGCAGGACTTCGTTCAGCGATCGATGAAGTCGAGCCTCGAGGGCATCGTCTCGAACCAGCGCGAGATGGAGCGGATCTTCCAGGACTGGGCCTCGAGAGCCGGGTGGGGGATGGTCGGGCCGCGCGCCGAACCCCGGCGCGACGGCGCCGAGCCCGACGCCGAGCGGCTCCGCGAGGAAGTCTCGACGCTGCGCGAGCGTCTACGCTCCCTCGAGGAGCGGCTCGAGAGACGGAAGAACCAGAAGTAATCGTCTAGTTGTGGCAGTAGACGTCCTTCATCTTCTCGACGACGGCCGTGTAGGTCTGCTGGATGCCCTTGCCCGCCTGCTCGGCGGACGTCTGGAGCCGTTCGGCCGAGCGGGTGATCGCCTGGGCCTGGCCTTCGAGCAGCTTGAACGCGGCCTCGACGCTGTCCACGCTGTTCATCACGGCCTTCTGGTACACCTGCACCGGATCCTTCGCGCCGTCGGACCAGGCACCCTGCCAGCGTCCGGCGGCGGCCTGGGAGTTGCGCAGCGTCTCGAGGGCGCCCTGCTGCAACTCGGCGTAGAGCCTCACGCCCTCTTTGGCCGTCGCCGCGGAAAACTCGACGAGCTCGCGGAGCACGCGCTGGTTGGCGTCTGCCCACATCGTCATCGTCTCGACCGCCTTGCCCGTGAGCTGTCCGAACAGCTCGTGAACCTTCTTCTGATCGTCCATGAGTCCCTCCTGCATCGTCGGGTTCGTCTTTGTACGGCTCTTGGCTACATTCCGCTCCGTTCGATTCGAGTGTAACGCGTCGCGTTACAGCGTCAAGCCCCTTTTTACGCACCGCGTTATAGACCATGTGTTACCGTCGGTTATCCCTTTGAGATTGCTACTTTACATGGAGGGCTCAGCCCATGGCAGCCGATACCCTCGCCCGGATGTTCTGGGACCGCGTGGAGCAGAGCGGCGAGCGTCCCGCCCAGCAGTTCAAGCAGGGCGGCGACTGGAAGACGATCACCTGGCGTGAGGTCGGCGACGTCGTGCGCGAGGTCGCGCTCGGTCTCATTGCGGTGGGCCGCGACAAGGGTGAGGCGGTCGCGCTCCTGTCGACCACCCGGGCCGAGTGGGTCCAGGCCGACTTCGCGATCTTCAGCGCCGGGTGCGTGACCGTCCCGGTCTATCCGACCTACCCTCCGGACTTGATCGCCTACGTGGTGAACGACTCGACGGCGAAGACGATCTTCGTGGAAGATCCCGCGCAACTCGCGAAGGTGCTGGAGGCGCGCGACCAGATGCCCGCTCTCGAGCAGATCGTCGTCATCGCCGGCTACGACGCGCCGCAGCCCCCCAAGATGGTGATGACCTGGGAGACGCTCAGGAGGCAGGGCCGCGACAGCATGGCGGCGCACAAGAGCACCCTCGCCGAGCGCGTGGCGTCGACGCGTCCGACCGACCTGGCGACGATCGTCTACACCTCCGGCACCACGGGTCCCCCGAAAGGGGTGATGCAGACCCACGGCAATCACGTCGCGGCCGTGACGGCCTCGAAGCAGGCCACACCCGTCGAGGAGGGATGGGTCCACCTCCTGTTCCTCCCGCTCGCGCATTCCTTCGCGCGGCTCGAGTCGTTCCTCGGCGTCGCGCACGGGCTGACGACAGCGTTCGCCGAGAACCTGGACAAGGTCGGCGACAACTTGAAGGAGACACGGCCTCATTTCATCTGCAGCGTGCCGCGCGTGTTCGAGAAGGTCTACGCGAAAATCCTCGCGGGCGTCGAGGCAGGCTCGGCCACGAAGAAGAAGATCTTCGCCTGGGCGGTGTCCGTCGGGAGAGACGTGAGTCGCCATCAGCAGCGCGGCCAGCCAGTGCCCGCCAGCCTGGAGTTGAAGCGGAAGCTTGCCCACAAGCTCGTCTTCTCGAAGCTCCACGCGGCGCTCGGCGGGCGGCTCCGCTGGGCCGTGTCCGGCGGTGCGCCGCTCGCGCGTGACATCGCCGAGTTTTTCCACGCGGCGGGGATCCTCCTCCTCGAGGGCTACGGACTCACCGAGACATGTCCGGCCCTCACGTTCAATCGGCCGGATCGATTCAAGTTCGGCTCGGTCGGCCAGACTCTGCCGGGCGTCCAGCTGAAGACCGCCGCGGACGGCGAGATCCTGGCGCGCGGTCCCAACATCGCCACGCTCGGCTACTTCAAGCAGCCCGAAGCGACGCGCGAAGTCTTCGATCCGGACGGGTGGTTCCACACCGGTGACATCGGGACGATCGACCAGGACGGCTTCCTCTTCATCACCGACCGGAAGAAGGATCTGATCGTGACGGCGGGCGGCATGAACATCGCGCCGCAGAACATCGAGAACCTCCTGAAGGCCGACCCGTTCATCAGCCAGGTGATGGTCTACGGCGATCGTCGCCCGTACCCGGTGGCGCTCATCACCGTCAACCCCGAGGAGCTGTCGAAGTTCGCGCACGAGCAGGGGATCCTCACCAGCGAGACGGCGGTCATCGTGAAGCACCCGAAGGTCGTGGAGCGCATCGGACGGACGGTGGAAGAGAAGAACACGCAGCTGCAGTCGTACGCCAAGATCAAGCGATTCACGGTGCTGGCCACGGACTTCACGCTCGACGGCGGCGAGTTGACGCCGACGCTCAAGGTGAAGCGGAAGGTGGTCTCGCAGAAATACAAGGACGCGATCGAGGAGCTCTACCGCTGACCGCGGAGCCGGTCGCGCTCGCCGGCAAGGTCGCGGTCATCACCGGCGCCAGCCGCGGCCTCGGCCGCGCGATCGCGGTGGCGCTGGCCGGCGCCGGCGCCGACGTCGCCCTCGCCGCCCGTTCGAAGGAAGCCCTCGAGGAGACGGCGCATCTCGTCGCCCGGAGCGGCGGCCGGGCGTTCGTCGCGCCCACCGATGTCGCGCGCTATGCCGAGGTGGAGACCCTCGTCCAGCGGACCATCCGAGAGCTCGGTCGTCTCGACGTCGTGGTCAACAACTCCGGTGTGGCCCGGGTCGCGCCGCTGGCGGACATGACGCCGGAGGACTGGCGCTTCATGCTCGACGTGAACCTGACCGGCGTCTTCAACGGCTGTCGTGCGGCGGCGCCGCATCTGATCGCCCAGAAGTCCGGCAAGGTGATCAACGTCGCCTCGGTCCTCGGTCAGGTCGGCCTGCCGGGCTACACGATCTACGCCGCGACGAAGGGCGGCGTCATCGCGCTCACGCGCGCGCTCGGGGTGGAGTGGGCGCGCCACAACGTCCAGGTGAACGCGATCGCGCCCGGCTGGTTCGCGACCGACATGACCCACGACGCCTTCGCGAATCCGAAGATCTCCGAGCGGCTGACCCGCGACATTCCGGCGCGGAGACTCGGGCAGCCCGAGGAGATCGGGCCGCTCGCGGTCTACCTCGCCTCGGGAAGCTCCGACTTCATGACGGGCCAGACCCTCTTCCTCGACGGCGGCCACTCGGCCGCATAGACGGCGGACCACCGGCGCCCGCGACACACGGCATCGGCCCGTCAAGCCATTTGTGAATGTGACCGAAGGGGGAATCATCGCGCCATTCAGGATGTGACCAGGCGCCGACGGTCGTAGTTGCGCGCCGCTTTGCCAAACAGCAGTGGCTTGAAGCGAGCGCGTGGCATGGCGGCGGCCAGGGTGGGGGCCGGGGCGGCGGGTGCCGGGTCCGGCGCGCTGGCCGCCGGTAG
>QHSU01000001.1 GCA_003220535.1 Candidatus Rokuibacteriota bacterium
GTCTTCAACGGCGCCGACTTCGTCTCACTCCCTGCCGCTGCCGCCCTCGACCTCACCACCGCCATGACCCTCGAGGCCTGGGTCTGTCTTCAACGGCGCCGACTTCGTCTCACTCCCTGCCGCTGCCGCCCTCGACCTCACCACCGCCATGACCCTCGAGGCCTGGGTCTATCCCACCGCCACCTCCGGTACCTGGAGCACCATCCTCCTCAAAGAGCAGCCCGGCGCCCTCGTGTACGCGCTTTACGCCGCCTCTCCAACCAATCAGCCGGGCGCCGTTTTCAACACCGCCACTACTGCCAGCGGCGAACGAATCGTCGCCGGCGCCGCGCCACTCCCGCTCAATGCCTGGTCCCATCTCGTCGCTACCTACGACGGCACCACCCTGCGCCTCTATATCAACGGCAGCCTCGTCGGCACCCAGCCCGTCGCCGGGGCCATCGTGACCTCCACCGGTGCACTCCGCATCGGCGGCAATAACGTCTGGGGTGAGTACTTCCAGGGACTCGTCGACGAGGTCCGCATCTACAACCGCGCCCTCTCGCCCGCCGAAATCCAGACGGATATGAGTACCCCGATCGTGGGGGGAACTACTTCCGTTGTGTCGAATACGACTCCATCCCCCGCCCCGGCCCCAAGCCCAGGCACGGGCCAGGGCTCGGGTCAGGTCGAGGTGCCCGTCCCAGCGCCAGCGCCCGCCCCCGCCTCCGGCCTCGTCGCCGCCTATGCCTTCAACGAAGGCTCCGGCCAAACCGTCTCCGACGCCTCCGGCAATAACAACACCGCCACCCTCGGCGGCGGCGTCGCCTGGACCAGTCAGGGACGATTCGGCAACGCCCTCGTCTTCAACGGCGCCGACTTCGTCTCACTCCCTGCCGCTGCCGCCCTCGACCTCACCACCGCCATGACCCTCGAGGCCTGGGTCTATCCCACCGCCACCTCCGGTACCTGGAGCACCATCCTCCTCAAAGAGCAGCCCGGCGCCCTCGTGTACGCGCTTTACGCCGCCT
The DNA here is from genome assembly GCA_003220535.1 of Candidatus Rokuibacteriota bacterium. GTDB lineage: Bacteria > Methylomirabilota > Methylomirabilia > Rokubacteriales > CSP1-6 > AR31. The sequence continues at coordinate 1,011 of QHSU01000001.1, forward strand.
CTCCAACCAATCAGCCGAGCACCGTTTTCAACACCGCCACTACTGCCAGCGGCGAACGAATCGTCGCCGGCGCTGCGCCACTCCCGCTCAATGCCTGGTCCCATCTCGTCGCTACCTACGACGGCACCACCCTGCGCCTCTATATCAACGGCAGCCTCGTCGGCACCCAGCCCGTCGCCGGGGCCATCGTGACCTCCACCGGTGCCCTCCGCATCGGCGGCAATAACGTCTGGGGTGAGTACTTCCAGGGACTCGTCGACGAGGTCCGCATCTACAACCGCGCCCTCTCGCCCGCCGAAATCCAGACGGATATGAATACGCCGCTGGCCGCGCAGTGATGGGACAGGCCAGGTCTTCTCTCGAGATTCGCAGGACTGCGAAACTTCGGGAAGCGCTCTCAAAACTGAGACGTCAGCACGTCGACGCTCGATCGATTTAGCGTGACCATCATGGCACTCGTATCGCTGCCCGAACGGTTCGTCTGGATTTCATCGCGTCACGCTGGCTTCCTTGTTTCCGGATACTTAGGCGCACTGGCCGTGATCGATCCGATATGTGGCATCCGCACTGCACTGATGCCTTGAGCGGGAAGACCTCCTTCTCGCTCAGGGCAAACCTGCCGCGAGGCAGGGACGCAAAGTCACGGGTCAGGGTGCGAAGCCTGACAGCCGGACTGCCGAAAGGAGCGGGGTGCTCGGTCACCCCCCGGGAACACGGTGGTCTCCCGAGGAGGCGACCACCATGTCTTCGAGGAACACGTGGGCCACCGTCGAATTCGCAACGCTCGTCCTTCTCCTCATCGGCGTCCTTCTGGTCGCCGCCACGGGAGAAGCCGGAGTCCTGGACGCCGCCTGGACCGCTCCGACCACCAATACTGACGGAAGCCCCCTAACAGATCTGTCCGGGTATCTCCTCTACTACGGGACCGCCGCCTCGCCTTGCCCAGGATCAGCGTTCGTTCAGATTGCCTCCCCGACATCGGCTCCTAGTACCAACCAGACGGTGAGCACGCGGCTTACCGGGCTCACCGCCGGCACTCTCTACTTTGTCTCAGTGAGCGCCGTGGATACGAGCGGCACTCAGAGCCCGTGCTCGGCCACTGCGAGCGCCGCCGCGCGAAGCGGTTTCGGCGTGAGTCCGACTGGCACGGTGAATTTCGGAAGCATCAACGTCGGGAGCTTCGCGGATCGGACCTTCACTGTGTCGAACACCGGCGGCGGGACCATCTCCGGGTCGGCATCCGTTTCCCCACCCTTCAGCGTCGTGTCCGGGAGTCCGTTCACGCTGAGCGGGGCGGGCACGAGCCAGACGGTGACCGCGCGCTTCACCCCGTCGACGACCGCGACGGCCAGCGCGACGATCAGCTTCACCGCGAATGGAAGCACCGCTTCGGCGATCGTCACCGGCAGCGGGACGGGGCTGGACACGACGGCGCCCGTGGTAACCATCACGTCGCCGACGTCGGCGCCGACGTATAGCACCACCGGCTCCTCGATGGCGCTGCAGGGCACCGCGTCGGACAACGTCGGCGTGACTCAAGTGACGTGGTCGAACGACCGCGGCGGCAGCGGGACGGCGGCCGGGACGACCGCCTGGAACGTCAGCGGGATCGTCCTCCAGTCCGGGACGAACATGCTGACCGTGACGGCGCGCGACGCCGCCGGCAACACCGGCAAGGCCACCATCGCGGCGACTGTCACCGTCGCCTCTGACACCACGCCGCCGACTGTCAGCATCACCACGCCGGGCTCCGGCGCGATCGTCTCGGGCACGACGACCGTGACCGCCTCGGCCTCGGACAACGTCGGCGTGGCGGGCGTCCAGTTCCTGCTCGACGGTGCGGCCTACGGCTCGGAGAAAACGACCGCGCCGTTCTCCATCTCCTGGACCACGGGCGGCGTCTCCAACGGTGCGCACACTCTGTCAGCGCGCGCGCGGGACGCCGCCGGCAACACCGCGCTCGCCGCGAACATCGCGGTGACCGTGTCGAATACCGTCGCGGTGCCGAGCTCGAGCCCGAGCACGCTGCCCAGGCCCGGGCTCGTCGCGGCGTACTCGTTCAACGAGGGCAGCGGCGCCGCCGTCGCGGACGCATCCGGCAATAACAACACCGGAACCCTCGGCACCGGCGTCACCTGGACGGGGCAGGGCCGGTTCGGTAGCGCCCTGGTCTTCAACGGCGCCGGCTTCGTCACCATTCCGGCCGCAGCCTCGCTGAACCTCACCACGGCGATGACGCTCGAAGCCTGGGTCTATCCCACCGCGACGGCGAGCACGTGGAGCACGGTGCTCATGAAGGAGCAGCCCGGCGAGTTCGTCTACACGCTCTACGCCGGCGCTCGCCCCAATCGGCCGCACGTCTTCTTCAACACCGGTACTTCCGCGAAGAGCGAGCGCGCGACCATCGGCGCCCAGGCGCTCCTCGTCAATACGTGGTCGCACCTGGCGGGCACATACGACGGCGCCACTTTGAAGCTCTACGTCAATGGCGTCCTCGTCGCCAGCAATCCCTTCACGGGACCGATCCTGACCTCCACCGGGGCCCTCAGGATCGGCGGCAACGGCATCTGGAAGGAGTTCTTCCAGGGCCGCATCGACGAGGTCCGCATCTACAGCCGGGCGCTCTCCTCGACCGAGGTCCAGGCGGACATGAATACGGCGGTCGGGAGCGCGACCTTGGTTGATGTGACTCCGCCGACCGTGAGCACCGCGAGCGTTCCGGTGACCGTGTCGAATGGCGCGAGCCTGCCGAGTACCCAGCCCCAGGGGCTCGTCGCGGCATACTCGTTCAGCGAGGGCACCGGCACCGTCGTACGCGACGCCTCCGGCAACAACAACACCGGCACGCTCGGCAGCGGCGTCTCGTGGACCCGCTACGGGCGGTTCGGTAGCGCGATCGCCTTCAACGGCACCGACTTCGTGACCATCCCGGCGACCTCCTCGCTGAACCTCACGGCCGGTATGACCCTCGAGGCCTGGGTCTATCCCACCTCGACCACTGCAACCTGGAGCACGGTTCTTATGAAGGAGCAGCCCGGCGAGTTCGTCTACACCCTCTACGCCGGCTCGCCCGTCAATCAGCCCAACGTGTACTTCAATGTCGGGACCGCCTCCAGCGGCGAACACGGCACGCCAGGGCCGGCGGCGCTACCCCTCAATACCTGGTCTCATCTGGCCGGCACCTACGACGGCGCCAATTTGCGGCTCTACGTCAACGGCGTTCTAGTCTCCAGCCAGCCCTTCAGCGGCCCGATCGCAGCTTCCGCGGGCGCCCTTCGCCTCGGTGGCAATGGCGTCTGGGGCGAATACTTCAAGGGCGTCCTCGACGAGATCCGGATTTACGCCCGGCCGCTGTCCATTGCCGAGATCCAGGCGGACATGAATGCCGCGATCGGGAATTGACCCTCTGGCGCAGCGCTGATGGGACGGAAGGAATCGGGTAGCGGCGAGCCGCGGAGGGTCCGAGCCGGGAGGGAGAGGGGGAGGTTACTTAAACGGGGACCGCGCGGTTCACTTCTTCAGCTGGCGGCAACCGGAGGCGGCGATGGCCCTCTCCTTCCGCGCGGCCGTTTCCTCGTCGCTCCATCGCTGACCGTAGAGGTTCCAGTGCTTGGCCCGGTCGTGGTCCACGATGCGCTCCTGGCGCTCGCAGCTCGTGAGCCACTTCGCACGCTGCGTGGCGTACGTGGACTCCGCGCTCTTTCGGTCCCTGAGAAACTTTTCGCGCCCGGCGACGTCGCGGACACCTTTCCGCGCGGCGGACTCGGCTCGCGGCCCTGCCTCTTGCTGCAAGAGATCTCGATACTCCTGGTCCGACTTCTCTCGCTGCTGCGCGCGGCGCTCGAGGTATCGCTTGTACTCGACCTCGTGGGTCTGCCGGCCATAGTGATCGTTGCCGACAGACGTCACCGGTGGCATGCGTAAGTCCGAGTCCGGCGACTTGGCGCTCGCGCGGTACTCGGGAGGCACCTGGTCCATGCTGCCGACGTAGTGGGCGACGCCATTCGCGTCGAAGTAGCGGATCATCGTCACGATCTCTTCCGCCCTCGCCGACCCCGGGGCCACATTCACAACGAACGCGACGCTCAGGACCCCAAGCCACCTGCCGAGCCCCACCATCGACGTCCTTACGCTCTTCTGCATGTCAGTTCCCCTTCTCGGCGTGGCCTTTCTCGCCGTTTCGAATGCCCGCGGCCTCATACTCCTTCAGCAGGCAGCCCCAACCGTTTTTCACAGCAACCCGCGTGCCGAGTACGGGGCGCTCGCGACGGCGAGGGGTTAGAGTCGGATGGCCGCGGGGTGGATGACAGCACGGCAAGCTGGAACCATATGTGTGAAAAAGCGCGATGCCTCCCGGCCTGCCTCGATGCGCGCTTCGCGGCCTTTTCTGGAAATGTCAGGAGGGGTGACATTTCCCGGCACTGCTCGATCGGCGACGCGACGAAGTCTGGAAGGAGACTGGCTTCACTTCCGCGCCGGGGATCCGACGTTGCCCGCGGAGCCCTGTGTTAGCAATTCTTGCAGGCTCTTGGTCGATCGGGCGTGGGTACTTCGCAGGCGCCGACGAAGGCTGACTTTCCGGAAATGGCACCTGGATTGCCACAGACTCAGTGTTCGGTTATCGCGAAGGCCCAACTATAAAGGTGAAGACGGAGGAAGGGCGTCGAGGCGACGCCGCCGGTCGGCGACATCTCCGGCGAGCGCAGCGCGTAGGTTCATCATGCCTCCACCCCTGTGCGCAGGGGTGCTCGAGCCGTCAGTGCATTGGCCGTCGCCCTACGAGTAGCTCGAGCGTCCCGGAGTCCGGGAGCGCGCTCTTCATCGAGGTCTCGGCCTCCAGGCCGAACTCGCGGAGCGTCAGCAACAGGTACCGAGCCTCAACGGATGGGGCGTCGTCATTCACCGCGAGAACAAGGCCGGTGCTTCCGGCGTGTTCGCGCGCGGCCTTGAAGACACCTCGAGCCGGCCATCCCGCCTCGAGGAAGATGTCGCGCAGCTCCCGAGCGAGATGGATCGCCTCGTCATAGGGCACGGCGACAATTCGGACCTCGACCGGTGGTGGGACTCGGCGGAGCCAGAGGCGGAGCCGCCCGCGCCGCTCCTCATCCAACTGGTGACGGGTCGAGAACTCCCAGGCGCGGTAGACGAAGAGCGCGCTGAGCAGGGCGAGAAGGGCTGCGCCGATAGTGTATCCGGCGTGATCCCGCCGGCTGGCCAGGACGAACGCAGCGCTGAGAACGCCCGCGGCCACGGCGGCGTTCATCAGCGCTCTCGGGGATTCGTCCCAGCGCATGGCGGCCCCGATGATAGCTGGAATGCGGCAGCGATGCCGTCGATCACGACGAGGGTCGACTCGAGCGCGCTTCGGCGCGGCACTCCACCGTGGACGCGCGGCCGAGCGCGGCCGCCTGCCCGCGTGGTACAACGGATTCACCCAAAGGGTGATTCGGTGAGTCTGACCGTCTGTCTTTCCGGCAGCAATCTCCCCCCGGTTGTCGGCGGCCATCTCTGGGTGTATCTCAACTGGGCGCTCGGCCTGCGCGCACTGGGCTGCCAGGTGATCTGGCTCGAGGTCGTCGATCGCAGCGTCGCCCCCGGCGTGACGCGCGAGAGGGCGGCGGCGCTACGGAGCCAGCTCGAGGGCTTCGGCCTGGCGCAGTCGCTGGCGCTCGAGCCGAAGGTCGAGGGATACCTGGACCTCGACGCCGCCGCCGAAGCGGACCTCGTCCTGGACCTCGGATACTGCGCAGAAACCGAGATGGTCCGGCGCTTCAGGAAGTCAGCCCTGGTCGATATCGACCCGGGGCTGACACAGTGCTGGATCAGCGAGGGGCAAATGGCCGTGGCGCCGCATGACGTGTATTTCACCATCGGGGAAACGGTGGGCACGCCGGCGGCTCGATTCCCGGATTGCGGTCTGCGATGGCACTACACGCCGCCGCCGATATTCATTCCGGCCTGGTCAGTGGCACCCGTCCCTGCCGAGGCGCCCTACACGACCGTGTCGAGCTGGTGGGGAAACTGGGTCCTCCGCGGCGGCGAGTCCTACTCCAACGAGAAGCGCAGCGCCTTTCTCGACTACGTCGAGCTGCCGTCGCGGATCTGTCCCCGTCTGGAGCTCGCGATCGCGCTCGGCGAGGTCGAGGAGGAGCGGCGATTTCTCGAGCGGCACGGCTGGATCGTCCGCGACGCCCTCGAGGTCAGCGCGACTGCCGACCAGTATCGCGCTTACATCCGGAAGTCACGGGGGGAGTTCAGCTGCGCCAAGCCGTCCTGCACGCGTCTGGCCACGGCCTGGATCAGCGACCGGACCGTCTGCTATCTCGCGACTGGCAAGCCGGCGGTCGTCCAGCACACCGGCCCCAGCCGTTTCCTGCCTGACGCCGAGGGCCTCTTCCGCTTCCATAACGTCGACGAAGCCGCCGCCGCTCTCGAGGCCGTCGAGGCTGACTACGAGCGCCACGCCCGTGCGGCCCGAGCCCTGGCCGAGGAGCATTTCGATGCCGAAAAAGTCCTCACCCGGGTGCTCGAGCGCGTGGCGCCATGACATATGCTTTCGCGGGGGCACGACATGCCACAGATACCCGATCTGACCGATCCACGGTACCTGGACGAGGTTGGCTGGTTCCTCTATCACGAAAAGTATGAGCGGGATCGCTTTGGCGGCTCCTACGATGCCGAGAGGCTCGCCTACTCGCGGCTCTTGCTGGACGAGGTCGTCGGCTATTTGGGCCGAGATACAAACTGGTTCCAGGGCAAGACCGTCGTGAGCATCGGGTGTGGTTGCACCGGGGACCTCGCCGCGTTTCCGGCGAGCGTCAAGATCGCGATCGATCCCCTCCTGTATCTGTATCAGCGGCTCAAGATGCTGGTCGCCGACGAAGCGGGCGGTCGCACGCTCTACCTGTCGCTCAGTGCAGAGAGTCTTCCGCTGCTGGATGACTGTGCCGACCTGGTGATCTGTCGCAACGCGCTCGATCACATGCCGGATCCGGGCGCGGCGTTGAAGGAGATTTGGAGGATCCTCAACGACGACGGAGCAGCGTTCATCAGCGTGGATACTGGAGGAGACCCGACGCCCGATGAGCCGACGGTGTTTTCGATCGATAGTCTTCGCGCGCTGGTGCGGGAGCATTTCGACGTCACGACTCTCACGGACAACCACCCGCCGCACAGCGTGGGTCGGCTCGGGAGTCTGAGACTGGTCGCCCGGAAGATCCCCGGGGGGAGCGCGATGCTCGACAAGGCGCAGATCCTCCGGGCGTACGAAGCGCGCCTGGCATAGGCGATGACCGCGAGGCTGCGACTGGTCGTCCTCGGAATGATGGGTCGTATGCCTCTCGCGGGTGTGGCCTGGCAGGTGCTCCACTATCTCGAAGGCTTCCGCCGATTGGGGTTCGCGGTCTACTACGTCGAAGACACTAATGAGTGGCCGTACGATCCCGACCGGAACACGATCACCGACGATCCCACGTACACCGTCAACTACCTCAGCGCCTTGATGGCGCGCTATGGCTTCTCCGATCGGTGGGCGTATTGCGCCGCAGCGCAGGGCGGGCGCACATTCGGTCTCTCAGCCGCCGAGGTTCGGCGGCTCTTCGACCGAGCCGACGCCCTCGTCAATCTCACCGGGTCGACGATCTTGCGCCCCGAGCATCAGCGCGTTCCAGTGCGCATTTATCTCGAGACGGACCCTGTCCTGCCGCAGATCGAAGTGGCGAAAGGGACGGCGTCCTACATCGACCTGCTGAACGCCCATACCCATCATTTCTCGTACGGAGAGAACCTCGGCGCGCCAGATTGTTGCGTCCCGGTCGATCGCTTCGACTACCGCGCCACGCGTCAACCGGTCGTGCTCGATTGGTGGACCTCCACCACGTCGGCGGCTCACGTGACTCATTCCCCGCCGGCGCCCCGCTTCACCACCGTTGCGAATTGGCGTCAGTCCGGTAAGGACGTCGAGTGGCGGGGCGAGTCGTACACGTGGAGCAAACACCATGAATTCCTCAAGTTCGTCGATCTCCCGCGGCGGAGCGGGCAGCCGCTGGAGCTGGCCCTCGCCCTGAAAGGTCAAAAGGGGGAAGGCGAGCCCACGTGGGTAGGGCGGAGTGACGATGACGCCGAAGCGATCCGCCTGTTGACGTCGCACGGGTGGCGGCTCATCGACGCCATGACGCTCTCGAGACGCATCGAGCCCTACCGCGACTACATTCTGGGATCGCGCGGAGAATTCACCGTCGCCAAGGACCAGAACGTGCGTCTCCGAAGCGGCTGGTTCAGCGATCGCAGCGCTTGCTATCTCGCCGCGGGGCGTCCGGTGATCACCCAGGACACCGCGTTCGGAAAGTTCCTCCCGACCGGCGAAGGGCTCTTCGCCTTCAACAGCTTCGACGACGTCCTGGCGGCCTTCCAGGCCGTCGACGCCGATTACGAACGTCATCGCCGGGCGGCACGGGCGATCGCGGAGGAATACTTCAAGGCCGAGACTGTCCTGGCGAAGCTTGTCAAGGAGTCAGGCCTCACCACTGAGTAGTGGGTGCCCGGTCGGCCAGCTGGCTCTCGTGACGGAGGTCAACCGATGACGCGGCTCGCACGAAAGGCTCCACTGCTCGTCGCCCTCTCCCTGCTCACCTCGACTGCAACGGCTCACGCCGAGTGCGCGTGGGTCCTCTGGGCACGGAATGTGACGGCCGAAGGTTGGCAAATTGGAAAGGCTTATATGGATCGTGCCGGATGTGAAGCCGCAATCCAAAAGGTCTGGGAATCTAGCGACGCTCTGAACAAAGACGTCGACAAGCCGCCGGTCCCGCGCGCAGACCTCCGCTGTCTCCCTGATACCGTGGACCCGCGCGGAGCGAAAGGAAATTGAAGCTCGTTGCGACTCGGCGAGAAAGATCCTGACTGTGGAGGCCGGCGTGGCTGGACGCAGGGGTGACCAGAAGGAGGACAGCGTGAAGATCAGCGCGCGGAACTTGTTGAAGGGACGTGTGGTCGACGTCAAGCGCGGCGCGACGACCGCCCACGTGAAGATCGAGATCAGCCCTGGCGTCGGGGTGACTGCGTCGATCACCAACGAGGCCGTCGACGAACTAAGGCTGACGGTGGGAGACCAGGTCTACGCCGTGATCAAGGCGTCGGACGTCATGGTCGGGAAGGACTGAGTGGTGTCCCGTTACTGACACCGGTGCTGCGTCACTGCTTGAACGATCGCTCGAACTGTCGCTTCATCGCGGCCTCGAGCCCGCTCCGGAACTTGCGGTAGCGCTGAAGGAAGCGCCGGGCAGGCTCGGTCAAACGCATACCGCTGTGGGGACCGCCGCCCGGGGCTCGCTCGACGAACTTGAACCCGGCTGCGCTCTCCAGCTCGCGGAGATAACCCCACGCGTGGCGGTAAGACATCTCGAACTCCTCGGCCGCCCGCCGGAGCGAGCCGTGCTTCTCGATCAGCTCCAGCAATCGGGCCCGCCCGGCGCCGAATTTGAGATCGTCGCCGAATGTCACCCCAGACTTTCAGCTTGGGCTTCATCCCAGGTCCAGATCTTACGCAAGGCGGGCGCCAGGAGCCACTCCGGCGACGGCCGGTCCGCGCATTGTTCGGTCGCCAACGTCGCACCGTCGGATACGGGGCACACTCGTGAGCGTGACCGAAATGCGCGTGTGGGGCGCGCACGAGAGGGTCAGCGTGAAACGCGCCCCGAATGCTGAGGAGGACAAGCGATGATGCGACGCACGAAAGGCGTCACTGCTCGTCGCGTTCTCAACGTAGCGGCGGGGCGTTCTGCTATCCTGGCTCTCGGTGTCGCCCGATGATGGCTTGCTCACGCCCGACGAGGGAGACATGCTCCCAGGAGCGCGCGACGGAGGAGAGCACATGAACGCGGAGACTGAAACAGCGATCCAGAACTTGAGCAAAGCCTTCGCGGACACCTCCGAGTTCATGTCGATCATGAAGCAGATTGCGAACTCGCTCGTAAACATCGAACTTCATCTGCAGGCCATGAGGCCACCGAGCGTGCAGACGGTCCGAGGTCCTACCCGCTGATACGCGTCTCACTGCGGCCCACCCCCCTTCGCGAGACCCGCGCCGAGGTGTCGGGCAACTCCTCTTGCACGATCGGCGGGGAGCCTGAACGCTGATCGGCGTCGCTTGACGGGCCACGATCGCCGGGACAAGATACGGCAATTTCGTCTGATCGAACGGTCAAGGGTTCTCACGAATGGGGGCGCGACGACTATGGTCGACCAACCTCGTCTCGAGCAGCGCGTGCGGTTCGACCGCCGAAGCTTTCTCCGGACCGCGCTGACCGCGGGCGCGATCGCCTCCGTCGGTGTCCCGGGCCGGGAGGCCGGGGCGCAGGCCGGGGGCACCATCACCATCACCAGCTACGGCGGGCCGTGGGAGGAGTTCATGCGCAGCACGGTCGTGCCCACCTTCGAGAAGGAGCACCCCGGCATCAAGGTCGAGCTCGCCATCGGCTTGTCCAAGGACTGGGTGGCGAAGCTGAAGGCAGCTGGCAAGGACAATCCGCCCTATGACATCGTGATCACGAACGAGGTCTGGGCGGCGCCGCTCCGCGCCGAGGGGCGCTACACGAAGTTACCGGCTGAACTCGTGCCGAACCTCAAGAGCGTGGCGCCGAACCTCAGGATCAAGGACGACATGGGAGTACTGGCGTTGGTCGGCCCCATCGGCCTCGCCTATCGCACCGATAAAATCAAAACCGTGCCCAAGGCGTGGAAGGACTTGTGGACCGTGCCCGAGTACAAGGGCAAGATCGGCATCTACAACATCGTCAACTCGGCCGGGCAGATGACCATCTGCCTGACGTCCAAGATCTGGACCGGCGGCGACAAGGACGTCGACACCGCCTACAAGAAGATCGCGGAGCTGAAGCCCTTCAAGCAGACGGACTTCTCGGGTGACATGGAAAAGCTGCTCGTCCAGGGCGAGGTGCTGATCGGTATCCTCGACATGCCGGCGGCCGCCCGCCTCCAGAAGTCCGGGGCACCCATCGGCTGGGTGGCGCCGGCCGAGGGCATGCTCATGTTCGAGCAGGACGTGTCGGTCACCGGGGGCTCGAAGAACAAGCCCGCCGCCTTTGCCTTCGTGAACTGGATGCTCAAGCGAGAGACGCAGGAAATGTGGCTGCGTCAGTTCTATTGGCTGCCCGCCAACACGCAGGTGAAGATGCCCGACGAGCTCAAACCGATCATGCCGGTCACCCAAGCCGACATCCCGAAGATCCTCCAGTGGGACTGGCTCTGGATCAACGATCAGAAGCCGAAGCTGATCGACCGCTGGAACCGCGAGATGTCAACCTGACCGGCGGCCGGCGCCGATGTCGGCGATCACGCTGAGGGGCCTGACGAAGCGCTTCGGTAGCGTCGTCGCCGTCGACGACCTCCACCTCGACGTCCAAGACGGCGAGCTGATGGCGCTCCTCGGCCCTTCGGGGTGCGGCAAGACGACGACCCTGCGCGCCATCGCCGGCTTCGAGCTTCCGGACTCCGGTGACATCGACTTCGGCGATCACCGCGTGACCAACCTTCCGCCGGAACGGCGCAACATCGGGATGGTTTTCCAGAACTACGCGCTGTTCCCCCACATGACGGTGGCGCAGAACGTGGCCTTCGGCCTCGAGATGCGCAAGGAGTCGGCGCTGGCCATCCGGACGCGGGTGGCAACCACGCTCGCCAAAGTCCAGCTCACGGGCCTCGAAGGCCGCTACCCGCGCCAGCTCTCGGGCGGCCAGCAGCAACGCGCTGCGCTTGCGCGGGCGCTCGTCGTCGTCCCCGACGTCTTGCTGCTCGACGAGCCGCTCGCCAACCTCGACGCCAAGCTCCGGGAGGAAATGCGCTTCTACGTGCGCTCGCTGCAGCAGGAGGTTGGGATCACCACCATCTACGTCACCCACGACCAGGCGGAGGCGATGGTGATCGCCGACCGTATCGCGGTGATGTTCAACGGCCGGATCCACCAGCTCGCGGCGCCGCAGGAGATCTACCACCGTCCGCACACATGGATGGTCGCGGAGTTCGTCGGGCTCACCAATTTCATCGAAGGGAAGGTCGTCGGCCGGGAGGACCAGCTGCTCGTCGTGGACACCGCGCTGGGCACGCTGCGCTGCGGCGGCCTGGCGCCCGGCACGGACGCCAAGCCGGAGCGTCTGATCGCCGTGCGGCCGGAGGCGATCCAGCTCAGCGGACGTTCTGGGGGCGGTGCGAGCGGCGCGGGCGACGACGTGCCAGGACCGCGGGGGGCCGACCCGACGGTGAACCGGCTCCGGGGCGTCGTGCGGGCCCGCGCGTTTCTCGGTAACCTCGTCGATTACCGTGTGGAGGTGGCGTCCGGAGTCGTGCTGCGAGTGCAGGGTGACCCGCACGCGCCGTTTGCCGTCGGCGACCCCGTCGATGCGGCCTTTCAGCCCCGCTCGACGTGGTCGGTGCCGGCGCGCGAGGAGCGGGTGTGCTGATGCGCGCGCGAAGCCCCCGGCGTCCCCGGTTCCTGGTCGTGCCGGCGCTGGCGCTCGTCGTGGTCTTCTTCGTGCTCCCCTACGCCAACCTGCTCGTGATGAGCTTCTTGATGCCGGGGAAGGCAGAACCGTACGATGCCATCCCCACGCTCGGCAACTATACGAGCGCCCTTGGTGACTCTTTCCAGTGGTGGATCCTCTGGCGGACGCTCAAGCTCGGCTTCCTCACGACGCTCTTCACGCTGGTTCTTGGCTACCCGCTCGCGTACAACCTGGCCCGCGCCGGCAGCAAGGTGAAGGGCATGCTGCTGGTGCTGCTGCTGTCGCCGTTGCTCGTCGGCGTCGTCATCCGGAGCTTCGGCTGGATGGTGCTGCTGGCCGACAACGGGCTGATCAACTCCCTCGTCAAGCACTGGGGCCTCGCCCCTCACGGCCTCAAGCTCATGTACAACGAGTTCGGGGTACTGGTCGGCACCGTCCACATTTATCTGCCGTTCATGGTGCTCTCGCTCTCCGGGGCGCTGGAGAACATCCCGCCCGACCTCGAGCTCGCCGCCCGTAGCCTGGGCGCGTCGTTCACCAAGGCGTTCTGGCGCATCGTGTTCCCGCTCTCGCTCCCGGGCGTGTTCGCGGGCTGCTTGCTCGTCTTCGTCCTCGCCGTCAGCTCCTACGTGATCCCGGTGCTGCTCGGCGGCTTCAAGGTGATCACCACGCCGCTGCTCGTCGTGCAGACCGCCGTCGACGTGCACAACTGGCCTGGCGCGGCCGCCCAGGCGGTGATCTTGTTCGCCGCCTCCCTCGCCTGCATCGGGCTGTACTTCAAGCTGATGAACCGAGCCATGCGGGGGCTCTCGACGTGAGCCGCGGTGGGCGGCGGAGCCCCTCGGCCGGCGCGGCACACAGGGTCCGCCTCGGGACGGGACGCGCCCGATGAGGCACCGGCGGCTCGCGCGCGCCGCGTTTCTCGCGCTGATCGCCCTGCTCTACGTCTTCCTCATCGCGCCGATCGTGATCGTCGTGATCGCCAGTCTCAACGCGGGGCGCTTCCTCGTCTTCCCACCCGAGGGCTTGTCCCTGCAGTGGTACGTCAAGTTCATGAACAGCGGGCCGTTCGTCCGCTCGTTCTTCTTCAGCCTCCGCCTGGCCGCGCTCACCACCGTCATCACGACCGTCATCGGAACGGCGGCGGCGCTCTACGTGGTTCGCCACGCCCGGCGGAACAACGCGCTGCGGATGCTGCTGGTGGCGCCGCTCCAGCTCCCGGGGATCATGACGTCGCTGGCGCTCCTGATCTTCTACTACGCCATCGGGCTCGGGGGGACGAGCTACCTCGGCCTCCTCATCGGCCATGTGGTCGTGTGCATGCCGTACGTCTTCCTGACCGTGGCGTCCGTGCTCTACAACTTCGACCGCTCGCTGGAGGAGGCGGCGCGCAGCCTCGGGGCGGGGAGCGTCACGGCGTTTCGGCGGATCACGCTCCCGA
>QHSU01000130.1 GCA_003220535.1 Candidatus Rokuibacteriota bacterium
AAGAATGATGCTCAGACCGCGTGCATGGACATGATGCAGGGCGCTGGCGTTACGGAGGAAGGCAAGAAGGCGATGGAGGAGTTCATGCGATCGCCGCAGGCTTCCCAGGCGATGAACAACATGATGGAAATGGCGCGGCGGATGGGGAACGGCGATCCGATGCTCGGCATGACCAAGATGATGGAGATGATGGGTGGCCAGGGTGGCATGAGCGGGATGATGGGCGGCCAAGCCAATCCGGGAACGCACCAGCCAAAGTAGAGGCGCACGACTAAGAAGCGAGGAGGGACGTGATGGCCACTCTGAACGAGAAAACGAGCGAGAGCAAACGTCATTGCGGCTCCTGCGGTCTCACAGTGAGGGACGATATGCCGGCGATTAAACGCTTCGGCGAGCAGTTCTGCTCCGAAGCGCATGCCGAGGAGTTCGTCACTGGCGTGCGAAACGCGCGAATGCATGCCGCGGCGAGGACAGAAACCGCGTCCAGTTCGTGCGCGTTGCCATCGACTGGACAGCGGAGCTGGAAGGACTATCTAAAACGTGGAGCGTGCTGGGGCGCTCCGCTCCTCCTCCTGCTGGCGATTCCTTTGTTCTGGAGTGGCAACGCTACCGCGGCGACCGGCGGATCCATCCTCAGCGCACTGGCGCTCCTCGCGTGCCCGCTGGGGATGTACTTCATGATGCGGGCAATGGGCAACATGAATCACACCGGACAGTCCCACGCCAAGGACGATACTCAGAAACCCGATGCGCATGGGCGCTGACGAGCGAAGGAGCACGCCGATGGCACGGATGATCGTGATGATTAGCGCCGTGGTAGTCATCGTCGGTCTCGGCGCATATGGGCTCGCGACGGTGAGCGAGGGTGGCGAGGCAACTCATCCACGAGCGCCGGTCTTCGAACACGTGCATGCGCTTGCATTCGATGCGACCGGTCGCTCGCTGTGGCTCGGCGCTCATACGGGTTTGTACCGCAGCGAGGATGGTGGCCAGACGTGGACGAAGGCCGCGCTGCCCCTAAGACCTGACGCTCTCGACGTGATGGCGGTGACACCAGACCCGCGCGATGCCGGAACCCTTTACATCGGGACGCATGAGGCGGGTGTCCTGAAGAGCACCGATGGCGGCCGGAACTGGTCGGAAGTCAATGATGGTCTGCGCGGTCGTGATGTCCACGGTTTGGCCATTGACCCGAACTCACCGGTCAAGCTGCATGCGCTGGTGCGTGACAAGGGTGAAGGTGTCTATCGCACGACCAACGGCGGGCAGAAGTGGGCTCGGGTCGACGATGGGCCGGGAGGCGAGACGAAGAGCCTCACGTCCGTCAATCTCGCCACAGGCATGGGGGGCATCTATCTCTACGCCGGGACGGCGGAAGGACTTCAGCGAAATCCCGACTGCTTCTGAGGTTGGAAACCGGTGGGCGGTCTGCCCACGGCAACGGTCAACGGCTTTGCCGTCGATCCGTCGAACGCGAAGGTGATGCACGTCGCCACGCGCGACGGGATCTTTCGCACCGACAACGGGGGTTGGACATGGACCCCCGTGGCCAACGGCCCCAAGAACGTCTTGGCCGTCGCGGTCAGTCCAAGAAAGCCCAGTGAGGTCTACGCCGCCACGATGGACGGCACGATCGTTCGGAGCACAGACGGGGGTGCACGGTGGAGCGCCGCTCATTGATGCCGACTTGGCGGCGCGTCGTGGCCGCCCAATGAGCACAGCTACGCCTGAGCTCACGGCGCAAGGCCGGGCGTTACCGGCCCGCCGCCGACTGTTCGTGGCTGCTGCTGTCCTCCTCCCGGCGATCGCGCTCCTCGCGCTGCTCGCATACGGGTTCCACACGGACACGCACTACATCCCAAGTCCGCTCATCGGAAAGCCCGCGCCCCGGTTCACGCTGACGCTTTTCGATGGCGACGTGCTCAGGCTCGAAAATCTCCGCGGCAACGTGGTGTTCCTCAACTTCTGGGCGTCGTGGTGCGTGCCCTGCCGTGAAGAGGCTCCTGCCCTCGAGACGGCATGGCAGGCGTACCGACCGCGGGGAGTCGTGTTCGTCGGGATCAACATCCAGGACAAGGAACAGGACGCGCGAGCGTTCCTTGACGAGTTCAGCATCACATACGCGAACGGCGTAGACCCCGGCAGCAAGATTGCGGTGGACTACGGCGTCTACGGCATCCCGGAGACGTTCGTCATCGATCGAGGGGGACGGATCAGCTACAAGCACATCGGTGCCATAACCTCAGCGACACTCACGACGAAGCTGGATCAGGTCCTCGCGGGCGAGACCCCGGTCTCTGAAGGCCGTGGCGATTTCCGGACGGTGCAGTGAGCGCGCGATAGATGCCGACTGAATGGGCCGACGGCGGAGCACGTTGGGCAGCACACGAAAGGAGCCGGCGATGAAGCGACGCGCGTTTCTCGGTATCGCGGCGAGCAGTGTTGGCCTGCTCTGGGGTCCGCGCCGCGTGCTCGCCGGCCCAGTGACCACGGATGCGATCGGCGACATGGTGCAAACGGTCCCTAAGGGCGAGCTGCCCCAGTTCGCGGGGCCCGACACGCCGGACATCCGGCGCCTCTATCAGTACGCCGTGGATCATGGCGACGAGCTCCAGTACATCCCTTGCACGTGCGGGTGCGCTCGCGTTGGCCACAAGAGCAACCGCGCCTGTTACATCAAGTCGGACAACAAGGATGGCACGCTGACCTTCACAAGCCATGCCGCGACCTGAACGGTCTGCCTGGACATCACGCGTGACGTGATGGCGATGCGCGGCGCGGGCAAGCCGCTGGTCGAAGTGCGGAAGGCAATCGACGCCAAGTATCACGGCATGCCAACGCCGACGCCGTACCCAACAAGATGAGCTCTAGTCATGCGCCGTCGTAACGTCTGGATCGCTCTCGCCCTTGGCCACGCGGCTGTTGCTAGCGTTGCGGTAGTGGGTATCCACGCATCGCGGTCGTTGGCGCCATCGGCGGAGCTTAGCCTTGATCATCTCGGCCACTACGGGAGCGTGCCGCCGTTCACGCTGACCGAACGTTCCGGGCGCCGGGTGGGACGCGACGATCTCCTTGGCCACGTCGCGGTCATCGACTTCATCTATACGGAATGCACCGAGACATGCCCCACGCAGAGTCTGCAGTTCGCGCAGATCCAGAGGCAGTTTGCGGCAGCCCGCGGCTTGCGACTCGTCTCCATCACCGTCGATCCTCAGCACGATACTCCGGAGGTGCTCGCGCGCTACGCCTCTCGCTACGGGGCCGACGATCGGTGGTGGTTCCTCAGCGGCGATCAGCGCGAGATCTATTGTCTGGCTCGCGATGGATTCCATTTGAGCGTCGTGGACTCCTCGGCAGCACAACCGCCGACCTGCGGTAGCGCCTCCCGGTTCGGGCCGGCGGCGGCGTGGGCAAGTCACGGATCGAAGGGCTTGATCATGCATAGCGCCAGACTGGTGCTGATCGATCACAAGGGTGAGATCCGTGCATATCACCTCGTGACCGATGCCGACGCTATCGAAAGGCTGATCACAAATCTCAGGCGTCTGCTTGACGAGCAACAATGAAGATGACTGGCTCGCGATTCACTCGCGTCTTCGGCGCCGTGGTCTTCGTCGTGCCCATACTTGGGATGCTCGCATTCGGAGCTCGAACGCTGACTCACGCGGCGGCCGACCCACCCGGCGGGAATCCGGCTCGCGGCGCCGCGCTCTTCCAGCAGTGCGCCGCCTGTCATTCGGTGGAGGCGGGTGTTCAGCTTACCGGGCCCAGCCTCGCGGCGATCTGGAATCGGCGCGCCGGCACCGTTCCGGGATTCGGGCGCTATACCGATGGGCTCAAGCGTGCGGCGATCACGTGGGACGCCGCGACATTGGACAGATGGCTCGCACGGCCGGCGGCGGTCGTTCCCGATACCACCATGACCTTCGCAGGAATCAACGACGCGCATCAGCGAGCGGACGTCGTCGCGTATCTCAAGGCCGTCGCCGAAGGCAAGGCGCCACGAGCCCCCGGTGGCGGAATGATGGCGATGGGCCCACGGGCTGACCTGAAGCAGGTTGGCAAGGAGCGGCGTGTGACGGCCATCCGCCACTGCGGCGACGCCTACCACG
>QHSU01000011.1 GCA_003220535.1 Candidatus Rokuibacteriota bacterium
TCAAAGCGGAGGTGTACGTCCTGACGAAGGAAGAGGGGGGGCGGCACACGCCGTACTTCAACGGGTACCGGCCGCAGTTCTACTTTCGGACGACGGACGTGACAGGGGTATGCACGTTGCCCAGCGGGGTGGAGATGGTGATGCCGGGGGACAACGTGACGATGGCGATCGAGCTGATCGTGCCGATCGCGATGGAGAAGGAGCTGCGGTTCGCGATTCGGGAGGGGGGGCGGACGGTGGGCGCCGGCGTCGTCACGGAGATCGTGGAGTAGCGCATGGCAACCTTGGCGGCCGATCAGAAGATCCGGATCCGGTTGAAGGCGTACGACCACCAGCTACTCGATCGGTCGGTCAAGGAGATCGTGGAGACCGTGCGCCGTACGGGCGCGCGCGTGTCGGGCCCGGTGCTGCTGCCCACCGTCATCAACCGGTGGACGGTGCTGCGCAGCCCGCACGTCGACAAGACGTCGCGCGAGCAGTTCGAGATGCGCACGCACAAGCGGTTGCTTGACATCGTGGATCCCACACCGCAAACCGTGGATTCGCTGATGAAGCTCGACCTCCCAGCAGGCGTCGACGTCGAGATCAAGCTCTAAGAGGACGATGAAAACAGCCCATCTGCAACGTTCTGTCGGAGGGGGCCTCGGCGGCCCCCTCCGAGGCCTCCCCCAAGGGTTGCGCGGGCGAAGCCCGCGCTCGGCCGCCTGGCATCTGGACTGTTTTGATCGTCGTCGAGAAGCAGGAAACGGCCACGAGAAGCAGGAACGGCGGGGCTAGCGATGGCGAGGAAAGAGGGGCTCATTGGGCGGAAGGTTGGGATGACGCAGGTATTTGCCGACGATGGGAGTCATGTGCCGGTGACGGTCATCGAGGCTGGGCCTTGCACCGTCATCGGGATCCGGACCACCGAGACGCACGGGTACGATGCGCTGCAGCTCGGCTTCGGTGCGAAGAAGAAGAACGTGTCGAGGCCGGCGGCGGGGCTGTTCAAGAAGGCGAACGTGGCTCCGATGCGGGTGGTCCGCGAGATTCGGCTCGAGAAGACCGACAAGCTCCAGGGCTACGAGGTCGGCCAGGCGCTGACGGTCGAGATGTTCGCGGCGGGTGAGCTGGTCGACGTGGTGGGTGTCACGAAGGGGAAGGGCTTCCAGGGCGGCGTCAAGCGGTACGGCTGGTACGGTGGCGACGCCACGCACGGCTCGATGTTCCATCGGGCGCCCGGCTCCATCGGTGCGTCGTCGGACCCCTCGCGTGTGTGGCCCGGTCACCACATGCCCGGGCGCATGGGCGGCGACCGGCGGACCGTGCTGAACATCGCGGTGGTGCGGGTGATGCCGGAGCAGAACCTCGTGCTGGTGCGCGGGGCGGTGCCCGGTGCCAACGGATCTCTGGTGATGCTGAGGAAGTCGGTGAAGGCGACCAAGGCGCAGCAGCAGCAGAAGGTCGCGGAAAAGAAATAGGGATGCCGACCGTACGGGTGCTGGACGCGAAGGGCAAGCAGGCCGGGTCGCTCGAGCTGAAGCCGGACGTGTTCGGCACCGAGATCCGCGTGCCGCTGCTCCACCAGGCCGTGAAGCGCGAGCTCGCCGACCGCCGGGCCGGCACGCACGACACCAAGGGGCGCAGCGAGGTGTCGGGAGGCGGCCGCAAGCCGTGGCGGCAAAAAGGGACTGGTCGCGCTCGCCAGGGCTCGACGCGGGCGGTCCAGTGGAAGGGCGGGGGCAAACCGTTCGGCCCGACGCCCCGGAGCTACGACCAGGACATGCCACGCCAGATGCGGCGCGGGGCGCTGCGGGCCGCCGTCGCGGCGAAAGTCGCGGCCGGCCAGCTCTCCGCCGTCGAGACGATCGACGTTCGCGACGGGAAGACGAAGTCGCTGGTCGCCCGACTCGGGGCGCTCGGGGTCGCGGGCGAGCCGACGCTGCTCGTCGTGCACGAGCTGGCCGAGACCGTGGCGCGAGCCGCGCGCAACGTGCCGTGGCTGACCGTCGAGACGCCGGCTCACGTGTCCGTCTATCAGCTGATGCACGCCCGGCATGTGATGTTCGAGCGCGCCGGCCTCCTGGCGCTCGAGGAGGCTCTGGCGAAATGAACGCTCGGCGGACGCAACCACAACAGAGCCGGGTCGCTTCTAGGGAAGACCGGGCGTGTCGGAGCCAACAAGCGCCTGTGTCAGGCCACCCTCGGTCCACCTCACGGACCCCGCGACAACGGAGCCGGATCGCATCTGTGTTGGGCCACCCGCGGTGCGCGCCGGCCTCGAGGACCTCGCTACAATGAGCCGCTCGGCGCGAGAGATCCTGATCCGACCGCTCATGACCGAAAAGAGCATGCGCCAGAAGGAAGAGCAGAACACGGTGGCGTTCCGGGTCCGGCCGGACGCCAACAAGGTCGAGATCCGCACGGCGGTGGAGACCGTGTTCAACGTCAAAGTGGCCTCCGTCCGGACCGCGTCGTTCGAGGGAAAACTGAAGCGGATGGGTCGTTCCGAGGGGCGGCGCGCCGACTGGAAGAAGGCGATCGTGACGCTCGCGCCCGGCCACAAGATCGAACTCGTCGAGGGGGCGTAGCGGCATGCCTATCCGAACCGTCAAGCCGACGTCGGCCGCCCTGCGCTATCTCACGTACGTCACGTACGACGACATCACGAAGCAGGAGCCGGAAAAGGCCCTGCTGGCTCCCAAGCGTCGCACGAACGGCCGGAACGTCTACGGGCGGATCACCGTTCGCCATCGGGGCGGGGGCGCCAAGCAGATGCTGCGGCAGGTCGACTTCCGACGCGAGAAGTACGGCATCCCGGCGCGCGTCGCCGCGATCGAGTACGATCCGAATCGCTCGGCGCGCCTGGCCCTGCTCCACTACCGAGACGGCGAGAAGCGCTACATCATCGCCCCGCTGGGCATCCGGGTCGGGGACACCATCATGTCGGGCCCGCAGGCGGACATCCTGCCGGGCAACGCGCTGCCGGTGCGGAACATCCCGCTGGGCACGCTCATCCACAATGTCGAGCTTCAGCCCGGGCGCGGTGCGCAGCTCTGCCGGAGCGCCGGCGCTCAAGCGCAGCTTCTGGCGAAAGAGGGCAATCGCGCGACGCTCAAGCTCCCCTCCGGCGAGGTGCGATTGGTCGCGCTCGCGTGCATGGCGACGATCGGCCAGGTCGGCAACCTCGACCACGAGAACGTTTCGATCGGCAAGGCGGGCCGGGTCCGCTGGCGCGGCTTCCGTCCGACGGTCCGCGGCACGGTCATGAATCCCGTCGATCATCCGATGGGTGGCGGCGAGGGCAAGGGCAAGGGCAACCATCCGATGACCCCGTGGGGCAAGCCGACCAAGGGTTACAAGACGCGGCGCGGCGCCCGGCCGTCGGACCGCTTCATCGTGACGCGACGGACGAAATAGGAGCGGGAGATGGGGCGTTCGCTGAAGAAGGGGCCGTACATCGAATCGACGCTGCTCGAGCGGATCGAGGAGCTGAACCGCACCCGGCAGAAGAAGGTGCTCAAGACCTGGTCGCGGCGGTCGACGATCGCGCCCGAGTTCGTGGGCCACACGCTCGCCGTGCACAACGGCAAGAAGTTCATTCCCGTCTACGTGACCGAGAACATGGTGGGCCACAAGCTGGGGGAGTTCGCGATGACCCGGACGTTCCGGGCGCACGGCTCGGCCGAAAAGGCGGCGACGTCGCCGACGGGGAAGTCCTGAGCGCGATGCGAACGATGGCGCGAGCCCAGTTCGTCCGCGTGTCGGCCCGGAAGGCCCGGCTCGTGCTCGACCAGATCCGCGGCAAGTCGGTGGGCGAGGCGCTGGCGACGCTCGAGTACACGCCGCGCGCAGCGGCCCGGCTCGTGGAAAAGGTGCTGCGCTCGGCCGTGGCGAATGCGGAGCACAACCACCAGGTGCGCAACCTCGACGACCTTCGCGTCGTCCAGGCGTTCGCCGACGGCGGGCCGTCGCTGAAGCGCGTGCAGCCGCGCGCGATGGGCCGCGCCTTCGCGATCAAGCACCGGACGAGCCATCTGACGATCGGCGTGAGCGACGAGACGAACGGCGCGGTGGTGGCGCCCCCGGCGCCGCCGGCGCGCCCCAGCGCGCCGCCGCCTGCCCGCGAGGAGCGCCCACCCGCCGCCCGGCGGGCGGGGGCGAAGCGCGGCCCGGCGAAGGGCCGACGAAAGCCGGCGGCGAAGGCCACCGCGAAGCCGAAGGAGAAAAAGTAGACGATGGGCCAGAAAACGCATCCGATCGGCTTTCGCCTCGGCTCGACGCGAACCTGGAGCTCGCGGTGGTTCGCGACGAAGTCCTACGCAGCGCTCCTGCACGAGGACGTGAAGATCCGACGCTTCATCAAGGACCAGCTCTACCACGCGGGCATCGCGAAGATCGACATCGAGCGCTCGGCCAACCGCGCGCGCATCACCATCTCGACGGCCCGCCCCGGCATCATCATCGGCCGGAAGGGCTCGGAGGTCGAGAAGCTGAAGAACGAGCTGCAGGCGCGGACCGGAAAGGAGATCTACCTCAACATCGAGGAGGTCATCCATCCAGAGCTCGACGCCCAGCTCGTCGCCGAGAACGTGGCGCTCCAGCTGCAGAAGCGCGTCGCGTTTCGCCGGGCCATGAAGAAAGCCGTGACGTCCGCCCTGCGGCTGGGCGCCGACGGCATCCGGATCGCGTGCGCGGGACGATTGGGCGGCGGTGAGATCGCGCGGCGCGAATGGTACCGCGACGGGCGGGTGCCGCTCCACACGATCCGGGCCGACATCGACTACGGCCTGGCGACGGCGCACACGACGTACGGCACCATCGGCGTCAAGGTCTGGGTCTTCAAGGGCGAGGTGCTCGGTGCCGCGCCGGCGGAAGCGTGAGGGCCGTTATCCGTGTTGATGCCCAAGCGCGTCAAGTACCGGAAGGCCCAGCGCGGGCGGATGAAGGGCATCGCCATGCGGGGCTCGACACTCGCCTTCGGCGACTTCGGGCTGAAGGCGCTGGAGCCGGGCTGGGTGACCAACCGCCAGATCGAGGCCGCGCGGGTCGCGCTCACCCGGAGCCTCAAGCGCGGTGGTAAGGTCTGGATCCGCGTCTTTCCGGACAAGCCGGTGACGAAGAAGCCGGCGGAGACCCGGATGGGCAAGGGCAAGGGGAACCCGGAAGAGTGGGTCGCCGTGGTGAAGCCGGGACGCATCCTGTACGAGATGATCGGCGTGGCCGAGGACGTGGCCCGCGAGGCGTTCCGGACGGCGGCCCAGAAGATCGGGATCTCGACCAAGTTCGTGTCGCGCACGAAGGCGCTGTAGTGCGAGCCGAGGCGCGTCGAGCGGCGAGGCGAGCTCTTCGGAGGATCGGCGGATCATGAAAGCGGCGAAGTGGCGTGACCTCTCGGCCGACGAGATTCAGCAGAAGGCGCGGGAGCTCAACGAGGAGATCTTCAACCTGAGGTTCCAGCTTTCGATGGGAGTGGCCAAGAACCCCTCGCGGCTCAACCAGGCGAGGAAAGATCTGGCGCGGGCCCACACGGTGCTCCGCGAGAAGAAGGGCGAGTCCCGTGGGTGAGCGCAAGAGCCGCGAAGGCGTGGTCGTGTCCGACGTGATGCAGAAGACGCGGGTCGTGCGAATCGAGCGCGTGTTCCGCCACCCCCGGTACCAGCGGGTCGTCCGGGTGTCGAAGAAGCTGAAGGCGCACGACGAGAACAACCAGAGCCGGGTGGGCGATCGGGTGCTCATCGAAGAGACCCGCCCGATCTCGAAGGAGAAGCGCTGGCGGATCCGCAAGGTTCTGAGCCACGTGTCCTAGCCGATGATCCAACCGCGCTCGATGCTCGACGTAGCGGACAACTCCGGGGCCAAGAAGGTCCAGTGTATCCGGGTGATGGGCGGCGCCAACAAGCGCTACGCCTCGCTCGGGGACACGGTCATCGTCGCCATCAAGGAGGCGGCGCCGGACGGCACGGTGAAGAAGGGCGAAGTGGCGCGCGCCGTCGTGGTGCGGACCGTCAAGGAGGTTCGGCGGCGGGACGGATCGTACATCCGTTTCGATCGCAACGCGGTGGTCCTGATCAAGCCCGACGAGAACCCGGTGGGCACGCGCATCTTCGGCCCGGTGGCACGCGAGCTGCGCGAGCGACAGTTCACCAAGATCATCTCGCTCGCGCCCGAGGTCATCTGATGCAGCACGTCCACGTCCGACGCGGAGACACGGTGGCGGTCATCAGCGGCAAGGAGCGCGGCAAGCGCGGCAAGGTCCTGCGCGTGCTGCCCGTCGCCGGACGCGTGCTGGTCGAGAAGCTCAACATGATGAAGAAGCACCAGCGGCCGACGCAGAAGCTGCGGCAGGGCGGCATCATCGAGCGCGAGAGCCCGCTGGCGCTGTCCAACGTGCTGGTCGTCTGCGGCCGATGTGACAAGCCGACGCGCAGCGGGATCAAGGTCCTCGCCGACGGGCGCAAGCTCCGCGTCTGCAAGCGCTGCGGCGAAGCGATCGACAAGGGCTGAGGTCATGGCGAAAGAGCAGGGAACCGCGCAGAAGACCCCGGCGACCAAGCCGCCGGCGGCGAAGGCCCAGCCGAAGAAGGGCCAGGGGGCGGCCGCGCCGGCGGCGGCCGTCGCCAAGGGGCGCCCGAAGGGGACCGGCGAGACGCCCCCGCGGCTCAAGGACCTCTACCACAAGACGGTGGTCCAGGCGGTCATGAAGGAGCGCGGGTACGCGAACCCGTACCAGGTCCCGCGCCTCGAGAAGGTCGTCATCAACATGGGCGTGGGCGAGGGGCGGGAAAACGCCAAGGTGCTCGACTTCGCGACCGCCGACCTGCAGGCGATCGCGGGCCAGCGGCCCGTCATCACGAAGGCGAAGAAGTCGATCGCGAACTTCAAGCTGCGCGAGGGCGTGCCGATCGGCGCGAAGGTCACGCTCCGCGGGGCCCGGATGTACGAGTTCCTCGACCGGCTGATCAACGTCGCGCTGCCGCGCGTGCGCGACTTCCGGGGTGTGCCGCCCAAGGGCTTCGACGGGCGGGGCAATTACGCGCTCGGCCTCCGCGAGCAGCTGATCTTTCCGGAGATCGTCTACGACAAGGTGGACAAGGTGCGCGGCATGGACATCAGCATCGTGACGACGGCGCGCACGGACGAAGACGCGAAGGTGCTCCTCACGCACCTCGGAATGCCGTTCAGGGAGTAGCCGCATATGGCGAAGACCGCGCTCATCATGAAGTCTCAGCGTCAACCGAAGTTCAGCACGCGCGCCTATTCCCGGTGCAAGCTGTGCGGCCGCCCGCGCGGCTACCTCCGGAAGTTCGAGATGTGCCGGCTCTGCTTTCGCGAGCTGGCGCTCAAGGGCGAGGTTCCGGGCATCGTGAAGGCGAGCTGGTAGGGGCCGTATGCGAAGCGATCCGATCGCCGACCTCCTGACGCGCATCCGCAACGCGAGCGGCGCCGAGCACGAGAAGGTGGACATCCCCGCCTCGCGGCTCAAGGTGCGTATCGCCGAGATCCTGAAGGACGAAGGCTTCATCAAGAACTTCCGGTTGCTCGAGGACCAGAAGCAGGGAACCCTGCGCGTGTATCTCAAGTACGGTGTGGGCAACGAGAAGATGATCTCGGGGCTCGTCCGGGTGTCGACTCCCGGGCGCCGGGTGTACGTCACCCACGACCGGATCCCGTCCATCCTGGCCGGGATGGGCGTCGCGCTGGTGTCGACGTCGAAGGGCGTCGTGACGGGCCGCGATGCGCGCAAGCAGAAGGTCGGCGGCGAAGTCCTCGCCTACGTGTGGTAGAGGAACCGCATGTCACGCATCGGCCGAAAACCCGTCAGCATCCCCCAGGGCGTGAAGATCCAGATCGACGGCGCCACCGTGAGCGCGGAGGGGCCGAAGGGCAAGCTGATGCAACCGGTCCCGGCGGGGCTCAGCGCGAAGCTCGAGAACAACCAGCTCGTGATCTCGCGGAGCGGTGACGATCGCAAGACGCGCGCGCTGCACGGTCTGGCGCGGGCCCTGGTCGCGAACATGGTGACGGGCGTCAAGGACGGCTTCGAGCGAAAGCTCGACATCGTGGGCATCGGCTACCGCGCCCAGGTCCAGGGGCGGGTGATCACGTTGGCGCTGGGCTACTCGCATCCCGTGATCTTCCCGCTGCCGGAGGGCATCACGGCCGAGATCGAGCGTCAGGTCGCCATCACACTGCGCGGCGCCGACAAGGCGCTGCTCGGCCAGACGGCTGCGAAGCTTCGCTCGCTGCGCGAGCCCGATCCGTACAAGGGCAAGGGGATCAGGTACTCGGACGAGGTGGTCCGCCGGAAGGTCGGCAAGAAGGCGGGAGCGGGGGCCAAGTGATCACGAAGGAACGGCGGGTTTCGCGGGACATCCGGCACCGGCGGCTACGCCGGTACGTGCGCGGCTCGGGGACGCGGCCGCGGCTGGCCGTGTTCCGCAGCTTGAACCACATCTATGCCCAGCTGGTGGACGACGACGCGGGGCGGACGCTTCTGGCCGTGGACAGCCGGAGCAAGATGTTCCGTGCGCGTCAGCCCTCGGGGGGCAACGTCGCGGCGGCCAAGCTCGTCGGGGAGCTCCTGGCCGAGAAGGCCAAGGCGCAGGGGATCGACCGCGTGGTGTTCGATCGCGGCGGCTACATGTACCACGGACGTGTGAAGGCGCTCGCCGATGCGGCCCGCGCCGGCGGACTGGTGTTTTAGGCATGCGGAGCCTGACGCCCCGGGTGTTCGCGGGGGAGTCGAGAGGGGGGCGGAGCCCCCTTCTCCCAACAAGGGAGAGATAGGGAAGTGGCGGAAGCGAAGATCGATCCGAGCGTGCTGGAGCTGAACGATCGCGTCGTCTCCATCAACCGCGTGGCCAAGGTCGTCAAGGGCGGCCGGCGGTTCTCGTTCACGGCGCTGGTCGTCGTCGGCGACGGTCGCGGCCACGTGGGCGTCGGCCTCGGCAAGGCCCACGAGGTGCCGGAGGCGATCCGGAAAGCGGTGGAGCACGCCAAGAAGGACCTGATCTTCGTGCCGTTGAAGGATACGACGATCCCCTGTGAGATCACCGGCCACTTCGGCGCCGGCCGGGTCTTCCTGAAGCCGGCCGTGCCGGGCACGGGAGTCATCGCGGGCGGCGCCGTGCGACCGATCCTCGAGGCGGCGGGCGTGCAGGACATCCTCACGAAGACCCTCGGCTCCAACAACCCCCACAACGTGCTCAAGGCCACGATCGACGCCCTGCGCCGGATCAAGCGCCTTCAGGACCTGCACGCGGCTCGCCGGCGCGGCGACGGCGCCGTCGTGGAGGAGGCGGTCGGTGCCAGACAAGAAGCTTAAGGTGACCCTCAGGCGCTCGCTCATCGGTCTCTCCCCCAAGCAGGAGGCGACCGTCAAGGCGCTGGGGCTCCGCCGGATTCGTCAGTCCGTCAGCCACACGGATTCGGCGACGATTCGCGGCATGATTGCGAAGGTGACCCACGTGCTCGAGGTGACGCGTGAGGCTTGAGGAGCTGCGCCCGGCGCCGGGTGCCACGAAGCGGCGCAAGAAGATCGGGCGCGGCCCGGGCTCCGGCCACGGCAAGACGTCCGGCAAGGGCCACAAGGGCCACAGGGCCCGGTCCGGCGGCGGAAAGACCGGCGGCTTCGAGGGCGGTCAGATGCCGCTCTACCGGCGTTTGCCGAAGCGCGGCTTCCTCCCCCATGGTGGGAAGACCGTCTACGCCGTCGTGAACCTCAAGTCGCTGGTCGGGTTCGCGGCTAACGCCGTGGTCGATCCCGACAGCCTCGCCCAGGCGGGCCTGATCAAGCTCAGCGGGCGGTCGCGCGTGAAGGTGCTCGGCGAGGGGGACGTCGCGCACGCGCTGACGGTGCGCGCGCACGCGGTGAGCGAGTCGGCGCGCGCGAAGATCGAGGCCAGGGGCGGTCGCGTCGAGCCGATTGCCGAGCGGGTGCCGGCTTCGTGATCGAGAGCCTCCAGAGCTTCCAGAACGTCTTCAAGATCCCGGAGCTGAAGCGCCGCGTCATCATGACCGCGGTGCTGCTGGTCGCGTATCGGCTGGGGGCCCACGTGCCCACCCCCGGGATCGACGGGCACGCACTCTCCCAGTTCTTCGATCAGGTCCAGGGCACGCTCCTCGGGATGGTCGACCTCTTCTCCGGCGGTAATCTGCGGCGCCTGTCCATCTTCGCGCTCGGCATCATGCCGTACATCTCGGCCTCGATCATCCTGCAGCTCTTGACCGTCGTCGTCCCGACGCTCGAGCGGCTCGCGAAGGAAGGTGAGGCGGGCCGCAAGAAGATCACCCAATACACCCGGTACGGCACGATCGTGCTGTCGGGGGTCCAGGCGCTCGGCATCGCGTACGGGCTCGAGAGCATGCGGAGCCCCACGGGCCTCTCGATCGTACCGACACCCGGCTGGGGGTTCCGGCTGCTGACGATGGTCACCCTGACCGCGGGGACCGCGCTGATCATGTGGATGGGCGAGCAGATCTCCGAGAAGGGGATCGGCAACGGGATCTCGCTGATCATCTTCGCGGGCATCGTCGTGCGGCTGCCGTCGGCCATCACCGCCTCGTACACCCTCCTGTCGACCGGCGAGCTGAAGCTCTTCGTCGTCGGCGCGATCATCGTGGTGATGATCGCCGTGACCGCGGCGGTCGTCCTCATGCAGGAGGGGCAGCGGAAGATCCCCGTGCAGTACGCCAAGCGCGTCGTCGGCCGGCGCGTCTACGGCGGCCAGTCGACGCACATCCCGCTGCGGATCAACACCGCCGGCGTCATCCCGGTCATCTTCGCGTCCTCGCTGATCCTGTTCCCGGCGACCCTGACGCGCTTCGTCCCGCACCCGTGGATGCAGCTGATCGCCGATGCGATGTCGCCGGGACGCGTCTTCTACACCGTGTCGTACATGGCGCTGATCGTCTTCTTCGCCTACTTCTACACGGCGATCGTGTTCAACCCGATCGACCTGGCCGACAACATGAAGAAGTACGGCGGCTTCATCCCGGGCGTGCGGCCGGGCAAGAAGACGGCGGAGTACATCGACCGGACGCTCACGCGCATCACGCTGCCGGGGGCG
This sequence comes from Candidatus Rokuibacteriota bacterium, assembly GCA_003220535.1. Classification (GTDB taxonomy): domain Bacteria; phylum Methylomirabilota; class Methylomirabilia; order Rokubacteriales; family CSP1-6; genus AR31. The sequence continues at coordinate 11,052 of QHSU01000011.1, forward strand.
CTGTTCCTCGCCCTGATCTCGGTGCTCCCGGACTACCTGATCCGGTGGTTCAACGTACCGTTCTATTTCGGTGGGACGAGTCTCCTGATCGTGGTCGGCGTGGCGCTCGACACCGTGCGGCAAATGGAATCGCACCTGCTCATGCGCAACTACGAGGGCTTCCTGAAGAAATCCAAGTCGCGCTCGGGCGCGTTCGCGCGGAGCTGAGCGTGCGCGTCGCGTTCCTCGGACCTCCCGGTGCCGGCAAGGGCACGCAGGCGCGTGAGCTTGCGCGCGAGTGGGGTGTGCTCCACCTGGCGACCGGCGACATGCTGCGCGAGGCGGTAGCGGCGGGGACGGCGGTCGGCGCCGAGGCCAAGCGCTACATGGATCAAGGCGCGCTCGTCCCCGACGACGTGATCATCCGGTTGATGGCCGAGCGCCTCGGCGCGGCCGACGCGGCGAAGGGCTTCATCCTCGACGGCTTTCCGCGGACGATCGCCCAGGCGGAGGCACTCGCAAAGCTCTTGAAGGACCTCGGCCAGACGCTCGACGCGGTGGTTTACTTCGACGTCTCCGAGCCCGAGCTCTTGCGCCGGCTGACGGGCCGGCGCGTCTGCCGCGCATGCGGCCACACGTACCACCTGACGTCGAGCCCTCCGAAGCGCGCCGGCGTCTGCGACGCGTGTGGTGGCGAGCTCTATCAGCGGGACGACGACCGCGAGGCCACCGTGCGGAATCGCCTCGAGGTCTACCGACGGCAGACGGTGCCCCTGCTCGACTACTACCGCGCGCGCAACCAGCTCACCACCGTGTCCGGCGAGGGACCGGTGGCCGCCATCCGGGAGGCGATCCGGAACGCCGTGGGCGCCGAACGATGATCGTGCTCAAGTCGACGCGCGAGATCGGGCTCATGCGCCGCGCCGGTCACATCCTGGCGGGTTTGATGGACCGTCTGCGCACCTCCGTCCGCCCGGGGATGTCGACGCTCGACATCGACGAGGACGTCGAGGCTTACATCCACCGCGAAGGCGCCGCGCCCGCCTTCAAGGGCTATCGCGGGTTCCCGGCGACGGTCTGCGTCTCGATCAACGAGGAAGTCGTGCACGGTATCCCGTCACCGCGGCGCAAGATCCACGAGGGGGACATCGTCGGCCTCGACCTCGGGTGCATCGTCGAGGGCTACTACGCAGACTGCGCGTTCACGCTGCCCATCGGCACGGTGCCCCCGAAGGTCCAGAAGCTCCTGGACGTCACGCGGGAGAGCCTGGACCGGGCGATCCAGGAGTGCCGGCCGGGCCGGCGCCTGTCGGACGTGTCGCACGCAGTCCAGTCACACGTCGAGGCGCACGGGTTCGCGGTCGTGCGCGCCTTCGTGGGGCACGGCATCGGGCGGGCGCTGCACGAAGAGCCCCAGATCCCCAACTTCGGGGACCCGGGACGCGGTCCACAGCTCCGGGCCGGGATGGTGCTGGCGATCGAGCCGATGGTGACGATGGGGAGCTGGGAGGTCAGGATCCTGGACGACGGCTGGACGGCGGTGACGCAGGACGGTAGCCTGGCGGCGCACTTCGAGCACACCGTGGCGGTGACCGAGAACGGCCCCGAGGTGCTGACGAGCCGGACCGGCCAGTCGGCGCAGACGGCGCCCAGGGCGCATGCGAGTCAAGGACGATGACGAACGATGCCTAAAGAAGATGCGATCGAGGTCGAAGGGATGGTCGTCGAGCCTCTGCCCAACGCGATGTTCCGGGTCGAGCTCGAGAACGGGCACAAGGTGCTCGCGCACGTCAGCGGGAAGATGCGGATGAACTTCATCCGTATCCTGCCCGGCGACCGCGTGAAGGTCGAGCTGTCGCCGTACGACCTCACCCGAGGCCGGATCACCTATCGGTTCAAGTAGGAAGGGGACGAGCGAGCGATGAAGGTACGACCGTCGATCAAGGTGCGCTGCGAGCACTGCAAGATCGTCAAGCGGCGCGGCGTGACGCGGATCATCTGCAAGAACCCGCGCCACAAAGCGCGACAGGGCTGAGAGCGGGCGGAGGCGACTATGGCACGAGTGGCGGGAGTGGATCTGCCCCGGGAAAAGCGGGGCGAAATCGCGGTGACGTACATCTACGGTCTCGGGCGGTCCACGGGGCGGCGCATTCTGCTCCGGGCCAACGTCGATCCCGGCAAGCGCGTGAAGGCGTGGACGGACGACGAGGTGAATCGGATCCGCGAGATCATCGAGCGTGAGCTCAAGGTCGAAGGCGACCTGCGCCGCGATATCTCGATGAACGTGAAGCGGCTCATGGACATCGGCGCGTACCGTGGAATACGGCATCGGCGCGGGCTCCCGGTGCGGGGGCAGCGCACGCACACCAACGCCCGAACGCGGAAGGGGAAGCGACGTGGCGTGATGGTGAAGAAGAAGCCGGCGTCGGCGCCGGCGGCGCCCGCGGCCGCCCCGGCGGCGGCCGCGCCGAAGAAGGCAGGAGCGTAAGGCATGGCCGAAGAGGCGAAACCGACACCACGGAAGAAGGGTGGCAAGAAGCGCGAGCGGCGCGAGGTGCGCACCGGCATCGCCCACATCCAGGCGACGTTCAACAACACGATCGTCACGCTCACGGACCGGATGGGCAACGTCGTGTCCTGGTCGAGCGCCGGCAGCGCCGGGTTCAAGGGCTCGCGCAAGAGCACGCCCTTCGCCGCCCAGACGGCCTCCGAGCTCGCCGCGCGCAAGGCGATGGAGTACGGCCTCAAGCAGGTCGAGGTCTTCGTGCGCGGCCCGGGCGCGGGTCGAGAGGCGGCCATCCGCTCGCTGCAGGCCGCCGGCCTCGAAATCACCTCGATCCGTGACGTGACGCCGATCCCCCACGACGGGTGCCGCCCGCCGAAGCGGCGGCGGGTGTAGGGCGCGGCGATGGCGCGGTATCGCGACGCGAAGTGCCGACTCTGCCGACGCGAGGGTATGAAGCTCTTCCTGAAGGGCGCGCGCTGCTTCACGGACAAGTGCGCGATCGAGCGACGCAACTACCCGCCCGGCCAGCACGGGCTCAACCGCGGCAAGCTGACCGCCTTCGGCGTCCAGCTCCGCGAGAAGCAGAAGGCGAAACGGATCTACGGCGTGCTGGAGAGCCAGTTCCGCAAGTACTTCCAGTGGGCGGAGGCCGAGAAGGGCGTCACCGGCGAGAATCTCCTGCGGCTCCTCGAGCTGCGTCTCGACAACGTCGTGCACCGGCTCGGGTTCGCGGCCTCGCGTCGGGAAGGCCGGCAGATGGTCGCCCACGGCCACTTCCAGGTGAACGGCCGGAAGGTGTCGATCCCGTCGTTCCTCGTGAAGGTCGGCGACGCGGTTCAGCTGCGACCGACGTCCAAGCTGCAGGCGCGGCTCGACGACAACCTCAACGCCGGCCGCGGCCAGGTGCCGCAGTGGCTCGAGCTCGAGCCGAACGAGAAGAAGGGCGTCGTCCGGAGCCTGCCGCTGCGTGACGACATCCAGATCCCCGTCGCCGAGCAGCTCATCGTCGAGCTGTACAGCAAGTAAGGAAGGCTATGCCACGGATTCCATTTCAGAAGCCGAAAAAGGTCGAGTGGGAGATCCTGAGCGACCAGTACGGCCGGCTCGTCGCCGAGCCCTTCGAGAAGGGCTATGCGCTCACCGTCGGGAACTCGCTCCGGCGGACCTTGCTCGCGGTCGTGCCGGGCGCGGCCGTGTCCTGGGTGCGGATCGACGGCGTGAAGAGCGCCGAGGCCAAGATCCCCGGGGTCAAGGAAAGCACCGTCGATGTCCTGCTCAACCTCAAGAAGCTCTCGATCCAGGTGCCGTCGGGAGAGTCCAAGATCCTCCGGATCGAGGTGAGCGGGCCGAAGACCGTGACGGGCGCGGACGTCCCCGAGACCGACATCGAGGTGGTGAATCCCGAAATCCACCTCTTCACCATCGAGTCCGCCACGCGAGTGACGATCGAGCTCGGCGTGGGTATCGGCCGGGGCTACGAGGCGGTCGATCGCGCCACCGTGGCCGTCCCGGCCGGCGCGCTGGCGCTCGACGCCGCGTACTCGCCCATCACGCGGGTGGCCTATAACGTCGAGATGTCACGGCTCGGGAAGATCACCGACTACGAGAAGCTGGTGGTCGAGGTCTGGACGAACGGCTCGGTGAGCCCCGACGACGCGCTGACGCGGGCGTCGACCTATCTCAAGGACCACTTCCACCCGCTGGCGGCCGGCGTGCCGCGCGAGGACGAAGAGGCGGAGGGCGCGGACGGCGAGGCGTTCCTCCGCGATGCCCTCGGCAAGACGCTCGAGGAGCTGGCGCTGCCGGCGCGCGCCATCAATGCGCTGAAGAACGCCGAATTGAACCTGGTCGTCGATCTCGTCCAGAAGAACGAAGGCGACCTCGAGCACGTGAAGAACCTCGGCGAAAAGTCGATCGACGAGATCAAGACGGCGCTCGGCGCGCTCGGGCTGTCACTCGGCATGCGCATCGATCCCAACGTGCTCGGCGCGCTCGGCCGGGGTAGTGTGAGGTGAGCCGCCACCGCGGCGGCGAGCCGAACCCTTCAGAGATCGAGGGAGGCGTCACGCGATGAGGCACCGGAACGCCGGCTACAAGCTCGGCCGGCTCACGCAGCACCGCTGGGCGCTGTTCCGCAACCTGCTCGTCGCGCTGTTCCGGCACGAGCGCATCACCACGACCGAGGCGAAGGCCAAAGCGGTGCGCGGCCTGGCCGATCACATGATCACCCTGGCCAAGCGCGAGAACCTCCACGCGCGTCGCCAGGTGCTGTCGATGGTCCCCGACACCGAGGTGGTGGGCCGCCTCTTCGACACGATCGCCGCGCGCTTCGCCGACCGGAACGGCGGCTACACCCGGATCATCAAGGCCGGCCCGCGCCCCGGCGATGCCGCGCCCATGGTGTTCCTCGAGCTGGTCGACCGCGTCGAGACGCCGAAGGACAAGGACCAGAAGCGCGACAAGAAGGAACGCGCGCCCCGGGGCGAAGCCGGCGCCACCGGCAAGCGGAAGCGGAAAGAGAAGGCCGCCGCCGCGTCCGCGTAGTTGGTCTCAGCGCCCCGCACTGTGTCGTCGATCGCTGAACCATCCGGTCTGGTCCTGCCCGCGGTCTCCGCTCGAGGCCGCGAGCTCATGCAGAAGACGTCGTGGCCCGACGCCTGCCATCGGGCTGATAGTTGCCCAACCTCTCGGGGGACGCGCACCCTATGGCCTCGACATCCTCGCTCGCGACACACCTGATGCGGACCGCGGGAGCGAGTCAAGCTGTGTGCATTGCGGAGGTCGGACGCGAATTGTACGATGAGATAGACCGCGTGGGCCGTGCCGTCGACGGGCTCGACGAGTCGGGCCGGATCTGGATTGTCTCGACAGATCAAAATCGAGCTTCTGATCTGGTCCACCGAGTTCGCAGGGAACTTCAGGTGAGACTCGTCCACGAGGGCCTGGCGTTCACTGGCGGAAGTCGCTCGCCGACGTCCGGTCATCCGCTCACCAGGGAGGGGCCATGGACCAGCTGCTGCCCGATCGTCTGAAGGAGCTATGGCGCGCGGTCGACGAAAAGCAGCTCAGCGTGGAGGCGTTCACCCGTGAGCAGGAGCGGCTGCTCGACAACTACCGTCGCACGTGGGCCGACGCCCTCATCCTGGAAGGGCACCCGACGCTGCGCGAGAGCCTCCTCTCTGAGCTCGGCACATACATGTCGTGCGCGGACCCGGCCGAGATCGAGGCCCGGTGCGCGCGCGCCGTCGCCGTCCTCAAGGGCGAGTGGCAGGCGCAGGTGATCCCGGGCAGCCGCCACTCGATCGAGCAGTTCTATGACCAGAGTCGGAACACCATCTACGAACTCATGTGGTGGCACACCCTGACCGAGGATGCCTCGCCGCTCTCCTATGTCACCGCGCTGCACTTCGCGCGGCGCCACGGTGGCCGCCGCTATCTCGACTTCGGTGCCGGGGTGGGTTCGGGCTCGATCCTCTTCGCCAGGCACGGGTTCGACGTGACCCTGGCCGATATCAGCTCGACGCTGCTCCGCTTCAGCGCGTGGCGCCTCGACCTGCGCCAGCTGGCGGCCACCTACGTCGACCTCAAGACCGCGAACCTTCCCGCCGACGCGTTCGACCTTGTGACCGCCATGGACGTCTTCGAACATCTCGTCGATCCGGTGGAAACGGTCGATCGACTCGCGGCCACGCTCAAGGCGGGCGGCTTTCTCTACGCGCGGATCGCCGCCGAGGCCGACGAGGACCGGCCGCAGCACATCGTCCACGACTTCGGACCGACCTTCGAGCGTCTGAAGGCGTTGGGCTTCGTCCGTGTCTGGCAGGACGAGTGGCTCTGGGGCCACCAAGTCTTCCAGAAGTCGCCGAGGTGATACCTCATCCGATCACGTAATCCAGCACGCGCGACGCCACCGCGCGGGCGTCGAAGTGCTCTTCGGCCAGGGCCCGGGCTGCGGAGGCGTGGGCGGCGTAGGCGGCCTCGACGTCGTGCACGCACGCGGTCGCCTGCTCCAGTGTGCGGAACCGCCGGACGCCAGCGCGCCCGTCGAGATACCGGCTCGGCCCGGTGTCCTGGATCACGACCGGGCGTCCGGACGCCAGGTAGCAGACGGTCCGGTCACTGATCCAGGAGGTGCGCATCCTCACGAAGGCGGGCTTGGCGCAGCCGAACTCGCCGCGCGATCGCTGGACATAGCGCTGAAAGTCTTGCGGAGAGGCGGCGACGTCGTGCGCCTCCCTGACCTGCCAGCCGTGCGCTTCCACGATCGCCTGCTCGGCGCGGTCGCCGGCCAGGTGGATCGCAAGCTCGAGCCGCGCCGACACGCTCCGGGGTAGCTCGAGGAACGCACGGAAGGCCGCCTGCTTGTCGTTCTTGTACGCGGTGCCATCGGCGTCGATCATCCACTCCTTCATCTCCCAGTGGGAGACGGTCGTGTAGGCGCCGTCCGACGGCGGCGGCTGCGCGGGCCAGTGCTGCGTGCTGACGCAGGGCGGGACGTGGATCCAGGTCTGCCCCAGGGTGGGGTAAGCCCATCCCGGAGCGCCAACGCCCTCGCCGATCGTGAAGTACACGTCGTGCGGCGCCAGCCGCATGCGCCCGCGTTCGATCGCGATCTGCAGTATGCCCGGGTCGATGTCCAGGAACGCCGACCGGCGGAAGCGCCGCACGAGCGCCCCGGGAAGGTTCCAGCGCAGGTCGAACAGGAAGTCGGCCGCCGCCGCCGCGTCGGGCCCCAGACACCCCGCGTCGTCGTCGGGGAGGGCCTTCCCGTCGGGCGTAACGAGCGCGACGGCGTCGGAGAGGCCGTAGGGCGCGAGCCGGGACCTCAGCAGTGCGATGCGCTCGCGCCGCCCTGCGGGCGGGTCGTCGAGGTCGGCCACGTCCAGCCAGATCACGCGCTCAGCGCCGGCGGCGCGGAAGCCCAGGGCCCAGTTCAGGAAGACCCACAGGTGCCCGCCCTGGGGATAGCCGAGAGTGTTGGAGGTGCCAATGCAGACCGTGACGCTCACGTCGGGGGCGGTCGCGGCCTTACCCGAGGCCGCAGTCCGTGAGCAGCCGGGAGAGGACCTTCTCGGCCGCGAACTCCCGCTCGGCGATCGCGCGGGCTGCGTCGCAGTGGCGCCCGTAGTCCCCGTCGACCGCGTCGAGGGCCGCGGCGGCCTGCTCGAGGGTTTCGAAGGTGAGCAAGCCCTCTCCCGTCGGATAGTGGCTGCTCCATCCGGTGTCCTGTACGACCACGGGCTTGCCGAGGGCGAGATACATGGCGCTGCGGCAGCTGAACCAGCCGGTGCGCAGCGCGACGTAGATGTTCTTGCCGACGCTCCACTCGCCCCGGGACCCGGCGAGGTACGTCCGGTAGGACTGCATCGTCGCCGACCGCTCCGGCGCGCTCACTACGTGCCATCCGTGCTCGCGCAGGCGGTCGAGCGGAGCCGCGCCCGCGATCGCCACCTCGAGCGGCGCCCGCACGCGCCGTGGCAGCTCGAGGAACCGGGTGAACTCGAGGTCCTTACCGCCGTAGCGGACGCCATCGATCACCGGAGGGGTGACATCGGTCTTCCACGACATGACCGTCGTGAAGCGCTCGGCACGGGGATCGTGGTGGTAGGGCCAGCGTTCCAGGACGACCGGCTGGCGCGTCGGGACCCAGCGCAGCCCGCAGGCGGGGACGAGGCAATCGGGCTGACCGATGTTTTCGGCGAAGGTGAAGAAGCGGTCGTGCTGATGGATCAGATCCACCGAGAACAGATCGTCGCGCGAGGCATACCCGCGTTCCTTCGCGAGCAGCTTGGCCTGGGTGTAGCCCGGGTCCGAGTCCAGGTAGGCGGTGCGCTTGGCGCCGCGGTATTCGTCGCGGAGCCAGCAGGATCCGGAGATGTTCAGGAACAGGTCGGCGGACCGGCAGAAGCGCTCCACCGCCTGCCAGCTCGCGCCGTAGTAGGTGCCGTCGGGCGCGCGGACGGAAAAGGCGTCGTGCGGCGCCTCGATGAGGCGCAGCCCCTCGCTGAGGTAACGGACGTTGACGCTCACGTCCTCCGTGAAGGTTTGCTGCACCGGGTCGTACATCCACTGCCCGGTGTCCTCGAGGTAAAGGACGTCGCAGCCGAGCCGGCGGAAGCCGTCGACGTAGGTCAGGTAGTCCCAGGCCACGCCGCCCAGCGGGTAGGTGGCCACGAGGCCCGTCACGACGATGCGCATCCACTCACCGCCCTGTCGCGCGATTCGCGCAGCGTTCGACTCATGCGGCTCCGAGCGTTTCGCCAGCGGCGTGCGGGAGCCGTCCACCGAGAAGACCGTCGGCTCATCCGGCGTCGGTTCGCCTCCCCGGAAGGAACGCGGCAACGAGGAGCCGAAGGCGGAGGCGCCCCTCGTTGCCGTTTTGCGCCGAGCGGCTACTTCAAACTCTGGCGGAAGAAGGCCAGTGTGCGCTTCCAGGCGTCGGTCGCGCCGGCCTTGTCGTAGACGTCCGCGCGATCGTCGTTGAAGAAGCCGTGGTCCACGCCCGGGTAGATGTGGAACTCGGACTGCTTGCCGGCCTTCTTGATGGCCGCGTCGGTGTCCTTGGCGACCTGGGGCGTCACGAAGCCGTCCTTCTCGGCGAAGAGGCCGAGGACGGGCCCCGAGAGCTTCGTGTAGTCGGGCTTCACGTTCGGGTGGATGCCGTAGAAGTTGACGCAGGCGCCGACCGCGGGGTTGAGCGTCGCGGCGTAGAGGGCGAGCTGGCCGCCCATGCAGAAGCCCACGGCGCCGATCTTCGTCGTCGACGACTGGCCCAGCAGGTGGGTCGCGGCGCCTCGCAGATCCCGCTCCGCCTGCGCGATGTTGAGCGCCATGAAGAGCTTGCCGGCGCCGTCGGGCTCGCTGGCCGTCTTGCCGTGGTACATGTCCGGGGCGAGCGCCGTGAAGCCTTCGGCGGCGAAACGGTCGCAGACGTTCTTGATGTGTCCGACGAGACCCCACCACTCCTGGAGCACCAGCACGCCCGGCCCCTTTCCGGAGGCAGGGGTCGCCAGGTACGCCGCGGTCTTGCTACCATTCGACGCGAACTCGACCATCGTTCCAGCCATGCTCAGGACCCTCCTTGGTTGGTGCCGGCGACCGGCACGATCTTTACCGAGATGACGCGTCGCGCGTCGGACTCGAGCACCGTGATCGAGTAGCCCCCGATCTGGAACTCCTCGCCGGCCCGGGGAATCCGGTGCAGGGTCGCGAGCACGAGCCCCGCGACGGTCTCATAGTCTCGCTTCGGCAGATTCCAGTCGAATGCCTCGTTCAGCTCGTCGATGTTCGCGCGCGCGGGGACCCGGTAGCTTCCGTCGGGCAGCCGCTCGGCCGGCGCGGGCGTCCGCTCGTGCTCGTCGTGGATGTCGCCCACGATCTCCTCGAGGATATCTTCGAGCGTCACGACGCCGGTCGAGCCGCCGTACTCGTCCACGACCACGGCCATGTGCGAGCGGTTACGCTGCATCTCGCGCAGCAGGTCGTCGATACGCTTGGTTTCCGGCACATAGTACGGCGGGCGTTTGAGCGCGTCCACGATCCCCACCGACGCACCGCGGCTCAGGAGGTCCTTCGCCCCGACCACGCCCACGATGTTGGTCTCGCGCTGCCGGTAGATGGGGATCCGCGAGAACCCGCGGTCCCTGACGAAGGCGATGGCCTCGCGCGGCGTGGCGGTGTCGGGCAGCATGGCGACCTCGACCAGCGGCACCATGACCTCGCGCACGGTCGTGTCGCCGAGATCGAAGATCTTGTCGATCAGCTGGGCCTCGTGGGTCGTCACATCCGCTTCACCAGGCTCCATCTGGAGCAGCGCCTTCAGCTCCTCGCGCGAGACGAACGCGCGCATGTCGAGCTGGCGCCCGCCGAAGGTCCTCAAGAGCGCCCCGACGACGAAGTTCGCGAACGCCACGAACGGCACCAGCAGTGTCGCGGCCCAGGTCAGCGGCCGGTAGAGCTTGAGGATCAGGCTCGTCGCCCACTCGCGCGCGATGGCCTTCGGGATGATCTCGCCGAAGACCAGCATCACCGGGGTCAACAGGAATGTCGCCACGAGCGGTGCCCACGCCCCGAGCACGGGCAGGAGGCTCCAGGTCACCGCCGAGCCGGCGACGATGTGGGCCACCGTCACGCCGATCATCGCGGTCGAGAGCGCCCGCTCGGGCTGGCGGAACGCCTCGAGGTAGAGGGCCGCGGTGCTGCTGCCTTCCTCGGCGAGGTGGCGGAGCCGGAGCCGGTTGGCCGCGATGAACGCCATCTCCGTCGCCGAGAAGAACATCGTGAGCAGCAGACACAGGGCGGCGAGCCAGAGGAAGCTCACGCGGCCGCCTCCTTCGGCGCGGGCTTCTTGAGCGCGACGAGCACCTCGAGAATTCGCGTCCGCTCGACCTTCTCGACGGTCACCCGCAGCTCCGGTGTCTCGGTGCGCTCGGCCCGTCGGGGCACGCGCCCGAACAGGTCGAGGACCCAGCCGGCGACCGTGTCGTAGCCCTCGTTGGAGATCCGCAGGCCGGTCACGGCATTCAGCTGCTCGATCGGCAGCTTGCCGGCGACCCGGAAGGTCGTCGCGTCCACCCGCTGGATCAGTCGCTCGGGCTCGTCGTACTCGTCGGCGATCTCGCCCACCAGCTCCTCCAGCAGGTCCTCCAGGGTGACGAGGCCGGCCGTGCCGCCGTACTCGTCCACGACGATTGCCATGTGGAGGCGCTTGGCCTGGAACTCCTGGAGCAGCATGTCCGCGCGCTTCGACTCGGGCACGAAGTACGGCGGATGCAGGTGCGCGCGGAGCTCGAAGTCCGGCGGCAGCCCGTCCAAGTAGGGCAGCAGGTCCTTCGTGTACAGGAGCCCCACGATGACGTCGATCGAGCCTTCGTACACCGGCACGCGTGAATGCAGGTGCTGGCGGAGCGCCGGCAGGATCTCGGCGGGCGGCGTCTCGACGTCGAGGCAGACCATGTCGGGCCGCGGCACCATGACCGAGCGGACGAGCGTGTCCTCGAGCTCGAACACCTTGTGGATCATCTCGCGCTCTTCGCGCTCGACGACGCCCTCGCTGGCGCCGACGTCGACGAGCGTTCGCAGCTCCTCTTCGCTCAACATCGCCTGCTCCGCCGCTTGGCGGCCGATGAGCCGCACCGTCAGCGTCGACAGCGCCGCGAGCGCGGCGCGCACCGGTGCAAGCAGCACGCCGAGCCACGCGACCGGCCGGCCGGCGAAGGCCAGGAACCCCTCGGGGTACTTGACCGCGAGCGTCATCGGGAGGACTTCACCGAAGGTCGTGAGGACGAAGATCAGCACGACGATCTGGACGATCCGCCCCCAGTTCGGTCCGAAGAGATCGTCGGCGATCGCGGCGGCCAGGGCGGCCGCCCCGATGTTGATCACCGTGATGCCGACGAGCAGCGTGACGAGCAGCTCGTGCGGGCGCTCGATGAGCGGCTTCGGCTCGCCCTGGGTCTCCCCTTTCGGGGCGACGTGTCTGAGCCGCGCGCGGCCGAGGGAGAAGTACGCGGCCTCGGCGCCTGTGAGGATCGCAGAGCAGACGATGAGCGCGCCGAGCACCAGGAGTCTCAAGCCGAGGCTCTCAGGCACGGGCGCGTCCCGTCACGAAGTGCTCGAACCCCGGGCGGATCGGAACGACGCGCCCGCCGGCGTCGAGGTACCGGACGCCCTCGGCGGCTGCCGTCATCTCGCCCACCGCGCTGAGCCGAGTGCCGGTCGCGCGCGCGAGCCCCTCGGCCAGGCGCTCGAACGCCGCCGGTTTGCAGGTGAGCAAGAGCTCGTAGTCCTCCCCGCCGCTGGTAGCCCAGGCGAGCGCGTCACGATCCAGCGCCCGGGCGACCGCGTCGACCGTGGAGGCCACGGGGACCCGTTCGAGCTCGACCCGCGCTCCGATCCCGCTTTCTTCACAGACGTGGCCGAGGTCGGTCGCGAGGCCGTCGGAGAGATCGATCATCGAGGTAACCCCGCCCGCTGCAGCGAGCCAACGCCCCTCCCGGGTCCGGGGACGCGGCCGCAGGTGTGCGGTCGTCACATCGGCGCGGGCGTCGGCGCCGATATCGGTCGGGGGCGGGGTTGCCTCGAGCAGGGCGAGCCCGGCGGCGGCGCGGCCGAGGGACCCCGTGACGGCGATCACGTCCCCGACACCGGCCGTCGACCGGACGAGGGGCGCCTGGGCCGCGTCGCCGAGGAGCGTCACGTTGACGATCCAGCCCCGGGGCGATGCCGACGTGTCCCCGCCCACGATCACCACGTCATACTCGGTCGCCAGCGCCTGAACGCCGGCGTAGAAGGCCTCGGCCTCGTCGACACGCACAGCCTCCGGGCAGGCCAGCGCGATCAGCGCCCACCGGGGCCGGCCGCCCATCGCGGCGATGTCGGAGACGTTGACCGCCAGCGATTTCCATCCGATGTCGGTGGGCGTGGCCCAGCGGCGGCGAAAGTGCACGTCCTCGATGAGCAGGTCGGTGGTCGCCAGGAGCAGACTCCCGACGTCGGGCTCGAGGACCGCACAGTCGTCGCCGATTCCAACCCGGACCCCCGGCGCCGGCCTGGCCGCCCGCCGGATGATCTCAATCAGGCGCCGCTCAGTTGCGAGGTCGGTCATCCAGGGCCGCTCAGGAAGTTCCGGAGAAGCTGTTTGCCCTCGACCGTCAGGATCGACTCGGGATGGAACTGAACGCCCTCGACGGGGTGGCGCCGATGGCGGAGCCCCATGATCTCGCCGTCCTCGGCCCAGGCCGTCACCTCGAGCGCGTCGGGCACGGTCTCCCGCAGGACCGCCAGGGAATGGTAGCGCGTCGCGACAAAGGGGTTGCCGAGGCCGGCGAAGACGCCGCGGCCATCGTGGCGGATCGCCGAGGTCTTGCCGTGCATCTGGGCCTTCGCGCGCGAGATGGTGGCACCGTAGGCCTGGCCGATCGACTGGTGGCCGAGACAGACGCCGAGGATCGGCGTCGTGGCCCCGAGTCGACGGATCACCTCGAGCGAGACGCCCGCCTGATCGGGGTTGCCGGGTCCGGGGGAGATCACCACCCGCTCGGGCTCGAGCGCGGCGATCTCATCACAGCTCAGGGCGTCGTTGCGCACGACCGCCAGCGTCGCGCCCAGCTCGCCGAGATACTGGACGAGGTTGTAGGTGAAGGAGTCGTAGTTGTCGATGACGAGGATCATTGCCGTGACGTCCCCGCCGCCAGCCGCAGCGCCAGCACCATGCCGCGCGCCTTGGAGCACGTCTCGAGCCACTCGCTCTTGGGATCGGAGTCGGCCACGATGCCGGCGCCGACCTGGACGGAGGCGCGCCGGCCGTGACAGACGACGGTGCGAATAGTGATGCACGAGTCGAGGTTGCCCGAGTAGGAAACGTATCCGACGGCACCCCCGTAGGGCCCCCGCTGGGTCGGCTCGAGCTTGTCGATGACCTCCATCGCCCGGATCTTCGGCGCCCCGCTGAGCGTGCCGGCCGGGAAACATGCCTGCAGCACGTCCAACGCATCACTCCCGGGCTTGAGCTTGCCGGTCACGTGGCTCACCAGGTGCATCACGTGGGAGTAGCGCTCGATCGCCATGAACTCGGTGACCTTGACGGACCCGAGCACGGCGACGCGCCCGACGTCGTTCCGGCCAAGGTCGACAAGCATCACGTGCTCGGCGCGCTCCTTGGGGTCGCTCTTGAGCCGTTCCTCGATCTCGCGGTCTTCGGGGTCCGTGGCGCCGCGCGGGTGGGTCCCGGCGATCGGCCGCAGGTCGACGCGATCGCCTTCGACGCGTACGAGCACCTCGGGGGACGAGCCCACGATGGACAGCGGACCGAGCCGGAGGAAGAAAAGGTACGGCGACGGGTTGATCGTCCTGAGCGCGCGGTAGACCGTGAACGGATCGGCCGTCAGGCGGCAGTCGAGCCGCCGCGAGAGCACGATCTGGTAGGCGTCCCCGGCGGCGATGAATTCCTTGGCCCGATGCACCGCGTCGGTGAATTGCGCCTCGGTCATCGTCGACGTGAACCCCGCCTCCCCCTCGGCCAGGAGCGGCGCCGCCGGGGCCAGCGAGAACGGGGCGGGGGCGCGAGCCGGGCGCGCCAGCTTCGCGAGCGTCATTCCGATGCGGAGGGCGGCGCGGTCGTAGGCTCGGTCGAGCGACGCGGGATCGCGTCGGTCCACGACGGCGTTGGCGATGACGAGCAGGCGGTGGCGGAGGTTGTCGAAGACGAGCAGCGCGTCGGTGAACAAAAACACGGCGTCCGGCAGCGCCAGGTCGTCGGTGGTGGTGCGCGGCAGCCGCTCCATGTGATGGACCATGTCGTACGCGAGGTAGCCGACGGCGCCGCCCTGGAACCTCGGGAGCCCCGGCACCGGCACCGGCTGGAACTGACGAAGCAGATCCCGCACGGCAACGAGCGGGTTACCCTCCGGCAACCGCTCGGTCCGGCCGTTCCGGCTGAGCGTGAGGCGGCCGTTCTTCGCGGTCAGGACCATGAGCGGATCGGCGCTCAGGAACGAGTAACGCGCCCACACCTCGCCGCCTTCCACGGATTCGAGCAAGAACGAGTACGGTCCCGGCCGCAGGCGGAGATAGGCGGACAGGGGCGTGTCGAGGTCGGCCGGGAGCTCGGCGAACACGGGCACAAGATTGCCCTGCGCCGCGAGCGCCCTGAACTCGTCACGGCTCGGGGAAAGGGACGGGATGCCTACGCCGGAGGTGCTGATGCGGGTTCCCGCCGGGGGCGTGCTAAGCGAGCGCGTCCAGCTTCGCCTGGAGCTTGGCCTTGGGCACCGCGCCGATGACCTGATCGGCGACCTTGCCGTGCTTCACGAACAGGATCGTCGGGATCGAGCGAATCCCGTAGCGCGCGGCGAGCCCGGGGCTCTCGTCCACGTTGACCTTCGCGAGCGTCACCTTGCCCGCCGACTCTCTGGCGAGATCTTCGAGGACAGGCGCGATGGATTTGCAGGGGCCGCACCACTCCGCCCAGAAGTCCACCATCAAGAGCCCGGTATCATTGCTGAGGGTGGCGTCGAAATTCTCTTCGGTCAGGTGGACGATCCCGGTGTTCGCCATGTGCGGTCTCCTAGTAAAAAGTCAACGACCACGCTAACATGGCCGCCCCCAGACCGCAAGCGAGCGCGCCCGGAAATCCAACAGATAGCTTGTCAGTTTGACACCCAGATCGTGCTAGAGTCGATAAACGAACATGGAAGTCGCCAAGATCCTCGTCGTTGACGACGAACCCTCGATCCTGAAGCTGCTGAAGGAAGCCCTCACTCAGTGGGGCTACCAGGTGGCGTGCGTCGGCACCGGAACGGAGGCGCTCGAGGCGATCCGGACCGAGCTGTTCGACGCGGCGATCACCGATATTCGCATGCCGGAGATGAGCGGTCTCGATAAGTCATCGTGATGACCGGCTACCCGACGATCGCCTCGGCCGTGGAGGCCCTCAAGGAAGGCGCCTACGACTATCTCTCCAAGCCGCTGATCCTGGACGAGCTGCGCCACCTCATGGCGCGCGTGACGGAGAAGCGCTTCCTGAAGGGCGAGGTCCAGTCGCTCCGGGCGCGCCTGGGCGAGGAGCTCACGGTCAACGAGCTCGTCGGCAACGCGCAGCCGATGCAGCGCGTGAAGGAGATCATCAGCAAGGTCGCGACCACCGACTCGCCGGTGCTCATCGAGGGGGAGAGCGGCACCGGGAAGGAGCTCGTCGCCGCGGCGATCCACCGGCTCTCGGGTCGCGCCAAGGGGCCATTCATCCCGGTCAACTGCAGCGCCATCCCGGAAGACCTGCTCGAGTCCGAGTTCTTCGGTCACGTCCGCGGTGCCTTCTCGGGCGCGGTGTCGGACGCGCTCGGTCTCTTCCGCGGCGCGCACGAGGGCACGATCTTCCTGGACGAGATCGCCGAGCTGTCGCCGGGGCTTCAAGTCAAGCTGCTGCGGGTCCTGCAGGAGATGCAGGTGCGCCCGGTCGGCTCGACGAAGGCGCATCCGGTCGACGTCCGTGTCATCGCGGCCACGAACCGCGACCTCGATCGGACGATCGCCGACGGAAGCTTCCGGCAGGACCTCTACTACCGCCTGAACGTGGTCCGCGTGAGCCTGCCGCCGCTGCGTACTCGGCGCGAGGACATTCCGGCGCTCGTGAACCATTTCCTGCGCCGCTACAACCGGCGGTTCCGGAGGGACGTGAAGGGCATGACGCCGGACGCGCTGGCCGCGCTCAGCGGATACGACTTTCCGGGCAACGTGCGCGAGCTCGAGAACGTCATCGAGCGCGCCTTCGCCATGGGCGCTCGCGAGCAGATCACACTCGCCGATCTGCCGGTCCTCGGCACCGCGTCGGTGCCTTCGGCGACGATCGCTTCGCCGAGCGGGAACGTTCCACGGCTGGCCGACGTGGAGAAAGACCTCATCCTGCGCGCGCTGGCCTTCTACAAGGACGACAAGGAGGCGGCCGCGAGCGCCCTCGGCATCTCGCGCCGGACGATCTACCGTCGTCTCAAGGAATACGGCATGCTCTAAAAAGGCACACATGTTGCCGAACTGACACCCACTCCCGTCATTCGTCGAAGAAAGCCCCTGATCTTCCAGCCTCTTGCGGTTGGCACCCCGGCTGCAGTCGCTCCGGACCATGTACGCGACTATCCCCGTCGAGACCGAGTCCAAATCTCTCCAGATCGGCATCGGATTCGCTTCGCATCAGGATGCGATCTGGGCCGCCGTGCGTGCGACCGCCATGGCGCGCACGGGGCTCCACGGGACCTCGCCCGACCTCGTGCTGCTCGTCACCGCGGGTGTGCCGGCGCAGGACGTGGTGCCGTTGATCCGGGGCGTGCTCGGTCCCGTCGGCGTTGCCGGCGGTGCGACCTCGGCAATTCTTACGCACAACGGCGCCGTGACGGCGGGGGCGCTGGTCGTCTGCCTCACCAACGGTGAAGGCGCTGTGAGCGGCGTGGCGGCCGCTGGGGGCCGCGATCTGACCGAGGCAGGGCAAGGAGCCGCCCGGCTCATTCTGGCGGGCTGGCCGTTCAGGATGCGCTATCCGCGGGGGCTCGGCCTCGCGTTCGTGAAGCCGGGGTTCGGGACGCCCGCAGAAGCCTTCCTGCAGCCGTGGCGCGTTCTGATGGGCCCCAAGATGCGGACGGTCTGCAGCGTCCTTTCCTCGCCCGTGGTGTACGGCGCTTCGGCGGCTGAGCCGCTCGCCAGCGCGGCCTGCCTCGAGGCCGCCTACTCGACCGGGCTCGGCTACGCCGAAGGCTTCGAGACGCGCGCGGTGCCCGACCCCGAGACCCTCATCCAGGGGACGGTCGAGGCGACGCGGACGGCGCTCAAACGGCTCGAAGGCGACGGGGCGCGGCTGGTCCTCGTGATCGAGTCGAACGCGCGCCACCGCGCGCTCGGCGGCGCTGCGGCCGACGAATGGGCCGCGATCAAGAGCGAGATCGACTCGCGGACGCCGTGCGTCGGCTGGCTCTGCGATCACGTCGCCGGGTACGGGCGCGGTGTCCGTCCGGTCGACGCCTACGGCTCGCTGGTCGTCGTCGCGCTCGGCGACGCTCCCCGCCGCTAGCGAAGCTCGGACAGACTCCTAGCCCCGCAGACTCGCCTGACGTCGCGCCAGTCCTGGTCGGGCAGAAGCGGCCGGAACTTCTTCGGCGCCGATGCCGCCAGCCGCTTGAGGTTCTCGACCCGCTCCGCCGCGAGCGGGTGCGAGGTGAGGTAGCGCGTCGCGGTCGGCAGGCCGCGCTCGCCCGCGTGGAGCGTCTCGAAGAACGCGATCATTCCCTGTGGATCGACCTTCGCGGCCAGCAGCATCCGCAGCCCCTCCGTGTCCGCCTCGCTCTCGATGTGACGACTGTAGCGCAGGGTACCGAGCACGCGGGCGCTCTCGATTCCATAGGCCATCACCCCGGTGATGTCGCCCGACACGGCGGCGAGCAGAAGCCCGGTGGAGGCGTGCTGCAGCAGCAGGCGCGTCGCGTGGCGCTGGAGCACGTGCTGGAGCTCGTGTGCCAGCACACCGGCGAGCTCCTCCGGCGTCCGCGTGCGCTCGAGCAGCCCACGGAGGAGAATCACCTGGCCGCCCGGGACGGCGAACGCGTTCACCGTCTGATCGTCGACCACGGTCACGCGGAACGTGTAAGGGACGCTCGGCCGTGGCGCCAGCAGCAGCTTGACGATCGCGTCGATGGCCGCTTCCCGCTCAGGGTCCACGCAGCGGCGTCTCGACGCCGTGAGCTGCTCCACGGCCGCCTGGCCGAGCCGCTCTTCCCATGACACGGGCACGTGGGCGGCGAGTATGGCCGCCGCCGCCGGAATGCCCCACACGTACAGGGCCGCGCCGGCGGCGATGGCGGTGGCGGCCGCGCCGATCGTGAACAGCAGGCGCGCCCTTCGTCGGCGAGGGTTGTGGAACCGGCGCCCGAGTCCGGATGCGGTGGTGTGGAGCGCCTGGAGGAACGCGGAGTCGTCGACGAGGAGAATCTCGGGGAGCGGGGCGCCGCGCTCCAGGCGGATCTGCTCGCCCGCGTAGAAGCCCTGCGTCTGGTGGATCTCCCTGAACGGCCACCAGAGACGGGCGCCGCCCTCGATCATGATCTCGAGCCCCGTCGCCGCCAGGCGAATCGACGCCGGCCGGCGCGCGGCGGTGCGGCCGTCCAGATAGTGGCCTAGAAACGCGCCAGGCATCGCAGGGCGCTAGGCGAAGTCGACGTCGGCGCCGAGGAGGCTCGAGAGCGCGTCGCCCGTCGCCGTAGCGAGCTGGGGTTCCTGGACGATCCCGGAGAGGTCGAGGGCGCCCTCGACGGTCAGGTACGTGAACGCGAACCGCGTGCTGCGCACGAGCACCCAGGGCCAGCCAAAGCCGAGGGTGAACACCAGCAGCACCAGGTTGCCGATCATCAGGTTCATCATCTGACGGCCCGTGACCGTCGAGCGGAAGCGCGCGGTCTCGAAGTAGGTGTGTTCCCAGAAGTAGCGCGTCTTCTTCGCCTGGAACCAGAACCAGTAGAACCCGAGCGTCGGCAGGAACAGGAGCAGGGTCACGACGTACGCTCCGAAGAGATCGCGCCCGTGTCCGTCGAAGCGGAACGGTCGCCGGCCGAAGTACGACTGCGAGATCATGAAGCGTTGCTGGCGCGCCTGGAAGAAGGGGTAGTAGAGGCTCAGCGTCAGCGTGCTCAAGAGCGACCCCCCCACGAAGAGCCGGACGAACGCCCATGCGCGGCCGCGGAACGAGAAGCGGATCCCGCGCCACGAGGTGCGGCTCAGCCGATAGCGCCAGGCGCCGACCATCGCGATAGGGACGAACATGAAGACGAGGACCGAGGTGAACGCCTGGGTGGCGGCGTGGACCGTCCTGTCCTCGATGAGCTTCGCCGCGATACTCAGCACCGTGATCGGCATGACCACGAACAGGACGGCCTTGAAGAAGCCGAGCAGCAGCTCCTTGCCGGTGCCGTGATAGGCGAAGCGGTCGCCCTCGAACCCGGTCTGGCTCAGGATGAAGCGCCGCACCCTGACCCTGCCCCAGAACCGATAGAAGCCCACCGTGGCGATGGTCAGCAGGACGTTCACGACGTAGATACCGAACAGCGTGCCAGCCGACCCGTGGAACGTGAGCTTTCGCGGACGGCTGGGAGCCACGGTTCCCGGCGTAGGCGTCGGCGTCGCGATCGCCGGGACGGATGCTCTCGCCGCCTGGGCGGATCCGTTCGTGCCCGCCGGCCGAGGGGCCGCTGCTGCTGGCGCCATGGCGGGCGCGGCCGCTGCGAGCGCCTCAACCCGAGCCCCGCCAGCCGAGGCCCCCGGCGGCGTTGGAGGGCGCCGCATCTTCTCGAGGGCGGCGGCGTATACCGAGACGACGACGCCGCACTGCGCGCACTTGTCCCGGTCGACAGCAGGAGCACCGCAGCGAGGACAGTTGGCCGTCATCACTTCACCGGTGGCGGTGCCGACATCGCGGCGCGCGCCCAGCGCTCGAGCGGTACGGTTCGCACCAGCTCGGCCGATGTCTGCTCGACGGCCTTGCCGAGCGCGCTGACCAGCGCCTTGCGCATGGCCGCGTTGTACCAGCGGCCCGCGTCGGAGCCGGAGAAGAGCACGTACTCCATCAGCTCCTCGTCCCCGAGGGAGCGGTACGTGTAGAGCATCGACGTCATGCGCACCTCACGTAGACCTTCGTTCACGCGAGCGCGCACCTGCGCCGCCCGGTCCTCGATCTGGCCCGGCCGCAACCGTTGCTCGGGCTGCCCGGCCGCGGACACAGCCGTCGACACACCCCGCGAGATCGCCGCCACGATGTCGGCCGACGTCTCGTGCGCCCCGGTGACCCAATCCAGCCGCTGGAGCAGCTCGACCCGGCGCGCCGCCGGCGGGCTCGCCTTGAGGCTGGCGGCGTAGGTGGCTACCTGCGGCTCCGTGCCCGGCTCCGAGGACGCGACTTCGAGGGCGACGATCTTGCGAGCCACCGGAGAGCGAAGCCACGTGGCCGTCGCCTCGAGGTTCGGCCTGTCGACCTGGAGGCGAAACGCGTCGCGCACGAGCGCATAGACCGCCTCGTGGCGGAGCCCCTGGCCCAGGACCCGATCGACCGAAGCCTGGTCGCTTGTGCTCATCTGGCCCGGAGCCGGCCGTAGCTCTCCGGCGATCCGGCTCAGAAGGCCGACCAGCTGGGCTTTGAGGCCGGACAGCTCGAGTAGCTCGTCCACTTTCGTCGGGCTCGTTCTCGCGGCCGCGAGCGGCGGCACGGACGCCTTCGCCTGGGGCACCTTCGCCGGGGGCGCCTTGACCTCGGGCGCCGTCACCTCGCGAGCCTTCAGTTCGGGCGCCGGCTTGGCTTCGGGCATCGGCCTGGCTTCGGGGGCGGGCATGGCCGCGGGCACCGGCATCGCCGTGGGGCCTGGCATCGCTGCGGAAGCCGGCGTGACCATGGGCGCCGGCAGGGCAGACGCGGGCCTGGTCTCGGGCGCGGGCGTGCGGGCGTCCTGCGACTGCGGCGGGCGATCGGAGTAGGTGACGTTGCCTTGCCCGTCGACCCAGCGGTACGTCTCCGCAGCGCTCGGGTCCGGGGCGAGAGCGAGGATCGTGCCCAGCAGCAGAGCTATCCCGATTCGATCAGTCATAGTTCCACCCGATGATGACGTCAGGGTCGGGCGCCGGCGGCAGCGCCGCACCCGGGCCCCAGCGGTCGAACTTCGCGAGAAAGTCGCGCACCTCGGGCACCGGCGCCTTGAAATTCGCGAGAAAGGCAACGGCCGTTCGCGCCTCCTTCGCAAAGTCGTCGTACTTGCCCTGCGCGTAGAGCACGCGCGCGAGGGCCAGGCGCCCGCCCGCGTCGTCGCCGAAGAGCTGCACGGTCTTTCTGAGATGCATCTCCGCCTCGGGATACCGCTCCAGCTCGGCGAAGAGCTTGCCGAGGTTGCGGTGAGTGCGCCAGGAGTCCGGGTCGGCCTTGAGGCCGCGCTGGAGCCACGTGAGGGCTCCCTCGCGATCGCCCAGGTCCGAGGCGATGATCGCGCGATAGATGTACGGGCGCGCGAACGTCGGCGCCAGCCGAATGGACTCGTCGAAGAGCCGCACCGCACCGTCGATGTCGCCGTCGCGGAGGTAGCGCTGGCGTGCGATGAGGAAGAGCTGCTCGGCGCGTTTGCCGACCTCGCGCTTGCCGCCCAGGCGGATGCGCAGATAGCGAGCGCCCGACTCTTTGTTGCCCGCCGCCGGGGTGACGCGTGTCCCCTCGATGACCATGAGCCGCCCGAGGCGCACGTACCCCTCGTCCGCGAGCCACTGGCCATACCACCAGATGCAATCCGCGGCGTCGGGCTGGCCGAGGGTGGCCAGCCGGAACGCTGTGAAGACCTCCTCGCGCGCGGCGCCCGAGCGCGACTTCTCGTTCGCGTGCGCGCAGTAGTTCTCGCCGGTCTTCACGATCGAATACGCGCGCGCCAGGTACCGGGCCTGGGCGAGGTCGCCTTTCTCCATCAGGATGTCGATCTTGATCTGGACGATGTGCTCGAGCGACGGGTTGTCGCGGAGCAGCGTCGGCTGCATGTTGGTCGGCGCCCACTGGAAGAGCCAGCGTACGTGTCGCGGGTGGAGCGCCAGCAGGCGGTCGAGCTGCGCCAGGGCCCGGTCGTAGTCGCCCACGCGCACCGCGAACGACGCCGTGCGATAGAGGACCTCGGCGTCGTCGGGCGCGAGCGCGGCGGCCCGGTCATAGAAGGCCCGCGCCTCGTCGAACTCGCCCATGAACTCTGCCATCCCCGCGCGCGCGGTCAGCGCGCGGACCGACGTCGGCGCGGCGTCCGCGGCTCGCCGCGCCGCGGCCAATGCTTCCGTGTGTCGGCCTGCCTGGAACGCCGCCTGGGCGCGGCCTAGATCGCTCGGGGGCAACGTCGCCGCGGTCCGCTCCTGAGCCGCCGCGACGAGCACGGTGCAGAGCACCAGGACGATCGCGGCCGCGACGCGCCTCGAGCCGGTCGTGCGACGAGAAACTATGATCGTCGTCGGGCTCCTCATCGGACGCTGAACGGCGTGGGGCCCTGACGGGCGTCGCGCCCGAACTGCGCGTTGAGATAGCTGCGCTCCCGCTCGAGGTTCGGATCGAGCCGCACGGCGACCTGAAGCTCGTGGAGTCCATCAGCCTGCCGGCCGACCCTGAGAAGGATCCAGCCGATATTCGCGTGAGCGTCGGCGTCGGCCGGGTTCATGACGAGCGCTTGGCTATACGCGGTGAGCGCGTCCTCATACCGCTTGAGCCGGGTGGCGGCGACGCCCAGGTTGAACTGGGCCCGCAGGTGATTCGGGTTGACCGCGAGGGCCTTCGTGAGCCACGCCAGCGCCTGCTCGTTGTCGTTCTGGGACAGGTAGACGCGGCCGGCGTTGTGATACGGCCACGAGAAGCCGGGATCGGCCGCGATCGCCTTTTTGTAGGCTTCGAGCGCCTCGGCCGGCTGGTTCAACCGGTTCTGCAGCCGCCAGCCTGCGACGTTGAGCGACTCGGCGATCTTGGGAACCTCGTGGTCCGGCAGGCGATGGCGC
Organism: Candidatus Rokuibacteriota bacterium; assembly: GCA_003220535.1. Taxonomy (GTDB): domain Bacteria; phylum Methylomirabilota; class Methylomirabilia; order Rokubacteriales; family CSP1-6; genus AR31. Next base: position 34,564 of record QHSU01000011.1, read on the forward strand.
AGCACCCACTCCGCTTGCGCGCGCGTCTCGGGCCGCGGCGCATTCTTGACCCGATCCAGCAGCACGAGCCTCCCCAGACGCGCGAGGCCGTCGTCCGCGATCCGTGCGCCGAGCGGCACGAGGCAGTCGGCGCGGTCGGGCTGGAGCATCATCGCGAGCAGGCCCGCGGTCTCGCCCGACACCTGCAGATCGCGGGCCCGACAGTAGTCTGCGTCGTCCCGAAGCCACCCACGCCCTCGGGCGAGGGCGATCGCCCGCTCGCGCTGCCCGGTCTCGACCAGGATGCGGAAGCCGTACTCTGGAACGCTCTCTTGCGAGGCACGAAAGTAGGCGCGCCCCGTTCCGACGGCGGCCGGCAGGCACTCGCCCCACGGCGCAGAGATGCTCGCCCAAGCCCTTGGCACGCAGGCGGCGAGGGTCGCCGCGCCGACCTTGAGCCCGAGCCAGATGTGCTCGTGCCACGGGCCGGAGGCTCCCTCGAGCGACTGGATCGCCAGGTCCACGTGCCCCATACGGTCGGCTATCTCGCCAAGGCGGAGCCAGGTCGTGGTCGAGGGAGAGCGCCGAGCCGCCGCCTGGTAGGCGCTCAGCGCTTCGTCGAACTCGCCAAGGGTTTCCGCGGCTTCTCCCAGCGCGAGCTGCGCCGCGGCCGAGTCCGGAGCAAGCCTCGTGGCGGTGCGGAAGTGCTCGAGGGCCTCGCGGAGACTGCCTTGCTCCGTCGCATGCCGTCCCGCGTCGAGCGCCGCGCGCGCGTCACGCGACGTTCCACAGCCAGCGAGCACCGTGAGGAGGCCGAGGGCGCCGAGGGCCAGCGCCGAGGGCCGAGCACAACCCGCTATCCAGAGATAGCGTGGGCGTCGGATGGCTACAAACAATGATTCGGGTGGCACCACGAGGGGAGATCCGCACGACAGGTACCAGGTGTAGGGGCGGGCATCCGAAACCTCCTCTATATCGCGAAAACCGGGTGATCCGAGCGCTACGCGGCGGAGGAGGAGCAACGCGTGTGCCAGGAATCACGCCCAACGAATCAGTGCCTTAGGTGCTCCAGGCGAGCCGGCGAACCAGAGGGCAGGACAGCGTGTCAATGGAACTGGCGCTTTTCGGCAAAGGCTCCACAGTGGCGCGGAGGAGGATCGAGGTGGTATGAGGCGCCGACCCGATGAGCGGTGCCGTCAGGCGCCGCGCACGTAGCCGTCGAGCAGGTCCCGCGCGATCAATTCCGGGTCGCGCTCACCGGGCGGCCCGTAGCCGCCGCCGCCCGGGAGTCGAACTTCGACGAGCGCGCCGGGCGGCACGATCTGCTCGGCCTTCGGATTCGCCGGCGCCACGCCGTCGATCAGCACGGCGCCGCGCGCTCCCTGTTGCCCGCCGAGGAACCCGGCGGCCGGGTGCACCGTGCGATCGCAGAGGATCGAGGTGGCGAAGGGCTCGCGCGTCCGCACGCGGAAGGCGATGGTCTGGCCAAGGCCGCCACGGTATTTGCCCGGGCCGCCCGAGTCGTCGCGCAGGCACTTCTTCTCGACGATGAGCGGGGAGAGGTTCTCGATGACCTCGACCGGCGTGCCGAGGACACCCGACGGGAACGCCGTCGCCGACAGGCCGTCCTTGCTGGCGCGCGCTCCGGTCCCACCCGACGAGAAGAAGATGTAGCTGAAGGGCTCGCCCGCGAGGTCCTTGCCCGAGACTTGAATGCCCCAGATATTCGCCGAGCCTTCGGCCATCACGCGGTCGGGCATCGCCTGGCCGAGCGCGCCCGCGATGACGTGGGGCAGGAAGTGGCCGACGATGTGGCGGGCGGCGACCGGGGCCGGGCGCTTCACGTTGAGGATCGACCCTTCGGGTGCGGTGATGCGAAGCGGCCGGAACGCGCCCTCGTTGTTGGGGACGTCCGGGCTCACGATCACCTTCACGCCGTAGGTCGTGTAGGCCTCGGTGTAGTTCATCACCACGTTCACGCCGCGTCGGCTCGCCGGCGACGAGCCCGCGTAGTCGACGAGCAGCTCGTCGCCGCGGATCTCGCAGCGCGCGCGGACCGTGATCGGCTCGTCGAATCCGTCGGACGTGACCTCGTTCGTGTAGACCCCGGGCTTGAGCGAGCGGATCGCCCCGCGCATCGCGCGCTCGGTGCGGCCGATGATCTCGTCGGCCAGCGGCTCGAGTCGCTCGAGCCCGAATTCCGCCATGAACTCGAGCAGCCGCTCGCCACCGACGGCGCCGCCGGCGATCTGGGCGTGGAAGTCGCCCAGCACCATCTCGGGCAGGCGCGTGTTCGCGCGGATGATCGCGATCAGCGCCTCGTTCGGCCGCCCGGCCTCGTAGAGCTTCATGATCGGGATCTGCAAGCCTTCCTCGTACACCTCACGCGCCTCCGCCGACAGGACGTGCCCGCCGATGTCCGCCGTATGGCAGGTCGAGGCGAAGAAGGCGACGCATTCGTCACCGCGGAAGATCGGCGAGCAGATGGTGACGTCGTTGAGATGGCCTGATGTGAGCCAGGGATCGTTCGTGATCAGGACATCGCCCGACCGGAGCGTCGGCAGCGGGCACGCGGCCAAGAAGTGCTTCATCCCGAGCGCCATCGAGTTGATGTGGCCGGGCGTGCCCGTCACGGCCTGGGCGACCATGAAGCCGCGGCGATCGAAGACGCCGGCCGAGAGATCGCCCGCCTCGCGGACGATCGAGGTGAAGGACGTCCGCTGCAGGGCCGCCGCCTGCTCGTTGACGACGCCGACGAGGCGGTTCCAGCAGATCTCGAGCGTGATCGGGTCCATCATCGCGGGACCTCGACGACCAGCGCCAATCCGTCGTCGACGCGCGCGCGCCCGCCGGGACCGATCACGGCCGTCGACTCGCGCTCCTCGACGATCGCCGGGCCGGCCAGCGTCATCCCGGCGGCGAGCGCGTACCGATCGTACACCGGCGTCTCGACGAAGCCGTCGCTCTCGGCGAAGTACGCCGTGCGCGTTCCCTTGATCGCGACGCTGACTGCGCTCGCGCGATCGGCCGCAGCGCGTCGGGTCGCCGCGATGCGCGGCTCCGGTCCCGACACCTGCACCCGCCAGTTCAGCGCCTCGATCGCCACGCCCTGCGGGAGTCGGTGGTAGAGCGCGCGATACGCCGCCTCGAAGCTCGCGGTGATTTCCGGGAGGCTCTCCGCTGACAACGCGCGGAGGGGCACCGCGGCCTCGACCTCGTGGCCCTGGCCGACATAGCGCATCTCGGCGACGCGCGAGACGCGAACCTCGCCAGCCGCGACGCCGGCCCGCGCCAGGAGTGCCTGCCCTTCGTCTTCCATCTCGGCGAAGAGCCGGTTGATCTCGGCCCAGTCGGCGCCGTCGAGCCGCTGACGGCCTGTCCGCACGAAGTCGAAGGCCAGTGGCGCCGCCAGCAGGCCGTAGGCCGACATCGCCCCGGCGCCGAACGGAAGCAGGATGCGCGGCACTCTCAGGACGCGCGCGACCTGCCAGCAGTGGACGGGGCCGGCGCCGCCGAACGCGAAGAGCGGATACGCGCGGAGGTCCTTCCCACGCTCGATGCCGTGGATGCGGGCGGCCGCCGCCATGTTCTCGTTGACCACCCGGTGGACGCCCCACGCGGCCTGCGTGACGTCGAGGCCGAGGGAACGGGCGACGTGCTCGTTGATCGCCCGGCGCGCGGCGTCGCGGTCGAGCCGCATGCGTCCGCCCAGGAAGAACTCGGCATCGAGATAGCCGAGCAGCAGGTCGGCGTCGGTCACCGTTGGTAGACGGCTGCCGAGGTTGTAGCAGGCGGGGCCGGGATCCGCCCCGGCGCTGTCGGGACCGACCTTGAGGAGCCCCATGCGATCCACGCGCGCGATCGAGCCGCCCCCGGCGCCGATCTCGATCATCTCGATCACCGGCACGCGGATCGGGAGTCCCGAGCCCTTCTTGAAGCGATCGGCGCGCGCCACCTCGAACTCGCGTCCCACGAGCGGCGCGCCGTCGTCGATCACGCACGCCTTGGCCGTCGTGCCCCCCATGTCGAACGAAAGCAGCTTCGGCTCGCCGCGCTCGCGCGCGGCCTGGGCGGCCGCGAGGGCGCCCGCGGCGGGCCCTGACTCGACCAGCCGGACCGGCAGGCGCCGGGCGAGGGGCGGCAACGCGATACCACCCGACGACTGCATGATGTAGAGCTGGCCGGGGATCTCGTGCTCGGCGAGCCGGCGCTCGAGATCTTCGAGGTAGCGGGCCATCAGCGGCGCCACGTAGACGTTGGCGGTCGTCGTCGAGGCCCGTTCGTACTCGCGGATCTCGGGCACGACCTCCCACGCGCAGGCGACCGCCATCTGCGGGGCGACCTCGCGGACGAGGGCTGCCAGCCGCCGCTCGTGGAGGGGGTTCACGTAGGCGTGCAGCAGGCAGATCGCCAGCGCCTCCACGCCCTCGGCGGCCAGCTCGGCGATGACTCGGCGGGCTCCGTCCTCGTCGAGGGCGCGAAGGACCGAGCCGTCGGCCAGGAGCCGCTCGCGGACCTCACGCCGCAGGCGCCGTGGCACGAGCGGCGCCGGCGGGTCGATGAAGAGGTCGTACATGTCGTAGCGACCTTCGTGACCGATCTCGAGCGCGTCGCGGAACCCCTCGGTGGTCAGGAGCGCCGTCCGCGCGCCCTTGCGCTCGATGAGCGCGTTGGTCGCGAGGGTCGTGCCGTGGACGACGGCCCGAACGGCGCCGGCCGGTATTCGCGCATCGTCCAGGAGCGACGCGATGCCCTGCTCGACGCCGTGCGCCGGATCCTTCGATGTTGTGAGGACCTTGCCCACGCGCGTGGTACCGGTCGCCTCGTCGATGACGACCAGATCGGTGAAGGTCCCGCCGATGTCGACGCCAAGCCGGGCCGGCATGGCGTGAAGTCTACAACGGGCGGCGGGCGAGGGCGATAAGCGAGAGCCCGTACGGCAGCGTGAGGCCGCGCAGGAGGTACTTCTCCAGCGAGAAGACCGTGGTGAGCAGTGTATTGAGCGGTGCCGGCGGCACCCCGGGCCGCGGGTCGGACCCGATCCCGGCGAGCTTCTCGCCCGCCCAGGCGACGAGGGCGGCCGGGAAGAGGATCGAGTTGAAGTAGGAGAGTAGCCGGAGCTCGAGGCCCGCGGCTTGCACGACCCGGCGGAGGCCGGCGCGTGTGTAGCGCCGCTTGTGATGGTTCACCACGTCGTGCGGACCCCACAGGAACTGGTACGCGGGCACCGTCACGAGGGCCCAGCCGCCGGGCTTCAGATAGTGATGCGCGGCCCTGAGAATGGCGAGATCGTCGTCCACGTGCTCGATGACGTCGAGCAAGGTTGTCAAATCGAACCGGAGCTCGGCGCGCGGGAACGTCGCCAACGTGCAGCAGAAGGCGTTCGTGAGGCCCCGCTGGCGGGAGAGGTCGATGGCCACCTCCGACGTGTCCGTTCCGTAGGCTTCGAACCGAGCCGCCAGCGCTTCGAGCACGGCACCCGAGCCACAGCCGACGTCGAGCACGCGCGCGCGCGGCGGCAGCTGGAGGCGCCGGTCGATCACGTCCTCGACGATCCGCTGGCGAGCCACGCACCACCAATGGACCTTCTCGATCTCGTAGACGGTCCGGTAGAAGGTTTCTTCCATCAGTGGGCCCCGCCGCGCGCGCCGCTCGCGGCCCAGCTGTTCGCGTGGTGCCAGCGCAGCGACTCGAGCGTCAGTCCCCCTTCGGCGAAGCAGCGCTCGACACGCGCGCGCGGCATGTAGTGTGCGACGGGCGCCAGGAGCTGATCGAACGCGATCGAGTGCACCTCGCGGAATGGAAACGGGACGAGATCCTTCAGGTAGCTGCTGTACGGGAGAGCCCGCCCGAGCCGATCGCGCGTTCGTGCCGGTGCGTAGAGCAGGCGCAGCGCGACCCAGAGCGGCACCGTGACGACCCACGCGAGCCCGCTCACCAGCGGCAACGGCAGCCGGCTCGTGAGGCGCCGCGCCGGGTCCACCAGCGCCAACACCCACCCGTTCCCCTCACTGGCGTAGAGCCACGCGACGAACCGTCCGCCCGGACGGAGGACCGGCGCGAGGGCCCGGAAGCCCGCTTCGGGCTCGGGCAGGTGGTGGAGCACGCCGATCGAGTAGATCAGGTCCATGCTCTCTCGCTGGAAGGGCGGACGAGTGAGGTCCCCTTGGACGACGTGGACATTGTCGAGGTCGACGGTGTTCCGGGCCGCGGCGTCCACGGCCGGGCCCAGGTCGACGCCGATGACGTCCTTGGCGCCGAACGCGGCGGCGAGGCGGAGATGGCGTCCCTTGCCGCAGCCGGCGTCGAGCACGCGCCGCCCGCCGAAGGCGTCGCGACCGACGGGCGCCATCCAGCCGAGCATCTGGGCTTCGTACTCCGGGCGGATCTCTGCGAAGCGGGTCCACTCGTAGCCGAAGCGCTCGGCGGTGGCGATCGCCTCGACGGCGAGCGCGGGGGGCAGCAGGCGGGGGATTCCGCGCGTGATCGGATAGCGCGCGCCGCAGGCGACGCACGTGAGCTCGCCGTCACGGATGTCGCCGGCGTCGGGCACCGCCCGGGTCAGCGCGATCGTGCCCTGGCACGCTGGACAGGCAAGCCAGTCGAGGAGACGCCGCTTCACGCCGGATGGTACCGCGAGGCCCAGAGCTGGAAGGCCAGGAGCGTGTAGAGCTTCTTGCGGTGGTCGCGGCGCCCGTCCGCGTGCTCGGCGAGGAGACGCTCGACTGCATCGGGTCGGAAGAGACCGGCCCGGCGGACCACGTCGGGGGCGCAGGCATCCCTGAGCAGCGGCGCCAGGGCCCCGCGGAACCAGCGCCCCAGCGGCACGCCGAAGCCCTTTTTCGGGCGCACGAGGACGTCGTGCGGCAGCACGCCCGAGAGCGCGCGCTTGAGCACGTACTTGGTCGTGAGACGCCGGAGCTTCAGACGCATCGGGAGACTGGCCGCGAGCTCCACGACGCGGTGGTCGAGAAGCGGCACCCGCACCTCGAGCGAGCACGCCATGCTCGCGCGGTCCACCTTCGCCAGCACGCCCTCGCCCAGGTATCCCTTGAGGTCCAGATAGAGCATGCGCTCCAGCTCTGACGCCGACGGCGCGTGCGACAGCATCTCGTGGAACGCGGCGTACGACGGCGGCGCCTCCATGCGCGCGAGCGCGTCTTGTGTGAAGAGCCCTCGCTGCTCGTCCGGCGTGAAGGACCCGAGCCACGCGGCGTGCCGGTCGACTGGCGCGAAGTCCATGCCCTCGACGAAGCGCTTGAGCCTGAAGTCGAAACTCAAGTTGTCGAGCGAGACGGGAAGGCGCTCGACGGCCGGGCACACCAGCCGGCGCCGTACCCAGCGCGGGACCAGCTCGAGGGCGCTGGCCAGACGGTGCGCCTGGTAGGTCGGATACCCGGCGAACAGCTCGTCGCCGCCGTCGCCCGAGAGCGCGACGGTCGCCGAGCGCCGCGTGAAGCGCGAGAGCAGGTACGTGGGGAGGAACGAGGCGTCGCCGAGCGGCTCGTCGAGGAGCTCCGGAAGACGCGCGACCAGGTCGAGGGCCGCACGCGGATTCAAGATCTCTTCCTGATGGTCGGTGCCGAGGGCGCGAGCGACGCGACGCGCCTGCGCGGTCTCGTCGAACGAGGGGTCCTCGAAACCGATCGAGAACGTCTTGAGGCGGCCGGGGAAGTGTCGCGCCGCGAACGCGGCGACCGCGCTCGAGTCGATTCCCCCCGAGAGGAACACGCCAAGGGGCACGTCACTCACGAGGTGCTGCTTCACCGAGCGGTCGAGGGCGCCGCGGAGCGCCTCTGCCGCCTCGGCCGCGCCGATCCCGCTGTCCCCCTGGAACTGGACGTCCCAGTACGGCTCAAGCTTGACGCGGCCGTCGGTATACGTGAGCCAGTGGCCGGCCGGGAGCTTGCGGACCGCGCGGAGGATCGAATGGGGTGCCGGGACGTACTCGTGGGCGAGATAGCGGCTCAACGCCGTGAGGTCCAGGGTCCGCTCGATCGCCGGATGCTCGAGGAGCGCCTTCAGCTCGGAGGCGAAGACGATCTGGTCCGGCAGAACGGCATAGTAGAGAGGTTTGATCCCAAGGCGATCGCGGGCGAGCACGAGCGTGCGGGCGGGTGCGTCCCAGATCGCGAAGGCGAACATGCCGGCCAGGTCGCCGAGCGAGGCAAGGCCGCGCTCCTCATACCCGTGCACGATGACCTCGGTATCCGAGCGCGTCGTGAACACATGGCCGCGGGCGGCCAGGGCCTCCCGGAGCTCGTGGTAGTTGTAGATCTCGCCGTTGAAGACGACCCACACGCGCCCCTCTTCGCCGGCCATCGGCTGGTGCCCGGTCGCCAGATCGATGATCTTGAGTCGTCGCATGGCGAGCCCCGCCGGGCCCCGCACGAACACGCCGTCGTCGTCGGGTCCGCGGTGCGCGATCCGATCGTTCATCCGCGCGAGCACGGCCCGGTCCGGCGTCCGGTCGGCCCGGGCCACGACGTTGCCGACGATCCCGCACACGGCGCTTAGTCTTCCGGATCCACGCCCATCGTCTCGCGGACGTAGTAGGTGGGCTTGCGCTGGGTATCGTAGAAGCCGCGGATGACGATTTCGGCGAGGAAGCCGATAAAGAGCGAGAAGACGCCGGTCAGGAAGAAGATGACCATCAGGAACACCATCGGCGTCGCCTCGAGCCGCCTGAGTACGAACACGCGGTAGGCGACGACGTCGAGGGACAGGAAGCCCAGCATCAACGAGAGGAGCCCGAACCCTCCGAAGATGTAGTTCGGCCGCGACTGGAAATCGCCGATGAATTTGAGCGTGATGAGGTCCACGAGAACCTTGTAGGTCCTGATGAGGCCGTACTTCGACGCGCCGCGTGTGCGCGGATGATGCGTGACCTCCATCTCGGTGACGCGCGCGCCGACCCACGTCGCGAGCACGGGGAGGAATCGGTGCATCTCTCCGTACAGGTTCAGGTCCTGCATGATCTCGCGTCGGTAGGCCTTGAGCGTGCAGCCGAAGTCGTGGAGCCGCACGCCGATCACCTTGCGAATCAGAAAGTTCGCGATGTGCGACGGCAGGAGGCGAGTGAGCCAGGGGTCTTTCCGGTGACGGCGCCAGCCCGACACGACATCGTTGGAGTCGCCGAGCTTCGCGACGAGCCGCGGGATGTCGTCGGGATCGTTCTGGAGGTCAGCGTCGAGCGTGACCACGATCGGATGACGCGAGTGGGCGAAGCCGGCGGCCAGCGCCGCGGTCTGCCCGAAGTTCCGCCGAAGCCGCACGAGACGGACGCGGCGGTCGCGGGCGGCGATCTTCTTCAGCGTCTCCCACGAGCCGTCGGTCGAGCCGTCGTCGACGTAGATCACCTCGTAGTCGCGCCCCATCGGATCGAGCGCCTCGGTCAGGCGATCGTGGAGCGGCTCGAGATTGTCCTGCTCGTTGAGGACGGGAAGGATCACCGAGATCGGCGTCGCGTCCGGCCCGCTCATCGGTGTCCATTGGGCGGAAGCGTGTAGATCTCAGCGCCGGCGATCCGCTCTTTCACGACGTAGCCATTCTCGACGATCTGGCTCCGCATCCATGGCGCGTTGCTCCAGCTCGTCCAATTGCCGAGGACGATGACGTCGGTCGTGTGGCTCCGGAAGTGCCAGACCAACTCCGGGTACGACATCAGCTTGAACTGGACGACCTCGAGCGGCTTCACTCGCCTCGAGAACATCAGCGCGAAGTGGTTCTCCATGCCCGGGAGAATCGCGGCCTTCGTCTCCACGAAGTATCCCGGCCAGAGACTGATCGCGAGGGGCCGGTCGACGTGGACTTCCCGGTCGATCGCCCGGCCCACGGCCCGGATCGTGGGCAGCTTCCAGTTGATGACGTCGGCCTTGTCCATGATCCCCGGAACGGAATCCCCGCCGATCGTATAGCGATAGAAGTCGAGCGGCGAGATGACGACGTAGGCGACGGCGAGCACGGCGAAGAGGTGCCGGAGCCGCGGGCCCGAGGCCTCGCGGGCCAGCGTGGCCAGGAACGCGACGGCGCTCACAACCAAGAACGGGATCGGGATGCAGAAGTACTGGGTGTACACCGGCGTCGGCACCAGGCTCACGAGGAGAAGGGAAACCGCCGTCATCGACACGAGCGACGGCCGCTCTCTCGAGAGCGCGCCGGACACCAGGGACACGAAGCTCGGCACAAAGAGGACGAGGAACTGAAAGCTGGCCGCGCCGTCCGCTCTGTTGATCGCGAGCAGCTGCAGCGCGACGTCGCCCTTCTGTTCCATCCAGCCGAGAAACCCGAAGTCCGTTCGGATGACCTGGTTGCCGACGATGTTGAAGATGAACGTACGCGGCTCGACCAGGAGGAAGAGCTCGTTGGGAAGCAGCGCGAGCACGAGGCCGACACCGAACCGGGTGCACTGGCTCAGGCGGCTCTTGGCGTCCGGCTCGGTCAGATAGAGCTCGAGCAGAAACGCCGGGACGACCGCGATGAGGTAGACGCGGCAATCCACGGCGAGGCCGATCAGGACGCCGCTCGCGACCCACCGCCAGCGCGACGCCCACGAGAGCACCGCGTACGCCGCGAACAGCAGGAGCGTGGGCAAGACGAAGGTCTTGACGAGCGGGTACCATCCGAAAACGAGACTCGAGAACGTGAAGAAGACGACGGCCAGGGCGCCCCAGGCTCGCGCGCCGCCGAGACGAGCCGCTTCACGATAGACGAGCAGGCCCAACGCGATCGAGAAGACGGCGGAGAGCACGCGGGCCATGTACCAGGAATAGCCGATCAGCTTCATCCAGCCCCCGTACACGTAAGGGAGCAGGAACGTCTGCGGGTAGAAGAAGTCGTGGTAGAGAAGCTGCCCTTCGCTGACGAGCCGCGAAACGAGCAGGTAGGTACCCTCGTCCCCGTCGACGATCCGGAAGAGGGACATCGGGACGAAGACGGCCGCCATCAGGATGGCGAGCGATCCATAGACGACGGCCCAATGCGCCTGGTTGATTCGCCCGATCACGGTGACGTTGCTGGCCATTTTGGTCGTGAGGTCCGCGGATCCCCCTGATCCTCCAGCCAGAATTTGCAAGGGATGCGCCAGGCCCGGGCTCGGACGGGCGACCGCTCGAGTCTCGATGACCGAGGCGGCCAAGACACAAGTACCTGATCCTACGGGAATCGTCTCTGACCATCCCGGCCGGGTCCTTTTCGGGCGCCGGTGCGCGTTGACAAAGATGACACCAATGGTCAGCCTCTTGCCGGACTGTCCATCACCCGAGCCTCGTGACCCACGTGGGTAAGATGGATGGCGTCGATTCTCATAGGGAGGATGTCATGAAGCGATTCAGCGCTGTCGTCCTGGTGACCAGCCTCGCGTGGACGCTGGCGCTTCCGTCCCCGCCGTGGGCCCAACCAAAGCGAGTCGTGACGATCGCGTCGGGAGCGGTCGACGGTGTGTACTTCCCGATCGCCGGCTTGATGTCGCGTATCGCCTCCGACGCCAAGGACCTCAACGTGCGCGCGGTGGTCGCGTCGTCGGGGGGCGCGATCGCGAACGTCCAGCTCATCCGCGCCGGCGAGGCCGACTTCGCCCTCGTCCAGAACGACGTCGCCTACTACGCGTTCAACGGCGTTGCGCTCGAAGCGTTCGTCGGCAAGCCCGTGAAGAGCATGGCCGGTGTCTTCACGGTGTATCCCGAGCTGGTGCACATCGTGGCGACGCAGGCGTCGGGCGTGAAATCGATCCGCGACCTCAAGGGCAAGCGTGTCGTTCTCGGGCCGATCGGCTCGGGCACCGAGCAGAACGCGCTCCAGATCCTCGGCGCGCACGGGATCGGCGAGCCGGACCTGCGGGTCGCCGCACGCCTCCCCTTTACGACGGCGGCCGAGCAGCTGAGGTCCGGCCTCGCCGACGCCGCATTCTTCACGACGGCGCTCGGCGCCCCGGCGGTGGCCGACGCGCTCGAGTCCGGCAAGCTGACGCTGGTCGGGGTGGCACGCGCCGCCACCGAGACACTCGAGCGAAACTATCCCTTCTACACGTCCGGCGAGATCCCGGCCAACACGTACAAAGGTCAGGAGCGCGCGGTCGCGGTTCCCGCGGTGATGGCCATGCTGGTCGCGCACGCCCGCCTGCCGGACGATCTCGTGTACCGCTTCACCCGGGCCGTGTTCGACAACCTGCCCCAGTTGCACGCCGCTCACCCCGCCGCCCGGAGCCTCACGCTACAGACGGCGCTCGTCGGGATGCCGCTCCCTCTGCACCCCGGTGCCGAGCGATTCTTCAGGGAGAAAGGGATCGCGAGATAGACTCCCATTTCATCGGCGACGCCTGCAGCGCCGGGTGGGACACCAGGAGGTGCCACACGATCGGCTGGATCGATTCCGTGTGGGGCGTGACCGTGGCCGGGTTCACGGTGGGAACGATGAGGCAGGCGTCCGCGACCTTGGCCGTGTAGCCGCCGTCGCGTCCCACCACGCCGCAGATCGTCGCGCCCTTGTCCCTCGCGTACCGGAGCGCCTCGACGAGATTCGGGCTCACGTTGCGCTCGAGGTCGCCGCCACCGACCGAGAAGACGAACACCATGTCGCGGTCGCCGAGACGGCTCACCTCGAGCCATCGGACGAACACCGAGGCCCAGCCGTCGTCGTTCACGCGCGCCGTCAGCTCCGAGACGTTGTCGGTCGGCGTGTAGGCCTCGATGCCGGCGATCTTGCGGAAGTCGTTCACCGCGTGAGACGCGTTCCCGGCGCTGCCGCCGACGCCCAGGAAGAACAGCCGCCCATGACGGGCGCGCAGCGCGACCAGCAGGTCCACGATCTTCTGGATCGTGGCGACGTCGAGCCGTCCCAGGATGGCCGCCGCATCCTTCAAGTACGCCTCGACGTAGGACATCAGGAATTCACCATGACCTCTCGAAGCCGACGGTCATGCCTTGAGCTTGGCCTCGAGCCTGGCCCCGTCCTGGAGGAACATCTTGACGGTCTCTTTGGTGTAGGGATGGACGAGCATGCCCTCGACCAGGCTCGGGACGGCGGTCACGATGTGGGCCCCCGCCTCGAGCCACTCGACGATGTTGAGGACCTCGCGGGTCGAGCCGACGATGATCCGCGCCTTCAGGCTGAACTGGTCGAGGAGCTTGCGGAGCTTCGTGATCTCGCCGCAGACGTTGTAGCCCATGTTGTTGACGCGGCCGCCGAAGAGCGACACGTAGCTGGCTCCGGCCAGCGCGGCCAGGAAGCACTGCTGGGCGTTCATCATCGCGGTGACGTTGACGCGGATGTCGTGCCGCGTCTCGAGCTCGTGGATGATCTCCATGTTCTCCAGCTCGCCGTCGGGGCCGTGCACGGTGACCTTGACGACGACGTTGTCGCCCCAGCTCGCGAACTCCTTCGCCTGGCGCAGCACCGCCTCCCGCTCGGTGGTCATGACCTCGACCGAAAGCGGGTGCGGCGCGACGAGCTTCGCGATGTGCCGCGAGCGCTCCTCGATGCCGCGCAGGCCCCCCGTCACGCCCTCCTTGAAGAGGATCGTCGGATTGGTCGTGACCCCGCGGATCACGCCCATGCGGAGGAAGCGCTCGATCTCCTTGAGATTGCCCGTGTCGAGGAAGATCGGCATCGTCTGGCTCCTCTAGAGCGTCTCGCTGGTGGGAGACCGGCGTGCGCCGAGATCGGTCACGGTCTCGAGGGTCGGCGACATGACGGCGGTCCAGAGCGCAACGCTATCACACTCCTCCGTGCGAGCCTATGTCTGGAGGCGGCGAGCCAGCAATCGTCGAGAACAAGTCCGACGCTTGGGACCGGTCCCCGTCCCTCGTCGGCCGATCCCCATCGCCGGATAAATCCTGATCAGATAGCCGGAAATTAATCAGGCGACGTGGCTCGGAATCGGTTGAAAAGTGTTGAATGACCAGGATTTGCTCGCTGGTATGCGTCTTGCGTGCTTCCGGATCTCAATGAGGGCCAAAACGTCAAGGGTTCCAACAGCATAGAAATCATGACCGCACCTGTAACTCCCCAGGTCGAGCGTCCGGGCGTGGGCGAGATGGCGCCTCGCTTCTCGTTGCCCTCGCTCAATGGGGCGATGGTGGACCTCGCGTCTTACCGCGGTCGCTCCAACGTGGTGGTCTGGTTCTCGCGTGGGTTCACATGCCCTTTCTGCCGCGTCTACACGGACGGCGTGCGCGCCGGGTACGACGCGCTGCGAGCCGCCGACACCGAAGTGATCCAGGTGGCGCCCAACCTGCTCGAGAGCGCTCGACGGTACTTCGGTGAGTCGATCCTGCCCTTTCCGTTCGTCTGCGATCCCGACAAGCGCCTCTACGCCGTGTACGGCCTCGGCGACTTGAGGGCGCTCGAGGCGACCCGCACCGCCGTGGTGAGCTTCGCCCATGCCTTCACGCACGGAGACTCCGTCAACCAGATCCGTGGCGCCTGGTTCGACGTGATGAACCGCAACTTCCTGCGTCGCCTCCATCACCACGCCATGACGGCGCAGGAGCAGGGGATCTTTGTCATCGACAAGGAAGGTGTGATCCGCCACCTCACCGTCGTCGGTCCCATCGATCCCGTGCCGGGCGGTGGCGAGCTGGCGGACCTCGCCCGGACTCACTGCGGCGCGAGCCCGGTGCCCGCGTGAGCCAGGTCGAGCGCCTGACCCGGCTCAGCGAAATCCTCGCCGAGCTGTTCCGCTCGCCGATCCCGAGCCATTTTTTCCAGACGCTCGGCGACCAGGCCTGGGCCGCCGTGCCCTGCGACTACCTCGCCGTCTGTCTCCAGGATCCCGAGAGGGGCGGCTACCTCGTGCACTCGCAAGTCGACCTCGAGGAGGGCGCGATGAGCCGGCGGGTGTTCTCGCCGGACGAGGGCCTCCCCGGTCGGGCGATCAGCACGGGCAAGGCGTACCTCGTCGAGGATCTCGCCGCCGAGGACGGCGCGCCCGATCTCGAAGGCGTGCTCGCCGCCGCAGGCCTGCGGGCGGCCCTGGTCGTGCCGATCCGCAGCGGCCTCGACGTGCTCGGCGCGCTGCTCTTCGCCGGGCGGCCGCCGATCGTCTACGGCGCCGACGATCTCGAGATCGCCCAGCTGATGGCGTCGGGGTTGTCGTCGGCGCTCGAGACGTCGCGGGCGTACGACAAGCTCGGCGGAGAGCGCATGACGATGCTCGCGGTGCTCGGCAGCACCGCGGACGCCGTGATCACGATGAATCCGGCCGGTCTCGTGCTGCTCGCCAACGCGGCGGTGCGTCCGATGCTGGGCCTCGCTCCGGATGCCATCGAGGGACGGCCTCTGGCCGAGGCCGTCGACTGGGCACCGCTGCGTGAGCTGTTCCTGGCCGGGCGCCCGGGCATCTACGAGCTGCCGCTGCCCGACGGACGGACCGCCCAGGCGAGTCTCGTGCGGGTGGCCACGCCGTTCGGCGAGCCGGTCGGTCTGGCCGCGGTCCTTCGCGACATCACGCTGCTCAAGAACCTCGAGCAGATGAAGAACGACTTCGTGAACACGGTTTCCCACGACCTCAAGGGTCCCATCACCGTCATCGCCGGCATGGCGGACCTGATGCGGATGGCCGGGCCGGGAGACGAAAACCACGCGAGTCGGTGCGAAGACATCCGCGACACCGCCCAGCACATGGCGGATCTCGTCTCCGACCTGCTCGACATCGGCAGGATCGAGGCCGGGCTCGACGCGGCCCGCGAGCCGATGGATCTGATTCCGGTGATCGGCGAGGCGCTCCGGATGGTGAGGCCGCGAGCCGAGACGAAGACCATCGAGCTCCACGCCGAGCTGCCGGGGGAGGCGACCATCTCGGCCGTCCCGAGCCGCGTCCGGCAGGTGCTGATCAACCTCATCGACAACGGCGTCAAGTACACGCCGGCGGGCGGCCGCGTGGCCGTCGCGGCGGCGCTCGCGACCGACGTCGATGGAGCGGAGACGGTGAGGATCCGGGTGACCGACACGGGGATGGGCATCCCCGCCCGCGACCTGCCGCACGTCTTCGACAAGTTCTACCGGGTCAAGAACAAGGCGACCAGCGAGATCGCCGGCACCGGCCTCGGGCTGGCCATCACCAAGAGTATCGTGGAGGCGTACGGAGGTCGGATCAGCGTCGAGAGCGTCGAGGGCGCCGGCACGACGTTCGCAGTCGAGTTGCCGCTCGCGCGACCCTGACGCTCAGCCGCGACGACCATCAACCGAGGTAGGACGCCACGAACGTCCCGCTCGGGCTCTCCGCGGTGAAGCGCCCGAACGCGAACGGCGCCGGATTCACCGGCGGCGCCGCTCCCGTGATCAGCGCGGCCATCATCTCCCCGACCGCCGGGGCGAGCTTGAAGCCGTGGCCGCTCATGCCCGTCGCGATCCAGAAGCCACGGATCGGCGACTCGTCGAGGATCGGCATCCAGTCCGGCGTGATGTCGAAGGCGCCGGCCCAGCCGCGCCGATAGCGCGCGTCGGCGAGACGCGGGATCGCGCGGCCGGTGCGCTCGAGGACCTCGGTCGCCTCTTCGAGGCTCACGTCACCGCCGAGGAGCTCGGGCTCCATCGGATGCTGCGCCTCGTCGTCGGTGAGCGAGCCCGTCAGCGTGAGACCGCCTGTCTCGGGGCGCGCGTAGCTGCCGCCCGCGAGATCGAGGTACACGAGGTGCGGGCGCCCGAACCCGGCGTCCCGCTCGACGACGAAGACCGGATGGCGGCCGACGACGATTGGAAGCGCGACGCCGGCCAGGCGCGCGACGGCGCCGGACCAGAGGCCGGCCGCGTTGACGACGACCGGCGCGTCGATGCGGTCGCCCGCCGCGGTCTCGACGCCGGTGACGCGGTCGCCAGCCGTGCGGATCGCCACCACCTCGACGCCCTGCTCGATGCGGACGCCCCGCCGTCGCGCCGCCGCGGCATAGCCGGTCGTGACCGCGGTCGGGTCGCCGTAGCCCGACTCGGGCTCGTAGAGGACGGCGCCGAGATGCTCGCTGTCGATCCGTGGCTCGATGCGCGCGAGCTCGCCGGGCTCGAGCACCTCGGCGCGGACGCCGAACGACCGCTGGCGTCTGACCGTTTCCTCGAGCTTGGGACGCATCGCGGTGGAGACGCCGATCAGCACGCCGCAGTCGACGTAGCCCGACTCGCCGCCGACGGCGTCGGAGAAACCCTGGAACACGGCGAGCGACCGCACGACCATCTGGCTGGTCTCTGGCGTGGGGTAGAGCTGGCGGACGATTCCGACCGAGCGCCCGGTGCCACCGGAGGCGAGGAACTTGCGCTCGAGGAGGAGGACGTCGCGCGCACCCACCGCCGTCAGATGGAAGGCGATGGAGGCGCCCGTGACGCCGCCTCCGATGATGATGACCTCGGCGTGGCGGATCACCTGGACGCGGCGGCGGTCACCTCGGCGGCCTCGGCCTCGTCCAGCAGACGCACCGAGTCGCCCTGGCGGATCGAGCCCGGAGCCAGGACGCGGGCGTAGACACGGCTCCAGCCGGGATGGCGCTTCTGGGACACGCGGGCGTAGTCGCCGTCCTTGAAGGCCCGCGTGATGTTCACGCACGGGCTCGTGTAGCGGGTCACCTGGAGGAGCACGGTCTCACCGAGCAGCAGGTGGGACCCCGGAACGACGGCGGACCAGTCCAATCCCTCGACCGTGACGTTCTCGCCGATGGCGCCGGGCACGATCCAGTGGCCCTCGGCCTGGAGGCTCCGGATCGCCTCCATGGCGTAGAGACACACGGCCCGCTCCGGGCCTCCGTGGTGCTCCGCGTCGCGGTGCGCGTCGCCGTCGAGTCCGAGGGCCGTGACCCGCGCCTGCGCCACACCCGTCTTCGGGACGCCACCGCGGGAAACGCTGATCTGGACGATTCTTCCGCTCACGGGCAACCTCCGTTCCGTCGTTTGCCCCTGGCCCGATTGTACGCGAGGCTCAGCGCGCGCCGCGCCGGATCATCCGCTGGACACGAGCCTCTAGGACCAGCTCGCCGCGCTGGTTCAAGACACGGTGGCGATACGTGACGATGCCGCGGTCGGGCTTCTTCGTCTCACGCTTGTCGGCGACCTCGACCTCCACGGTGAGCGTGTCGCCCTCGAGCACGGGCGCCGTCACGCGCAGCTCGCCGCCGAGGTACGCCATGCCCGTGCCATGGATGAGCCCGGTCTGCATGATCAGCCCCTCGGAGAGCGCGAACGTGAGTGCGCCGGGCGCCGCACGCCGCTTGAACATCGACTCGCGCGCGACGTATTCCATGTCCATGAAGAGCGGCTCGGTGAAGCCGCACAGGTTGACGAAGCTCACGATGTCGGTCTCCGACACCGTCCGGCCGAGCGTGCGGAAGGTGGCGCCGATCTCGTGCTGCTCGAAGTGCAGGCCTTCGCCGATCATGGGGTCCTCCTCCGTTCGGTTGCGCTGATGACGGCCAGATTCTGGGGTCGGCGGCCTCGATCTCCCGGATCGTCTGGTCCGGCGTCCCGCCGCGTATGGCTGGAGCTCCATGCGCGGCTACGTATAGATATACCCGGTCGTCCAGCACCGCTCGCGTAAAAGTAGATTCGGGGCGCGACTCGACATTGATGAGGTCATGTGGATTCCTGATCGGTGCACGCACGCGGCGCCCGCCGCTCAGCGGCACGCCGGCTAGGGTAGATGAAACCAGTTGTACGCGCTGCTGAAGATCGAACGCGTGGTCACCGCCTCGGCACCAGTGACCACGACGAGCAGAACCGCAAGGGCCGCAAGGGCGCGGCGGTCGCCCCGCAGAATCCGGGCGAGACCCTGGACGTAGAGCACCGCGATGGGCACGAGCACGCTGAACAGGAGGCGGCCTGTCATGAAATACGGGGAACTCGGTGACGGATGTTGTGTCCAGCTACCGAAGTGGTATCGGATGGAGAGCAAAGCGAGGAAGGCGACGGTACCGAGGACGGCGGTGGCGGCGCTCCAGGTGGCGAGCCGGTCGGACCTCGGGCGCCGGGCGATGGCGGTCGCGACACAGACGAGGGTGGAGCCGACGTATACGACATCCAGACTCGGCCAGCCGATCGGGACCTGATGCCAGACGAGATCACTCCGCCAGAAAGTCGCGAGCAGGCCGCGGAGAAACACCGTGACGAACTCGAGCCCGAAGATCGGGTGCGGCCAGAGCTCGCCGAGAGCCTTCGGCGTCCACCCGAGCGCCGCCACCTTCTGCGTTCCCCCCGACGGCTCTCCCGCCATCCAGTAGTGGCTCTGCCACGCGAGGATCGGGACCATCGCGCTCGCGAGCGTCGCGAGAGCGCGGACCGCTTCCGAGCGTGTCGCCCACGCACGGCGAGCAATCAAGACGACCGCGAGGACCCCGACCATCGCGATTGCCGTGGTCTTCGTGAGCACCGCCGCAGCCACGAGGGCCCCAGCTCCTATCGCGAGCGCCATCGAGGGCGCCGGCTCGCGCGCGAGCCGCAGCGCGGCGCAGAACGCGAGGCCACTCGTCAGAGGCACCAGGGCGTCATTGCTCACGCCGTAGAAGCTCCCCCGCGGCACGACGGCGACGAAGAGCGCCACTCCGACGGCGAGCGCCGGCGACTCGGGGAAGGCGAGGCGCGCGGCCGCCGCCGCCACCACCACGGTCACGGTCGCCAGCAACACGTTGAGAAAACGGGTCCAGTAGAAGAACGACCCACCCGCGACCCCGAGCGCCCCCCCCAGCCGATGCCAGGCGCCGGCGACCGCGTAATACAGCGGCGGCTCGACCGCCTCGTAGTTGACGCGATCCCACTCGCGCATCCCCCACGGCACCGCGGCCGCCCGCATGGCGGGAGGCGCCGTCCACACCGGTGGCGCCACGCCATCAGGCGGAATCGGATTCAGGTATTCAGGACTACGGTGCAGAAGGAGGGAGCCGGGGCCAGGGCTCGAGACGCCCGTGCCGTAGAGGACGATGGCTTCACGGACCTCGGCATCCAGCGGCTCATCGCTGAGCCGAACCGGAACATGGCCGCGCGCGTACTTGACGACCAGGTCGTAGTGGAACGCCTCGTCGAGGGGGTGGAACGGCGGCAATGCCGCGGCGAACGTCCAGACCCGCAGAGCTGCCAGCAGACAGAGCAGCGTCAGCCACACGCGCGACCTGTGGGGATCAGACTCCGCCACGGATTCCAGCGCTTCGTGATTCTGAAGAACCACGGGATGCCGAGGAGTTCAAGGTGTTCAAACAGCATAGCGTAGCGATGGCCGCTTCCCGAGAGGCTTTTCGCCCGTTGGTCCGACGTGAAGCCGTCCCACGCGGCGGGAACACCGAAGCGAAGACGTTCTTCGCGAGGAGAGCCGTCTCGGCCTCGTCGTCCCAGAGGTAACGAGGAGCCGGAGCCCCGTGACCGCGCTATTCGCCCAGATACGCCCGCCGGACATCGGCGTTGTCCGACAGCTCGGCTGCGGTTCCGGTGAGCGCGATCGAGCCTGTCTCGAGCACGTAGCCCCGGTGAGCGATGGAGAGCGCCATCGCTGCGTTCTGCTCCACCAGGAGGATCGTCATGCCCTGACGGTTGATGTCGCTGATCGTGTCGAAGATCTGCTCGACCAGGACCGGCGCCAGCCCCATGCTCGGCTCGTCCAGCAGGAGGAGCCGGGGGTTCGCCATGAGCGCACGGCCGATCGCGAGCATCTGCTGCTCGCCGCCCGAGAGGGTGCCGGCCACCTGACCGATGCGCTCGGCGAGCCGCGGGAAGAGGGCGAAGACGCGCTCGAGGTCGGCGGCGATTCCCGTGTCGCGTCGGAGATAGGCGCCCATCATCAGGTTCTCGCGAACCGTGAGGCGGTTGAAGATGCGGCGACCCTCGGGCACGTGCGCCACGCCCCGCGAGACGATCGCGTGCGGCGGCACGTCGAGGAGCGACTCGGCCTCGAGCGTGATGGTGCCGCGCGTCGGATGAAGAAGGCCCGAGATCGTCTTGAGCGTGGTCGTCTTTCCGGCGCCGTTGTTGCCGAGGATCGTGACGATCTCGCCGCGGCCCACCTCGAGCCCCACGCCCTTGAGCGCCCTGATCTCGCCATAGGCGACGTCGAGCGCCTCGACCCTAAGCATGCCGCGCCTTCCGAGGGCCGGCGCCGCGCGTGCCGAGATAGGCCTCGATCACACGCGCGTTTGCCTGGACCTCGCGCGGGGGGCCCTCCGCGATCTTCTCGCCGTGGTCGAGCACGGTC
The DNA here is from genome assembly GCA_003220535.1 of Candidatus Rokuibacteriota bacterium. Classification (GTDB taxonomy): domain Bacteria; phylum Methylomirabilota; class Methylomirabilia; order Rokubacteriales; family CSP1-6; genus AR31. The sequence goes on from QHSU01000011.1 coordinate 55,694, forward strand.
ACCCGGTCGGACACCTCCATGACCACCCGCATGTTGTGCTCGATCAGGATGATGGCGAGCCCGAGGTCGGCGACGAGGCCGCGCAGGAGGTGCATCAGCGCGCCGGCCTCCCCCTGGGTCATGCCGGCGGTCGGCTCGTCGAGCAGCAGCAGCGCGGGCTCGGACGCGAGCGCGCGGGCCAGCTCGAGCCGTCGCCGGTCGCCGTACGGCAGATTGCGCGCGACGACGTTGGCGTTGGCCTGCAGTCCGACGCGACCGAGCAGGCCGACGGCGCGTGTGGCCAGGTCGGATTCGGTTCGACGGAAGGTCGGGCTGTGCGAAAGGATGTCCCACAGGCCGAGCACGATCCGCGAGTTCATGCCCACGAGGACGTTTTCGATGGCGGTCATGTTGGCGAAGAGCCGGATGTTCTGGAACGTCCGGCAGATGCCCAGCGCCGTGATCTGGTCGGGGCGCAAGCCGAGCAGCGGCTGGCCGCGGAAGGTGACGCTGCCCTCGTCGGCCGCGTAGAGCCCGGTGAAGATGTTGAAGAGCGTCGTTTTCCCGGCCCCGTTCGGCCCGATGATGGACGCGATGCCCCGGTCGACGGCGAAGTCCACCCCGTGCAGCGCAGTGAGGCCTCCGAACCGTTTGGTGACGCTCCGGGCCTCGAACAGCGGCGACATCGTATCGAACTCTAGGAGGCCAAAGCGAGGCGCGTCGGCTTCATTTGTAGCGGGGGCCGGGAGGCCGGTGCCCCCGAGGGTGGCCTGAGAAAATGCACGCCGGCTTCATTTGGCGAGCTCGCGCTGGCGGCGTCGCGCCGGGAAGATGCCTTGAGGGCGGAAGATCATCATCAGGACGAGGATCACGCCGAAGACCATCCGCTCGTACTTGGCCGGCTCGAACTGCGTCGGAAGGTCGGCGAGGCTATAGCCGAGGACGGTCACCCCCGCGTTCTTCAGCTCGTTGAGCCAGAGCGAGAAGCCTTTCAGGACTTGAAGATTCAGCACGGTCACGACGGTGGCGCCCACGACGGCGCCGGGAATCGAGCCCATCCCGCCGAGAATGACCATGGCCAGCACGCCGATCGACTCGAGGAAGGTGAACGACTCCGGGTTGATGAACACCTGCTTGGCCGAGAACAGCACGCCCATGACGCCGGCGAACGATGCGCCGCAGGCGAAAGCCATGAGCTTCATCCGCACCAGCGGCACCCCCATGGCACGCGCCGCCAGCTCGTCCTCACGGATCGCTTCCCACGCGCGGCCGATGTGCGAGTCTTCCAGCCGGCGATTGACCAGGACGACCGCGACCACGATGAGCAGGGCGAGGAAGTAGAAGTACTCGCCGTAGGGCAGCCCGAACGGCGCCGGCGGACGCGAGATGGGCGTGATTCCCTTCGGGCCGTTCGTAAAGTTGATCGGCTTGTCGAGGTTGTTGGCCAGGACGCGGATGACCTCGCCGAAGCCCAGGGTGACGATGGCCAGGTAGTCGCCGTGCAGGCGCAGCACCGGCAGGCCGAGCAGGATCCCGGTGGTCGCCGCCACGCCGAGGCCCACCAGGAGAAACACATAGAACCACCAGCCCGGGAGCGGGAAGCCGCCGCCGAAGATGACATTGGCGTGCGGCGAGCCGAAGATGGCCCAGGAATAGGCGCCGACGGCGAAGAAGGCCACGTAGCCGAGATCCAGGAGCCCGGCCAGGCCGACCACGATGTTGAGCCCGAGCGCCAGCGCGACGAAGATGCCGACCTGGGTCGCGACTTCGAGGTAGTAGCTGTTGAAGTACCCGATGGCCGGCATCAGGACGAGGAGGGCGATCGCCAGGAGACTCCAGCGAAGCCGATCGGGGATCCGGGCGCGATAGACGAACAGGAGCGAGCCCTGGAAGAGAAGGAACACGAGGACCGACCGGGGAAACGTGGCGACGGCGAACGTCGAGGCCGCCACCAGGGCCACCGCGAGCAGCGCCCAGATCATGCGCGCTCTCGCACGACTTCGCCGAGGAGGCCTTTGGGCCGGAAGATCAGGATCAGGATCAGGATCGAGAAGGCGAGGATGTCCTTGTACTCGGCGCCAAAGGCGCCGCCCGTGAGCAGCGACAGGTAGGAGGCGGCGAACGCTTCGAGGAGCCCCAGCACGATCCCGCCGACCATCGCGCCCGGGATGTTCCCGATGCCACCGAGCACTGCCGCGGTGAACGCCTTCAGTCCGGGGATGAAGCCGCTGTACGGGTTGATGAGCCCGTACTGGACGCCGAAGAGGACGCCGGCGGCTCCGCCCATCGCGCCGCCGATCAGGAACGTGAGCGAGATGATCCGGTTGACGTCGATGCCCATGAGGCTCGCCGCCGCCTGGTCCTCGGCGACGGCGCGGATGGCGGTGCCGACCTTCGTCCGGTTGACGATCAGGTGGAGGGCCCACAGCATCAGGAGCGCACCGCCGATGACGACGAGGGACTTGACCGACACGTCGATCGTCTCGGTCAGCTCGAAGCGGAGATTGAGGACGTCGATGGTCGGGTAGACCAGGTTGAAGGCGTTCCGCCAGAGCGACTCGAAGAGCCGGATGAGGTCCTGCAAGAAGAAGGAGATCCCGATGGCGGAGATGAGCGGAATCAGCCGGGGTGCCTGGCGCAGCGGACGGTAGGCGATCCGCTCCACGGCGACCGCGAGGAACCCGCTGGCGGCCATGCCCGCCAGCAACACCAGGACGAGGACGATCGGCCAGGGAAGCCCGTCGAGGAGCCCGACGCTCTTCAGCCCGAGGAGGACCTCGACACCCACGAAGGCCCCCACGATGAAGATCTCGGAGTGGGCGAAATTGATGAACTCGAGGACGCCGTACACCATCGTGTAACCGAGCGCGATCAGGGCGTACATGAAGCCGAGAATGATGCCGTCGAGCAATACCTGAGGGAAGATACCGATCAGCAGTTCGTAATCCATGCGCTAAGCGCCAGACGACCCGAGGGGCGGGGCGGCGCCAGGGGGGGCCCCCGCGAAACCTGTGGTGTTTTCAGGTTTCGCGGGGGCCCCCTCTCGCGCCTACTTCTTGGGGGCGGCGGGAGCCGCGATGGTCAGCTGCTTGACGATCTTGTTGTCGCCCCACTTCCCCGGGTCGTCGCTGGCGACCTGCAGCACGAAGTAGAGCGCCTTCTTCCGGTCGCCTTTGGCGTCGAACTCGATGTCGCCCGTGATGCCGCCGAGCTTGGCCTTGCGGACCGCGACCGCCACGTCCTCGCGGCTCGGCGCCTTGCCGCCCTTCGCGGCGGCTTCGATGGCCTTGATGGCGATGGTGGCCGCGTCGTACGCCTCGGCCGCATACGGCTCCGGGTTCTTGCCGAACTTCTTCTTGAACTCGTCCGCGAACATCTTGGCCTTGGGCAGGGCCGAGGCCGGCCCGGCCGCGGAGGTGTAGTGCATGCCGATCACGGCCTTCCCGGCGATCTTCGTGAGATCGGACGAATCCATTCCGTCGGGGCCCAGGAACTTCCCTTTGACGCCCTTCTCGCGGGACTGCTTGAAGAACGGCGCGGCCTGATCGTAGATGCCGCCGAAGTAGATCACATCCGGGTTCTTCGCCTTCATGGGCGTGATGATGGGATCGAAGTTCGACTTCTCCTCCGTCCCCTCGAAGCCGAGGACCTTGAGGCCCTTCTTCTCGGCGTCCGTCTTGAAGAACTCGGCCACACCCTGACCGTACGGTGTCTTGTCGTGGATGATGTAGACGGACTTCGCCTTCATCGTGCCGTGCGCGAACTCCGAGCCGACGACCCCCTGGACGTCGTCACGTCCGCACACGCGGTTGACGTTCGGATAGCCGCGGTCGGTGACGACGGGGTTCGTGTTCGCGGGAGAGATCATCGCGAGCGAGACTTCCTTGTAGACCTCTGACGACGGAATCGCCACGCCCGAGTTGAGGTGTCCGATGATAGCGAGGATGTCCTTGTCAGCGATGATGTTCTTCGAGTTCGCCACGCCGACGTCGGGCTTGGCCTGGTCGTCGAAGGGGACCAGGTCGACCTTGAATCCCTGCTTCTCGAGCGTGCCCTTGAACTTCTCGACCGCGAGCTGCGCGCCGAGCTTGATGCCCTCGCCGAGCGCCGCCTGACCGCCGCTGAGAGGACTCTGGGTGGCGATCTTGATGGTGCCCTTGCTGGCTTGTCCTTCCAGCTTCGACGCCGGGACCAGCGCCACGGCCAGGACGGCGACGAGCGCCAGAACGAGGTGGACCCTGTGACGGATCATCGGTGCCCTCCTTAGAGTTCGGTCACGTCGCGCAGACGGCGATATTATAGCGGCCCGCGCCCGGTCAAGTCACGCGCCGCGCGGATCGCCACGAGGAACTCGCGGGTCGCGGCGGCCGGATCGGGCGCCCCGCAGACGGCGGAGATGACGGCGACGCCGTCGGCGCCGGCACGAATCACCTCCGCGACGTTCTCGCGAGTCACGCCGCCGATCCCGACCAGCGGTGCCTTGGTCTCGGGCCGGATCGTGCGGATCAGCTCCGGGCCCACGAGCTGGAAATCGGGCTTGGTGCGCGTCGGGAACATCGAGCCGACGGCGATGTAGTCCGCGCCCTCCGCCTGCGCGTCGCGCGCCTGGGCGAGGCTGTGGGTCGAGCGGCCCACCACCATGCCGGGACGCAGCAGCGGACGCGCGGCGCGGGCGGGCAGGTCGTCCTGGCCCAGGTGAACACCGTCGGCGCCGACGGCGACCGCCAGATCGACTCGGTCGTTCACGATGAACGTGACGCCGGTGCGGCGGCAGCGATCGCGCAGCCGCTCGGCGAGCGGCTGGAGGCGCCCGGACGGCCACTCCTTCTCCCGGAGCTGGATCATGCGGCAGCCGCCGGCGATCGCGGCGTCCAGAATTTCCTCGAGGCCGCGCCCGCGGGCCGCCGCGCGATCGAGGATGACGTACAGCGAGAGGTCCATCAGGCGCGGCGCCGGACCGTCTCGACCTGGCTGACGCGCCCCTCGAGAAACGCGGGATCGTCCAGGACCTTCAAGTGGAACGGGATCGAGGTCTTGACGCCTTCCAGCACCGTCTCGCGGAGGGCACGGCGCATCCGGTCGATCGCTTCCGCACGGTCCCCGCCACGCACGATGATCTTGGCGAGCAGCGAGTCGTAGAACGGCGGCACCGCGTAGGGAGCCATCAGATGGCTGTCCACGCGCACATTGAAGCCACCCGGCGGCACCCACGCGGTCACGCGGCCCGCGCTCGGAGCGAACGTCTCCGGATCCTCCGCGTTGATCCGGCACTCCATCGCGTGCCCGTCGAAGCGCACGGCGTCCTGCCGGTAGCCGAGCGGCTCGCCGTCGGCGATCCGGATCTGCTCGCGCACGAGGTCGAGACCGGTGAGGACCTCGGTCACCGGGTGCTCGACCTGGATGCGCGTGTTCATCTCGATGAAGTAGAAGGCGCCCTCGGCGTCGACGAGGAACTCGACGGTGCCCGCGCTGACGTAGTTGACGGCCGCTGCGACGGTGAGCGCGGCTTGCCGCAACCCGGCGCGCGTCTCGGCGCCGAGCAGCGGCGCCGGCGACTCCTCGAGCAGCTTCTGGTGGCGCCGCTGGACCGAGCAGTCGCGTTCGCCCAGGTGGACCCGGATGCCGTTGCGGTCGCCGAGGACCTGCACCTCGACGTGCCGCGCGTTCTGGATGAACTTCTCGCAGTAGACCTCCGACGAGTCGAACGCCGCGACCGCTTCGGACTGGCAGGCGTCGAACGCCTGCACCACGTCGGCCCGCTCCCGGACGATCCGCATCCCGCGCCCACCGCCGCCTGCGGCCGCCTTGAACATGATCGGATAGCCGATCCGCTCCGCGACCTCGAGCGCCTCCGCGGACCCCTTCAGCGCGACCTCGCTCCCCGGCACGACGGGTACGCCCGCCTGCATCGCGATCTGACGCGCCTGCGCCTTGTCGCCCATCAGGCGGATCGCCTCGGGTGAAGGGCCGATGAACGTGATCGAGCATGCCCGGCATACCTCGGCGAACGCGGGATTCTCGGCCAGGAAGCCGTAGCCCGGGTGGATCGCCTCGCTGTCGGTGACGGCGGCGGCGGAGATGATGGCGGGGATGTTGAGGTAGCTCAGCCGGGCCGAGTCGGGCCCGACACAGATCGTCTCGTCGGCGAGCCTCATCGGCAGCGAGTGCGCGTCGGCCTTCGAGTGGGCGAGCACCGAGCGGATGCCGAGCTCGCGGCACGTGCGGATGATCCGCAGCGCGATCTCGCCGCGGTTCGCGATCAGAATTTTATGGAACACGGCTCGGACACTCTCCGCTTTGTCATCAGCTGCCCAGGACCTGACGCCATTGCGATTCGAGCTCGGTGAGGCGGAGGCCGTAGACGCGCGGCATCGCTTCGGCGATCGTCTCGCCGGAGCCGAGCCGCGCCAGGAGCTCGCGCAGCGACTCGATCCCGCCCCGATCAACGAGGTCGCGCACGATCCAGAGCGCGATGTCGTAACCGGCGCGGGCGCGCAGCGGATCGGGCTCGGCGGCCAGCGCTTCGACACCCGCGAGCGTGAGGCCTCCCGGGACCTGCAGCATCGGATCCGGGGCCGCGCCCTCGAGGATCTGCGCCAGTCCTTCGTGAAGCCAGCGCGGGGCCCGGCCGCGGGAGAGATCGTGGATGACGGCGTGGGCGTATTCGTGCACGATCAGGCGCTCGAGCTCGCGGCCCGGCGGACGGACCCGGCCGACCGGGAGACGAATCTTCCCGTCGAACAGGCCCGTGGCCCACGTGTGGGCGCGCGTCACGTCCTGGAACTCGTGCCGCTCGTACAGCACGACCGTCGTCCGCTCGTGCGGCGCGTAGGCGAGCATCCGCCCGACCCGCTCCGCCGCCGACTCGAGCAGGCCGACGATCGCGCGACGGGCCTCGGGATCGAGCGCGTCGCGGTACTTCACGACGAAGCGCCGCGTGACGTCGCGCTGGAAGCCGGCCTCGGCCCGCTGCTCGCGCTCGACCTTCCCGAGAAGTCGGCGCGCCGTTTCGTGCGCGGGCTCGCGCTCGAGCACCGCGCGCAGATGCACGACCGCTCGCGCGGGCTCGTCGCGGCGATCGTAGAGGTGGGCCAGCAGGAGTCGCACGTCCGGGTCGTGCTCGCCGCGCGCGGCCTGCTCGAGCGGCGCGAACGCGTCATCCGGCCGCCCCGCGTGGACGGCGGCGAGCCCGAGCCCCTTCAGGAGCGCGGGATCGTCGGGCATGTCGGCCAGCCCCTGGCGAAACAGCAGCGCCGCCTCGTCCGGGCGTCCCTCGCGCAGCGCGTGCCAGCCCCAGCCCTCGAAGCACCGAATGACGTCCTGACGCCGCGCCGCGCTGCCCGGGTCGTCCGCGACGGCACGGCCGAACTTCTCGCACGCCCGGGGGAACTGGCCGGCGGCGTACAGCCGGATCGCCTCTTCGCTGAGCCCCTGCGCGTCGCGGGCGTGGGCGGAGGCGAACACGACGGTCCGCTCGGCGTCGAGGCGCTCGTAGCGGCGTCCCTCACGCCAGCCGAGGACCAGCGCCGCGACACCGAGCAGCGTCGCCGCGAGGGCCGGCAGTCGGACGTGGCGGAAGGGCGTCACGCCCGTGCTCAGCGGACGGGATCGATCAGGAACAGGGATTGACCGAACTCGACGGGGTGCGCATTCTCGACGAAGACCTTGACGATCCGGCCGGCCACCTTGGATTCGATCTCGTTCATGAGCTTCATCGCTTCGATGATGCAGAGGATCTGCCCTTCCTTCACCAGGTCGCCCTCGCTCACGTACGGCTCCGCCGTCGGCGACGAGGCCCGGTAGAAGGTCCCGACCATCGGCGCCTCGATCGTGACGCCCGAGGCGGACTCGGCGTCCGCCGGCGCCGCCGCGGTGGCGCGCTCGGAGGACGCGACCGCCGGAGCGAGTGCAGCCAGCGCCGCGCCACCGCCGCGCTGTAGGCGGATGCGAACCTCGCCGACCGCCACGTCGATCTCGGACAGCCCGAGCTCCGACAGGAGCGTGCCGAGGCGTCGCGCGAGCTCGACGGCCGCACTGTCGTCCTGACGGGGCTGCCGACGCCCACGCGCCATCAGGCGCCCGCCGTCGCGACGCGGCCGAGGTACTCGCCGGTCCGGGTGTCCACCTTGACGACGTCGCCCTCGTTCAAGAACAGCGGGACCTGGACGACGGCCCCGGTCTCGAGGGTCGCCGGCTTCGTCCCGCCCTGCGCGGTGTCACCGCGCAGGCCCGGGTCGGTGCGGGCGATTGCGAGCTCGACGAAGTTGGGCAGCTCGACCGCCACCGGCGCGGCGCCGATGTAGAGGACATCCACCTCGACGTTCTCTTTCAAGTACTCGCGCGCGTCGCCGACCTCGTCCGCCGACAACGAGACTTGCTCGTACGTCTCCGTGTCCATGAAGTGGTAGCGGTCGTCCTGGTAGAGGAACTGCATGTGCTTCTCTTCGGAGTCGACCAGCTCCACCTTCTCGCCCGAGCGGAAGGTGTTGTCGATGACCTTCCCGAGCTTCATGTGCTTGAGCTTCGTCCGGACGAACGCGCCACCCTTGCCGGGCTTCACGTGCTGAAAGTCGACGATCGTATAGGGGTTGCCGTCGAAGACGATCCGCAGCCCCTTCTTGAACTCGGCCGTTGACACCTGCATCGAATCTAGCCTTTCCGTCGCTGACGGGTGCTCAGCGCACTCTCCAGGCCATCACGCGCCTCTCGGTGATCCGGATCCCGCCTCAGGATGCGCGTGAACACCTGCGCGGCTTCCTCGACGCACCCTTGCTCGAGGCAGAGCGAGCCGAAGGCGACCGTGGCGAACGTGTCGTCGCCCAGCACCCGGGCGAGACCGGCCGTCTCGCCCGAGGGCGGCGCGGTCGCGCGCAGCAGCGAGAGCAGCGCGCGCGATTCGCGGTCGCCGGGATCGAGGTCCGCCGCGACCTCCAGATGCTTCACGGCCTCGTCGATGTGACCGAGGCGTCGCTGGATCTCGGCCGCCAGGCGATGGCACTGGATGTCCTTCGGGCTCACCTCGAAGATCGTGTCGAGCTCGACGCGCGCCGCGTCGAACTGCCCGTCGGCTACGAGTGCCTTCGCCAGAATGAGCCGGGCCGTCGTGTAGTGCGGGTAGCGCGCGAGCCCGTCGCGGCAGAGCGTCACGGCGTCGCGCGTCCGCCCGGCCTTGCGGTAGAGATCCGCGAGCTGCGCGAAGGCGAGGGAGGCGGGATCCCGCGCCAGCCGCTCCTCTTGCCGGCGGATGGCGCCGACGATCGCCTGATCATCCACGGGCATCCCAAGCTGGTTATACGGAGCGCACGTTTGGGTTGTCAACCCCGCCTCGGGCGTCGCGATCATGCGAGGGACGCGATGACCGCGCGCACGTCGGCGGTCGGCACGTCGTACACAAGGCGGAACCCGCCGATTCGGGGGGCCAGCACGAAGGGGACGCGACCGTCCTTGGCCTTCTTGTCGCGAGCGATCGCCGACACCACCGCCTCGACGTCGAGCGCAGCGGCCCGGACGGGGAGCCCGAGCGCCTCGAGCACCCGCTCCTGCCGCGCGACGGTCTCGTCGCCGGCGACGCCGAGCCGGCGAGCGAGGCGGGCCTCGGCGACGATACCCAGCGACACCGCCTCGCCGTGGGCGAAGCGCCCGTATCCCGTCGCGGCCTCGAGCGCGTGGCCGATCGTATGGCCGTAGTTGAGAACGTGACGGAGCTCGGCCTCTCGCTCGTCGCGCTCGACGACGGAGGCCTTGAGGCGGCACGACCCCCCGATGATCCGCTCGAGGACCCCGAGCTCGCGGGCCAGGAGCGGTGCGAGGTCGCGCTCGAGCTCCGCGAAGTAGTCGGCGTCCAGCACGATCCCGTGCTTGACGATCTCGGCGAGCCCGGAGCGAAATTCGCGCTCGGACAAAGTTCGAGCGACGGCGGGGTCGACGACGACGAGCCTCGGCTGGTGAAAGGCGCCGATCATGTTCTTTCCCAGCGGGTGATCGATCGCCGTCTTGCCTCCGATCGAGGCATCGACCTGGGCCAGCACCGTCGTCGGGAGCTGGACGAAGTTGACCCCGCGCATGTAGGTCGCGGCGGCGAAGCCGGCCACGTCACCGACGGCGCCCCCTCCCAGGGCGAGCACCGTCGAGGTCCGATCCAGACCCGCCGCCAGGAGCTCGTTCCAGCAGTGTTCCGCGACCGCCAGGGTCTTCGCTCCCTCGCCTTCCGGCACTTCGATCGTGGCGACCGTGAAGCCGGCTGACTCGAGGCTCGCCATGACCGTCTTGCCGTAGAGGCGCGCGACGGCGGCGTCGCTGACCAGGGCGGCGCGGGCCCCGACCGGCAGCTCGCGAAGCCGCGAGCCGACGGTCGCGAGAGCGCCGGAGGCGACGACGATGCGATACGACCGGCTGCCGAGCTCGACGTTGACGTTCATCTGGATTCTTCTGGCGGCTGGCCCGGACGGCGGAAGGCCGCCCCGTCAGACTATCAGGCTACCAGGTTTTCAGGCTGGCGAGATAGGTGTCGTAGTTGCGGCGGATCTCCTCGAGGCTGTCGCCGCCGAACTTCTCGAGGAAGGCACTGGCGAGGACGATCGCCATCATCGCCTCGCCCACGATGCCAGCCGCCGGGCCGGCGCAGACGTCGCTCCGCTCCACCACGGCCTCCACCGGCTCCTTGGTCGCGAGATCGACCGACCTGAGCGGCGTACGGAGCGTCGACAGAGGCTTCATCGCCGCCCGCGCGATGACCGGCTCATCCGGCCGCCTCGCCCGTAGCCGCGTTGGCGGCGCGCCAGGTCCTCGTTGATGTGGCGCTCGGTCAGGGGCAGACCGGCCGGGACGCCGTCGACGACGGCAACCAGGGCCTCGCCGTGGGACTCGCCCGCGGTGAGGAAGCGGAACACCCCGCTCATTGCTTACTTCTTGGGGGTCGCGGGCAGCGCCTGCGCCGTGTCGACCTTCAGGACCGACGGCGTGATGAACACGACCAGCTCACGGCCCGTGGTCTGAGAGGCGGTGGTCTTGAAGAGCCAGCCGAGGACGGGAATGTCGCCGAAGAGGGGGACCTTGCGCGTCTCGTCGGAGTCCAGGTTGGTCGTCACGCCGCCGATGACGAGGCGCTCACCCTCCTTGATCAGGACCTCAGTCTGCGCCCTGCGCTTGTTGATGACCGGCGGAGCGCCCGCGGTGGTGCCCAGGTTCACGGTGGTGTTGCTGCGCGAGTTGTTCTCGATCGTGACCTTCATCTTGATCTTGGTGATGTCGCCTTCGCGGATGACGGTCGGAACGACGTCGAGTCGCAGGACCGCTTCCTTGAACTGGATCTGCGTGCCGGCAGAGCTGACCGTCGCATAGGGAATTTCTTCGCCGAGCGAGATCGAGGCGGTCCCGTTCTCGACGGTCACGACCTCGGGGCGCGCGAGGGTCCGTGTCTTGCTCAACAGGCGCAGCGCCTCGAGGGCGAGGTTGACGTTGTATCGGCTCCCGGTGATGCCGAACGCGATGCCACCCGCGCCACCGGCGCTCGCTGCGCCGCCGAGGGCGCCGGTGATGGGCAGGTTGACGAGGTTGCCACCGAGCGGCAGCCCCGTCGCGGCTGAGACCGGGAGCAGAGTGCCTGCCGCGGTCCCAAGCGTCAGGTTGGTGTTCGGGACGATCACGTTGTTGGCACCGATGCCGCCCGAGGTGATCGTGTTGCCGGGGTTGCTCGTGAACCCGCGGCCGACCAGGATCGTGTTCTGGTTGCTCTGGAGGACACCGCCACCGCCCCACTGGACGCCGATGGCGAAGAGATCGTCGCGGTCGAGGATCTCCATCCGCGCCTCGATCTTCACCTGCGGGAGCGGGACGTCGAGCTTCTCGCGGATCAGCGCCTTGATCCGCTCCAGGTCAGCCTCGTAGTGCCGGATGAAGATCGAGTTCGTGGGCTTGTGGGCGCGGATCGTGATGCCCTTGGCCAGGACTTCGGCGGGCGGCGACAGCGGCGGCGGCGGTGGCGCCAGCTGGGGACCCGTCCCGTAGAGCGCCGAGAAGGGCGGCGCCGCGATCGGCGGCATTCCCTCGGCGGGCGCCACCTGAGCCTGGAGGCCGCTCGCCGGAATTCCCAGGATGCCCTGCAGCGTCCGGGCGATCTCTTCCGGATCGGCGTAGGAGAGGCGGATGGTCTCCTCGCGGAGCGGGCCGCGGGCCCGAAGCTCGGCGAGCGCCGCCTCCGCGGCCCGCTTCCTGTCGATCGCCTCCTGCTCCTTGAGCTGCGCCTCGGCGGCCTTGGTGCGGACGTCGCTCTCGGCCTTGAGCCGCGCTTCCTCGACCCGGGCCGCCGCCTCGCGCTCCTTGATCAGTTGCTCGTTGGAAACGATCCGTAGCACGCCGTCCTTCTCGATCCGACGGAGGCCACGGGTCTCCAGGATGGTGTCGAGGGCGAGATCCCAGGGAACGTTCTTCAGCGTGATCGACATCTTCCCCTTGACGTCGTCGCCGATGACGACGTTCTTGTTGCTCTCTGCCGCCAGGATGCGGAGGAGGTTCACGACATCCGCGTCCTTGAAGTCGAACGAGATGAGTCGCTGGCCGTTGCTCGCGGGCGGCGTCGGCGGTGGCGTTGCCTGGGCGACCTGCACCGGGCGGGCGGCGGGCGCCGGGCGGGCCTCCGCCGCCGCGGGCGCGCTCGCCACCGCCGGCGGCGCCGCGGACGCAGCGGTGGGGATCACGATCGCCAGACCATCGGGCTCTTCGCGGATCGCGTACCCGACCGTGCGGGTCAGGTCCAGGACGACGCGGGCGACGCCCTGCCGGTACTGCGCGCCGCGGACCTGCTTGACCGGATCCTTCCCGACCGCCAGCGGCGACTTGCGCCACGCGTAGACGGTGTTCTCGAGATCGATGACGAGCCGGCTGGGTGAGTCCACGAGGTCGGCCTTGTACTGCGCCTCGCGCGACGTCTTCACGAACACCGTGACGGAGTCCGCTTGCGGCGACACCGTCACGTCGCTGAGCAGCGCGGGCTCGGTCTGGGCCCAGCTCGGCGTCGGGACGAGCAGCGTCAGTGCGAGGCTCACCACGACCAGCACGATGGGGATCCGTTTTTCAGCGTTCATTTAGTTTGTCGCCAGTTTGAGGACCACACGGTTTGTGGGTGCGCCGGTCTTCGGCGTCACCAAGAACACCACACTGTCGGAGCCGATCTCCAGCAGGCGGCCATCCCCGAGCGTGTCGCCGGGTTTGAGGATGTACCCGATCCCGTCGGGCGCTTCGAGCAACGCGAGCGCCGCGCGATTGCTGCGGACGATACCAGTCAGCCTCGTCGCTGCCACCGTCAGTCCTCCGGCGCCCTCGCGGACCTCGAGGGTCTCGAATGGGTCGCGTCGCCCCTTGGACTCGTATTTCGGGACCACGGGTCCGGCTTCGGGCGCCGGCGGCGTTGTGAGCTCGGGGGCTTTGGCGGCGGCGACCGGCTTCGGCGGCGGCGGTGTGGGCGGGGAACTGCCGCACGCGCCCAGGACCACGACGAGGCCGATCGACATGAGCACCGCCCGGGGTTCGCGCATGGTTCGAGACCTCACCTTGGCTTCGGCGCCGGCGGCGCGCCGATGGGACGGTACATGTAGGTCGCGAGCACCAGTTCCGCGCGCACCGGGCTTCGTGGCCGGTTCACGCCGCTCAACTTGATCTCCGTGACGTTCACGACTCGGGCCAGCTTGGCGACCCGTTCGAAGAACTCGCCGATCTGGTGATAGCCCGCCTCGGCATTCAGCGTGATCGGGATCTCGCTGTAGTAGTCGCGGACCGCCGGAGGACGCGGCTGGAAGAGGGAGACACCGAGTCCCGACGCGGTCGCGGCGTCCGAGAGCGTCCGGTAGAGTGTCGGGATTTCCTTCTCGCCCGGAAGCTTCTCCTTGAGGGCGTTGAGCCGCGCTTCCAGCTCGACCGCCTCGCGACGGTACTTCATCAGGTCGGCGACGATCGCCCGGCTCCGAGCCACCTCCGTCTGCAGCGAGGTCAGCTGTGTGCTGAGCTGCGAGTTCTGGGCCTCGGCGGGCGCCAGGAGGAGGAAGTATCCGGCGGCGGCGATCACGATCGCTCCCATGACTCCAACGACGAGCTTCTGCGACCGGGGGGCGTTGACGATCGGGTCCAAGAACGGTGGGAGCGCCATGTCAGCCCTCGAAGCGACAGGTGACTTCGAACGTCACCAGGGGTGATGGCCGGGCGAGGTCCCGGCGGGAGACGACGAGGTCGACGTCCTTGAACTTTCCGGAGGCGCGGAGGTTCGACATGAAATCCGCAACCGCAGTGGCCGAGAACGCCGACCCGGTGACCTTGATCTGCCCGCTGCGTTCCTCGAATGCGGTGACCCACAGATCATTGGGAAGGACGCCGGCGAACGCTTCGGCGAGCAGGATCGGGTGGCCCTGAGCCTTGGTGAGCGCCTCGATGACGTCGACCCGCTTGCGGAGCTCGTTGGCCTGGTCTCTGACCTTGCTCTCCTGGCCGATTTGCTGCTGCAGCATGGAGAGGTCCTTCTGCGCCCGCTCGATGTCGGCCGTGAGCCTCGCCTGGGTGCTCGTCAGCACCCACCAGTATCCTCCGATCCCGAGCAGCAGGGCGAGGTAGATGACGCCGAACATCCAGCCGAGGTTGAAGGCCGGCAGGCCGAGCTTGATCCCTTTGAACCCGGCGCCGCGCCGGCGAGCGCGCTCAGGCGCGAGGTTGATCCTGATCATTGCGGTTTGTCTCCCGGGCGTCGCAACGCCAGCCCGACCGCCACCGCCAGAGCCGGCCCGGCGGCGTGCACGTCGTCCGCGTACCCCGAGTCGATCTCGATGCGTTGGAACGGTTTCGTCAGCTCGACCGGGATGCCCCAGTTCGACGACAGATAGTCGCTGAGCCCAGGCAGCTGGGCGCACCCGCCGGCGAGGACGATCTTCCCGATGCGCTCGGACTCGGCCGTCGACGCAAAGTAGTCGAACGTCCGCTGAACTTCGAGCGACAATTCGCGTGACACCGCCTCGAGTGCCGGCACGACGGTTTCCCAGCGAACGCCCACGTCGCGGCCGAGCTTGGCGGCTTCCGCCTGCTCGAAGGGGATCTTGAGCTGCTGCGCGATCGCCTGCGTGTAGTTGTTGCCGCCGAACGGGATGTCGCGAGCGAAGATCGTCGAGCCGCCACGTACGACGTTGGTCTTCATGATCGAGGCGCCGATGTCGATGAGGGCGACGGTTTCGCCGCGATCGCCGGGATAATTCAGCTCGAACTGGTTTCCGAGCGCGAAGCTGTCGACGTCCACGATCGCCGGGACGAGGCCCGCTTCTTCGACGACGGCCGCATATTCGAGCACCTTCGATTTCTTGACCGCGACCAGGATGAGATCGAGCACGCCGTTGTGCTGCCCGATGCTCTGGTAGTCGAGAAAGACCTCGTCGATCGCGAAGGGAACGTGATGCTCGGCTTCGAGCTGGACCACGTCGCCGACCTCCCGGGCCGGCACCTCCGGAATCTGCACCTTCTTGATGATCAACTCCCGACCACAGACGGCGATCGCGCAGCCGGTGCCCTTGAGTCCGGCCCTGGAAACGGCGCTCCTGATCGCCTCCACTACGGTCGGCGGGTCCTTGATGGTGCCTTCCGTGATGGCATCGGGGGGTAGGGGCGCGACTCCCAGCGACGTGAGCGTATAGGACCCGCCCGACTCCCTCAGGTGGACGGCCTTCACACCACTCGAGCCGATGTCGAGGCCGAAGATTTCCGGAGATTTGCGGAAGAACGCCATATTAAACGCCTTTCTCCCTAATGGCTAAGTAGTATAGGGCGGCCTGTGTCAGGGGGGCCAATATTTTCCCACGTACTACATTCGGGGCCACAATGGCCCCCGGCCCCCACACCATGAACTCGCCGAGCCGGTCCGGCACCGGGTGGGAGCCCCCCCCAAAGGGGCGTGCGACCCGAAATCCTTGACCGCCGTGATAGGCGGTCGGGGTGGCCGGGCAGGGCAGCGCCGGGCAGGCCTCCGGGGGGGGACGGCGGACATCGACCGGTCGCCTGTGCCTACTGGTCCATCCAGCTGTGCGTCGTCACGAGCCGGCGCTTGAGCCCGGTCTGCACGAGGTCCAAAGCTTCTTTGCTGTAGAGAATGTCGGCTTTGCCCCGGATGTCGCCCTCGAGGGTGGTGGCGCGGTTATCCTCGTGCATCTCGTTCACGATGATGGCCCCATAGACCGACTGGGTCCCGTTGCCCCTGTACCGGACGCCGACGTTCTTGCCGGTGACGATCACGAGGCCGTTCCACCTGAAGTTCCCACCGATCTCCACCGCGCCATTCTCGACGATGAGAATGCCCGTGCCTTGGCTCACCCCAGTGACGCTGAGCGAAATCTCGCGGGTGGTGCCCTCGGGCCGGGCGCCGCGGACGTAAACGGTCTTCGGGTGTGACGGCGTGCCCCAGCAGGCGGAGCTCTCGATGCTGGTCGAGCACACGGACCCGAGGTTGTCAATCGAGTACGGGCTGCCCGGCCCGATGTCGATCGTGACGTCGGCCATCGACCTCGCGGCCGCGACGAAGTCGGTGACCGCCCGCGACGTCAGAACAACGTCCGACTGGATGGTGTTGGCCCCTTGCGCCGTCGCGCTCGCGTTGATCTCGTCCCGGCCGCGGACGTCGTTCTGCGGACCCCGTGCCAGTGCGTTCTCGACCTGAGCGGCGAGGGCTGGAAGGCTCCCGTTGACCGCGATGCCGTAGACGGCGGGAGCGGTGCCGGTCGGCGCGCCCGCGCCATCGGTCATTCTCGTGTCGCGCCCATCGACGACGAAGCTCGAGCCGCTGAAATTCACGTCGGCCCGGATACCCGGGAACGCGAGCGCGGCATTGATGGGCGGGATCACGATCCTCGAGATGACGACGCTGATCGTCCGCGTCGTGCTTCCAATCGTGCCGGCGGAGGTGACGATGACTTTGCAGTTGCCGTCGTGCGTGGCGGAGCCGGGCGCGGCCACGTCGCAGCCGCCGATGGTGGTGTCGAGGCCGAGGCCGGTCAGCGTGTCGTCGTCGGCGTTGCAGTCGTTGCGGACCCTGACCGTGAAGGCTCCGTGCGCGCTCCCCAACCCGGGCAGGCTCGAGTTCGGCGTGCCGAGGATCGCGCCTTGCGCGCAGGTCGCCCCGCCGAGGTAGTCGTTCCAGGAGCCGATGTTCGTCGCCAGCATGTCGTACGCGTACTCGATGCCGGCCTCGGCGACGTAGCGCGCGCGAACCGTGTGGCTGTGATTTCGCGAGATGTGGGGTTCGAGGGCGCTCACCGAGAGGAAGGCGAGCACCAGCCCCGTGAGGGTCAGGAGGACCACCAGGGCCAGCACGAGCGCCACGCCGCGTTCGTTGTGGACGAGCCGACCGACTGCCTTCATCACGAGCGCCTCAACGACGGGATACGAACGTGGTGACCACGTCCAGTCGGCGCTCCTGGTCCAGCTGGCCCTGTCCCGTGACCGGCCGGTAGAACACCGTCACCTGGACCAGCTTGCAGCTCCCCGTGCACGCCCCGCCGGGGCTGTCGGTGATCGTCGTCACGCGTCGGTAGCGGGCCGCGTCGGCGATCGCGCCGTAGCCTTCCGTCGTCGTGCCGGCGCTCAGGGTGACGCTCGCCCAGTCGGTCAGCGCCAGAGCCTTGAGCTGCTCGAGCCGCTGCGCCGCCACGAACGCCGCCGTCGTTTCGCCGTTGCCCATCTCGACGCCGCTGGTGGCGTACTGGAACCCCGTGGCGACGGCCACGAGTCCGACGGAGAGGACGACCATCGTTACGAGGACCTCGCCCAGCGTGAAGCCCCGCTCGTTGCGGATCGGCCGCTTCACCGCACGCTGACGCGACCCGTGGCGGCGACGACAACGGTCCGCATCGCGTGGTTCACGGGATTCGTCACGGTGTACGTGCCGGCCGGGCTGGCAGCCCCGAGATTGGTGAACACGACGTTCGACGTGGTGCTGATGTGGAGCGCGCTCGGATCCGAGATCCTGATCACGCCCGCCCTGTCCGTTCCGGGCCCCGTCCAGATCGTTCCGGCGCACCCACGCGTCCGGAGCCGGATGTTCGTCCCGGTGACTTCCACGCACACGGTCGTGTTCTGGGAAATCGCGATCTGCCTTCCGAGGTTGATCACGGTCGCGAGCTCGCGCGCCGCCGCCTGGAGGGCCGACGTCCGCGCGTAACTCGAAAGTGTCGGCGCGACGAGCCCGGCGAGGACGCCGCCGATCCCCACGACCACCATGAGCTCAGCCAGAGTGAACCCACGAGCGTTCATCCGCCGAAGCCGCTCACGTACCAGCCGAACACCCGTTCGCCCCAGAACAGAGCCATGGCCCCGCCCATCGCAAGGAACGGGCCAAAGGGGACGGCGTCTTTCCTTCCCCTCAGGCCTGAGGCCAGGAGCGCCACCCCAAACACGCCGGCGACGACGACGGCGACGAACAGCGCGAACAGCAGGGCCTTCCATCCCAGGAAGGCGCCGAGCATCGCCCCGAGCTTCAGGTCGCCGCCACCCATGCCGCCGCCGCTGACGAGAATGATCGCCAGGAACAGGCCACCCGCGAGGATGATTCCAATGACGGACTCGAGCCAGGAGATGCGCCCCGTCGCGAGGTTGGCAGCCAGGCCGACCAGAATTCCCGGCAGCGTGATCACGTCTGGAATCAGCAGGTGCTGCAGGTCGATCGCGGTGATTGCCACGAGCGCGGCGAGCAGCACGCCGGCGACGACGAACTCGGTCGTCGGACCGAAGGCGAGGTACGCCAGGACCAGGGCCACCGCCGTGATGGCTTCGACGATCGGATAGCGCCAGGAGATCGGCAACCCGCACGTCCGACAGCGTCCGCGGAGGAGGAGAAACGACAACACGGGGATGTTGTCGTACCACGACAGCAGTGCCCTGCAGCGTGGGCAGGCGGAGCGGGGACGCCAGATGCTGCGCCCAGCTGGGACGCGCACGATCACGACGTTCAGAAAGCTCCCGATGGCGAGCCCGAAAAGACCGACGGCGACGAGCATCCCGGCCGGCCATGCCTCGGCAACGGCTGGTAGCGGCGCCACGATCACCAGGTCGGGATGAACGCGGGCGCGATCGCAGCTGCCTGCTTGGTGTCGAGCATGCCGAGGATCCCCCAGGCCGTTCGGGCGGCGTCCGTCTCTCCCTGCTCGAAGTGAACACGGGCGAGCCCGGCCCAGGCCACGGGGGTGTCGTACTTCAGCGCGATCGCCTGACGGAACATGCTCAGCGCCTCCGGATACTCTCTGAGGTCGGCGTACGCGAACCCCGCGTTGACGTGAGCGAGGACGTGCCCGGGCTTGACCCGCATGGCGCGCTGAAGAGGCGCGAGCGCTTCACGCGGGCGCCTGGCGGTCAACAGGGTGGCGGCCAGGTTGTTGAGCGGATCGGCATCGTTCGGATACCGTTTGAGGTAGAGCTCGAGACACTGGACGGCGCGGGGATAGTCTCCGAGGAGCGCGTACGTATGGCCCAGGTGCTGAAGCGCCCTTGGCTCGCCGGGTCGGAGCTCCAGCACGCGGTGGAATTCAGCCTTCGCCAGTCCTAAGTTCCCCTGAGTCGAGAGATAGACCCCGAGGTTGCCGTGGCAGAGCGCGCAGTTCGGCTCGGACTCGAGCGCGTACCTCCACAGGCTGTCGGTATCCCGCCAGATCTGGATCTGCTGAGCGCTCAGGTAGGCCAGACCGCAGAGCCACAACACGCCGAGTCCGGCCAGCGCCCTGACGAAGGGGGGCCGGAGCCTGCCGGCCGCTCCGGCCCGGACGACGGCGCCTGCAACTGCGCCCACGACGAGCGCGAAGGCGAATCCGGGGAGATAGCTGTATCGGTCATTGGTCAGCTGGTACCCGGAGTGCACGATTCCGATCACCGGTCCGAGCGTGATCACATAATACGCTCCGACCGCGAACCCCGCGGGCCACCGCTTCCTCAGCGCGACCGCCGCCGCGGTGATCGCTGTCACTCCGAATGCTGGAAGAAGGAACTGTCGGTCGAGCAGGCTCACCCGGAGCGGAAGCTCGTAGAGGGGCGACAGCCCCATTGGTATCACGGTCTTCTCGAGGTAGAACCACAGACTGTAGAACACCATGGCGGGCCGGGCGGACAACGGATACCGCTCGAGAGGCGTGATGAACATGTTTGCGTTCTGTGCGTAGTACCCGAGGGCTGCGCCCGCTACGCCGAGAACCATGAAGGGGATCTTTTCGAGCCAGACGATGCGCGCCGCCGCTCCCGTCCACTCCTGCCAGCGCCCGCCGAGCCGCCG
Organism: Candidatus Rokuibacteriota bacterium; assembly: GCA_003220535.1. GTDB lineage: Bacteria > Methylomirabilota > Methylomirabilia > Rokubacteriales > CSP1-6 > AR31. The sequence continues at coordinate 75,948 of QHSU01000011.1, forward strand.
GAGCGGGTAGAAGTCGAGCACCACCAGCGCCAGCGGCAGCACCATGACGCTCGCCTTCGAGACCAGAGCCAGGACGTAGATACCGACCGATCCCGCGAGCAGCCACCCCCGACGTTTCCCGGTCGCGTCGGAGGCTTTGAGGTACATCAGGACCGTCAGCAGGAAGAAGAGCCCGGAGAGCACGTCGCGCCGTTCGGTGGCCCAGCCGACGGACTCGGCGCGGAGCGGATGGATGGCGAAGAACAGCGTGGCCACGATCGCCGACAGGCGGAGCGCGCCGTCGGTGAACCCGGCCGCATGCCGGAGCAAGCGCAGCGCGACGAAATAGAAAACCGGGGCGTTGAGGGCGAAGATCACGAGGCTGGTCAGATGGTAGCCGGCCGGGTTCATTCCCCAGATGACGTAGTCGAGGCCGAACGTGAGCCAGGTGAGAGGGATCCAATGGCCCATCAGCATCGTGCTGAACATCCACCGGACCTGCGGCCATGTGAGGCCCCGATAGTCCTGGTTCTCGACCAGATTCATGTAGTCGTCCCACGCCACGAATCCGTTCCAGAGCGTGGGCAGGAAGACCAGGAACGTGACCAGGGCAAGCGCCAGCGGGATGATCCGGGGGCTAAGGACAATGCCGAGCGAGGTCGGGAGCGCGCTGAGCGTGCGCTCGTTCGGTCGCGTGGACGCGCCCGCCGCGACCTCGACGCCTTCCATCCCTGGCACGACTCTCCCCTCTCGACGCGTGGGAAACGGTTCTCAGCGTGCAGACACACGCACGCGCGGAAGGGGGTACCCCTCCCGCGCGTGGTGTGAGGTTGACCCGTTACGGCAGCGAGACGGTCGTGTTGTCACCGATCGCGGAAATCACGAAAGTGCCGGACGCCGTGTCACTGGCGAACGCATATGGGCTCGACCAACCAGCCGGGGGATCAGGAATCTTCGCCATGAACGGGCCGGCCGACTGGCTGAGGGAGTTGACCGCGACGGTCGTGAGCGCGGCGAGGCCTGCGCTGCCGCCGGCCGGCACGGCGCCCATGTGGGCGGCGTAGATGGAGATCGCCGAGGCGAGCGCGCGCGCGTCGGCCTGGGCCTTGGCGATCCGCGCCCGCGCCTGAACGTTGGCGTAGAGCGGGATGGCGATGGCCGCCAGGATGCCGATGATCGCGACGACGATCATCAACTCGATGAGGGTAAAGCCTCGCTGGTTCCCTACCGTGAGACGCTTCTTGGTCCACCACCGAATCATTGGGATCCTCCTTGATTTTTCCACTGCGTGAATCGCCATTCGATTCTCGTATGGGTAGGGAATGCACCTTCAGTGCCACCGCCAGCATGGCCGAGCAGCACCGACTTTTTAGCTACTTAGGCCGCCAAATTTCCGGAGGTCCCAGCGCGCCTTGACAGGCCGTGGCAACCGCGATGACGAAAAGCGTCATGTCACCGAGGGCTCGGCACGGGGCTCACCGGGCGGCTCGACGTCGCGGCAGCCGGCGGCCACCCGCCGACCAGCGCAAAAGCAGAAAAGGAAGCGAGAGTGACGTCAGGCGCGGGAAGCGTCGCGCTGGCCGTACTTCTGGAGCTTGTAGCGGAACTGCCGGAAGCTGACGCGGAGCAGCTCGGCGGCGCGCGTCTGGACCCCACCGGTACGCGCCAGAGCCATCTGAAGGTACCGGTGCTCGATCTGGTCGAGCATCGCTTCGAGATCGATGCCGTCTGTGGGGATCTCCACGGGGACCTCCTGGAGGTCGCGCGATTGATGGAGATCGGGGGGGAGCGCCTCGGCTTCGAGGATGTCCCCGCTGCCCAGAACCAGCGCCCGCTCGATCACGTTCTCGAGCTCTCGGATGTTGCCCGGCCAGCGGTAGTTCTCGAGGATCGCAAGCGCATCCGGGCTCACGCCCTTCACGGATTTGCCGAGCTCCGCCGAGATCTTCCGGACGAAGTGGGCGGCCAGGAGCGGGATGTCCTCCCGTCGCTCTCGAAGGGGCGGCAAGTGGATCGGGATGACGTTCAGCCTGTAGAAGAGGTCCTCGCGAAGGATGCCGTCGGCGACCGCCTTGCCGACGTCACGGTTCGAGGCGGCGATCAACCGCACGTCGACCTTGACGTCGCGCGTGTCGCCGACGCGACGGATCTCCCGCTCCTGGATCGCACGCAGGAGCTTGACCTGCACCGACTGAGGCACTTCGGTGACCTCGTCGAGGAACAGGCTGCCGCCGTGGGCGGCGGAGAACAGGCCGACGGTGTTGGCGACGGCGCCAGTGAAGGCGCCCTTGACATGCCCGAAGAGCTCGGACTCCATCAGCGTCTCGGGGATGGCGCCGCAGTTGACCGAGACGAAGGGGCCGGTCCGGCGCGGGCTCTCCTGGTGGATGGCCTGCGCGACCAGCTCCTTGCCGGTCCCGCTCTCCCCCGTGACCATCACGGTCGACAGGCCATCGGCCGTCTTACGGATCACGTCGAGCAGCTCGACCATCTGCCGGCTCTTCCCGATGAAGCTCTCGAAGCCACGCTCCCGCCGCAGCTGCGTCCTCAGCGCTCGGTTCTCGTCCTGCAGCCGCTTGCGCTCCAGGGCGTTGGCGATCGTCAGCCTGATCTCGTCGAGCTTGAACGGCTTGGTGACGTAGTCATAGGCGCCCAGCTTCATCGCCTCGACCGCGGTTTCGGTCGAGGCGAAGGCCGTGACGACGAGGACCACGGCGTTCGGCGAGTGCTCCTTCGTGGCGCGCAGGACCGCGAGGCCGTCGACTTTTCGCATGCGAAGATCGGTGATAACGAGGTCGAACGACTCGCTCTTGATCGCCTCGACGGCCTGCTCGCCGCCCTCGGCGACCGAGACGTCGTGACCGGCTTGCTTGAGCATGATCGCGAGGAGCTCGCGCATGCTCCGTTCGTCGTCGACGACGAGCACGCGGGTGTCAGGCATGGGACGGCAGCGTGAGGGTGAACGTCGTGCCGAGGCCCGGCGAGCTGCGCACCTCGATCTCGCCGCCGTGCTCCTGGACGATGCGGTGGACGAGGGCGAGCCCGAGCCCGGTCCCCTCCGGCTTGGTGGAGAAGAAGGGCTCGAAGACGTGCGAGAGGTCGCCGGCGCCGATGCCCTCCCCGGTGTCGCTCACCGCGACTTCGAGCACGTCAGTCCGGACGGCGGCGGCCACCCGGAGCTCGCCCCCCTCCGGCATCGCCTCGACCGCATTCAAGCAGAGATTCCACAGCATCTGCCGGAACTGCTGGGCGTCGACGGGCCAGAGAATGGACGGGGCAAACTCGCGCATGACCTTGAGGCTGCCCGGGCTGGCGCGGTGCTCGAGCAAGACCAGCACCTCCTCGGCCGCGGCCGCCACGTCGAAGGTGGTGAGCGACAGCGGAGCGGGGCGCGTGTACTCGAGGAAGTTCTTGATGATGTGGTTGAGCCGCTCGGACTCGCGCGCCACGATCTGCGAGAGGCGTTCGCGGGCGTCCTCGGCCGTGAGCGGGCTGGTGAGGACCTCGATCGCCCCCGTGAGGGAGGCGAGTGGGTTGCGGATCTCGTGCGCGATGTTCGCCGCCATCCGCCCGAGCGTCGCCAGCCGGTCCGCCTGACGCATCCGCGTTTCCATCGCGCGAATCGCCGACAGGTCCTCGCAGACGCTGATCAGGCCGAGCCGCTCGCCCTCGCCGGAACGAAGCGCGGAGAAGGTCATGCGCACGGGCACCGTCGTGCCGTCGGGGCGGCGCAGCATCGCCTCTTGCCGCATGGACGCTCGGGGATTACCGTCGATGGCCGCCTCGATCGACTCCAAGGGGAGCGTTGCGCCCATCAGCGCCGGCCACGCGTGGCCGATCGCCTGGGACACCCGGAATCCGGAGATCTCCTCGGCGGCCCGATTGAACGCGGTGATCCGGTGCTCTCGGTCGAGCGCGATCAGCCCGGTGCCGACGGACTGGAAAATGAGGTCCTTGAAGGCCTGCAGGTCGCGGAGATCCTTCTGCTGCGTCTCGAGCTCCTGTCGGGTGGCGCGGTACCGCTCGCCGATACCGCCGGCGACGATCGCCACGGCGAGGAGAGTCGCGGCGTTGAGGAACATCGTGACCAGCTCGAGCGCCGTCGTTTCCTGGGGCGCTTCGAAGAACACGCTCAGCGGAAGCACGGTGCGGCTCACCACGATCCCCGTGTAGAGCAGGCTGGACACCGCCGCGATCGCGAGCCCGCGCGTCCGGGACAGCAACACGCAGGCGGCGGTCACGGAGAGGACGTACAGGAACGCGAAGATCGAGCGCGCGCCACCGGTGGCCGCCACCACTGCCGTGATGAGCGCGGTATCGAGCAGGCAGATGAACCACGCCAGCCGCCGCGGCTGCGCCGGCGGGCCGAGCACGAGGAGTGCGCCCGACGACGCGAGCCCGACGATGAGGGCGAGGGCCAAGAGCTCGCTCTCGCCCGGCATGAGGCCCGGCGAGACGAGCGGCCCGAGCGCCAGCAGCACGACGGAAACCCCGAGCCGCGCCCAGGCGAATCCCAAGAGCGGCCCGCCGACGGTGAGCGGTTTCACTACTTCATCAACGTGACCAGACGGAAGATCGGAAGGTACATCGCGACCACGAGACCGCCGACGACGACGCCGAGGAACACGATCATGATGGGCTCGAGCAGGGACGTGAGCGCCGTGACCGCGGTGTCGACTTCATCGTCGTAGAAGTCGGCGATCTTCGAGAGCATCTGGTCGAGCGCGCCCGTGTTCTCGCCGACGCTGATCATGTGCACGACCATCGGTGGGAACACCGTGCTGCCCTTGAGCGGTTCGGACAGCGTCCGGCCGGAGGTGACGGCGGTCCGCGCCTGCATGACCGTCCTCTCGACGACGCGGTTACCGGCCGAACGCGCGGTGATCAGTAGACCCTCGAGGATGGGCACGCCCGAGGAGATCAGCGTGCCGAGCGTCCGGGTGAACCGCGCGACGGCGACCTTACGGATGAGCATGCCGACGACCGGCACCTTCAGCAGGAACGCGTCGATCACGTTACTGCCCTGCTCGGTGTTGTAGTAGCGCTTGATCGCGTAGATCACGCCGGCGCCGACTCCGACCATGACGAGAACGTATCTCTGGGTGAATTCCGAGAGGAACATGACGATCTTCGTCGGCAACGGGAGGTCGGCACCCAGGCCCTGGAACATCTTCGCGAACGTGGGGATGACGAAGATCATCATGAACACGATGACCAACACGGCCACGCTGATGATGGTGACGGGGTACACCATGGCGCCCTTCACCTTGCTCTTCAGCTTGGCCGCCTTCTCGATGTAGCCTGAAAGGCGTTGCAGGACGACGTCGAGCACACCGCCTGACTCACCCACCTGGAGCATGTTGGTGAACAGATCGTTGAAGACCTTCGGGTACTTTCGGAAGGACTCGGCGAGCGTGGCGCCCCCCTCGACCTCGCGCGCGATCTTGCTGGTCACGTCGCGCAGGGCCTTGGAGTCGCTCTGCTCCGAGAGGATCGAGAGGCACTGCGCGATCGGGAGGCCGGCGTCCACCATCGTGGAGAACTGGCGGGTGTAGATCGCCAGGTCCTTGTCCTTGACCTTGCCGCCGATCTTCTTGATGCCGACGGGCTTGGCCGTCCGTTCCTGGACCGAGGTCGCGACGACGCCCCTCGCCCGCAGCGCCGTGACCGCCGCGGGTCGGTCGTTCGCTTCGATCTCGCCGGAGACGACGGCCCCGCCGGACCGGCCGCGAAACGCGTACATTGCCATGGGGTGCGCTCCTCCTACCGTCTGGCGAACGGTGACACGCCGGCGCCCGCACTGGCAGTGGCCGCCGGACCTTCGTGCGCGAGGAGCTGAAGCAGCTCCTCGACCAGCGTCGAACGATTCAGCGCGTCCTCGCGCGTGATCAGGTGCCGCTTCGTCAGGTCCGCCAGGGACTGGTTCATCGTCTGCATGCCGAACTTCTGGCCGGTCGCGATCGCCGAGTACACCTGGTGGATCTTCTCCTCACGGATGAGGTTGCGGATGGCGGGCGTGGCGACCATGATCTCCAGCGACATCACGCGCCCTCCACCGACCTTGGGAATGAGGGTCTGCGAGAGCACGCCCTCCAGCACCAGCGCGAGCTGTGCCCGCACCTGAGCCTGCTGGGCCGTCGGGAACACGTCGATGATACGGTTCATCGTCTGCGCGCACGAGTTCGTGTGCAGGGTGCCGAAGGTCAGGTGGCCGGTCTCCGCGATCGTCAGCGCGGCCGCGATCGTCTCGAGGTCGCGCATCTCACCGACGAGGACCACGTCCGGATCCTGGCGGAGGATCGACTTGAGCGCCCTGGTGAACGACTGGGTGTCGGCGAAGACCTCGCGCTGATTGACGAGGCACTGCTTGTGCGGATGGACGAACTCGATCGGGTCCTCGATCGTCATGATGTGGTCGTGACGCTCGCTGTTGATCTTGTCGATCATGGCGGCGAGCGTCGTCGACTTGCCGGACCCGGTCGGTCCGGTCACCAGGATCAGCCCCTTGGGCCGGTCGGCCAGCTGCTGGACGATCTGGGGCAACCCGAGCTCCTCGAACGAGCGGATCTTGTACGGGATGACGCGGATCGCGCACCCCACGGCGCCGCGCTGCCGGTAGACGTTGCACCGGAAGCGCGCGAGGCCCTGGATACCGAAGGAGAGGTCGAGCTCGTTCTCCTCCTCGAATTTCTGCTTCTGGCCCTCGTTCAGCACGCTGTACGAGAGCCGCTGGGTATCCTGCGGCGCCAGCACCTCGAACTGGGTGAGCTGGGTGAGACGGCCGTTGACGCGGATCTGGGGATACGTCCCGCTCGTGATGTGCAAGTCCGACGCGCCACGGTCCACCATGAGCTGCAGAAGATCGGCCATATTGGCGGCCATTGTGCCTCCCTACACCGCAATGCCCCTGCTTAAGACAGGGTAACTCTCAGCACTTCCTCGACCGTCGTAGTTCCTTCAATGACCTTCAAGAGCCCCGCCTGACGCAGACTCCTCATACCCTGCGATTGCGCGATCGTCCGCAACTCGGCCGTCCCCTGGTTTTTGAGGATGGCGTCGCGGAGCTCCTCGCTGATCGGCATGACCTCGTAGATCGCAACGCGGCCCTTCATTCCCGTGAAGTTACAGGTCGCGCACCCCTTGCCCTTGTAGAACTGGACCTTCCCCTTCCCCGAGGGGACGTGCCCGTACGCGACGAGGCTCTCCTCGTCGGCGTCATACGGCTCCCGGCACGCCCGGCATACCTTCCGGCCCAGCCGCTGGGCCAGGACGAGGAGGAGCGACGACGCCACCAGGAACGGCGGGATCCCCATGTCGAGGAGCCGCGCGATGGTCGAGGGGCAGTCGTTGGTGTGCAAGGTGGAGAACACAAGGTGACCGGTGAGCGCCGCGCGAATGCTGATCTGCGCGGTCTCGAGGTCACGCGTCTCGCCAACGAGGATCACGTCCGGGTCCTGACGGAGGAAGGAGCGCAGCGCGGCGGCGAACGTCCGGCCGACGCCCTCGTTGATCTGGACCTGGTTCACGCCCTTCAGGTTGTATTCGACCGGATCCTCGGCGGTCATGATGTTCACGTCCGGGGAGTTGATCGTGTGAATTCCCGAGTAGAGCGTGGTCGTCTTGCCGGAGCCGGTGGGCCCCGTGATCAGGACCATGCCGTAGGGCTGGTGGATCGCGGCGCTGAACTTCTCGAGACTCCACTCGTCGAAGCCGAGCTGCGTCATGTCGAGCTTCAGCGCCTCTTTGTCCAGGATGCGGAGGACCGCCTTCTCGCCGAAGATCGTCGGGAGGGTCGAGACGCGAAAATCGATCTCGCGACTGTTGTACCGGAGCTTGATGCGGCCGTCCTGCGGCAGCCGGCGTTCGGCGATGTCGAGGTTGGACATGATCTTCAGGCGTGAGAGGATCGCCGCCTCCAGCCGCTTTGGCGGCGCCAGCATCTCGTGGAGCACGCCGTCTATCCGGAAGCGGATTCGGAAGATCTTCTCGTAGGACTCGAAGTGGATGTCCGAGGCGCCCTTCTGGATCGCGTCGACGAGCACCATGTTCACCAGCTTCACGACTGGCGCCTCGTCGGCCGACTCCTTCAGCTCGAAGATGTCGACCTTGGCGCCTTCCTCGCCGTCTTCGACGACCTCGACGTTGGCGAGGTCGGTCTGCATATCCGACAGGACGGTGGAGATGGCCTCCGTCTTCGACTCGTAGTTGCGGTCGATCGCCTTCTTGATCGCCGTCTGCGACGCCACCAGCGGCAAGACCTGAAGGTTCGTCATGAACGAAATGTCGTCGAGGGCGAAGACGTTCGTCGGGTCCGCCATGGCGAGCGCGAGCGAGTTCCCCATCTTCCTGACCGGGATCACCTCGTACTTCCTCGCGATGGGGTTCGGCACGAGCTTCAGCACGTCCGAGTCGATGTCGAGCTGGGCGAGCGTGATCGATGGCACACCGTACTGCCGCGAGAGGAATCCGATGAGCTGGTCTTCGTTGACGAAGTTGAGCCGGACGAGGACCGATCCGAGCTTCTCGGGAGAGCCCTTCTGCTCCGCGAGCGCCTTCTTGAGCTGCTCGGCGGTGAGAAGTCCGTCGGCGACGAGGAGGTCCCCGAGGCGCCGGTTGACAGGCTGCCCGAGCTTCACCTGCTGCTGGGCCATAGTAATCTTTTACTGTACCCCACCGAGGCGCTTCAACGTATCCGTAAAGGCCTTGTAGGCATCGTCCTGGTAGAGCACAAAAACGACACGTTTTAGGCCGGTTGGCCCGCCTTTCAGGTGAGAGACCACCGCGTTGAGCATGACATTGGCCGACTCCGCCGGCGGGACGTGCCCGACGCCGGTCCCAAGGGCGGGGAGCGCCAGCGACGTGATGCGGTGCTTGGCGGCGAGAGCGAGGACCGCGCGGGTCGTCGTCGCGATCTTCTCGCCGTCGGTCTTGAGATCCGGGCCCATGACCGCGGCATGGATGACGTGGGTCGCGGCGAGGTTTCCCCCGGTGGTCAGCACGGCATCGCCGACCTCCACGGGCCCTTGCCGCATCGCCTCTTCTTCGATGATCACCCCGCCCTTCCGCTTGATGGCGCCGGCGACGCCCGTGCCCATGGCGAGCGTCAAGTTCGCCGCGTTGACGATGGCGTCAACCTCCCAGTCCGTGATGTCGCCGCGCTCGATCGCGATGGACGACTGGCCGATCCTGAGCCTCATGGCTGCTTCTCGCGCTCCTCGGCTTTCGCCGCCTCCCATGAGCGCTCGAGCTCCTCGGGAGCGACCGCCGAGACCGACGTGCCGCGCGCCGCCAGTTCCGCCTCCATCTCGGTGAAGCGCCGTCGGAACTTCTCGATGGCGCCGTGCAGCGCTTCCTCCGCGTCGAGCGCCGAGAGGCGCGCCACGTTCACGAGGGAAAAGAGCGCGTCGCCCAGCTCCTCGTGAATGCGCCGGGCGTCGCCCGAGGCGAGCGCCTCGGCGGCCTCGCGGATTTCCTCCTCGACCTTGTCCCACGCCGCGCGCGCGTCCGGCCAGTCGAAGTTCACGCGCGCGGCTTTGCTCTGGACACGCTGCGCACGCAGCAAGGACGGCAATGCACGCGGGACGCCGTCGAGGACCGATCGCGGCTGTCCGCGCTCGTCGGCCTCGCGCCGCTTGATCGCCTCCCACTGGGCAAGGGCTTCGTTCGCGGTGCCGACCGACGCGTCACCGAAGACGTGCGGGTGACGCCTGACCATTTTGTCGATGAGCTGCCGGAGCAGATCGGCCATGGTGAATTCGCCCTGCTCCTCGGCGAGGCGGGCGTGGAAGACAACCTGGAAGAGGAGGTCGCCCAGTTCCTCTTGCAGGGGATCGATGCGGCCGGACTCGATCGCTTCCAAGACTTCGTACGCTTCTTCGATCAAGTAGGGCTTCAGCGATGTTCGCGTCTGCTCGCGATCCCACGGACACCCATCGGGTGCACGCAGCCGCTTCATAACGTCCAAGAGCCTTTGAAAGAGAACACCGGGGGACTCGGTCATGTCCGTTCCTGAGGCTAACCGATTATACAGCAAGGGTTTTCGCCTGTGCTAGGCTCAGCCCGATGCCCCAGGGCGAGCCCGACGACGTCTTTAAGGTCACCGACAGGCGCAGGCGGCTCGACGCCGACGAGCCGCCCCGGCCCGCCCGACCCGCCGACGAATCCCAACCGCCCGCGCCGTCCGGTCCGGCGCCCGTGGGTGAGCGGAGTCTGGCTGGGCTCTTTATGATGCTCGCGAGCTCGGCGGTCGTCGCACTGGGGCACGCCCCCGATCCGCTCACCGGCCAACGCCAGACTGATCTGGCCCAGGCCGCGGATGCAATCGATCTGCTCCTTCTGCTTCGTGAGAAGACGGAGGGCCACCGCTCGTCCGAGGAGAGCCGGATCCTCGACGAGCTCCTGTACGACCTCCAGCTACGCTATGTGCACACTACGAAGCAGCAGTCCTGATCACGACCATCCCCGGCTCGATCGTGATCGCCTCCACCGCTTCCGGCATATGCCAACGAAAGAGTCTCATGGTCTCCGGGCCCAACAGGAGTCGCAGGAGCATCTCCGGCAGTGGCTGGCGGCCGAGCGCGAACCGCTCGACGTCGAGACGTAGAAAGCGACGCTGGCCTCGGGCCGCTCCCACTTCCAGGCTCGCACGGGCCCCGAGGTGGAGCCAAACCGAGCGCTCGAGCCAGGCCCCGGGAATCAGGTCAACGACGGGAAACGGTAGGGACGTGAGGACCTGACGGAGAGGAAGTTGTCCCTTGAATTCGATGATTCCGTCGCCGACCAACCGTACCCCTCCGGTTACGATGGGTATCCTGGCCGCCTCGGCTAGATGTCGCGAGAGGAACGCGTTGAGCTCGGGCTCGGTCAGGGAAACCTGAAGTGGGCGCCCCTTGGTCCGCCCGGGGACGCCGCGCACGATGTCGTAGATTTTCTGCTGACCCCGAACACCGTCCTCGGCGGTCCCTGACGAGGGATCGACGACCGGTTCCTGCAGCATCCGAGAGCCGACCCAAAGAGACCCAGTCGCCATCGCGACCATCACGACGGCGGCCAGGACGACCACGCACCCTAACCGCATCGGCTCACCGCGTCAGCCGCCATCTAAATGCCTAAGGATACGCCAATCCTTCCGATCCTCCCATTGAACGCCCAGGCTCGGCTGCCCGAATTGACAGCCATGTACTAAGATGATATATAAGTTACGTACTCAAACAAAGCCGGGCGATAAGGAGACCGGCTGAGAGCCAAGGAGGGCATCAAGATGGCGATTGAGCGTTGGCGTCCGTTCGTGTCCGTAGAGAGATGGGATCCGTTCCGAAACATGTCCGACATCCAGGGAGAGGTCAACCGCCTCTTCGACAGCTTTCTCGGCCGGCCCACGGCCGCCTCACCCGCATCCGGCGTCCGGATGTGGGCACCGGTCCTCGACATGCACGAGACCAAGGACGACCTCGTTTTGAATTTCGAGCTTCCGGGCGTCCGCGAAAAGGACGTGTCTTTGTCGATCACCGGCGACCTGCTGACGGTCAGGGGTGAGCGGGGGTTCGACCGTGACACGAAGGACGAGACCACCCACCACATCGAGCGTGTCTACGGAAAGTTCGAGCGGAGCGTCCAGCTTCCGATGCCGGTGCAGGCCGACAAGGTGAAGGCGACCTACCGCGACGGAGTGCTCGAGGTCAGGCTTCCGAAAGCAGAGGAAGTGAAGCCGAAGGCAATCAAGATCGACATCCTCTAAGCCGCTCGCGGCTCACTAGGGGGGCGAGGCGACGGAGCAGGGGCGTCCGCTCCGTCGCCTTTGAGATCAAGAGAAAGGGAGATTCAACATGGCGAAGGTGATCGGCATTGACCTCGGGACGACCAACTCCGTGGTGGCGGTCGTCGAGGGCGGTAACCCCACCGTGATCGCGAACCAGGAGGGCAGTCGGCTGACGCCCTCGGTCGCGGGGTTCACGAAGGACGGCGAGATCCTCGTCGGCCAGGTCGCCAAACGACAGGCGATCACGAATCCCGAGAACACGGTGTTCTCGATCAAGCGGTTCATGGGACGCCGCTACGACGAAGTCCTCCAGGAGATCAAGCTCGTCCCGTACAAGGTGGTCAAGGCCAGCAACGGCGACGCCCGTGTCGAGGTGCGGGGCAAGCAGTACTCGCCGCCGGAAATCTCCGCCATGATTCTGCGCAAGCTGAAGGAGGCCGCCGAGGCGTACCTGGGCGAGAAGGTCACGCAGGCCGTCATCACCGTGCCCGCCTACTTCAACGACAGCCAGCGGCAGGCGACCAAGGACGCGGGGCGCGTGGCCGGTCTCGAGGTGCTGCGGATCATCAACGAGCCCACCGCCGCCGCGCTCGCGTATGGGCTCGACAAGAAGAAGGACGAAACGATCGCCGTCTACGACCTCGGCGGCGGCACCTTCGACATCTCGATCCTCGAGATCGGCGAAGGCGTCTTCGAAGTCAAGGCGACCAACGGCGATACCCACCTGGGTGGCGATGACTTCGACCAGCGCGTCATGGACTGGATCGCGGGGGAGTTCAAAAAGGAGCACGGCATCGATCTCTTGAAGGACCGCATGGCGCTCCAACGGTTGAAGGAAGCGGCCGAGAAGGCGAAGTGCGAGCTCTCGACGACGCTCCAGACCGAGATCAACTTGCCCTTCATCACGGCGGACGCGAGCGGGCCGAAGCACCTCGTACTCACGCTGACGCGGGCCAAGCTCGAGGCGCTCGTGGCGGATCTCGTCGAGCGCACCCTCGGTCCCTGCCGGCAGGCCATGCAGGACGCCAGTGTCAGCCCGAAGGACATCAACGAGGTCATCCTGGTGGGCGGCCAGACGCGCATGCCGAAGGTGCAGGAGGCCGTGAAGCAGCTCTTCGACAAGGAGCCACACAAAGGCGTCAATCCGGACGAGGTCGTGGCGGTCGGCGCGGCCGTGCAGGGCGCGGTGCTTACGGGTGAGGTGAAGGACCTCCTGCTGCTCGACGTCACGCCGCTCTCGCTGGGGATCGAGACGCTCGGCGGCGTGATGACCCCGCTCATCGGCCGGAACACGACGATCCCAACGAAAAAGAGCGAGGTGTTCACGACCGCGGCCGACAACCAGACGTCGGTCGAGGTCCACGTGCTTCAGGGCGAGCGGCCGATGGCGCGCGATAACCGGACCCTGGGGAAATTCCATCTGGTCGGGATCCCGCCGGCGCCGCGTCAGGTGCCGCAGATCGAGGTGACGTTCGATATCGACGCGAACGGCATCCTGAACGTGGCGGCGCAGGACCGTGCGACCGGCAAACAGCAGAACATCACGATCACCGCCTCATCCGGTCTCACGAAGGACGAGATCGAGCGGATGGTGAAGGAAGCCGAGGCCAACGCCTCCGAGGACTCGAAGCGGAAGCAGGAGATCGAAGTCCGCAACCAGACGGACTCGCTCGTGTACTCGACCGAGCGGACGCTCGGCGAGCATGGCGCCAAGCTCGGAGAAGCGGACCGCAAGGCGATCGACGACGCGCTCGCCGAGGCCCGAGAGGCGCTGAAGGGCGAGGACCTGGAGCGGATGAAGCGCGCCCAGGAGAGCCTGACTCGTGCGTCGCACAAGCTCGCGGAGATCATGTACCGCGAGGCTCAGGCGCAGAGCCATCCGGCCGGCTCGGACGCGCCGGGCGGGCAGAGCCAAAGCACGACGGGCCCGAAGGAAGGCGAGGTCGTCGACGCCGACTTCGAGGATCTAGGCGACAAGAAGAAGTAGCGGTTCTATGCGTCGCGACTACTACGCGGTGCTGGGCGTCGCGGCCACCGCCGGGCCGCGCGAGGTTCGTCGCGCGTATCAGCGGCTCGCGCGACAGTACTCGCCCGACGTCAACTTCTGGGACGAGCGGGCCCGAGAGCTCTTCGACGAGATCGCCGAGGCCTTCCGGGTGCTCGGGGATCCAGCCGCTCGCCAGATGTACGACCAGTTCGGGCCGGTGGCCGGCGCCGACGACGCGCTCGGCGCCGGCCGGCGTGGCGACGACGTCCATGCCGTCGTCGAGCTGTCCTTCGCCGAAGTGGTTCGGGGGACGAGAGTGCGAATGGACGTCCAACGGTTCTCGCCCTGCGCCGAATGCGCCGCGAGCGGCTCAGTCGAGGGCCGGCGATGTGCGATGTGTCTCGGTCGTGGCGTGCGCCGCGTCGTCGAGCCCGTCGACGTCGCGGTTCCTGCCGGCGTCGATTCAGGCGCCCAGATTCGTGTGGTCGGTGAGGGGGACGCCGGTCCATTCGGCGGGCCACGCGGTGACCTGATCGTGAGCACGCGGGTGCAGGAGCACCCTTTCTTTCATCGGAAGGGCGACAGTGTGCACTGCGAGATGCCGATCAGCGTGTGGGAGGCACTCCTCGGCGCGCGCATCCGCGTCCCGACTCCGTCGGGCGAAGCGGTGCTCGTGGTGCCGCCGGGCACGACGGGCGGGCAGGTGTTCCGCCTGCGTGGCCAGGGGCTGCCCAAGTTGACGGGCGAGTCGACAGGCGATCTGTACGTAACGGTTCGCGTCGAGGTCCCGACCGGACTCGATGCGCGGACGCACGAGCTCGTGCGCCAGCTCGAGCGGTTGATGCCGATCGAGACGCGGACCGCGCTCGCGCGTTATCGAGGAGGTGCGCAGTGACCGATCGCGGTAAGCCGCTCTACATGATCGGGGTGGTCGCCGACATGCTGAACGTCCACCCGCAGACGCTGCGCTTCTACGAGAAGAAGGGACTCGTGCGTCCGAGCCGGACGGTCGGCCGCACGCGCATGTATTCCACCGAAGACGTGGACGAACTGGCCCGCCTGCTCCGGCTCACGCGCGATCTCGGGGTGAATCTCGCCGGCATCGAGGTCATCTTAAAGATGAGACGGCGGATGATCGAAATGCAAAAACAGATCGAGGATCTGGTCGCCTACCTCCGTGAGGACGGTAGCGAGGCGGGCCACTCGCGGCCGCAGGAGCCGCGGGAGGCCCTCGTCCGGGCGGCCGCCGGCCATCTCAAGCCGGTCGATCTGTTCTAGCGAGCGAAAGGAGACCCATGAGCGAGCGGGACGAGAGCGAGCTCAGCATTCCGGACGTCCTCGCAATTCTGCCGTTGCGCGGGACGGTGATCTTTCCGCAGGCGGTGATGCCGCTCGCGGCGGGCCGTCCCGCGTCGGTCCGGCTCATCCAGGAGGCGCTCCAGGGCAGCCGGATCATCGGCGCCGTGATGCAGCGCGATCCAGCCGAGGACGAACCGCGGGTTCAGGGGCTGCACGCCGTGGGGACCGTGATCATCATCCACAAGGCGCTGAAGCAGCCGGACGGCACCCTGCGGCTCGTGGTTCAGGGCCTCGGGCGCTTTCGCATCACCGACGTCGTCCAGGAGGCGCCGTTCCTCCGGGCACGCATCCAGCGCCTCACCGACGAGGCGTCGTTGACGACGACGCTCGAGGTCGAGGCGCTCGGGCGCACCGCCATTGGGCTCTTCCAGAAGGTCGTCGAGCTGTCCCCGACGCTGCCCGACGAGCTCCTGAACATCCTCGGCTCGGCGGAAGGACCCGGCGCGCTCGCGGACCTGATCGCCGGGTCGCTGCCGACCCTTCCGACGCCCCTGCGGCAGGAGCTGCTCGAGACCGTCGGCGTCGCCGAGCGCCTGCAGCGGCTGGTGGGCGCCCTCACCAAGGAGGTCGAGGTCCTCGAGCTCGGATCGAAGATCCAATCGGAAGTCCAGTCCGAGCTGTCGAAGACTCAGCGCGAGTACTACCTGCGCGAGCAGATGAAGGCGATCCAAAAGGAGCTGGGTGAGGCCGACGACCGCACGCAGGAGATCGACGCGCTCCGCCGGAAGATCGAGAGCGCCGGGATGACGGAGGAGGCGAACAAGGAAGCGCTGCGCGAGCTGGACCGGCTCGCGAAGATGCCGCCCGCGGCGCCCGAGTACACGGTGGCGCGGACCTACATCGACTGGCTCGTGTCGATGCCGTGGCAACAGGAGACCGCCGACACCGTGGACATCGCCGGGGCCCGGACGATCCTCGACGAGGACCACGAGGGGGTCGAGAAGATCAAGGAGCGGATTCTGGAATACCTTGCCGTGAAGAAGATCCGTCCGTCCGGCAAGGACCCCATCCTCTGTTTCGTCGGTCCTCCCGGAGTCGGCAAGACGTCGCTGGGGCGGTCGATCGCGCGTGCACTCGGCCGGAAGTTCCATCGGATCTCGCTGGGCGGCATGCGGGACGAGGCCGAGATCCGTGGTCACCGCCGGACCTACGTCGGGGCGCTGCCGGGCCAGATCATCCAGGGACTCCGGCGGGCGGGGACCAAGAACCCCGTCTTCATGCTCGACGAGATCGACAAGCTGGGGATGGATTTCCGGGGCGATCCGGCCTCGGCGCTCCTGGAAGTGCTGGATCCCGAGCAAAACGTCTCGTTCCGCGACCACTACGTGGACGTCGCGTTCGACCTGTCGCGAGTCCTGTTCGTCACGACCGCGAATGTGATCGACACGGTGCCCCCGGCGCTGCGCGATCGGATGGAGATCATCCCGCTCGCTGGGTACACGGAGGAAGAGAAGATCGCCATTGCGCAGCGGCACCTCGTGCCCAAGCAAGCGCGGGAGCATGGCCTCGAGCCGGTCGGGGACATCGAGTTCACGCCCGAGGCGTTGCGCCTCCTGGCGCGTGGCTACACGCGTGAGGCCGGCGTGCGGAGTCTCGAGCGCGAGATCGCCAGCATCTGCCGCAAGGTGGCGCGGCGGCGCGCCGAAGGCCACTCGGAAGCCGCGTGGATCACGCCGGACGTCGTCACGTCGTTCCTCGGGGTGCCGCGCTTCGAGCTCGAGGAGGCCGAGGAACGGACACGCGTCCCCGGCGTCGCGATCGGCCTGGCCTGGACGCCGGTCGGCGGTGACATCCTCTTCATCGAGGCGACCCGGATGAAGGGCGCGCGCACGCTGACGCTGACGGGTCAGCTCGGCGACGTCATGAAAGAGTCGGTGCAGGCGGCGCTCTCGTGGGTCCGGTCCCACGCGGACGAGCTCGGCATCGCGTCTGGGTTCTGGGAGATGTCGGACATCCACGTCCACGTTCCGGCCGGGGCGATCCCGAAGGACGGGCCCTCGGCGGGCGTCACGATGACGACGGCGCTCGTGTCGTTACTGACGGGCCGCCGCGTCCGCTCGGGTCTCGCTATGACCGGTGAGGTCAGCCTGACCGGGCGCGTGCTACCGGTTGGCGGAATCAAAGAGAAAGTCCTCGCCGCGCATCGCGCCGGGATCCGAACGGTGCTGCTGCCCCGCCGGAACGCGAAGAACCTCATCGAGGACGTTCCGCCTCGGGTGCGCGACGAGATGACGATCCATCTGGTTGACTCGGTGCCCGATGTCCTGAGGCTCGCGCTCGAGGACGTGCCGACGTGGCCGGAGGCCGCGCCACTGGCACTAACTTCCTGATTCTCCAAGCCTTTGCGGCGCGTTTCCGGAACCCGTTTCGTCCTTGAAGGGGCGGCCGCGGGTTCGCTAACATAGCCGCATGCTTCGTTTCGCGCGTGTCCTGGGCGCGATCGTGGGCGCCATCGCAGTCGCGGCGCCGGCAGGCGCTGAGGTCTATCGCCTTGCCACGAGCGACGGGACCGTTCACTTCACCAACGCGCCCACCGATCCTCGCTATCGGTCCCTCGCCGGGTACTCGTCCGGCACCGCCGCGGGCTGGCTGCGTCTGCCTCGTGCGGACACCATACAATACGTCAACGAGATCAGAGACGCCTCGGGCCGCTATGGGGTGCCGGAGCGGCTGGTCCAGGCCGTCATCCGGGTCGAGTCCGCGTTCAATTCGCGCGCGGTCTCAGTAAAGGGCGCCCAGGGTCTGATGCAGCTGATGCCGCAGACCGCTTCGTTGCTCGGAGTCCGCAACAGCTTCGACCCTCAGCAGAACATCGATGGCGGCGTTCGGCACCTTCGCGGCCTGATCGATCGGTTCGGGAACGACTTGCCCATGGCGCTGGCCGCCTACAACGCGGGCGAGAAGGCTGTGGTCACTTACCGAGGGATCCCGCCGTTTCCGGAGACACGCGACTACGTGACGCGCGTGCTCTATCACTACGACGGCAGCACCAACGGACTCGCCGGCGCGCCCACCGCCGTCTATCGGACGGTCGGCGACGACGGCACCATCACCTACACGAACATCCCGCCGCGCGGCCGCCGCTAGGCGTGCCGGCTCGTTCCTCGAGCGCCGCGGAGCCCCTTCGGCTACGCATCAGGGCCTCCGACGGGACGTGGTTGTCTCGAGCCAACTGATCACCGCGGATACGGTCGCCGGGAGTACCCGCCGGTTCAGGACCAGCCCCCAGTGCGAAGCGCCCTCCACGCTGACATGGTCGGCGGCGACGTGAAGGTCGTCGTAGCGCGACCGCGGCCACTGGGTGTCTGCCGTCCCGGCCACGATCAACAGCGGACACCGCGGGCCCTCGATGACGATCCCCGCCTTGCGCTCGTCTCGGGCGAGGCGGGATTCCGGGCCGAGTGACTCCAGCGCGATGGCGCGCTCGACTCGATCGAGATCGGACATCGTGGGCTGACGCTCGGGATCGTGATCGACGATCCCATATTCCTCGGGGCCAAAGATGCCCGTGCGGAGCGGGATCGAGGGATCACGACCCCGGGCCGGCGTGCTCGGCGCGAGCCCCACGCAGGCCGACGCGTCGCACGCCACGGCCGCCATCATCGCCACCAGTCCCCCCATGCTCCAACCCAGGAGGACGGGAGGCCGCCGCAGCGTGCGGGCCAGCGTCACAAGATCATCCGCATAGTCGGCCATTCGCGTGGTGCCGAGATCGACGGGCGCGGACGTGCCGTGTCCGCGGAGGTCGAGGGCGTGCGACGACCATCCCCGCCGAGCGAGCTCGTCCTGCCAGAAGGTCCAAACGCGCGCCGAGTTCGCCGCCCCATGCACGAGGATGAGCGGGGGGCGCTCGTCGTCGCCAACCAGGAGGCTTTGCACGCGCAGGGTCGGCATTCGCTCGCCGCGGGTCGAGACCAGGCTCGACATCGACCGATATTCTAGAGGCAGGGACGCGCCCACGCACGCCGCCGGGAGTTCGGGCATGCTGGGATCGAGACCCGCACAAGGCAGACGGGAGAAGCCAGTGACGATCCGTGGCGCTGGGGCGTTGTCAGTGAGTCTCCTGGCCGTACTGACTCAGGCGAGCGCTTGTGCTCCGGTGAAAGGTCCCTCGTCGGAAGCGGTAGAGAGGCGCGCCGTAGAGCCCGAGCCACCTCGTGAGGAGACTACACCGCGCGTCGAGACGCCAAAGGCCCCCGCGTCTCCTGCACCTGCGGAGCCGCCGCGACCGAAGACTGTCGAGCCGCCGCGACCGAAGCCGCCAGAGCCTCCGCGGGCGAAGGAGAGCGCTCCCCCACCGCCCACGACGCCGGCGCGGGCGCCGGTCCTCGATCTGACGTCCCTCGAGAATCGACTTCGCGAGACCAGCGCGATCGGTGTTTTCACCAAGCTCTCGCTCAAGAACCAGGTCGATGACCTGCTCGAGCGGTTTCGCACGTTCCACGAGGGGCGAGGCGGAACCACGCTCGCGAAGCTACGGGAGAGCTACGATCTCCTGGTTCTCAAGGTGATGTCGCTCCTTCAGGACAAGGACCCGGCGCTCGCGCGCGACATCTCCACGTCGCGTGAAACGCTCTGGAATATTCTGGCGGATCCCGCCAAGTTCAAGAACCTCTGAATTCGACTGGAGGAAAAGGGGATGAGCGCGCGAACGAAGATCTGGGCCTTAGTCCTCGCGGCGACACCGCTCGTCGCCGGACCCTCACTGGCTGCCGATGACCCGGCGGTCCTCAAGGACTTGACCGCGGTGATCGCCCTGCAGGGCCAGCCGTGCGGGCAGGTGGTGACCGCCGCCAAGCAGGGCGAAAACGACTACATCGCGTCGTGCCAGGATGGAAGCCGCTACCATGTGTTCGTCAACGCCCAGGGTAGGGTCGTCGTGCAAAAGCAGTAGGGCCGTCTGCGCTGCCTACCCAACTCACACCCGCCACTGCCGGTCGAGCCCGCGGTACTGGATGGCCTCGGCGCACTGCTCGGCCGTCAGCGCATCGGCACCGGCCAGATCGGCGATGGTGCGGGCAACCTTGAGCACGCGGTCGTGACCGCGGGCCGAAAGCCCCAGGCGGGTCATGGCCGCAGCGAGGAGACGCTCGGCCTCGGCGGGGACCGCGCAGAAGCGTCGAACCTGGCGGGGGCTCATCGCCGCGTTGATCCGGATGCCGCCCGCGTGGAAGCGGTCGCGCTGCCGCTGGCGCGCGGCGGCCACGCGCGCCCGGATCGCCTCGGTCGCGTCGCCGATCGCCGGGCTCTGCACATCGCCAGGTTCCAGCGCGGGGAGCTCGACGTGCAGATCGACGCGGTCGAGGAGCGGGCGCGAGAGGCGACCGAGATAGCGGGCCCGCTCGGTAGGCGTACACACGCAGCGGTCGAGCGACGGGCAGCCGCGCCGGCAGGGATTGGCTGCGGCGACGAGCTGGAAGCGGGCGGGGAAATCGCTGACGCCGCTCGCCCGCGCGATCGTGACCCGACCGTCTTCGAGCGGCTGGCGCAGCGACTCGAGCACGTGTTGCTGGAATTCCGGTAGCTCGTCCAGGAACGACCCACGAGGCTACGGTGAACAGACTGGCTGCGCTCGAGCTCGAGTTCGCCGATGAGGTTATCACGTGATCCTCGCTCCGAAATCGCGCGTCGTGGCGACGCTTGGAATGGCATCGGCGTCGTGGCGACGCACGACGCCGCGCAAGCGTTGCCGTGGGCAACGGACCTGTCGTCTCCTGGGAACCGCTTCTCAGTGGGCTACCCGGCTACGACATTCCTGACGTGACGAGGGCGGGGCTCAGGATTGAGATCTTCGCATCACCCGAGGAATACCACTCCGACTTCCCGATCGCGACTCCTGGCGGTGTGCAGAGGCTTCAGGAGCGGGATGGGTCCGCGCTGGCTGTTCGCCGTGGAACGAAATTTTCGCGTCGTGGCGACGCAAAAACCTGCGCAGCGTCGTGGCGACGCCAAACGCCGGCACCGCGTCGTGCCGAGCCGTCGTCGTGATGAGCTGTTCCAACCCGGACCAACCTGAGCAGACCCAGGACGATCCATCCCAGCAGAAAGACGAGGAACCGGACTAGGCGATGATGCTGTTGGGTGCTGCTCGTTCGGCCTGGAGTGGTAGCAGAACGGTAGCAGTGATGGCGGTTGCTCGGCCTGAAACTGAGACGCTGGGGCGCGCCGAGGGATGGGATGCCCGCCGCCCCGAACCGCGCGCAACGCCGCGTCAGGCAAAGGATGACGTCACGTTTCTGGTGGGCTGGCCCTCGAGCAAACTGAGACAGCGCGTGTCTCAGTATCTTGGCAAGGGCGCGGACGCGTCGGTTAGAGTGGCGTGATGGCGAAGGTGATCGACCCGAAGGAGAAGATCGTGGTCTGCCGCAGGGATCGACGGCTGCGCGCCTGGCCCCATTGGGAAGAGGTCGAGCTCAGACTCCGCCACCGGTGGTCGCCGCGAGAAGTGGTCGCGTGGTATCGGGAGCGGTGGCCCAGCGAGCGCCCGCCGTCCGCACCGACGCTCTATCGCTTCCTGGAGGACCAGGAAGCCGGCTGGTTCCTGCCGGAGCTCGTCGATACCCGGCGCCTACCACGGGTGTTGCCGCTGGAAGAGCACGCCCATTTGATGATCAGTCAGCTCATGCGCGTGAAGCGATGCCTCACGCTCGAGGAGCAGTTCGGAATGCCGGTCCCGGAGACGCGGATGAACATTGCGCTGGCGGACCAGATGCTCCAGACCCAATTCCGGATGGCGCAGGAGATGGGGCTCGAGCCGAAGCAGGGTTCAATCGCGCCGGCGGACGGCGACAGTGGCCAATCGAGCCTGGAAACGCTGGTGCGCCAAATCATCGCGTTGCCGAAGGACGAGTACTTGCCGCTGCTGCACGATATGTTTCGCAAGGAGTACGAGGCCAACAAGCACAGGGCTCCGCGCGTGTTACCCCGGGTGATTGAAGGCCGCGCGCGACACGAGGCGCCAGAGAACGGGGAACCCGCTGGATGACCGATCCTATCGACGACAGCCCCGTCGATCGGAAGGATGATGCTCCGAGTGGGAGCACCCGCTCGTGCGCAGCGTTGAGCGTGGCCCTCTTCCGCTGCTCGTGGAGGGGTGCTCGTGGAGGGCGCTCCTTCCGGTGCAGCGCGAGCGGGCGCGCGTTGCGCAGCCCCCAACTACCGAAAACGGCCTTTATGTCGCCTAGCCTCCGAGCGACGTTCTGAGAAATGACGAGGCCGCCAACTGAGGCGGCCTAGATCGTGCGAACGTGGGCTCAAACAGGCCGGCTATTGCGGCACGCCCTCGACGGTGAGCATGATCCCCTCCTGCCTCCCAGACCTCGTCTGGTGGCCAGCGGAGAAATTCGTGCGGCGAGCCCGCGTCTCGCTGGCCTAGAGCCGCTCCACGTACCCGGGACGATGCGTTCAGCGGGGCGTGGATCGCACGGCGTCGGCGCCGACCGTAAAAATTTCTTCCGGTTGTCCACGCCGCCCGCTACCCTGTTGGCGAAGTCGCGTTACGATGGCAGACCCGAAGCCCTTAGGGTGCCGAGCAATCGCCCTGGGGCGGGGCGCCCCCGAGCTGGGCTTGCGAAGCCAAGGGGACGGTTCGCCCCCGGATCGAGTCCCTTCCCCATTCTTCGAAAGTTCCTCTGCGAGGTCTGTCGTGTTCGGCCCCGAATGCGTCCTGCGCGCGCCAGCTCAGCTACGTCCACCGCCCAAAGACAAGAGGTGAGCGATGACCAACGTCCATGTGGCAACCGATGGGGATCTTCTGACGATCCGAGTGGACCTGACCGCCGTGGCAAAGGATTTGAGTCACCAAGTCGGGGAGTGGAAACAGACGGCCGAACGGATCCGAACGCAGTGCGAACAAAGTGAGTGGTATCTGGGAGAGGCCAAGGCGTCCATCGCGCGTCGCGCAGAGGAGCTGCAGGCCCTCCGGGAGGCCTATGATCAGTTGGAAGCCGGCCACCACGAGGTGACGGCGTGGCTTCACGAGGCTGAGCGTGAGCGCGACGAAGCCCACGAGAGACTGCGTCAACGGACCGAGCACCTGGAGGCCCAGCTTGCCCAGGCCCAAGGGGAAGCGGAGGAGACGCGGCAAGTGGCCGAGAACGGTCAGCATCAGCTCAGTGTCGAACGAGCCCAGCGTATGTCCCTGGAGGCCGAGCTCACCGCGCTGCGGACCCACGGGGAGCGTCGCCGGGCCTTACGGAGGGCCCGTCCGGACCTGACGCTGGAGCTTCAAAGTCATGATGGGGCCGTCCTGTTCCAGGGGCTGCCGCGAAACATCTCCCCCAGGGGCGTTGGGTTCGCTTCGGAACAGCCAATCATCGATGGTCCAACGGAGATGTGGGTCACGCTCCATCAGCCAGGGGTCGCGCGGCCGATTGAAGCGCTCGGGCGTGTGGCCTGGCAAGGGCCGGAGGCCACGATGGGGAACGTGGGGGGGTGTGAGCTTCTCGACATGTCCCCCGGGTGCCGCGAGATCCTTGAGCGAGTTCTCGCGGACAACGCCTAGAGACCGCCAGGGACGAGACGCGTCGGACTCCCGTTTGCGTGGGGGACTTCGGTCCTCGAACGCTGACTTCCCGCGGTGGCCGAAGCCAGTCGAGCGCCTGAGACGACACTCCACATGCAGGGAATCTGGCGCTTTTCCCTGACCTGCTTCACCAGGTGCTGGTGCGAGGCGCGCTTGATGACCTTGTCGAAGAGGTGCCGCTGCCGCCTCTGGGGGAGTGGTTTCCCCTGTGATCTTGAGTGTCGGCAGCGCGGAAATGAGAGTAGTGCGCCGATGGAGCGCCTGTAATCGTTACGGTCCAACCGACAGTCGGGTTCAAGGTCGTCGCGGCTCGGCCGCATTCAATCCGGTCCGCCGAAGAGCGGACGGCCCCAAGCGCCTACCGAAGAGTTCGTCGAGACCTCCCCAGGAACGCACGTATTCCGACATTCTCGCGCATGATGGCCGACGCTCAGGATGTCGATTGAACTCGGAGGATCAGGAGTTTCGCCCGGGCTCAGAGGTCGTGCCAACGCCTTGAGGATCAGAGCCCGCCACACGTTCTTGATCCGGGCCGCGGTGGACGCCGCCGTTGCTACCCCCTGGATAGA
>QHSU01000002.1 GCA_003220535.1 Candidatus Rokuibacteriota bacterium
TTGAAGCAGGAGCCGCCCACCGGGCCGGAGGACGCTCGCCAGGTTCATGAGGCACGCTCCGGGGTCCGGAAGCAACTCGAACACCTCGAGGGCGTAGATGGCATCGAAGGTTCGTCCCAGCGTGTCCGAGAGCCCGGGGTGGCAGACATCGGCGCACACGAAGTCAAGGTTCGGGATGCCGGCGAGCGCGGTGCGCAGGTGGGCGACGTTCGCCGCCGCGACGTCCAGCAGGGTAAGCGAGCCGAGGCGCTTCGCCAACCGAAACGCGGTGACACCGCTGCCCGGGCCCACCTCGAGGACGTCCATGTCGCGGGAGACCGGGAGGTACTGAAAGAGAATCTCGTCCCGAATGGGGAAATCGTGCAGGGGCGCATTGTAGACGTCGGACAACCGCAATGACGGTCGCCACCTCGGGGTCACGGGCTCGGCGTCCGGATGCGCCAGGACCTCGTCCTCCGCCTCGCTTCGCTTCGGGACCCTCGGCGGCCACATGGCATGCGTTCCCGACGTCTCGAACCAGAGCTGGTAGCCTTTGCGCGCCCAGCGAGCCGTCCGCCAGTAGCACTTGTGCCAGCGCGCGACGAGCGTCAGTGCGCCGCCGAATTTGCGCTTGAACCTCCCGTAGCCCGACATGTTGTAGAGGCGAAGCCCGCGCGCCGCGCCGAGGCGCATGGCGACCCAGTGCATGTAATCGTTCGGGCAGAGCGGATGGCCTTCTTCTCGACTCGCGCCACTCCAGAAGTACATGGTGCTCTCGTCGTGCGGGAAGAGCCCGACCGCGAGGAGTCGCCCGGCGGCGTCCCTGACCCGCAGGGCGAACAAGCAATCCGCCTTCTTGAGATGTGAGAAGAGCAGCCGAGGCGTCTCGGCCGGAAAGGGCGGGCGGCGGCCCTTCCGGCGCATCAGGTCCAGATAGAACTCGTAGTACTCGTCGGCGGCCGCCGGGTCGTCCGTGTCCTCGACGACGAGGCCGGCCGACAGTGCCTTGCGGATTCGATTGCGGCAGCTGGACTCGAGCCCGTGCCACATCGCATCCGAGTCGTCACCCGTGAGCGCGACCATATAGGTCCAATCCGGTACTTGCTCGAACCCGGACGCCGCGAGGAGCTGTTCGGACAGTCTCGGGTGCTCGAGCTCGATCATGGCGAGTCGGTCGGCGCGAGCCAGGTCGTCGAGAGCGGCGAACAGCGCCTTCTGATCGGCGTCGCGAGCGAGGAGCGGCCCCATCACGTTCGTGCCCCAGCTCCGCAGCGGGCTGCCGAGAATCCTGAACGGCCCCATCTGCAGGCGGCCCCCGCAGAAGTAGCCCACGGTCTCGCGCCCTCTTCGGATCGCCCAGTGCGCCGTCTCGACACGGCGACTGGCCGCCAGATAGTCGAGCCATACGCTCTGGTGGAATAACTCGCGACCCGGGTACGGCTCGATCAGCTGGTCCCAGCGCTCGGCCTCATCCGGCGCGAGCGGCTCGAAGCGATAGGAAGCGACGGCCGTCGGAGCGAGGCTGCGCGTCGACGCGACGCTCACGCGCGTGTCTCCCTCAAGAAGGTCCGGTAGTTGGCGAGTGTCGCTCCGGCAAGCGTGCCGAGCGAGTCGTCCTCGGACTCCCCGAGCCACCACCCCACCGGCAGGTCGCGACGCAGGTGCCCGAGATCCCGACTCAGGTGCGGGTCCTCGACACCGTCACTCAGCTCGAACATCAGTGTGCTCGCGGCCCGGTAGACCAGATGGCGGGGAGAGCCCTCCCATACCTGCCGGAGCCACCGGGGCCAGAGACGCCAGCTCCGATGCCAGCCGCGCGCCCTGGCGACATGGGCCCAGCCCCGGAGCCGTGTATCGAGCGGCTGGCGGCGCATCCAGCGCGACATGAGCGCGGAGGGGGTGCCCTCGCGGTCCAGACCTTGCAACCGGGCCAGCTCCCAACCCCAGAGCGCCTTCGCGTGATTCATCGCCCGTTCCCAGAACACGCGCTCCGCGTCCACGACGAGACTGGACGCCGAGACCTTCCATGCGGTCCACGAAGCCACATCGTCCGCGAACGGCCCGAGCGGGAACGGCCACGACGTCGTGCCACCCGCCGATTCGGCCAGCCGTACCAGGTTCCGAGCCCGCTCTGCGTACGTGGGGGCGTAGTCGCCGACGAACACGAGGAACGACGTCGCCATGTCCAGGTAGAGCTTCACGGTGCGATAGTGCGCTTCCGGCGAGAGCGTGGACCGGCCCCCCAGCAGCTCGTCGACGCTCTCGAGCTGCTCGGCGAGCCGGTTGGCAAGCATCCGCCAGGCGTCTTCCGACGGAATGTCGGCAGCCGTGAAGCTGGGGATGAGCCCGAGCACCGTCGGATCGCCCGCGACGGTCTCGCCGCAGGCGCGTAGCTCGTAGGCGAAGATGCTGGGCGGCAGCCGGCGCAGGTAGTTCGGCCCCACGGCAGCCAGCGTGACGGCGGCATGGACTCCGCGCCGTCGAATGCGCTCTTTGATCTTCTCGCGGATCACGGCGAGCGCGTTGGCGGAGGGCAACGCGACACGCTCGTCGAAGACGAGCATGACCTCCGCATCGCCGAGGAGACGGAGGCCCTGTTCGTCCTTCACGAAGGTTCCCTCGTTGCGCGCGAGGCTGCCAGTGAGCACGACCGCGCGGAGGCGGTCGTGATAGAGTCGCACGCCGAGCCGAGCGGTCTCCTCGCAGATGACGTCTTTCACGATCGTCTCCCCGCCTGGGCCAGCCCGGACGGACGCCGTATGAGGGCGCCCCGTCGCGCCAGCGCCAGCTCGTAGAGCGCCTCCGTCCGCTGGACCTGGCGCTCTGCGTCGAAGCGCTCGAGCACCCAGTCACGCCCCGCGAGAGCCAGCTTCTCGCCGAGCCACCGGTCGCTCAGAAGGCGGCAGATCGCCCGCGCGAGCGCAGCGGCGTCGCCCGGCGGCACCGTGAGACCTGTGCTGCCGTCGACCACGACCTCGGGAGTGCCGTCGACCGCGGTGGCCACCATGGGGCGCCCGGCGGCCAGGGACTCGATGGCCGCGAGCGGCAAGCCCTCGTAGAACGACGGAAGCACTGTCGCGTTGGCGAGGGCCAACCAGTCGGCGACGTTCGGCTGCTGACCGACGAACCGCACCGCGTCGGTGAGACCGGACTCCGTCACTCGGCGTTCGAGCTCGCGGCGGAGCGCACCTTCGCCAAGGCACACCACGCGCACGCCGGGGAACGCGCGGCGGACCGCAGGCAGTGACTCCAGGAGGACGCGGTGGCCCTTCTGGGGCTCGAGCCGACCGATGACGACGAGGATCGGGTCGGTCTCACCGAAGCCCAGCGCCTGCCGCATCCCGGCGGGCGCCGGGTGATGTGGATTGAAGCGGCGTACGTCGCAACCGTTGTGGATCACGACGATCTTCCGCGACGGCAGGCCTTTATCCTCGACGAGGTAGCGTCGATTGGCCTCGGATACCGCGATGTACTGATCCACGAAGCGGCCAGCGACGCGGTCCACGATGTAGCGCGCCTTCAGGCCCTGGCGCCATGACTCGCGGACGTGCGGAGTCTCGACGACGAGCGGCACCCGGGTGACCTTGGCGATCGGTGCCGCGAAGAGGCTCGCGTAGAACAGGTGCGAGTGCAAGACGTCCACGTGGCGCTGGTAAAGGACGCGTGCAAGCGCGAGGGCCGCGCCGCCATGGTGTGGCTTGCGCAGGCGCAGCGGGATCAGCGCCACGTCGTCGGGCACGTCGAGCCGGATCCTCGCCGCGACCTCAGGCGTGCAAACGAACGACGGCCGGAAGCGTGACCGATCGAGCCCACGGAGCAGCGTGAGGATGTGCTCCTCCGTGCCGCCGCGCGCGAGCGAGTTTGAGAAATAGAGCACCGAGATCATCGCGCGCACGCCTCGACGTCGGCCCGGACCATCATCCGCACCAGGTTGGTGAAGTCCACCTCGGGCTTCCAGCCCAGCTCGTGACGTGCCAGGGCGGCGTCGGCGCGCCGGTCGTGGATGTCTCCCATCCGCAGGAGACGCGGGTCGAGCTCGTCGGGCCACGCGTTCTGGACGGCCGTCTCGAGCGAGACCAAATCGCGCAGGGCCGATTTCATGAACGCGGCGCCCTCGGGGTCGGCTCGAGGAGCCCGGCCGCGTGCGCCATGCACACGTACGCGTCGGCGATCGTCCGCATCGGCACGGGCGGTTCCTGGTTACTGAGGAAGATTGCATCGGAATGCGGGTCGTCCGGATGGTAACCGTGCATCCCCGCCGGCATCCATCCCCGGGTATTGAAGTCGCTGCTCGACACGAGCCATCCGGGATCGAGAAGGAACACCAGATCGCCGTATCGCCGGTCGGCGAAACAGATGCCGAGCGCCTGCCGCTCATCGTCGGCGAGGACGCGTCCGCACGAAAGCGAGCCGAGGCGCTCGACGATCGGCGGGCGGGCTTCGGGAGAAAAGAACCAGAAACGGGCCATCGTCGAGTCGTAGACGGCCAGGTAGTCGTCGGGAACCCGGAGCCCGAGCGCCTCGATGTCGCGCGCGAGGTCGTGGTGGCGCCGCACCGGCGCCATCCCGTGGTCGGAGAAGAGCGTGAAGCCGGCCCCGGGGTCGCGCTGCCGCGCCGCGGCGAGCAGTGTGCGCAGTCCCGTTTCGTACACGGCGAACTTCTCCTTCAGCGGCCCATCGTCCTCGACATGATGATGTAGAAAGGCGTCCACCTCGCTGAGGTAGAGGAAGAACAGGGTCGCCGTCCCGGCTTCGATGTCCTGCCGAGCCCGGCTCAGGATCTCCACGTCATCGGAATCGTGGTATGAGTACGCACGGTACGGGACGCCCGCCACCGCCAGTCTGTCGAAGATGGAAGCGGCGCCGCGGATGCCGTGCGGCTCGAAGATGTTCCGCTTCTCGACCCAGTTGAAGTACGGGAGCAGCCGAGGGCTCACGGCGCAATCGAACAGCGGCCCGAGCCCGAGCACGCGCCGGCCGAGCTCCTTGAGCACCTTTCGCGTGACGCGGTGGTTCAGGAACCAGTTCGGCACGTCGCGGAAGCGACGGAGCCAGCGGAACGGCGAACCTTCCGGGTCGTAGTAGAAGAGGTTCCAGTGTCCGTGCTCCGCCGGCGACCTTCCGGTGAGCATCGTCGGGATCGCGCCGGAGCTGTAGCCGAGCACGGTCTTGAGCGGCGCGCGGTACGGCAGCTCGTCCGACAGGAAGCCGAGGCGCTGGGCGATCTCCCAGCCGAAGGCGTCGATCAGGACGAAGACGTGGATGGGCAGGTCGTCCACGTGGCTCATGGATCCCCTGCCGTCAGCTGAGCCCCCAGCTGCTCGGGTCGGAGCCTCAAGAGGACACGCTTGGGAAGGTAGGTGAGAGCCGTCCGGGCGATCCCGGGGAGGTATCCCGACGGCTGCCGCCCGAGGATCGCCGCGAAGCGCGCGTCCGTGGTGCCGCGATACACGACGATGCGGTTCACGACCGTACCGCCGCGTCGCGCGGGCCAGCCGAGCGAGCTGCAGACGGCCTGATAGCCGACCTCGCGTGCGGTGTCGACGAGGCGCCGGTCGAGCAGGCCGTACGGCGCCGCCAGGAAGTCTACCCCGCGGCCCACTCGGTCCTCGATGAGACGCTTCGAGGTCGAAAGCTCGTCCCGGAGAAGTTGCGGTGGCAGCCGGGGCAGCACGACGTGATCGTGGGCGTGCGACTGGAATGACATGCCGGCGCGGTGCATCTCGACGACCTGGTCCCAGGTGAGATGGCCGGGCTGCCCGATCGTGGCGGTGTTGAGGAAGAACTCCGCGCCGACCCCAGCCGCCAGCAGGAGGGGAAACGCGATCTCGTAGTCCGTCGCCCGGCCGTCGTCGAACGTGAGCACCACCGGTGGGCGCCCGAGGCGCTCGTCCCCGTCGTCGGTCCAGAAGTCGTAGAGCCGCACGACGCGATGCCCGCCCTCGCGGATCATCGCGAGCTGGCGGCCGAACGATGCCGGCGAGACCCAGTACTTGCCCTCGCGGTCGTCCACGTCGGCGGGCACCACGGCGCCGAGGCCGTGGTAGATGAGCACCGGAGTGCCGCCGAGCGTCAGCTCGCGCGCTGCCATGCCGTGTCCGTGCGGCCGCTGAGGAATCTCACGAACCCCACGAGGAACGCCACATTGATGGCGACCAGGAAATAGCAGAGGAGCGCCAGCGGCACCCGGCGCCCACGCTCCCGGACCAGGAAGCCGACGCCGGCCCAGAAATAGAAGGCGCACTGCGCGGCCAGGACGGCGCGATAGATCAGGCCGTCGAGGAGCCAGAGGTTGCTCACGAAGAGCCCGATGAGCAGGAAGGGGAGCACCCAGCGCAGGAACTTGTGCGAGAAGAATGACAGACATGCGACGGGCGTCAGGGGAACCCGACTCAGCTCGCGCAGCGCGCGGAAGCTGCCGACCGCGATGCGCACCCGGCGGGTGAACTCGTCCTTCACGGACTCGCCGGCGAACTCGACCGCTTCCGCCTCCGGGTCGAACACCACGCGAAAGCCGAGCGTCCGGGCACGCATGGGGACGACGAAGTCGTCGATGACGTCGTCCGGGGTGAGCGGGCGATAGCACTCGCGGCGCAGCGCGTAGATCGCCCCGCTGGCGGTGAGGGTGGCGCCCAGCCGCGCCTCCATGAGGCGCAGCGATGTCTCGTACCGCCAGTAGACGCCTTCGGTCTGCTTGAACTCGTCGCCGCCCCGGAAGCGGAGCGCGCCGCACACGACGCCGACGCGTGCATCGGCGAAGTGGCGGACGAGCTGCCTCATCGCGTCCGGCGCGAACAGGGTGGACGCGTCCGAGAGGACGAGGATCCCGTGTCGCGCCACCTCGACAGCTCGGTTGAGCGCGATGGCCTTGCCCGAGCGGCGGGGAAGCAGCAGCCGCTCGAAGCCCGGGTCGTCGCCGGCCTCGAGGATTTCGTTGGTGCGGTCCGTCGAGCCGTCCGACACGAAGACGATCTGGAGCCGGTCGCGGGGGTAGTCGAGCTCCCGCACGTTGGCGATCTTGTCCTTGAGGTGCGCCTCTTCGTTGTAGGCCGGCACGATCAGCGTCACTGGCGGCAGCTCCGCCTCGGCGAGCGGGCGGCGCCGCCGCTCGCGTCGTGTCGTGAGGAAGCGAAGATCGGCCCGTGCCTGCGCTACGGCGTAGATGACGAAGAGCACGCACGGGTAGAGCAGGTACGTGTAGGTCACCAGGAAGAGGCACGTCCAGAAGACGTAGGGCGCCGCCACCGCGGACTCTCAGCGAATCCGCGCGAGGAGCGCGCGCGCGAGCTTCGCCGGATCGTGCCGCACTTCGCTGCCCGCCGCGAGCAGATCGCCCTCGACGACGGTGTGGCCGAGCGCCTTGAGGAGCTCGACGTCCGGCGGGACCGGTGCGGCGCCCCCGGCGGTGTACCGGTCGAGCTGCTCCGTCGCGATCGGCGCCGTGTTGACGAGGACGTCGTGGAGCGGGATCGTGGGCGCGTGGCGGCGGATCGCCATGACGTGATCCACCCCGGTGTGACGGTCGGTCTCGCCCGGCTCGGTCATGAGGTTCATCACGAACGCCACCCGCGCCCGCGATCGGGCGATTGAGTCGGCGAGGTCGCGCACGAGGAGCACCGCCACGAGGCTCGAGTAGAGACTGCCGGGGCCGATCACGATCAGGTCGGCCACCTCGAGCGCTTCCCGCGCCTCGGGCAGGGCGGTAGCGTCACCGGGCAGAAGCGTCAACCGGCGAATCGGACTCCGGGCGCCGGCGATGTTGGACTCGCCTTCGAGCACCGTGCCGTCGGACAGCTCGGCGCGGAGCACTACGCTCTGGCTGGTGGAGGGCAGGACCCGGCCGCGGATCGAGAGCATTCGGCCCCCGCGCGCTACGGCTTTGGAGAAGTCCCGCTCGAGCTGGGTCAACGCGGTGAGGATGAGGTTGCCGAGGCTGTGGCCGGCAACCCCGCCGTCACCGTCGAAGCGGAAGTTGAACACGTCCGACATCGACGGATCGCCCTCGGCAAGCGCGAGCAGACAGCTCCGGATGTCGCCGGGCGACGGCAGATGGTAGCTGGCCCGGAGCTTACCGGAGCTGCCGCCGTCGTCAGCGACGGTCGCGATCGCGGTCAGGCGGGTCTGGTCTCGCTCGGGATCCCATGGCCGCGACCCGAACAGCGCCGTCCGGAAGCCCCGCAGCACGGTTGGCAGGCCTGTGCCGCCGCCCAGGGCAACGACGCGCAGATCGGGACGGGGCGGCCGCGCGAGTTCGCCCACGGGCACCCTGGTCGTGTCGAGGGGCTTGAGCGCCCGACCCACGTCAGAAGATCCGTTCCGGGACGATGAGCACGTCGCCGGGACGCAGGGCGATATCCTCGTTCGCCTTGGGATCGTTCATGATGTCCTTCAGGTCGATCTTCATCAGCGCCTTTTTGTCGCCGTTCTGGCGGATCAGGGTGGCACGGCTCGGCGCGGCGAATTTGGTGAAGCCGCCGGCCAGGGTGACGAGCTTGAGGAGGGTCAGCGCCTCCGGCTGGGTATAGACGCCTGGTTTGAGCACCTCGCCCATCACGTAGACCGCGTTCTGCAGCTCGCCCCCGGAGGGCACGACGATCGTGTCTTCGTGCTTGATCGTGAGGTTCTGGGTGACATCGCCCTTCTGGATGAGCCGCCACAGATCCACCGGGATCCGCTCGCGGCCGCGCATGACGAAGGCCGCGGCCATGTCGGCGCCCTCGGCGACCCCGCCGGCGAGGAACAGCGCGTGCAGCAGAGGCGTATCTTGTTTGAGCGTGTAGACCCCCGGCTTGACAACCTTTCCGAGGAGGTAGATCCGGCGGTCGAGAACCTCCTGCGGATTCGAGCCGATCACGATCTCCGGGACGACGATCGTGTCCTCTGTCTCGAGCTTCAGGTTCTTGCTCAGATCGCCGTCCTGGATGAGCCGCCGGAGATCCACCGGGATCTTCTTCTCGCCGCGGATGATGTAGGCGGCGGGGAGATCGGCACCGTCGCTGGTGCCGCCGGCCAGCGTGAGGGCCTGAAGCAGCGGCGTGCCGGCCTTGATCGGGTAGACGCCGGCCTTCGCGACCCTGCCGACGAAGTATACGCGGAAGCTCCGGATCTCCTTGACCATCACCGAGACATTCGGGTTCTTGACCGACGTGCTCAGACGCTCCTTCAGGATCTCGGTCAGCTTCGGCACAGTGAGTCCCTGCGCATGGATCTCACCCGCGAGGGGGTACGAGATCTTCCCGTCGGGGCGGACGACGACGTCTTGCTCTAGCTCCTTGTTGTCCCACACGATGACGTGAAGGACGTCGTCAATGCCGATCGTGAACTCCGCCTGGGCAGGTACCGCCGGCGCCTGGGCTGGCGTTGACCCTCGCGCCGGTGCCTGAGCGGGCGTCTGGGCGAGCACCGGCGCGGCGATCAGGAACCCGAAGCCGGCGGCCGTGACGATGCCGGCGACACTCCACAGTGAACGAGGTTTCATTTGCGTCGCTTCCCTTTCTTCCGGCGTTTCTGGAGGCCGACGTAATGGGTGTATTCCGCGTAACGGAGACGCGTCTCGTGTCGCGAGAGACCGTTGATCACCACACCGACGATGCGGGCACCGACCCTCTCGAGCTGGTCCTTGGCGCGTTGCAGGCTCCGACGCCGCGTGACGCCGAACCGGACGACGAGGATGACGCCGTCCACGCGACGGCAGAGTGGCAGGCAGTCGGCCACCGCCAGCACCGGAGGGGCGTCGATCAATACCACGTCTGCCCGCTCGCGCGCGAGCTCCAGCACGTGGGTCATGTGCTTGGAAGAGATGAGGCTGCTCGGGTTCGTGGGCCGGATGCCTGACGGCACGAAGCTCATCCCGGGCGCAAGGCTGCGGAACGCCTCCGGCCACACCGTCCCCGCGCGCAGCATGTCGGCGAGCCCGACCTCGTTCGGGATCCGCAGCGTCCTGTGCAGCGAGGGCCGCCGAAGGTCGGCGTCGATGACCAGCAGTTGCCGATCCGTCTCGAGGTACGCCCGGCTCAGGTTGAGCAGCACCGTGGACTTCCCCTCGTGCGCTCCCGGGCTCGTCACCAGGAGCGTCTTGAGCGGTCGCTCGAGGCTCTGACAGTCCAGCGCCGTCCTGATCGCGCGGCAGGCATCCGCCGGCAGCGAATGCAAGTCGTTGCCGGCGACGAAGAGAACCGGCATCAGCTCGGACTGCGCGCCGTCCTTGCCGGAGGATTCCGCCGCCTCGGCGACCGGAATCGATCCGAGAACGGGCAGCCCCGTCGCGCGGATCACGTCGTTCTCCGTCTCGATGACTTGCGTCATGTGCTCGCGCAGCATCGCGGCCCCGATCCCAAGACCGAGGCCCCCGAGCAGACCGAAGACGAGCAGCTTCACGGGCTGCCTCGGGCTCGGCTGCCTTGGAAGATTCGCCAGATCGATGACGTGGATGCTCCGGATCTGGCTCTGCTCACTGATACGGGCGGCCGTGAGCTTGTCCGAGATCATGTCCGCGAGCTTCGTCTGAGTGAGGACGGGGCGGAGAAACCCCGAGTACTCCTGCTCCCTCGCGCTCATGGCCGAGAGCGAACGCCGGAGCCGATTGGCGCGCTGTTCGAGAATCTCCTCCCGCGCCTGCAGGGACACCCCCTCGACCTGGAGCGCGGCCATCTGCTTCACAAGGTTAGCGGCCTCGAGAGGCTTGAGTGGTGCCGGCGCGCCACCCGGTTTCGGCGCCTGCCGCGGTCGGAGCGCCGACGCGAGACGCTCCTGGGCCTCCTGGATTTCCGCCCGCGTCGTCTGTACGGACGGGTGCTCATCCGTGTACTTCTCGTTGAGGGCGGACAGCTTGGCCTCGAGCTGTGTCAGGCGGTCTTGCAATGATTGTGTGGCAGGGTCGGACCCGGGAAAAGCGCCGCCGGCTCTCGGCTTGTCGCCCTTCAAGTACGCAAGCTTGTTCTCTGCGATCTCGCGACTCACCTGGAGGTCGGCGATCTGGCCCTCGAGCTGGGCGAGGGCCGTGACAGTCCCCCTCGACTCGTCGGGCAGCTTCAAGCTCCCACTGGTTCTTTGCTGGTATCGCCTCATCGCCTCCTCGGCATCGCCCTGGTGCGACTTGGCCTGGGCCAGCAGATTTTCGAGCAGCTCGCGCGTGCCGCGTGCCTGCTGTCGCGCGAACGAGCTGCTTCGGCTCAGCAGCACGTCGACGTAGGTGTTCGCCAGATCCACCGCGACGCGGGGGCTGAAGGCGACCGCCGTGATCGTCACCGTACCATCCCTGGCCACGTTGAAGCTCATCCGCGCTTCCTGAAGCTCGCGGATCGCGATCTCACTCGGGCTGTAGACGACGACCTCGCCGCCCGTGAATCGGCGGATGCTGTTCATGAACGTCAGCAGGTAGTCGCGAAAGAGGACCCGCTTCGTCAGCTCGTCGCGGCTTTCCTTGGGCAGCGCCTCGGTGATCGCCTGGGCGA
Source organism: Candidatus Rokuibacteriota bacterium (assembly GCA_003220535.1). Taxonomy (GTDB): domain Bacteria; phylum Methylomirabilota; class Methylomirabilia; order Rokubacteriales; family CSP1-6; genus AR31. Next base: position 11,433 of record QHSU01000002.1, read on the forward strand.
GCGACCGGCTCCGCAGCAAGACGATGTAAATGGCGGTGGCCTCCGGCGTGGTGAACTCCCGGAGGAAAGGCGGGTCGTTCTTCTCCGGCATGAGGAACAACGTCGCCGAGGCTTCGTAGAGATTCTCCGTCGAGAAGCTCACCAGAATGGCGACCGGCACGACGACAGCGAGAAAGCCGACGACGATGACGCGCCAGCGCTGGAGGGCTACCCGGCGTAAAAGACGGAGGTAGTCGACGGAGCCTTGTTTTTGCGTTTCCATTCCTCGGATCCTCTTGTGAAGAGCACGATCTCGACGGTGTGGAGCAGAATCAGAATGTCGAGGAAAATCGACATGTTCTTGATGTAGTACAGATCGTACTGGAGCTTCTCCCAGGTATTCTCCACTGTGAAGCCGTAGGGATTCTTCACCTGGGCCCAGCCGGTGATTCCCGGCTTGGCCGCCAGCCGGTGCAGGTAGAGCGGCACCTTTTCCCTGAATTCGGGAACGAGCGCCACCCATTCCGGCCTCGGGCCGACCAGGCTCATGTCGCCGGCGATGACGTTGAAGAGCTGTGGCAGCTCGTCGAGCCGCGCCCGCCTGAGGAACCGGCCGACGCGTGTCACGCGCGGATCTGGCTCGCCCGGCGGCGGGACCGGGTGGGAGCCAGATCGCATCGAGCGGAACTTGAAGATCCGGAAAATTCGACCGAACCGGCCGATCCGTTCCTGCCTGAAGAAGATCGGCCCGGTCGAGTCGAGCCGGATCGCGGCGGCGATCGCGAGCAGGAGGGGTAGGCTCAACGCCACCAGGCTGATAGAGACGAGGAGATCGATCGTCCGCTTCGTCAGACGGGTGAGCCGCGCAGGCTTGAAGCCGTCGGAGAAGACGAGCCAGCTCGGCCTGAGATTGCCGACGGGGATCTTGCCCGTGAGCTTCTCGTAGAAGCTCGGCCAGTCCTCGACCTCGACGCCGCGCAGCTTGGACTCGACGATCTCGACAACGGGGAGGGTGCCGCGTCGCTCCTCGAGCGCAACCACCATCACGTCGGGTTGTGTCACTTTAGAGATCCATTCGAGGTCGCTTAGCGCTCCGAGCGACCATACGCCGTCAGCGCCGTCATGCGGGCTTGTGCTGCCGTTGACGTCGAGTCGTCCGACCAGCTCGTAGGTGTGGTGCCACTCCTTGACCGCGTCGGCGATCATCCGGCTCACCTCGCCCGAGCCGAGCAACAGCACCTTGCGCTTGGTACGGCTCGCGGCGGTGAGGCGAGCGTGAACGAGGCGAAGCATGAAGCTGGTCGGGAACGCCGTCATGAAAGAGAGCAGGAAGGCCTTCCGGGCCAGGGTCAGGACCGGCGTGAGATAGCCCAGTATCGCGATGATGAGATAGGCCGAGATGAACGCGGTCGTCAAGCGAAGGAGCAACTCTAGCCGGCCGTAGGCCTGCCGTGTGTCGTAGAGGCCAGCGATGAGCGCTATGGCCGGGACAAGCGCAGCCAGGATGGTCGCCGGGGCGAACGCATCGCCCCAGGCGGGCCGGATCACGTGGAACCCGACGAGGGGCAGCGCCAGACCCAGGAAGACCGACCCGAACACGACCGCCGCTTCCCCCGTGACGAGCGCCACCAGGGCGGCCGGGACGTAGTGACCGAAGACGCGAGGCACGACCTAGAGACCCTTCGCCGGATGGGGCAGCATCCTGCCCTGAAGGTAGCGCGCGAGCGCCTGCCGGAGGACCCCGTTCTTCGTGTACGCGTACACGAACGTGTTGTCCTGCACGGCGTAGGATTGCACGACGCCGCACTCGCGAAGCTTCAACAGCGCCTTCATCGTGGAGGCGACGTCGCGCCGGATCCACCAATCGGCGATACCTCGCGCGGTGTCGGCGGCCTCGCTGTGGCGCATCAGATACTGAACGATCTCGCGGCACACGGTATCGCGAGCCAGGAGCTCGCGTAGTGCCGTCGCCCTGCCCTGACCAGGTTGGGGAGTCGGCTTCAATGCGGGATGCTGAAGTTTGCACAAATGGGGCCATGGCGTACCCGCTCGTGTTGACGGCACGTTGGAGGACGCGGAGGCCGCGACAACCGAGCGGCGAGCAAAAACTTGCGTAGTGGCCTATGCAAAAAGTGCAGAGACTCAGCGGAGGTGACTGGACGGCGATTCGAGCGCGTGAGGATTCAGAAAGCGAAATTCAGCGAGAGCCTCACGCTGTTCTCGATGATGTGGCCGTCGACATCGGAGG
>QHSU01000012.1 GCA_003220535.1 Candidatus Rokuibacteriota bacterium
GAACTGTCGAACAGCGTCGGCGTGCCAATACCCGATCGGCCGGCCAGGGCGGCCACCCAGAACTTTTCCACACCGATGCCGATGGGCGAGACGATGCCGAGCCCTGTAATGACTGGCTGTCGCTTCATCGGCTGGTTCCCCCGGCGGCGCTGGGGCGCGTTTCTCCCAGAAATCCCAGCGGTTACGGTAACAGGTGACCCCTCGTCCAACCAAGTTCCCTGGTTCGAGGCTGCTAGAATAGGTGAACCGAAGAGACATGTCCAGGAAGGCCATCGATCGTCGCCAATTCTTGACCCTTCCCTTGGCCCTCCTCCTGACCCCTCTGGCCCGGGTCTACGCCGCGACAGGGGCCCACAAGGCCCCGTATGGCGTGGACGTCAGCATCCTCTACGGCGCGCTGACGTTTCGCGTCGAGGGGACGTTGTCCGAGACGATCGACCGGCCCGGCGGGCGCTACGACGTGGCGATTGCCGGGGAGGGAGACGGCATCGCCAACCGGATCGAATCGACCGGAATTCTCCGGCAGGGGCGGTGGGCGCCGCTCCGGACGCAATCGTTCTTCACCGTGAAGGGCCGCGAGTCGCGCTCCAACATCACGTACGACTACGCCCGCCGCGGGATCGACTACCATTTCAAAGGCGAGACATTCTTCCTGCGGCGACTGCGCATCGCGGATGATTTCCTCCCGATCCCCGAGGGGCTCGCCGTCGACGATTCGATCAGTGCGACGCTCAACTACGCCGATCAGCTCTGGACGCCCCAGGCGGACGGCAACTTCGTGACCCACGTGGTCCGCCGCAAGCGGGCCGAGAACGAGGGTCCCGACGACGTGCAGAAGCACTACCGCGCCGAGCTGGTCCCCTTCGCACTCAAGGTCGCGGTGGACAAGGAGACGCGCAAGCCCGTCGCGCAGATCGATCTGACGCGCTTCTCGTCGTGGGCGAAGCAGGACCGGCCGGCTCTGGTCACGTTCGGTCCCGACCGTCGACCCGAGCACCTGAGCCTTGCCATGGTGCTGGGGACCTCCGTTCAGATCCGGCTGAAGACCGGATAAATGCACGACCTCGTCACGCTGGGCGAGGTGCTGCTGCGGCTCGCGATCCCGTCACCCACGCGCTTCGAGACCGCGCGCCACCTCGACCTGCAGATCGGTGGCGCCGAGGCCAACGTGGCGGCCGCGTGCGCGCGCCTTGGCCTGAGCGCGGCGTGGATCTCGGCGCTCCCCGCCAACCCCTGGGGCGAGCGGATCCGGCGTGAGCTGGTCGGCCACGGGGTCGATTGCGGGCACGTGCGGATGACAGAGGGGGCGCGGGTCGGGGTTTATTTTCTCGAGTACGGCGTTCCGCCACGCCCGGTGCGGGTCCTCTATGACCGCCGCGACTCCGCGTTCGCTCGGCTGACCGTCGCTCAGGTGGATTGGGAGCCGGTACGGCGTGCGCGGCTCGTGCACCTCACCGGGATCACGCCCGCGCTCGGGGAGTCGGCCGGCGCCCTCGTGCAGCGGGCCCTTAGCGAAGCCGCGACGGTGTCCTTCGACGTCAACTACCGGGCGACCCTCTGGCCGCCCCAGGCGGCGCGCGCGTTCCTCGAGCCCGTCCTCCCGCGCCTGCGCTACCTCTTCGTCGGGCAGGCGGAGGCGCACACCCTTTTCGGCCTCTCGGGCGCGCCCGAGCAAACGCTCGACGCTCTCGCGCGCCTCGCGCCCAAGGCGACGATCAGCCTGCAGCAGGGCGAAGAGGGCTCGACGGTGCTCTACGGCGGGCGACTCGTCCGGCCACGGCGGCGCCCGGCGGTCCAGGTCGTCGATCCCATCGGGGCGGGCGATGCGTACGCCGCCGGCTTCCTCTGGGCGGTGCTGCGCGGGCGCGATCTGCAGGACGCGGTCGACGCGGCCACGGCGGTGGCGGCGCTCAAGTGCTCGACGTGGGGCGACATCGCGCTCATCAGCCCGCAGGACGTCGCCGACGTCCTGGCCGGTGGACCCGACGTGCGCCGTTGAGGTTCGCCGGGTTCCTGAAGGCGCTTCGGCGCCTCTCTGAAGCGAGTTCTCGCCACGTTGTGGGGTGCCGTCGGTGCACCGGTGTGCATCGGCGGCATCTCGCTCCGAGACATAAAGCGGCAACATCGTGAATCCGGTCACGATGATCTGCTTACGGCTGCTCCGCTACTCAGCCTGACGTCAACGGCGGGATTTCGAGCGCTCCACAAGGCTCGCCACGTGCGCGCCCGCCCCTGGCAGCGCTCAGGCCGACTGGGCTAACCCTGGGCCACCTCTACTACGTGGCGATCAGCGTCGCGAATTCACGTGGCGTCTGGAGTGCCTGCTTGATCCCGACGAAGGTCCGGGCCCGTCGACCTTGAGCGAAACCGCGCATGAGCGACACGTCGTGGCGGGAGCCGGCGGAGAGGGCATTTCGCCTCCCCTATATGTGCAAGGCCCCGCGCGCCTTCCGGCAATACTTTGCACCACCTCTCCGTGCGGTTCGGCGGTAAGCCCTTGGGAACGCAGCGAGGAGCCCAGGCCGGCATCGCTGGCACGGATCTTCCTTAATGACGTCCTTTTCCTCGCCCACCGGAACGACCCTGGAGGCGTCTCATGCGGACGCTGGCCATCCTCGTGCTGCTGCCGCGAGGCGGCGCGTGATCTGGCTCACGCTTGTCCTCGACGTTCCCTCCGCCCTCTTCATCCCGCGCCTCGTCAGCTGGGATCCGGAGACCGGCACGTTCACGCATGTCGACGGGACAAGGGGATTCGCGAGGTGGCAGGAGGCCGAAGAGGCGGCGAGGCTTCTCCGGAAATTGCTGGTGCCGCCGGCCGCTCGAAGGTTTTTTGTAGGGGTGAGTCATGGAGCAGCATAAAGAGGAAGCGTTTGACGTCGCAGGGTTCCTCGAGCTTCTGGGAGAGGCGATGCTTCACCACGGCACAGGCGTGGTGAGCGCGCGAATCCACGACCGCGACGGTAAACCGTGGGCCGTATCCGCCGAGTTCGACAACGCGGAAGAGAGGTCCGCATGAACAGACCACAGCGGCCGCCTGCTCCCTCGGTGACGGCGCTACGCGGTCCGCGCTCGTGGCGTCCGCCGTTCTTCATCCCAGATTTGGAAGCATCGGACGTGGAACTGGATCGGCAGGCCGCCCGCCAACCACGTCCTTTCCATCAGCAACTGCTCTTTCGCCAAGACCAGGCCGCAGGCGTCGCACGGTGCCCCGTCACTGGGGCCACCCCCAGATAGTTGGGATGCGGTCATGCGGCAGGCGACTGTCATCGAGCTTGCGACGGATGAGGGAGGGCTTCTCTTGATCCATAAGTGGCCTCGCGCGGCATCGGAGACAGCCAAATTCACCGGGGTCGCGACGCTCGCGAGCGTCGAACCATGAGGCAGGGGTGCAGGCGCCGGGAGCGTAGCACGGATGGCTAAGCCCCGCCCCGAGAAGAAGCCCGGGCCTGCCCCGCCCACCATCCGCGTCGCTGGCCGCGTGGGTGATCTTCTTCTGGCCCGCGTATTGGGACTAGGTCTCGCTCATTTCCCCTTCGCCCCGCGCGGGTCCACGGTGTCGCGGAGGCAGCGCTATTATGAGCGCCGTGGTGCCAGGCACGAATGGGCTCCCAAGTCCCCGCGCTATTCCACCACAGCACCCACGCGCACTCAGCGTAGGCCATCGCAGCCGATGCGAGCAGGGAGAGTGCAAGGAGCAGTGAGGCCTTTCGTGCGAGGCCACTCATCCCTACCCTCCCCCTTGTAGCGTCCTGCGCGCAGCTTCCCGTGCTACGCGCCCAGGGCCGTTGTCAGTTGCGCTACAATTGCGCGGATACTCCGGCAAACGGACCTTGAACTACCTTCCGATTTCCCACCGCCTGACACGCGGAGGCTGTTAGATGGATCAGGCAAGTGCTTCAACCGTCTTCGGGCCAGCCGGTATTCTAAGCCAGTCGCTCCCGCTCACGTTGGGTGATGCAGTGTGTGTCGTGGTTCTGCTTCTGTCACTCGTCGGCAACGGATTTCAACTCTACCAGTACAGGGTCAACGCGAAAAGCGTCTACAACGGACTCGTAAGCACCTTCAACAGCATCGGCTGGCTCCTCGCCCGTTGCATGAATAGGACAGGGGAGTTGAACGACAGAATCAAAGGCCCCGACAGATACGTACTCGAGTCTTCCGCGCTCCGGGAGTTCAGAGACTACTCTCAAGAGACGGAGTTCATGCTACGCGTGCTCCATGAAGAGCTTGTTGGCGTCGCGAAGACATTGAGAAAACGGGACAAGAGGTGGCAGGCTGGCCAGTTTGGGTACTCGCCGCAAGAGATAGAACGAATCGAAGAGCGTCTCCGAAGCCAGGCCGAAGCGAGTCGCGATAGGGGGGCTCCCAGCTAATCGGCGTCACCTCGCTTGATGCGGAGCCAGGGACGGCCCACGGACATCAGGCGGGCAGTAGGAGCCTAAACGGTTGCCGCTCAACGCTTCAGGGCCGTATAGTCGATACGGCATGGCGGGTGAGCGGATCCTCGACGGCCTGAACGACGAGCAGCGCCGGGCCGTCACCCACGATACCGGCCCGCTCCTGATCGTCGCCGGCGCCGGCACCGGCAAGACGACGGTCATCACTCGGCGCATCGCCTGGCTCATCGCGCAACGCAAGGCGCGCCCCGACGAGATCCTCGCGCTCACCTTCACCGACAAAGCGGCCGCCGAGATGGAGGAGCGCGTCGACACGCTGGTCGACTACGGCTATGCCGACGTCGAAATTTCGACCTTCCACGCCTTCGGCGACCGGCTGCTGCGCGAGCACGCGCTCGAGATGGGGCTCCAGCCCGACTTCCGGGTGCTCAACCGCGCCGAGCAGGTCATTTTCTTCCGCGACCGCCTGTTCGAGTTCCCGCTGGCGCATTACCGGCCTCTCGGTGATCCGAGCCGTCACATCCGGGCGATCATCACGCTCGTCAGCCGCTGCAAAGACGAAGACATCGCCCCCGACGAATATCAGGCGTACGTCGAGCGACTGGCCAGCGAGGCGCCCACCGCCGGCGACTACGAAGAAGCACGCGAGCGCGCCGTCCAGCAGCGCGAGCTGGCCGCGACGTATGCCAAGTATCAGGAATTGATGGCGCGCGACGGCTGCGTCGACTTCGGCGATCAGATCGTGCTTCCCCTGAAGCTGCTCCGGGCGCGGCCCAACGTACGCGGCGGCTATCAGCGCCGTTTCAAGTACATCATGGTGGACGAGTTCCAGGACACCAACCACGCTCAGTTCGAGCTGGTGAAGCTTCTGGCCGCTCGCCACGGCAACGTCGCATGCGTGTGCGACGACGATCAGGCGATCTACCGGTGGCGCGGTGCGGCGATCTCCAACGTGCTCGCGTTCCTCGAGCGCTATCCCGAGGCGCGGCAGGTGGTCCTGACCCGGAACTATCGTTCACACCAAAAGATTCTCGACGCCGCCTATCGGCTCATCGTCAACAACAACCCCGACCGCCTCGAGGTGCGCAGCGGCATCAGCAAGCATCTCACCGCCGTCCGCGAGCTCGAGGGCCGGGCGCCCGTGCCCCTGCGCTACGAGACGGGCACCCAAGAGGCGGACGCCGTCGCGCACCTGATCCGCGAAACGGTCGACGCCGGCCGATGGCGGTACGACGACGTGGCCATCCTCGTCCGCTCCAACGACGATGCCGATCAGTTCCTCCGCTCGCTCAACCTCAAGGCGATTCCCTGGACGTTCTCGGGGAACTCAGGACTCTACGGCCGGCCGGAGATTCGGCTCCTGATCGCCTTCTTGCGCGCCCTGGTTCATACCGACGAGTCGGTGAGTCTCCACTACCTGGCGTCCTCGGAGCTGTATCAGGTGCCCATCGTCGATCTCACCCGCTGCTCGACCTACGCCGATCGCCGGCACGTCCACCTGTTCGACGTCCTTCGGAAGACCGACGCGATCCGCGAGCTCCGCGACGAGATCGACGAGACCGGCCATGCGGCGATCCGGCACCTCATCGAGGATCTCGAACGGTACATGGAGCTGGGGCGCGAGATGCCGACGGGCGAGCTGCTCTATCTGTTCCTCAGAGATTCCGGCTGGCTCGGCCGGATGTATCGCGAGGAGACGGCGCGCGACGTCGTCGAGAGCAAGAACATCGCGAAGTTCTTCGATCGGGTGAAGTCCGCCTCCCGGGCGCTGCGCTACGACAACGTGCGCGAGTTCGTGAAGCATCTGGACGAGCTGATCGACGCCGGCGAAGACCCGGCGGTCGCCGAGGCGGATGTCGAGACCCCGGCCGTGCACGTCCTCACCGTCCACAAGGCCAAGGGGCTCGAGTTCCCGACCGTGTTCCTGGTGAATCTGGCGCAGGAGAAGTTCCCGTCGCGCCGGCGCCGCGAAGCCCTCGAGCTTCCCGTCGCACTGATGAAGGACGCGGTGCCGACCGGCGACTACCATCTGCAGGAGGAGCGCCGGCTCTTCTACGTCGGCATGACGCGCGCGCGCCGCGAGCTGTACCTGACGAGTGCGAGCGACTACGGCGGCAGCCGTCAACGCAAAACGAGCCTGTTCGTCCTGGAGTCGCTCGATCTGCCGAGCGATGCCAGTCGGCCGCTCAGGCGGCATCCCGTCGAAGAGATCGAGCACTTTTCACCGCCGGCCGAAGCCGAGGACCCAGTGCTTCAGCCGCTGCCGCCCGACGCAGAGCTGAATCTCAGCCACCGGCAGATCGACGATTATCAGACCTGTCCGCTCAAGTATTTCAACGTCCACGTCCGGCGCATTCCGATCAGGCGTCATCACGCCGTCGCCTATGGCGCGGTCGTCCACAAGGTGGTGGAGTACTACCTCCGCCGTCGGGTCGTGGGGAACTATACGCCGCTCGAGGATCTGTTGGCTGTATACGAGCGCGCGTGGGTCGGCGAGGACATCGTCCACGATCGCCCGGGCAGTCACGAGCCGGCCGAGGGCTTTCTCACGCGGGAGCACGAGGAGGCCCGCAAGACGGCCGGCCGGGAAGCGCTTCGGCGCTTCTGGCACAAGGAAGAGGCCGAGGGCACCAAGCCGTCATGGGTGGAAAAGGAATTCGGCTTTTCGCTCGGACCGGACCGCGTGCGCGGCCGCTACGACCGTGTGGACGAGGACCTCCTGGGTGCGGTGATCATCGACTACAAGACGACCGAAGTCACCCGCCAGAAGGACGCCGACCGCCGGGTGGTGGGAAGTCTCCAGCTCAAGATGTATGCGCTGGCCTGGCGGGAGATGACGGGGAGCTTGCCGCAGCGGCTGGAGTTGCGCTTCATCGACTCGAACGTCGTCGGTCGCCACACGCCGACCGCGGACGATCTCGAGCAAGCAACCGAGGCCGTCAAGGCGGCGGCGGCCGGCATTCGGGCTCGGCGCTTCGAGGCCACGCCCTCGTGGGGCGCCTGCCGCAACTGCGCTTACAATCAGATCTGCCCGTTTACCGCCACGCGCGATTGACTTGATACGATGGGCCCATGAGTCGACACGCCGGGCCGCCGCGCGGTGCCGAGTCGCCGCCCATTCCGGAGCCCACGTACGCCGAACGCGCCCGGACGCTCGCGCACCTGGGGCGGACGGGAGCGCTCGCCACGCTCTCGCGTAAGCACCCGGGGCACCCGTTCGCGTCGGTAATGCCATACGCGCTCGACGCGCGCGGTCAGCCGCTCGTCCTGATCAGCGCGATGGCGATGCACACGCAGAACCTCCAGGCCGATCCGCGCGCGAGCTTGCTCATCACCCAGCTCGTGATGGGGCCTCAGCTCACCGAATCGGGCGACCCGCTCGCCGCGGCGCGACTCACCCTGATGGGCGAGGCGCGGTCTCTGTCGGTCGCCGAGAGCGGCCCGGCGCGCGAGGCCTACCTCGCGCGGCATCCGCGCGCCGGCTACTGGGTGGACTTCGACGACTTCAGCTTCTGGCGTCTCGAAATGAGCGATCTGTACTTCGTCGGAGGCTTCGCGGCGATGGACTGGGTGACCGCCGACGACTATCGTGCGGCGCGGCCGGACCCCCTGGCGGACGCGGCCGCCGGCATTCTGAACCACATGAACCGGGACCACGCCGACGCGCTGGTCACCTACGCGCGCCACTTCGCGGGCGAGTCGGCCAACGAGGCGACGATGGTCGCGGTCGACCGTCTGGGGTTCAGGCTGCGACTCCGCAGCGGCGAACGTCTCCATGGCGTGCGCATTGCGTTCCCGCGCGAGGTTCGATCGGCCGGGGAGAGCCGCGAGGTGCTGATCGAGATGCTGACGCAAGCCCGCGCCGCGAAGTAGGACGTGCCTTGAACGGCGCGGGGTCGGCGAGGACATTTCCATGTCGCAGCCGCACCCAGAGTTTCTCGTCTTGACACCAGCGGCCCGGCCGAATACGTTGTGCCCCGCCGACGCAATCGACGGGTGAGCCAGGAGGACGTCATGGTCCGCATCTCCGTGTTCTACGCGGCAGCCAAAGGCAAGCGCCTGGGAAGCTTCGGGCTCACGAATATCCCGCCGCAGATCCAGATCAGCGAGATCATCGGATGACCGCCGTGGCCTGGGACGTCATCGTCATCGGCGGCGGCAACGCGGCCATGTGCGCAGCGCTCTCGGCGCGCGAGCACGGCGCGCGCGTCCTCGTGCTCGAGAAGGCGCCCGAGGCCTGGCGCGGCGGGAACGGATTCTTCACCGCGGGCGGCTTCCGGTTCGCCTTCAAGAGCTTCGACGAGCTCTGCGACCTGGTCGGCGATCTGTCCGACGAGGAAAAGTCCTCGATGGAGGTCGATCCATATACCGCGGAGCAGTTCTACGACGATCTCATGCGGGTCACCGAAGATTGCTCCGATCCCGATCTGGCGATGCAGCTGGTTCAAGAGTCACTGCCGACGGTGCGGTGGATGCGCGATCGGGGCATCCGCTGGATCCCGATGTTCGGCCGGCAAGCCTACAAAGTCGGCGGGCGGTTCCGCTTCTGGGGTGGGCTCGTCCTGGAAGCGGTCGGGGGCGGTCCCGGGCTCATCGACATGGAATACCAGTCGGCGGCGAAGACCGGGATCGAGGTGCGGTTCGAGACGAAGGCGACGCGTCTCGTGACGGACGACCGCGGCGCCGTCACCGGCGTGGTCGTGCGGACGCCGGCCGGCACCGAGACGCTCGTCGCCGGGGCCATCGTGCTCGCGTCGGGTGGCTTCGAGGCGAATCCCGAGATGCGCACGCGATATCTCGGGCCCAACTGGGAGCTTGCGCGCGTCCGCGGCACACCGTACAACACGGGTGACGGCATCCGGATGGCGCTCGAGATCGGCGCCCTGCCGTGGGGGCACTGGAGCGGCTGCCATTCGGTGCAGTGGGACCTGAACGCGCCGTGGCACGGCGATCGGAAGGTGGGCGACAACTTCCAGAAGCATTCTTACCCGCTCGGCCTCATCGTGAATCTCCGGGGCGAGCGTTTCGTCGACGAGGGCGCCGACTTCCGCAACTACACCTACGTGAAGTACGGGCGCGCGGTCATCGGCCAGCCGCGCCGGACGGCTTTCCAGATCTTCGATCAGAAGGTCCTGCCGCTGCTCCGTGAGGAGTACCGGATCCGCGAAGTCACCAAGGCCGAGGACGCGACGTTCGAAGGGCTCGCGCGAAAGCTCGAGATCGACGTCGACGGCTTCGTCGCGACGATGCGGGCGTACAACGCGGCCGTCCAGCCCGGCACCTTCAACCCGGCGGTGAAGGACGGCAAGGCGACGCGCGGGATCACCCCGCCCAAGTCGAACTGGGCGCAGCCGCTCGACGCGCCGCCCTACGTCGGCTACGCCGTGACGACGGGCGTCACCTTCACGTTCGGCGGCCTTCGGATCACCGGCGAGGGGCAGGTCGTCGACTGCGAGCAGCGGCCGATCCCCGGCCTCTTCGCCGCGGGCGAGCTGGTGGGCGGGATCTTCTACCACAACTACCCGGGCGGGGCGGGATTGATGGCGGGCGCCGTCTTCGGACGGATCTCCGGCCGCTCGGCCGCCGCCGCCAGTCGAAAGGGCGCCGCGCAGGCCCGCTAACCGTCCTTGGCGTAGGAGACGAAGAACGAGCCGAACTCGATCGGCTCGAAGCAGCCGGGAAGCTCGCCGTGCTTCCACGCCCCGGGAATCTTCACGAGTCGGAACCCCTTCCGCCCGCCGAAGCGCCGCGAGAGCTCCGTCTCGGTGAAGACGCGGCAGTGGTCGGCGTAGCCGTGGACGGGCGTGTAGTCCGGAATCGGTCCGGTGGCGCGAAACTCGTGCATCGGCACGACGAAGGCGAAGCGGCCGCCGGGGCGCAGCACCTCCTCGATCGCCCGCACGGTCGCGTCGACGTCCCGCACGTGTTCGAGGACCGCGAACGAATACACGAGGTCGAACGAGCCGGCCGGGAAGAGGAGGTGGACCTCCTCGGCGAGCCCCTGGCGGAACCCGACGTTGGCGAAGCGGTTGAGCTGACGGGCGATCTTCGCGTTGGTCGCTGAGACTTCCACCCCTTCCACGCGGAGTTCGGCGTGCCGCGCGCCCAGCGCCATCGCGACGCCGCCCTCGCCGCTGCCGGCGTCGAGCACGCGCCGCGGCCGCAGCGTGGCGACCTCCCGCTCCAGCTCCTGGAACTCCGGGTCTCGCGCCCGGCGCTCGATCAGCTTGCGCGTCTTGCGTCCGACGAGCATGCGGATCCGCTTCTCGAGGAGCTTCAGCCCCGCCTTCCAGCGCAGGCGGCGGTACTGCTCCTCCTGCGCGTCGACGAACGCCTCGCGCGACTCCAGGTGCGTCAGCCAGGAGCGGATGCGCGCCGCCTGCTCGGCGTAGCGCGTGTCGGGATTCGCCGCCTGGGCAGCCTCGATGATCTCGAGCGCGCCGTAGATGTTCTCGCGATAGAGCTCGAACCGGACCGACTGGATGACGGCGTCGACGTCGCGCGGATCCACGAGCCGTGATCCTAGCACTCGAACGAGGCCTCCGGATGCCGCGCGCGCATCGCCACGTGGATCGCGTCGAGGAGCCACGGCGGCAAGAGCACGCGGTAGTGCGTGAGGAAGCGCTCGAACTGGCCGTCGAGAACGTAGGTGACTCCGTGATCGTCGGCGTGGCGGCACGATCGTCCGTACGCTTGCACCAGCGCTTTGGCCGTCTCGAGCGCGTACCAGCGAGGATCCCGTGCCTGCCGGGCGGCGGTCCACGGATCGCCGAGGTCCGGATAGGGCATCTTCGTCACGATCTGGAAGCGCAGGAAGTCGTCCGGCAGATCCACGCCCTCGCGCAGCGACGGCGACACGAGCACCGTCGGCGCCTGGGAGGCGCGGTGCAGGTCGAGGGCTTGCGACTTGGCCTCGGTGGACTCGACCCAGATCAACCGGCGCGACAGCAGCGGCGCCCGGGCCGCGAGGTGGGCGACGAGCCGCCGGCCGCCGGCGTACGATGCCGCGTGGATCAACCCCTTCTCGCGTGGATGCGCCGCGAGGATCGCGGCGACCTCGGCGAACAGCGCCGGCTCCAGCCGGGCGAGGCTCGACTTCGAGAGCGCGCCGACGGGACGGTAATCGATCCGCCGCTGAGCGAGCGGGAACGGTGAATCGCTCGTGAACGACCGGACGGACGATTCGTCGAGGCCGAAGCATTCGGCGAGCGCGCTCCGGTGGCCGAGGTACGCCGAGGACAGCACCACGAGCTCCGCGGACTCGCTCAAGAGCTCGCGCGCCATCGAGGTGACCGTGAGCGGGACCAGCTCGAGCGTGGCGCCGGGCTCGGGCGGAAAGCGGACGATCCATTCGCGCTCCTCGGCGTCGACGAAGAAGCGGACGCGCGCGAGCGCGCCCTCCAGGCTCTCGCGCTCCGCCATCAGCTCCTGTTCGGCCCGAGAGGGCGGCATGCTCAGAAAGGTCTCGGCGTCGACGCCGGGAGGCCGCAGGACCTCGAGCGCGCGCTCGAGCGACTCGAGCTGACCTTCCAGCCCCTCGAGGTGGTCACGCATGAGACTCCGGTACTCCTCGGCGGTGTCCAGGCGGGGCAGCGGGCCGCCGAACCACGCCATGGTCTCTCCGGGCGGGAAGGCGACGGTGAAGACGTTGACGAGCTGGGCTTCGAGGTTGTGCGCCTCGTCGATGATCAGGAGGCGCCGCTTACGGAGCTGCTCGGACCGCCAGTGGCGTAGCGTCGCGAAATACGAGGTGTTGGTGCAGAAGATCGGGCCGGCGAGCGCCGCCGCCTTGGCCCGCGCGTACGGGCACTGGCACGGCGGCCCGTGCGGTCGGCGGCACATGCCCCGCGAGGTCGGGACCGACACCTCCGGATAGCGCTCGCAGCGGTAGTTGTCCCGCCCCTTGACGAGCTGCAGATCCGCGCCGAACTCGCGCTCGTACTGATCTTGAAGAAGCTTCTGCGAGGTCAGGAGGTAGGCGTCACCGCTCCAGCGCGCCAGCGCCATCGCGACGTGGCTCTTGCCGACTCCGGGTGGCGCCTCGACGAAGAACACGCGCGGCGCGGCCGGGTCGTCGAGCGCCTCGGCGATCGCGTCGGCGAGCGACGCCAGAAGCCGCGCCTGTTGGGGGCGCGGCGTGGACGGGGGAGGAAAATGCGCGAGCAGGTCGACGCGATCCGTCACGCGTGCGCGTCCCTCGGCACGGCTCGTGTCACAGACGCGAGGAATGGTATCACGCGGGGTGACGCAGGTATCATCGGAACGTGCCCGACGACCCTCGCGTGCTGTTCGAATTCTCCGCCGGCGGCCTGGTGCTCGACGAGCAGGGCCGCGTTCTGCTGATCCGCGCCCGCGACCTGCGTGGCCAGCCGGTGTGGACGTTGCCGAAAGGTGCCCTGACGCCGGGCGAGACGAGCGCGGACGCGGCGCTCCGCGAGGTGCGCGAGGAGACGGGTTACCGGTGCGAGCTGGTGCGCGAGCTCGGGCCCGTGACCTACTGGTTCCGTCGCGAGGGCCGGCAAGTAAAGAAAACGGTCCGCTGGTACCTCATGCGACCGCTCGAGAAGGTCGGCGAGCACGACCACGAAGTCGATGAAGTGCTCTGGACGGACAAGAGTGACGCGCTCACCCGGTTGCGCTACGACTCCGATCGGCGCCTCCTGACCGGAACCTAGGCTGCCAACGGCATACGCGGTCGGATCCGCTTCCGGAAATCGCGGTAACGTGCTGGCCGGATCGCCTCCAGCCCTCATCCAGTGTCCGCGATGGGCCGACGGGAGCTACCTCAAAAAACGTCCTGACCTCTCAGGCCAGCCAGTCCGCCAGCTCAGTCAGCGTCCGAAACTCTCGATCCGGGCGGGCGGCCCCGGTCGGCCGCTCACCCTTCCGGTTGATCCAGGCGACTGGAATGCGGTGCGCGACCGACGGCGTCACGTCGTGAAAGTAGCTCTGGGCGGCATGAAGCCAGCGCCGGCCGCCGATCCGCTCCCGCGCAGTGGTGAAGTGACCCGGAGCTGGCTTGTAGGAGCGAACCTGTTGCGCGGTGACGAGGAGCGAGAAGGTTGCCGCCAGGTGTCGTCGCGTTCCCGCCAGGAGATCATCGTCCACATTCGACAGGATGCCGAGGGCATAGCCGGCCTGGCTCAGGCGGGTGAGGGCCTCGTTGGTGTCGGGGAACGGCTTCCATAGAAGCAGGCTCTCCGGCAGGAAGGCCGCACGCTCTCGGCTGATCGTCCATCCGAGGCGTTCCCCAACCCGCACGGCCGTATCCGTGAGGAGTTCGCGGTAGCTTCGGTACTCGGCCGCCTGAGCCTCGGGCTCCTTCTCGAATAGAGCACGCAGAGCGGCCGCGGGGTCCAGGTTCACACCGTCGGCCGCCGCGGCATCCCGGAAGGCCTCGGTAATGCCGGCCTCCCAGTCGATGAGGGTGCCGTAGCAGTCGAAGGTGATGACGTCGAAGGGGCGCGTCGGCGAGGATTGCGCGCCGTGCGTGGACACAGCCCACCTCCCAGGTCAGCCCCGAGTCTTTGCCTTCCGCCAGCGGGCCTCCGCGGCCCTCTTAGCGATCGCCCGGCGCTCCTCTGCTGACAACTTCTTCGCTCGGGCTCGGCCCCCAAGACTGCCAAAGGCGCGCGCAGCTCGGCTGATCGCTTTGTCCTTGGGCTTGGCCATGGGGGTGATGCTACACGCAGGTAATGCTTAGCCGCAAGAATTTTACTCTTGATAGGGCCATATGCTTAGCTGTATGCATATGGTTGGAAAGGCGGCGGCGGGATAGTGCTGTAGGCCCGCGGGAGGATACCTGATGCCGACCACCAAAACGCGGCGTGCGGGTCTCTCGACACGACGACACCGGCAGGTCGGCTTCTGTTCCACATGCTGGCGGCGATCGCGGAGTTCGAGCGGGACCTGATCCGGGAGCGGGTGATCGCCGGCGTGAGGCGGGCTCGAGCGCTCGGAAAGCATCTCGGGCGCCCGCGGGTGCACCGGGTCGACGTCGTCCGGGCGCTGGCGCTACGGGCCGATGGGTGGTCGCTGCGTGCTGTGGCGCGCGAACTCGGCGTTCACCCGATGGCCGTCAGGCGGGCGCTGACGGCGGCATGACCGTTCAACTACTGGATCACCTGATCCGCCCGCTGCAGTAGCGTCTGCGGGATCGTGAGGCCAAGGGCCTTCGCGGTTTTGAGGTTGACCAGCAGGTCGAACTTGGAGGGCTGCTCCACGGGCAGGTCCGCAGGCTTGGCGCCTTTGAGGATCTTGACCACGTAGGTGGCGGCGCGACGCTCCAAGTTAAGCAAGTTTGGGCCATAGACCATCAGACCGCCGGCCTCCGCGTACTCCGTCGTCAAAAATATCGATGGCAGGCGCTTCTTCGTCGCGAGCTCTGCGATCTGTCTTCGCTGATTCCCGAATAACGCGTCCGCGTGAATCAGGAGCGCGCCCGCCTGCTCCCTGGTCATCGCCGCGAAGGCGCTGTCGATCTCCTGGGGGTTCCGCGCCTCCAAGGTTTGAAGCCGCACCCCCAAGCCCCGAGCTGCAGCCTCCGCCTCTCGCAAGTTGGCTGCGCTCGCCGGATTGGCCGGATGCCGAAGGAAGGCCACCCGAGAGACCTTGGGAACCACCTCCTTGAGCAGTTGTAACTGCTTCCCGATCAGGTCGGGGGACATCACCGAAGTCCCCGTGATGTTCCCCCCGGGGTGCGCAAGGCTAGGGACGAGTCCGCTCCCTACGGGATCATTAACGAGCGACATGACGATCGGGATCGTCCTGGTCGCTTGTTGGGCGGCCTGGGTCGCTGCCCCACTCATCGCGACGATGACGTCCACCTTCAAACGGACCAGGTCGGCCGCGAGGGCGGGGTAGCGATCATACTTGCCCTCGGCCCATCGGGACTCGATGGCGATGTTCTGACCTTCCACATAGCCCAGTTCGCGCAGGCCTTGGCGGAAGGCCTCGAGACGGCGCTGTCTTAACGGGTCAGAAAAGGAGCCCGGATTTAGATAACCTACCCGAGGCCCCTTCTCCGGGGGCTGGGCCGCAGCCGTGCCGAGTGACGCAAGAGTGAGCCCGACAGTGAGGATGACCGCGAGCCCGATCAACCGCATGCTGACGGGGAGTCTAGCCGAACGCCACGAGCCGCACCAGCACCGCGCCCACACGTCATCACGGTGTCACAAATCCTGCGCGCGACGGCCTCTGTAAGTAGGCGTCACCACGGTTGGCCAGTACGGGTTCGGCTGCCGGCACAAAGGGGTACCTTTGGGCCGGAGTGGGATCACTACGACCAGGACCCCACCGGGCTTCGCACAGGGTTTGTGACGGGACTGGCTGAGGGCCCGCCGCGGAATGAGAGTGAGGAGAGCGCGCTCGGCTCGCGGAGCTACACCGTGGGCTCGGGAGCCACGTGCCTCTCGTTATCCCAAATCCGGAAGCAGAGGGCGTGGAACTGACGGGGCCTCCGGCCGCCCTCCGAGGTAGCCCCCACCATCGCCATCTGATCCGACGTAACGTTCGCCCCGCAGGCGTCGCACATTTGTCCGCCGCCTGGAGCATTCTGAACCTTCGTCATTCTGCCACGCGGTAGACGACCGTCCTGGAGTCTGCGCCGGATGACGAAGCGAACAACGTCCAAGTCCATGGGACCATCCTCAGTCGATAGAACGTCGCTTCTCCACCACGTCTCACGGTCTTGGACCGTCGAGGCGGTGGCGGCATCATCGGCGTCCCCCTTGAGGTTGTCAAGGCGGTGTCGAGGGCAACTGCTTGCGGATGACGTGCTGGCGCCGCGCTGTGCTGGTGCGCGTCGTGGCGTTCAGCTAGACTCCCCGGCAGCCGTCCTCCACCGAGGTGCTCATGCGGCTGATCGGGCTCGCGCTCATTCTCGCGCTCAGCCTCTCGCTTGCGCCGCTTGCCGTTGAGGCTCAGCCCCAAACTGAAAAGGTGTGGCGCATCGGCGGCGTCTTGACGTCTCTGTACCCGCCCGGCGCGGATCCGCCTCAGGCCTTCCGACAAGGTCTGCGTACCCTTGGAGGGGCAGCCGCAGACCGGGAAGGTCTATCGGATCGGAGTCATTGTAGCCGCAGACGCTGCCGCCAACACCGAGGGGCCCAACCCTCGGAATCAGAGTGTCGCGGCGCTCCTGCGCGGATTGCGCGATCTCGGCTACGTGTATGGCAGGGACTTCGTGACAGAGCCACGTTCTGCCGAAGGCAGGACAGAACGCAGTGCCGCTCTTGCCGAAGAGTTGGCGAGACTTACCGCTGGACCTCCTACCAACGAATCCGGCTTGGACGGGGTCAGGTCCTGAGCCCGACATAACCACTGCCGTAGGGGGCGAGGATCACACGGAGGGGAAGTGCACGGAAGGAATCTCAGCCATGCGACGCGCCTACCCTTACGAGTTGGGCGAGAGGGACTGGACGGTAGCCACGCTCCTGCGGGCATCGCCCTCATGGCAGGAGAGGCCAGTGGCCTACTTGATGCGTGGGCGTCCAGTCCGGAGATTAGTCTACTTAACAAACTTCCAATCGCAAGTAAGCTGCCCGTCGTCTCCCTGCGTGAATACCGTGTCCGCTGTTTCCACAGCGGTAAGCCATTGGTTGAAGCCCGCTCGGCGATGGCCCCTTCGTCTCTCATTCCAGGTCCAGGGCGCGAGCCGCGACACCGTAGCCTCGTGGGTCGTTCCTCAACGATCCTCCTGGATGCGCTCATCACGGAATGCCTCCGAGGTGGAGAACACCGCCTGCGGGCCGCGGTGGCGTCAGGGACGACGCACGGCCGCTCGTGGCGAGATTGCCCATTGGTCTCGCTGTCGATCCACGTGGGGCGCGGCAGGGAGCACGCAGGATGAGCGTTCTGAAGCACGTGGCGGACTCCAGGAGCTCCCTTCGCCTAAAACGAGCGGACGTGCTCTCATCGTGGTGTCCGCCGTAACGTCGGGAAAAGCGGGAGCGTTTCGTCTTCTAGGGCAGCCTTGGGGTCAAGTTCAGCACCCCTCGGCGATCATTCACCGCCCGCATGAGAGTCCTTAATGCGCGGGCCGGCTTCGCTTCTCCGCCTGCTCCTCCTCAGCAGTAACTGAGAACAATCGCTCGCCATTCTTCCAGGCGATCGCCTCGGCGACATCGCGCGGGAGCTGGGCGAGCCACGTCTGCACCGCGCGATGGTAGTCACGGACGATCTCCCAGCGCGACGTCACCCAGGTATCGGTGCCGACCATGAAGCGGTCGGGGTATTTCACGAAGACCGCCCGCCACTCGGGATCGAGCGCGCCGTCCGGTGCCACGTCGGTGCGCAGCGCGAGCTCGACCCAGAGCTTCGGGAACCGCTCGACGAGCCGTCCGACGGTGGACGCGGACGCCGACATCCCGGCATGCGCCCAGAGGAGCCGCACCTTCGGGTAGAGCGTCAGCAGCTTCTCGATGGTGACGTCGTCCACGTGGGCCTGGAGGAACAGCTCGCGCTCCGCCGCCAACTCGGCGATGCGCCTGACGGTCGGCGCGGCGGTGTCCACGGCGCTCAGGTGGAACTCGCCGATGCCCCGGTAGATCCCACGCTTGAGCCGCTCCTCGACGTAGGCCTGCACGCCGGGATCGCGGTGCCAGCTCCCCATGTCGTCACGCGTGCGATACGGGCGGAGGAACGGGACGACGCTCTTCGGCGCCTTCTCGTAGAGCTTCAGCGTGCCGTCGTCCGGGGTGCTCGACACGATGGCCCGGCGCACGCCGGCGGCGGCGAGAATCGACAGCGCCCGCTCGGGTGAGTACGCGTCCCAGTCGGGGCGGCTGTAGTGGATGTGGGCGTCGAAGATCGGGAGCTGGGCGGCCGCGGGCGCCGCCGCGCCGAGGACGACCGCGAGCGCCAGAAGCAGAGACCATCGCATCCCGACGATGCTATCACGCCGGCGACGGACGGCAGACGCGGCAGGAGCGGTACCCCACGCTCGCGGCGTCGTCGACCGACGCGAAGACGACCCGATTCATCTCGGCCACCCGTTGCTCGTGGGCGCAGCCCCGGCGGCAGACGATCCGCGTGCTCGTGCAGCCGATGAGCGCGGGCGTCGAGCGCTCGAGCCGGAGGAGCTGGGTCTTCATCTCGCCGCCGAACGCATAGTGACCCCACGTGCCGTCACCGCGGATGATGCGGTGGCAGGGCACGATCACCGGCACGGGATTGGCGCCGAGTGCGTTGCCGACGGCGCGCGCGGCCCGCGGGTGGCCCACGCGCCGCGCGAGGGCCGCGTACGAGTCGACCTCGCCGAACGGAACACGGCTGGCTTCGGCGAGCACGCGGGCCTGGAAGTCGGCCACGCCCCCGAGGTCGACCGCCACCGTGAAGAACGTCCGGCGACCGGCCAGATACTCGCGCAGCTCCCGCCGTGCGCGTTCGGCGTGGACGCGGGCACGGGCGGAAGCGCCGTGAACGCCGCGCCCCGGGCGGAGCCGCGCCACGCCTCGCTCGGTCGCCTCGATCCTGAACCTGTCGGCCAGCGCTTCCAGGTCCACCCGCTTCGCCCGGGAACCGCCGAGCAGCCGCGACGCGAGATCGCGCGGAGCCTCGGGAGCGAAGAACTCTTCGAGCATGACGTCGATGCGATCCATGGCTCTATTCCTCCAGCGCTTGCTTCAGGATTGCCTTGCCCCGCGCGAGCTGACTCTTGACCGTGTTGACGGAGATCCCTCGGATCGTCGCGAGCTCCCGGTACGAGAGGCCGTTCACGTAGTGCAGCGCGAGCAGCACGCGCGCCTCCCGGGGCACGCTGGCGAGCGCGCGGGTGAGATCCACGCGCTCCACCGCATGGCCCGGCCGGCCCCGGGGGAGCGGCTCGGGCGGAGCCCGTCGGCGTCGACGCAGCTCGTCGATGCAGACGTTCGTGAGCACGCGATAGAGCCACGTCGATATCGCCCACCGCGGCGCGTACGACTCCCGCGCCTCGAAGGCCTTCAGCAAGGCCCTCTGAACCGCGTCCTCGGCATCGGCCCGACTGCCAAGGAGCCGATAGGCCACCGAGTAGAGCCGTACGGCGTATTCTTCGGCGGCACGGGCGAACGCGCGCTCGTCCATCTCGTCAGGTTATACGCGGCACAGGGCCTGAATGGGTGGAAGGCGAGTGCGCCGGTGTACTATGGCCCGCGCACAAGGGGGGTGCCCCATGACCATCACACGACGGGGCTTCCTGATCGCCAGCGGCGCGGCTGTCGGGCTCCTTCGAGCCAGCGGCGCGCCGGCCCAGCAACCTCCCGCGCCCGTCCCGGGTAAGGAGAAGCTGATCGTCCGGAGCCCGCGCCCCGCCAACCTCGAGGCGCGGCTCGGGGACCTGACCGCGTACCACACCCCCGAGGACGTCTTCTTCGTCCGCAACAACTATGACGCGGCGCCGATCGACCCGGCGCAGTGGTCGGTGAAGATCGAGGGCGAGGTGGACAACCCCCTCGTCCTCCGCCTGGACGATCTGAAGAAGCTTCCGATGGTCGTGCAGGACGTGACGCTCGAGTGCGCCGGCAACGGTCGATCGTTCCACAAGCCGCGCGCCTCGGGCATCCAGTGGGAGCACGGCGCCGTCGGGAACGGTGCGTGGAAGGGGGTGCGGCTCGCCGACGTCCTGTCACCGGCCCGCCCGCGGTCTGCCGGGAGGCATGTCGCGTTCGACGGTTACGACAAACCGCCGACGCCACAAGCGCCGGACTTCATCCGAAGCGTCCCGATGTGGAAGGCTCTCGAGCCGCACACGATTCTCGCGCTCGAGATGAACGGCAAGCCTCTTGCCCACCTTCACGGCGGCCCCGCGCGGGCGATCGTGCCCGGGTTCGTCGGCTCGGCGTCCGTCAAGTGGCTCGAGCGGATCGTGGTGCTCGTCGACGAGTTCGACGGCTTCTACATGAAGTCGAACTACACCGCGCCACGCGCCGACAACGAGAAGCAGGTCTACTCGCTCCAGTCGCTCGAGGTGAAGTCCGTCATCGTCGGGCCT
The DNA here is from genome assembly GCA_003220535.1 of Candidatus Rokuibacteriota bacterium. Taxonomy (GTDB): domain Bacteria; phylum Methylomirabilota; class Methylomirabilia; order Rokubacteriales; family CSP1-6; genus AR31. The sequence goes on from QHSU01000012.1 coordinate 20,368, forward strand.
TCGGAGGGCGCCAGGCTCGCGGCGGGACGCACGGCTGTCTGGGGCTGGGCGTGGAGTGGTGAGGGCGAGCTGACCGGCATCGACGTCTCGACCGACGGCGGCCAGAGCTGGACGGAGGGGACGTTCACCGGATCCTGGAGTCGCTACTCCTGGCGCAAGTGGGAGTACGAATGGGACGCCAGGCCCGGCACCCACACCGTGATGGCGCGGGCCAGCGACAGCCTCGGTCGCATCCAGCCGACGAGCCGCGCGTTCAACCGGCTCGGCTATCGCTGGAACGTGATCCACGCCGTCAAGGTTGATGTGGCGTAGCCTGCGGGCTCCGGCCATCCTGGCGTTCACCGCCGGGATCGCGGTAGGCCTGCGCCTCGCTCCCGCATCCGCTCAGAACACGCCGATCCCTCGGACGCCCGGCTGGGAGCTGGTCATGCGCTGCGTGATCTGTCATAGCGTCGAAGTCGCCGTGCAGCAGCGCTTCGGACCCAAGGGCTGGTCCGACACGCTCGATCGCATGATCAAGTACGGCGCGCCGATTCCGCCCGAGGACAAGGAGCAGCTCCTCGTGTACCTCCTTCGGCACTACCGGGACGCCGACGGCCGCTGAGCGCGCCGCAGCGCCTCCCAGACGCTGGCGGCCGTGAGCGGCACGCGCGCGACCTCGACGCCGCGGTCGGCCAGCGCGTCCTCGACGGCATTGGCGATCGCCGGCACCGGTGAGATGATGCCGCTCTCCCCCACGCCCTTGACGCCCATCTCGTTGCGGGTGGACGGGAAATCGAGCGCGATGACGTCGAGGGGCGGCACCTCTGCCGCCTTCGGCACGCCATACTCCATCAAGGAGCCCGTCACGAGCTGGCCTTCACCGTCGTAGACCAGCTCCTCGGCGAGCGCGGCGCCGATCCCCTGGACGATCCCGCCGTGGAGCTGGCCCTCGACGATCATCGGGTTGAGGGGCCGGCCGCAGTCGTGTACCGCCGCGTAGCGCAGGAGCCGCAGCGCTCCCGTCTCGACATCGACTTCGAGCGCGCAGGCGTGCGCGCCGAACGCCCACGTGACGGTCTCCGGCCGGAAGAAAGCGCAGGCGTGGAGCCCCGGCGCCCCCTCCCGAAGGAGCGTCGGGCTCCGGAGCGATGCGCGTGCCAGGTCCCCGAGCGCGACCCCGCGGCCGGCCACGCCGACGACGTGCGCGCGGCCGGCGGCGAGCACGACGTCCGTCGGCGCGCACTCGAGCAGCTCGCCGGCGACGAGCCGCGCCCTGCGCGCCACCTCGCGCGCGGTGCGCGCGACGGCCGGTCCAGCCACCGCCGCGACGCGGCTGGCGATCGTCCCGTTGCCATAGCCCAGAACGGCGGTGTCGCCACCCACGACGACGACCCGCTCGATGTCCACACCGAGCTCGGCCGCGCACACCTGCGCGAGCGTCGTCTCGTGGGACTGGCCCTGGGACGACACGCCGATCTGGAGATAGATCGTCCCGCTCGGGTCGATCTTGACGTCGGCGCCCTCGAACGGGCCGATTCCGGTGCCCTCGAGATACGCGGACAGGCCGATCCCGATCGGCCGTGTGGAGTCGCGGCGCACCTGCTGCGCGCTCCGCCACTCGTCGTAGCCGAAGTGTCCGAGCAGGTGGTCAGCGCCACGCCGTAGTCCGCCGGGTCGTACACGATCGCCGCGCCGTCACGATACCGGAGGCCCGTGGCGTACGGCATCTCGTCCGGGCGGATGAGGTTGCGGCGGCGCACCTCCGCCGGGTCCATGCGTAGCCGGCGCGCCGCGCGGTCGAGGAGGCGGTCGAACACGTAGGCGCCCTCGGGTCGCCCGGCGCCGCGGTAAGCGGCGGTGAAGGTCTTGTGCGTGACGATGTTGATTGCGGCGCCCCTGAGGTGCGCGATCCGGTAGGGCCCGGGAAGGTGGTTGATCGTGTTCAGCGCGATCACGTCACCGATCACGGGATAGGCGCCACCGTCCCGGGTGAACGTGGTCTCGATCGCGGTGATCGTGCCGTCCTCGGCGATCCCGAGCCGCGCCTGATGGTGCTGGTCGCGGTCGGGCGCCGTCGCCAGGAAGTGTTCGCGCCGGATCTCGATCCACTTCACCGGACGGCCCAGCCGGCGCGCGACTGCAGGAATCAGGACGTCTTCGGGATAGACGTGGCCCTTGGCGCCGAAACCGCCGCCGACGTCGGGGGCGATCACTCGCACCTGCTCCTCGGCGAGGCCGAGCGCCGCGGCGACCGCCGCGCGGACGGCGAACGGCATCTGCGTCGACGCCCACACCGTGAGCCGGCCATCCGGCGCATCGGGTTGCGCCACGACGCCGCGAGGCTCGATCGGCATCGCGGCGACGCGTGGCACGTGGAGCCGTGCTTCGACGACTGCATACGCCTCGGCGAAACCGCGGGCGACGTCACCGACGGCGCCGTCGGCCGGGCCCGCGACGTTGTCTGGCCACTCGTCGAAGACCCGCGGGGCGTTTCTGGCGAGCGCAGCCTCGACGGTCGCGGCCGCGGGCAGGCTCTCGTATCGGACGTCCACGGCCTGGGCCGCGTCGGCCGCACGGTAGACGTCGTCCGCGACCACCACGGCCACCGCCTCGCCGACGTGGCGGACCTTCGGGCCGGCGATCGCGGGCTGGGCGTAGGGCCTGAGCCGCGGCGAGGTCACGAGCGGCGGCACCGCCGCGGCGCACTCCGGCAGTTCGGCGATCGTGAGGACCGCAACGACGCCGGGCAGGGCCTGCGCTCGATCAGCATCGACGCCGACGATGCGCGCGTGGGCGTGCGGGCTCCGCACGATCGCCGCGTGCAGGAGGTCGGGGAGACGCAGGTCGTCCACGTAGCGGCCGCGACCGGTGAGCAGGCGCCGGTCTTCGCGACGTTTGACGGAGAGGCCGATGGGCGCGCTCATCAGGGTATAGTCACGCGTTGTGGCAGTATAGGCGCCGACCCAGGAGGTCACGCGCATGAACTACCGGCCGGTCGAGAGGTGGGGACGGCTTCCCGAGGGGTGGTCGTTCGTCGAGGCGACGAGCGTCGCCGTCGACGCCAAGGACAACGTCCACGTCTTCAACCGAGGCCAGCACCCGGTCATCGTGTTCGACCGCGAGGGGAACTTCCTCAGATCGTGGGGAGAAGGCGTGTTCCGACGGGCGCACGGGATCACCATCGGGCCCGACGGCACGCTCTGGCTCACGGACGATCTCCATCACACCGTCAGACAGTTCACGCCCGAGGGGAAGCTGCTCCTGACGCTCGGCGACCCCGACAAGCCCTCGACGCTCCACGGCGGCAAGCCCTTCAACCGCCCGACGCATGTGGCGTTGTGCCCCCGGACGGGCGACGTCTACGTCTCCGACGGCTACGGGAACTCGCGCGTGCACAAGTACGATCCGAAGGGGCGGCTCCTCTTCTCGTGGGGCGCGCCGGGGACCGATCCCGGGTGCTTCAACATCCCCCACAACATCGCGACCGATGCCGAGGGACTCGTCTACGTCGCCGACCGCGAGAATCACCGCGTCCAGGTCTTCGACGGGAAGGGCCAGTACCTCACCCAGCTCAACAATCTGTTCCGCCCGTGCGGGCTCTTCGCGGACCGGCGAAACGGGGGTCTCCTCTACGTCGGCGAGCTGCCCACGCAACTGTCGGTGAGCGCCGAAGTGCCCGATCTGGGCGCCCGCGTGAGCATCGTGACGCTCAAGGGCGACCGGCTGGGCAGGATCGGCGGCCGCTTCGCCGGCGAGAAGCCGGGCGAGTTCATCGCGCCGCACGGCTGTGTCGTCGACTCGCACGGCGACCTCTACGTGGCCGAGGTCTCGTGGACCGCGCAGGGCAAGGACATGAACCCGCCGCGCGAGCTCCGGTCGCTCCAGAAGTTCGCGCGCGCATGACCGCGATGGCCGATCGCCTTCTCCACGCGATGGCGCGCTCGGCGCCGCATCGGTACGGCGGCGAAGCGGTCTCCGAGCTCGAGCATGCCCTCCAGTGCGGCGACCTCGCCCGCGACGCCGGCGCCGACGAGGAGCTCCAGCTCGCGTGCCTCCTGCACGACGTCGGGCGTTACGCGGTCGACCAGTCGCTCGTCTCGGACACGACGGAGCCGACCCGTGCTGCGCCAAGCGCGCGGGGGCACCACGAGGTCGGCGCCGAGCTGCTGGCCCCCTGGGCGCCCGAGCGCGTCGTCTGGTGCGTGCGCATGCACGCCGACGCCAAACGCTATCTCTGCGCCACCGAGCCCGAGTACTTCGCCCGTCTCTCACCCGCCTCGCGTCACACGCTCGAGCTCCAGGGGGGCGTCATGTCCCCGGGCGACGCCCTGCGCTTCGCGGAGCATCGATGGCTGCGCGACGCGCTGGCGCTGCGCCGGTGGGACGATCAATCGAAGGTGGTGGGCAAGAAGACGCGGTCACTCGAGGACTGGGCGCCGGTGATCCAGCGGTGGCTCCGGTCATGAGCCCGCTCGGTGACGCCGAGATCGCGGCCGAGGTCGCGCGTGCGCCTGGATGGCGGCGGTCCGGGAAGGCGATCGAGCGAACGTATCGCTTCGTGGATTTCAAGGAAGCGATGATCTTCGTCAACCGGGTGGCCTGGCTCGCAGAGCGCGCGAATCACCATCCGGACGTCACGATCCGTTACAACGAGGTCACGCTCTCCGTGTGGACCCACTCCGAGGGTGGACTCACGCCGAAAGATTTCTCACTCGCCCGCTCGATCGACGGCCCGTGAAGTCGCCTCGCTCGTGACCGGCCAGCTGCTTCCCGAGGTCTTTCGCGCGCGCTTTGCGACGCTCGAGGAGCAATGCCCGACGACCCGGCCGGGTGACCTCTTCTACCACTGCTTCGGTTGCGGCCCCGGCCACCCGACCGGCTTGAGGGTGCGATGCTTCAAGACCGATGAAGGCGTGCTCGCGCCGATCCTCGTGCCGAGGCAGTACGAAGGTCCGCACGGAGTGGCCCACGGTGGCATCGTCGCGACCTTCCTCGACGAGGTCCTGGCCGGGGCCGCCGTCCGCACGACCGGCCGCGTCGCCGTCACCGGGGAGCTGACCGTGCGGTACGTCAAGCCGGTGCCCCTCGAGACCCCACTGGTGGGAAGCGGGCGCGTGACGGCGCGCCACGACCGATACGTGGACGTCGAGGCCGCCCTCGAAGAGCTGACGACTGCGCTGGTGCTGGCCCGAGCGCGCGGCCGGTTCTTCTTGCACGCGTGACGCTCTGGCTGGTGCTCGTCCTGGTCACGGCGTCGTCCAGTCCCTGCGACGATCTGTCGTCGACACGCCAGCTGCTCGAGCGCGCCCGAGCGTTCGAGCTCAACCATCTCGAGAACGCCCACGGCACCACGCTCCTCGAGGGCCTGGTACAGTGCCGCATCGCGCTCGCCCCGACCCGCTGCGAGGCGCAGCGACACCACGAATTCCGTCAGGCCGTCGAGACGTCACGCACCTCGGTCGCGGACAAGTACCACCGCCTCCTCGAGGAGGCGGAAACGCGCTGTCACGCGCCCCTGGCCTAGACCCTGGCCAGGAGGGCCATGACGGGCGGCCGCTTCGGCGCCGGCTGATAGCGGCACTTCAAGTCCGTCCGCTCCAGGATCTCGACGTAGGTGCCCATCACCATACGGTAGTAGTGGGGATGGCGTCCCCCGGGTCCACCGTTGTACTCGGTGAGGGCGTCTTTGATGTTCGGCTTGCGGGTCATGATGTCGCGGAGGTAGGCCATCGCGAACTGCGTGCTCACCGTCGGGATGGCCAGGTCGCCGAGGTCGCGCTGGCCCTTGAGGACCGGGCGTTTGAACGGGCCGACTTTCGATTCGAACAGCGCCGCCGTCGAGGGTAAGGTCTGGAACAGCCCGACCTCGCCCGCGCTGCCGACGGCGTCGTGATGGAATTCCGATTCGACCTCGGCCTGGGCGAGGGCCAGACAGTGGTCGATCTTGGTGCGCTCGGCCTCGGCGAACAGCACTTCCGGAAATCGCTGGAACGCCTTGATGGGCGCGAGCGGATTTTTTTCCCCGATGTAGCCGAGCACCGCGCGATTCAACCGCTCTGCATTGGCCTCGCCGGCGACAGCCAGAACCTGGCGCGTCAGCACGACTCCACCAAGGGCGATCGCGCCTACCAGCGTCAAGCTCGCGAGCACTCTGTTAAGTCTGCGCATGCAGCCCTCCTTACTGGTTCTTTTTTACGCGGCCTGCCAATTTGCTGAGTCTAGAGGAAGGTGAAACTGAAGTGTGAGGCAGTATCGCACACACCGATGGACTACGCAACAGGATGTTGGTTCGTTCCGGATATCCACAACCGGCGGGGGCATGGCGCCGAGCCGGGGGAAAGGCCTGATCCGACGCAGAGTTACCGGAGACGGCGGCGCCGACTCAGCGCGGGCGGGGGGGCAGGCGCCGAGCCGGCGGCGGGATCGTGCGATGAAATTCGGTCGGATCATTGTCCATCTTGCCGCCGACGGCGGTGCCGCACTCGGCGCAGACGTAGTCGTACTTGCTGCCGGACGGGAGCACCAGAAGGAGCTTCTTCCGCGCCGGCGTCGCGCGGCGGCAGCGCGGACAGAAGAGGCTCGTCGCCTCGAATTCCTCGAAGCTGTCCCGGGGTCCTGGCATCGTCCGGATTCTACACCGGGCCTATAATGCCGGCACGCACCCTCAGGAGGATGCCATGCACCTCGGCGTGACGATGTTTCCCACCGAGTACGCGATCCAGCCGGCCGAGCTCGCCCGGGCGCTCGAGGAGCGCAGGTTCGAATCGCTCTGGGTGCCCGAGCACACGCACATCCCGGCGAGCCGGAGGAGCCCGTGGCCCGGGGGTCCGAACCTGCCCAAGGAGTATTGGCACACGTACGACCCCTTCGTGGCGCTGACGGCGGCTGCGGCGGTCACGACGCGGCTCCGCCTCGCCACCGGCATCTGCCTGGTCGTGGAACGCGATCCCATCACGACCGCCAAGGAAGTCGCCACCCTCGACCGTCTGTCGAACGGGCGGTTCATCTTCGGGATCGGTGGAGGCTGGAACGCCGAGGAGATGGAGCACCATGGCACGCCGTTCAAGCGGCGCTGGCGCGTGCTCCGCGAGCGGGTGCTCGCCATGAAGAAGATCTGGACCGAGGAAGAGGCCGAATATCGCGGCGAGCTCGTGAACTTCGACAAGATCTGGGCCCACCCCAAGCCGGCACAGAAGCCGCATCCACCGATCCTCATGGGTGGGGACGGGCCGACCACCTTCGCGCGGGTGGTCGAGTTCTGCGACGGCTGGATGCCCATCGGCTTCCGCGCGCCGGGCATCGTGGACAAGATCCCCGCGCTCCGCGCCGCGGCGGCGAAGGCCGGGCGCGATCCGAAATCCGTCTCGATCACCATCTTCGGCCCCAAGCCCGACCAGGCCACCATCGATCAGCTCGCGCGCGCGGCGGTCGATCGCGTGGTGCTCCTGGTGGCGTCCGAGTCGCGGGACCGGGTCCTGCCGCTGCTCGACACCTACGCGGCTCTCCGCCGCTAGCTCAGGATGTTCCGCTCCCGCCTGGCGATCAAGATCACCCTGCTGATCGTGGCCGTCCTGATCGTCGGGTTCGGCATCTCGACCATCGTCACCATCCAACGGGAGTCGGCGGCGCTCGTCGAGCAGAACAAGCGGGCGGTGCGGCGGCTCACGCAGACCATGGTGGCCAGCATCGAAGCGGCGATGCTGCAGGAGCGGCCCGACGTCATCCGCAGCCTCCTCCAGGAACAGCGGGAGCTGCGTGCCCAGGCGGCGGAAGACGGGGCGCCGCTCGAGACGCTGATGATCTATCGCCGCAACGGGGTCGAGGCGTTCACCGATCTCGCGACCGCCACCGAGGTCGCGCGGGCCGCGGGGCTCGCGGACGACGTCATGAAGAATCTCTCGAAGATGCAGCGGACGCCGGGGACCGCGATGACCGGCCCGCTCTTCACCCGGGCGGTGGAGACCTTGAAGACGCAGGAGTCGCTGGAGGTCGAGAACGGCGTCTCGCTCTTCACGCTCCACCAGCCGATCCTCAACAAGGAAAAATGTCAGGGCTGCCACGGCACCGATCACCAGGTGCGGGCGGTGGTACGCGTCGCGACCTCGATGGAACCCGTGTTCGGCGAGGTCCGCCGCCATCGGAATCGTCAAATCCTCATCGCGGCGCTGACGATCCTCGCCGCCGCGGCCGTCCTGACGATCGCGATGCGCTCGGTCATCGTGGGGCCGATCGTCGCCCTCTCGGCCGTCGCCCGGCGCGTCGGCGACGGCGACTTCGAGGCGCGGGCGCCGGCCGGGGCCCGCGACGAGATCGGTGAGCTGGGCGGCGCGTTCAACGACATGACGTCACGGCTCACCCAGGCCTACACCGAGCTGGCGACGAAGAACAAGGAGCTGGAGACCGCCCTCCAGAATCTCCAGGAGTCGCGCCAGCGACTCGCGCTGCTCGAGCAGCTCAAGGGCGAGTTGTCGAAATTCGTCCCCGACGCGGTCAAGAAGCTCCTCGAGCAGAACCCGAATGCGACGGAGCTCGAGAAACGGACCGTCGAGGTGTCGGTCGTCTTCCTCGACATCGCCGGCTACACGAAGCTCTCCGAGCAGCTCGAGCCCAAGCGGCTCAACCAGCTCGTTCAGACCTACTTCTCGAGCTTCCTCGAGATCATCCAGAGCCACCACGGCGACGTGAACGAGACGGCCGGCGACGGCCTGATGGTCATCTTCCAGTCCGAGCGGAGCTCGACCGACCACGCGCTGAACGCGACGCGCGCCGCCTTCGCCATCCACCAGCGGACCCTGGCGCTCAACGAGGAGTACGGTGGGGTCTTCCCGTCGATTCAGCTCCACATGGGGATCAACACCGGAGAGGCGCTGGTCGGCGCGACCAAGCTCGGCACCGGACCGGGGCAGCGGTGGACGTTCACGGCGACCGGGCCCACGACCAATGTCGCGGCGCGCTTCGCGGGCTCGGCGCAGGGCGGCGAGATCGTCGTGGGCCCCGCCACCGCCGCACGCATCCGCATCCACTTCGTTCTCGAGAGCCTCGGCGAGAAGACGTTCAAGAACGTCACCCAGCCGATCCACGTCTACCGTGTGATCCCGCCGGGCATCTACGAGAAGATCGTCTAGGCGTGGGCAGGCCAATACGGGTCGGGATCTGCGCGTGGGCGGATCCGGCGCTCATCGAGGCCGGGACCTTTTACCCGCGCAAGTCGATGACGGCCGAGTCGCGCCTGCGCTATTACGCGGGCGTGTTCGACGTCGTGGAGGTGAACAGCTCCTACTACGCGATCCCGGACGTCCGGAACACGCTGCGATGGGTCGAGCGCACGCCGGCGGGCTTCATCTTCCATGTCAAGGCGTACTCGCTCCTGACGGGCCATCACCCCCGGGCGGAGAGCGTGCCGGCCGACCTCACGGCCCTCCTGCCGCGGAGCCCCGCGCGCACGCGGCGCGGCGAGATCGACGCGTCGAGCTTTCCGCCCGAGGCCGTCGATCGAGCGTTCCACCTCTTCCGGACCGCCGTCCAGCCGATCGCGGAGGCCGGCAAGCTCGGCTACGTTCTCTTCCAGTTCGCGCCGTGGGTCCATTTCGACGCCGGCCGGCTCGACTATCTCGCCTCGCTCCCGGCCAGGCTGCCGGGATGGACGATCGCGGTCGAGTTCCGCCATCGCTCGTGGCTGCCCGATCATGTCGATGAGACTCTGCGCGCGCTGAGCGACGCGCGCCTCGCGCACGTGATCGTGGACGCGCCGGCGACGCACGCGGTGCCCCGCGTGACGACGGCGACCGCGCCGACGGCCGTTTTCCGTCTCCACGGCCGCAACTCGCACGGCTGGCTGCGGCAGCTCCGCGGGGAGGAGCCGACGGTGCGCGAGAAGTACGACTACCTCTACAGCGAGGGGGAGCTGCGGGCGCTCCTGCCCGAGATCGAGGGTGTGAACCAGGAGGCCGAGGAGGTCTTCATCTCCTTCAACAACAACAACCGCGACTATCCGGTTCAGAACGCCCTGATGATGAGGCGGCTCCTGGGCCAGCCGACGCGGGCCGAGGCCACGCCACCCGACCTGTTCGCCTGACGGCGAAGACGGTCTGGTAGAATCGTAGCCCCATGCCGGAACTGCAGCTTCGAGGCGGCGAAGTCGACGGGCTCCGCCTTAACTATGTCGTCGAAGGGCGCGGGCCGGCCGTCATCCTCGTCCACGGCCTCGGAGGGTTCGCGGAGTCCTGGCGGCACAACATCCGCCCGCTCGCCGGCCGAGCGACCGTCTACGCCCTCGACCTTCCGGGGTTCGGCGACTCGGCGAAACCCCGCACACGCTATCGGCTCGCGTACTTCGCCGGCGCGCTCCGCAGCTTCATGGACGGCCTCGGGCTCGCGCAGGCGTCACTCGTCGGCCACTCGCTCGGCGGCGCGGTCAGCGTCACGTACGCGCTGACGCACCCGTCCCGGGTCGAGCGGCTGGCCCTCGTGGGCGCCGTGATTCCCGGATGTGGGTATCGTCCCTCGTGGATCTACCGGCTCATGGCGCTCCGCGGCATCGGCGAGGCGCTGTCGCTCGGCGGATGCGCGACGCTCTACAAGACGGCTCTCGCGCGCTGCTTCCACGCGCCCGACCGCCAGGAGATCGACTTCTTCGTCGACCACCGGTACGCGGCCCGCACCGACGCCGCGGCGCGCGCCGCCTATCTGGCGACGCTGCGCGACGTGCGGATCGACTTCGAGACCCACGCGAAGGACTATCGCCGTGCGATGGCCACCCTCGAGCTGCCGGTGCTGCTGATCCATGGCCGTCAGGACCACGTCGTGCACCGGGAGCATTGCGCGGAAGTCGCCGCGGTGCTGCGGCACGCGGCGGTCCGCTGGGTCGACGCGTGCGGCCATTTCCCGCAGATCGAGCACGTGGACGCGGTGAACGCCTGGCTCGTGGACTTCCTCGTCGGGCGTCCGGCGCCCCGCTGACGGAGCAAGGCATGGACGAGATCACCCCGCAAGACCTCAAGACGCGCCTGGCCGGCAGCGACCGACCATTGTTGCTCGACGTCCGTCAGGAATGGGAGACGAAGCTCTGCCGGCTGGGCAACGCCGTCCACATCCCGATCGAGGAGATCGAGCTCCGAGTGGACGAGTTGAACGCCGACGAGGAGATCGTCGTCTACTGCCACCAGGGCGTCCGCAGCGCGGCGGTGGCCGACTACCTGCGCCAGCGCGGCTTCAAGAACGTCAGAAACCTCCAGGGCGGGCTGGACTACTGGGCCCGCACCGTCGATCCCGCGATGCGCCGGTACTAGTGGGGCCTCCGCTCACGATCCATCGCGCCGGCGATGCGGTCTGGTGCACGCTGGACCGTCCGCCGCTCAACCTCTTCGAGCCGACCCTCATCCACGCCGTGCGCGACGCGTTCGTTGCGCTCGCGGCGGACCGCTCGACGCGCGTCGCCGTGGTCACCGGCAGCGGGCGTGCGTTCACGGCCGGGATGGACGTGCGCGTCCTGCGCGATCTCGACCCCAGCCGGGCCCGAGAGCTGATCACCACGCTCCACGACGCGATCGCCGCGGTGCACCGGGCGCCGTTCCCGGTGATCGCGGCCGTGAACGGTCCGTGCCTCGGCGCCGGCTTCGAGCTCGCACTGGCCTGCGATCTGCGGGTGGCGGCGGCCGGCGCCTCGTTCGGCTTGCCGGAGGTGCGCGTCGGCGTGCCGTCGGTCATCCAGGCGGCGCTGCTGCCACCGATGGTCGGGCCCGGCCGCGCCGCGGAGATGTTGCTGACCGGCGCGGCGATCACCGCCGAGCAGGCGCTCGACTGGGGCCTCGTGAACCGCGTCGTGGCGGCCGACCGCTTGCGCGCGGCCGCCGAAGAGCTGGCCGCGGCGATCCTCGCCGGCGGGCCCGAGGCGATCCGGCTCCAGAAGGAGCTGATCGTCCGCTGGCGAGACACCGATCTGGCGACCGCGGTGCGCTACGGGATTCACGCGTTCGCGACCGCGTACGCAACCGACGAGCCGCGCGAGGGAATGACCGCGTACCTGGAGAAACGCCGCCCGAACTTCGGGGGGTGACGGTGAAGGTCGAGACGATCACGATCGACCTTTGGGGCACGCTGCTCTTCGACGGCCCGACGAGCGACAATCGCTACAAGAAGCGCCGTCTGACCGACTTCGAGAGGCTGCTGGCCGCCGCCGGCCTGCCGGTGTCCACGGCGGCACTCGACCGCGCCTACGAAGAGTCGGGGGCGTATCTCGGCCGGATCTGGGCGACGCATCGGGACGTTCCGGTCGACGACCACGTCCGCGCGATCCTGAGCGCCGTCGATCCGGGGCTCCCGCGACGCGTCCCGCCGGCGCTGATGGCCGCGCTGGTCGACGCCTACGCGCGGCCCATCCTCATCGTCCCGCCGGCCGTCGACGACGGCGCGCTCGCCGCGCTGGAGGCGCTCAAGGGCGGAGGCTATACGCTCGCCGTGGTGTCGAACATCATGCGGACCCCGGGCGCGACGCTCCGACAGCTGCTCGAGCGTTTTCGGCTCCTCGGCTATTTCAAGCAGACGATCTTCTCCGACGAGGTGGGGATTCGAAAGCCGGCCCCAGAGATCTTCGCGCTCGCCTTGCGAGCGGTCGGCGGGGAGCCCGGAACCGCCGTGCACGTCGGCGACGACACGATCCTCGATGTGCAGGGAGCACGGGCGGCGGGGATGCGTGTCATCCAGGTCACTTCGTCGTCGCCCCGGGCGGCCGGGCCGGATCACCCCGACCTGGCCATCTCCCGACTCGCCGAGCTGCCCGAAGCCGTCGAGCAGCTCGACTCGTGATTACGTCGCGAACGGCAGGGGCGGTCTACCCGGTGTAGTTGATGCTCGACCGGGCCGCGGTCGGCTGCGCGACGCGCGGCGCGATCTTTCCGGGCAGGATGAGGCCGATCTCTTCGAAGTAGCGGCGAATGGGATCCGTGATGCGATCGGCGTACGCCTCGAGCACGCGATAGGAGATGCCGCGATGGTACGTGGCGCTCCTGAAATCACCGTTCCGCCACCCGAGGACCTTGGCGCTCCGGCTCTGCCGGTTGCGCAAGACGAGTCCGAACGTCCCGAGACCCGACACCCAATGGTCGGGATTGTGCAGGCTGAGCTCCGAACACAGGCCGGTGACCTGCCACTCCGGGGCGAATTCTGCCAGAGCGAGCTCGACCAGGCGCTGCACTTGTTCCGGGAGCAACATCCTAGCCCTCCTCATGGGACGTTGCCGCCGTTGGGACGCAAGTAGAGTGCCACCGTGACCTGCCCCGGCATTCGCCGCTGAAAATCCGAGGTTTTGAGCCTTCGCCGGCGAGAGACAGCGCCGTCAGCGCCCTGACGTCACCGACATCGCGGGTGTCACGGTGCCACAGCCGCGGACACTTTGGCGCCTTGCGCACTGCGGCATCGGGCGTAAGATAGCCGCCGATGGAGATCGCCGACCTCAAGGCGAAGATCCGCGACATCAAGGACTTCCCGACCGAGGGAATCCTCTTCAAGGACATCACCACGCTCCTCAAGGACGGCCCGGCGTTCCGGTACGTCATCGACGTCTTCGTCCGCCGTTACCAGAAGGAGCGGGTCGACGTAGTGGTCGGCATCGAATCGCGTGGCTTCATCATTGGCGGCGCGCTCGCCCATCAGCTGCACGCGGGGTTCGTCCCGGTCCGCAAGTTCGGCAAGCTCCCGGGCAAGACGATCGAGGTCGAGTACGAGCTCGAGTACGGCCGCGACGCGCTCGCGATCCACGAGGACGCGATCAAGCCCGGGCAGCGGGTGCTCGCGGTGGACGACCTCCTGGCGACCGGTGGTACGATGGGGGCGACGCTGCGGCTGATCGGCCAGCTCGGCGGCCAGGTCGTGGGCGTCGCATTTATGATCGAGCTCTCGTTCCTCCACGGTCGGGACAAGTTGAAGGAGCACCCGCTCCACTCGCTCATCGTCTATGACTAGGATCGTGGCGTTCGCAGGAGCGTTGGTCGCGGTCGGCGCGTGGACTACCGCCGTCTTCGCGGACGAGGCGAAGTCGCCGATCAGCGCGTCCCTGATGCTCAACATGTTGGCGCCCTCGACCGAGTCCCGCGACGTGGCGTTCGACCGGGCCATGAAGGAGCCGCCGCCGCCGCCGCGGCGCGGCGAGGGCGAGATCCAACCCGACGGGAGCGTCCGGTACGGTTCGGTGACGATCACCGTGAAGAATCCGTGCCCGCCGGGGACCCATTTCGAGCCGCCGCCTCTGCCGGGCCGCGCCGTTCGGAAGTAACCGGCTCGACGCAGCGCCATCTCCCGAAGAATCTCCGACGAAACGGGGCATCGCATGACCATCACGAACGTCGGCGTCATCGGATGCGGGCTGATGGGCTCCGGCATCGTCCAGGTCGCGGCCCAGGCCGGGTTCCAGGTCTTGTTCGTCGAGGCCAGCGACGAGCTGGTCAAGCGGGGACTCGGAAGGCTGCGCGAGACGCTCGAAGGGCTCGTGGGCAAGGGCAAGCTCGACGCGAAGGCCAAGGACGCGGCGCTGGCGTGCATCGCCGGCACCACCCGGCTCGAAGAGCTGAAATCGTGCGACCTCGTCGTCGAAGCGATGACCGAGAATCAGCCGCTCAAGAACGAGACCTTCGCGAAGCTCGACGCGATCTGCCCGCCGCACGCGATCCTCGCGTCGAACACGTCCTCGTGCAACGTCACCGCGATGGCGGCGGCGACCGGGCGGCCGGGCCAGGTGCTCGGCCTCCATTTCTTCAACCCGGTGCCCCTCATGAAGCTCGTCGAGGTCGTGCGGACGATCCTCACCGACGACGCCGCCGTGAAGACCGCGACCGAGTGGGTGCGGGCGGTCGGCAAGACGCCGGTGCAGACCAAGGACTCGACCGCGTTCATCGTCAACCGTCTCCTCGTGCCGTACCTGCTCGACGCGATCCGCGCCTACGAGAGCGGACTCGCGTCGCTGGAGGACATCGACGCGGCCATGAAGCTCGGATGCGGCTACCCGATGGGGCCGTTCACGCTCCTTGATCTCGTCGGCCTCGACACGACGATGTACGTTGCCGAGGTGATGTTCGAGGAGTTCCGGGAGCCTCGCTACGCGCCGCCGCCGCTGCTCAAGCGCATGGTCATCGCCGGGCAGCTGGGCCGGAAGTCGGGGAAGGGCTTCTACCGCTACACCGCGCCGTAGCCCGCGGGCGAAGCGTCAGGCCGAGCGCCCCGCCGGCGCCCAGGACCAGGAGCGGCACGCCGAGCCACCAGCGCTGGCGCTCGCGCGCGCGATCGCGCAGCGTGCGGAGGACCATCCGGTCGCCGGCGAGCATCTCGGCCCGTCCCGCGAGGTACTGGCGCATCCGTTCCTGCATGTCCTCCGGCACCTGACGGGTGCCCCACTGTGCCTCACGCTGCAGCGCCCGGACACGCTCGAGCTCCGCCGTGCTCCGCTGGACGCCGTCCACGCTGTCGCGGTGCATGTCGAGCTCGTCGCCGCTCAGGAACGGCGTGCGCGCCCCGGGCACCCACGCCTCCAGCCCGTCGAGCCACCAGTGGTCCATCTGTGGCGCGAGCACCAGCGTGAGGCCGGCCAGCCCCATCGCGGCGCAGAGCGCAGCCGCCGCGCCGCGGAGCGCGCCGACGCCGCGCGCTCGGGTCGCTCGCGCGGCCGCGCGCGCCGCGAGCCCGAGGGCGACGCCCGCCAACACCACGCCGAATGCCACGACGATTGTGGCCCCCGTCGGCAGGTCCCAGATCCACGACGCGGCGAGCCCACCCGCGCTCACCAGGACCCCGAGCGTCCAGCCGACCGAGAGCCGGCCCCACGCCGAGCGCGCGAGCGCCGCGGCCGCCGCGGCGGGCACGACCAGGTACGCGAAGACGAGCAGCACGCCCGCCACTCGTACCGAGCTCGTCACGACGACGCCGAACGACGCGTAGAACACGAAGTCCCAGCAGCGCACGGCCCGCCGCGCGCCGGCGCCGTCCGGATCGAACGAGATGTCGAGCAGCGGTCGGCGAGCGAGCCAGTGGATCAGGCCGATCGGCGCATAGAGGAGCGCCAGCCTCCCGACCTCGGCCGGCGTGACGGTGAGGATGCTCCCCACCAGGATCTGCTTGATGTGCTCGCTGCCCTGGGGCGCCTGATCGACGACGAGCACGGCCGCCGCGGCGGACACGGCGTACACGATCCCGATGATGGCTTCCTGGGGGACGGGGGCCTGCCGCGTGCGGCTCGCCGCGAAGAGCGCTGCGCCGCCCAGCGTGAAGGCGAGCGCGTACCAGTAGGCCGCCTCGCTCTGGATCGGATGGCCCGCCAGGAACGCGACCGTGACGCCGAGCGCCGCCACCTGGGCGAGGGCCAGATCGACGAAGATCACGCCGCGCGCCAACACGTGGAGCCCGAGATACACGTGGATCGCGGTCAGCACGAGGCAGGCGAGGAATGGAACCCACAGGAACTCCACCATAAGTTATTGGCCGCGCCTCCGCCGGCGGGACCCCAGCCCCGCGACGGCCTGCAGCGAGCACCGCCACACGCGCCTCAACGTGCTCCCCCGAGCGCCTGGGCGAGCCGGCGCACGTTGACCTCGAACAGCGAGGGGTAGTCCCGCGCTTCGGCGTCGCCGCCCACCGAGGGGATCAGCGTGACGAGACGCGCGCCGCTCCGGGCCGCCACCTGGTTCGCGATCGAGAGATTCGAGGCTGGCTCGGTGATCAGGAGCTTCACGCCGGCCTCCTTCATCCTCGCCGTCAGCGCGGCGAGCGACGAGGGGGACGGCGGGATCCCCGGGGCCGGTTCGACCGTGGCCACGACGGCGAGGCCGAATCGGCGCGCGAAGTAGGGCCAGCTGTCGTGAACGACGACGACGCGCGCGCCGCGATGCGGCGCCAGGACTGCGGTCCACCGCGCGAGACCCGCGTCGAGCCGCTCGAGGAGGCGAGCCCGGTTCAGGGCGAACGCCCGGTACCCGTCGGGCGAGAGCCGCGTGAGCGCGTCGAGGATGGTCTGCGTCATCGGCGCCGCGTTCGCGGGGTCGAGCCAGTAGTGGGGGTTGCCGAATCCGTGGACGTGCACGCCCCGCTCGCTCTTGACGCGGGGTGTTTCGGTCTGGAGGAGCTCGATTCCGCGGGAGGTGTCGAGGTCGCCGGGGCCGCCGGGCACGAACCGCGCGTCGTTCATGGCCGCGCGAACTCGAGCGAGCCAGGGCTCGTGGTCGAGGCCGATCCGGACCAGCAGCGCCGCCGCCTTGAGCTTGGCGAGCTGACCGGGCGTGACCTCCACGGCGTGCGGGTCGTGAAGTGGCGGGGCGAGACTCTCGACGGCGACGCGCTCGCCCCCCACCGCTTCGACGAGCGCCTTGAGATCCGTCGAGGTCGTGACGACGGCGATGACGCCGCCGCCCCGGGCGAGCGGCGCCGCGTCGCCCTCTAGGCTCCCCCACGTCGGGGCAGCGGCGAGCAGAAGGAGGGCGAGCGCCCGCAGCACCTACGACTTCTTGGTGAAGATCGACTTCGGGATCATGCAATGGACGCCCTTGCGCACGTCCACGACCTGCGTCACGCGGCAGTCGGCGGCCATCGAGGCGAGCGAGTAGGCCTCGTAGCGACTCATCGGCACCATCTTCTGTTGCTCGAGGAAATCGACGGCCTCGCGTACCGCGTTGACCATCGCCTTGTTGAGATCTTCGTCGAATCCCATCGCGATCCAGTGGGTCTTGGTCTCCACCCGCGGCCACTCGAGCTTCAGATCTTTGCGTACGACGAGCTGCATCGCGATTTCGCGGTAGGAGCATTCGAGCGCGGTGAGGTTCACCTCGCCGTTGCCCTGCCGGCAGTGCGAATCACCCGTCCACACGAGCCCGCCCTTGAGGAAGATCGGGATGAAGACCGTGGCACCTTCCTGCAGCTCGTTGATGTCCATGTTCGAGCCGTTCTTCCAGGGTCGCAGCGTCGACACCGGCGCCATGGGATCCGTCGAGCCGCCCTTGCGCGGGGACGGGTCGTTGGGGTCGATGCCGACGGCGAGCGTGCCGGGGAAGGGCCGCAGGTCGAGCGTGATACCCGGCTTGAACTCCGCTTGGCGCTTCTTGAGGTCGAGGGTGAAGAATTTGATGAATCCGTCGGGCATCTCCGGCGCCAGCGCGCCGATGGTCGGAAAGTCCTTGCCCGGGAGATTGAAGTTGATGGCGAACGGCTTCGGGACGATCTTGACGATGCGGATCTCCATCGTGTCCCCGGGCTCGGCGCCGTTGACGTAGATCGGGCCCGTCATCGAGTGCGGCCCGCCGCCCGGGTTCGCGCGCCGCAGCGCGACGACCTCGTCCATCGTGATCCCGGGACGCACCTTGTCGTGCGCATGCATCATCGTCTCGACCGACACGACGTCGCCGGAGTCTACGGTGAGCTTCGGTGGCTCCTTCGGGTCGAGCCACCCCCACTGAACCGTCTCGAGGGTCGCCGCCAGCGTGTGGCGCTTTCCGGCCGGCGCCGGAGAGCTCTTCTTCGCGTCGCTCGCCTGCTGGGCCAGCGCATAGAACGCGGCCGAGCACATCAACGCCAGCGCGACCAGAGCCGTGACGATGCGCTTGTTCGCCTTCGCCGTCGCCATTGCGCGTCTCCTTTCGAGAACGGGGGCTGCGGAGGGCGCAATGATCCGGCAGAACCGCCGATATCGTCAAGCGCCGCCGCGCGAGCAACGGAGCCCAAACGAGAAGCACGTCGGACCAACGAGTGCGTCAGCCCCAGCCTTTGTTCGAGCGCCGGCTTTTGCCGGCGCCATCGATCCTGGGGGCGCAACCGATGAGGGAAGCCGGTTGGGGGGCATTCGGGGGGAGCGGCGTCGCTCCCCAGGCGCAGCGTGTGGCGCCTCCTCGCGAGGGGAGCGCCCTGCGCGCCGATGAGGTCGCGCAGGCGCTCACCCTCGGCACGGCTCAACCAGACGCCGTGCTGGTTCGGACAGGCGCTGACGAACAGATCGGTGTGCGGAAGCGTCGTTCTGAGGAGATCGCCGCGGCGGGCCGGGCAGCTGGTCGGGATCTCGGGCGCGTCATCGTCGGCCGCGCGGGATTTCTCGGAAGAGCCGATCGACATCGGCCGCACCAAGCTCCTGGACCCGCCGATCCGCGAGCCACACGACTCAGCGTGCCAGCGCGGGGACGGACTGGCGGCGGTCGACCGCGCCGTGTGGCGCCGTCGGGGCGGGCAGGAGCCGCGTGTATCGTCCGCGGAGGCTGTCGAAGGCCCGCGCGTGCCACACGCCGTGACGGTGGAGGCTGTAGCGGGCGAGCAGCGAGAGGATACGCAGCCCGTAGGCGGT
>QHSU01000003.1 GCA_003220535.1 Candidatus Rokuibacteriota bacterium
TCGCAGCAGCGGCAAAGGTCTCGCCCTGCGCTACCCGACGTTGAATCTCCAAGTGCTCGGCACCGCTCAGTCGCCTGCCATGATCTCCCCAACGCCGCACTGGGTCACCTCCGCGTAGTCGACAATCATCTTAGGCGTTCGCCCGAGATGTTGCGTCGATCACGTGAGAGCGCCCTCGCAAACACATGCGGGGAGAAGGTGATTGCCGGCCGTCGCATACGACCCGAACATTCTCCCGAGGACTTCGGACCCGCGCGGACGACCGTTGATCACTCCAACACACCAGTGCTCGCCAGCCCGGCGATCCTTGACTCTCTGGGAGCCTCCTGGGTACGCTCGGTCCACTCTTGACGTGGCGGGAAACTGACGGGCCTGCGGTTGGGGAGGTCCGGCCGATGAAATGTCTCCGGTGCCAGCACGAGAACGAGGCGGGCGCGAAGTTCTGCGAGGAATGCGCCGCACCGCTGGCCTTAGCGTGCGCCAAGTGCGGTCGGCCACTCTCTCCGACGGCGAAGTTCTGCCCCGAGTGTGCGTACCCAACCGGGCTCTCTACCGCGCCGCCTCCGGCTCACCGATTCGACTCCCCTGAGTCCTACACTCCGAAGCACCTCGCCGAGAAGATCCTCACCTCCAAGAGTGCGTTGGAGGGCGAGCGCAAGCAGGTGACGGTCCTCTTCGCCGACCTAAAGAGCTCCATGGAGCTCCTCGCCGACCGTGACCCCGAAGAGGCGCGGAAGCTCCTGGACCCGGTCCTGGAGCGGATGATGGAGGCGGTCCACCGCTACGAGGGGACGGTCAACCAGGTCCTGGGCGACGGGATCATGGCGCTCTTCGGCGCGCCGATCGGGCATGAGGACCACGCGGTGCGGGCCTGCTATGCGGCGCTGCGAATGCAGCGGCGGGTCACCCTCTACGCCGACGAGATCCAGCGCGGAGGCGGTACGCCCGTCCACATCCGCGTGGGGCTCAATTCGGGCGAGGTGGTCGTGCGCGCCATCGGTAGTGACCTGCACATGGACTACACCGCTGTCGGGCAGACCACCCATCTCGCCGCCCGGATGGAGCAGATGGCGAAGCCCGGGTCGGTACTGGTCACTAGCGACACCCTGGAGCTGGCCGAAGGTTACCTCCAGGTCAAACCGCTCGGGGCTGTTCCCGTGAAGGGGCTCAAGACGGCGACGCAGGTGTACGAGCTGATCGGGATCGAGCCGGTACGGTCTCGGTTCCAGGCCAGCGCCGCGCGCGGCCTGACCCGGTTTGTTGGGCGCGAGAGTGAGCTCCAACAGTTGGCGCAGGCCCTCGAGCGTGCCGCCGGGGGACACGGACAGGCCGCCGCCATCGTGGGCGAGCCCGGTGTCGGGAAATCGCGGCTCGTCTGGGAGCTCACGCGATCGCACCGCACCCACGGCTGGCTGGTGCTGGAAAGCGGCTCGGTCTCCTATGGGAAGGCCACGCCGTACCTGCCCGTCATCGAGCTGCTGAAGGCGTATTGCCAGATCCAGGACCGGGACGACCAGCGGGAGATTCGCGAACGCGTGGCGGGCAAGCTCCTGATGCTGGACCGCGCCCTGGAGCCGCTGCTGACGCCGCTGCTGGCGCTGCTGGACGTCCCCGTCGCCGAGGCCGCGTGGGACGCCCTCGATCCGGCGCAGCGCCGCCAACGGACCCTGGACGCGGTCAAACGGCTCCTCCTCCGAGAAAGCCAGGTCCAGCCGCTGCTCGTAGTCTTCGAGGATCTCCACTGGATCGACTCGGAGACCCAGTCGCTGCTCGACGGCTTGATCGAGAGCCTCCCGACTTCCCGCGTCCTGCTCCTCGTCACCTACCGTCCCGAGTACGAGCACGCTTGGGGACGCAAGACCTCCTCCCTTCAGCTGCGGATCGATCCGCTACCGCCCGAAAGCGCCGAAGAGCTACTCAACGTCCTGCTGGGCGAGGACCGGACCCTCGAGCCGCTCAAGCGGGTGTTGATCGAGCGGACCGAGGGGAACCCGTTCTTCCTGGAGGAGAGCGTGCGGGCCCTCGTCGATACCGGGGCCTTGCTCGGCGAGCGCGGCGGCTACCGGCTGGCGCGGCCCTTGCCGACGATCCAGGTCCCGGCCACGGTGCAGGCCGTGCTGGCCGCCCGCATCGACCGGTTGTCGCCCGGGGACAAAGCGCTCTTACAAATGGCGTCGGTGGTGGGGAAGGATGTCCCGATTGCGCTGCTTCAGGCGATTGCCGAGCCTGGCGAGGACGAGTTGCGCGCCGCTCTCCGCCACCTGCAGGCCGCGGAGTTCCTGTACGAGACCAGCCTCTTCCCGGACCTCGAATACACCTTCAAGCACGCGCTCACCCATGAGGTGACCTACGGAAGCCTCCTGCACGAGCGCCGGCGCGCTCTCCACGCCGGGATCGTCGAGGCCATCGAAGGCCTCTACCCCGAGCGGCTCGCGGAACACGTCGAGCGTCTGGCCCACCACGCGCTCCGGGGCGAGGTGTGGGAGAAAGCGGTCGCCTTTCTCCACCAGGCCGGATGGAAGGCCGCGACGCGCTCGGCCCATCGGGAGGCGACGGCCTGTTTCGAGCAGGCGCTCGACGCGCTCCGGCATCTCCCGCAGCATCCGGAGTGGCGGGCGCGAGCGATCGACCTCCACCTCGACGCCAGCCGTGACCTGCTGATGTCGGGTGAGCGGGCGAAGAGCGCTGATCATACCCGTCAGGCCGAGGCCCTCGCCGAGTCGCTGGGCGACGAGCGGCGGCAGGGGTTGTCCCTCGTGGACCTCGCGACCCGCGCCTGGCTCTGGGGTGATTCGGACCGCGCGCGCGAGCTGGGCCAGCGGGCTCTCGCCATCGCCATCCGCCTCAATGACGTCTCTCTCCACACATCGGTGGCCTACCACCTCGGCCAGAGCGGGCAGACCAGGGGGGACTATCGTCAGAGCGCGGAGGTCCTCAGCCGGGTGGCGGAGACTCTGCAGGGCGACCGGCGTTACGAGTGGTTCAGCTCGCGAGCGCGGCTCGCCTGGTGCCTCGCCGAGCTGGGCGAGCTCGCGGAAGCGATGGCGCGCGGCGAGGAGACCGTCCGGATCGCCCGCGAGATCGATAATCCCAGCAGCCTCGTCTTCGCCTACCGGAGCCTGGGCTTCGTCTCCCTCCGCCGGGGCGCCATCCCCCAGGCCATTCCGCCGCTCGAGCGCGCCGTCGAGCTGTGCGGGTTGGCCGAGGTGCGGGTCCTCTTTGACGTCACGGCCGCGCATCTCGGTTACGCGTATGCGCTGTCGGGCCGCCTCCCGGAGGGCGTGATCCTCATGGAGGAGGCCCTCGCGGACCCCGAGGCGACGGGCACCACCCACCATCCACTCCTCCTGGCCTATCTTGGCGAGGCGCATCTCCTGGCCGGCCGCCGGGACGACGCGGTCGCGGTCGCCGGGCGCGCCTTGGACCTCGCGCACAGGCAGAAAGAGCGGGGCAACGAGGCGTGGGTCCTTCGCCTCCTCGGCGACATCGCCGCGCACGCCGACTCTCCCGACCGGGAGTCAGCCGAGGGGCACTACAACCAAGCCCTCGCCCGGGCCAACGAGCTCGAGATGCGCCCGCTGGCCGCCCACTGCCACTTCGGCCTGGGCAAGCTATTCTGCGGCACGGGCGACCATGCCAAAACTCGAGAGCACCTGGCAACCGCGGCCAGGATGTACCGCGAGATGGAGATGGGCTTCTGGCTGGAGAAAGCGGAGGCGGCGCTGGGGCCTTCCCACGGTAACCCACCCTGAACCGGGTCGAGCGAGCCGGACCCTCAGGTCGGGTACCCCTACACTAATCTCATGAGCCCGCTGTCTCATTCTCGTTGACAGGTTCCGCTGAGCGTCCTCGGTACGGTCGGGGTTGGAGTGATCCTCTCGATGGGCATGGTGACTATCTACGGCGGCCAATTTTATTTCCGAAGCATGTGGTGGCGGCTATCCTGGTGGGCCGCCTGGCTCAGCTTTCTGGTCGGCATCGCACTATCGGCGTTCCTCTGCGGATCGCCGGCTAACCACCTCGCGTTGGAGGTCGGTCTGACATAGACTCCCGGAACAGCCATCACGAGCGCGTGGGCGGCGACCCATCGCGCGACGCACGCGAACGGGACCGAGCAGAATCAGCAGGGGCAGTAACTCTTCGTAGGCTCACCTTCTCGGCCGCGCGCCGGCCACCAGGGTCTAGCCTCTCAGCGCCTCCCTTGCTGCCTTGATCCGTTCCCCGTGGTTGCGGAGAACGAGGCGCGCCTGCTGCTTCGATTCAACTCTACGCTCGCTGAGTGGGCGCCCCTGGAATCGCTCGGACTCCGTCATCGGCGTGTCCAGGACATTCTCCAGAGCCTCTGCGAGAGCGGCGATGGTGGCATCGCGAGGATCAGTTCGTGCCCACCGCGCCCGCGCGGCCTTCTACCTCAGTTTAAAGGCGATGAGTTCCCGCAC
Organism: Candidatus Rokuibacteriota bacterium; assembly: GCA_003220535.1. Taxonomy (GTDB): domain Bacteria; phylum Methylomirabilota; class Methylomirabilia; order Rokubacteriales; family CSP1-6; genus AR31. The sequence continues at coordinate 4,440 of QHSU01000003.1, forward strand.
GCGCAAGCCAGTCTTCAGATTCTCGCGAAGCTTCACGGACCAGTGCTCGCATGGTGACCTCCTCGAGATTGTTGCTTGACGGCTGCGGGGTCTAGCCGAACGCCAGGCCGAGCACCAGCACCGCACCGCACGAAGCAAGCCAGCTAGTGTCCTGAGTTAGAGATCGTGAAACTAAATGGCGCCGACGATCGCGATATGCATTCAACGCTTGCAGACCAAGTCCAAGGGTTCCGACGATGGCCCCATACCAGGCGACTTGGCTTGCAGTGATGGTAATTGAGATATCAGGCCCCATCGAATGCCTCCTCCGCGACACTCAAGAAACCTCCCCGCCTCCTCCGCCTCTTCCCACGTCGCGAAGCCCCGCGGACCCTCGACGTCGTGAGAACTCGCCGGTCTCCGGATCCCAGGTGACGAGCTGCGGGACGAAGAGGTCGGTCTGCAGATCGAGGACGATCGTGCGCCAGGCGGAGATCGCGACGATCATCGACCGATCTCTCGAATGAAGGGCCAGGCGGTCGCAAGTGCGACGAGCGCCGTCAAGACAACGAGCGCCCAGGTAGCCACCATCATTCGCCTCGTCGCAATAGCGAGGTTCGCCGTCACAGTGACGAGCTTCTCGGTCGTCGTTACGAGCTTGTCGGCCGTTTCCAGCTGGCGCGCGCTTGAACGGGCCCCGAGGAGGAGTTCGGCGTCGATCCGATCCGGGTTTCCACTGCTCATCGTCTTGATGCAGGTACGAATCTCATCGTCGGTCATGCGATCGAGGTCGTCGATCATCAGCGCCTCCCTCCGCGCGATGGTCTTCCGCGCGATCATTTTGCCTCCTGACTTCACGCTCGCCTCACCGCGACGCGCTCATGGGCGCCCAAGATCCGCTCATCGATGAAGGCGGGCTGATCGACCCTTCGGACGCGAGCGTGGGCTCTCTTGCCACCTGCCGTCGTCTCTAGGGCCGGCCCGACGATCCCCGGTCTCGGCTCGGAGACCAGGTGACGAATTTCGTCAGTCGCTTGCCCTCGTGCGTCATTTCCGGTAACGCATTGCTTCTAGGGCCCTTGAAACAAAGGACCGGTGCCTTGGCAGGGCCATTGCTGTGGAGATTTAGTGCAATGAATGCGTCAATCCGTCGCCGCTGGCAGGCGCCGCTCACAGTCCTCTTCTGCGGTCTGGTGCTCCTCACGTCCGCAGAGCGCCGGCTAGCCGAACTGGATTTCAACTCTCCCGGCGTTGTGCGGATCGAGAACAACGAGAAGCCCGACGGCGATGAGATTTTCAACCGGCTCATCTTTGTCGACGACACGGCTGAACCCAGGGCGCTTGCGGTACGCGATACCTGCCACGCCGCTCCCATTCTCCTCGAAGCGTGCCCTCGTGCTCTCATCACCGTCCGCCTCTCGGAGCCTCGCGCTCCTCCGCACTCCCTCCCGTCCTACGCCTAGTAGCGCCCCGCCCTAAAGGTGGGAGCGCGGCAATCTGGGAGGAACTTAAACCACAAAGGAGGAGCATATGCTTCGGTTTTGGTACAGACGACATCTGAGTCTCCGCAACCAGCGAGGCTTCACCCTGATCGAGCTGATGATCGTCGTCGCGATCATCGGCATCCTGGCGGCCATCGCCATCCCGCTCTACGCCAACGTCCAGGCGCGGGCGCGGATCGCCAAGGCCCAGGCTGACTCGCGCGCGCTCGCGTCGGCGATCTCCATCTACGCCGCCCACATGGGCGCCGTCCCGGCCAGCGGCAGCGCAGGCCTCGCCGCGCTCACGACCGTTGCAGTCAACTCCCTCAGCCAATCGGCCGGTCCGTTCATGGCGCAGATTCCTCTTCCCCCGGCTGGGTGGACGAGCCCATACGCGTTCGCCAGTGACACGGCGTCTGGCACCTTCGTGATTTCCGCGATTGGTGACAACACGACCGTCCGCTTGCCGTAACGCATCAACCGCATACCCACGACGGACGGGAAGGGAACCGTTCCCTTCCCGTCCGCGTGGCACCGCCAGCCTAGAGCATCCGCCGGACGTCTCCGAAGCGTCGCTGTGATCGACGGCCTTCCAGGCTCGCCTTCCTCAGCGCGTCCCATGCTGCTCCCTGGACCGCGTGCCACGGCGTTGCGTTCCCACCTGGTGCCCGTCGCGCTCGTGGGCGCGCCCCAGCTACGGATCTCGGTTACGCCCGGCTGCTTCACCGACTCGACACGCACGCCAGGCCGATAACCATTAGGCTGGAGACGCCAGGGGCTTTCCCTTCTCCACAACATAGGTGATAAGAACTCTGGTCTTCGCGTTGCCCGGCTGCGGCTGTGGTCGTGGGCCGCCCGCGCACGCCGACGCCAGAGGAGATGCCAATGACCGCGCGGCTTTATGGTCTGTGGGTTCTGAGCGTGATCTTGGTGCTCATGCTTGAGTTTCTTACACCGGGGATGCTCACACTACTCCCTGTGCCCTGGTAGAGACACCCGTTGACAGCACGGAAGGCTGGTGCGCGGCACGCGTGGTGATCATGCCCGACATCAATCAACTCATTACGGACTGGGGCTACGCGGGGATCTTCCTCGTGGTCATTCTCGGGAACATTGGACTGCCAGTTCCCGAGGAAACCGTGTTGGCGGTCGCTGGCTATCTGGTGTGGTCGGGCCGGCTTCAGCTTATTCCGGTGCTTGTCGTGGCCCTCATCAGCGCCGTAGCCGGGGACAACTTTGGCTACTGGCTCGGACGCCACTACGGACGGGCGACCGTCGAGCGCTACGCCCATTGGCTCCTGAAACCCGGACGCGTGGTGGTGGCGGAGTCTTTCGTCAGTCGGCATGGTGCTCTCGCGGTGTGCATCGCGCGATTCGTCGGCGGGTTCCGCTTTCTGGCCGGTCCGTTAGCCGGAGCAGTCGGCCTTCCCTTCCGCTCATTCTTGCGCGGGAACTTGCTCGGGGCGGTGCTCTTCGTGCCCTACGCGGTCGGGATCGGCTACGCGATCGGCTACGGTCTAGGGCCATACATAGCCCATGTCCGGCACGCGCTGGGAGGCATCGGCCACATGGTGTTGCTCCTGGCGATCATCGTGGTCGGCGTCCTGGTCGCGTGGCGCACGATCATAAGGATCGTCAGGTTAGGAGTGATGCGCGCGATTAGAACGCGTCTGCGACGACACCATGACCACCTTATCTAATTGGGAAACTCGAATCGACCAGCGGCAGTGCCCGAGCGCACGCGCCGGGTAGTCGGGAAGCTTGAATCGACCAGCGCCAGAAGCGGCCCGAACTCGGTAAACTAAGCTGACAGAACCGCTCCGAAGTCCGTTCTCACGATATTCGCTAACATCTCGTTACTCTTGCCCTTCAGAAAGCGCCTGTTGGCAAACTTTACATTTATCGGTCGGGCCGGCGGACGCGCCGGCCCAAATACCTGTCGCGCAATATTTTCATAACTTGGCGAGAAATATGCCTGTGCCTCCGGTGGCACAACAGCTTCCTTCCCCAACCGCCGATGTTCGCAAAGGAGACAAATATGACGGTGACTAGACTTAAAACGGCATTGGGTGCGAGCGTCATCGCAGCGGTAGCTCTGCTGGCTCCGACAACTGCTCGCGCAACCGTCATCGGCAACGCGTATTTCGTGCCGGAGGCCGAGGCTCAAAACGCAGTAATCGGGTTCGCGCATGGAGCACCGAACGCGACCTTCACCGCTCCGACACCGCTCAGCTTCACGAACGCTGGCGGCTCTACGTTAGGCGCCTTTCTGGCCAGCGGAGGAGCGTTCGGGATCACGGCCACCGCTGCCGACCTCGCAAGGGTCTTGGACAATGGGACATCGGGGACGATGTTTGACTTCACGGGCACCGTTACCGTTACGACTAGCCAAACTTTCACGGTGACCCATGACGACGGGCTGCAGCTCCAGGTCGGTGCCCTGCTCGTCATTAACCAACCGGGTCCCACCGGGCCCGTCACGCAGACCTTTACGTACACGGGGCCCAGCGGTAACTTGCCCTTCGAACTCGTATACGGTGAGTGCTGTGGCGGGGCTGCCGTTCTCAACATCTCGCTTCCTCTTGTGACTGAGCCTGGGCCTTCTGTCCCGGAACCTAGCTCCCTGGCTCTGTTGAGTGCTGGTCTTGTTGGCCTCGGCGTGGCCCTGAGCCGCCTCCGCAAGACCGGATAAGCAATCCGTCGAGCTTCTTTACAGGACGGCCGAGGGCCCGAGCGCTTCTCGGCTGCGTTGATGCGGACGCCTGGGATCGCCAGAAGCTTCTTGATCTAACGTGCCGGCTCGGTCGCGTCGGCGGCCAGGGTGCCGTGCGGGCGGTGGTCGTGGACGAACTCTTCAAGATCGGCAAGGAGGGTCACTGATGTCATGAGAAACGCTCCCGCGCTGCTGCTACGCTCGGCCAACCCGAGCGCGACAGCGCCGACACAGAGGAGACCGTTGTCATGACACTAGTCGGATGTGACCTGCACTCGCGGAAGCAACAGGTCGCGGTTCTCGATACCACGACCGGCGAAGTTCGCGAGCAGGAGCTCCCCCACGACGGGCGACGCCGTTGAGCAGTTCTACCGGGTGCTCCCACGCCCCGTAACGATCGGTATCGAGACAACCGGCTACACCCAGTGGTTTCACACCCTCATGCACCGGCTCGGTCACACCGTTCTCGTCGGCGAGGCAGCGAAGATTCGGGCCATGGTCGTGCGCAAGACGAAGACCGATCGCCGCGACGCGCGGCACCTCCCCCCGATTCGCTGGGGGGACACGTCGATCCCTGGGGCGACTGGCCGTCAAATGGCCGGAGAGGCGAGCGAGGCGATGGCGCGTAGGACACGCACACCCCCCGATTCGCTGGGGGGACACGTCGATCCCTGGGGACCGTACGCACCCCGGGGGTGCTCGGCGACGCGCCGGCCGAGATCGTCGTTGTGGCCAAGCGCAAGGGCCGCGAGATCTGGTATTCCCACTACATGATTCGCATCTGCAAGGTCGAGGGCGTGTACGGGAGACCGGATGGCTGAGCTGGCCGCCGTCGAGACCGAGCACCTCCTCCTGCGCCCCTGGGAGGCGAGCGATGGCTCGGAGCTCGAGCGGCTCATGGCCGACCCGGCTGTCCGCGGCGGCCGGAGCTTCGGTGCAGAGCGAATCGTCAGGATGGCCGAACACAGCGCGCGCCAGTGGCGCGTGAACGGGTTCGGTCCCTGGGCCGCCATCGACAAGGCCTCGGGAGCCTGGATCGGCCGGATCGGCCTCGACGAGCTCGCGGAGTGGCCGGACACCCCGAAGATCGAGGTGGGATTCGAACTGCACGCGGCGTGGTGGGGTCGAGGTCTCGCCACCGAGGGAGCGGCGGCCGCGCTCCGCTTCGGCTTCGAGCACCACGGCCTCGATCGCATCATCAGCGTCACCGCCGCTTCGCACAGCGCCGCTCGGGGAGTGATGGAGAAGGTGGGACTCACGTATCAAGGCACGCGATACTGGATGAATCCCGAGGTCCCGGTAGTGTGGTATGCCATCGACCGGAGCGCATGGAAGGCCAGGACTCTCTGAGCGATGCGGATTGGGGCTCGGGTACCTTTCGATGCGGCTGAACGAGTCCGCCGTCTTCATCGCCACCGGAGTTGGGCTCTTGCTCGGCGCCGGCCTTGGCTTTGGCATCGGAATCCTGGCCGCCGCCCTCTGGTGGTGGCGGCTGGCCGCACGGTCACGGTCGTCAGGTGCCCTCGCCGCGTGCGCGCGTGATGAGCTCTGACGACGCGGGCGCTCACCGGCCGCTGACGGTCGTTCCAGTCGACGCTCCCGAGCAGGCGGCGAAAGGCCAACCGCCCGAGCTGCGGGCCGGCCCCGGATTCGCGATCTACGAGCGGCGGCGCGACGCCGCCGGCAGCGACATCGAGGAGTTCATCACCGTCGTCCCCGCGGCGGATCCGACGCTCTACGCCGTGAGCAACGAACAGTTCAACGCGTGGAAAGGGAAACGACTAGTGGCCAAGCCGGTACACCTATCATTGGAGGCGCGATGAAACGAAGCGCGGAACGAATCCTCACGACGCACGTCGGGAGCCTTGCCCGCCCGGAGTCCCTCATTCCGCTTCTTCGATCGAAGGAGCGCGGGCAGCCGTACGATCAGGAGACCTACGCCAAGCTGGTCCGGGACGCGGTGGCCGAGGTCGTCCGCAAGCAGACCGAGGCGGGTGTCGACATCGTTACCGACGGCGAGCAGGGCAAGGCGAGCTTTTTCGGCTACATCGTCGAGCGCTTCAACGGCTTCGCGCGCACGCCGGCGCCGACGGGCCAGGAAGGCAATCCCCGGGGCGCGGGCCGGGAGTATCGGGCGTTCCCCGACTACTATGCCTGGTCCGAGCGCATCGCCGAGTGGGCGGGCGGCCGCGGCGGTGATCGCCGGCACGGCATCGACGTGTGCACGGGGCCGGTCAGCTACAAAGGCCATGCGGCGGTGCAACGAGACATCGAGAACATCAAGACCGCGCTGAAGGGCCTGCCCCACGAAGAAGTCTTCATGCCGGCGATCGCGCCCTCGTACTTGTTCGCCACGCTCACGAACAAGTTCTATCGAACCGACGAGGAATACGAGCAGGCGCTCGCCGACGCCCTGCGCGAGGAGTACCGCGCCATCGTCGACGCGGGCTTCGTGCTCCAGATCGACGATCCGCGGCTGGTGACTCAGTACATGATGAATCCGGACCTCAGCGTGGCCGACTGCCGGAAGTGGGCGGCGAAGCGCGTCGAGGCCATCAACTATTCGCTCCGGGGCATCCCGCCCGAGAAGGTGCGCTTCCACACCTGCTACAGCATCGACGTCGGCCCGCGTGTCTACGACATGGAGCTGAAGGACATCGCCGACATCATCCTGAAGATCGACGCCGGCGCCTACTCGTTCGAGGCCGCGAACCCACGGCACGAGCACGAGTACCACGTGTTCGAGCAAATCCGACCGCCCGACGGCAAGATCCTCATTCCCGGGGTCATCAGCCACACCACCAACCTGGTCGAGCACCCGGAGCTGATCGCCGAGCGCATCATCCGCTTCGCCAGGATCGTCGGGCGCGAGAACGTCATCGCCGGAGCCGACTGCGGCTTTGCCGCTTCCGCCGTACGGTTCAACGACACCCACTCGAGCGTCGCGTGGCTGAAGTTCGCCGCGATGACGGAAGGCGCCCGTCTGGCCACCCGCCAGCTCTGGGGACGCGCATGAGAAAAGGAGGATCGCCCATGAGCTCGACCTTCGTTCGCCTCGTCGCCGTGGCCCTGACCTGCGTCCTTGCGGCGCCCGCGAGCGCCGAGCTGCTCGCCCGCAAGGATCTCTCGCTCGCGACGGCGTTGACCATCGCGACGACCGCCGCCGAGACGTGCAAGGCGCAAGGTCAGCGCGTGTCGGTCACCGTCGTCGGCCGCACCGGCGAGGTGATCGTGCAACTCCGAGGCGACAACGCCTCGCCGCACACGATGGAGAACAGCTTCCGCAAGGCCTACACCTCGCGCACGTTCCGCATTCCCTCGGGCGAGATGGTCCAGCGCGTCAAGGACAATCCTCAGCTCGGCGCGATCCACCTGACCAACGTCATCGCCGCGCAGGGCGCGCTGCCGATCATGGTCGGTACCGACGTCATCGGGGCGGCCGGCGTCTCCGGAGCGGTCACGACCCCCGAATCGCCCGGTGGCGCGAAGGACGAGGCGTGCGTGAAGGCAGGCATCGCCAAGGTTGCCGATCAGCTCAAGTAGGCGATGGCCGGAGGCGTCCAGCGTTCGCCGCTGCCCGATCGCGTCCACATCGTCGGCGCTTGAGCATAGACGGGACAAAGGCCCAGTTGACGGAACAGCCGTTGTCAGCACGCCCGCCCTCCCGCACGATCGGACCACGGCAGCGGCCGGTTCTCGCGTTCCGCCCCCAGGTACAGAGAGTGATGTGGAGACATCGACTCTTTTGATCCGTGGATTCGCCCCTCTGATGCATTTCGGCCGCTCGTTCGCACCCTCAGTTATTTCGGTTTTGGGGCTAGGTGTCACGGGATTGCTGCCGCAGACGCTAGTCGGTCGCGTAACCGCGACTGGGGATCTGCTGCGGCGGATCGCCCAGAAGATTGTCGGCTAGCGCGGACTCGCGCGATAAGCGACCCCGGCGCGTCCTTACAGATGACTCCTTTCGCCTCAACATCCCGCGTGGCATATGATCGTTCGGCTCAGCGAGCACGCTCGCTTCGCCTCGCTCTCAGAAATTCTGTGGGACCGCCTAAGCTGAAGCTGACGACCTAGCTGCGTGACGTGGGGTCCCACATCTTGAACGGGTGGTTGCGCGGCCCGCACTTTTGAGCCCGGAGACCGCCAAACCCGACTTGCCGACATCGCCGCAACCAGAAATAGAACTGGCCGCGGGAGATCCCGAAAAAGCGGCAGGTCTGACTGACGTTCCTGGTGACCTGTTCGTAGTGATGGATCCGACGAAGCCGAATCTTCGCCCGCCGCAGCTGCTCCTTTTCTCGCTCGCGTTCTCCCATGTCGGTCCTCCTCGAGGCGAGATTGAACCTGTGCATGGGAAAAGTTACTAGCTACACTAGCATCCGTATCAGACATGGTGTCCGCTCTCAGCGGCCAGCACATCGGTCTTCGCGGCCATGATGAAGTCGTTCCGATGAAGGCCACGGATCTTGTGGGTCCACCAGGTGACCGTGACACGCCCCCACTCGGAGAGGAGGGCGGGATGGTGACCCTCCGCCTCGGCGAGAGCGCCGACTTGGTCCGTGAAGCCCAGCGCGTCGGCGAAGTTCAGGAAGTGGAAGACCCCCTCGAGCCGGGCGATCCCATCACGCTCCAGCAGTTGCCAGGCTGAGACATCGCGCCTGAGCTCAGCGATCTCCGCTTCGGTCACCCGGGGCGAGTCGCGACGGGGGCGGCGAAGGTCATCGCGGCGGCGTCTCCCGCCACTCGGTCCGAGCGCGCTCGCGGAGCTTGACCTTCTGGATCTTGCCGGAGCTGGTCATCGGAAACGCGTCGACGAATGTGACGTGGCGAGGGATCTTGAAGCTCGCTATGCGGCCGCGGCAGTGTTCGATCACCTCGCGCTCAGTCAGCTCGCAGCCAGGCGCGAGCTGCACGAAGGCCACTGCCACCTCTGAGAGCCGCGCATCGGTCAGCCCGACCACCGCGGCAACGTCGATGGCGGGATGGCCCATCAGGAAGGCCTCGACCTCCATGGGATCGACGTTCTCCCCGCCGATCTTGAGCATATCCTTGTAGCGGCCGAGGAACCGCATGTGGCCGTCTAAGCGGATGAGGCCCATGTCACCGGTGTGAAACCATCCGTCCTTGTCGATGGCGCGCGCCGTC
>QHSU01000071.1 GCA_003220535.1 Candidatus Rokuibacteriota bacterium
TAAAACCATGACAGGAGAGCCGCGCTGATGTCCGGAGTCAGCAGACAACTCACTTCAAAGCATACCGGCCCGGCAGTCAAACGCAACGTGAGGCACTGTCCCGGTCAGAAACCTCATCGACGCAGCCGCAGCGGTTGGGTGACGTCGGCCGGCCTCGAGTCGGTCGGCCATGATGTCGAGGAGGCTGAGGGCGATCGTGCTGATGAAGGCGCGCCGGTTCATCACTGATGTCATGAGAACAGCCAGACGTCGCTGGTAGCCTCGGCCGAGCCGGGTAGCACGACGTCACACCAACGGAGGGCTGACTCATGATCTTGGTCGGATGCGATCTCCACACGCGGAAGCAACAGGTCGCTCTGCTCAACACGGACACCGGCGAGCTCTGGGACCAGCAACTGACGCACGCCGGCGACGACGTCGAACGGTTCTACGCCGCGCTGGCGCCACCCGTCACCGTCGGCATCGAAAGCACCGGCTACTCGTTGTGGTTTCACGCGCTCCTGCAGCGCCTGGGGCACACACTCCTCGTCGGCGAGGCCGCGAAGATCCGGGCGATGGTCGTGCGCAAAACCAAGACCGATCGTCGCGATGCCCAGCACCTCCGGGAGCTCCTGAAGGACGACCGCTTCCCCCTCGTCTGGATTCCCGATCCCACGACGCGCGACCTGCGCGCGCTCATCAAACATCGGCTCCGACTCGTCCGCATCCGCACGATGGTCAAAAACGGCCTGCACGCAATCGCCCTGAATCAGCGGCTGGCCCTGGGCCCCTCGCTGTGGTCGCGCCAGGGCCTGGCCCAATTGCAGGCGCTCGTGCTCCTGCCGCACACTCGCCGGCGCCGGGATGACAGTCTCGACCTGTTGCAATGGCTGAACCGCCATATCGCTGAGCTGGATCTCCACGTGGCCACCGCGGCGGCCGCCGATCCCGATGCCCGCCGTCTCATGACTCATCCTGGCGTCGGTCCGCTGACCGCCCTGGCCACCGTGCTGGTCCTCGGCCCCGTGGGGCGATTCCCGGGCAGTAAGCACGTGGTCAGCTACATCGGATTGGCGCCGACCGTCAACGCGTCGGCGGACAAATGCCGGCTGGGGCACATCAGCAAGCAAGGCAGCGCGCTCCTGCGCTGGGTGCTCGGCCAAGCGGCTCCGCTCGCGACCCGAGGCGATGCCGATCTCAAGCGCGTCTACTTCGCTGTCCTCCGGCGTCGCGACCGGCCCAAAGCGAAGGTGGCGCTGGCTCGGCGCCTCCTCGTCCGGCTCTACGTCATGCGGCGCGATCAGATCGACTACGACGAGTTCTGCCGCCGAGGCCGAGCCCGACGGGGCGGCCTCGAGCTGGCGCGGACTCCGGTGTAGCCGAGGGCGCAACGGCCGCGATCGACGCGTCGGCCTTGCGGCTATCGTTCCAGTGCGGGCGTTCTCGGGGTCATTGATGGTCGCCCGTGACCGACTCACTGATTGGGACGCCCACCCTCGACGATCCCTCGATCGTCGACGATCGAAGACGACTTCATGCGCCGCATCGCGTGCGCGAATGGATGGCTGGTGGACGGTGACCGCAGGCTGCACAGTCGTGGTGTGCCTTGACCCCACACCCGTTCTCATGGATCGATGATCTGGTCCGCCCGCACCAGAATGGATTGCGGGATCGTGAGGTGGGAACAATTTCCTGGGTAATTCCTGGGTGAAGTCTGGGTGGTCGCGGTGACGGCCCCTTCCAACCTCCCGAAGCGTTTGGTCGTGGGAGCTTCGTGGACGAGTCCCGGACGTCCCCGACCCCGAGCTACTGTCGCGCTGGCTCTACGGCGGAGCCGAAGACGTGAGGGTGAAGTTTTCCGCAGGATCCCCCGACTCGCCGCGCCGGTCTCGCTGAAGCACTCGCCGTCCGACACGGCAGGCGAGACGGCTCTGCACGTGATACGCTTCCGCTGCCTGCACCTCGGCCTTTCGGGTTGGCGCTCGCTGAGCGCTAAGGCTTGGGTGAATCTGGCTTGAACGCCTGGTCGTCAGCGACGGGCTCCTGCTGTGGAAAGATGCCCTCCGTCTCCCTCGTTGTAAACCACACTCGCTGACGGCGGCTTGCCGCACAACCATCCCAAACCCCGGCTTGCAGGCTAGGAACTAGGAGGTTCGGAATGAAGATCGTCGTTATTGGCGGCACCGGCCTGATCGGCTCGAAGACCGTCCCCATTCTGCGCCAGGACGGCCACGAGGTCGTCGCCGCCTCCCCAATACCGGCGTCAACACCATCACCGGTGAGGGCCTCAAAGAGGCCATGGCCAGCACGCAGGTGGTGATCGACCTCGCCAACTCGCCTTCATTTGAAGACAAGGCGGTGTTGGAATTCTTCGAGACCTCCGGCCGCAACCTTCTCGCGGCGGAGGCCGCGGCCGGCATCATGTCGCGCTATCCATCGTCGGAACCGACCGGACGCCAGAAAATGGCTATTTCCGCGCCAAGGTCGCCCAAGAGAAACTGATCGAGAAATCCGGCATCCCCTACACCATCATCCGCTCGACCCAGTTCATGGAATTCCTCGGCGGCATCGCCGCTTCAAGTGCGGATGGAAACATGGTCAGGCTTTCGCCCGGCCTGTTCCAGCCCATCGCGGCGGACGACGTTGCTGCCATTGTCGCCGATGTGGCGCTCGCGGCGCCGCGAAGCGGCATCGTCGAGATCGCCGGCCCGGAACGAGCACCGTTCAACGAAATCGTCGCCCGCTATCTGAAGGCGGTCGGCGACCCGCGTGAGGTCGTGAGTGACCCCGAGGTTCCGCGAGTACTGGACCAAGCTCTCGGCTCGACCCACTGGAGGTCGCCCGACCGTCGAGGCCGAGCTCAGGGCCTTGATCACCCGAATGGCCAGTGCCAACCCACTCTGGGGCGCCCCGCGAATCCATGGCGAGCTCCTGAAGCTCGGCCTCAACGTTGCCGAGCGTACCGTCTCTCGGCTCATGTCGAAGCGGCGCCCCAGGCCGTCTCAAACCTGGCGGACGTTCCTTGACAACCACGTGCGGGACGTCGTCGCCCTCGACTTCTTCACCGTCCCCACCGCAGGCCTGCGCGTGCTTTTCGTTCTTGTCGTACTCGCTCACCATCGCCGACGCGTCGTCCACTTCAACGTGACCGAGCACCCCACTGCCCACTGGACCGCTCAGCAGCTCATCGACGCCTTTCCGGACGACTCCGGACCGTCCTATCTCCTTCGCGATCGCGACCAGATCTACGGCGAGCACTTTCGGCGCCGCGTGAAGGGCATGAGTATCGAGGAAGTCGTCATCGCACCGCACAGCCCATGGCAGAATGCCTTCGCCGAGCGGCTCATTGGCTCAATCCGACGCGAGTGCCTGAATCATGTTCTCGTTCTCGGGGAACGACACCTACGCCGCATCCTGACCGGCTACTTCGCCTACTATCACCAGGCTCGCACGCATCTCGCGCTCGCCAAGGACGCACCCGATGTCAGGCCCGTCGAGCCCGCCTCGGCTGGCAGAATCGTGCAGCTTCCGGAAGTCGGCGGCCTGCACCACCGCTACCTGCGCCAGGCCGCATGGGCGAACACCGCCCGGAAAGCCCCACGCCACGACCGCCCGGCATCCCTCGTCTGCCTCCGCCCACGGCTCGCCCTCACTGAGGGCGCCTTATGGCGCCCAGCGGGCCATTAACCCCCATGACCTCGATTTTCCGTCCTCACCATCCGGTGATCTCAGCCTGTTGGCAGCGAACCGGACGGCGCCCCAGCGACTCGGACGACCTTTTGGCGAAGGACAACATCCAGACCCAGCTCGGCCACGCATCTATCCAGACAACGCTCGACCGTTACGGACATCTCATGCCCGACGCTCACGCGGCGGAGGCGCGGAAGCTCGACCGGCTGGTGTTCGGTGGGAGCAGCCACGCCGGCACGGTTCGCGTGGCCGCTGACGCGCTGCAGCGGTTGCAGAATGGTAGCAGAAACGACGAAGGGGTCAGCGGCGGCGACCGCTAACCCCTCGTTTTCGATGGTTGCGGGGGCTGGATTTGAACCAGCGACCTTTGGGTTATGAGCCCAACGAGCTACCGGGCTGCTCCACCCCGCGGTGACTCGCTCACATTACCGGAGCCGCCGGCACCTGTCAACCGCGACCCGGGTGAACCGAGTTGAAGCGCCCCACCGGCGCCGTAGCTCAGCGCAGGCGGCCGACGCGGTCGGTCTTCGCCGGCTCGAAGCGCCCGGTGCGGGCGAGCGCCCAGAGCACCCGCCAGGCGCCGCGCGTCGCCAGGAGCCAGTAGGTCTGGCACCGGAACGTCCCGAAGAACTTCGCCTTCAACGTCGTGCGGGCCACGTCGACGCGACGCGGAAAGTGCGGCGTGAGGCTCTCGATCAGGTCTTGCGTGACGATCCCGCCGACCCACACCGTGAGGCCGAGCGAGATCGACGGGAAAGCGACGCCCAGCACGAACCACACGGGGTGATCGGAGAATCGATACGCGAGATGCCAGCCGAGGAAGCCGAGCACGGGATAGACGAGGGCGGCGATGGGCCACTCGACCACCTTGTTGCCGACGTGCCGGCAGAGCTGGGCCAGGTTGTAGGCGCACGGACGGGCGCGCCACACGCCGCGGAGAAACGCGACGTCGTCGAGCACGCCCTTGTACCAGCGCGCGTTCTGGCGAATCATGCCCGCCGTCGTCTCGGGCATGTCGACCAGCTCGAGCAGCGGCATCGCCGCCATGAGGATCCCGCGGGCGCCCAGCGCGTAGCCGAGCGTCGAATCTTCCGTCGCGCCCGACGTCGGGAAGCCGCCCACGTCCTTTAGCACATCCAGGCGCACGAACTGGTTGTGGCCGAGACAGATCTGCGAGCGGCGGAAGCAGAGCTCGAAGACGGGCCGGATCAGCCGGGCCAGGCGCGGCGCCCGCGTCGCCAGGTGCCTGAACATCGCGATCCGCCGCCGCTCGTTGATGAGCCGCGCGATCGACACGCGGATGAAAATAGACGACTGCTGCACGGCGCACACCCGGCCCCGCACGTCGAGGCGGTCGAAGTTGGCGAGCGAGAGCGTCACGCCCTGATAAGCGAGGCTTCCGCCGTCGCGCATGAGATCGGCGGCGATCCATCGATAGGCGTTCGGATCAGGAATCGAGTCGGCGTCGCTCAGTCCGATCCAGACGCGCTCGGGCTCGTACCGGCCTTCGAGCAAAACCTTGATGACCTCGGGCCGGAGCGCCCAGTTGAGCTGATGTGCCTTCCGTCCGTGGCCGGGCATCTCGACGATCGAGAGCATCTTTTGCTGCCAGGGCGGCAGGCTCTCGCGGAAGCGTCGCACCAGCTCCGCGGTCGGCGCCCCCATCGTCGGATGGGGCGCGCGGTTCTCCTCGGCGCGGGTGGCGACGACAACGTGCCGCTTGGCGTGCGGATAGCGCGAGCCGAGCAGCGCGCGCAAGGTCGTCGCGATGCCGGGCTCCTGCCACGCCGGTACCAGGTGGACGAAGACGGGCGCCGCCGGCTCGTGCTCGAGCGCGGCCTCGTCGGGCAGCGTGTCGAGGGTCGCGTACGCGTCGTCGACGAGGCGACAGGTCGTGAGCATGCCCTTCCAGTCGAGCAAGAGCTTGAAGGCGGCGCGGCCGTTGACGAGCAGCGCCATCCAGAACATCGCGAACCAGAACCATCCGGCGCCCCAGAACCAGGCCCAGAACGCGTCCACGCGACGCTCAGCGGGGGGAGGGAGCAGCCTGCGACGGGAACTTCAGGACGGTCTCGCCCTCGCGGACCATGCCCATCTCCTCGCGGGCGAGCTTCTCGATGTAGAGCGGGTCGGTGCGCAGACGGTCCACGGTCCGCGTGAGCTGCTCCTGCCGCGCGCGCAAGGTCGTCAGCTCGTGCTCGACCGTCTGCATGTCGCGCCGCAGCTGCCAGGCGCGGACCGATTCCTTCACACCGAACAGGGCGAGCCCCGACGCCAGCACCACCATGGCGACGGTGCCGACGCGATGCGGGCTCAGCCCTCGATGGTCGGCGCGCCGGGCCGTCACCGGGCGACGCGAGTGTAGAGGGAACGTCCCGGCCACGAGGCGGCGTGGCCCAGCTCTTCCTCGATGCGCAGGAGCTGGTTGTACTTTGCGGTCCGCTCGCCCCGCGCGACGGAACCAGTTTTGATCTGGCCGGCGTTGACGGCGACGGCGAGGTCGGCGACGAACGTGTCCTCGGTCTCCCCCGAGCGGTGCGAGATGACCGTGCCGTAGCCCGCGCGCTTGGCGAGCTCGATCGCCTCGAGCGTCTCGGTGAGCGTGCCGACCTGGTTCACCTTGATGAGCACGGCGTTGGCCAGGTTGTTCTTGATCGCCTGCTGGATGATCGCGGGATTCGTCACGAAGACGTCGTCGCCGACGAGCTGGACCCGGTGGCCGAGCTTGCGTGTCATCGCCCCCCAGCCCGCGACGTCGTCTTCGCCCAGGCCGTCCTCGATCGAGACGATCGGATAGCGGTCGAGCAGCTGCTCGTAGCGATGGATCATCTCCTCGCTCGAGAGGACGAGGTTCTCGCGCCGCAGCCGGTACCGGCCGCCCGACTCGGCGAATTCGCTCGCCGCCACGTCGAGCGCCATCAGGACATCCTCGCCGGGTCGGTAGCCGGCCTTCTCGATGGCTTGCAGGAACAAGTCGAGGGCGGCGCTGTTGCTAGCGAGGTTCGGCGCGAAGCCGCCCTCGTCGCCGACGCCCGTCGAGAGGCCTTTGTCGTGCAAGATCTCCTTCAGCGTGTGGAAGATCTCGGCGCCCATGCGGATCGCGCCGGCGAAGTTCTCGGCGCCCGCCGGCACCAGCATGAACTCCTGGAAGTCGATGCCGTTGTCGGCGTGGGCACCGCCGTTGAGCACGTTCAGCATGGGCACCGGCATGAGCCGCGCGCCGACCCCGCCGAGATAAGCGTAGAGTGGCAGCCCGGCGTCGTCGGCCGCCGCACGGGCCACGGCGAGGGACACGCCGAGGATCGCGTTGGCGCCGATGGCCGACTTGTTCGGGGTGCCGTCCAGCTCGAGCAGCGCCTGATCGACGGACGCCTGCTCGGAGGCCTCCAGGCCCTCGACCTCGGGCGCGATCGTCTCCTCGACGTTACGCACCGCCTGGCGCACGCCTTTGCCGCGGTAGCGCTGGCCGTCGCCGTCGCGCAGCTCGAGCGCCTCGCGCTTGCCGGTCGACGCGCCCGAGGGCACCGCCGCGCGGCCCCAGGCGCCGGACTCGAGCTGCACTTCCACCTCGATCGTCGGATTGCCGCGCGAATCGAGGATCTCGCGCGCGTAGAGGCCCGTGATCGACGACACTAGTTCTTCCTCTCCACGACGAAGTCGGCGAGCGCGCAGAGCGGCGCCGATCGGGCCCCGAACACGCCGAGCCGGCTCTTCGTCCGTTCGATCAATCGTCTCGCCTCGCGGCGCGAGGCCTCGATGCCGTGCAGCGCCGGATAGGTCGCCTTCTGCTTGCGCTCGTCGCTGCCGGCGGTCTTGCCCAGCGCCTCCAGGCTCCCCTCGACGTCCAGGATATCGTCAACGATCTGAAACGCCAGCCCGAGGCTCTGCCCGGCGTCGGCGATGGCGGCGAGCGCCGCCGCATCGCCCCCGCCCAGGCGCGCGCCCACCGAGAGCGAGGCGCGGATGAGCGCGGCTGTTTTCCGGGTGTGAATGAACTCGAGCGTCTCGGGCGTGATCGTCTTGCCCTCCGACTCGATGTCCACGACCTGGCCGGCCACCATGCCGCCGGTGCCGGCCGCGTCGGCGATCTCGGCGACGACATCGCAGATCACCCGCGGGTCGGGGACGAGCGCTGCGTTCTCGGCCACCAGCTCGAAGGCGAACGTGAGCAGCGCGTCGCCGGCGAGGATCGCCATCGCGTCACCGAAGACTTTGTGGTTCGTCAATCGCCCTCGGCGATAGTCGTCGTCGTCCATCGCCGGCAAATCGTCGTGGATCAGCGAGTAGGTGTGGATCAGCTCGAGCGCGCACGCCGTCGGCATCACGGTGGCGGGGGTGGCCCCGACCGCCTCGGCGCCCGCGATCACGAGGATCGGCCGCAACCGCTTGCCGCCGGCCATCACGCTGTAGCGCATCGCGCGATGCACGGTCGGCGGCGGGGTGTCTTCGCCCGGCAGGAACCGCTCGAGGGCGGCGTCCACCAGCGCGCGGCGCTCCTTCAGGTAGCCGTCGAGGTCGAACGCGCTCATGGCTCCCGCTCGGGCTCCCAGGAGAAGGGCCGGGCGCCGAGGGCGCCGGTGTCGTCTTTAGCGAGCACCTCGATCCGCTTCTCGGCCTCCTCGAGATAGCGGGCGCAGCTCCGCGCCAGGCCGATCCCCTCCTCGAAGATCGTCAGCGACTCCTCGAGCGGGAGATTGCCGCCCTCCAGCCGGCTCACGATCTGCTCGAGCCGAGCCAGGCAGTCCTCAAACTTTAGGTCGGTCATCCTCTTCCCTGGTCGCGGTCACGCGCGCGTCGAGACTGCCCCGGTGCAGGAGCACACGAACGTCGTCCCCGACGCTCACCTGCCCGGCGCCTCTCACGACCTCGCCGGTCGGCGTGCGCGTCAGGCTGTAGCCGCGCCCGAGCACCGCCAGCGGCGAGAGCGAGTCGAGCCGCCCGACCGCCGTCCGCAGACGGTAGCGCGCGCGATCGCAGCGACGGGTGAGCGAGATGACCAGGCGCGACTCGAGGCCCTCCAGACGATGACGGCCGTTGATCACCCGCGCGACCGGGTCCGACGCGCGCAGCGCCGCGGTCGCCATCTCGACGCGATGCGAGGCGCGGCTCACTTCGCCGCGCATCCCGCGGCGCAGGCGCATCGTCAGCTCGTCCACCCGGCGCTCGAGGTCGCGCAGCGGCCGGGCGGCGGTGCGCTCGAGCCGCACGCGCAGCTGGCCGAGGGTATCGACCACGGCCTGCTTCTCGCGCACGACGAGCTCCGCGGCCGCCGACGGCGTGGGTGCGCGCAAGTCAGCGACGAAGTCGGCGATCGTGAAATCCACCTCGTGGCCGACGGCCGACACGACGGGCACCTTCGACGCGGCGATCGCTCGGGCGACGGCTTCCTCGTTGAAGGCCCAGAGGTCCTCGAGCGAGCCGCCGCCCCGACCGACGATGATGACGTCGACGTCGCCGAGCCCGTTCAGATCCCGGAGCCCCTGGGCGATCTCCTCGGCCGCGCCCTCGCCCTGCACCCGACAGGGCGCGATGACGATGTGGAGCTCGCCGAAGCGTCGGCCGATCACGCGCAGCATGTCGCGGATCGCGGCGCCGCTCGTCGAGGTGACGATGCCGATCTTCCGCGGAAATCTCGGCAGGCCACGCTTGCGCGCCTGTTCGAAGAGCCCCTCGGCCTGCAGGCGCGTCTTGAGCTGCTCGAAGGCGAGCTGCAGCGCGCCGAGGCCCTTGGGCTCGAGCAGCTCGACGACCAGCTGGTATTCGCCCCGCTGCGGGTAGATCTCCACGCTGCCGAACGCCATGACGTGCAAGCCGTCGGCGGGCTCGAACCGGATCCGTCGCATGCGCGTCCTGAACAGGACGGCGCGCAGCTGGGCGTCGGCGTCCTTGAGCGTGAAGTAGGCGTGGCCGGAGCCGTAGAGGCGAAAGTTCGAGATCTCGCCCTCGACCCACACCGCCGGGAAGCGCTCTTCCAGCACCTGGCCGAGCCGCGTGGTCAGCTCGGAGACGGTCAGCACCGCGCGGGGCGAGCTCACGCCGCCCCCACCTGGCGCTCGGCCGCGCGCAGCGTGTTGCGCAGGAGCATCGCGATCGTCATCGGGCCGACCCCGCCGGGCACCGGCGTGATCGCGTGGGCCCGCGCCGCCACACTCGCGAAGTCGACGTCGCCGACGAGCTTGCCGGTCTCGAGGCGGTTGATCCCGACGTCGATCACCCAGGCGCCCTCTTTCACCATGTCGCCGGTCACGGTGCGCGGGCGCCCGGCCGCGACGCAGAGGACATCGGCGCGGCGCGTGTGGGCCGCGAGATCGCGCGTACGCGTGTGGCACATCGTGACCGTGGCGTGACGTGCCAGGAGGAGCTGGGCCAGCGGCTTGCCGACGAGCCGCGAGCGGCCGATCACGACCGCCTCGGCCCCCTTCAGATCGCACCGGTAATGGTC
The DNA here is from genome assembly GCA_003220535.1 of Candidatus Rokuibacteriota bacterium. Taxonomy (GTDB): domain Bacteria; phylum Methylomirabilota; class Methylomirabilia; order Rokubacteriales; family CSP1-6; genus AR31. The sequence goes on from QHSU01000071.1 coordinate 10,112, forward strand.
GAGGATCTCCACGCAGCCGGCGGGCGTGCAGGGCACGACGGTCGGAGCGCCGGCGAGTAGCCGCCCGAGGTTGGCCGGGTGCAGGCCGTCGACGTCCTTGTCAGGGGTGATCGCGGCGATCGCCTCGTCCTGGTCGAGCGCGGCGGGCAGAGGGAGCTGGAGCAGGATCGCGTGGACGCCGCGGTCGGCGTTGAGCCGTCGCAGCAGCGCCAGCAGCGCTGCGCGGTCGAGCCCCTCGGGATGGATGTGGTCCTGGGAGGCGATCCCGACGGTGTCGGCCGCCCGTTTCTTGTTCGCGACGTAGACCTTCGACGGTGCGAAGTCACCCACCAGGACGACGGCGAGCGTCGGGGCCGCGCCGGTCGTGTCCTTCAAGCGCGCCACGCCCGCGCGGACGTCGTCCAGCACGGTCTGGGCGACGAGCTTGCCGTCGAGGATCAAACCGGAACGCGGAGTCGGCGGATCGACGATGCGCGACCGGTCTCGGGCTCGACCACGATCACCACGCCCTGGAGGGCCGCGGGGCCCTTGGCGGTCTCGAAGCGGATCGGCATCTGGTTGAGAAACCGCTGGATGATCTGATCGCGGTCCACGCCGATGACGCCGTCGGTCGGCCCGGTGAGGCCGAGGTCGGTGATGTAGGCCGTGCCGCCCGGGAGCACGCGCTCGTCCGCCGTCTGCACGTGGCGGTGCGTCCCGACGACCGCGCTGGCGCGCCCGTCGAGATACCAGCCCATCGCGAGCGACTCGGACGTCGCCTCGCAGTGCATGTCCACGAGAATAATCGGGGTCTCCTTCCGAAGCTCGGGGAGAATCTCGTCCGCCTTCCGGAACGGGCAGTCGATCGGGAGCATGAAGACGCGCCCCATGAGGTTCACCACCGCGACCCGGTGCGGGCCACTCTTCACGGTGACGTACCCGACGCCGGGCGCCCCGGTCGGGAAGTTCGCGGGGCGCAGCAGCAGATTCTCCTTGGCGATGTACTCGACGATCTCGCGCTTGTCCCAGATGTGGTTCCCGGACGTCATGACATCGGCGCCCGCCTCGAGGGTCTGCCGGGCGATCGCCGCGGTCACGCCGAAGCCGCCCGCCGCGTTCTCGACGTTGACGACACAGAAGTCGATCGCGTGCTCCTGGCGCAGGCGGGGGAGGAGCTTCGCGATCGCCTGCCGGCCGGGCTCGCCGTAGACGTCTCCGACCATCAGGATGTTCATGGGGAGCTACTTCGCCACTTCGACGGCGCGCGTCTCGCGGATGACGACCACTTTGATGTGGCCGGGATACTGCATCTCGGCTTCGATGCGCTTACTGATGTCCTTCGCGAGCTGGTGCGCGTCGAGGTCGGAGACGATGTCGGCTTTCGTGATGACCCGCAGCTCGCGGCCGGCCTGGATCGCGTAGCACATCTCGACGCCTTTGTAGGAGAGCGCGATCTCCTCGAGCTTCGCCAGGCGCTTGATGTACGACTCGAGCACGTCGCGCCGCGCGCCGGGGCGCGCCGCCGAGATGCCGTCGGCGGCCTCGACCAGCACCGCTTCGATCGTCTCGGGCTCGACGTTCTCGTGGCCGCAGAGCGCCGCGTTGATGACCTTGGCCGACTCGTTGTACTTCGTCAGCACCTGCAGCGAGAGCTCGGGATGGCTGCCCTCCTGCTCGTGCGTGAGCGCCTTGCCGATGTCGTGCAGGAGCCCCATCCGCTTGGCGAGCTTGACGTCGGCCTTCACCTCGGCGGCCATCATGCCCGCGAGCCACGCGACTTCCTTGGAGTGCTGGAGGCAGTTCTGCCCGTAGGAGGTCCTGAACTTCATCCGCCCGACGAGCTTCACGAGCTCGGCATGCAGCCCGTGGACACCGACCTCGAAGCACGCCTTCTCGCCTTCCTCCTTCAGGTGCTGGTCCATCTCCTTCTTGACCTTCTCGACGACCTCCTCGATGCGGGCCGGATGGATGCGCCCGTCGGCGATCAGCACCTGCAGCGCGCGCCGCGCGATCTCGCGGCGGTAGGGATCGTACGCCGAGATCAGGACGGCTTCGGGCGTGTCGTCGACGATCAAATCGACGCCGGTGTGCTGCTCCAGCGCCCGGATGTTACGTCCCTCGCGGCCGATGATGCGGCCCTTCATGTCGTCGGAGGGGAGGTCGACGACCGAGACGGCCGTCTCGACCGTGTAGTCCGGGGCCAGGCGCTGGATGGTCGTCGCGAGCACTTCTCGCGCCTTCTCCAGCGCGGTCTCGCGCGCTTCCTCCTCGAGCCGCATCCCGACCAGCTGCGCCTCGCGGCGCGACTCGGTCTCCATCTGCGCCAGGAGCTGGCGCTTGGCCTCTTCCGCGGTGAGGCTGGCGATCGATTCGAGCTTGCGGCGCTGCTCGTCGAGCGCGATCGCGAGCCGCCCTTCCTTCTCGCCGATCGTCTTCTCGCGGGCCGCGAGGTCGCGGTCCTTCGCGCCGGACTCGGTGAGTCGCCGGTCGAGCTGGTCGAGCTTGCGCGCGAGCTCTTCTTCCTTCGAGAGGACGCGCTGCTCCATCTGCTGGATGCTGATCTCACGCGTGCGCGACTCCGCTTCGAACGCGGTGCGCGCCTTCAGCGCGGTCTCCTGCGACTCGAGGTCGGCGGTCTTCCGGCGGTTGGCGGCGTCGCGCTCGGCGTCCTGAATGATGCGCTCGGCTCGATTCGACGCGTCCCCGACCTTACGGTCGCTGATCCACTTGTGGAGGATGAACCCGAGCACGAGGGCCAGCACCGCGATCAGCGAGTCGAGAATGAGCCAAATGCCTTGCATTGCCGCAGTATAGGGGGCACCGAGCGAGGGAGTCAAATCCCCGCCTCTGCCGTGTGCCGACGGTGTTTCGAACCTGGTATTACCAGGTGGGCGCCGTTAATTGGAGGGCTTCAGGCTTCCCCTTCGAGAGGGGCTTGCACACCGCCCTCGTCCACAGCTCCCGTTTTGTAAACGAGGTTGAAACTTCCCCCCGGCATCACCAACAGCGCAGGGACAAATCTTGGTACCTTACGGCGCGACCGTGCGTCAAGAAGATTGTTGCTCGCGCGGTTGGCGCGGACGAGCTGTGCGCGGACCCGAGGAGACCACCGACCATGGAAGAGCGCCCGAGCGTCAGAAGCGAGTCGTCCGGCCCCGTGACTACGATCATCCTCGACCGGCCCGATCGCCGCAACGCGATCGACCGCCCCACCGGCAGGGCGCTGGCCGCCGCGTTTCGCGCGTTCGACGGCGACCACGGCGCGCGGGTCGCGGTGCTGTGGGGCGCGAACGGCACCTTCTGCGCCGGCGCCGATCTGAAGGCGGTCGCGGTGGGACCGACGAAGCGCCGGCTCCTCTACGGCGACGGGCCGATGGGGCCCACGCGCCTGCGCCTGTCGAAGCCCGTGATCGCGGCGGTCTCGGGTTATGCCGTCGCCGGTGGCTTCGAGCTCGCCCTCTGGTGCGACCTCCGCGTGCTCGAGGAAGACGCGGTGATGGGCGTCTTCAACCGGCGCTGGGGCATCCCCCTCATCGACGGCGGCACCGTGCGCCTGCCGACGCTCGTCGGGCTCGGGCGCGCGCTCGATCTCATCCTGACCGGCCGACCGGTGGACGCGCGCGAAGCCGAGCGGATCGGCCTCGCGAGCCGCGTCGTGCCGCGCGGCCGAGCCCGACACGAGGCCGAAGCCCTCGCCGCCACGATCGCCGCCTTCCCACCCAACGCCGTCGGCTGTGACCGGCGATCGGCCTACGAGTCGCTGGGCGCGAAACTCCCGGCCGCGCTCCGACGCGAGCACGCGCTCGGCGTGGCATCGTTCAACACCGGCGAAGCCGTCGCCGGCGCCCAACGCTTCGCCTCCGGCGCCGGCCGCCACGGCAAGTTCTGAGCTCGAATCGCGTGCGGCCCAGCGCACAGCCAGCTGGCGAGCTGCAACAGCGCGGTCGTCGAAACCGCGAACGGCGCTAGCCGGCGGCGGGCGGGGGCCGGGCCGGCGCGGGAGGGGCCGACCGGACCCGTTCCCTCAACGCGGCAGCGGGCGCCGCGCGCCCGGATGGAGCCCAGCCGCCGCGGAGCAGCGCACGCGTGCAGCGTGGTCCGGTCGGCCCCTCCCGCGCCGGCCCGGCCCCCGCCCGCCGCCGGCTAGCGATCCGCGCCAGGCTCGCGCGGCGCAACTTTTTCGAGAATAGCCACGAGAGCGCCGAGGCGAGCGCCGACGTCGCCTTCGTCGCGCGTCTTGTCCTCGCGCGCCCGGAACAGCTCGTCGGTGATGTCGAGCGCCGCCAGCGCCAGCGCCGTCTGCGCGTCCTTCACGCCCGATTGCTTGAGCGCCGTCACCCGCTGCTCGAGGTACTTCGCGAGCGTGCGCAGATAGTTGGGCGACGCCTCGGACCGGATCGTGAGCGTCTGCCCGAGCAGGTTCAGCTCGATCCGCTGGGGCTCGCGCGGCTCGCTCATTCTTGTGGCCTGTCGAGGTCGAGCTTGCCGATGTCTTTCAAGATCGTGTCCACCTGATTCAGCACCTGGCGGCGCTCCTCGGTGAGCCGCCTCACCTCGCGCTTGAGCTGCGCGTTCTCCTCGCGCAGCCGCCCGATCGCTTCGGCGGCGCGCCTCACCGCTTGTTCGAGTTCGGTCAATCGCTCGACGACGCCATCGCCCATCAGCCGCTCCGCAGGGTGATGTGGAAGGTTTCGGTGATCCGCCGCACGACACGCTCCTGGATCGCGTTCACCTCGTCGTCGGTGAGGGTCCGGTCCTCGGCCTGGAAGAGGAGCCGCCACGCGAGACTGGACCGGCCGTCGGGGAACCGGAACACGTCGAAGAGCACGAGCCGGCGCAGGAGCGGTCCGGCCGCCTCCCGAAGCGCCGATTCGATCCGGGCCGCGGTCAGCATCTGGTCGCCGACGACGACGAAGGCCAGGTCGCGCTCGACCGCCGGGAAGCGCGGGAGCGCCTGGTAGCGCGTCGGCGCGGGGACCACCGCCGCGGCGGCGTCGAGCGACACGGCGGCGGCGAAGACGGGCGTCGGGATGCCGAGGCTCTCGCGCAACGTCGCCGCGACCTCGCCGAACTCCGCGAGGACCGCGCCGCTCTCGGTCACGAGGGTGCCGTGGCAGTCGGGCTCGAATCCGCCGAGCGCGCCGCTCTCGCCGGTGCTCGCGCGCACGCCGAGTGCCTCGAGCACGTGCTCGGCGAGCCCCTTGGCGTCGTACACGTCGGCTCGCTCCTGCCCCCCGGACCAGCCCGGCTCGCCTCGGGCGCCGGTGAGCGCGATGGTGACCCAGCGCGGCTCGATCGTTCCGGTGTCGCCACCACCGCCCCGCCCATAGGTCTTGCCGACCTCGAACACTCGGACGTCCGGCTGCTGGCGGCGCACGTTGATCGCCACCGCGCCGAGGACCCCTTCGAGCGGATGCGAGCGCAGCCACGACGCGTCCTGGCTCAGCGGGTTCAGCAGCTCGACGGGCGCCCCATCGGACGGTCGGCGGAAGAGCGCGGCCCGTGCGGGATCGCTGAAGCTGTATGCGATCACCTCCGCGAGCCCCGCCCCCACGAGCGCCCGACGGACCGTCTGGCTCTGACGCAGGTTCGGAGGGTACGTGACGAGGGCGATCGCGCCGCCTGGCAACGTGGACGGGATCCGGTCGTAACCCCAGACGCGGATGATCTCCTCGACGAGATCGTCTTCCATCGAGACGTCGCGTCGGAAGCTCGGCACCACGACCTCGAGGTCGGCGCCGCGGGTCTTCACCGGCAGGCCGAGACCCGTGAGGATCTTCCTGGCTTGCGCCGTCGACGGCGCCACGCCGAGGACGCGCTTCACCCGCGCCATTCGGAGGCGTATCCGCTGGGGCTTCCGCTTCCGCGGATAGGCGTCGACGACGCCGCGCGCGATCGTACCGCCGGCCAGCTCGGCGATGAGCCCCGCCGCGCGCGCCGACGCCGTCACGAGCGCCTCGACGTCAGCGCCGCGCTCGAACCGGTACGCGGCATCGGTCCGCAGGCCGAGCGCGCGCGACGTCCGCCGGATCGAGGCGGGCGCGAACCAGGCGCTCTCCAGAAGCACGCGGCTCGTCCCGGCGGTCACTTCGGTGTTGGCGCCGCCCATCACGCCGGCGAGCCCGATGGCCTGTCGCGGATCGGCGATCAGCAGCATCGAGCCGTCGAGCGGCCGCTCCTGTCCGTCGAGCGTCGTGAACCGCTCGCCGGCCCGGGCGCGCCGCACGACGATCGTCCCGTCGGCCACGCGGTCGTAGTCGTAGGCGTGCAACGGCTGGCCGAGCTCCCAGAGGACGTAGTTGGTGGCGTCGACGACGTTGCTGATCGGGCGAAGCCCGACCGCGCGCAGCCGTGCTCTGAGCCACCCGGGCGAGGGGCCGACAGTGACGCCGCTGACGACGCGCGCCGTGAACCGGTGGCAGAGGTCGGGCGCCTCGATGCGCACGCGCGCCAGGCTTCGCGCGGCGTCTCCCGACTCTTTCAGCGCGACCGCGGGCGGGCGGAAGCGGGCGCCGGTAAGCGCCGAAAGCTCGCGCGCGATGCCCATGACGGAGAGGCAGTCGGGCCGGTTCGGGGTGATCTCGACCTCGAGCACGTGGTCGTCGAGGCCGAGCGCCGCGATCAGATCGGTGCCGGGCCGGGCACCGTCCAGCAGCAGAATTCCCGCGTCGTGCTCCTCCCCGATCCCGAGCTCCTGCTCGGAGCAGAGCATCCCCTGCGATTCGACCCCGTGGATCTTCGCGGTGCCGATCCGCCGGCCGCCGGGCAGGACGGCGCCGGGCGGCGCGAAGGCGGCGCGGGCGCCGACCTTCGTGTTCGGCGCGCCGCACACGACGGCGTAGCGATCGCGCCCGGTGCTCACGCGGCACACGAGGAGCCGATGGCCGTGGCTCTCGCCGAGCTCACGCTCGATGGCCTCGATCTCCCCGACGACCACGCCCTTCCAATCGGGGGCGAGCGGCGTGACGGACGCGACCTCGATGCCCGCGTTGATGAGGCGGTCGGCCGCCTGCGCGGCCGTCAGCCGAAGGTCGACGAACTCCCTGACCCACCCGTAGAGAATCTTCACGCGAACTGTCTCAGGAAGCGCAGGTCGTTCTCGAAGAACAGGCGGAGGTCGTCGATGCCGTACTTCAGCATCGCGATGCGGTCGATGCCCATCCCGAACGCCCAGCCGGTGACCTCCTCGGGGTCGTAGCCGACGTTGCGCAACACCTGGGGATGCACCATGCCCGAGCCCAGGATCTCGAGCCAGCCGCCCTGCTTGCAGAGCCGGCAGCCGTCCCCGAGACAGACGAAGCACAGCACGTCCACCTCGGCGGAGGGCTCGGTGAACGGGAAGAAGGACGGCCGGAAGCGGATGCGGGATCGCGGCCCGAACATCTCGCGCGCGAACAGCTCGAGCGTGCCCTTGAGATCCGCCATGGTGATGCCGCGGTCCACCGCGAGCCCTTCGACCTGGTGGAACATCGGCGAGTGCGACATGTCGGCGACGTCCCGGCGATAGACCCGGCCGGGCACGATGATGCGGACAGGTGGCTTCTGCGCCAGCATCGTCCGGATCTGCACCGGCGAGGTGTGGGTGCGCAGGAGCGTGCTCTCCGACAGGTAGAGCGTGTCCTGCATGTCCCGCGCGGGATGGTCGCGCGGGATGTTGAGCGCCTCGAAGTTGTGGTAGTCGGTCTCGATCTCGGGCCCCTCGGCGACCGAGAAGCCGAGCCCGGCGAAGATCGCGACGATCTCGTCGTGGACGCGCGTCAGCGGATGCAGCGACCCCCTCGGCGGGCGGCGGCCCGGCAGCGTGAGGTCGAGCCGCCGACGGCTCCGCTCGGCCTGTCGCTCCGTCTCGTGGGTCGCGGCGAGCCGCGCGTCCAGCAGGCCTTCGAGCTCGCGCTTGGCCTCGTTCGCAGCCGAGCCGACGAGCGGGCGCTCATCCGGCGGCAGCGTGCCGAGCGATCGCAGGAGTTGCGTCAGGGCGCCCTGGCGGCCGAGCACGCCGACGCGGACCGCTTCGAGCTCGGCGGACGACTGCGCCGCGGCGACCGCCTCTCGCGCTTGCTGGACGATGGCGTCGACGCGCGGGTGCCCCACGAACTACCGGCTCTGGGCTCTAGCGGTCTCGGTGAGCTTCGCGAACGCGGACGGATCGGTCACCGCCAGCTCCGCCAGCACCTTGCGATCGAGGTTGATCCCCGCCTTCTTGAGCGCGGACATGAATTTCGAGTACGAGAGCCCTACCTGGCGGCACGCCGCGTTGATCCGCACGATCCAGAGGCTCCGCGCCTCGCGCTTCTTCTGCTTGCGGCCGCGGTACGCGAACGCCCCAGCCCGCAGGACGGTCTCGGCGGCGGTCTTGTAGAGCTTCCGGCGCCCACCGAAATACCCCTTCGCCTTCTTGAGGATCTTCTTGCGCCGTCGGCGTGTCTTCGGTCCACCCTTTGCCCGTGGCATTCTCCGACTCCTCCCGGATCACAGATAGGGCACGAGCACCCGCAGCCGGGGCTCGTCCGCTTTGTCGACCAGTTTCGCCGCACGGAGTCTCCGGCGACGCTTGGGATCCTTCTTCTGGAGCTTGTGCTGCTTCCAGCCGCCGGCCCGCATGAGCTTGCCCGAGCCGGTCCGCTTGAGCCGCTTCCTCGCCCCCCGCTTGGTCTTCATCTTCGGCATCCGAATCTCCCTTCCACAGACTCGCCTCGGGCTCGACGCCCTGCGGTTCGCCCTACCTTCAAAGCCTCGCCGACGGCCTAATTGTGGACCTTGGGGCTCAGGATGATGTGCAGCATCCGGCCCTCGAGCCGCGGATTGTTCTCGGTGTTGGCGATGTCCTGCGTCGCCTCGACCATCTTGTTGAGCATCTTCCACCCGAGCTCCGTGTGAGCCATCTCGCGTCCCTTGAAGCGCACGGTGACCTTGGCCTTGTGGCCCTCCTCCAGGAAGCGCCGCACGTGCTTGAGCTTGAAGTCGAAGTCGTGCTTCTCCGTCTTGGGCCCCATCTTGACTTCCTTGACCTGGATGGTCGTCTGCTTCTTGCGCGCTTCCTTCAGCCGCCGCGCCTGCGTGTACTTGTACTTGCCGAAGTCCATGATACGGCACACCGGCGGCTGGGCGTCGGGCGCGACCTCGACCAGATCGAACTCTTGCTGGCGGGCGGTGTCGAGGGCCTGGGCGATCGGCATGATGCCGAGCTGTTCGCCGTTGGCGCTGACGACGCGCACTTCACGGACCCGGATGCCTTCGTTGATACGGATGTCCTTGGCTTGACTGATAGGCGTGGCTCCTCGTTAGCCGCGTGGCGCGGCGTGGTAGTGCGCGCCGCAGGCCGTCGTGGGGCGGGGGCCCCGCCGGCCGAGGCGCGACTCTAGACGGTCGTGCGCGCCGCAGGCCGTCGTGGGGCGGGGGCCCCGCCGGCCGAGGCGCGACTCTAGACGGTCGTGCGCGCCGCAGGCCGTCGTGGGGCGGGGGCCCCGCCGGCCGAGGCGCGACTCTAAACCGACGATAGGTTCGGCCGGCTGGCCGATCACGAGCGGCCCACGGTGAGGCTGGCGTCGCGCGACGCGATCTCGCGGGTGAGCTCGGTGAGCACGCGCTCGAGCGGGACGGCGCCGAGGTCGTCCCCGGTGCGATGGCGGAGGCTCACGGTGCCGTTCTCGGCCTCCCGCGCGCCGACGACGAGCATGTACGGCACCTTCCGGAGCTGCGCGTCGCGGATGCGGTAGCCGAGCTTCTCGTTTCGGTCGTCGAGCTCGGCCCGGAGGCGCACGGCGCGCAGGCGGGCGTGCACCGTGCGCGCGTACTCGACGTGCTTCTCGCTGATCGGCAGCACTCGCGCCTGGACGGGCGCCAGCCACGTCGGGAAGGCGCCGGCGTAGTGCTCGATGAGGACGCCGACGAAGCGCTCGAACGAGCCCAGGATCGCGCGGTGGACCATGACCGGGCGCTTGGGCTGCCCGTCGCTGTCGATGTACTCGAGCGCGAAGCGGTCCGGCTGCTGGAAGTCGACCTGGATGGTGGCGTTCTGCCACCGCCGTCCCAGCGCGTCCTGGACGTCCACATCGATCTTGGGCCCATAGAAGGTCCCGTCGCCGGGGTTCAGGTCGAACGCGAGGCCGTTGGTGCGCAGCGCATCTTGGAGCGCCCGCTCGGCGACGGCCCACTGCTCGTCCGTCCCCAGGGACTTCTCCGGGCGCGTGGACAGCTTGAAGAACGCCTCGAGCGCGAAGGTCTTGTACCAGTCGCGCACCAGCTCGAGCATCGCCGTGATCTCGTCCTGGAGCTGATCGGGCCGGCAATAGATGTGGGCGTCGTCCTGCGTGAACTGCCGGACGCGGAGGAGCCCCGTCAGGGTGCCGGAGCGCTCGTTCCGGTGCAGCCGCCCCATGTCGGCGTAGCGCAGCGGAAGGTCGCGGTACGAGCGCAGCGTGTGACGGTAGACGAGCGTGGACTCCGGACAGTTCATCGGCTTGAGGCTGAAGAGCTGCTCCTCGACCTCGACCATGAACATGTTGTCCCGATAGTGGTCCCAGTGCCCCGATTGCTCCCAGAGCCGCTTGTTGACGAGGATCGGCGTGGAGATCTCCTGGTAGCCCCGCGCGTCCAGCGCTTCCCGCACGAAGCGTTCCAGCTCGCGCACGACCGTCCAGCCGTTCGGAAGCCAGAAGGGCGCGCCCGGCGAGACGTCGTGGAGCTCGAACAGATCGAGCTCGCGCCCGAGCTTCCGATGGTCGCGCTTCTTCGCCTCCTCGAGCCGCCAGAGATGCTTGTCGAGCTCCTCCTGCGTGAGCCAGGCGGTGCCGTAGATCCGCTGGAGCATCGGGTTCCGCTCGTCGCCGCGCCAGTAGGCGCCGGAGGACGAGAGGAGCTTGAAGTGCTTCACCTGACCGGTCGACACCACGTGCGGGCCGCGGCAGAGATCGATGAAGTCTCCCTGGCGGTAGAGCGACACGCGCGGGGCGGCGATGCCCTCGAGGATCTCGACCTTGAACGGCTCGCCACGCTCGCGGAAGAAGCCGATCGCCTCGTCGCGCGACATCTCCTGGCGCTCGAAGGGATGATCCGCCTTCGCGATCTCCCGCATGACCTCTTCGATCGTCACGAGGTCCTCGGGTGTGAACGGCTCCGCCTTGGCGAAGTCGTAGTAGAAGCCGTCCTCGATCGCGGGGCCGATCGCCACGCGCACCGACGGGAAGAGCCGCTTCACCGCCTGGGCCATGACGTGCGAGGTGGAGTGACGCAGCGTCGCGAGCGGCGAGGGATCGCAGTCGAAGTCGCCGGTCAGCTTGAGATGTCGCTCTTCTTCAGACAGTGGTGCGCTCGCCCGTGTGTGTGAGTGGTAGGCTCGGGCGGTTTCGAACCGCCGACCTCCTCTGCGTCAGAGAGGCGCTCTCCCACTGAGCTACGAGCCTATCCAGAGTGACGATCATGCTACCGCCAACACCTTGGAAGTACAACCGCTTCAACGGAGGATATTGGTGAGCGAGCTCTCGACGAGCACGTAGTTGAAGTTGGCCATGATGCGCACCCCGGCGCTGCCGGGTTTCGCCGCCGCCATCAGGGCCGCCGGTACGGGCGGGAACGGCGAGGCCAGCCGGATCGCGTTCGCGGCGTAGTCGTCGTAGATCCCGTAGCCCGACTGCTGCGACACTTCCAGCATGGGTACGCGGCCATCCTTGAGGATGCCGAAAACGATCACGAGCCGGGCCGACTTGTAGTCGCAATGCCCGCTCACCGCGTCCTTGATGCAGGGATAGCCCCACTTTTCCTTGATCATTCGCCGCACGCGGTCGAGATAGTCGTTGTACTTCGGATCGGACGAATCGAGCGGGATCGGCTCGCCCTCGATGCCCGCCCAGGCCTCTCCCTTTCCCCCGGCGCCGCCCGGGCCCGAGCCGCCACGGCGCAGCGACCGGATGTCGGGCACGGGCTCGCGGGGCTCCGGCGCGACGGCGACCCGCGGCGCCGGAGCCGCCGGCGCCGCGGGGGCGGCTTCCTGCGGCTGAGGCTCGGGAGTGCGCACCGGCTCGTTCACGAGTGGCTCGGTGGGCTTCGAGGGCGCGGCGGCCGCTCGGGGCCCGTCGGCGTCCGGCGCCGGCGGCGCGGGAGCGACGGGCGCCGTCGGTGCGCTCGCGACGCTCGGCCGTTCGGGCGCGCGCGGAGCAGGCTGGCTGGGCGCGGCCGGCGGCGGAGCCTTGGCGACGCGGGGTGCTGGAGGCGTGGGCCGGCCCTTCGGGGCTGGAACAGGAGGCGCCGGGGCGGCGGGGGCGCCGCGCTGGGCCTCTGCGTCGGCTTGCGGTAGCTCGACGAAGAGCGGCTCGCCGCGCTTGAGCAGGGGGGTGGTCGACGACGGTCGCAGCCAAAGGAGCGCCCCGAATACGAGCAGATGGAGCGCGAGCGACGCCGTGATCCCGATGATCAGGGGACGCCGCCTCGTTCGTGGCCGAGCGCTCAAGCGCATTGCCGACAATTATAGCCCTGGAGCCGCTAGAGGTCCCGGTCCATGGCCCGCGCGATGCGGCGCACCCGTTCCATCAGCGCGGCGAAGCGCTCGGGCTTGAGCGACTGGGGCCCGTCGGAGAGCGCCTCTTCGGGTCGGGGGTGGACCTCGATGATGAGCCCGTCGGCGCCGGCCGCGACGCCGGCCATGGCCATCGCCTCGACGAACTCCCAGTGGCCCGTGCCGTGGCTCGGGTCGACGAAGATGGGCAGGTGCGAGAGCTTCTTGACGACGGGCACAGCGTTCAGGTCGAGCGTGTACCGCGTCGAGGCCTCGAAGGTCCGGATACCCCGCTCGCAGAGGATGACGTTCGGGTTGCCGCGCGCCAGCACGTACTCCGCGGACAGGAGCCACTCCTGGATCGTCGTGGCCATGCCCCGCTTCAGGAGGACGGGCTTCCCGGCGTCGCCGACGCGCTTGAGCAGCGAGAAGTTCTGCACGTTGCGGGCGCCGACCTGGAGGATGTCGGCGTGCTCGGCGACGAGGTCGACCTTGTCGGGCTCCATCACTTCGGTAACGATCGGCAGTCCCGTCTCGCGCTTGGCCTCCGCGAGCAGCTTCAACCCCTCGTCCTCGAGCCCCTGGAACGCGTAGGGCGAGGTGCGCGGCTTGAAGGCGCCGCCGCGCAGGATGCGGGCGCCGGCGGCCTTGACCTTCTCGGCCGCCTCGAGCAGCTGCGGGCGCGACTCGACCGAGCACGGCCCGGCCATGACCACGAGCGACCGACCGCCGATCGTCACGTCACCGACGCGGATCTGGGTCGGCTCGTCGCGAACCTCGCGGCTGGCGAGCTTGTAGGGCTTGAGGATCGGCGTGACGGACTCGACGCACTCGAGGGACTCGAGGCTGCGGAGCGCGTCCTTGCCACGATCGTCGCCGACCGCGCCGATCACGGTCCGCAGGGCCCCGCGAATCGTGTGAGGGCTGTAGCCCATCGCGGTGATGCGATGACAGACGTCCTCGACCTCGGCGTCCGAGGCTCCCGACTTCAGCACGATGATCATGACTGGCTCCTTTGTAGCGGGTGCCGTGAGCTAGGCTCAGACCGAGGGTGGCCTGAGACAGATGCGACCCGGCTCCGACACGCCCGTTCTACCCGTTCACGATGGCGCCTTCCCGCCCGTTCAACCCGATGCATGCGCCTCCTCCCTTTACGAAAAAGAAAAGGCCGCGGGGGTGAGCCCGCGGCCTGGATCGTCTCGGCGCCGCGGGCTTTCGGTCCGCCCGCGGCTCCCTGCTCAGCTCAAGTCAGAGTGCCTGGGCGGACCTCGGCGAAGTAGAAAAACGAGAAGAAGCCGATGCGGCGCGTCGAGGTGCCCATAGCGTGCCGAGGAGTCTATCGAGCGCGGCCGGGGCCGTCAAGCCTTTTCTGGGCCCCGCTTGTCCCTCGATGGCTTGTGGAAGCGCTTGACGAGGCGATCGCGGTAGTAGTAGAGCGGCAAACAGAGCGCGAGGATGATCGCCACGAAGGCGATCGCGTAGATGTACTGCTGCTCGGCCACGTGCGCGCCGAAGTACGAGGAGACCCAGGTGCCCGGAATCCGCGCGAGAGTCGAGACGACGGCGAAGAGCCAGAAGGGCATCGGGCTGATCCCGAAGAGGTACGAGATGATGTCCTTCGGGAACCCGGGGATGAGGTAGAGGACGAAGCAGATGATCGCGCCCTCCGCCTCGAGGACGAAGTTCATCCGGTTCCAGTGGTGCTCGCTGAGCCACGGCCGGACGAGCGGCTCGCCCCACTTGCGCCCCACCCAGAAACAGAAGAGCGTGCCCAGCGTCAGGCCGATCGTGGAATAGAGGAGCCCGAGCCACGTTCCGAAGAGCGCCCCACCGACCGGCCCGGTGATCTCGCCGGGGATCGGCGAGATGATGACCTGGAGCGCCTGGATCGCGATGAAGACGAGCGGCGCCATCCAGCCCCACGACCGCACCGTGTCCTTGAGAAACTTCTTGTCTTGGTAGAGGCGGATGAGGAACCGGATGACCGGGGCGTCCACGACGACGAGCCAGATGACGACGACGAGCAGCGCGAACAGCACCGACGTGACGATCGCCCAGCGCGCGCGATCCGTCATCGGCGCACGTGGAGCGCGGCGTCACAGCGTCGGACGGCGATCCCTCCAGGGCGACGCGGCCTCGAATGCAGCCGACGCGGCGAGCACGGTGGCGTCGGCGTGGCGGCGCCCGACGATCTGGAGACCGACCGGGAGGCCGTCGTCGGTCCAGCCGGCGGGCACGCTCGCCGCCGGCTGGCCGGTCATGTTGAACGGATACGTGAACGGCATCCAGCCGAGCACTGAGACGTCCTGCCCCGCGATCTCGCGGGGCGGCAGCGCGCCGGCCGCGAAGGGCAGCACCGCCACCGTCGGCATGAGCAACACGTCGAAGCGCTCGAGAAAGGTCTGAACCTCGCGCCAGTAGTCCTCGACGCGCGCAACCGCGCGGAGATAGTCGCGCGCGGTGACGGCGCCGCCGCGCCGGATGAGCCGCACCAGCGTCGGGTCCATCAGCGGCTCGGCGTCCGGCAGCCGATCCGACCAGGCGGCGTAGAACTGCGCGGCGATCATCGTGGTGAAGAGCTCCTCGGGGCTCTCCCAGCCCGGGTTGACGACTTCCACGTGACAGTCCAGGGCCTCGAATGCGCCCGCGGCGTTCTCGCACACCGCCAGCACCGTCGGGTCCACCGCCGCGTAGCCGAGATCGGGTGCCCAGGCCACGTGCAGCCCCTTCACGTCGGCATCGCACGCCTCCAGATACGAGCCCGCCTCGCGCGCGAGCGATCCGCGGTCGCGGTCATCGCCGCCGGCGACGACGTCGAGGACGGCCGCGGCGTCGCGGACCGTCCGCGTGATCGGGCCGACATGCGCGACGCGCTCGAAGCCGCCGAACACCGCGCGGTCCGGCACGCGGCCGAACGAGGGCTTGAAACCGTACACGCCGCAGAACGCGGCCGGGATCCGGATCGAGCCCCCGCCGTCGGTGCCGAGCGCCACGGGTCCGACGCCGCTGGCCACCGCCGCCGCCGCGCCGCCGCTCGAGCCCCCGGGCGTCAGGGTCGGATCCCAGGGATTGCGCGTGATGCCGAAGAGCGGGTTCTCGGTGAGCGCCTTGTGGCCGAGCTCCGCGGTGTTGGTCTTGCCGAGCAGCACGGCGCCGGCCGCCTTCAGCCGGCCGACCGCGAGCGCGTCCTCGTCGGGCACGAAGTCAGCGAAGAGCCGCGATCCCCCCGTGGTCGTGAGACCGCGCGTCGGCAGGACGTCTTTGACCGACATCGGCACGCCGTGGAGCGGGCCGAGCGGCTCGCCCTTCACGACGGCGATCTCCGCTTCGCGCGCGGCGACGCGCGCAACGTCGGCTGTCACCAGGCAGAACGCGTTGATCGTCGGGTTGACCGCTTCGAGTCGCGCGAGGACGGCGTCGAGGATCTCGAGGGGCTTCACCTCTTTTCGCCGGACGAGCTCCGCGAGCTCGAGCGCCGAGTGCCAGGTCTCCATTGACGGCCCGCATTGTATCATTGCGCTCCGTGCAGGTCGTCGACCGCCGGGGGACGCTCGTCACCGAGCTTCGCCGGACGGCCACCGGCTCTCTCGAGAGCGCCTGGGTGCGGATTCCCGATGGCTCGTGGCTCGGGATCGAGCCGCGCGCGACGCGGGAGACGCCGTGGGGCTGGTCCGATCGGCTGTGGCACGCCGCCGAGCCCGCGCCCGGCGGGTGGCACGGAACCCGCCTCACCCTGTTCGAGGCGCTCGACTGGGCACGGATCGATCGGATCCCGGTGCTCGGCGAGCCGGCGCGGCTGCCGCCGGGTGGCGGCACCGCCGTGCTGAACCTCGTCGCGACCCTCGCCGCCGAGCAGGGCGCCGAACCGCTCGCGTATCGCGGCCCCTACCCGACCGAGCAGCTCTTCCTCGCGTTGCTCGAGTCGTTCCGCTACGAGCCCGACGTGGCCGATCCGCTCGCGACGTTCATGCGCGGCGCGCTGGTGTGGAGGCCCGCTCCCAGCGAGCGTGTCTTCGTCACCGCCGACCTCTACGTGCAGCTCCGCGGGCGGATCGAGAAAGTCGTCTGGCGGGGCACCGCCTACTATCGCCCGGATTGGCAAGGGGTCGTGCGTCACACGCCGCGCCGGATCACCGACGCGCCCGACGGCGTGCGCTGCGCCCTCTGGGCGCTCGGGCGGCGCCTCGAAGACCACCTTCTGCTCCGCTCCGACGGCGACCTCGCGACGATCCTCGCCGACGAGCCCGCGCCGGCGGCGACCACGCCGCTGCCGCCGAGCGTCTGGTCGGGCGTCGTCGCCACGGTCGCGGGGCGCTCGGCGACGCCACTGGCGCCCTTCATCGAGTCGGTCGCCAGGACGTTCTCGCTCGAGTGGGGACCCGTCGCGCGGGACCTCGTGCAGATCGGACGAGGGCGCGTGCGACTCTCCGAGCGGCTCCGGGACGCGCTGGCGGCAGGACTGGCGGCGGCGCCCGCCCGCGCCGAGTGCCTGGCGCTCGGGCTCGCGGCGATCGCCGAGATGGCGGCGCTGGTGGGCGACGAGCTGCGGGGGCGCGCGCAGGCCGAGGTCCTCCGCCTGTCCGCGGCGGCTCAGCCCGCCGCCCTCGCGGGCTCGGCCGCTTCGCGCGGCGGCGCGGAGCGCGCGCGCGACATCACCGCGGCGGTGGAGGCCCTGCTCGCCGAGGTTGCGGGGTGAGGATCAGCTCGTCGCGCTGACGATGATCCAGACGTTGAACGCGATGAACGCGGCGACCGAGAGCGTCGAGAGGACCACGTAGCCGACCCAGAGCCCTTCCTCGCGGCCCAGCCGCACGCGGGCGGAGCCGTTGAGGAGCCCCTTCACGTACGCGAGCGCGTCGTGCTTGAGCGTCGGGACGCCGAGCACGTCGACGAGCACGTGGTAGCCGTCCATCTCGATGAAGCAGAAGGGGTAGAGCGCGATCACCAGCGCCTGCCACTGGATGATCCCGGACGCGGCCGCGAACGCCTGCGTGAAGCTGCCCGCCGGGGCCTGGGCGGCAACGATGAACGCGACGCCGCCCAGGACCAGGTGGACGAGCGCGCCGGTGACGGCGGTGACGACTCGGGCGCGCCGGCTGGCCATGAAGATGTCGGTCACGTCCACATAGAACGTGGGCACGAAGCCGTGCAGGAAGGTGAATCCGAACTCCCGCACGCGTCGACGGTAGTGGATACACGCCAGGCCGTGCGCGAACTGGTGCAGCGCCACGCTGCCGAAGAAGAGCAGCTTGACCGTGACGATACCGAGCATGGCCCGGCCGCCGAAGCCTTCGAGCACGTCGTGCATCTCGCGAAAGAGGAGCACGGCGGCGCCGGCGCCCACGAGGGCCAGCCCGACGCACGCGACGATGGCCGCGGGCGTGAAGAGCAGGAACCCGCCGTACCGGTAGAGACGCTGGAAGAACCCATGGACGTTGGTGCTGGCGATCCGGATGCGCTCGAGCGCGGTCAGCGCCAGCTCGATCGCCTTCACGATGCGACGGTCCCGGTTGCGCGCCAGCGCCTGGCGCAGCCGCGACCGCGGCTCGAACGTCAGGAGCTGGGCCCGCTGGAGCTTGCGGAGGAGGCTCGGGATGATATCGAAGTCGAACTCCCCGTACTGCAGCACGTACGCCGTCGCGATCTCCTGGAGCGACGTGGCGCCGTTCATCTGGTCCCAGAGGAATCGCTCGTGCGCGGAGAGCAGGAGGAAGCGATCCGTCGTGGTGTTCTTGAGGACGAATCCGGGCGAGCCGGCGACGCGCGAGCGCAGCTCGGAGATCTCGTACGACTCCACGCGGCGCGGACGCGAGTTGAGATAGCCGACCACGCTCGCGACCTGACGAAGCTCGAAGTCCTCGTCGTCGTCGCGCCGGACGAGCAGCTCGAGCTTCGCCGGGGCTGGCTGCTCCGTCACCGGGTCTCGACGTCGAGGCCGGTCGCCTCGAGCCCCCAGCGGGTCGCCTCCGCCACCTGCTGTGTGGAGCGCCGCAGTCGCTCCATGAAGACCTGGACCATCGCATAGAAGAACGCGGCGGCGGCGCTCGGATTGGTCTCGGTCAGCGATTGCAAGTTTTCGCGGCCGAGGATGAGCAGCTCGACGTCGGTCTCGGCCTGCGCGGTGGCCGAGCGGGGCGAGCCGTCGAACAGACTCATCTCGCCGAAGAAGTCGGCGGGCTCGACCCGGACCAGGACCTGCTCGACCTTTCCGGTCACCGCTTTGGAGATGAGGATCGTGCCCTGGCGCACGATGAACATCTCGTCACCCTGATCGCCTTCCCGGAAGAGCACCTGCCGGCGGCGGAGCGCGCGCTCACGCAGACGGTCCGCCACGGCGGCCAGGTCGGGATCGGCGAAGGCCTCGAAGACGCGGACGTCGCGCAGGAACGCGAGTGTAGCGGCGGACGCCGGCACGCGCGTGGGGGCCGGGGCCTAGGTGGCCACGCGGCTGATGAGAGTGCTACGGAACTCGTGCCGTCGCTGACTCGAAGGCGTCTTGGCCAGCCGGGTGAGGGCCTGCCGAACGGTCGCGCGCTCGGCGTCGCTCAACTCGTACTCGGCCAGGAGCGGCTCGGGCGCACGCTGCAGCTCGGCGAGGAATTCCGGATCGATCATCACCCGCCCGACGAGCTCACGCAGCCCTTGCGCCATGCCGCGGATCATACCAATTTCCTCGGCCGTTTGATAGGCTCCGTCCATGCCGGGCGGCTCGCACCGTGCGCTCCTGGTGGCCGCACTGGGGTTCAGCTCTGCCTTCGAGACAACGCCGTTCCTCGCGGTCCAGGTCGCTGCGTGGCAGACCCTCGCCCGGACGTGAGGCACGCCGCGCGGCGAGTCGCGACCGGCGGGCTCGCCTTCCTGGTCATCGCGCTGGGCGTCGTGGCGCCTCGGACGCCCGCGGCGCAGCCGGGCACGCATGTTCCCTGGATCGGGTATCTGGCCGACGAGCCGACTCCCGACTCGATCCCGGTCCTGCGCGAGGGGCTTCGCGAACGCGCGTGGATCGAGGGCCAGTCGGTCAAGATCTGGTATCGCTACGCGCAGGGCAAGCCCGATCTCTATGCTCAGCACGCCGACGATCTCGTGCGCCTGAACGTCGCCGTCATCGTCGCCGTCGGCGGGCCGGCGATCGAGGCCGCTCGGCAAGCGACGAAGACGGTTCCGATCGTCGTGGTCTCGCTCGACGATCCAGCGGCCGCCGGGCTCACCGGCGACCCCGCCGGCCCGGCGAGCAATCTCACGGGCATCACGACGTTCGGCGTCGAGCTGAGCGCGCGCCGCCTCGAGCTCCTGCGGCAGGTGGTGCCGGGAATCGTCCGCGCGGCGGCGCTGTGGAACCCCGCCAGCGCGAGCGCGGCGATCGAGCTGCGGGCGTCCCAAGCCGCGGCGCAGGGGCGCGGCGTGGAGCTGACACCGGTGGAGATCCGAGCGGACGGCGACGTTCGAGAAGCCTTGGCCAAGGTGCAGACCCTGCGGCCGCAAGGGTTGATCGTGCTGCCCGACGCGCTCACCTTCGCGCACCGGCAGCGGATCGCGACCTTCGTGAACCGCAACCGCTTGCCGACCGTGTTCCCGTTCCGTGACTTCGTCGACGCCGGCGGTCTCCTCTCGTACGGTGCCCGCTGGACCGACGTCTTCCGTCTGACCGCCGGGATCGTCGACCGCATCCTGAGAGGCGCTCGGCCCTCGGACCTGCCGGTGACGCGCGCGACACAGTTCGAGCTCGTCGTCAATCTCCGAACCGCCCGCGCGCTCGCCCTGGCGATTCCCGTGTCGCTGCTCCAGCGCGCCGACCGGGTGATCCAGTGACGACGCGGCGGGCAGCGGCGTTCGCCTGGGTGGCGGGCCTGCTGGCCGGGTGCGCGACACCAGAATGGGTCTACGAGAAGCCGGGCGTGACGCCGGCGAAGCTCGACCACGACTCGGTGACCTGTCGCAAGGAAGCCCTCGATCCGCAGGTGCTCGTGCTTCCCGGCTCCGAGCGCGTGGACCGGGCCGCTTTCAACCGCTGCATGGTGCGGAAGGGGTACACCGCGCGGACGGTGGACAAGCCGCGATGACCGACGCGACGAATCGCCGGGACGCGGCCATCCATCCTATAGGTGTAGATGGGACCGGGCAGGCGGAACCGACGCCGATGGTTCCCGGTTGTTGGAAGCGGAGGTGCGTCGATGCACGGAATCCGTGTCGCCCTCGTGCTCGTGAGCCTCGTACTGATGGCCACGGGCAGCGCCGTCGCGGCGAACTATGCGCAGGAGACCCTCGATCGCTACTTCAGGATCGAGTTCCAGGCCACGCCGCGCCCGCCGCGGTCGGTGATCAGCGGGTATGTCTACAATCAGAACCCCGGCTTGTCGGCCGAGCGCATGCAGCTCGCGATCGAAGGCCTCGACGCCTCCGGGAAGGTCATCGGAACCTCGACGACGTGGGTGCTCGGCGGCGTGCCCCCCGGCAATCGCGGCTACTTCACCACTCAGGTCGCGCCGGCCGCCTCGTACCGGGTTCAAGTCCAGTCCTTCGAGTGGAGCGGTCGCGGCGGCGCCTCGAACTGACCTTCCCAGACGGCCGGTCGTGCGCGCCCGTGACCGGCATTCACGCGAGGACTGCGGCCGGGTTGCCGACCAGGGAAACACGCCGGTGATCAAGAGCGTCTCGCTGCTGACCCGCAAGGCTGGGATGCGGTGACAGCCGTGTAAATCTTGCCGACGATCGTCGCCAGGCTGCCGCCCTATTCGACACGCCCGGAGGCCACCCTCGTCTCGGTGATCCCGCAAAGTCAAGACGTTAGGTTTCGACTGTCCATGGCATGAGCCATGCTGCTCCCTGGCCGGGATTCCTGGCGAACGTGCCGGGGACCAAGGGAGGGGACGAGCCTGCGACACGTCGTCGTGGCACTTCTCGCACTGGCCCTGCTCGGACCGATCAGCCCGAGCTGGGCCGATTCGACATCGGGCTCGAGCACACCCGCGCAGGTCGGCTATGGAGCCGGCAGCTTCCTGGGCACGCTCCTCTACACGCCGGCCAAGGCGAGCTTCTGCCTCCTTGGGGCGATCGGTAGCGCGCCCACCGCGATCGTCTCGACTCGCACCGCGGGCAAAATAGTCGGGGCCAGCTGCCGCGGGACCTGGGTGATCACGCCCGAGGTCTTGCAAGGGCGCGAGAAGCTGAAGTTCATCGGCGACACTCCGGCCGACCAGGCCGCCGCCGCGCGATAAGAGGAACGCCGCGCCGGAGGCCGACATGAGAGCCTTCAACACGTCGTTCACTCTGGAAAGCACGGCTCGCACCGAGATCGCGGACATCACCGCGCTCGTGACGTCCGCGATCCGGCCGTTCGCCGTGTCCACGGGAATCGCGCTCGTCAACACGCTTCACACGACGTGCGCGCTCTTCATCAACGAGTTCCAGAGCGCTTTGATGGAAGATCTCAGGGGACTGATCGAGCGGCTGATCCCCGATAGCGCGGGCTACTGTCACGACGATCCGCGCATCTCGGACTGCGAGCGGGGCAACGCCCGCGCGCATCTCCGAGCCGTGCTGCTCGGTCGGACCCTCGCGGTCGGGGTCAACGACGGCGATCTCACGCTGGGCCAGTTCCAGTCCGTCATCTTCGCCGAGCTCGACGGGCCGCGCAAACGCGCGATCAGCATCCAGGTCATCGGCGAGTAGGACGCCCTTGTTGATGGATCGAGGCTGACGCGTGATGCGCCGTCGAAGCGTCGTGCTGGGGCTCGGTCTGGTCGGCCTCGCGCTCGTTGCGCCGGCCTGCGCCGGGACGACGCGGCCGGCCGGCCTCGCGACAGCTCCGCCGGAGCCGACGAAGCGGATCGTAGGGCTCGCGTCGTGGTATGGGCAACGCCACCAGGGACGTCCGACCGCCTCGGGCGAGATGTACGACATGAACAAGCTGACGGCCGCGCATCGCACGATGCCGTTCGGGACCCGTCTGCGGGTGACGAACACCGAGAACGGCCGGTCCGTCGTCGTTCGCGTGACCGACCGGGGGCCGTTCGCGTCCGGGCGAATCCTCGACGTGAGCCTCGCCGCGGCGAAGGCGCTCGGCATGGTCGGTGACGGTGTGGCGCATGTCGAGATCGCCGTCCTCGCCAACAGCGAGTGACGGCGCTACCGCGTGTAGCCCAGCTCGTTCCTGACCGCTCGGACGCCGGTGATGTCGCGCGCCATCTCCGAGGCCTTGGCGCTCGCCACCACGGTCGGAACTTTGCCCGTCAGGGTCACGACGCCGGCGTCGGTGCGGACCTTGACGTGCTTGAGATCCGTGTCCTGAGAGAATCGGGTCTTCACGGCGGTCGTGATGTGCGTGTCGCTGACGCCGGGGGACTCTCGCAACCCCCTGGTCTCGATCGCCGGACCGGCGGCGCCCCCTGTGAGCGGCGAAGCGAGGAGCGCGACCGTCAGGAACGCGACGAGGGCGTGGCCCATGGGTACGTCCTCCCGGCGAAGAAGACCAGCAAGGCGCGTACCAGTGCGCCATCGCGTGGCGATCCCTGGGCATTCCAGCGGCGAGTCGATTCGAGAGCGCGTGAATTCCAGAAGATGCGGCGCGCGTAACTTCTACTCGGCAGTCTCTCGACGCGCCGCTCGCCGAGGGCGCGCCTCGCCGGTAGGAAAGCGCTACACGGCGGCCGGGTAACTTGGGCCGGTCATTTCCCCTTCAGTCGGACGTCCTCGTACGGCGCGGAGAAGGGAAGAGCACGCTCCTCAAGGCGCTCGCCGGCCTGCTGCCGCGCGAAGGACGGGCGACGCTCGACGGCCGAGTGCTGCCGGCGGGCTCGGCCACGGCGGCCGTGCGCGCCGGGCTGATCCTGGTCGCCGAGGGGCGCCATCTCTTTCCACGCATGACGGTGCTGGAGAATCTCCAGCTGGGTGGCTGGCTCCTTGCCAAGCCAGAACGGGCCGCGCGGCTGGACCGAGCGCTCTCGCTCTTCCCCAGGCTCCGCGAGCGGCGTCACCAGCTCACTGGTTCCATGAGCGGTGGCGAGCAACAGATGGTCGCGCTGGCGCGGGCGCTCGTCGGCCGCCCGCGCCTTCTCATGCTCGACGAGCCGTCACTCGGGCTGGCCCCCCCGGCTCGTGGACGAGGTCATGGCGCTCGTCCGTCGCATTCGCGACGAGGACGTCACCGTCCTCGTGGTCGAGCAGAACGTCGCCAAGGCGCTCGCCATCGCCGACGACGCCCACGTCCTCGAGCGCGGCCGGCTGGTGGCCAGCGGCCCCGCGTCGGACCTGCTGCGTTCGAACCTGGTGCAAGCAGCCTATCTCGGCGCTCGCTAGGGCTCGTGGTACAGTCTCGGCGCTGAGCGACGTCAACCCGCACGAACCCTCGGAGGCCAGCATGGCGAGCAACGTGGTCCGCGTCGGCGATGTGGAAATCACGCAACTGTCGGACGGGATGCTCGAGTTCGACCTCTGCAATTTCTTCCCGACGATCGCAGAAGACAACTGGGGGCCCTACGAGTCCCACCTGCACGAGCACAAGGTTCGCTTCAACCTCGGCTCCTATCTGATCCGGGCCGGAGGGCGGACGATCCTCGTCGACACGGGACTCGGCCCGAAGCCGGCGGAGACCCCCGACGTCCCCTGGGGCCAGCTGATGAACGATTTCAAGGCCAAGGGTGTGAGGCCGGAAGACGTGGATATGGTGGTGATGACGCACCTCCATCGCGACCACGTCGGCTGGAACCTCGCGGCCCAGGGCGACCGGTTCGTGCCGACGTTTCCCCGCGCGCGCTACTGGATGAGCACCAAAGATTGGGAGGCGTGCCACAACCCCGAGTTCCAGCCGACGCGCTTCGTCAACGCGCCGACGTGCGTCTGGCCGCTGGCCCAGCTCGGCCTGATCGAGTTCATGCAGGGCGAGCACAGCATCACGCGCGAGCTGACGGCCGTGCCGACACCCGGCCATACGCCCGGGCACATGAGCATCTTGATCACCTCCAAAGGAGAGCGAGCGCTCGTGCTGGGCGACGCGGCGCACAGCCCGGTGCAGGTGCTCGAGCCGGACTGGGTCTCGCGCGCCGACATGGACCCGGACCTGACGCGTCAGACCCGCAAGGCCCTGCTCGACCGTCTGGAGCGTGAGCAGATCCTCGTGGCGGCGGGGCACTTCGAGGCGCCGGGATTCGGAAGGATCATCCGTCTCGAGGGCCGGCGCTACTGGCAGGGGCTCTAAACCCTCACGTCGGTCGAGCACCAGGCCCGAGTGCCAGCTCCGCCGAGAGGAGCTCGGGGTCGACGGGCTTCAGCAAATGCTCGTCGAATCCGGCATCGAAGGCGCGCTGCCGGTCTTCCTGCTGGCCGTAGCCGCTGAGCGCGATCAGCCGGGCGCGGTCGTGTAGCGTCGAGCGGATCTGCCTGGCCACCTCGTAGCCGTCCATCCCCGGTAGCCCGATGTCGATCAACACGATGTCGGGCTGGCAGCGGGCGGCGAGCGCGACACCGCTGACACCGTCCGCCGCGTCGTGGACCTCGTGACCGTAGGTCTCGAGCAGGAGGCGCATCAACTCCCGGTTGTCGGAGTCGTCCTCGACGATCAGGATGCGTCTCGGCGTCCCGACGGCCGGAATCTCCGGGCAACCCTCGCGCTCGATCATGGCAGCGCCTCGCGCTATCCGGCGGCGGCCGACGCCCCGGCCAGAACCTTCCGGCCCATCGCTGTGCCCTCGAGGCGGAAGTAGTCCAGCATGTTGAGCGCGGCGATCTTGAACGCCTCCTCGGCTGGCACGTCGGCGAACAGTCGCTCGGCGAACGGGCGCGTGTTCGGCCAGTCGCACTCGATGTGCGGGAAGTCGGTCGCAAACATGATCCGCTCGACGCCCATGTGGTGACGCAGCTCGATCGCCACGCGCTCCACGTGCTGCACGCTGAAGAAGATGTGCTGCCGGACGTAGTCGCTCGGCCGCTGCTTGAGCGGCTTGAAGTTGAGGAGCCGCGCGGCCCAGTGGCGGTGCCGCTCGTACCAGTAGTCGGCCTCCTCCATCCAGAAGGGCACCCAGCCCAGACGGGTCTCGGCGAAGAAGATCTGGAGATCCGGAAGGCGATCGAAGACGCCGGACAGGATGAGC
This sequence comes from Candidatus Rokuibacteriota bacterium, assembly GCA_003220535.1. GTDB lineage: Bacteria > Methylomirabilota > Methylomirabilia > Rokubacteriales > CSP1-6 > AR31. The sequence goes on from QHSU01000071.1 coordinate 35,666, forward strand.
TGCGCGAAGCTCATGGACGGCGCCGTCCCCAGGAACGGCAGGGCCACCCACTCGACGAGCTTTCTCGGCCCGATCCTGGCGAGCATCTGCGGATCGACACCGGGATACTCGAACGTGGGCTGTGACGCGCGCGGCCCGAGGCGGTCGAAGCCGACGTGCACGGTCAACGGCATTTTCATATCGGTCGCGGCCGTCCAGAAGCGGTCGTCGGCCGGCGTCGGATAGCCCTTGCCGCTCGGGAACACGCCGAGCGCCACTCCCTTGAGACCGAGTCGCGCGCAGTACTCGAGCTCGGCGATGGCGTCGTCGACGTTGGTCCACGGGATGACGCCGAGCCCGATGAGGCGGTCGCGCGACACCGCGCAGTACTCCTCGCCGAGCCAGTCGTTGTACGCGCGGACGGTCGCGCGGTACACGTCGTCGTCCGTCATCAAGCGCCAGAGCCGCGGGCCCACCTGCATGTTCGGGAAGAGCACCTCGGCGTGGAGCCCGTCCACGTCCTGCTCCCGGAGCCGCTGCTCCGGCGGGCCCACCCCCGCCGTGTCTTCGACCGTGACGCCCAGGGGCTCCCAGGTCTCGTTGGTCCGGCCGGCCCTCAGATCGAGGAACGGGGCGGGATAGGGTGGCTGGCCCTCGACGAGGATCGCGTCGCCACCGTCGGGAAGCTTGATCGTCCGCGGCGCCTTGTCCCGGTACTTCGCTGGCATCCGTGGCGTCCAGCGCTCGGGGCGGACTTCCAGATGACCGTCGCTCGAGATCAGGGGCGGAAGACCGGAAGCTGTCATGGCGAGGTCTCCTTTACTCCGGGGATGGTACCATCGGCACGGCGGAACGTGACGAGGGGTGTCGAAACAAGGAGGAGAGCCATGGGCGCGATCCTGGGTCTGGGAGTGACGCACTATCCACCTCTTTGTGGGCGGGACGAAGACATGGCGCGCATCCTCAAGCGCGTCATCCAGGATCCCGACCTCCCGGAGCGGTACCGGCGCCCTGAAGGGTGGCCGGCCGCGATGCGCGAGGAGTACGGCGCCGACGAAGGGCTGGGCGCCGCGCGGCGACACCGCGAGGCTTTGATCGCCGGGTTCCGCGAGACCCGCCGGCGGCTCGACGACTTCGCGCCGGACGTCGTGCTGATCTGGGGCGACGACCAGTACGAGAACTTCAAGGAGGACGTCATTCCGCCGTTCTGCGTCCTGGCCTACGAGGCGATCGAGCATCGGCCGTGGGCGGAAGGCCGCTGGCAGAAGGCCCGGAACGCGTGGGACGAGGCGAGCGACGCGACCTTCGTCTACAAGGGGCAGCGCGCGGCCGCGAAATCGCTCGTCACGGGGCTGCTCGAGGCCGGGATCGACGTGTCATACGCGTACCGGCCGCTCCATCATCCGCTGGGGCACGCCTTCATGAACACGCTCCTCTACCTGGACTACGATCGGCAGGGCTTCCCCTACCCGGTCGTGCCGTTCTCCATCAATTGCTACGGTCGCCGGGTCATCTCGCAGTACGGCGGCGCCGCGACCTTCGCGGATCTCCCGACGGAGGCTCAGCTCGATCCGCCGTCGCCGGCGCCGTGGCGCTGCTTCGATCTCGGCCGGGCCGCGGCGCGCATCCTGGCCAAGAGTCCGTGGCGGGTCGCGCTGATCGCCTCGTCGAGCTGGTCGCATGCCTTCCTGACCCCCAAGCACCACCTCCTCTACCCCGACGTCGAGGCCGATCGCGCGCTCTACGAGAAGCTGCGCGTCGGGGACTACGAGGCCTGGCGGGGAACGCCGCTGACGACGCTCGAGGAGAGCGGCCAGCAGGAGATGCTGAACTGGATGTGCCTGGCCGGGGCGATGTCCGAGCTCGGGCGGAAGCCGGACGCGACGACGTTCGTCCAGACCTACATCTTCAACTCGAGCAAGTGCTTCGCGTCGTTCAGCGGGTGAGTTAACCGTGCCCCCCCTGGCGGGCTTGCGGGTCATCGACGCCGCGAGCTTCATCGCCGGGCCGGTGGCGACGACCATCCTCGCCGACCTCGGCGCGGACGTCGTCAAGATCGAGCCACCGGACGGCGATACGTACCGTCATCGCGGCGGCGGCCCGGGCGTGCCCGAGAGCCCGTACAACTACCGCTGGATCGTCGACAATCGGACCAAGCGCGGGCTCGCGCTCGATCTCCGCAAAACGGAGGGCTGCGAGGTGCTCTGCCGTCTGGTCGAGCGCGCCGACGTGTTCGTCACCAACACTCCGCTCGACTCCCGCGCGCGGCTCCGCATCCGCTGGGAGGATCTGGCCCCGCTCAACTCCCGGCTCATCTACGCCTCGGTGACCGCGTACGGTGAGCGCGGCGAGGAGGCGCCGCGGACCGGGTTCGACGCGACTGCGCTCTGGGCGCGCACCGGGCTCATGGACCTCGTTCGCGCCGCACCCGATGCCCCGCCGCCGCGCTCGCTGCCCGGTATGGGCGATCACCCGACCGGGGTCAGCCTTTTCGCGGCGATCATGACCGCGCTCTACGAGCGTGAGCGGACCGGGCGCGGGACGATGGTCTCTACGTCGCTGATGGCCAACGGCCTCTGGTGGAACGCGATCCAGGTGCAGGCCGCGCTCTGCGGAGCGCGCGTCGAGCCGCGGCCACCGCGCGAGGAGGCGGCGAGCGCCGTGGCGAATCTCTACCGGTGCGCGGACGGCCGCTGGTTCCTGTTGAACGTGGTCGCGGAAGACCGTGACTGGGCCGGGCTCGTCCGCGCGATCGGAGAGCCCGACCTGCTCGACGACCCGCGCTTCGCCACCACGCCGGCCCGTCGCGCCAACGCCCGCGTCCTGGTGGCGATCCTCGACAAGGTCTTCGCCGCGCGGCCCTGGGCCAAGTGGCGAGCCGTCCTCGACGCTCACGGGCTCACCTTCGGCATCGTCGGCACCGTCGAGGACGCGCGCGACGACCCGCAGATGCTGGCGAGCGGCGCCCTCATCCCGATCGACGACCCGCGCGCCGGTGCCTCCCTCACCGTCGCGAGCCCGTTCTGGCTGGAGGGCCATCCGAAAGTCGCGCCGCGCTTCCCGCCGGGCCTCGGCGAGCACTCCGTTGAGATCCTGCGCGAGACCGGCTACACGGAAGCGGAAATCGAGAAGCTCCTCGCCGCGCGTGCGGTGGTTCAGGGCAACAGCGAGCGCGCCGGTGCCTAGCCGCGCCCCGCGAAGTGCGGCTTGACCTCTTTGGCGAACCAGGCGAGCTGCTCGAGCATCACGCTCCTGGGCGTGCCCATGCTGTTGCTCACGTGCACGTACTCGAGCCCCGGGAATTTCTCCTCGAGCGACTTCAGGTAGGCGACGAGCTCTTCGGGCGGGCCCGCGAACCACGCTCCGACCTTCGCGTAGTGCTCGACGGTCGGGACGCCGGCCGCAGCCCAGCCGCCGCGCTTCATGGCCGCGGCGTTCTGCTCCGGCGTCAGGCCGGGCACGAAGCCGAGCGGGCCGAACATCTTGACGTGCTCCTCGTACCAGGGCGTGATCTCCCGGATCGCGCGCTCCCTCGTCTCGGCCAGGTGGAAGAAGATCCCGAGGCTCAGCCCCTCGCCAGGCTTCCAGTCCAGGCCCGCGCGATGCGCGGCCTCCTGATAGGCGTTGATCGAGCGCTCGGCCATGGTCGCCGCCCCGCCGCCGATCAGTCCCTTGATGCGGTGTTTCATCATGAAGTCGAGCCCGCGGGTGCTGGCGCTCACCACGGGCTGCCAGCATTCCACCGGTTGCCGTAGCGGCCGCGGCACCAGCGTCAACTCGCGGAGCTCGTAGCCGCGGTACGGGACCGGCGGCGGTAGCGTGTAGTGCTTGCCCTGATGCGCGAAGGTCTCCGAGTGGAAAGCCTTCATGAGGATCTCGACCTGCTCCTCGAAGAGCTCGCGGTTGGCCTCGGCGTCGAGCATGGGGCTGCCGAACGTCTCGACTTCCCGCGTGTGATATCCGCGGCCGACGCCGAAGACGGTGCGCCCGCCCGTCAGGATGTCGGCGGTGGCGAAATCTTCCGCGAGCCTGAGGGGATGCCACATGGGCGTGATGTTGAAGCCGCAGCCGATGCGCAAGCGCGACGTCAGATGCGCCAGGTGCACGGCCATCATCAGGATGTTCGGGAGGCACTCGTAGCCTTCGTGCTGGAAGTGGTGCTCGGCCAGCCAGAGGGTGTGGTAGCCGTGCTCGTCCATGCAGCGCGCGATGGCCTCGGTCTTGTCAAACACCGACGCCAGGTGCGCGTTCGGGTATCGGCGTTCGTTCGCGGGAGTGGCCATCTGGCCCATGTCGCCCAGGTCCACGTGCCCGGCATAGACGGTCGAGAACTTGCTGATCATGTCTGCCCTCCGCGTTGCCGCAGCCTACCAGCCCACTTGTCCTAACGCCAACACAACCCCCGCCCGCTCCTTCCCAACCCCAAAACGACACCACCGTCGACCTGGCGGTCGTGGGGCGGGGTGAGGTTCGGGGTCGACGAGACCCGTTCCCTCATGCAGCAAGCGGACGCGACGAGCCCAGATGGAGCCCAGCCGTGACGGGCGATGCGGACGCGTGCGGCGTGGTCGAGCGACCCCGGACGTCACCCCGCCCCACGACCGCCAGACGCGTTACGATGCGCGGAGTGCGACTGACCTCGGCCCCCCTCCTCCACCTGTGGACGCATCGCGACGCTCGCTGCCTAGGCCTCGGCGTCTTCTTCCATTCGCTCGGTGTGGTCGGTGAGCAGGTCGTCCTGGGCTGGTTCATCCTCGAGCTCACCGATTCGGCCCTCATGGTCGGTATCGCCCTGGGCCTCAGAAACTTCCCGCTCCTGATCGTCGGTATCCCGGCCGGCGTCATCGCCGATCGTGGCAATCGGGTCAGGCTCCTGCAGATCTCCGGTGTCGCCATGGCCATCGTCACCGCAGCGCTCGGTCTCCTCGTCGCGGTTCGCATGGCCGTCGTCTGGCCGGTGTTGGTCCTGACGTTCGTCACGGGCTGCGCTCGGGCTCTTCACCAGACGGCACGCCAGAGCTACGCCCACGAGATCGCGGGCGGGGACGGTCTGGTCCACGCCCTGGCCCTCGTGGCCCTCACCTCACGGGTCGGCGGCCTCGTCGGCTCGCTCCTGATCGGCTTCCTGATCGCCCGATACGGTTCGGCCGTCGCCTACCTGGTCGTGGCGACCGGATACCTGGCGAGCGCCGTCGCCGTGCTGCCGGCGCGCGCGAGCGCCCGCCCCAGCGCCACGGACAACGGCTCCGTCGGCGCCGATGTCCTGGGCTTCCTGACGACCATCCGACGCGACCGGGTGCTTCTGCAGCTCATGAGCCTGACGGCGATCGCCGAGGTCCTGGGATTCTCCCACCAGGCCCTTTTGCCGAGCCTGGCTCGCGACGTGCTCCGGGTGGGACCCGGCGGCCTCGGGGTGATGACGGCCGCGCGCCAGGTCGGCGGCCTCGCGGGGATCGTGCTGACCTCCGGGCTCGGCGCGGGGCGCCGCTACGGTCCCCTCTTCCTCACGGTGCTCGTCGCCTTCGGGGCATCCCTGGTGGCGCTCGGCTTCGCGCCGAGCTTCGCGGTGGTCCTGCTGATCCTCGTGGGTGCCAACGCGCTCGGCTCGGCGACCGACGTCCTCGCCCAGACACTGATCCAGCTCGCCGTGCCGAGCGGGCTCCGGGGGCGGGCCGGCGGCGCCTGGGTCGTGTCCATCGGGATGGCGCCCCTGGGCCAGTTCCAGATCGGCGCGCTCGCGTCGCTGTTCGGCGTGAGCGCCGCGCTCGGCGTGAACGGCCTCGCCTTGATGGTGGTCGGCGCCGCCGCCGCCCTCCTGGTGCCACGGCTCCGCAAGCTCTGACCGCACACGGCGCGCGTGCTACACTGCCGCGCGACCATGGCCCTGTTGTTGGAACGGCGCGTGGCGATCGACGCGGCGCGCGCCGCCGGCCGACTGCTCCAGGCCGAGCTCCGAGGATCACATCGCATCGCCTTCAAAGGCCCGTCGACCGACCTCGTGACCGAGATGGACGAGCGCGCCGAGGAGCTCATCGTCGGTCGACTCGGTCAGGCCTTCCCGGACGACACGATGCTCGCCGAGGAACGCGGCGCGGCCCCGGGCCGCTCGGGCCGCCGCTGGATCGTGGACCCGCTGGACGGCACGACCAACTACGCCCACGGCGTGCCGATCTTCTCGGTGTCGATCGCCCTGGAGATCGATCGACGCATCGAGCTCGGCGTCGCGTACAGCCCGAGCCTCGACGAGCTCTACGTCGCCGAGCGGGGCCGGGGGGCCACCGTGAACGATCAGCGACTGGCCGTCTCGGCGACGGCCACGCTCGACGGCAGCCTGCTCACGACAGGCTTTCCGTACAACATCCGCGAGACGCGCGACACGAATCTGAAAGAGTATGCGGCCTTCGCCGTCCGCTGCCGTGGCGTGCGCCGGCTGGGCTCCGCCGTCCTCGATCTCGCCTGGGTCGCGTCCGGTCGGCTCGACGGCTTCTGGGAGCTCCGCCTGGGCCCGTGGGACGTCGCCGCGGGCGGCCTCTTCGTCGAGGAGGCCGGCGGGCGGGTCACGAATCTGGTGGGGGAGGCGCTCGACGTGGACGCGCCCACGGTGGTGGCGAGCAACGGTCGGATCCACGACGAGATGCTCGCCGTGCTGCGGGAGATCAGGGGAAACTCCGGCGAAAGCGGCGCGCGCCGCTAACTACTCGGACGGACCTCGAGGCCGCCGAACGGACCCGGCAGGCCGTGCAGGGTGATCTGCACGGAGGACCGTGCGTCCTCCGGTTGGCCGACGACGACCACGTCGACGTCGACGTCCTTCGCTGTCCGCAGGACTTCGCCGAGCCACTCCAGCAACTGACCTGCCTCGAACGGTGTGCGTGTCATTTTGACCCCCGGAAAATCCGTTTTGATGTGGCGGGGCTGATTTCCGGAACCTGGCATATAATCCCGCCGGTTGCTTTCCATAATGTCCGCGTCAGCGCCGACGGTCCTCAACGGCTTGGATCTCGCGTGCGACGAGACCCCCGCGGTCTCCGACCCGCGCTGCGTTCCCTTCTGGTACGTGGTGCGCACGCGCTCGCGGCACGAGAAGACGGTGCGCGATCAACTCGTGGGGCGCGAGGTCGAGACGTTCCTACCTATCGTCGAGCGCTGGAGCCGGTGGAAGGACCGCCGGAAGAAAGTCGGCTTTCCGCTCTTCCCCGGCTACTGCTTCGCCCGCTTTCCCCTCGTCGAGCGTCTCCGCGTGCTCAACGTGGTGGGCGTCGCCGACCTCGTCGGCACCAGCGGCCGGCCCGAGCCGGTGCCGGACGCCGAGATCGAAGCGATCCAGCGGCTCGCCAATACAACGCTGCAATACGATCCCCACCCGTTCCTGACCGAGGGCATGGACGTCGAAGTCGTGCGGGGCCCGCTCGCGGGAGTCCGCGGCAAGCTCCTGCGTAAGGACCGCGTGACCCGGCTGGTCCTCGCCGTCACGCTCATCCGTCAGGCCGCGGTGGTGGAAATCCACCCCGCGGACGTCGTCCACGTCCCTTCCTAGTTCCTGAGCAAGACTCGCGCCTGGCGGGCCGCGACGCTCGTCGGGTAGTCTCGGACGATGCTCTCCCACGTTCGCTTCGCCTGGGCGGTGTCCCCGAGATCTTTCTGGCAGAGACCGATCTTCATGAGCGCGTCCGGGACCTTCTCGCCGCGCGGGACCGCGGCGACCAGCGCCTCGAACTCGGCGAGCGCGCCCCGATAGTCCTTCTGCGTGTACAAGATGTCCGCCACCAGGAACTGGGCGCTCTCGCGCAGCGGATGGTCCGGATAGGTCACGATCAGGTCGTAGAAGCTGAGGAGCGCCGCGTCGAGCTCCTTGGCCCGGAGCTTCTCGGCGCCGGCGCGGTAGAGGTCGGCGGCCGGGGTCGTGGTCGCCGACGCCAGGGGAGCCGGCGCGGCCGCCGGTGTCGGCGGAGCCAGCTGGGCTCCCGGGGCAAACCCGCTCGGCGCGGCCGCCGGCAGTCGCCCTCGATTCAATGCCTCCAGCTCCTCCACCCGACGGCGCAGATACGTCAGCTGGTCGTCCTGTTGTCGTGAGCTCGCGATGAGCTTGGCGACGGCGTTCTGTAACTCGCTGAGCTCGCCGGCAATCCTCGTCATCTGCTCGGCCAGACGTGGCTGGTCGGACGCGGTCGCCGACGGCTGGTCGGCCGGCGCCGCCGCCGCCGCCGGCCGGGGCGCCTCGCCCGTAGCCGGTTGCGTGGCGACACCCCCGCATCCGGTCAGGGCGAGCGCCGCCAGCGTCACGCGGAGCATCGCTCGGCTCACGGTACGCCGATCGTGGTCACCGACACCGAGTCGAGCGGCCAGTGGGCGCGCGCGCGCAGCTGGAGCGTCACGGTCGCCTCGCGGCTCAGCGGCACCTCGACGAGCCAGAGCCAGCCCTCCGGCACGCTGAGCGACGGATAGCTTCTGACGATCGCGCCTCGCGCGAACACGTAGCGACGCTCGCCGGCCTCGCGGGTGTGGATGCGCTCGCCGAGGACGAGCGTGCCGCCGTTCGTGACACAGAAGAGATAGTCGATCTCCTGGGGCGGCGACGCACGCACGATGCGAACGGGAACATCGCGACTGACGCCGGGCGCGGTGATGCCGGTGGCGATCTGCTCGAGGGTCGAATAGGCGACCGGCGCGTTCCGAATGACGATCAGCTCGTTGCCGCTGCTCTCGACCCGGATCGCCGACTGATCCAAAACGACCGGCGGGCGCGGCTGGGTCTCGGCGCGCGTCGCGACGATCAGGAGTGCCGCGACCGTCGCGACGATCCAGCGCGTCATCGCGGCGCCACGATCTGGCGCGAGCGGGCGTGGGCCTGTGCGGCGACCCAGCCGCTGCGGCCGTCCACCAAGCGACGGACCACGGGAGCGACCGGCAGCTCGTCGCCCGCGGCGAGCGCCTGGGCGGCGACGGCGTCGAGCCTGACGAAGCTGACGCCGGTCCGGCCGAGCCCGGCGATGAACGCCTCGAACGCCGTCAGCAGGCGCCCGCCCTCCACCTCGGCGTGGAGGGTGAAGACGTTGATGCCCGGCCGAACCGCTCGCGCGAGCGTTCCCGGAAGGTCCGTCACTCGCCCGAGAAGCTCGTCCATCGTGGGCATGGTGGTCGGCACCTGGAGCGTTGAGAGCACGCCGGCGGCGATCTCCGGCCTGAACGGAGCCTCGCCACGCGTATCGCTCGCGTAGCGAAAGCCGAAGGCGTCCTGGGCGGCGAGCGCCCTCGCCGACGTGCGCCAGCCGGGCGCCGCGCTCGCGTGCGGAGCGACGCCGACGACCGCCTCGAACGCGCGCGTGGCCCGATCCAGATCGGCCCGGATCGCGGAACGACCGAGGCGGTGGACGCGGTCTTGCCAGCCGACGTGGTCCCAGCCGTGGGGCGCCAGCTCGTGGCCCTCGTCGGCGATCTGCTGGAGCAGCGCCGGCGCGCCGGCGCCCACCAGACGCGCGGGCAAGAGGGTCCCCGAGAGCAGCGTGCGCAGTCCGTAGAGCCCGAGCGGGTTCGTGCGCCACATCTTCAGAAGGAAGCTCGGGCGCAGCACCCGCCGGATCGCCCGCCCCGAGCGATCCGGCCCCATCGTCACGAAGAAGGACGCGTGAAGCTCCATGCGCCGGAACAACTCAAGCAGGCGGGGGACGCCCTCCTCGAGCCCACGGCGCGTGTCGACGTCGACGCGCAGGGCTACTGTCGCTTGAACCATTCGATCGTCTGCCCGAGCCCCACGTCGAGCGTGGTCTCGGCTCGCACGCTCAGGAGCTCCCGCATCCGGCGCACGGAAGGCACGCGCCGCGGGATGTCCTCGTATCCCTGGGCGTAGACAGCATCTTGATGGACGAAGCTGATTCGAGAAGGAGACCCGGTGATCCGGATCATGCGCGCGGCCAGGTCGCGGATCGAGACTTCCTCTTCCGAGCCGACGTTGATCGCCTGCCCCTCGGCCTCGGCCCGGAGACCGGCCTGCACCGTCGCGCGCACAGCGTCGTCGACGTAGGTGAACGTGCGCGTCTGGAAGCCGTCGCCGATGACGGTCACCGGCTCGCCCCGTCGCAGCTGGCCGATGAAGATTGTCATGACCCGGCCGCGATCCATCTGGTCGAGCCGCGGGCCGTAGACGTTGAAGTAGCGGAGGACCACCACGCGAAGCCCCATGCGGGCGAACGCGAAGCAGAAGTGCTCGCCGGCGGCCTTCGAGGTCGCGTAGCACCAACGGTCCGTTCGCGTCGAGCCGAGCACGCGGTCGCCGTCCTCGTCGAACGGCACCGCGGTGTTCCGCCCGTAGACCTCGGAGGTCGAGCTGAAGACGACCTTCTTGCCGTGGCGGAACGCGGCGGTCAGAACCTCCTGGGTGCCGTTGATGTTGACGGTGAGCACCTGATAGGGATCGCCCACGTAGTGCTCGACGCCGACCACGGCCGCGAGGTGGTACACCAGATCGGACCACGCGACGAGGCCGTCGAGGATCTCCCGGCTCAATACCGACTCGCGGATCGCCCGGAAGTGCGGGTTCGCGCGCAGGTGGCGGACCTTGAGGTCGCCCGCCGGGTCGAGGATGGTGACCTCCTGGCCCCGGTCGAGCCACGCCTCGGCCAGGTGCGAGCCGAGGAATCCGGCGCCGCCCGTGATGAGGACCTTCATAGCCGCAAGCCCGGACGCAGCCCCCGCCGCGCAGCCCACGTGTCGGCAGGCTCCTCGACGCCGCCCGCACTCTGCACGCGGGTGATCAGCAGCACGCCCGTCCCCGCCGTCACCGTGATCCCTCGCGACGGCACGATCGCGAGGAGCGTGCCGGGCGCGGCACCGCTCGATGCGTGCTGGACGGTCGACGCGGCCCACAGCCGGAGACGGGCCGGACCGTCGCCGACGAACGCGCCGGGATAGGGGTGAGTGACCGCCCGGATCATGTCGCTGATCCTGGTGGCCGGCCACGCCCAGTCGATGCGCCCATCCTCCGGGCGACGCCGCGGGACGACCATCGCGCGCGCGTGGTCCTGGGGGACGCGCGGTGCGGTCCCGGCGAGCACGGCCGGGTACGACTCGAGCAAGAGATCGACGCCGACCTTGACCATTCGTTTGTAGAGGGTGAAGGCCGTGTCGTCGGGCTCGATGTCGATCGGCTGCTGGGCGACGATGTCGCCGGCGTCGGCGGCGACGGTCATGTGGTGGAGCGTGACGCCGGTTCGCCGCTCGCCGTTCACCAGCACCCAGTTGAGCGGCGCGCGCCCGCGGTACGCCGGCAGCAGCGAGCCGTGCAGGTTGAGCGCCGCGACGCGGGGCAGTGCCAGGAGCTCGGGCCCCAGGAGCCGGCGATACCAGACGGACAGGATGAGATCGGGCGCCAGGTCGCGCAAGGTCTCCACGACGCCAGAGACATTCGGCGAGGCCGGCGCCAGGCACGGGATCTGCCGGATGCGCGCGATCTCGGCCACCGACTCGAACCAGTCGCCCTCGGCTGGATCATCCGGATGGGTCACGACGGCCACCACCGCCTCGTCGCGGGCGAGCAGCGCGTCGAGCGCGCGGGCGCCGAAGGTGTGGTAGGCGAAGACGGCCCAGCGCGCGCGCGTCACTCGAGCACCTCGCTGATCACGTACCGCGGCCGCCGCCGCACCTCCTGATAGATGCGCCCAACGTACTCGCCGATCAGCCCCAGCGCCAGGATCTGCAGGCCGACGAAGAAGAACAGGATCGCGAACAGCGTGAACACGCCCTCGACCTCGGGCCCGACCAGGAGCCGACGCAGGCCGAGAAAGAGCGCGAAGCCGAGGCCCATCAGGGACACGCCGATCCCGATGAGGCTGACGAGCTGGATGGGCAGCAGCGAGAAGCCCGTGAGCAGGTCGAAGTTGAGCCTGAGGAGCCGAAAGAGGCCGTACCGCGAGCGCCCGTGCTCGCGCACGGCGTGCTCGACCGGAATCTCGGACACCGCGGCTGCGAAGCTGGCCCCGAGCGCCGGAATGAATTGCGACACGCCCTGGCAGGCCACGATCTGGTCGACCACCGAACGCCGGTACGCTCTCAACATGCACCCGTAGTCGCGGAGCCGCACGCCGACGACGGCTGACGTGACGCGGTTGACGACCCAGGACGCGGCTCGCCGCGCCCACGGGTCATAACGACCCGCGCGCCACCCGCCGACCACGTCGACCCCGTCCGTCAGCGCCGCCAGCAGGCGCGGGATCTCCTCCGGTGGGTTCTGCAGGTCGGCGTCCAGCGTCACGACGACCTCGCCCTTCGCCCGCTCCATCCCGGCGAACACTGCGGCGTGCTGCCCGTAGTTCCGGTTGAACCGGATCACCTTCACCGCGGCGTCCTGGGCCCGGAGCGCGCGCAGGACGTCCGCCGAGCCGTCGCGGCTCCCGTCGTCGACGAAGATGATCTCGTACGGCTGGCCGAGCTCCTTGAGGGTCAGCGCCAGACGATGGTGGAGATCGCCGAGGCTCCGCACCTCGTCGAAGACGGGAACGACGACCGACAGTGCGGGCCGCGCCCCGTCGCTCAGTGCCTGATCTCCCGCACGAGCAGACAGTCGTTGTGGCCGCCGAATCCGAACGAATTCGAGATGGCCGCGCGGATGCGGCCGGCCACGGGCGTGTTCGGCACGTAACTCAGATCGCACTCGGGATCGGGCACGCGGTAGTTGATCGTCGGCGGCGCGATCTGGTCGCGCACGGCCAGCACCGTCGTCGCCAGCTCGATGGCGCCGGCGGCCGAGATCGTATGGCCGATCATGGATTTGGTCGAGCTCACCCGGAGCCGCGCCGCCTCGGGGCCGAACACCGTCTTGATCGCGGCGGTCTCGACGCGGTCGTTCATCGGAGTCGAGGTGCCGTGGGCATTGACGTAGTCGACGTCCGCCGGGCCCAGGCTCGCGTCGGCCAATGCCCGGCGCATGGCGCCGATCGCCCCGCGGCCGTCCGGCGCCTCGTCGGTGACGCGGTACGCGTCGCAGGTCGTGCCATAGCCCGCGAGCTCGGCGATGGCCGCCGCGCCGCGGCGCTCGGCGTGCTCGGCCTCTTCGAGGATGACGAACCCCGCGCCTTCTCCGATCACGAAGCCATCGCGGCGCGCGTCGAAGGGACGGCTCGCGAGCGCGGGTGTGGCGTTCTGGCGCGACATGACGCCGAGCAGGCAGAAGAGCTGCACCTCGATCGGCGACACGATGCACTCGGCGCCGCCCGCCAGCGCCACGTCGATCGCCCCCCGGCGAATCGCGCGGTACGCCTCGCCGATCGCCTGAGCCGACGAGGTGCAGGCCGTCTGGATCGTCGCCGTCGGCCCCTCGATCCCGAAGTGCCCCGCCAGCCGCGACGCGAGGTACTGGGGCCACGTCCGGTAGAAGGCTCGGGGCGCGGCGCGCCGCCCGAACTCGTTGACGAAACCGGCCTGCGTCACCAGGCCGCCGGCCGGACGACTGACGTACGCGACGTCGCCGAGCTCGCGCAGGTCGTGGCGCTCGCCGCTGGTGCCGACGAAGACGCCCGCGCGCGGCGAGGCGAGCACCCGGCGGGCGCCGGCCCCCGCGACGGCGCCGCGGGCGGCGCGCACGCCGACCACGACCCCGCGGGGCTCCTGCGGGTCGAGCGCGGCCTCGGCCCGGAGCTCCTCGATCAGCGCGTGGTCGTCCAGCGCGGCGGCGATCTGCGTGGGCAATCCCTCGGGATCGAAGTGGGCGATCCGCCTCACGCCGGACACCCCCGCGAGCGCGGCCTTCCAGAAGGCGTCGAGGTCGGACCCGATCGGCGTCACCACGTCGAGTCCGGTCACGACCACGCGCCGGCGCGCGCCCGTCTCACGCGAGGAGCGAGTAGCCACCGTCCACCGTCAGGACCTGCCCCTGGATCGCCTGCGCCGCCGGGCTCGCCAGAAAGAACACGACTTCGGCGACGTCTTCCGGTGTCACGAGCGCGCCGCCGGGGGTGCGCGCCCTGATCGCCGACAGCGCGGCCGCGCCGTCGGGAATCGCCTGCCACACGTCGGTCTCCACCGCTCCGGCCGAGACCGTGTTGACGGTGATGCCCTTCGCGGCCAGCTCGGCGGCGAGATATCGGGTGAGCGCCTCGAGCGCCGCCTTCGAGACGCCGATCGCCGCGTAGCCCGCGATGACGCGCCGGCTCCCGAGGCTCGACAGCGCGATGATCCGCCCGCCGGAGGCCATGAGCCGCGCCGCTTCCTGGGCGAGGATCAGGAGCGCGCGCGCGTTGGTCGCCATCACCCAGTCCCATTGCTTGGGCGAGAGCTCGAGCCCGTCGCGCAGCACGCCCGAGGCGGCGTTGCTCACGAGCACGTCGAGGCGTCCCGCGCGGTGCTCGACCTCGGCCACCAGGCGCCTGATCTCGGCGGGGTCCTTGAGGTCGGCCTGCAGCAGCTCGGCCGTGCCGCCGCGCAGCTCGACGTCGCGCGCCGTCTTCTCCGCCGCTTCGCGATTCACGAAGAAGTTCACGAAGACGCGCGCCCCGGCCTCGGCGAAGCGCAGCGCGATCGCGCGTCCGATGCCACGGCCACCGCCCGTGACCAGCACCGTGCGGGAGACCCCGTCACTCACTCGACACCCCGGTCGTCGGCCTCCGGCGACCCCCGGTCGCCCCCCTCGGGGGACCCTCGGTCGCCCGCCGCGGGCGACCCTCGGTCGCCTGTCTCAGGCGACCCTCGGTCGCCAGATTCACGCCCGGCTGGGCCGCCGTGTCGGGCGACCGCTGGAGCTCGTGGGCTAGCGCGCGCAGTCGCTCGGCCTGCCGCGCCGCGTCTGTCCCCGGCCGCGTCGGCTCGAGCGAGTACTCGAGCGTGGCCGTCGCGACCCGCTGGCCCTCGACCGTCGCGCTGGCGTCGAGCACCCAGGCCCCGTCACCCGGGCGTCGCTCGCATTCGATCCAGAGCTGATCGCCCGGACGGACCTGGCGCCGGAACGCGACGCGCGAGAGCCGGCGGAGCCGGCCGACCTCGGCGAAGTCATGGCTCATCCCGATCAGCAGCTGGGACGCCTGCCCGAAGGCCTCGACGACGAGCGCCCCCGGGAACACGGGGTAGCCCGGAAAATGGTCGGTGAACACGTCCTCGGTGGCACTCACGTTCTTCAGCGTTTCGATGTGACGGGGCGGCACGGCGCTGACGAGACGGTCGACGAACACGAAGCGCATTCGGAGACACCCGCCGCGGATCGCTGCTCCGCGGCCTCAGGTCCCCGGGGCGAGACGCCCGGCGGCGGCGAGCTGCCCCACGATGTACTCGGTGACCGCGCGCACGGTGAGGCGGCTCATGATGACCTCGACCGCCTCCGACGAGTGCAGGCTCTTTTCCAGATAGCCGGCGAACTGGTCGACCGTGAGATCGGACAGGTCGAGCGGGGTCGGCGCCAGATCGGCCAGCATGCGCTCGACGAGCGAGCGGACGACCGCCTGCTCGTCACCTGGCACTCGGGCCACTCCGTGCTTGGCCGCCAGGTGCTCGAGCACGGCGCCGACCGTCGCCGGCGACACCATGCGCAATTCGTCCGCGGGCACCGCGATCTGATAGCGCGTCGCGAGCACCCTGGCCAGCACGCTGAGGTCGCGCCACTCGATGCGCCGCTCCTGGATCAGCCGCATCGGCAGGTCGACGCCGAACGTCTGCTGGCACTTGAAGCTCAGGTCGAGGAAGTCGATCGACTCGGCGCCGAGATCGCGAACCAGCGCAGCGTCGGACGTCACCTTCGCCTCGTCGACCCCGAGCGACTCGACGATGAGCTTGCCCACGGTCGCGTGCACCTCGGGGCGGGTCCAGATCTTCGCGGTGTCCCCTTCCATGCGCTCTGCGGCCTCCTTCAGCCGATGCCGCCGTCGACGGCGATGACCTGGCCCGTGATGTAGCTGGCCTCTTCCGACGCGAGAAACACGGCCAGCGTCGCCACCTCCTCGGGCCGTCCCACCCGCCGCATCGGGATCCACTCGCGGATCTTCGACGCGGACATGCCGATGAACGGCCGGCTCATGTCGGTCTCGATCAGCCCCGGCGCGATGGCGTTCACCGTCACGCCGCGGGGACCGAGCTCGGTCGCGAGCGCGGCCGTGAGCGCGTTCACGCCACCCTTCGACGCCGCGTAGTTGACCTGGCCGCGGCCGGCCCGCGACACCAGCACCGAGCTCAGGTTGATGATGCGGCCCCAGCCCCGGCGGAGCATGTGGTGGGCGCCCAGGCGCGCGCAATGATAGACGCCGTCCAGGTTCGTCTCCAGCACCGACGTCCACTCGCCGTCGGACATCTCGACGAACAGCCCTTCCCGGCTGATGCCGGCGTTGTTCACCAGAATGTCGAGCCGGCTGGCGCGCGCGACGACGGCGCCGATCAGCGCTTCGGCCTGAGCCCGGTCGCTCACGTCCGCCTGATGGACGAAGCCGTGGCCGCCGGCCGCTTCGATTGCTTGCAGCGTCTCCTTGGCGCGCTCGTGCTGCTGCCGATAGTTGATACAGACCGTCGCGCCGGCGTGCGCGAGACCCGTGGCGATCGCTCGCCCGATTCCCCGCGAGGCGCCCGTGACGAGCGCGACCCGACCGGTCAGGTCGATCTGCACGGGCACCGCTAGCTCTTCACCATCAGCGCCGAGCACTCGCCGAAGAGTCCGAGCGAGAGCACCAGGGCCGACCGGAACGCCGGGGCCGCCGACTGCGGAGGCTGCGAGACGGCACGCGGAAGTGTAGCGTGCTCGAGCACCGCCGAACAAGCCAGCAGCTCCACGGGGCTCGCCGCCGCGCCGAGGTCGGCGTGAGCCTGCTTCATCCTGAGGCAGGTGATCGTCGACGCGCGGGCGCCCAGCGCGCGCGCGAGCGCCGCCTGCTCGGCGGCGTCGTGGGCGGGAATGCCGTCGCCGTGCAGGCTCACCAGATCGGGGGCGTCCCGCACCTCCTCCAGCACGGTGTCGATCACCCGGGCCAGACGCTCCGCAAGCCGCGCCGGATCGTCGCCACCGCCGAGGCATCCGTCGCCGGCGGCCGAGGCGAAGCCGGCCAGCTCGCCGTGGACCGCCGCGCCGCGCGAGAGCGCGTGCTCGGCCTCCTCGAGGACAAGGAGGCCGCTGCCCTCGCCCGGGATCAGTCCGGGTCGGCCGTCGTCGGAGGCGATCACGCCCGAGCCCCAGTGCGTCGTGAAGAAGAGCTCCTCGAGCTGGTCGTCGGCGCCGCCGCAGAGAGCCACGTCGAGGTCGTCTTCGGCGATGAGATGCATAGCATCGCCGATCGCGCGCGCACCGCCCACGTGGCCTTCGGTCAACGCGCGACAGAACCCCTGGGCGTCGTTCGCGATCGCGAGGTGGCCGGCCGCCAGGTTCGGCAGCGTCTTGAGCGAGAAGTCGAGCGGGTTGATCGAGCGCATGCAGAACGCGTTGGCGCGCGCCATGTCGAGCGTGCCCGGCGCGTCCGCGGACTCTGACGCCGCGAGGTACTGGATCATCGAGGCGAGGTCCCAGGCGAGCATGTTCACACCGAGGAGGACACCGAAGCGCTCGGGATCGCCGGCGCCGGGCTCGAGCCCGGCGTCTTCAATCGCGAGCGCCGCTCCGAGCATCGCGAGCAGCGTCGCGCGGTTCCAGAGCTTTTGCTGCTTGCGGGGCAGACGCGCCAGGTGCGGCTGGATCGCGTCCGCCATCACCTCGGCTCCGTGCGAGGCCGGCAGCCCGAGCGCCGCGAGCCGGTCGCGACGGCCGACCGCGGAGCGGCCCGCGCAGAGGGCCTCCCAGTGCTGGGCGATGCCGACGCCGAGCGGCGTGACGACGCCGCGCCCGGTCAGGAGCACGGAGCGTCCCGTCACGCGCCGCGTCCCGGCGCGACGAGATCGACGCCTGGCACGCTCACGCACACGAACATGATCCTTGCTTCGGCGATCGGTCGGGACTCGCAATACACGCGAGCTTCCGTTTCGGCGACGCTCGTTCCGTCGGCCACCGACGACACCCCGCCGAGCGTCGCCACGGCGAGAAGCCGCTCGCCCGCGGCTGCGGTGCCCTCGAACCGGCAGTCTGGCACCTTGAGGAGCAGCGGGAGCCGCCGCTCGCCGAGGTGGCGGAAGACCAGATGGCCGCCGGTCATCGCCATCAGCTCGAGCAGCATCGACTCGGGGACGTGCTCGGGGCCCACGGGCCCGCTGAAGACGTCCTCGCCCGCGTCAAAGCGCTTGGCCACCTCGATCCGGGGAGCGCCTTCGAGGGTGAGCGACACGATCTCGTCGACGAAACGATAGCGCATCAGGTATTGAACAGAACGAGCGCGAGCGGGCCGCGGGCGTCGAGCCGGCGCGACCCGCGACCCTAGAACAGGATCGCCAGCGCCGCGAGGCCCAGGAGCGCCGAGCCGATCGTCTGGACGACGTCGCGGATCGTCGGCAGCGTGCGGATCTTCTCCTCTTCCTTGGGCGGCACCATGACCGTGTCGCCCGGCTCCACCGTACGGATATTGGTGAAGCTCGAGATGCCCGAGCCGTCGGCCTTCACGATGTGGGCTTCCTTCTTGTCCGCCTCTTTCGAGAAGCCGCCGACGCGGTTGATGTAGTAGTCGACGCCGGCGCCTTCCTTGTACTGGACCGAGGTCGAGTTGCGGACCGCGCCGATGACAAGGACCGACTGCGGCGGCTCGGGCACGGTCAGGGCGTCGCCCTCGATCAGGACGACGTCGTTCTGGCCGCCCTTGAGCCGGTCGGGCTGGTCGAGCTGCACGACCATGCGGCCCACCACCACCTTCGAGGCCAGGAGCCGCAGCGCCTCGCGGCGCGCCTGCAGCGCCTGCTGCTGGGCCGCGACCTCTTCCTTCTCGGCGCCGACGATCACCGTCGCCGCGGCGGCGAGCATGCGCTGCTCCTGCACCTTGAGGAAGGCCTCGAGCTGTTCCTGCTCGGTCTTCCGGAGCGCGGCCCGCGTGAACACCGATCCCTTGAGGAAGGCGCGGTCGGTGAAGCCTCCGGCGCGCGCGAGCACGGAGCTCAGCCGTTCCCCATCCGAGATCGTGTAAACGCCCGGCCGGACGATTTCGCCGGTCAGTGTCACCGTGCGCGCCGCCTTGAGCTCGGTGCGCACCGTGACCTCGTCGAGCGCCTTGAGGAGGAGATCTTGGCTCTGGTCGCCGCTCCACGCCTTCTTGAGGTCGACCGCCACGATCTCCATCGACAGGTCGGGCCGGCGGCGCGCCACCTCGACGCGCTCGGCGTACGCTTCGGGCAGGAGCTTGTCGGCCGGCAAGAGCTGGCTGATGCGCATCATCGGCTTGAGCTCGTACGCGCCGGGATACCGCACCGCGCCGTCGACCTTCACGATGTTGTAGACGCGCGGGTCGCTCCGGTGGATCAGCACGAGGTCGCCGGCGTTGATCGGTGGGTTGCTTTCCTCGTCGCCCTTCAAATAGTGGCTCGCCAGGTTGACGTCGAGCGTCACGCGCTCGGCGTCCGGGAGCGCGCGGACGATCTGGACCCGTCTCAGATAGCTCGTGGGCGTAACCCCGCCCGCCATCGTGACCACGTCGGCGAGCCGCGTGCCGGTCACGACCTCGTAGATCGCCGGCCGCTTGACTTCGCCGGCCACCGCCACCACGTCGCCAAGGGGCGGGACGAAGATCGTGTCGCCCGACTCGAGGCGGTAGTCGCGCGTGCGGTCGCCGCGCTGGAGGAAGTCGTAGAGGTCGACCCGCGCGACCTGGATGTTGCTGCGCAGGAGCCGCACCTCGCGGAGCGAGCCGAGCTTCGTCGGCCCGCCGGCGCTGTAGAGCGCGTTGGTCACCGTGGCGAGCGAGCTGAGCGTGTAGACGCCGGGCTGGCAGACCTCGCCGACGACGTGGACGCTCACCGTGCGGAGCCGCCCCATCGTCACGCTCGTCTGAAAGCCCCGGAAGAACCGGGCGAGCTCGTCGCGGATCAGCCGATCGGCCTGAGAAAACGTGAGCCCCCAGATCCGGAGGTCGCCGACCTTCGGGAGCACGATGCGTCCGTTGCGGTCGACGGTGCGGATCAGCGTGCTGTCCACCGCTCCCCACACGTTGATCGTCAGATCGTCGCCGGGCCCGAGCACGTAATCCGGCCCGACGGGAATGTCGTCGACCGGCGCGAACGTCGAGACATTCGTGGCGAACATCGAATAGCCGTACTGGCGCAGCGGCGTGCCGAACGGCCCGAGGTACGCCTGATCCTGAGTGAGTTGCCGCTGCTGGGCCTGCTGGAACTGCTGTTGCTGCTGTGGTTGTTGCAGCGGCGACTGCTGATGCTGCGCCTGCTGCAGCTGGGCCTGCTGCAGCTGCGATTGCTGGAGTTGCGACTGCTGGAGTTGCGGCTGCTGGAGTTGCGATTGCTGGAGGAACGGCTGCTGTAGTTGTAGCTGCTGGACCTGTTGCAGGCCCCCGATCTGCTGGACCCGGATCGGATCCAGGTTGAAGCCGGCCTCGATCCTCGAGAGCTCGTCGACCTCGGGCGCCGCCGGAGCCAGACCGCCACTCTGCACTCTCGTCGCGTCGGCCGCCGACTGCTGGTTGACCTGAGCCGGCACACCGGGCGCGCCCTGAGACACGGTGACCTGGGTGACCGTCCCGGCGGGCGGCTGCGGCTGCTGCATCGGCAGTGGCTCGGCCGTCCGCGTCCGCGGAATCGAGAAGGTCTGATACGACCGCGTCCCTCCGCCCGGCTGGCAGGCGTTCGACCCCGCCGGGCCGACGGGCCGCTGGACCATCTGAGGTTGGGTCTGCTGGAACATCTGTTGTAGCTGCTGCTGAGGGGCACCGATGTAGGGAGCCGTCGTGCTCGGACCGGGCAGCACTTTGCCGTAGGTGCCGTCGCCGGTCGTGAGCGACGGCATCAGCGGCTGGCCGTTGCCCGGGGTGGACGTCTGCCCGAGCGCCGGCGAGAGCGCGAGCCCGAAGTCCGAGCCGAGCAGCGCGACCAGCATCACGATGGCGAAGAGCTTTCTCGGCCGCATCTTCCTACCCCCTCTTGAGGCCCCGATTCTAGCGGACGATCTTCCTACCGGGAAATTTGTCTTCAAGGTCGGCCAGGGCGTCGGCGACTCCCTCGACCCCTTTGCCCACCGCCTCGAAGCGACTATGCTGGCCACATGCATCTGACTAACGGAGGCCGCTGATGCGAATCGCGACCGTGGCCCGGCTCAAGGCGACCTTGAGCGAGCACCTGGCTCGCGTCAAGGCTGGTGAAGAAGTGATCGTGACCGAGCGCGGGAAGCCGATCGCGAAGATCGTTCCGATCGGACGCGGCCAGGCGGCGGTGCCGGCCCACCTGCTCGAACTGGCTCGCGCCGGGCTCGTCCGGCTCGGCTCTGGGAGGATCCCAAAAGGGTTCTGGAAGATGCCGCGCCCGGTTGTTCCTGATGGAGCCGGGGTGAAGGCAGTCTTGGAGGAGCGCGAGAGCGGACGATAAGGTTCTGGGACACTTCCGCGAGCGTCGCGCTCTGCCTGAGAGAATCCATGACTCCTCGCGTGAGCAGCATTGCGGAAGGGGACGGAACGATCGTCGTCTGGTGAGCCCGACGCGACCGCTCATCGCGGGCGGATCCCCTGGACGGCGCGCTCGATCCACGCCGGCGGCCCGCTCAGGCGCTCGTCCACCAGCCGGAGCAGCTTGCGGCCGGTGCGGAGCGTACCCCGCGGGACGAACACCACCTCGAGATCGATCAAGCGCTGGCAGTAGGCGAGCCACGCGTCGGGCCGCGAACGTTGCAGCGCTCCGAGCACTTCCTGGACAGCCCGCTCGCGCGCCGTCCCGTCGCCCTCGAGCTCGAGGCGGATCTGCACGACCGTCGTGAGGTCGCGCTCGTAGAGGGCGACCTGCCAATCGCTCGCGAGCCCCGGCACGGCCCGCAGCAGCGGCTCGAAGAAGTCGGGGTGGAGGTTGCCCCACGCGCACGAGACCTGCTCGTCGAGCCGACCGCGCAGCGGCGAGAGCCGCCGGAACGGAAGCCCGCACGCGCAGGGCTCCGACAGCCAGCGCGCCACGTCTCCGGTGCGGTAGCGGATCAACGGCATCACGCGCCGGTTCACCGTCGTCAGCACGATCTCACCGTAGCCGTCGGAATCGGCATCGGCGATCTCCACATAGAAATCGAACTCGTTGACGTGGTAGCCCGCCCGGTGCGTGCACTCGAACGCGAGGATCGTCGCCGCCTCCGTCGAGGCGTACGTCATGCAGAGGAGCGCGCCCCAGAACGCCTCCAGCTCGGCGCGCGTGCGGGGCGTGATGCCCTCGCCGCCCCCGACGAGGAGCTTCAGCGGGCCGGGGCGTCCCCGCTCGCGCGCGATCTCGGTCAGGCGCGCCAGCCAGAACGGGTCGCTCACGATCACGTTGAAGCGGTACTCGGCGAGCCTCGTGTACGCCTCGCTCGGGTCCACCCGCCCGACGACCATCGCGAACACGGGCGTGTAGCGGACCAGACGCTCGGTGAGAAGCGAGCCCAGGCCCCAGCCGAGATCGAGCGTCGAGAGGAGCCGGTCGCCGCGCTCGAGACCGTAGAGACCGAGCATGAGACCGCCCTGACGCGCGTTGTACTCGAGCTCCTTCCGACTCAGGTAGACGCGCGTCACAGGACCCGAGGTGCCCGAGCTCTCGATGGCGAGCTCGGGCGCTTGCGTCAGGAGCGCCTCGGGCCGGGTCTTGAGCACTTCGGGCGTGAGGAAGAATTCCCCCAGGTCCTCGGGGCGGCGAGCACGCCCGACGTCGATGCGCGCGGCGGCGAAGGCGTCGCGGTACCACGGCGCGCGCGCGGCCGTCCTGAACGTCTCGCGCAGCCCGGGGGCCCGCAGCGCGTGGAGGAGCCCGAGCGGCATGGCGCGCAGAAACGCCATCGGCAGCCGCGGATAGCGGCGGCCGAGCGCGAAGAGCATCTCGGACCCGATGCGGAGATTCATCGCGCGTAATGGGCGAAGACTTTGTCCATGGCGCGCAGCACGTCGTCCTGGTCGCCCTCGGTCATCGCCGGGAAGAGCGGCAGAGTGACGAGGCGAGCCTCGACGGTCTCGGCCACGGGGCAGAGTCCCGCGGCATAGCCGAACCGCTCCCGGTAGAAGGGATGACCGTAGACGAGCGGATAGTGGACCGTCGCCCCGATGTTCTCGGCGCGCAAGGCCTGCAGAACCGTGTCGCGATCCGCCGTGAGGCGATCGAGGCTGAGCAGGACAACGAAGAGGTGCCAGCCGTGACGCAATCCTTCCGGGAGCGCCGGGAGTTCGACGAAGGGCGAGCCGTCGAGACGTTCGCGATAGCGGCGAGCGAGCCTATCTCGCCGTGTCCAGAAGCGCTCGAGCTTGGCGAGCTGAGAGAGGCCGAGCGCCGACTGGAAGTCGGTAAGCCGGTAGTTGTTTCCCGGCTCGGGGATCTCGTAGCGCCAGGGGCGCGTGGGGTCGGCGTAGCGGATCCCGTGGTGGCGCATCATCCGCAGTCGCTCCGCGAGGTCATCGCGGTCCGTGAGCACGGCGCCGCCCTCCCCGGTCGTGATCAGCTTCACGGGATGAAACGACAGCGTCGTCATATCAGCGAGGGCTCCGACCGGCCGGCCCACGAAGGCGCCTCCGAACGAGTGGGCGGCGTCGGCGATGACGAGCCAGCCGTGCTCGCGGGCGAGCCGCAGCAGTCGGTCGTAGTCGCACGGCAAGCCGGCGAAGTCGACGGAGAGTATGGCGCGCGTCCGTTCAGTGGCCGTGCGCTTGACCGCGTCCGGGTCGATGTTCAGGGTCGCGCCGTCGATGTCGGCGAATACCGGGCGAGCGCCTTGATAGACGACCGCGTTCGCTGTCGCCGCAAACGTCAGGGGCGTCGTGATCGCATCGTCACCGGGGCCGAGACCCGCGGCCCAGCACGCCGCGTGGAGGGCCGCCGTGCCGTTGGCGACAACGACGGCATGCTTCACGCCCGCTCGCTCGGCGAGCGCGCGCTCGAAGCGGGTGACCGTGGGCCCCTGAGTGATCCAGTCCGACGCGAGCGCTTCGGTCACCGCGGCGAGGTCGTCGGCCTCGATCGTCTGGTGCGCGTAGGGCAGCGGCGTCGGACGCGATGGCGTTCCACCGAACAGTGAGAGCTTCTCCATCGCCGTGCTACGCTCCGGCTGTGGCAGACGAAGTCTCGATCTCAAGATTCAGAGCCACCTGCTTCGCCTGGCTGGCGAAGGTCAAGCGGACGGGAAGGCCGATCCTGGTGACGCGGAAGGGCGAGCCGATCGCCCAGATCATACCCCCACCGCCGAGAAGGACCGTCTTCCGGTTGGGCTCATTGCGCGCAACAGGAAGGATTACCGGTGACATCCTCTCGCCTGCCGCGCCAGAGAACAAGTGGGAAACCGGGCGGCGGTGAGGGCTCGTTCACCGAGCAATCTCGAGGAGACGACATTGTGAAAGGTGTTCAATTCGTGATCGACAATTCCGGTCGTAAGACGGCGGTTCAGATCGATCTCAAGAAGCAACGCGCCTTGTGGGAAGACTTCTACGACCGGGCACTGGCTAAGCAACGAGCGTCCGAACCTCGAGAATCTCTGAAAAGCGTGAAGATCCGCGTCTTGGGGCCTCGCCGGCGACATCGGCGTGGCTGAGTACTCCGTTGTCTTTGCACGGTCGGCCCGTCGGGAGCTCGAACAGCTCGAGGCCCGAGTAGCGCGCCGCATCATCGCGCGTATTGAAGCTCTCGCGTCGAACCCCAGACCTCATGGGTGTGCGAAGCTTCAAGGAGCTGATGACCTTTGGCGCATCCGCGTCGGTGACTATCGCGTGATCTATTCGGTCGATGACGATGGACATATTGTGGACGTCGTCGTAGTACGGCATCGTGGCGATGTTTACCGGTAAATACGCTCGGCTGCTCTGAGAATTACTTTCCACACCCTCTCGAAGGCGTCCGCCCAGGCGTCGACCACCTCGAGTGGCTGGGCGAACAACGGATAGGACTGCGAGCCGATGACGAGCGTCGACGCCAGCGCGGCCTCGGCGTTCGGATAGCGCTCGCGAGAGGCGAACAGCGGATGCGCCGGCAGCGGCGCCGTCTGCCACAACACGGCCTCAACGCCTTCGGCGCGCAATGCCTCGAGCACGCGATCGCGCAGCGCGGTCGGCCCGAGCCCGGCGCCCGGCCGAGCGCCGTCGAGGCGCACCCGGTACTTGTGGAACACATGTGTGCGGTCGGGCGGGATCCGGGGCGGCTCGACGCCGGGCAGCGTCGCGAGCCGCGCGCTGAGCCGGGCGGCGTTCCGCTGACTTCGGGCCGTCGTCTCGGCGAGACGCTGGAGCTGCGAGCGCGCGAGCGCCGAAGTCAGCTCGCCTGGCAGGTACATCCAGCCCCGGAGCGTCGCGTGGGCATCGGCTTCGTCGTCGAGCGGGTGGGTCGGGTCCCACTTCGAGGGCGGCTCGAGACCGTCGAATCTCACGCGCGCCGCCCGCGCGTAGAGCTCCTCGGAATCCGTCACGAAGAGCCCGCCTTCTCCGGCCGGGAGATTCTTGGTCGAGTTCAGGCTGAAGGCCGCCATCGCGGCCAGCGTCCCGACGGCCCGACCTTTATAGACCGCGCCATGCGCCTGGGCCGCGTCCTCGATCACCGTGAGCCGGTGGCCTCGGGCGAGCGCTTCGATCGCGTCCATGTCCGCCGGAAGGCCATGGAGATGGACGGGCACGATCGCCCGCGTCCGCGACGTCACGCGCCGGGCCGCGTCGGCCGGGTCGATGTTGTAGATGTCCGGGTCCACGTCGGCGAAGACCGGAGTGGCGCCCTGCTGGAGCACCGCCTGAGCGGTCGCGATGAACGACAGCGCCGGAACGATCACCTCGTCCCCGGGGCCGACCCCGGCCGCCGCCAGCGCGATGTGCAGCGCCGACGTGCCGCTGTTGGTCGCCAGACAGCAGCGCGCGCCCACCGCTGCGGCGAACTCCGTCTCGAGCGCCTTCACCTCGGGCGCGCCGGCGCCCGAGAGCACGCCGCGGTCGAGTACGCGGGCGATCGCCGCCCGGTCGGCGTCGGTCACGATGGGCCAGCGCCGGGGATTCACCCCGCTCGTGGCTTCCTCTTCGCGTGGCGCCCGTTGCGCGCGGCTCGGCCGTTGCTCGCGTGTCGGCCGTTGCCCGTGTGGCGCGCCACGTAGTCCGTCAGGAGCCGGAACTGCTCGACGAACGAGTGCTCAGCGACACCCAGCGGATCTTTGAAGAAGCACGCGAGGTGCGTCATGGGGCCGGCCTCGCCGTGTCGCTGGGCGAAATCGGTCAGGCGCACCAGGTCGAGCACGAGCGGCGCGGCGAGAATCGAGTCGCAGCCCTGCCAGACGAACTGCAGGCTCATCTTGGTGCCGAGAAAACCCCGGAAGTGGACGAAGTCCCAGGCGGTCTTCCAGTTGCCGAGCGACGGCACGTACTCGATCCGCACCCCCGCGTGCGGCGCATAGCCGAGCGCTCCAGCGAGGACGCTGGCCTTGCTCCGCACCTTCGAGCGCTTGTGGCGCGGATCGGCGAGTACGCGCCCGTCGCCGCCGCCCAGGATGTTGAAGCCCTCCCAGGACAGCACCTCGAGGTTCCGGGCGCGAAACATCGGCGCCAGCGCCGTCTTCACGAGCGTCTCGCCGGTCTTGCCGTCGCGCCCGTAGAAGGGCACGTGGTGCTTCAGCCCGAGCTCCCGGAGCGCGGGCACCTCGATCCCGACCGAGGGCGTGAAGTTCACGTAGGGGAACCCGCGGTCGAGAGCCGCGTAGGCGTAGACCATGCTCGGCGTCACGAGCGCCCGGCGGTTGTTCTGGATCGCACGCCGGAAGCGATCGAGCCGCTGGTGGTCGCGGGTCAACTCGCACGATGGTTCGGTGGCCGCGACGTTCACCACGATTACGGTCTCGAGCCGCTGCTCGCGGCGGAATCGGTCGAGATCGTCGCCGAGCCGCTCGACCACGCCAGCCAGCGACTCGCCGCGCGGCACGAAGGCGTCGCGCCGGGCGGGGCGGTTCGCCGGTCCTCCACCGTCGGCGAACCCCGGCCGCACCCGCGCCTCGACCGCACGCAGATCCGCCTCGAGCTCGGTCACGAGCGACTCCGCGATCGCGGCGTCGTCACGGGCGAGCGAGCGGGCACGCTCCACCAGCCCGGTCGGCGCGATGTCCCAGCCGCCGAACGCGAGGTCGCCGGCAGCGACGAGCGGCAGCAGCGCCAGCTCCGGCGATTCGGTCACGAGGCCGCCACCCGTCGCGAGGCGACGCGCGACGGCGCGCGCTCCCAGGACGACCGTGGAGGCGAGGCTCCCCTGGGCGCCGATCAGCCAGACGCCGATTTTGGACATGATTTCTATCTGAAGAGCGATCGGAGCAGGAGCGACTTGATCCCCGGCTGCTTCAGGATCGACAGGATCACGGGGCTATGCCAGTTGAACTTGGCTTTGCGCTTGATCAGTGATTGGACATCGTCCGAGGCCAAGCACGCCACCAGTCTGTCCCACTCGTGGTCGGTAAGGCGCGCGAGGCACTCGCGAAACCACCGGCTCGTGCGAATCTCGGGCATGAGGCGCTCGCGCCATCGCTTCTCGTACCGCGACAGCCGTCCAGCGCTGAGATCGTCCGCCGCGAGCGCTTCGATCAGGGTCTCGGCCGCGAACTGCGCCGAGAGCAGACTGTAGAAAATCCCCCCGCCAGTCACCGGCTTCGTCAGGCCGGCGGCGTCGCCGACGGCGACGATGCGGTCGTCGTAGCTCTTCGCCGCCGGCGCAACTGGCATGAGCCGCCGGATCGGCTCACGGGTGGTCTCCCGGAGTCGCGGCGCGATCGAGGGGCGTTCGAGGAATCGCTCCAGATGCGCTCGGGCGTCGCCATGCAAGAGGACTCCGGCCTTGAGATACGGCGTGTCGCCGCGGCGGAAGGGCACCAGCCAGGCAAATCCTTCTGGCGCCACCTGCCGGCCCACGTGCACTTCCAGCTTCTCGGCTGGTGACGCGGCCACTTCGAGCTGCGCCGTGTGCAGGATCGGAGAGGGCAGCCGCGAACCCAGCAAACCATGGAAGCGATATGTGACGCCGCAGCCAAGGACGAGCGCGCGCGCCCGCAGTCGTTCGCCGCGATCCGTCGCGACCTCGACGAACCGGTCACCCTTGTGGGCGTGATCCACCCTGGCGCTCGTGCGGACGACTCCCCCCGCCTCCAGCACGCTCGCGGCGAGCGCTTGATCGAAGGCGGCGCGGTCCAGGACAGCGATCTCCTCGCCCGGATCCTCGAGCTCCGCGACGCGCCCGCCCGGTGAGATCATGAGACACGACGATGGCCGGTGGAGCACAACCTCGTCCCGCACCTTGTAGAGACGGTTCGTCTCGCCTGACACAATGCCTGTGCAGTGCGTTGGGATACCGATCTCGGCATGCTCCTCGAGGACGACCGTGTCCAGGCCCGCCTCCGCCATGCGCAACGCCGTGTAGAGCCCCGCCGGGCCGGCGCCAACGACGAGCACGTCATGCAGGCCCGATGAATCCATGTCCGACGTCACCGACCGTTCAAGATAGCGTCGAGGAAGCGGCTCATACGGTCCTGGCCCGACGGGCGAGGTTACGGATGTAGTCGACGAAGAACACGAGAAATACGCTGACCAGCAGGCTTACGATGACCGCGATCGCTACGTTCAGGCGGAGCTTCGGCCAGGAGTGTCGCTCCGCAGGAACGGCTCGATCCATGATCTGCACGACCGGCAGGTCCTTGGCCTCGGCGATCTTCGCCTGCTCCAGCTGCTGGGTCAGCAGGCTGACAAGGGTTTCCTGCACCTTCACATCGCGAGTGAGCCGAGCGAGCTCGAGCCCGACCCCCGGCACACGCGCGAAGGGCACGTAGATCTCGCGGCGGTCACTACTACCCGGCGGGGCCGGATGCGATGCCGACGCGTTGTCATCTCCGTATTGCATCTGGCCAAGCTGCCGCTTCATCTCATCGATGCGTCGCCTTATGGCGATGATGTCGGGGTTCGCATCGGTCGCAAAATTCCGCGTCACCTGAAGCTGGACCTCCGCGGCCATGATCTCGCCCTTGAGCCGGGCCGCCCCTTCGATCGCTCCGCGGGTCTGCTCCTGCAGCACAACGGCGCGATTGCGCTCTTGGAACCTCCGCAGCGTTTCCTCGCCACCCTCCAGATCGGTCTTCGCCCGGGCCAGCTGCTCGGTGATGAACACGCGCTGCCGGCTGGCCTCGCCGGTTCCCAGTCGGGATACAACCCGATCCAATTGATCCACGAAGAAGTTCGCCATCTGTGCAGCCATGTGCGGATCCGTGTCTTCGATCCGGAGCGAAATGGTGCCTTCCCTCGCGAACGAGATGTTCATCCGGTCTTGGAGGGCCTTGATGGTGTCCTCGGTGTAACGCGCGCGGTAGCGCTCCTGCAGATGGAACCTCTCGGCCACCATCTGAGCCATGGTTCGGCTCTTGAGGACTGCGGTCAGCAGGTCGCGGTTTGGGCTGGTAGAGATGCTCGAGAGTCCGGGCGCCGCCTGAGCGAGCCCCGAGGCCGCGAGGCTCCCCAGCAATCCCGCGGCGCCAGTGGTCTCCTTGGGTGCCAGCAGGGTCGCCGTCGATTCGTACATCTTCGGCGTCACAATCGAGTAGGCGGCCGCCGCGCCGATCACGACGGCCCAGATCGCGACCAGCAACCACCGATAGCGCCTGAAGAGTCTCAGGTAGTCGAGCACGTTCACTTCTCCGGGATGATGGGGCGGTACCGATGCGTCCGTCATGGCTTCAAGGCTCCGCGTCGCGGGACCGATAGCCTCTGGGAGCGCCCCGACCTCGCGAAAAGAGGAGCGCTGATATGGGGATCGAGGGGCCGATCTGGCTAGCCCGGCGGGACAATGTTGCGCTCCGCCGGGGCATGCTCGGTGGCGCTCTTCGTGTGCTTGCGTCTCGGTGGCTCCCAACGCCCGCGCAACGTGATGAGCACAGAGAGGAGAATGAGCTTCAAATCGAGGAGGAAACTCTGCTTCCGGACGTACAGGAGATCGTAGCGGAGCTTCGTGCGGATGTTCCGCGTCGCCTTCCCGTAGACTTGAGCGATGCCCGTGAGGCCTGGGCGCACGTCTAGGCGTCGGCTCAGACCTGGGACATTTTCCTTGAAGCTCTCGAACTCGCTCACCGGCATCGCCCGCGGGCCGACGAAGCTCATCTCACCCTTGAGGATGTTCAGGATCTGCGGAAGTTCATCGAGGGCGGTCCGGCGAAGGAACATGCCCACCCGAGTGACCCACTCATGGCCTGGCGCCATCCAGGGGCGCACGGACTTGTCGGCATCCGGGTGGAGCGTGCGAAACTTGAGCACTGCGAAGGCGCGAGCGTTCCTCCCCACTCGCACCTGGCGGTAGAAGATCGGCCCGCCGTCCTCGAGCTTCACGGCGATCGCGAACAACACCCAGAGCGGAGCGCTCACGACGATTCCGGTCGCGGCCAGGATGAAGTCCAAGCCACGTTTCATCACTGGTCGCGCCCTCCGAACGTCCATTTTGCGTTCGCGAGTCGCTGACGCTGATACTCGGCGACGTCCAGGATGATGTCTTCGAGATCATACTTCGGCGTGTACCCGGTCAGCTTGCTGATCTTTCGGAGGTCTGGGAGCCGCCGTTGCATATCCTCGAACCCTTCCTCGTAAGCCTCCGCGTACGGGACGTACACGACAGGCGACGAGCTCTGGAGTGCCTCTTTCACCCGATGAGCGAGTTGATCGATCGAAATCTCATCCTTGCCGCCGACGTTGAAGATCTCGCCGACGGCGCCAGAGCACTCGAGGAGCTCGAGGATCGCCCAGACCGCGTCCTTGACGTGTGTGAAGGTCCGCGTTTGTTTCCCATCGCCGAAGACCGTGATCGGCTCGCCCGTCAGAGCCTGGCGGACGAAACGTGGGACCACCATACCGTAGCGGCCTGTCTGGCGGGGTCCCACCGTATTGAACAGGCGCACAATGGTGACGGGCAGCTTTTTCTCCTTGTAGTACGCCAGCGCCAGAAACTCATCGATCATCTTGGAAGCCGCGTAACTCCATCGGCCCTTGAAGGTCGGCCCGAGGACGAGGTCGCCGCTTTCGGAAAACTTCTCCTCGTTAGACTTCCCGTAGACCTCCGACGTCGAGAAGATGACCACCGCTTTCTTCTTCCGCGCTGCCAGCTCAAGCACGATCTCCGTACCCTTGATGTTCGTTTCGATGGTCTGCACGGGGCTCTCGACGATCAGCCGCACACCCACGGCGGCGGCCAGATGCAGAATGAGCTCGGCATCGTCAATGAGCTCCGCCACGAGTGCACGATTGAGCACGGTGTCGATAAAGTATCTGAACCCCTCGCGACCCTTCAGGTGCCTGATGTTCTCGATCGACCCAGTCGAGAGATCGTCGAGCACACACACCTCGTGAGTATGCAGAAGCTCTTCGGCGAGATGCGACCCGATAAAGCCGGCCCCACCCGTGACCAGAATCTTCATGCTTCCCTCTCGTTCTGGTGAGCCCCCTCACCAACGAACCACGGCCGCGATGCACACTTCAATATTTCCAGTACTCTCCGAGCTTCGGGCGCTGCGCCAATCTCCGGAAGAACCCGAAGGCCCAGCCAAAGTGGATGCACGCGAACGCCAGCACGAGGCGGGGCAGGAGCGACACGCGAGCTTCACGGACGGCAATCGATGCCGACACGAGAGCGTTTCCAAGTGCGTATCCACCGAACAACCCGAAAAACAGTTGCCTGCTCAACTGGCTGAGAGGTGAGAACAGCACAAGGGTCCCGAGTGTGCCGACGAACAGGGCCAGCGCGAACTGGCGGGGCGCGGCCAGGGTTCGATGCTTGAGGAGAAATCCAGCTTTGCCACCGCCGTACCGGCAGTAGAGGCGCCAGAAATCCTTGAAGTTGTCACGCGGAACGTACGAGGCGGTGATCTCGCTGTTGAGATACACCTGGCCGCCCGCTCTTCTGATCCGGTAGTTTATATCGGTGTCCTCACTGATGATCGAGGCGTCGGCGTCGAACAAGCCCACCCGGTCGAACACTTCCCGTCGGAAGCAGCCGAGATACACCGTGTCCACGCGCCCGCTCTTCCGGCCCAGCCGGAACTGCGCGCCGCCAACACCGAGGGGATGCGCAAGCGAGATGCCGATCGCCCGCTGGGTTGGTGGAGCATCGCGCCTCTCGACAGGCCGCTGGACACCCCCGACATTGTCGGCTCCTGTCTTGAGAAGCGTCTCTACGCACCGTGAAAGGTAGTCGGTCCCAATCAAGGTCCTGGCGTCGATTCGCGCGATGACATCGCCCCGAGCGGCTCGGATCCCGAGATTGAGCCCCTGCGATCGCCCCGCACTCGGGTTACTTACGATTCGGAGCGCAAGCGCCCCGGCCGAGCATCGCTCCACGATATCTCTGGTCCTGTCGGTACTGACACCATCCACGACGACGATCTCGAGCCGATCCGACGGATAATCCTGCGCGACGATCTGCGCAAGACACTGAGCGATGGTCTTCTCCTCGTTCCGAGCCACAACGACGACGGAGACGAATGGGAGATTCGTCGCCGCCTCCACGCTCTCAGCGAATCGCCGCGGCGTCGTCACGCCCCGGCCAGTCGTGGGATTGATACGTCCGCAGGGGAGACTGCGGGAGTGACACTTCCAACCGCCGGATTCGTCGCCGTGCTCGGAGTGCCGTGCAAGACCATGGCTAGGAGAATCGCGTGCGTGAATTCTGAGAACGTCGGCCCCTGCCAGGCGATCCAGATTCCGATCATTCCTGTCACGGCACCGACGTAGTACAGGAATCCCGGGTCCATCCGATAGCGCTTCACCTCGATCCGGATCAATCGAAGGACCGCCCCCATGAAGACGAGAACGCTCAGCATTCCGCCAAGACCGCCGAACATCCATGCCATCAAGAGTCCGCTGTGGGGATTCAACCGCTCCTGGAAGGAGCTGTCGATCGTGAACTTCTGCTCAAAATTGAATCCCACGCCTAGCGGATGATCCAGAGCAACCTCGATGAAGTACCTCCAGATATCGATGCGTCCGCCCGTGTAGTACTCCCACCGACCGAAGACGACGTCGCGCGAATAGAACCGTGACAGATAGACCTGCGCCGAATCCTCCGGCATGAGCATCCACGCGACGCCGACAACCAGAAGCGCTCCTACCAGCGTCACCAGAAACCGGATCATATCTTTGCGAAGGTGATAGAGCGCCATGAACGACCCGAAGACCACCGCGAACACCAGCATGACGAGACCCGTCCTTGTCATAGTCCAGAAGATCAGAAAGACCAAGCCAATGACGTAGAGGAAGCCGATCGTCGATCCCCTCCACTTCCTCCCGAATGCCTGCCGCACCGTCATCGGCAGGACGAAGGCGATCGCCACGAAGCCGCTCGTCAGCATCTGGAAGGGGTTCGACGCCAACCCCTGGAACCTGTAGGCATCCGATAGCAATGACACCTGCGTATGCACCGCGCTCGGATCCTCGAACAGCGCTAAGTACATCGCCGGGCTCACGAGGTAGACGACCCCGAGCACCAGCGGTACGGCCGGCGGGACAAAGAACGCCACCGCCAACCATTTATAGAGCTTCGGATTGTCCTTCAATCGGAGGTACGTGACGAGGCAGAGCAGCGACGCCAACATGTGTTTCCCGAAATTCGAGAATCCGATCAGATCGAAGCGCAGATTGTAGATCACCGTCGACAGCAGGGTCGCGATGACGCAGAACATCAGGTACGAGGCGAGAGCTCCGAAGACGATAACTTCTGTCTGCGTCCAAACGAGCCTTCCGCGCGTCAGAAACCTCGGAGCTCCGACGACGATCGCCAGCAGAACCGCGAACAGGAACACGAAATCGGAACGGTAGCTGATCGATTCGCTCGTGACGGCGCCGCCACCAGCCTCGGTAATCCGCTTGAAGTAGATGAGCGAGGCGCTACCGAGGATCAGGAGGCCGTCGACGACTTTTCGCATCCTGCCAGCTTGACCACGACACTGTTTCGCCGCTGGTTCGCGAGCCACAGCTTCCGCACGAGGACGCGCGGCATCATCATCAAGGCGCCGACGACGACGTACGCTATGCTCCGCGGCCCGAGCGACGACGCCAGCGTGGCGAGCGACTCCCGCCGTCGCCCATTCGCGAGGTACGCAACGGCGAGCTTGAACCGGAGACGCCGAACGGCCCGGTCCTTCGTGCAAAGCGTGCCCCCGACCTCCACGCCACGGGGCAGCAGAGTTTCAAACATCGATATCGCATTCGTCTTCAGAATCGGCTGGATCGTCATCGTCGTGTTGCTCTCTTCTCGAATTTCTACCGTGACCAGATCTTCGTCGAGGTAGCCGAACTCGAAGCCGGCCAGCGCGATCCTCAGCCACAGGTCCCACTCCTCTGGGTAGTATCGAGTCTCGACGAAGCCGCCACAGCGCTCAAACACTTCCCGAGAAGCAAGCACGGTGTTCGGATTGATGTAGGACGACCTCAGCAATTCCGGGAGGATCTGTCCCGAGCGATAGTGCCCTTTCTTTCGGTAGAAGCGGTCCGGAGCATCCGCGTAGACATGCAGGGCGTTGCAGTACACGATCTTGTACCGAGCATGTGCCTTCAGGTATTCGAGTTGCCGCTCGATCTTGCGCGGATGGTAGAAGTCGTCTGCGTCCAGGAACGAAACGTAGTCGCCTCGGCACCCTCGCAGGGCATTGTTTCGGGCATTGCCTTGACCCGCATTCCCCTGATGCATGTAGACGACCCGTGAATCCGCCAGGTCTTGGACTATCGTCGCCGTCCCATCCTGGGAGCCATCGTCGACGATGATGATCTCGAGATTCTGGTAGGTTTGCTCCAGGGCGCTGCGCAGAGCGCGCTCGATGTATCGTTCGGCATTGTATGCGGGGATGATGACGGACACGAGGGGAGTCAAGCCGGTGTCCCTCGCCAAGCGAATGCGATGGACCGCTTCGGCATCACCTCGACGCTGAATCCGACCTTTTCCAGAAGACAGCCGATATCCTCGATTCGGCCGTTCGGATGGTATTCCATGACGATCGCCTTGATCCTCCGAAGATCCTCCGGGTCAGCCTTCCCGAAGATCTCATACTCGGCGCCCTCGCAATCGACCTTCAGGCAATCGATCTCCCTGAGATCGTTCATCTGAAATACTTCGCCAAGCGACCGGCACTCCACTCTGAGCCGTGTCGCGCCTCCCCGGGAGGCCCACCAAGGATGAATCGTTGGGAACGCGGTCGAGCCGCCGGTATCCCCCTCCATCGCATGGAGGTCCAATTCGCCTCCAGACCCGGCCACGGCCAGGCGGCTCGCGCGAATCCGATTCTGCACGCCGTTCAGGGCGACATTGACGCTCAACAAGTCGAAATTGTCGGGCATCGGCTCATAGCAGAAGACCTGCGCGCCACGCGCCGCGGCCGCAATCGCAAAGACGCCCGTGTGCGCGCCGATGTCCACGACGGTCTTCCCCTCGCCGAGGCGATTCAGACCGTTGTCGTAGAGGCCATGGATAAAAACTTCGTCGATGATCGGCAGGTCGCCCGTACTCGCCCGAACGACGAACCGCAAGCCGTTCCTCAGTTCGACGCGGTACTGCCGGCCTCGCGGCAGGAGGCCGCAATAGTCGAGGATTCGTATCCACGGCTTCCGATATTGGCGGAACGCAGCGATGGCGTGGGGTGCCTTTCCGACGACGCCGACGTCGTTGATCACCATCAGAGGCGGGTGCGGCGCGCCGCCGCCGCTGGCCGCACGCTTCGGTGATGCACTACCGCTCGAGTCCTAGTACGGCGGTCACGGTGTCGACAAACGTGTCTGCCAGGAACGGCCGGAACCGCCCGCCGTGGAGGTACGCTCTCCCCGCGTCGACGAACGCCTCGTACTCCTGCTCGCTCACGCTCGCGATGTACGCCCCGAGTTCCTCGTTCGAGCTGAATTTCCGCCGGTCGACGAACGCCTCTTTGTCCACATAGTCGGCGATGTCCGGGGCGCCGAGATAGATCGGGACGCAGCCGCACCGAAGACAATCGAAGATCTTCAGCGTCACGTATCCCGGTTGGTCGAGCATGTTCTCGTAGCACATCGCGAATTTGTACTTCGGGTAGACATCCCACTTGTGCCTGACGGGCCCCCGATACGACGGATAGAACTCCCGTCGAATGCTCGACCCGCGGAGCCGACGAAACATGTAGCTACGGTAGCCCGGGTTCCAGCCCTCGCCGTACAGGTCGAAATCGCTCGGCCATCGCTGCTCGAAGAACCTCACTGCCCGTCTTCGCTCCGTGAACAACTCCCGCTCGTGACTCGAGAACTTGTACCCCGAGATGTCGACCAAGAGCTTCTTCTGGGAGAACGGCAGCGGCTCGACGCGAGGATAGGACATCGGGTTCGGGAAGTAGATTCGGTGGTATTTGCGGCCGGCGGCCAGGGTCGGATCAGCTGTGAAGATGACTGGAAACTCCTCATGAACAGCGGGATCGAAGTTCGTCGGGCAGACCGCAGGGGGCTCGAAGATGAACAAGGCGAGCCTGTCGCCCACCCCAGCCTTCTTGGCCTCCCCCAGCAGATCCCGGGTGGAGCTCCTTCGTATCCGGTTCTTCATGTTGTGGGCGAACCTCGTGCGGAAACCGCTCGGCGTGATGCTCGAGGCGTCCCAGAACAAGAGCCATCGGCACTCTTCGAGCGGCTGGTCGCGCGTCGCCTCGAACGTGTAGCCCAGCTCAGCGCATCGGTGCCTGAGCCTGATATATGGCTCCGTGCAGTTATCTCGCGCGTTCGGGTCGAAGAGCGTTCGCTCCGCGGAGCCATACATATGGTTCAGAATGTAGCGGCGTCCGAAGGATCGCATGCTCATCGACTGTCGATGGCGTTCTCGAGATACCAGCGCACCGTCTTCCGGACGCCCTCCTGCAGACTTGTTTGTGGTGCCCAGCCGAAGACTTGTTTACACCGTTCGATGTTCATCACCTTGTGCGGGGCGCCGTCAGGCTTGGAAGTGTCGAACTCGAACTCTCCGGTGAATCCGATCTCTCGCTTGATGAGCTCTGCGAGTTCAGCAATCGATACGCCGCTCCCGACACCGATATTGATGGGTTCCACATAGTGCGGGATGCTCAAGGCTCGACGAATGGCTTCGACACAATCATCGACGTACAGCCATTCTCGGACCGGCTTGCCCGAACCCCAGATCACGGCGCTCGGCTCGCCGAGCTTCTTCGCCCGGGCGATCTTCATCACGAGCGCGCCGAGAGCGTGGGACCTCACCTCGTCGAAGTGGTCGCCGGGGCCGTACATGTTCGGAACGATGAGATTGATCGTTTCGAGACCGTACTGGCGGTAATAGGCCAGGCTCTGGACGTAGCTGGCCTTGCGAACCAGGCCGTAGGCGAGCACCGAATCGTCCAGCGGCCCTTCCCACCAGAGCTCTTCCCTGAACTCCGGAAACACGTCCCGAGGATACGAGCAGTTCGGGATTGGATTCACAACACGCCGGATGCCGAACTCGCGGGCCAGCTCGAAGAGATTCGCGCTCAGCAGGGTATTGCTGTAGAAGATCTCGGCGGGATGGTCGAGACCGAACTTGATCCCTCCGATGAACGCCGCCGCGTGAACCACGACGTTGAGACCGGGATTCTTCTCGAACACGGCCTTGAATTGCCGGTGGTCGCGCAAGTCCGTGCCCAACGACTTGGCGACCGGCACGACGTCCAGCCCTTCCGACCGGAGCTTTGTCGCCAACCGCCGACCCAAGAATCCCGTCGCCCCGAGCAGAAGTATCTTCATTCGCGTGCTCCCCGGTGCGCTTCGTACGCCTTCAGATATTGCTCCTTCGTCATGCACATGAGGATGTAGTCCCAGTAGCGGCCGTGCCGGTAGAGGTACTCCTTGAACGCGCCGCCTTCGACGAAGCCGAGGCGCTCGTACAGCGCTTTCGCCTGACCGTTGAACTCACCGACCCGGAGATACACCATGTGCATGTTGAAGTGGAGGAACAAGTACTCCAGCAGCATTCGGTAGCTCGCACGCCCATATCCTCGGCGACGCAGCGTCGGGACGATGTCGAGCCCGACCTCACAGTTTCGGTTGAGGGCGTCGATGTTTTGGACCCGGATGACACCGATGACCGTGTTTTCGCGGAGCTCAACGATCGCGAAGCGCCTGGTCGTCCTCGACCCCGCCAGGCTCTTCCACCACTGCGCCTGCTCCTCGCTCGAGAACATCTCGACGTTGCCGAGCTGCAGCAGCGTCGACATTTCGTTGTGGAGCTCCTTGAGTGCATCGAGGTCGCCTGCTTCGACG
The DNA here is from genome assembly GCA_003220535.1 of Candidatus Rokuibacteriota bacterium. Classification (GTDB taxonomy): domain Bacteria; phylum Methylomirabilota; class Methylomirabilia; order Rokubacteriales; family CSP1-6; genus AR31. The sequence goes on from QHSU01000071.1 coordinate 73,891, forward strand.
GGTCGAAACCCGAGGTCGCCGTGGATGTACATGCCTCAAGAAGCCGGAACGCTCGCTGACGCCTCGACGACTTTTCGCACAACTGTCACGACGTCTTCGGCGTCTCCATCGGACATCCCTGTGTGCATGGGTATCCGCACCATCGAGTTGAAGAAGCGCATCGACTGCGGGAAGTCATCCACCCTCGCCGCGCACATCTCGCGGTAGTACCGGTTGATGTGCAGCGGACTGTAGTGGGTATTCGCCATGATCCCTTCGGCTCGGACGGCGTCGACAAACCACTCCCGCAGGCGAGGCTCCACGAGCAGATAGAACAAGTGCCAGTTCGCCTTCGCCTCCGGAGTGCCTTTCGGCAGCCGAATGCTGCCGTAGCGCGCGAGCTCCGAGATGTAGTACTCGGCGATCCTGTCACGCCGCTTGTTCATCGCGTCGAGCTTCCGCAGCTGCGATAGCCCCAGCGCGGCGAGAATGTTGGACTGGACGTAGCTGTTCCCGCGGTCGACATACTCGTAGTAACCTTTCTTCGCCGGATCCGACAGATAACTGTGCTTGTCGGTCCCCTTTTCTCGGGCCACGACAATTTTATCGACGAGCTCGTCGTGACCGGTGACCAGAGCGCCACCCTCGCCCACCGCGAGATTCTTCGTGCCGTGAAAGCTGAAGCAGCTCACATCAGCAAGCGAACCTGTCTTGCGCCCTTTGTATTCAGCGCCGATCGATTGCGCCGTATCGTGGACAACATAGAGCCCGTGCTTTCGCGCCAGAGCGTTCAGGGGGTCCATGTCCACCGGGTTCCCCGCGTAGTCCACTGGCACGACGGCGACGGTCCTCGACGTGATCTTGGCTTCGACCTCCCCAATGTCGATGTTCCCGTTTTCCGGGTCGACGTCGACCAACACCACCTTGAGGCCGTTGAGAATCGGCCCCAGTGCCGACGACGTGAACGTGAAGTTCGGGACAATGACCTCCGATCCGGGGGGGAAACCCTTCACCATGAAAGCCAGATCGAGCGCGGCCGTACACGAGCTCGTGAAGAAGGCATGCTTGACGTTCAAGTATGCGGCCAGCTCGCGCTCGAACGCTCGGCATTCCGGACCATCGCCACTGACGAACGTCGATTGCACGACCCGCGAGACAGCGTCCAAATCCTCGTTGTCGAAGAACGGGACCGTCAGCGGAAGCATCGTCTTCCGGACCGGTGTGCCGCCATCGATCGCCAACCTGGCAGTCATTGCCGTCACCTCTTCGCGTCGATCGAGTTACGACCCGTCGGTTTGGTCATGCGCTGCTCTGGGTGCCCCTTGGACCGCTCACGTGCGGGCCTCCTCCGCGCCGAAATACTCTTTCAAGACCGCTGGGTCCTTCGAAAACCAGTAGTCGCCGTACGGCCCGATAAACGTGAAACCCGCGTCGTGGAGCAATTGAAACACTTTGATGTGATCGCCCGAGTTCGGTCCCTTCCGCAGCGGCGAGATCTCCACGTAGACGTTCTCTGTGATACGCAGAGCCTCCGGCGCCCCCTCGAGGACCTCTCGCTCGACCCCCTCGACGTCTATTTTCATGAGGTCGATCCGCGCGACCGATAGTTCCGGCAAACAGTCGTCCAGTCGTCGAAGGATGATCGGCTCGAGCCCGACCTCCCGCTTGCCTTGCTGGCGGACGAAGGGCTGCATTCCCAAAAGCGAGCTGGCGTCACGATACGAGCACACGTTCAGCCGCGCGCTACGGTTTTCGTTGTACAGGCCGAACTCGAGCAACTCGACTCGATCCCGCCACGGAGCGATCCGTTTCGCGCACCGTTCGCGCGCGAGCGCCTGCGGCTCGAAGCAATAGACGCGGGCATCGGGGAACGTCCTCAAAAATGTCCGGGTCTTGTCGCCGACCGCCGCACCGACGTCGAACACCACCCTGACCGGGTCGCGACTCGCGCGCGCGCGCATCACCAGGTCGAGGACGTAGTAGATGTCGCTCTTTCCGAACACGAAATGCTTCAGCGGCCGGATGCGCTCCTTGGCGCTTCTCACGGAGTCGTACTCGTAGAGCCTGTCCAGCACCGGGTTCACGAGCTGCCTCAGCACCGGAACCCCCCAGCCCGACCTCGCCACGACCCTGCAATCCCATCTCCGACGCCACGAGCGATCGCAGCGAATTTCGCGCTCTTGTGGCGCTCGTAGAGCCCGATCTTGATGAACGTCTTCACGAAGTTCGTCGTCGCCCGGAGCACCCACAGCGGCTCCCTACAAAAGTAGAGACGAACGATCTCGACGAAGTTACGAAGCATGTAGTAATAGCGCCACGGCTCGTGATCGCCGACCACCACCGTTCTTCCGAGGAAGCTTCGCTCGAGGCCTTGCCCACCGGCATGCGTCATCAGCGCGTCACGCGAGCAGAGGATCCGGAAGCCATGACGTCGCAGACGCAGGCAATACTCGAGATCAACGCCTTCAATGAAGAAGTCATCACGAAATGGACCCGAGCTCCGATAGGCGGCCAGGGCCAGAACACTCCCGGATGTAATCGTCGTCTCGACTTCAAAGTATCCGGCCCGAGATCTACGGCCAAGAACGGCCAGCTTCCCCGACGCCAGGCTCCGCGCGTTCGCGGCGAGCAGCCCGATCTTTTCGGGGGCAGGATACTCGTCATAAATCACCGCGAGTCGCCTCAGCGCATCCATGTCGACGACCGAGTCCTGATCGAGCAGGACGGCCCACGAGAGCTCCAATTCGCTCGCCCGCCTGAGGCCTTGGTTCAGGGCCGTCGCGACGCCGAGATTCCGCTCGTTCTCGACGACCTCCACGTCGGTGCCAGCGAGTTGGTGTCCGATCGCACGATCCGAGGGACCGCTGTTGTCGACGACAATGACACGGGCGACCTGGCACTGGATCCGTCCCAGCCGGTCAGCGAAGCCAGCATCGGGGCGATAGGCGGCGACCACGGCTCCAGTCGTCTCTCGACGCGGAGCGCCGACCCCGGTCGCCGAGGGCGTGGTCTTCACGCCTCCGTCTTCGCCGCTCGGTCCGCACCGGCGCTGCTTTCGCTGAGCAGCCGGCTCGCCAGACCTCGACCGAGGGTCGTATGGACGAAGATGCGACGGACACCGAAGAAGCAGGCCACGTACCCGACGGCTCCGCCGATACCCGTAACCGCCACAGCCAAAAGCCCTGCCGGGCTGGTGAGAAGCAGCACACCGCAGAGACCGACCGCGGCCACGACCGCCGCGACGAGCGTCGGGGTGAGGCGGCTGAGCGACCACACGACGGGCGTGTATCTCGCCACGGCCCCGACGAACAGGCACAGTGCGCCGAACTGCGTGAGCGCGGACGCGATCGCCGCGCCATAAAGGCTGAACCGTGGAATGAGGATTACGTTCAGCAGCACGTTCACGGCAGCACCTGCCAGATGGATGAAGAAGACCTGCCGTTGCCGATTGTAGACGACGAGGATTTGATGGCAGGGACTCCACAAGTAGTGGAAGAGCGCCATGACGATCGAGATCTGAAGCACTTTGCCCGCCACGGCAAAGCTCGAGGTGAATGCGACCTCGATGATTCCGGACGCGAGGGAAAATACGACGAACGTGATCATGAAGGCGATGAAGATCACGATCTCCATCTGGCGATCGAAGAGGCTTTGCACGACATCATGGGGCTTCGACAGCGCCGAGCTCATCGCGGGCAGGAAAACTGGCACCACGAGGTTCATGGGGATGATCGCGAGACCGACGATCTTCAGCGCCGCGTTGTACAGCCCCGTCTCCTCGATCTGGCCGAAGTATCCCAGCATGACCGAATCGCTGAAAATATAGATGGAACCAGCCACGCCCACGCCGGCGAGCGGCGCGGCCATCGCGAGATACCGCCTCCACACCCGGCGGTCCATTTCGAGCGCGATGGGATAGCCGCGTGAGACCACGACGAACACGGTCCCGACCATCACGACGACCGCAGACACCAGATACGCAAAGGCGAAGCTCTCGATGACCGGGAACATCCCGAGAAGGGTCGCACCCACGAGCCCGAGTGCGACGGATCCGAGAATCCCAAGCCATGCTTCGTACTCCATCCGCTGATGCGACCGAAAGAACGCATAGTAAGTCGCGCTGAGCTCCCCGAACCACAGGGTCAACCCAAGAACGAGAATCATCCGTCTGACCGTAGAATCGGGGCTCAGTAGAAATCCGCTGATCACGATCAATCCGAACACGAGGAAGCCGATGCTGAGCTTCAGACCAACGAGCGCCGCGAACCTCGCCTCTTCCCGCCGATCACGAGCCAACTCCCGCGTGACGAGGGGAGCCAGGCCAAAATCGAAGAGCGTCGAGAAGAGGGAGACGAAGGCGAAGGCGAAGGCGAATCTGCCGTACTCAAAGCCGCCGAGAGTTCGTATGACATAGAGCGTCAGCAAGAACTTCGTCAGCCGTCCCGCACCGTCTGCCGCGGCGAGCCAGAAGCTGTTCTTCAAGAGAATTTGCTTCTGGCTTGTGTTGTCGAACATCAACGACAAGAGGCGGACCCGCATGGCAGGTAGCGCTATGGTCTTTGCAGCTCCTCGAAGAGCTGCGTGAACCGTTCGGCCATGGCACCCCACGAGTTCGTGCGGCCGAGTGCCAGCGCTCGCTGGGCCATCGCTGCTCTGCGCTCCTCGGGCATCGCCAGGAACTCTCGGATGCTCTCCGCGAGGGATTCGGGGTCCTCGGGCTTGCTGAGGAGCCCGAGTCCAGACTCGCGTACCAGTCGCCCCAGCTCCGACACGTCGGAGGCGATCACGGGCCTCCCGAACGTACACGCCCCCTTCATCAAGGGCCCGCTCCCCCCCGTATAGAAGCTCGCATACGGAAACACCACCGCGTCACTCGCGTAGTAGTAGAGGGGGACGTCCTCGTCGCTGACATACTCAAGACGGAGAATCACCCTGTTCTGCAGCCGATACTTGGTGGCCAGCTCATGAATCTCGCCGACCGTGTAATCCATGGGGAAACCCGCGATGAGCAGGCGCCAGTCGCCCTTCGCGAGCCGCCCGGCGGCCTCGAACAAGCCCTCGATGCCTTTGTCGCGTCGGAGCATTCCGAACAGCAGCAGGATCGTGCCGGTATGAACGATCCCCAGCTTGTCCCTTGCCTCGCTCCGGCCGAGCGGGGTCCCCGCGTCGCCGCCTCCGTCGGGAATGACGGCAATCGTGAAGTCGTCGGGCAGTCGCAACTGTCGCTTGAGGCGTTCGCGGTGCCACTCCCCGAGAATCGAGATCGCGCGAATCTCACGGCCCAGCGACCGTCGAAAGATTTCTCGCTGGCAGACCTTGTAGAGCTTCTTCGCCCACGACCCGGAATACGTATCGAACGTGAAGTTCGCGGCACTCACCTCGCTGACGATTGGCGGGGCGAACTTCCGATAGCGACGCGCCACCAACGCGGCGGTGAGGAACTCGACATCGCTCATGTACACGGCGTCGAAGCGTTGGATCCGACAGAGTCTCAACGCTTCTCGCGCAACACGGAAGTTGGTCTTGAAGTGCCCCCACCAGTAATAGAGCTCGAGCTCGGAACGGCGCCGTTCGTACCGGTCGAAGCTGAGCCGGCCTCCGTCAACTTCGTGTACCGTAAAGGTGAGCGGCTCACTGATGTATCGGTCCGGGTAGATCTTGTTCGTGCACAACGTCAGCGAGTGCCCGAGCTTGCCGAGCGCCTGACAGAGCTTGACGGTGTACACGCCGTAGTGCCCCATCCGATCGCCGGTCGGCTGGACGACGAGAATGCGCATGGATACGCTATGCCCTCGCTCGGGTGACGACCAGCGTGTGCCAGCCCAGGCGACGCTCCAACCAACGGAACAGCCACGTCGGCATCCAGCGGAAATACCAGACCTGCTGGTACTGATATCGCACGTACTTGTCGATCACGTACGGGAAGATGTGATCCTTCCGCATGTCCACGATGTCGAAGTCGCGCAGGAGTTCACGGATCTCGGCGAACGAGTAGGCGTACGTCACCGGGCAGCCCTCGTGCGCCTCTGAATAGTGGCGGACGAGCTCCGCGGCACGTCCGAATGCGCCGACGCCATACTTCAGGACGATCCAGCCGACCTTCCAACTCCACTTCGAGTACAGCATCAGGCGAAGTTCGCTCCGGCTGTCCAGGTACTTACGGATCTCTCGAACGATCCGGTCGGGATTCGGGCTGTGATGCACGACCCCGAAGGAGTAGACCAGATCGTAGGGTTCGACCGGAACGAACGCGCTGAGCTCTTCGGCGTTCCCCTGACAGAAGCGGGCGGTCAGGCCGTAGACGTCGAAGCGGCGCCGGCACAACGCGAGACTTGTCTCGGACAGCTCGACGACCGTCAGGGTCGCGCCCGCCCGCGCGAAGTTGATCGAATCGGTCCCGATACCGCAGCCAATCTCAAGGACCCTCTTGCCTCTCCACCGGTCGAATTGCGCGAATCCGGGGATGTGCGGCTCGACAAGGTACTTTCGCGCTTCGACCTCGTCGAAATATTCCCGGGATCCGGTGGGCCGAGGAGAGTGCCGGATGTTGCAGGGTCGGGTATTCCAGAACTCTCTGACTTTCTCTATTGTGGGCACACCGTGCTCTTGCCGAGGGCAACGTACTGCACCCGATCGTCGAGAAGAGCCGGCCGGAGGATTCTCCAGCAATCGACGATCGTCGTGGGGTTGTGAACGATATCGGCCGCACTGATTGTACGAAACTGGTCGGCCGTCGTGGTGATGACGCACAGTGAGGATCGGGCGAAGCATTCTCTCATGGACGAGGCATACCGGATTTTGTCGCCGAAACGTTCGCGGGCGCTGTCGAGTGCGATCGGATCGTAGGCGACGATTGCAACATCTTCCTTGAGCAGCGCCTCAACAATCCGGACACCGGCCGACTCCTCGATGACGGGGGTGTTGGCCTTGTACGCCAGCCCGAGGACCGCGACACTGCGATCGGTGCGGCTGCCGAGATAGCCGAGGATCTTCGTGACGATGTGGGCGACCTGTGTCTGGTTCACGGCGTCGGTGGCCTTCGCGAGGACCGCGTCCTGCTGGTGCTCGCGGGCGAAGGCGACGAACGCGCGGTTGTCTCGCGGGAAGCAGGGGCCGCCGTAGCTCAGCCCACCCTTGAGGTAGTGCGGGGCGATTCGTCGATCGGCGCCGAGCGCCGTCGTTATCGCATCGATGTCGGCGCCCGGGATCGCTTCACAGATGGTCGCGAGGGTGTTCGCGAAGCTGATCTTCATGGTCACGTACGCATTGATGCTCAGCTTCGCGACCTCGGCGCTGACGATCGACATCCGCGCGACGTGGGGACGGTTCTCGCACACGCCCTCGTAGATCTTGACGAGCTGCTCACCAGCGAAGTCGTTGCTCTCACCGATCAAGACGAGGTCTGGGTTGAGAAAATCGGAGATGACGGTCCCTAGAGCAATAAACTCCGGGTTGTAGCACATCCCAAAGCCGGTGTTCAGCCGCCGACCAGACACGGCCTCGACGAGGGGAATGAGTGTCCGATCGGTCGTGCCAGGCGATACCGTGGAGCTGAGAGCGAGGAGATGATAGTCCTTGCTGCTCTCCTTCAGGGCCGCCGCCAGCTGTCCCAGCGCGTCCTCGACGAAGCGGCTGGAGAACTGCCCGTCGTCCATGCTGGGCGTCGGAACGATCAGGAAGGAGACATCTGACTCCTGGATCGCATCGCGGTAGTCCTGCGATGCCCTCAGCCGAGGTCGGGCTGCTTCCATCAACGCCTGGAGTCGTGGCTCGTAGATCGGGGCCCGCCCTTTGTTGATGGCGCTGACGGCCTCCCGATCGATGTCGACGCCTATGACGTCGAACCCTTTGGCCGCGAAGCACGCGGCCGCGCACGCGCCGAGCTTACCCAGGCCCACGACGGACAGGTGCATCAGCGGATGCGTCCCCGCTTCACGAGCTGCTCGTAGATCCAGTGGTAGGTCACCTCGAGTCCCTTCTCGAGGGAGATTCTCGGCTCCCACTGGAGGACTTCGCGCAGGCGGGTGTTGTCGCTGTTCCGCCCGCGGACCCCTTGGGGCTTCGACGTGTCATATCGCTTCGTGATCTGCTTGCCGGCGATCGTGGCCACCATGTCCACCAGATTGTTGATGGTGACCAGCCGATCCTGCCCGAGATTGAGCGGCGCGTGATAGCTCGACTGGATCAGTCGGTAGATCCCTTCGACGCAATCGTCGACGTAACAGTAGGATCTGGTCTGTTGGCCGTCACCCCACACCTCGATCTCGTCGACCTCGTTTGCGAGCGCGATCTTGCGACAGATCGCCGCCGGGGACTTCTCACGCCCGCCGTCGTAGGTTCCGAGCGGCCCGAAGATGTTGTGGAAACGAACGACATATGTCCTTAAGCCGTAGTCCTGGTTGTAGTGGCGGCACTGCCGCTCGGCAAAGAGCTTCTCCCACCCATATCCGTCTTCGGCATCGGCGGGGTACGCGTCTTCCTCCCTGAGCGGCGTGACGTCGGGCGACTTCTGTAGATAGCCGGGATAGACACAGGCCGAGGAGGTGTACAGGAACTTCTCGATCCCACTGAGGCGCGCCGCCTCGATCATGTGTAGGTTGATCAACGCGTTGTCGTGCATGATCTCGGCTTTGTGGGACTCGATGAAGCCGATCCCGCCCATGTTGGCGGCGAGGTTGTAGACGTGGTCGATGCCTCGCGTCGCCTGAACGCAGTTCGACCACCGCCTGAGGTCGAGGCATTCGAACTCGTCGGCCGCCGTCTTCTCGTATTCCGGCTCCTTGAGGTCGACGGCTCGGACCCAGTAGTTCCGCGCGGTCAGATACTTGACGAGGTGATGGCCGATGAAACCGCCCGCACCGGTCACCAGGACTCTCTCCACGACTCAGCCTCCTGTCGCCGGCTAGAAGTTCACGACGACTTTGGCGCCATCGAAATCGAAGTTGAACGGCATCTCCCGAAGACCTTCAGCGGTCAGTGCCCGTCTCACCGCCGGCTTCGTCGCCCGAGGGCAATAGAGCATGAGGAACCCACCGCCTCCGGCGCCGATCACCTTGCCGCCGAGCACGCCCTGGCCTCGTGCGATCTCGTACCAGCGGTCGATCGAGGGATGGCTGATCTTCCCGGATCGTCGCTTCTTGTTCGTCCAGTGTTCGTCGAGGAGCAGGCCGAATCGATCCGGGTCGCCTTCCTCAAGGGCTTCTTTGATCCGATAGCCGAGATCCTTCGTGTAGTGCAGGCTCTCGACGACCGTCGCGTTTCCCTGCTCCGTGTCCCGCTTCTGGTCTCCCAGGACGTCGCCGCTGTGCCGGACCATCCCGGTATAGAAGAGCAGGATGTTGCTTCGCAGCTCTTCGATGGTGGCGCTCGACACGTTCAAGCCAGTCACCCGCACGTGGCCGCTCTGATCGATCTCGAGGCAGGTGAAATTCCCGAACGCGGCGAGGTACTGATCGTGCTTGCCGACCGGGTGCCCGGCGAGCTCGATCTCGATGTGCGCCGCCATCTCCGCGAGCGCCTGGACCGGCATCTTCTCCTTCTTCAGCTCGTACAGCGCGGTCAGGAGCGCGACGAGATAGCTGCCCGACGAGCCCATCCCGGTGCCATCGGGAATGTCGGCCATGGACGCGATCTCGAGATTGTCCTCGATCCCGAGGAGCTTGAGCGCGGGGCGCACGAGATCGTGCTGGATCTCGTCGACTGACGCGGTTTGCTCGTAGCGCGAATACTTCACGCGGAGCAATGTGTCGGCGGCAGGCCGGTTGACGTAGATGTACACGTACTTGTCGATCGCAGCGCTGAGCAAGAACCCGCCATACCGGTACGCATACGAGGGCAAATCCGTCCCCCCGCCGCCGAGCGATATTCGTAGTGGGGCCCGGGAAAAGATCATCGCGCGTTGTCCTCGCTTGTCACTTCCAGTTCATCCCGCGATCGCGGGGGACGATGCGCCGAAGCGTGTAGACGTCGGTCTTGCCGATCTCGTCGACGTGTTGCTCGAAGTTCTGCCAGTCGTCCCAGACGCTGCTGATGAATTTGCCCGTGATGCGATCGGCCTTGTCCGATGCGAGGAACGCCACGAGCGCGGCCGGGATGGCGGGATCGACCCCGCCGCGCTCGAGCTCTTCCTTCGTCTTCCGCAGGAACTCCGCACCGGCCCGCTCGCCTGCTTCGAGAGTGCGCTGATGCAGAGAGGTCGCGACAAAGCCGGGGGCGATCGCGTTGACCTGGATGTTGTAGTCGGCCACCTCGAGAGCCAGGGTCTCGGTGAACCGCACCAGCGCTGCCTTCGAGACGGCATACGCCGTGTATCTCGCGAACGGCGTCGCCGCACCCCCGCCGGACATGTTGATGACCTTCCCGCGCCGCTGCCCGATCAGGATCGGGACGATGGCCCGGCACATGAGGAACGCCCCGACCAGATTCGTGGTCAGAGCGTCGCGCCACTCGCTCGGATCCACCTCCCAGGCTGGGCCGATTGGCCCGTAGACCCCAGCGTTGTTGACCAGAATGTCGATCTGCGAAAACCGGTCGAGTGTGGTCCGCACCAACTTGTCGATGTCGCCTTCGCGAGTCACGTCGGCTTGAACGGGTAAGAGGTCGGCGCTGATCGACGCTAATTCCTCAGCCGTCGTTCGTAGGTCCTGCGCGTTCCGCGCGCAGAATGCCACCTTCGTCCCGCTTTCGAGGAGGCTCCGGACCACGGCCTTGCCGATTCCCCGGCTCCCTCCAGTGACGATGGCGACGCGACCGTCGCGCGTCATCGGCCCACGCCCAGGTACTCGAACCCGCGCTCGCGGAGGTGCAGGTCGGCGAGCAGATTCTTCCCGTCGAGGATGAGCGGCATCTTCATGAGTAACCTCAGGCGGTCGAAGTCGAGCGCCTTGAACTCGGGCCATTCCGTGAGGATCACGAGCGCCGAGGCCCCACGTGCCGCCTCATAGGCACTGCCAACGGGCTCGAACCCTTTCGGCCCGTCCAGCTCGGCGAGGTCGGCCTTTGGATCGAAGGCGCGCACGGTCGCGCCCGCCTCTACGAGCGTCCGAATGATCTCGAGCGCCACCGAGCGGCGAAGCGTACTCGTGCCCGCCTTGTACGTGAGGCCGAGCACCCCGATGTCGAGGCCGGCGACGCTGCCGTGGCGCTCCGAAAGGCGGCGGAGAACGAGCCGCGGCCGACCGTCGTTGACCTTGAGAACACCGTCGAGGGCGGGAGTCTCGAGTCCCCCGTCGCGGGCGACCTCCCTCAGGACCTGAATGTCCCGAGCGAGCGTGCCGCCCGCAAAGCCGAAGCCGGGCGAGAGGAAGGCGTTGGGCCCGACGCGCGGGTCTGCTTTGAGCGCGCCCACGACGTCGAGAATATCGGCGCCCGTCCGTTCGCATACATCCGCGATCTCGTTGACGAACGAGATCGAAGTCGCCAGAAAGCTGTTGAGGGCGTGCTTGGTCATCTCGGCGCTGGCAAGCGACATCGTCAACACGGGCGCTTTCATCGGAGCGAAGAGCAGCCGCACACGTTCGCGGACCGTCTCGGTCTCGGCGCCCAGCACGATGCGGTCCGGTCGGAGGTAGCATTTGATCGCGTCGCCGAGCCGCAGATTCTCGGGCGAGTACGCCAGATCGATGCCAGGCTGGGTGTTCCGCCGGCGGATCTCCCCGCGCCATCGGCTACAGGTGCCGACGGGAACCTGGCTCGACACCACCACGGTCGCACCAGGCTTCAAGTGCGGGGCGAGTTCTTGGATCGTCGCTTCGAGCGGGGCAAGATCGAGCCGGTCAACCTCGTCGACCAGAGTGTCGAACGCGATGAAGACGAAGTCCGCAGCGGCAACGGCGATCGTCAGATCCACGGAGAACGAGAGTCGCCCACGCGTCAGGTTTTCCCGGATCAGCGCGTCGAGCCCCGGCTCGAAGAGCGGCGCGCGGCCCTCCGCGAGCGCGGCGACGACGGCTCTGGACTCGTCGACACCCACCACGCGATGCCCGAGATCCGCCCAGCAGGCAGACAGAACGGTGCCGAGGTGCCACAGGCCAATGACGCAGATCGTCTCAGATCGGTCCGTCACCCATTCGCTCGCGAAGCGTTTGATAGAGCATCGGCGTGTCGATCGGCCACACCGCACCATCCATCACGCATCCGTACAGGGTATGTCCCGCATCGAGGAGCGCGGGAAACACATCATGGCCAAAATCACAGGGGAGGGCCGCGGGGATCAAGCGCAGGGCATTCGGCGAAAGCACGTACACACCACCGTTGACGAGCCTGCTGAATACTTTGGATAGTGGCGGCTTCTCGGCGAATCGCACGATACGGGCACGCTCGTCGACCTGTACGATCCCGGCCCCGGTCACATCGTCCTTCTCGAAGAGCGCGATGGTCGCGATGCCACCGTGGTTCTTGTGGAAGTTCCACAGTCCGGCGAGGTCGCATTCCAAGAAGTTGTCACCGTAGACAACGAAGATCGGAGAGTCGAAGCCGAGCTGTGGAGCGAAGTTCCGCACAGCGCCGGCCGTACCCAGCAATTCTGGCTCGAAGGCGTAGGTGATTCGGAGGCCCCAGCGCCCCCCGTCCCCGCAGAAGTTTCGCAAGACCTCGGGACAGTGATGCAAATTCATGAAGACTTCCCGCACTCCACTCTGCGCGATCATCTCGAGCACACGGTCGATCACCGGACGACCGCCGACGGTCAGCATCGGCTTCGGGAGGCTGGTCGTCATCGTGCTGAGACGAGTGCCCCTGCCCGCCGCGAGAACCACCGCTTTCACGACAGGACTTTCTCTTTCACATACTTGATGGACATTTCGATACCCTCCCGAAGTCCAACGCGTGGCAGCCAGCCAAGGCCGAGTTCCTTCTGGATGTCCGCCAGTGTGATCTCCGCCTCGCCCGGGAGGTCGTCTTTGTAGACTGGGGCCAACCCGGTTCGCAGGATGGCCTCGACCTCGTGGAACACCTCGTTGACAGAGTAGTTCACGCCCGATCCCACGTTGTAGATCTGCCCATCGGTCTTCGAGTTCGTCAGCGTCAGGACATTGAACGCAGTCACGTCGTCGACATAGATGAAGTCCCGACGCTTCGCCCCGCTTCCGTAGATGACCGGCCGCTCTCCGCGCAGCATCTTCATCGCGAATGCGGTCATGAGAGGAGGAATGGACCGTCGCCAATCCTGCACGGGTCCGTAGACGTTGAAGTAACGAACGGTTGTCAGCCGTAGGCCGTAAAAGCTCGCGTAGGCCTCGCAGAACATCGCGCCGGCCCGCTTGCTTCGAGCGTACATGCTCAGTGGCTCTACTCGATCGACGCGCGAAGGAAGCTCCGCGACCCCCTCGTATTCGGCTGACGTGTCCGCGTACACCAGCTTCCGCACGCCCGCTCGGCGCGCGGCTTCGAGCACGTTGGCCGTGCCCTTCACGTTGATCTCGGCGGTCTCCACAGGGTCCTGGAGACAGTCGAGGAGGCAATTTTTCGCGGCAAGATGGAAGACTGCATCGACGCCGCCGAAGAACGGATAGATCTGACGCGAGCGAATGTCCACGTGGTGGAAGGCTACGTTGGGGTGCACGTTCTCCATGAGGCCGGCCGAGAGATCGTCGACGCCGATCACCGAATGGCCTTCGCCCATCAAACGGGCGGCAAGATGGCTACCGATGAACCCGGCGACGCCAGTGATCAGGATTCGCATCTAGCGGTGGGGCGTTCGAGGACGAGTTACAGTCGTTGGCGAACAGCGCTTCGCCCTCCGACTTACACAATGTATGTGTAGGCGGGGACGTGTATAACCGAGTTGTCTAAGCGAGGGAAGTCTATCCGGAAGACCGGATAGAAGGCAAGATCGTTTTGCCAGCAATGAAGGTCCCCCATCGGTACCGGTGCTCGTACTCCGAAGGATCCCGGCGCCACCATCCGCCCACATCACGTCATGCTGACGAACGCCACATCGCCAGAAGTGGGGCAGACTTCCGTCAAGGAGGAACGATGGAGAATTTGCGACTCGCACTCCTGATGGTCCTAGTTCTCTGCATAGCAAAATGCACGCCGGCCACTGAAATCGTTCCCCTGTCGACCTCATCGCAACACCGCGTGGCGTGGACCGATGACAGCACACCGCGGCCTGCGTGGTTCGCCTCGCCCGGGAGACTCGCCGTCGAGAGCCGCGACGACAGCGGTTCCGCTCAGCGCGACGGAGCCGCCCGAAACGCGGGCAGCGACTTTGCCCTCGTCGTGAACGGAACGACTGATGGCGCCATTCAGCGGGCTATCGACGCCGTCCACGCAGCTGGAGGCGGGACAGTTCTTCTACCCCCTGGCGCCTATACCAAGGGCGGCGCCACGTGGGCCACCATCTCCATAAAAGATCACGTAAGAATCCTTGGGCCGCTCGGGCAGCGCGGAGAGTGGTGGGGGCAGAAGGGCCGAGGTGCTGTCCTTGCCAACGACGATCGCGTCGATACGTTGACCAGCCCGAGCACCGGCGCTCAGAGCGTCGCGGCCAGCGTGGAGGGGCTCTCGTTCGAGAGTAGCAACAGCGTCGGCGCCCACATTGCGATGCCGAGCGGCACGAATAACTTCGCCATTCGCAACAACAGCTTTCAAGGGAAAGCAACGGCGATCATCCTCAATGGCACCAGCTACATCGTCGAAGTCACCAATAACTTCTTTCAAGGGCAGACCAGCGACACCGTCGTCGTTGACAACAATACGGGCACCGGAGGGCACACGCTCACGTTTCGACACAACTGGTTCCGCGATGGACGCTCGTCTGCGCTCGTTTTCCGAGGCTCATCGTCCACGCTGAATGTCCAGCTGATCGCGAATATCTTTGACGCCTATAACAACTCCGGCAAGAATGTCATCGACTGGGTCACCGGGGGGCGCACGTTGTACTGCGTCGGTAACTGGTTTGAGGGGTTCGCGGGCGTTGGCACGTGGGCGATCAAGTGGACCGGCGATTCCGCTACGCTCCAGAGTAACGAGTTCTCTCGCGGCACCAACGCTATCCGCCTCGTCAACTCGTCAAATTCGGTCGTAGGGATGAACCTCGCTGGCTCGTTGACTGGCGTCGCGCTCTTGATCGACGAAGGCTCGACGAACAATACGGTGTTCCCCACGGGCACGTCACCGCTCATCGACCGCGGAGTCGGCACGTATCTCATGGGGAGCACACGATATCGGCACCCGCAGTCGATGGCCCGCGCCTACAGCAGTGTCGGCCAGATGGTCGCGAACGCCGGGTACACGACCTTGAACTGGAACTCGGCTGACATCAATACCGATTCCATGCATAACGTCACGACCTATGCCAGCCGGCTGACGGCGACGATCGCCGGAAAGTATCTTGTGGGATATTCGATTCAGTATGAAGCGAATGCCATAGGCGTGCGGGCGGGACGGATCGTGAAGAATGGCTCCGTCAACGTTGCCAATCTCGCGAGCGTCCAGGCGGCCACCACCGGAGATGACACAACGATCCAAGGCGCGGTGCTTGTGGCGCTCTCAGCCAAGGACTACATCGAACTCCAAGGGTACCAGACAAGCGGACGGCTCCTGGCCGCGCGCGGTGGCACCAGTGGCTCATGGTTTCAGATGATCTATATGGGCGACTAGAACCTGTGGGTCGGTCCGGACTCGTTGAGGCCGCCCTCGGCGACCCGAGGGCGGCACTCGGTGAGCGACTTCTCTACTGAAGCATCAAGAGAACTAAAATCTCCGCCTGACCTTCCGTCAATGGCTCGAGCGCTTTCCCAATGAGCGTCCCGGGCCGATGCATCGAAGCGCCGCCAACATTCAGCGGCTCCGAGCGCATCGCATGACCTGGGGTAGAACTTGTGACGAGCAAGTCACCCGGCGCGATTGAGCCATAGCTGGCGTCCACCTTCACTTTGACGCGCCCGCTATGCGCGACCTTTATCCTGTCTTGAGCAGGTTCCCCAAGCAGAACGCCGGGCCGCAGAGATACGACGCCGGCGACGCACGTGTCATAAGCGCGAGAAGCTGAAACCACCCGGTTCCGATCCATCGTGTCGATCACGACGACGGTGCCGGCGTTCGGCTTGTCGGCCGACCGGACCCATTCCGCGACATCCTGATACTTGGCGCCGATATTTCCATCGACCTGGGCGTCTCCCGCGACATGAAGTTTCGCCACAGGATTCGATGTCCCGACCCCGAGGTTGCCGCTTGGATTGAGCACCATCCGGTTACTGGCGCCATTGTTGAACTCCAGATTGTTGTTGCCGACCGTCATGTTGTTCTCGATCGCCCAGCCCTTGGCGCCCGCGTCGTTCAGCCACTGAATTCCGCCGAAATACGAAGCGCCTCCACCGGCGTACGTCAGACCGATGATCGGTCCACCCAAGCTGAGGGATTTCGAGACATTCAGTGCGGTCTTCGGCGCGGTGGTCCCGATACCGATTTTCCCGTCGCTCTTGTTGATGACGAATGTACTCGAGTCCATTCCAGCTCTCGTAATCGAGAACTGGTTGCCGCTGTCGTTGTCCGCCCGCGTCTGGATAGTCCAATCCTCCGAGTAGGATTGATAGGAAGAACCCGTTCCGAGGACGACGCTGGCATAGTTCGCCGTGGTGCCGCGAATCACGTTGACAGCAACATTCGAGCCCCAGAAGTAAGACGTGGAGAAGAGGCCCTGAGTTTGCGTCCACGCGTAAGTCGCGGTGCCCAACACGAGAAGCGCGCTGGTGACAACCACCAACCGCCGCTTGTGTCTCATCGTTAGCGGTCTAGCCATTCGAACCCTCCTTGGATCCGCCGTCTCTCAGCTCGCCGCCCAGACGCTCGAGCGGGCAGCATTCCAGAAAATCTGTCCGCATTTCGCGTGCCAATGTACCACATTTGCTTTGGCCAGGCCGAACGCGCTGATTTTCTGCCAAGTTTATCTGAGTATAAGTGTCGCAGGGCATATGATGACTGTCTCAATAGTGCCGGGGTGTCACGACGTTTCCATAGAAAAGTGTCAATCCAGAGCAGTCTTTAGGTACGTTGCGTGCGTGTCCCCTTCGCCCGGTGACGAAATCCCTCAGCGACTCCATGTTTCCAAATGAGCCGCGCCGGACGAGCCACATAGTAGAGCCAAGCCAGCTGCCGTGGGAGGTTGAGGGTCGTCATCTCCGTAATCGTGGGCTCCAGAGTCAGCCCGATCACTTGACGCAGCCGATCGCGCAATCGCTCGCGCGCCCTGAAGATGTCGACCGCAATCCTCCACGGACCGGGAAGGTGACCGCCCGAGCGAAACAGTTGCGCCGTGAGATCGTCGGCCAGCGAGCGAACCGCCGGGTCCGAGCTCAGAGACCGTGCGGGCCCCGAAATCATCTGCAGGCCGACGACGTCCTGCGCGAGCCGCAGGCCAAGCCCGACGAAGCGTCGGGCGCCTAGTGTCCCGAGTTAGAGATTCGATGACAAAATCGGGCGACGCTCGCGAGGATTTCATCGGCCGTCTTGGTCCACACGAATGGCCGCGGTCGTTCGTTCGTGACCTCAATGTACCGGCCGATGGCCGTCTCCAGCTCACGCGTGCTGCGATGCACGCCGCGTCGCAACTGCTTGTCGGTGAGCGTCGCGAACCAGCGCTCGACCAGGTTGATCCACGAGGCGCCCGTCGGGGTGAAGTGCACGTGGTAGCGCGGATGGCGCAC
>QHSU01000131.1 GCA_003220535.1 Candidatus Rokuibacteriota bacterium
CGCTGTCGATCCGTCACTGGATGCGCTCAAACGCGCGCGTCGTCGTGCGCCCACCCTCCCCCTGGTCCGCGCGCGCGCGGAAGCGCTGCCGTTCCGAGACCAGAGCTTCGACACCGTGCTGAGCGGACTCGTGTTCTGCAGCGTCGAAGACCCGGCTCGAGGCCTCGCGGAGGTGAAGCGTGTGCTGCGCCCTGGGGGCCGACTGCGCATGCTAGAGCATGTCCTTTCGCGCGTGCCATGGCGCGCCCGATTGCAGGATTTCATCCAGCCCGCCTGGACCTGGGCGGCCGGAGGATGCCATCCGAACCGCGAGACGGAAGCCGCCGTCGAGCGGGCGGGGTTCAGCATCGAGCCCGAGGGCCGGCGAGCGGAGGGCACCCATCGGCACTTCGCGGCCCGCATCGCGCTGGCCGTTCTCATCGCGGTCGGTCTCAGTGTCATTACGGGTCCCGCTTCCCCGGCGCTCGCCTCTGACCCGTTCGGGGCTCTCGACCTCATCCGGCCATCGCATGTAACCGCCGCACCCGCCTTCACGGTCCCGCGATTGGACTCGGGCTCGGTGACCCTCACCGAGCTAAGGGGCCGCGTCGTCTTCTTGAATTTCTGGGCGACCTGGTGTCCGCCCTGTAAAGAAGAAATGCCATCGATGGAGCGACTGTACCGCCGGCACAACGAACGCGGCTTCACCATCTTGGCGATCTCCATCGATAGCGATGGCACAGACCGGGTCGCGGCGTTCGTGAAGAAGCTCGGCCTGACCTTCCCGATCGGCCTCGATCCGAAGCTCGAGGTGGCGAACCGCTACACGGTCCGCGCTTTGCCATCGAGCTTTCTGATCGATCGGCAGGGAAACACCGTGGCCGTCGCATTAGGTCCGCGTGACTGGGATGGCACGGCCGCACAGGCCGTTATCGAGATGTTATTGCGATGAGCAGCGCCGGTCGAAGAGCCCGGAGACGGTGATGCAGGGAGCGGCGAAGGCGCGTCGCCGAGCGAGGGAACGCTGGCAAACGGTCGGCGTGTTGATGACCTTGGCACTCGCGCTGATCGTCAGCCTTGTCTCGTGGCGGCTGTTCTTCACGGCGTGGGCGCCGGCGTCTCCAGCGTCGGCGCCCAGTTTCGCCCTTCCATCCTCGACCGGGCAGACCGTCGCGCTCAGGGACTTCATCGGTAAGCAGGACGTGGTGCTCGTCTTCTATATGGTTGCGACCTGAGACAGCTGTCGTGACCAGCTCGGGAAGCTGGCAACCCGAGTGCGCGACATCACACGCGAGGGGGCTGCAGTGTTCGCCGTGAGCAATGACACCCCGGAGGTGCAACGCCGCTTGGCAGAGGAGTTGAAGCTGACGTTTCCGTTGCTTTCAGATCGGCGCATGAACGTCATTAGCGCGTACGGGATGAAGGCTGACGGGATGGACATGGCCGACATGGCCTACGTCGTGATCGACAGGACCGGACGCATCCGGAGTCGCCAGATCGACCGTCGCTTCGGCGAGAACGTCGAATGATACTGCGTGCTGTGCATGAGGCGGACAGCTGATGATCTTTTCGACGGAGATGCCGATCGTTGTCGTCTTCGTCGTCGGGATCTCGGTCGTCTCAGTGGCGAATGCTCACGATCTGCCGACGTTTCCTCGCATCGTTGTGCTTGCGGCTCGGGCCGATCCATTCCGTCCACTGTCCTGGAACTACAGCGTGCGGGTCCTCGATCCAGCAGGCCGCACCGCAGTCACCGATTCGGACGTCCGCATCACCGGGTTCGAGCGTCGTCGCGGTTCGTCCGCCCGGCTCGGCACGTTCTGGCTGGCGCCAACGCCGACTCCGGGTATCTACCAGGGCACCGTGGAGTTCCCGGAGAGCGGCAGCTGGGAGCTCACCATCACCGTCAAGGGCCGGTTCATCGGTGAGTCGCATGTTCAGGCTGTCGTCGGATCAGCGGAGTCAGTGCAGTCTCCGGCAGACCGGCCCGATCTCGACGTCGACTGGATCCTCGTCCGTCATCTCTTACTGGACTGGGGACATCTCGCCGGCTTCGGCCTCTGGCTCGGTGCGACAGTCGTCGGTTTGCTGAAACCCGGACCAAATCTCCGTAGCGTCGCGGCTATCACATGGATCGCACTCATCCTCGATGCCACAACAGGGCTCTACAAGATGCAGGCCGGGACACCGTTTCCGAACGGCCTGATCCTCGGGAGTTGGGACATCTCGCGGATCTTCTTCGGGCGTGAGTACGTCAGCACGCTGCTCGTGAAACACGTGCTGACGGTGGCCGCGATCGCTGTGACCGGTGTACTGACATGGCGGGCGGGGCGGGATGGGGACGGTGGCACGGCGTCGCGTCCGTTGCTCACGGTCAATCTGATACTGGCGCTCGTCATCGCTGGCTGTGTCTCCGTTCTCAATTTGCTTCACGCCATCGTTCTTCACTTTTCATGACCAGCCGGGCTTCTATCGCCAGAGCTGGGTGCGGCCAGTCGGCCAAAACGCATTGGGCGCCGGAGGATCGAGACACCAAAGGAGGTAGGCAGATTCGATGGTGGGTCACGTTTGTCGACGCCGTGAGCCCACGGCGGATCGACGTAGAAGTGGATGCGCCGGACATCGAGGCCGCGCGCGATCGCGGGTGGGCGTCACTCCGAGCCAACAGGCCGGCCGGACTCGAGGTCGTGGAGCTCGTCGAGGCGCCACCCGCGAACGAGGCACTCGGTCGGCTCCCAAGGGAGGACGATGATGAAGGAGATCAAGGCCTACATTCGCCGCAACGAGGTCAATGAGGTCGTCGAGAACCTGCAGCGCGCAGGAGCGCCAGGTGTCTCAGTCATCGAGATGCATCCCGTGGGCTACGGCTACGAGGCGAATCCGTTCCAGCCACACGGGGCACGGCTGGTCGACCGCTACCGGTATCTGACGATCGTCAAGCTCGAAATCATGTGCGGCGACGGCCAGATCGACCGGCTTCTGGATGTCATTCAGCGGAGCAGCTCGACGGGCAACCCCGGCGACGGCATGATCTTCGTGTCGGAGATCGTCGACGCCGTTCGGATCCGCGACGGTGCGCGTGGCGAAGGCGCTCTACGCACCGCACCGGCGACCCCTGGGATCGGACGCGCGTCCTAGTGCTTCGCGCGGACATGACCAAGTTTCCGCTTCAAAGGGAGGATGGGTGGTGGCGAAAGATCCAGTGTGTGGGATGCAGGTCAACGAACGGCAAGCCAGACTGACGGCGGAGCATAACGGTCGCGAGTACTATTTCTGCTCTCCGGACTGCAAGAAGAAGTTCGAGCAGGACCCGGAGCGTTACGCACGGCAAACCGCATGAGTTGATGGGGGCCCTCAGCGACTGATATCGCTGGCGACCCGTGCTAACGCGTCTGGTCCGCCGCCGGCGGAGCCTGCCAAATTCGCTTGCCGTCCTTGTTCCATATGCCGAGCCCTGGCGTTCCATCGGCACCGACGCCGAGCACCGCGCGGACTTTATCGTTCGTGTCGTTGAAGTTGAGCAGCGCCGTGCCGTCCGAACGTAGCTGCAGCCCAGCTCGAGTCCTCTCTTTCTTGTCTGTAAGGCCCAGGCTCGCTGTGCCGTCGGTTACGACATCGAGGATGGCGCCACCTCGCTCCTGTCCTTCGCCAAAACCTTGGCCAGCGGGCAAGTG
>QHSU01000132.1 GCA_003220535.1 Candidatus Rokuibacteriota bacterium
CCCCTCATGGGCGAGACGAAAGAGAAGCTTCGCAGCGTCGAGCGGGTCGTCAATACCGGACAGTACATCTAGCGAGAGCCAAGGAGGACTGGACTGGATCTCCTCGCGACCGCTACACCACGAATGAGCGAAACGTCGAACGTTCTAGGCGATCGCCCAGCGCAGATAGATGCTGCCCACGGTGAATCCCGCACCGGGGATTGTGAGCAATGGCTCCACCCACAAATCGGAGCATCAGGCCCGCTCAGCTCGGTCCACCGCACGGCGCGGCGTCCGGAGGCCGGCTCGATCTCAAGTCGCGTCTAGGCCGGAGGCGTCAACTCCGGGTGGCGCGGCGTCGCCTGCGTCTCCTGTCGGCCCAAGCAGCTCCCGGACCTTGCTCGCCAGGGCGATCGCGGTGAAAGGCTTCACGATGAATTCGTCACCGGGCTTGAGGACTTCGAGGGAGTCGATGACACCCCCGCAGTAGCCGGACATGTACATCACCCTCAGCCCCGGCCGCAACTGACGTGCACGCTCGGAAACGACCCGGCCGTTCATCCCCGGCATCGATACGTCGGTCAGCAGGAGGTGGATTGGGCCCGGATGCGCTGCACAGATCAGCAAGGCCTCCGGGCCGCCCTCCGCATGCAAGAGGTTGTAGCCCAGCGGTACCAGAACATCTCGGGCCAGCCCTCGGACTAGCGGCTCGTCGTCGACGAGCAGAATGGTTCCCGAACCCGCGACCTTTGGCATCGGCGGCTTTGGCGGCTCGGCGGTCTCCGCCACGTCGGCCAGGCGTGGAAGGTAGATGCGGAACGTCGTACCCTCGCCGCGCTGACTCCTGACTCTGAGGTTGCCCTGGTGCTGCTGGACGATGCCGTACACAGCCGCCAGGCTCAAGCCCGTTCCCTGCCCAACATCCTTCGTGGTGAAAAAGGGCTCGAAGAGGTGCTGCTGGACCTCCGCCGTCATGCCGCAGCCGGTGTCGCTCACGGTCAGGAGCGCGTAGGGCCCGGCCGGCAGGTCAGGGTCCAGCGCGTTCTGCTCCAGGGTGACGGCGGCGGTCTCGATCGTCAGCCGCCCGCCTTCAGGCATCGCGTCGCGGGCGTTGACGGCCAGGTTCATCAGCACCTCCTCGAGCTGGGCAGAGTCGGCCTTCACCGCCAAGGGCGAGGGCAAAACGACGGCGCACAGCTCGACGTTGTCGCCGAGCAAGCTGCGGAGCACCTTGGCATAGTCCACGATGAGGGCGTTCAGGTCGATGACCCTGGGCGAGTTGATCTCCCTGTGACTGAAGGCCAGGAGCTGGCGGGTCAGCTCGCCGGCCCGCTCCCCGGCCGTGAGGATAGCGAGGAGCGGAGTGTGCAACGCGTTTGCGGGGGTCAGTTTGTTGAGGGACTGCTGCGCGTAGCCGTTGATGACGGTGAGCAGGTTGTTGAATTCGTGGGCCACGCCGCCCGCGAGCCGGCCGACGGCATCCATCTTCTGCAGCTCCCGCAGGGCCTCGGCCGCCCGAAGGCGTTCGCTGGTGTCGCGGAACACCAGGACGGTTCCCGTGACGTTTCCCGCTTTGTCCTTGATCGGGCACGCTGAGTCAGCGATTTGACGCTCGCTCCCGTCGCGGCAGACGAGAATGGTGTCCGCGGTCAGTTCCACGCCCTTGCCGTCCCGGAGGATAGTCGCCACAGGGCTCGGGATCGGCTCGCGGGTGCTGCCGTCTTTGAGCGGGAACACCGTGTCGACGTCCTTACCCATAGCCTCTTCGGCGCTCCACCCCGTCAGACCCTCCGCGACCGGGTTCATGAACGTGATCTTCCGTGAGCTGTCCGTGGCCAGAACGGCCTCGCCGATGCTGCCGAGCGTCGTGGTCAGCCACTCCTCGCTCTCCCTCAAGCGGCGGTCGAGCTCATGCTTGTGCATGGCCGTTTGGATCACCGCGTTGACGGTGGTCTCAGCGAAAGGCTTGACGATATACCCGAGCGGGTCCGCCGCCTTGGCGCGCTGCAGGGTCGAGTCATCGGCGTGCGCGGTCAGGAAAATGACCGGCAGCCGGAAATTTGTCCGGATCTGCCGGGCCGTCTCGACGCCGTCCATGTCCCCTTTGAGGCGGATGTCCATGAGGACCAGGTCCGGGCGCGCCGTTGGAATCTTTCTCAAGGCGTCAGCGCCGGTGGACGCGACGGAAACGACCTCGTGACCGAGGCCCGCGAGGCAATCCTCGATGTCCTCACGGACGAGGATTTCGTCTTCGACGACCAGGATTCTAGACTTGGGCATGAGGAGATTCCCCTCGGACCGCGGATGCTTGGTCCTGCGGTGCGTTTTGCCGAGTGAATCGAATCTCGACCGAGGTCCCACCGGCGGTTTGACACTGGACGACGCCGCCGAGCTGCTCGACCAGGGCTCGGATCAGGCGCCAGCCCAAGGAGCTCGTGCGGCCGAGATCCACGTCTGCGGGTATACCAAGCCCATCGTCCCGGACGACCATGCAGAGTTCTTCCTCTCCCTCGGCGTGGAAGCCGATGTAGACGGTGCCAGAGCGACCGACCGGGAAGGCGTGCTTCAGGCAGTTCGACATCAACTCGTTGAGGATCAGGCCGCATGGCACGGCATAGTCCAAGCCCAGCGACAGGTCGTCGATGTCGAGCCTGACGCGGACGCTCCGAGCCGGGAGCGCGTAGGAAGTAAGAATGTTGTTCGTCAGGTCGCGAACGTATTCGGCGAAGCTCACCCGGGCCAGGTCGCGCGCCCGGTAGAGCTTGTCGTGGATCAGGGCCATCGACGCAACCCGGTTCTGGCACTCGCGCAGGGCCTCGCTGAACGCCGGGTCCTGCACGGCGCGGCTCTGCATTCGCAGCAGGCTGGTGATGATCTGGAGGTTGTTCTTGACGCGGTGGTGGATCTCCTGGAGCAGTACTTCCTTCTCACGAGAATGCCGGACCGCCTCCTCGGCGTTCCGGCGCTGAGCGATCTCGGCCTGGAGCGCGTCGTTCAACCGCTGCAGGTCGCGCCGTTGGCGGTTCAGGTCGACGAAGACCGCCACCTTGGATCTCAAGATCTCCGGCACGACGGGGACTTCGACGTAATCGACCGCCCCCACTCGGTAGCCCTTTAGTCGGTCGAGCGTCGTGGGTTGGGCGCCCGTGACGAAGACGATCGGCGTCTTCTCGAACCGGGGATGCTGGTGAATCAAGCTCGCCGTCTCGAACCCATCCATGTCCGGCATATTCACGTCCAGCAGGATGACGGCGAAGTCCTCGTCCATGAGCCTCTGCAGGGCCTCGCGGCCCGACCGGGCCGTGACCAGCCTCTCCCCCAGCTCGCACAGGATGGCCTCGTGGCTGAGCAGCTGGTTCGGCTGGTCGTCGACCACAAGGATCCCGACTTTGTCGTCGTCACTCATGCCGTTTGCCATCGCTAGCGACGGAGCCACATCCGGAGCGCTGACCGCAGATGGTCGGTGTTCACGGGTTTGGCCAGGTAGTCGGAGGCGCCCGCCTCCAGGCACTTGGCGCGGTCCCCGGACATGGCCTTGGCGGTCAGGGCGATGATGGGCAGCCGTCTAAAGGCGGGGTTCTCCCGGATGATCCGCATCGTCTGATAGCCGTCCATCTCGGGCATCATGATGTCCATTAGGACGGCCGCGATGTTCGGCGTTTGCTCGAGCCGGGCGATCGCCTCGCGCCCCGTGCTCGCGCTCAGGACCTTGATCCCGTGCCGCTCCAGCACGCTGCTGAGCGCGAAGATATTGCGCACGTCGTCGTCGGCCACGAGCACCTGCCTGCCCGCCAGACCCTGGTCGGAGGCGCGCAACTGCTCCAACAGCCGCTGCTTCGCTGGC
>QHSU01000047.1 GCA_003220535.1 Candidatus Rokuibacteriota bacterium
GCCTACCGGCGGCCAGCGCGCCGGACCCGGCACCCGCCGCCCCGGCCCCCACCCTGGCCGCCGCCATGCCACGCGCTCGCTTCAAGCCACTGCTGTTTGGCAAAGCGGCGCGCAACTACGACCGTCGGCGCCTGGTCACATCCTGAATGGCGCGATGATTCCCCCTTCGGTCACATTCACAAATGGCTTGACGGGGGACGCGCCCGCTCATGTTTCCCGGGACGCCTTGACCGGTCTGTTCGGCGGGTCTACGCTCGCGCAGCCACGTCCCTGCTGACCGGCTGAACCATCGGAGGCGAGGGAATGCAGTGTCCTCGGTGCCAGGCGGAGAATCGTGAAGGTCGGCCGGGGGCTCGGGGAAGCGAGGCCCACGCCCTCTGCCAAGCGCGAGTCGGCGCAAGAGCACCTCGCCACCGCGACGACGATGTACCGCGAGATGGACATGCGGTTCCGGCTGGAGCAGGTGGAGCGGAGACTAGAGGGTTGGCATAACGAGCGGCGTGCTTCGCCATACAAGGAGACAAGTGATGAGGCTACCTGTGACCCTTGGACTCGCCGTGGCTCTCGCGATCGCTTCGGCCCTCTGGGCGTCGGCGGCGGATCCGCCGGAGCAGCAAGTCCGTGGGCTCATTCCGAAGATTGTTCGGGCATGGGAGAGCATGAACACTGGCACGGTCGATCCGTACTACGCGAAGGATGCCGATCTCACCTTCTTCGACATCGCGCCCCTCGCCTACGCGAACTGGGCGGAATATCGAGCCGGCGTGCAGAAGATGTTCTTCGAACCCAACCGGAGCCTGAAGTTCACGATGAAAGATGACCTGCGTGTTCATCGGCGGGGCGCCATGGCCTGGGCCACCTTCACATTCGAAGCCGATGTGGTGAGCAAAGACGACAAGAGCTCCCATCTGGTCGGGCGCTGGACGCTCGTGTTGGAGCAGCGTAAGGCCGGCTGGCTCGTCGTTCACGAGCACGTTTCCGTGCCCCTTGGTGGCTCATAGAGCGATGCGTGCATGTCTCGCCGGCTGGGCATTCTTGGAACGACTGAGCGACCTAGGCTGGGTCGTGGGCGCGGTTTCCGGTCGCATCATTCAATGACCTGATCCGCCTGCAGCAATAGCGACGGCGGGATCGTGAGGCCGAGCGCCTTCGCGGTCTTGAGGTTGATCACCAGTTCGAATTTCGTGGGTTGCTGGACCGGCAGGTCGCCCGGCTTGGTGCCTTTCAGGATCTTGTCGACGTACGTCGCGGCCCGCTTATAGAGCTCGGACCGGTTGGCGTCGTACGACATGAGCCCGCCCGCCACCACACTGTCCCTCGTGTTTGTAGATCGTCGGCAGTTTGTGCTTGGCCGTAAACTCGAGCACCCGCCCCATGTGAACCAGAATCATCGGATCGGCGGTGAGGAGCAATGCGCCGGGACGCTGTTTCACAAGCTGCGTCGAAGCCTCGGTCGAAGTCCTTGACGTCACGCACTTCGACCGAGAGCAACTTCAGGTGCGCCGGCTGAGCTTTCTGCATCAGCTCACTGTAGAGGACCGGGGCGCTCACTTACTCGACAAACACTTCCTTTGAATCGGGTAGATCGCCCGAGTTCCCGGGGCGCGATGCCCTGACCGGAAGGTGCCCTTCCCGCCTCCACTTGAAAAAACATGCAGAAAATTGGGACCGACTCCGAGCCAAGCACTGGCACGCCGCATGCGTGCGGACGGGCAGCCTGCGGTCGAAGAGCGTGAGGGAAGACAAGGACACGCGGCGAACCCCCAGGAACCGCGCAGGCCGATCCTGAGGAGCCGCATCGAAGGGTATGGTTGTTGGTCAGACTGCCGCCAGCCATCCCCGAACGAGGTGCTCATGCGGCGGATCGGGCTCGCGGTCATTCTCGCTGTTGGCTTCGTTCTTGCGCCGTTGGCGGTCAAGGCGCAGCCGGCAGACAAGGTCTATCGCATCGGCATGCTCGAGCGGACATCGCCCGCCATCAATGCCGCCAACCTCGAAGGCTTCCGGCATGGGCTTCGGACATTGGGGTACACCGAGGGGAAGAACTTCGTCATCGAGTACCGATCAGCCGATGGCCGCGACGAGCGGTTTCCGGGCTTGGCGGCCGAGCTGGCTCAGCTCAAGGTGGACCTGATCCTGACAAGAGGGACGCCCGCGGCTCTGGCGGCCAAGCGTGGCGCGGGAGCGATCCCGGTGGTCATCACGGGCGTAGGCGACCCAGTCGCGCAGGGCATCATCGACAGTCTCGCCCACCCGGGCGGGAACATCACAGGCCTGAGCGCGACGGTGACAGAGATATACCCGAAACGAGTCGAGCTTTTGAGGGAGCTGGTTCCGAAGGCCGCACGAATCGCGGTCCTCTTCAACATGGGCAATCCAGCTATCCCGCCTCAGTGGAAAGAGGTAGAGATGGCGGCGCGATCCCTCGGTGTTCTGGCCCAGCTTCTTGACGTGCGCAAGCTTGAAGATCTGAGGCCGGCGTTCGATGCCGCAATCCGGCAGCGCGCGGACGCGATCGTCGTAGGGCTCGAGACCCTCACGCTGGCGAATGCGCCGCTCATCGTAGACCTTGCGGCAAAGCATCGGCTGCCGGCAATGTACGCATCGACGGAGTTTGTCGGAGGGCTCGCCAGCTACGGAGTCAACTACCCCGACCACTATCGGCGCGCCGCGACCTTCGTCGACAAAATCTTGAAGGGCGCCAAGCCTGCCGATCTGCCCGTCGAGCAGCCGACCAAATTCGAGCTCGTTGTCAATCTCAAGACCGCGAGGGCGCTTGGATTGACGATCCCACGGACAGTATTGCTGCAGGTGGATCAGGTCATCGAGTGATCATGAGCGCGGCAAAGAAGTTTGGAAGAACGCATCTCTACAAGGCGGTCGAGCGGTTGGTATCGGATCGAGCCGCAAAGCCAGCCGGTAACTAGCCCGCCGTCAGTCGGCGTGTCGCTGGTGTATGGTAAGTGCCGGATCGTAAGTGCCTGACGCGCCTGTAGCTCAGTAGGATAGAGCATCGGACTTCTAAGCGGACAGAGACGAATAAGCGGACAGAGACGAACTTCGCAAGTATCCGTTAGAGCGAAGTTCCCCCGCGAACCTCCAGACGTCGTGTCGTTTTTCGATCGTATCGGGCTACCCTCCCGTGCCTGCTCGTACCCGCTCTTACCCGCGTTTCCCGACGCAGCTCAGCGCAAATTCAGCGCGGGCCTTTGCCCCTTGGGCATCCTCAGGGGATTCTTGGTCGCCTTGAACCGTCTGTACGACGTGGCTACGCTCGCGCAGCCACGTCTCTGCTGCCATCTTCCCTACTCCGGTCGCGAGCGCACCTCGAGCGTGCTGACGACGCGCTTGACGCCGGGAACCGTCTTGGCGACCGTCTCGGCCTTTGCCTTTTGCTCCGCTGATTCCACCGTCCCGCTGAGATAGACGATCGCCTCTCTGCTCACCACGCCGAGACGGGTCAGGTTCGCGTCATGCTCCGCGACCAGGCGGGCCTTGACCTCGGATTCGATCCGGGTGTCCGCCCACGGATCGACCGTCGCACACCCGCTGATCACCACGATGCCGAAGAGCACGACGACGAGACGCCGGCGTCCCATGCGATTCCTCATTGTTCACCGTGCGGACGGCGACGTCGTGTTCGTGCCGCCCGTCAGCGGTCGCAGGAATTCGGGTGGTCGTCGCCCCGGGCGACGCGGATTCTCGGGTTCCACGAGATCGAGCTTGACCTGCGGGTCGTCTCCCTCAGCGCCTCCGGCGCGTTTGGCCTCGAGCAATCGGGAGGGATCGATTCCAGCCTTCTTGACGGTCGCTCGCACGGCTTCCAGGCGCTTGTCGGCCAGCGTGGAGACGGCTTCCGCAGGCGGTTCGCCTTCCAGGAGAGCGGCCCGGACGGCGTCGGGCGTTTCTGGTACCGGCTGTCGCGGATAGCGCTCCTGGAACACCCGCGTCGCCGCCTCGTCGGGAGAGATTCGCGCGTCCCGCGCGACGCGCTCGATGACCGCGTCGACGGCGAGCTGCTTCATCGCGGCGCGGTCGCGTCGGGAAACAACCGCGGTGGCCGTCAGCCGCGTCTCGGGCATCTGGTCGAGAAATGCCACCAGCCGTGTCACTTGCTCCTGCCCGTCCGGCGTCGGCGTCGCCGTACCCGGCTCAAACGGGATCGGATCCACCTCGATCCGCTGGATCCGTGAGTCGGCGCCGAACTGAACCCGACCGATCCAGCTCACCGGTGCCGTTATCGCCTTGAACGCCGCGTTGCGAAGCGTGTTCCAGATCACCTCCGTGAAGTCGAAGCGCGGATCGGTGACACGCCCGCCTACGGGGAGCGCGAGGCGAATGTCGCCACGGCGGTCCTTCATGAGGGAGACGATCATGCCGAGCGGCAGACCGATCCGCGCTTGCGCCTCATCGTTGCCGCTGGCACGGGCTACCTGCAACCGGCTCAGGAGTATCTCGGTATTGGCATCGAGGTTGGCCCCGTCGATCCGGCAGCTCAGGCGCGTGGTCAGCCAACCATCACGCGCCTCCCACGCCACCTGATTCAGCAGGTACGGGTTCGTCCGCGCCACGGCGAATTCGCGAAGCTCTCCCTCGAGATCGACTCGGAGCGGCCCGCTGATGGGACCGATGGTGCCGTGGAAGCTGAGCTGACCATCGCCGACCCGCGCCTTCAGATCCATGCGGGCGGGCTTCGTTCCCGGAGCCGTCGAGAGACCGTCAATCCGCGAGGCAAGACTGGCCACGTCCACGGCGAACGGCGGCGTCAGACCACCATCGACCAGGCGCGCACCGCCTTCTTCAATGACGAGCTGGCTCAGCATGACAGGAACCGCCGCCTGGTCTTTGCCGTCGGCGTTCGGCGTGGACGCATTCGATGTCTGATTCGCGCCCGGCGTCTGCGCCGAGACCGTCGTCTGAGAGGTGAGCATTGCACGCAACGGTAGAGCGCCCGACCCGTCGCGCTCGAGCAAGATCCACGGTCGCCGGAGGGCGAGTTGGCGTACTTTGACGCTGCGCGGCCAGTCGATGTCGAGGGCGGTCGCGGCCGCTCGATCGATTCTGATCACCGTCCGCTGCCCGTCGCGCACGTCGACCCTCGAGAGCGCGGCGTTGCCGCGCACCGTAGCCCGGGGCTCGGACAACGCAGGAAAGACGACCGCCAGGTCGAGATCCGCCCGTCCACTGAATTGGGCCCTGGTCGGGACGTACGCCTGGTAATGCGCGACCTCAGCCTCTCTCGCGTTGACGCGAAGGTCGGCACTGAACGGATCGACCCCCACACGGCCCACGACCTGGAGCTGACCGCCGCCAGGCGGGCGCACGGCGAGCCTCACTGCGAGCGGGCGAAGCGGCCATCCGCCTCCCGTGACCGTGGCGTCGAGCTGCGAGAGGTCGAGCGTCGCACGAGGTTTGACCGTCTCGTCTCTCCATGAGAGCACGCCGTTCCGCACCGTGATTTCTCCAATATCGATGCGGGGCGATCGTGTGCTGAGACCTTTCGCGTCGTTCACCGGTTTCGCGTCGTTCAGCGGTATTGAGGTCGGCGCGGCAGCCGGCCGATTCCAGAGGGCGCGCAACGGGAAGTCGCCAGCCGCGTCCCGCTCGACGATTGCCCGCGGTCCGCTCACGACAAGGCGCTTCACGCCCAGTCGCGTCGGCCACTGCACCTCGAGCCCCGTCGCCTCCACTCGCTGGGCGCCCAAAAGCTCCTGCTGCGCGTCCCTGATGCCGAGACGGATGACGGCGATCGAGCCACTCACTCGGGTGGGCACACCGGCGGCGAGCGGCTCGTTGATGCGAAGATCGGCTTCGCCCCGGCCGTTGAACCTGGCCGTCACCGGCAGGAAGCGATTCCATGACGCAAGGTCCAGATCGCTGAGCCGGAGACGGAGCTGACTCGGTGCCGGAGGTGGGCGGAGCATGCCCGAGACCGCGAGCGTTCCGCCCCCGGGAATAGCTGTCAGCACGTCGAGTCGACCGGGGGTCGTGATGGGCCACGAGAGATCCGCGATGCTGGCGCGAATCGCCGAAACCTGGTACCGCGCGTTTTGCTGACTCCTCGGGTCGCGGACGCTGGCCGAGCCTTTCATTTCGAACTGGCCGACCCGAACCTGCTCGTTCTGGAACGTGAAATCGGTGAGCTGCGTCGTCAGCTTCGGGATCTGGGTGACGGGCTCGCGCTCGCCGGGTCTGACCAGCGCCAAATCCTCGAACTCGCCCGTCAGGTCGGCCCGGACCCCGGCACGCGCGTCCATCGTGACCTTGAGGGTGGAGCTCACGCGCCCTCGATCGAGCACGACCGGCGAATCGGACGGCAGGTAGAGCCGCGCGAGCGCCAGGTCCAACCCCTTGACTGTCACCGTGGCCTGGAGGTGAATCGGGTAGAGTCGGAATTGCTCGATCTCGACGCGGTTCGGCGCGCCCGCGGTCACCGAGCTTGCCACGGCAGTCCCGTCATCCCGCAGGGTCGAGACGTTGTGCGCCTCGATCTGGATGTTGTCCGACGTCCACGTTCGCCGTTCGGGCAGCGCACGGTCTTCAAATGCGATCGTCCCGTCGACCAGCGCGAACCGGTCGACGGTGACATCGAACGTCTTCTCGATCGTCCCCGAGCCTTCGATCAGATCGGAGAAATTGAAATTCTTCGCGAGTCGTACGACACGAAGGGTCGGCTTGCGGAGGACAAGATCTCGTACCCAGATATGACCGCGGAGGAGCGAGAGGAGATGCAGCCGGGCATCAAGCCACTCGCAGTCGGCAAAGGGTGTGCCGCCGTCTGGCTCGGCGACGTGGAACCCGTGGATCGTGAACCGGCCGCTCAGCAGCTGAACGTCGACCCGATCGATGCTGACCGGGCGCTTCGTGATCGCCTGGAGCCGAGAGATCGCTACCTGCCGCGCCACTGTTGGTAGCGCGTAGAGCGTTGTGGCAACCGCGATCAGCAGGACGCCTGAGATCAGGATGATCCAGCGATGCGACCTCATCATCTTCATAGGTGCCCCTCGTTGATTTCACTGCGTAGTCTCCCTGACACTCGACGTCCACAGGATTACTCGTGAGTAGCCGATGCACGCATCACAATGCGCTGCCAGTCAGGCTTCCATTGGGCACCGAGCGCCGCGGAGAGAGCGGCAGACCCCAAGACGACGAGCACGAACAGCGATCGCGTCCTCATCGCGGTCCCCCTTGCCTGGCACCGCCGGCCAACGCCCGCGAGGGGCCTGAGGCGCGCCTCGCGAGCGGTGGGCGGCGCGGTCGCTACTTGAAGGGCTCCTTCACGACCATCTTGACGCCGGCGATGACGCCGGTGACGGCTCGCTGGACCTGCTCGACGGCCTCCTGGCTAATCTCGCCGGCCCCCTTGAGGGCACCCGTCGCGGCGGCCGAAGCGGCCTCCTCGGCCCCGAGGCCCACGCTCTTGGCAGTGGCGATCGCGCCCTCGACGGCGTTCCGCGCCACAAGCCCGACATCCCCGCCGACCTCGGCGGTGCTCTTGACGAGGACGCGGGCGCTCGTGCTGATCGTGCCAACGGCCTCGGCTCCGACTTCCTTGGTGCCTTTGAGGACGCCAATGACCCCGCCTTTGGCCGTCGCGCCCAGGTCGCCGCCGACCTGGGCGGTGCCCGTGATGGCGCCGCGCAAGACGTCGGAGACCGTCGAGGTCAGCGCAGTGCCGACCGCGCCGGTGCCCTTGATGGTGCTGACCAGCGTGCCGCTGACGGTGTCGACGACGGTGGTCAAAATCTCACCCGTCCCCTTGATTGAGCCGACCAACGTGTCCTTTACCGATTCCATGATCCCCTTGTGAACCGGAGTACTCATTTGGGACCTCCTTCCGGCGACGAACGCAATCTCTTCGCATCCATGGGGCAGCGGCACCCCAAGCCCGCTCGAGACCGACACGACGTTATGGCATCCTCCACATCGGCCGCTCGTGATGGGTCTTGTGGCTCGCGGGTGGTATCGTGCCCGCAGAGGCTCTTGCCGCACGCGACACCTCACCAGTCTCGGGCGCGAGTGCCTTCGCGACCAGCGTTCTCAACTGCGGGACGTCGATCGGCTTCTCCAAGTAGCCGTACGGCCCCTCCCCGGCCGCCGGCAGGAGGGGCACCACTGCCCCCTACCCGGTGGCGCATCGTGAAGTCGGTAATGACGAGTGATGGGTGAAAGGCGAGGGCTTTCTCCCGGACCATCTGGCCATCGGTGGCTGTCTCGACCTGGCACCCCCATCGCGTGAGGAGGGCCTCGCGCCCGTTCAGCGATGGCTGGTCATCGTCGGCGATGAGAACATGCGGAACCATACCTCGCGGAGTGACCGCTGGGGCAGCGCCTCGGGCTCCTGAAGCGCGCGGGCATATCAGGGAGTCGACGGCGATCCGGGCGGCGGTCCGAACTCCCGTGCGCTGCCGCGACAGCTCCCGCTTCGCCAGCCGCACCACTCCGTCGCGAAGCTCCGGTGTGGGTACGCAGCCGGTGATCTCAACGACGGCTGGCGACCAAGGTGCACGCGGCAGATGCACCGTCAGCGCAATCGGCAGCGCCGCCAGCGATTCGTCGGTGAACAGGCCGTCGCGGATCCGTAGCTGCAGGAAGAGTGCGTCGACTTCCCGGTTGCGCCTCACGTGGCGAAGCGTGAGGACGCTTCCGGCTATCGCCATCATCGTCAGCATGACGATCACGAGGCTCACCACGGTAATCCCGAACCACCGCGACCCACGTCTCGGGCCCGGACGTGATGGGGGTTGGAGGGAGCGGAGACTGGCCTCGACGACACGAACGTCGCCACCGGATTGTCTGGCCAGGCGACGCGCTGCGTCGACTTCATGCCCCACCTCCACTGAGGAGGATGCATGGCAGGTGCCAGACGCGGGAGTCGCCCGGGCGGCCTCGGTCGGTACCGAGTCGAGGCCAAGTGTGGGATCTGAAGTTCCTACGGTATTGGACGAAGGGACGCTCGCCCTGAAATCGACGGCGCGACGCTAGCGGGCGCCGGGTACGTTCTTTCTCGCTACGCGGGAGGAACTTATTACAGGTCTTTGAAGTAAATGCTCGGTGAAGGGGTTGTGCACCGCGAGGTGCACCCGGCTGATGAGAATTGTCGATGTGGCCGAAAGCGGTCTGAGGATCACGCTGTCTCCTTTTCTCTCTACGTCTCTTTGTTAGGCAGTTACGTGGACCTACGCTCGTCCCTTTAGTTCGAGGTCTCCCTTTAAGCGCTCGAACTCATCTGCGGCCAGCGATCCCCGTTCCGAGATCCGGCCGGCCGCAGGCTCGCGGAACTCGGC
This sequence comes from Candidatus Rokuibacteriota bacterium, assembly GCA_003220535.1. Lineage (GTDB taxonomy): Bacteria > Methylomirabilota > Methylomirabilia > Rokubacteriales > CSP1-6 > AR31. Next base: position 9,288 of record QHSU01000047.1, read on the forward strand.
TTCCAGCCCACGAACCACCGGCACATATCCCGAGGCGTCCATGAAATGGAAATGCCGAGGTAGGAGTTCGCCGCTGCCTGCTTCCGGAGCGCCGGGGCCGGGGCGCTGTGGCGCCTCTCCACTCTCGCTCAGGCCGGGCGCCCGGCGCGGACGCGTTCGGGAAGAAACGGGGTGTGGCGCAGCCTCACCCTCGTCATCGAGTACACCGCGCTGGCGATGGCGGGCGCGACGAGGGGCGTGGCCATCTGGCCGACGCCGCTCGGCGGATTCTCCGTTGGCATCAGCTTCACGTGCATCTCCGGGACGTCGCGCATGCGGGGCACGACGTAGTCGTAGAAAGTGGACTGCGGGATCGGCGAGCTTCAGAATGGCCGTCCGTCCGTTCGTTGACCTGATCGCCTCGCTCCACGAACTTCTCAGCCCGGCGGATACCCCCGGCATCCAGGAAGACAGGTTCTTCAGACAGGTGGTCCCAGCTCTTGCGGCGCTACTGGAGGACGGCCAACAGCGGACTTGAGCGGACCGGCTCGACGCTGATCGTTAGACCGCGCGCCATTCGTCTAGTCCCGCGCTCCTTCAGGACATGAGCACATGACAGCACCTGGCGCGGGTTGATTAGAAAGCCTGTACCTATGACATACAGAGACGTCTGCTCTGGAGCAGTAACATGCTCTTGAAGCGGCACTTTGATGTAACCCACCGCGCAGACCGCATGCCTTACTATGTCCAAAGCCTTTGTGTTCATTGCGTGGACGCTTCAACACGGTCGGCCGTCCCGGGAACCGCGCTGCACGCGGGCGTTGGCGAGAGAGACATCCTGGCAGCAAGCGTAGCAAAAAGAGCAAGAACCCGTAGGAGTACATCGCGACCCAGCATCGGAGCGCAGTGTGGGCTGCGGCGCTCACTCGGTGCGGTTCAACTCAGAGTCACCTCTTGTCAACGATGTTGTCGTCCGGATCCGCGACTGTTACTTTTGGTGCCGTGGCGCGTGTGTGGGCAAAGCGGGGCTAGCAGCCAAGTGAGGGAGAAATGTCCATGTTGAAACCTCTGGTACTCGCGTTGTCGTGCGCGGCTTTGATTGCAGGCTGCGCCGTGGGCCACGGGCCCGTGATCGCTCCGGTCACCATCAACATGAAGGGACCGGTGTCAGCAGGTCCGGCCATGACTGGTTCCAAGGTAGGAAGGGCCGAAGCCTGGGGTATCCTCGTGTTCGCGACGGGCGACGCAAGTATCTCGGCTGCTGCCAAAAACGGCGGCATCAACCGGATTCATCACGTGGATCACGAGACCATGAACATCCTGGGAATCTACGCTAAATATACGACGATCGTCTACGGAGAGTAGCCGTCCCCCGGCGTCTCTCGTGGTGAGCAAATACCGAAGTGCGGCATCTTCGATACTGTGCGGTTTCGAGAGTACTTCTATGTCGCGAGCGATCAGCACGCGAATGCGTAGGCTGGTCGAGCGGTTTTGCGCAAGTGCGCGGAAGACGAGAGGGCCGGCGTTGCACCGGCCCTCGTTTCGTAATCAGCAGGTCGCGGGTTCAAGTCCCGCCGCCGGCTCCAGCCTTCTTCGTGAGTTACTCGCGGTCTTGAGGGCAAGAGCTTCACCGTCGACGATTACCTGGCGCGCCATCCCGTGACCGGGTTCCTCATCGCGCGGGACGATACGATCCTGGTCGAGCGCTATCAATACGCGCGGAACGATCAGCACCGTTGACCTCGTGGTCGATGGCCAAGACCGTCACCGCGATGCTGATCGGGATCGCGATCGCCGAGGGCCGCATCCGGTCCGTCGACGACCGCGCGGACGCCTACGTGCCGGACCTAGCCGGAACCGAGTACGGTGGCACTTCGCTCAGGCACCTCCTCCAGATGTCCTCGGGCGTGCGTTTCTCGAGGAGTACTCCGGACGGGACGACGTCATGCAGCTCGCACGGGACACGTTCGCCCGGGTCGGGACTGGCGGCGTGGATGCGGTGAGAAAGTTCAATGAGCGCGTCAGGCCGAGAGGCACGCGCTTCTATTACGCCTCGATCGAGACCCAGGTGCTCGGGCTAGTCCTGACGAGCGCGCTCGGCCGGCCGGTGGCCGAGTACCTGGAGCAGAAGATCTGGCAGCCGATGGGCGCCGAGGCCGATGCGACGTGGCTGGTCGATCGCTCCGGCCAGGAGTCGACCTATTGCTGCCTCAACGCGGTACTGCGCGACTAGCCGCGGCTCGGTCTCCTGCTCGCCCACGATGGCAACTGGCGAGGCCGTCAGATCATCCCCGCCGCGTGGATCGCGGACGCCACCGGCAAGCATCCGAACCAGGACCGCCTGTGGCCGGGCCGCGCGACGCCAGGTTTCGGCTACGGCTACCAGACCTGGATCTTTCCGGGCGAGGAGCGGAGGTTCGCGCTCCTCGGCGTGCGGGCCAGCGGATCTTCGTCCAGGCCGCCTCCCGATTGGTCGGCGTGACCGGCCTTGACAAAGCGTGGCTCGCGGCGCTACTGGTATGCCGCGTGAAGGAGCTTGCGGAGGAGTGGTATCTGTCCCGGGGATCCCCTCACTCTCACGCTCAATCATGCTGCGTCTGACACAGTGACGTGCGTTGCAGTGACGCAGAGCATCAGGTCGGAGCGGAAGCGTGAAGCCTATTTCGTCCGGTCGCCTGGTTTCGACGCATGTTGTGCGACTCGCCACCCGCAAACGTGCGACACGTCAGTTGGAACAGGTGTTCAAGGCTCTCCAGGGCGATCACACCCATCCCTTCGCCCATGAGATCTACCGGAGGGTGCACAAAAAGCTGCCTCGAATCAGCCTCGCCACGGTGTATCGCAACCTTCACAGTCTCGTCGAGGAGGGCAAAATCCGCTCCCTCCTCCTAGATGAACAGGCGGCCCGATACGACCCCGAGACAAGTGAGCATGATCATTTCGTCTGTGAGAGATGCGGTCGAGTGATCGACCTGTTCTTGCGGCGGGCTCGACGGATAGACCTGACTCCGCTTGCGAAAGACGGTTACGTTGTGACGACGCACAACCTGACGGTCTATGGGATGTGTCAGGTCTGTGCCGCGCGACGTCGGACCTCCAGGCCTCCGCGCCCGGCGGTACGAAAGCCCTAGCGAGAACCCTAGTGTGCGGACGATGGCAGTGACTCGAGGGTGATTCACAACTAAAGGAGTCGGCGTATGGCATACCAAGACGATATCGCGTTGATGGCTCACCTGATGCGCCGTGCGGGCTGGGGCGCAGGCCGCGACGAACTCGAGGCGCGCGTGGCCAAGGGGTACGAGGCGACCGTCGAGGAGTTGCTACACCCCGAGACACAGCCGTCGGTCGATGTCTACACGCTGCTGCGCTATCAGCCGGCCGCATTGCTGCCCGGCGGGCAGCCCCCCATGGGGAACGTGAACTTCATGTATCACCTGGTGAACACGAAGCGTCCTCTGGAAGAGAAGATGGCCTTGTTCTGGCACCACGTATTCGCCACCGGCAACTCGAAGGTGGACAACTACGATCAGTTGCTGGAGCAGATCGGCTTGTTCCGTCAGGGTGGCATGGGCAACTACCGCGACCTGCTCGTCACGATCGCCAGAAACCCCACGATGATCTTCTGGCTGGACAACAACCAGAACCACGGCACGGCCGTCAACGAGAACTGGGGTCGCGAGCTGCTCGAGCTGTTCAGCATGGGCGTCGGCGCCTACACGGAAAAGGATGTCCGTGAAGCGTCCCGCGCCTTCACCGGCTGGACCTTCGAAACCAAGATCCCACGCCTGCCCTATGGGCGGTTCCCGTGGAAGTTCGAGTACCGCCCCGAAGATCACGACGACGGCGAGAAGGAATTTCTCGGCCACCGCGGCCGTTTCGACGGCGAGGACATCATCGACATCGTCGTGGAGCAACCGGCCTGTGCGCGTTTCGTATGCCGCCATCTGTACAACTTCTTCGTCGCCGACGAGCCCCAGGTGCCCGCCTGGTCGATCGAACCACCGCGAGACCAGAAGGCGATCGACAGCCTGACGGCAACGTTCCGCCAGTCACGCTTCGACATCCGGTCCGTCCTCCGGGTGCTGTTCAACTCGAGCTTCTTCAAGGAGGCCCGCTTCAA
>QHSU01000013.1 GCA_003220535.1 Candidatus Rokuibacteriota bacterium
GAGGGGCGCATCAAGCAGATCCGCGCCCAGATCGAGGAGACGACCAGCGACTACGACCGCGAGAAGCTGCAGGAGCGGCTGGCCAAGCTGGCCGGCGGCGTGGCCGTGGTGAAGGTCGGGGCGGCCACCGAGACGGCGATGAAGGAGAAGAAGGCCCGCGTCGAGGATGCGCTCAACGCCACGCGGGCGGCCGTCGAGGAGGGCATCGTGCCCGGCGGGGGCGTCGCGCTGCTCCGCGCCGCGAAGGCGATCGACGGCCTCAAGCTCTCGGGCGACGAGAAGGTGGGCGCGATGATCGTCAAGCGGGCGCTCGAGGAGCCCATCCGTCAGATCGTCGAGAACGCCGGCGCCGAGGGCAGCGTGATCGTGGAGAAGGTGAAGAGCGAGACGGTGCCGAACCGCGGCTACGACGCGGAGAGCATGGAGTACGTCGACATGATGCAGGCCGGCATCATCGACCCGGCGAAGGTCGAACGCGTGGCGCTGCAGAACGCGGCGTCGATCGCGTCGCTGCTGCTGACGACCGAGGCGCTCATCACGGATATCCCGGAGGAGAAGTCGGCGGCCGCGCCTGCGATGCCGCACGGCGACATGTATTAGCGAGGAGAGAGGGGTCTTCCCTGCGGCCCGGGTCGAGTCGTGACCCGGGCCGCTTCACCGTCCGGCGCCGCCGCGGCGGCAGAGTTTCGCCACCGAGGTCGAACACCTCGACTTCAAGATTGCGGTCCTCGGGGAAAAGCCCCGACTAGCTGAAACGGCTACGGCTTCCGTGCGCGCCTCTCATCATTCCAAAGCTGGAAGCACTCGACGTGCAACTGGATGGGCCTCCCGCCGCCAGCGAGGGTGATTCCCTCCACCACTAACTGCGCCCTCGTAATCAGGGTTTCGCAGGCGTCGCATTTCTCCCCGTCGGCTGGCCGCCCCCCGCCTCTTGAGACGCTGTCGTGCGGCAGGCGACCATCTTCGAGCTTCTGCCGGATGAGGAGATGGAGATCTTCTCGGCCCATGCGACCCCATGAGTAGCCGAGAAGGCCGTCGGCCATCTACCAGGTAATTCCCGTCAGGCAGGATAGGACTTTCACGGCTGCGCAGGGCCAAGCCCCTGACCACCCTCTAAACGGGGCCCGGCCGACCGGCTTGGCCGGTGCCGGATTCAGGGCCGGATCGGCGTGACCGCGCCGCGCACGCCGAGGGTTCGATTCCTGCGATGCGCACCATCCGATACTTCCTTCCGCCCTCCAAGAGCGCTTGACACCGCCGAATGGTGGTGTTGTGATCCCCAACGTTTCCGGGAGGTCGATCGAACTATCCATAGGGCTGCGGGCCAGCCGCTCGCAGGACCCAGGGCTGCAACGGTCCGGTGCGCCGGAGGTGAGTGATGGTAAAGTCAAGCGCGACGCGACTCGATCGGCGGGCATTTCTCAGGGTGGCCGGCGCAGCGACCGGAGCCGCCGCGGTCAGCGGCATCCCAGGAATCGTCGCGGCGCAGAAGGCCCCCAGCTTCCCGAAGGGGACAAAGCTCAACATCCTGGAATGGGTGAGCTTCGTTCCGGCCTCCGACGTCGAGTTCAAGCGCCTCGCGACAGAGTTCGGCAAGCTGGTCGGGGTCGACGTCACCGTCGACCTGATCAACATGAACGACCTCAACCCCCGAATCGCCTCGGCCATCGAGACCAAGGCCGGTCCCGACATCATCATGATGATGTCCAACTGGCCGCATCTCTACGCCGACGGCCTCGCCGACGTGGACGACGTGGCCGAGGAGATCAGCAAGCGGGACGGCGCCTACTACGAGCACAACAAGAAGGTCAGCGTCGTCGGCGGCAGCTGGAAGGCGGTGCCGCTCTGCTCGGTTCCCTCGACGTGGGCCTACCGCGAAGACTGGTTCAAGGAGGCGGGCGCCAGCAAGTTCCCCGACACCTGGGACGAGTGGCGCAAGGTCGGAATCGCGCTCAAGAAGAAGGGCCAGCCCATGGGGCAGGCTTTCGGCCACAGCCTGGGCGATCCCAACAACTGGGCCTACTCGGTGACCTGGGGCTTCGGGGGGACCGAGATCGACCAGAGCGGGAAGGTCGTCATCAACAGCAAAGAGACGCTCGAGGCCGTGAAGTTCACCGTCGCCGTCTGGAAAGACTGCCTCGACGAGGGCGGGCTGGCCTGGGACGACAGCAGCAACAACCGCGCGTACCTTGCCGGGACGATCTCGGCGACGATCAACGGGGCGAGCATCTACTTCGTGGCCAAGCGGCAGTTCCCCGACATCGCCAAGGTCACGGGCCACGGCCACATGCCGAAGGGGCCGGGCGGGCGCTTCTACAATATCGGCGGGCAGGGACGTGCCGTCATGAAGTACTCCAAGAACCAGCAGGTAGCGAAGGAGTTCCTCCGCTGGTTCATGGACCGACCGCAGTATGACAAGTGGATGGCGGCCAACGACGGCTACGTCGTCGGCCCGACCCCCTACTGGGAGAGGCATTCTCTGTGGGAGAAGGATCCCAAGCTCGTTCCCTTCAAGGAGGCGGTCAAGTTCGGTCGGTGGCCCGGCTATCCCGGCGTGCCCAGCCGGAAGGCGTCCGAGGCCCTGGTCAAGTACATCCTCGTGGACATGTACGCCCAGGCCATCAAGGGCATGAAGCCCGAGGACGCGGTGAAGTGGGCCGAGGGTGAGCTGAAGAAGGCGTACGCATAGGGTAGGCATCGGCCTGGGGAGCAGCATGGCTGACCAAAGCATCGAGCCCATCCTGGCAAAGAGCGCGACGCCGGGCGCGTCCGCGATTCCCGCTCCTGTCGTCGTGGTGGCGGTCCCCAAGTACCGTCGCCCGAGGCGGCTGGGCCATCTCCTGGAGCAAGAGCACATCCTGGCGGGCGCGCTCCTTGCGCCCACCCTCGTAATCCTGACCCTCTTCATCGCCTACCCGTTCGTCCTCGGCATCTGGCTGGCGGTCAGCGACAAGGTGGTCGGGCGGCCTGGCAACTTCGTCGGGCTTCAGAACTTCTGGGTGAACCTGAACGACACGATTTTCCTCCGCGCGTTCCAGAACACGTTCGTCTACACCTTCATCGCGACCGTCCTCAAGCTGGCTCTGGGGATGGGGGCGGCGCTCCTCCTGAATCACCACTTCCGGTTCAAGCGGATCGTCCGGGCGGGCATGCTCCTTCCCTGGATCGTTCCCACGGTCCTGAGCACGCTCGCCTGGCAGTGGATGTTCGACTCGACGTTCAGCGTGTTCAACTGGATGCTCATGAACGTCGGGCTCATCTCGCAGCGGATTCTGTGGCTGGGCGACGGCACCACGGCGATGGGCTGCCTGATTCTGGTCAATGTATGGCGCGGCATGCCCTTCTTCGCCATCACCCTCCTGGCCGGGCTGCAGACCGTCAACCCCGATCTGCACGAGGCCGCGGAGATCGACGGGGCGACCGCCTGGCAGCGGTTCTGGCGGGTGACCCTGCCCCTGATCAAGCCGATCATGCTGGTGGTCGTCTTGTTCTCGATGATCGCGACGTTCGCCGACTTCCAGCTCATCTACGTCCTGACGCGGGGCGGGCCCTATAGCAGCACGCACGTGTTCGGGACCTACGCCTACGAGATCGCCATGCGCGCGGCCAAGCTGGGGCAAGGCGCCTCGATCTCGCTCTTCCTCTTCCCGTTCCTCCTCATGGTCATCGTGTTTCAGCTCTGGTACATCCGACGGAGCGATTGACGGTGGCCGTCCGATACGGCAGCCCCCTCAAGCGCGCGGTCACGTTCTACATTCCCCTGACGGTCATGGTCGGGGCGACGCTGTTCCCGTTCTACTGGATGGTGATCACCTCCGTCCGGCCCGACGTCGAGCTGTACAACGTGAAGATGAATCCCTTCTTCACGCTCCACCCGACCCTCAACCACTTCTACTACCTGTTCGAGCTGACCATGTTCCCCCGGTGGGCGTGGAACACTCTCTTCATCGCCGTCGTCTCGACCGGCATCTCCCTCTTCTGCGGCCTGCTCGCCGGGTACGCCCTGGCGCGCCTGCAGTTCCGCTGGGCCCCGTCCCTCGGGACGGTGATCTTCATCACCTACCTGGTCCCGCCGACCCTGCTCTTCATCCCGCTCGGCGATGTGGTCAAGGCCTTCGGGATCGGCGACACGCCGTGGGCGGTGATCCTCACGTACCCGACGTTCCTGATACCGTTCTGCACCTGGTTGCTGATGGGGTATTTCAAGACCATTCCGCGGGAGATCGAGGATTGCGCGCGGATCGACGGGGCGAGCCGGATCCAGGCCATGGTCCGCATCAGCTTCCCGCTCGCCGTCCCCGGAATTCTCTCTGCCGGAATCTTCGCGTTCACTTTGTCCTGGAACGAGTTCCTCTACGCTCTCGTCTTCCTCTCGTCGCCTCAACAGAAGACGATTCCGATCGGAGTCTTCACCGAGCTCGTGCGCGGCGACGTCTTCTACTGGGGCCCGCTCATGGCCGGCGCTCTCCTGGGCTCGATCCCAGTCGCCCTCGTCTACTCCTTCTTCGTCGAGCATTACGTGACGGCTCTCACCGGCGCCGTCAAAGGGTAGCCGCGGCTCGCGCACACAAGACTATAGTCGGTAACTGCGCGGGGTCGGCGCCGGCGGGCGGCGGCGCTATACAGGCAGGCGCTGGTCGAGCATCCGCTTGATCATCGCGCCGAGAGTCCTCACGTCGACGGGCTTCTTCAGGACCGCGACGCCCGGACGCGCGGCTCGAGGATCTCCGACAACGGGCGACCCGGTGATGATGATGATCGGAATCTGGCTATCCCGCTGGCGCACCGCCTCGAGGACATCCCAACCGCTCATGCCCGGCATCAGCAGATCGGTCAGGACGACGTCGTAGTGGCCCTGGTCGAAGAGTGCGAGCGCCTCTTCCCCGGAAGCGGCGGCATCGGCGTGGTAGCCCAGAGCCCCCACGAGATCGACCAGCATGTCCCGGACGACTGAGTTGTCGTCCACGAGGATGATTCTCTGATCCTGGCTGAGGCCCGTCATGGCCTTCACGTAGTGCGAAGCAGATGCCACGGACCGGACACGGCTCTAAGTGGCTTCCAGCATTGACTTCGTCAGCTTAGATTCACACCGCCGGAGCCAGGGCTGGTCGCAAACTAGCCGGTTCCCGGAATCGGGCTTGGCCGATGGTAAAATTCGAGTCGATGCGCGCAATCATCCTGATTCTGTTTGCCCAAGTTCTTGGGTCGATCTCCGCCGTGTCAGCGGGCGACCGTTCCGCCGAGGAGGCCCGGCCTCGGGTCGAGCACCATCTACTAGAGGCCGAGCAGCTCGTCCGACACTTCGAAAGCGTGCTCGCCCAGGAATGCCCGCGCTTCGGCACGGCGGATGAGCGGCGGGCGTACGTCGACGGAGAGGTGGAGCACGCCGTGCTGCTCGTCGCGCATCTCGAGCAGGCGTGGGTGGAAGCCAAACGGACGTCCGACAAGGACGTGCGGCTTGCTGCGAAGGCGCCCCGCGCTCAGGTCAAGAGCGCGCAGCGTCTGATCACGAAGCTCCAGACCTGCGCGGGCGACGACGGCGCGCTCGAGCCTTCAGCGGTCTGGCGCCGCGTCGAGCAAGAGGTGCCCCGACGACAGGCCGAGATCGCGCTGCCTCACTAGCTCTGAGCGGTGCGTAACGGGCGGGGGCCTCGCCGCGTCCCGCTACGTCTCGTGCGGACCGTGGATGCAGAGCAGGGCGAACTCGACGAGCGCGTCCGGATCGCCCGCCGATGCCGCCGCGTAGAGGCGGCCGGCCTCCTTGTCCTCCCACCACACGAGCGTGACCCCGCGGAGCGAAGCAATATAGATCTCGGCGCCGTCGACGTGACGCTCGGTCCATCCGCGCCGGGCGAAAGGAACCCGCCGGGTGACGAACAAGGAAATTGGATGACCGCTCCGGTCGTAGAGCGCGTACGCCGCCGGCACATCTGCGACGGACGAGATTCTGCCACCGACGAGCCGCTCCGATCGCTGCGCGACCGAAGGTAGTCGGACTGGGAATCCCAGGCGTCCCTCGAACCAGCCCCCCATTTTTGCGGCCTCGGGTGTCACGAGCTCGAGCCCGACGCCGTGGCCTTCGCCATAAAGAAGATGCTTGCTGGTCAGCTCGGCCGCCAGCGGCGCCAGAGGAGGCGGCGCCATCCGCTCGATCGCGAGCCACCCGAACACCGCCACGGCGACGAGGGCCGGCGCGAGCCCGAAACGTGCGACCTGCCGGCGGAGGCGCCGGTTTCCGGTCAGCTCGCCCGTGTCGATGCGCGCGAGGATCCGGCCACGGAGCCCGACCGGCACCTCCTCGGCGCGCGCCGCCTGAGCGACGAGGCCGTGCAGGGCCGCCTCGGACTCGAGAATGCGGCCGCAGGTCTCGCAGGTCGCGAAGTGCTCGTGCGCCTCCAGGGTGGCGGCGACCGATAGCTCGCCGTCGAGATAGGCGTCGATCACTCTGAGGACTTCGTCGCACGTCATGAGGTGCTCCGTGTGCGCTTCTTGGGTTCGCGAAGCTCGCCACGCAGCAGCCGTCGGCCTCTGAAGAGCCGCGACATCACGGTGCCCAGCGGGATCGTGAGGATCTCGGAAATCTCCCTGTACGAGAAGCCGCCGACGTGGGCGAGCACGAGGGGCTCGCGGTAGGGCAACGGAAGTCGCGCCAGTGCCTCGCGCACCTCGGACAGTGGCGTCTCCTGGATCGGGCGCAGCGTCTCGTAGGTATCGCGCAGCACCTCGGCGGGCTCGAGCAGCGCCGAATCGATGACGTCGAGGCTGGCCGATTTCGGCTGTCGCTCGATGCGACGAAGGAAGATCGATCGCTGGATGGTGAAGACCCACGCCCGCGCGGCGGCGGGGCTGCGGAGCTGATCCAACCGCTCGAACGCCCTCAGACAAGTGTCCTGGGTCAGGTCCTCGGCCTCGGCGGCGTTCCCGGTCATCCGGAGGGCCGCCCGGTAGAGGTCGTCGACGTGCACCAGCACATCGGCCTCGAACCGCCGGATACGTTCGCGGGCGACCGGCTCTCGGGAGCTCATAATTGTTTCTATTCCCAAAGATACGGAGCCCAGGCGCTTTATTCCCAGTGCCGTTATGCCTAGACAGGGCAGGGCCCCTGGAGTATCGTCCCCGCCATGGCCAAATCACCGTTTTCGCTCGAGGGAAAGACCGCGATCGTCACCGGAGGCGGCACCGGCATTGGCAAATCCATCGCGATCGAGTTCGCGCGGGCCGGCGCGGACGTGGCCCTCTGCTCGCGCAAGCTCGAGCACCTCGAGCCGGTCGTCAAAGCCGTCCGCGACGTCGGCAAGCGGTCATTCGCCATGGCGGTGGACGTGCGCCAGGAAGACCAGGTCAAGGCGGTGGTCGACCGGGCCGTCCAGGAGTGGGGCCGGCTCGACATCATGGTGAACAACGCCGGCGCCTCGTTCCGCGCCAAGCCCGAGGACATCTCGGTGAACGGCTGGAACACGGTCGTCGGCATCAACCTGACGGGCGCGTTCCTCGGCTGCAAGTGGGCCGGGCGCCAGATGATGCAGCAGCCGACCGGCGGCGCCATCGTCAACATCTCGTCGGTCGCCGGCGTGTACGGCTCGACGATGATGCCGCACTACGGCGCCGCCAAGTCCGCGGTCATCACGCTCACGCGCGAGCTCGGCACTGCCTGGGGACGCAAGGGCGTCCGCGTGAACTGCATCGCGCCCGGACCGGTGGAGACCGAAGGCTACCTGGACGTGCTCAAGCAGGCCGGCCCGGACGGCAAGAAGACCTACGACGCGATCGCCGCGCGGGTCGGCATGGGACGCTGGGGCAAGGTCGAGGAGATCGCGTACCCGTGCATTTTCCTCGTCTCCGACGCGTCCGCGTGGATGACCGGCGAGACGATCGTCATCGACGGAGGCCCGTCGCCGCGGGAGATGGAAGGCTAGACGGCTCGCGAACGCTCGGGTAGGATTAGCGCTTGCGTTCGCTCGCGGTGACCGTAGCTCAATTGGTTAGAGCACTGGACTGTGGCTCCAGGGGTTGTGGGTTCGATTCCCATCGGTCACCCCAACAAGAGAATACGCGTCGCTGGTCGCTCGTTGCGCCCGTAGCTCAGCTGGATAGAGCGTTGGCCTCCGAAGCCAAAGGCCGCAGGTTCGACTCCTGCCGGGCGCACCATGCAAGTAGCGAAAAGTCAAAGGGTCGGCCGAAAGACGCGGTCGGCCCTTTGGTCTTTCTGTGTATGTTCTGTGTCGTAATCACGCTTTCGACGCTTTCTTGAGCAGCACCATGTTCGTCTCGACGGGTTGCCCCTGCACGTGGGCCTGAAGCTTCACCATCGCATCGGCGGTGTCGTGCTCTTTCACGATGGAGTATCGGTCAAACATGCTGCGCGTCCGGTGGCCCGTGATCGCCATGCACACATTCTCGGGGACACCGGCATTGCGGAGATTGCGCGCAGCTGTGCGGACCCTATTCTCGTGGCCCGTCCGGGTCTACGACCGCGCATATCGGCTCGTCCATCGGCTGGACCGGCCGATGGCGGAGGTGGGACCGGTGTCGGAAACTTGAACACTTCTTGGGTGGCTAGGAACTGGCCGGTATGCTGGGGTCTGCGAGTATATGAAAACCTGGAGGTTTTCCGCTACTTCTCGCGAGAGGTGTTCTGGCGCAAAACGTGCTACTTTACCCGCGCAGCAACGAAGAATTCACAGGCCACTGACACCGGGGGGATGAGATGAAGCGACTAGCAAGGATCTTCGCGGTGCTCGTAATGGCGGTCGGCTTCGCCACGGCGGCCGACGCTATGACGCTCGATCAGCTCACAGGCTTCGCGGGCACCATGGAAATCAAGTTCGCGATGCTGACGACCGAGCAGAAAACGCAGGGCAGTTGCGGGGCGGTCGGGAACGGGTGCGAAACCACGTGGGGTGTCGGCAATGTCACCTCCATCACGGATGGGTTCAACATCCTGTGGACGTCCGGCGAGGGCGGCGACTTCCTGCGCTTCATGGTGTACGGCATCGCCGACACCACGATCTGCCCGACTGGCGACCTTGCCTGTGACGGGAGCCACTTCGACATCTACAACAACGGCGCAACGGTCGCCGGCGCCGACGGGAAGATCCACATCGACTTGTGGCGGGCGGCGACCGCGGCCAACTCCAGCGCCGGTCCCGCCGGACGGACGGGGTTCAGCACCTATCCCGGCATCACGTCGAGCACGGTCTGGCTGTCGCTCGCCATGGTGTCCGGCGTCAAGGCCGACAATCCGCTGACACTTCTTTACAACGAGAGCAATGCAGAGCTCTACCAAAGCGCGAACGCCACCACGAACCCGACGAGCGGTTCCGGACAGTTCCTGGCTGACGTGGTCGACGGGACCTTCGGGCCGAACCTGAACACGAACGGCTTCAGCCGCTTCGGCACCAGCGCGAAAGCGGATGTCTTCGGGCAGTTCACCTTCGCGCCAAACGTGCCCACCTGCACGCCGCCGAACCTCACCTGCTTCGAGAACCGTGGCAACGACCCGGTGATCGGAAACGCGGAGCTTGTGCCCGAGCCCTCGTCGCTCGCGCTCCTCGGCCTGAGCCTCCTCGGGCTGGCGGGCATCGCGCGGCGCCGGAAGTAGGACCCGAAGCTACTCGTCCCCGAGCCAACGCCCCGCACCTTCGTGCGGGGCGTTCGCTTTTACGGAAGCTCTCGTGAACCGAGCGTGCCCTACCGCCCCAGCAGAAGATTTGAAGCGTACGGGGCCGGCGCTGACAGAAGAATCGTCAGGAGCGCTACGAGCAGCAGCAGCTCGTACTCCCACCCCGTCCCGTCAGGGAGCTTCGTGAACCCCTTCTTCGGCGCCACGATGACGAGCGCCAGCAAGACGTGGATCGCCAGCAGTGCCGCCGCCACCCGCGCATAGACGCCGGCCAGCAGGCAGAAGCCGGCCGCGAATTCGAGCACGCCGATGGCGAGGCCGGTCTGGGTCGGGAACGGGACCTTCTCCCCTGCCAGGTATTTTCGGAACTGCGCCGGGCCGTAGCTGCGGCTGAAGAGCTTCAAGTAGCCGTGGACGACGAAGATCGCCCCCAGCACGAGCCTCAGGGGCACCAGCGCGATCAGCGCCGGGCGATCACTTCCGGTCGATGTAGAGGTACTTCCGCTCGTAGGAGATCGAGTACGGATAGTCCTTGTGGGCGAAGAACTCGCTCTGGACGGCCACCCTGGGCGGCAGGCAGGACTTCAGAGCGTCGTCGAGCAGGCGGTTGAAGCGGCGGAGGGGCCGCACCCCTGGCTTGAGCTGCAGCTCGACCTTCAGGGCGCCTCGGACCGCGCGCACCTTGAAGAACCCGGTGATCGCCGAGGCGACGTCGTACTCCCAGTACACGCCTTCCTTCACGACTTCCGCCGGGATCGCCCCGCCTCGCGTCTGGACGGTCTCCTTACGCCCGAACACCGCCACGATCGGCATGTGGAGCCGCGGCATCGGCACGGGGCGCGCGTGCTTGGCCAGGATCCGCTCGAGCGTCCGGTAGGAGATGATCTTGATGCGGTCGCCCGTCTTGTAGCGGATCAGCGGATTGCGGATGTCCGGGCTCACCATCGACACGGCAAGCTCGCTGACGGGCGAGCCCGGGATCGGCACCTCCTCGATGTAGGTCCGCATCGGGTAGTACATGAAGAAGTGCGGGCACACCTCCACGCCCTCGCCGAAGAGCGCGTAGCGCAGCGTGCGGTCGTGGTAGGCCGTTCGCACGATGCGGATCGTGTCCGGGACCTCGTGGAAGAGGTTCAGATCCAGCTCGCCGATGCCCATCGAGGAGGCCACGAAGCGTCCGTCGGGCCGGTCGGGATCCTTGAGGCCGACCCGCCGCGAGATGTACGTCCGCCAGCTCTCCGCGTTCCCCTCGCCGCCCGTTACCACGCTCGCGCGGATCCCGGCCCAATCGACGCCCTGCTCGGCCCCCTCCTCGATGAGACGCTTGGTGAAGAGGGGCTGGCCCACCAGGATGAGCTGCTCGAAGCTCGGCGAGAACTTCTTGATGATGGCCAGCGCGATGTCGGCGTTCACGCCGGTGTTCGCGACCGGGAGCGCGGTGTGGACGTTGACGCCCATCGGGTACGTGTTGACCATGAGCGCCCGCCGCTTCGAAATCCCGAGGCAGTACTCGAGCGCCAGGTCCACCATCTTGGCCGTGTTCTGGACGTTCTTCGCGGTGTTCACGCTGAACGCGAAGACGCCGGAGTGGCCCGAGCTCGGCAGGACGCCTTTCAGGTCCTCGATGTTCCGGTTCCGGCACAGCTGCTCGATGCTGTAGGGCGGGAAGACCACGTGCTTGTCCACGATCGGCACGTGCGCGCGAAACGACGCCAGATCGGTCACCGCCGTGGGATCGACCTTCCACTTCTGCAGGAGATCCTTGTAGCCGGGCACCTCGGCGGCGGACGAGCGGAAGGCTTCGACCACATCTTGCTCGGCGATCTGCTCCAGGGCTTCGGGCTCGGCGGACTGCAGGAAGGCGAGAATCTCGGGGATCTCGAGCTCAGGAATCGCCATTCTTGCCTGTCAGGATCTGCCACACCTCCGGTTTCATCGAGGACACGGCGCTCGTGATGTCTTCGATCCGGGCGCCGTAGGGGACGACCTCGCCGAAGTACTCGATCGGCTTGCCGACGGGCGTGAACGCGAAGCCGAACCGCGCGAGGAACGTCTGCAGCCAGGGCTCCATCACCGCCAGCCAGTACTGGAGGCCGCTACCGAGGCTCTCCTGGAGCATCTGGCCGAAGAGGCCGAAGAGGATCAGCGGATACGGGCTCCGCCGCTGCGCTGGGCGGTTGGGATCGCCGCCGCTCGCCTGCGTGGCGGGCCCGACGCCGCCCGTCCCGTAGCGGCCGTCATTCGCGCGCCGGCGATAGCGCTTGGCTAGGATCAGCCGCGAGATCTCCGCCGTGCGGTCCCGCGGCAGGTCGTTGAAGGCTGGGAGGAGCGAGTCGACGTGATGCTCGAGCGGAAATCCCAGCCCTCCGTCCCGCACCAGACGCAGGGTCGCGACGGCCTCGTGCTCGCTGTTGAACGCCGCGAACTGGATCGAGTGCGGGTCGAACTCGTCGCTCTCGAGGCCGTCCGGGTACTTGGCTGCGTCGAGGAACTGGCACTCGAGGCAGTAGACGTCGTAGCGCAGGCGCTGGACGTCGGCCCAGCGCGGCTCGTCCATACCGACCCGCGCGAAGTCGAAGTACCGCGATGGCTGGGCAGGCTTCTCGACCACGGCCATAGGTAATAAACACAATAACAGGGGCCGGAGGATCTGGGCAACACGATGACGCACCGAGTCACGCGGGTCCGGCCGAGCGTTCCAGAAGCTTAGACCCGAAGGAGCCCCCGGGCGGGAGTTTCTCCACCGCTTCGGTCGAAGGACAGCGCTGCTCGCCTCGGTAAAGACGTGAGGTAGTCGCACAGGCGCTTGATGCCGTGCCCAGAGAGAATGTTCACGGCGCCCCGATCAGCCTGCACGCCTTGCGGCGAGAACTCGCGAATCGGGTGCGCTCGAACGGGGGGCGCCCGGCGCTCGAAGGGGCAACAAAGATTCAGAAGTATGGAGCGCCGGCCACGCGCCGACGGCGAACCTCAGGTGCCGCTATTAGCTTTGTCCCAACTTTAGGGGAGATTAAACTGGCCTCCCCATGGTGGACATCGCGCGAAAGAACCTCCTGCACGACCGCACCCGGTTCCTGATCACGCTTATCGGCGTCACCTTCTCGGTCGTCCTCGTCTTCTCCCAGTTCGGCATCTACCTCGGCTTCATGAAGAACGCGTCGATCATCATCGACAACACGCCCGTGCGTTCTCACGTATTCGACCGAAGGTAGGGTGGCCCGGGTGGCTTGATGCCTTCCTTGAGCAGGGATGGCTTGCCCACCCTCAAACGCGGTGGAAAGTCCTCGAGATATCCGGTCGGCAAGTGCTCGCCTCGACGGCGCCAATCGAGTGGGCAAACGTGTTCGCTCCCGATGCTGCGGGGTACCAGCGGTTCGGGTTCAGTGTCGTCGAGCGGCGTTGGTCCTACGGTGTCGAGCCCGAGGGGGCGATCCAGATCGCCAACGCGCTCCTCTCGGGGCTATCGGAGACTGCACCCTCAAGTCCGACGCAGTCTGTGCCAACACCGTCGCGATCCGGCGGAGTGCTGGCTTCGCTGCGACGTTTGCTTGGCGGGTGAGGGTCTCGTGGAGCAGAAGCAGGCAATTCATGGGAACTGGACCGCTGCCCAACCCGCGCTGCAGCGGACGGCGCTACGCGCCGCCGCTGAAACCGCCAGGTCGTTCGCCGACTGCACGCTCACCGATACGCACGACACCGTCATCGACGCGAACAAATGGGCGAACGCCGCCTTGACGCGCTTTGGCGGCGGCGAGCGCGAGCGCGTTGGCGTGGTCGTCATGCTGGCCCGGCGGATGGTCCACGCGGTCCTTGCCGCCCATCCCAGGCCGCCGTTCGAGGTTCTTTAACTCACGCTCGAGCGTCGGATGGTCGAGGATTGCGATGAGCCCTTGCGCGAAAAGGGGCTCGACTTCTAGGTATGCGGCGCTTCGGTCGAGATACACTTGTTCGCCGTCCCTGTCACGCAGTGTGACATCTTCGTATGCGAGACCGTGTCGTTTGAACGCCTCGCGCACCCACCCTCGTGCGTATCGATCACCATGAATCATTGAGACGTTGTAGCGCTTGCAGACGGCTGCGATGTCCCGCACCGCGCCTTCCAGGTCGGTCGCCGCGTCACGTGGTTTCGACCATGCTCGCATAACGTCTTGCACGATCCGACGTGTTGCACCGTTTCCCTCGGCGTGGGCGACCGCGAGAGAGAAGGCATCGGGACCGCCACCACTCGCGTCGCAAGCCGCGATGTACCGGACGCTGCTCTGCGCCGGCAGCTCGTAACGTCCCCTCTGGATAGCGCTCTCGATCCACGCTGACGGCAGGAAGGTCTCGAGATCGTCCGCAAACTCGGCTTCGTACTCCCGTGCGAAGCGAGAGGGATCGAGCCGCCGCTCACGGTCCAGCCGCTCGGCGCGAAGCGACGGGTTCATGAGCAGCGACGATGCGCGCCAGACGAGAAGGTCGGGATCATCCTGGCCGAAGGCGCGCTTGAAGTCGTCATGGAGGACGCCCGACCGCATGTACGGCGTACTGATTTTCACGAGGCGCGTTGATGGGAAGGCGATCATTCCGCGTCGGATGCTGGCCTGAACCTCGACATCGGAATCCGCTTGCCCTTCGAGCCTGAAAAACGCGACTTCGTCCATGACGCCGACGGGGATGGACCAGCCTCGCAAGCTTCGTAGCGTGCACGGGAAGCACGAGACGCTGAGGCCGTTGGTCAGCGTGATTTCAGACGTCAACACCTCCTCGACCATCGAGGAGAGCAGGGGCGACCGCGTGAAATAGTCACGGATGTAGCCGAACGCGATCTTCGTGGCGCGCTGGTCCTGGGCGACAAGGACAATGACGCCACGCTCGCCTCGGGCCAGATGCCGCTCGTGGCCGCCGAAGACGGCCTCATAGCACACGATTGGGGCGGCGATCCTGGAATCCTTGCCCGCCCGAGCACCGGCGATGATCGTCGCCTCGGCAAGGGATGCCGCCGGCGGCGTGTGGCGCCCAATGCAGAGGCGATAGATTTCCAGGTGCTCCTCGGACATTGGCAAGCTGTAGATCGCGCGAAGGAGGGTCTCCTGGGCGGAGGATATGGTCAGCCCGAGGAGGGCTGGATCAGTGACGAACTCCACGATCGAAGGCCTCGAAGTCAGGTTTGGCACGCGCCCTCCGGCGGCGGCGTTTACTGCCTTGGCGTCGTCTCGCTTCCGGGCGTGTTCCCATAGCGTTGCTCGACGTAACTGGCGAGGTCCGTGACCTTCTGCGGCACACGATCGAGGCCAAGCTTGTCCAGGAGACGGGTCAGATGATCTGCGAGCGCCTGCCGCTGGACGAGGACTGGTAAGAGCGTCTTCGCACGGGCGTTGACGAGGCTGCGCTGCTGGAAGAGCCAGGCATCCACGTGGTCGAGCAGCAGCGCGGCACGTACCGCCATGTCGGTCAGCCGCCGTCGCTGGGGGCTCAAGGCAGCGTCGCCGCCCTGCGCGGCGATGAGTTCACGTCGGAAGGCCAACGTCTCGCGAGCCGCCGCCGTTCGGCGGTCTATCGTGCCGAATCCGGCGAGCTTTACCCGGACCATGGGGGCGGTCAGGCCGTGGCGCGTGTAGCCTCGCCGCGCGGTCATGCGGCGTTCCGATGCAGCACAGGTCCGACACAGCGACCGAGAAACAGTTGCTGTGATGCTAACTTACAGGAGACGGTCGGATAGGTAAGCCAACCGTCCGACAGCCGAAATTCGCGATCTGGAGCCGGAGACAGGCACACGCCCGGCGTGGCTCCGCAGCATCGCAGCCCGACCGACACGAGCGCGAGCGCGTGCTCAATGCTGTGTATGTTCTGTGTCGAAACCAGACCGAAACGGCGTCGGGAGCCCCACGAGCAAGCTCCCGACTTTGCGACGTGCCGTGACGTGTAACCGCTAGACTTTTCGGTGATGCTCTCTGATACTGTCGGATGATTTCGGCTGCTGTCGCGCCCAGGAGTAGCCTCCGAAGCCAAAGGCCGCAGGTTCGACTCCTGCCGGGCGCACCACTTGGCGTCGAGTTTCGCGGTCGCGGTCGTGGTGGCGGAGTGCTGGGCCGTTAGCTCAGTTGGCAGAGCAGCTGACTCTTAATCAGCGGGTCCGGGGTTCGAGTCCCCGACGGCCCACCAAAGGAATCGGGCGCTTCCGGAACACTGGAAGTGCCCGATTCTGCATAGCCACCCGGCCCGATCTCCGACCGCTCGAATTCCCCCGCGTTCATCCCTATTTCCGCCACGCCGAAGCGTGCTGATCAAAAATCAGCGGGTCCGAGGGAGCGCTTCGCGGTTCGTTTTTGTCTACGCGGACTTCCGGGTCAGCCGGGTGCTGCTGGGACCACGTTGCTACCATTCCGTCCAGCGGCAGGGCTCGTGCTTGAGAATCTGCCCAAGCTCTTGTACATTGATGTGTACAAGAGGCTGCCGATGACCGAACTCACGATTTCCGAAGCGCGCAAGGCTCTGCTCGATCTTCCTGAGAAGCTCGCTCGGACGCCGGAGCGCGCCGTGACGATCACGCGTCACGGCCAGCCTGTGCTCGCGATCTTGCCGTGGGAGTTCTACGAGAGCATCGTCGAGACGCTGGAGATCCTCGGGGACCCCGAGATGGTTACGGCGCTGCGCGAGAGTCTCGAGGACCTCAAGCGCGGGCGCGTGGTCAGTCATATGGAGGCCAAGAAGCGCCTCGGCGTATGAGCGCGGATCGCGTGTTCGCGATCACGTGGACTGAGACCGCGCTCAAGCTCGTCGAGGCGATCCCCGACCAACGCATCAGACGTCTCATCACTCAGCGCGCCGATCAACTCGCCAGATCCCCCGAGCAACAGGGCAAGCCGCTCATCGGCGAGCTCGCTGGCTTCCGCAGTGTCCGCGCCGTCGGCCAACGGTACCGGATCGTCTACCTCGTCGAGCGACGAGAGGTCACCGTCCTCATCGTCGCGGTCGGCCGTCGGCGATCCGGAGACAAGGGCGACATCTACGAACTCGCCAGGAAACTGCTGCGTCAGGGACTGCTTCGCTAAGCGGGGCGGTCTCGATCGTCGGTGCCGCGCTTCCTTTTATCGAGTACTCGGGGACCCTTGCAGTGGCACGAGAACCCTGCGCAGGAGAAGTCTTACGCGCCGATGCACGTTGAGATCGCGGTCACGGTCCGCATGCCGAAATATTGCTGGAACCGCGGCCGCCCCATGGTCAGCTGATGCCGGCGAGCGCGGGAGATTCGTCGATCAGTGGATCGGCGCGGAACACGTCGGCGTCGCCGGGATCGAACCCGCGGCGCTTGAGCAGGCGCTGCACCCGCGCGGCGATCCGCGCCAACACGACGCCGACGTCATCATCGGTCGGAGGGGTTACGGAGGCCCGCCCCGATGCTGTCCAGCGCAGCCGACGCCTTGCCCCGCGGCCCTCCCACGCCCGCGCCGTTGCTACCACGCTGCTACCAAACCATCCGCAACCACGCCGATCCACTCCGTACGGCGTCAGTCCCAAGTGTGGAGATCTTCGAGCTCTACATCGTCGTGGACCTCGGTGGACATGGTCGCGGGACCACTCTTAATCAGCGGGTCCGGGGTTCGAGTCCCCGACGGCCCACCAAAGGAATCGGGCGCTTCCGCAGCAGCGGCGGCGCCCGATTCGCTTGTGGGGCCAAAGTGGTGCCATGAACCGGCGCTCAGGCTCTCGGTGTCGAGCGAGAGTCCGTCATCATCGCGAGTCGTCGGCACGTCAAGCGGAGTCGCCGCCGCACACACACGAGATGTTGATAGGGGTCGACGGCATTCGGATCGTAAGGAGCTTGACCATGAGGTCAGCGCGGTAGCGCGCGCTCGCCGCTCTTCAGCCCTTCGGTGAGTAGAGATAGCAACCTGGGGGGTCGCGCCCCGAGACCGATTGGGCCCTGCAACAGGAAATGAACGAATTCCCGCGCTCCCCTTACTGCGCGGCCCAGACTTGGATCGCCTGCGTTGTAGACGCCCTCGGAAACCAGCGCACGCTCGAATTCCAGCAAGGCACCCAGCAGATATCGCTCAATGCTCACAGAGTCCCCTTTCGCGTCACAATCCCGGGCCCGGCCGGCAGCCCAAGCGCGAGCCCCGTCCGCATGGGCCACCTCCGCGTTATTCCGGCGCACAAATAAAAGGTCGACACTAAGGAAGATCCGTGCCACGGATGCCGGCCGGGCCACCTCGCTGCATTACCAGGGGCTTACAGCCGGACCGGACCGCGGAGACGTGCAAAGTATTTCTGGGAAGGCGGGCGGCGCCCTTCACATAAGGGATGCGAAATGGCCTATCCCTCCTCGCGCTGACGCGCCGGCCTCTGAATCGCGAGTAAGAGGACCGAAGGACGTCACGACGGCGCCGGCGATGACGCCCGGCCAAGGGCTCACGATGACCCCGGCTGGGCGGACCTTCTGGTCAATGTCATGGATCAGTTGACGGAGACGAGCGGCGTTCTGGCTCCGCAGTTCGCGCTGGATCCAGACCTCCTCGCGCATCGTTGTTTCGTAGGTCGCGTAGGAGACGGAGATCGAGCCAATCACCAGGCCGGCGACGACGCAGAGCCACGCGAGGGCTCTCACCGGCCTGCCCCACGACTCGCGCCGCGATCGAAGGCGGTGGCGAACGCGGTAGTTGTCATGACTGGACTCCCCGCGAGACCTCCCGGTAGATCGAATCGCCCAGGACCAGCACGAGGGCGAAGCCCCGCCTCCCTCCGGTCGCTACTGGCGCCTAATGATAGGCGAGGCGAGGAAACTGTGTCGCGCCTGCATCGGACTACGCGGGAGACTGCGACTGGTCAGTCAGCGAATCCCTGCTCGTAGCCGCGCTCGCGCATGCAGGCGGCAAAGGCGCGGTGGTCGAGCGTCGACACCGGGAGGAGCAGGGCCGTCCTCCCGCTGAGCGTTTCTTGGAGCTCTAGCCGTCCGCCCGTCGCCGTCACCCGGCATGCGTCGGTATCCGCGACCAGCTGCGCCCCGGTGACGTTCGATCGATCCCATGCGGCCGAACAGCCCGCCGCGAGCACGAAGAGGAATAGAACGGCGACACGCATCTTCATCAGACCCTCCTGTTGGCTCACTCGAGCGGGCTCCGGTCGGCGACGATCACGTCGACGAGTCGATCGCCATCGAAGTAGAGGCGCCAGCCCGAAGGATAGGTCCACATCTCCTTCGCATGCCTCCCGATGGGTTCCCAGAAACGACCGGCTGCGGCCCGCATCGCCGCCTCGTCCGACGTCACCCGGTCGGGCTGCTCCAGCAGGAGCGCCACCTCGTCCTTCTGCATCCCGACCATCACGCGGCGCTGGAACCGGAGCTGGCTGGCTCGCGGGGATGTCGCAATCTCCGGCCTCCGTGAAAAATACGCCTGGATCCGCGACTCGAGCCCTTCCTTCCATGCGACCTGCTCGTCGAACGTCGGCAGCCTGCCGTAGCCCTGCACGAACCGCGCCACCCACACCCCATCGGCGGTCGGGCCCTGGGTTGCCCGCTGCACCTCGCCGACGCTGGCGCAGCCCGAGAGCGCGCCGGCGGTGAGGAGCCCGAGCAGCCACAGCCAGGGGCGAGCGAGCTGGACCGAACGCATCGCGGCGAGCATCACGAGGCCAGCAGCTGGCGCAGCTCCTTGACGTCTGGCGACCGCGCTTCAGCGTCCTCGCGCGTGATCTGCCGGCGCCTGAGGAGGCCTGCAAGCGAGGAATTCATGGTCCGCATGCCGACCTGCTGCCCCGCCTGGATCGACGAGTAGATCTGGTGAGCCCGGCCGTCGCGGATCATCGCTCGGACCGCCGCCGTCCCGATCATGACCTCGGTCGCCAGCGCGAGCCCGCCGCCGACGCGAGGCAGCAGCGCCAGGCTCACCACGGCCTCCAGCGACAGCGCCAGCTGGGCGCGGATCTGCAGTTGCCGGTCCTCGGGGAAGACGTCGATGATTCGGTGAATCGTGTTTGCGCACGAGCTCGTGTGCAGGGTCGCGAGTGTGAAGTGCCCCGTCTCCGCCAGGGACAGCACGGTCTGGATGGTCTCGACGTCGCGCATCTCTCCGACCAGCACGACGTCAGGGCTCTGGCGGAAGACGCTGCGCAACGCCCGTGAGAACGACGGCGTGTCACGCCCCACCTCGCGTTGCTCCACACGGCTCAGCTTGTCGGCGTGCACGTACTCCACCGGGTCCTCGATCGTCATGATGTGCTTGGCGTGAGTCACGTTGATGAGATCGATGATCGCCGCCAGGGCGGTTGACTTGCCGCTGCCCGTCGGGCCCGTGACTAGGATCAGCCCTCGCGGCAGCGAAGCCAGCTGCGCCACGACCGGGGGCAGGCCGAGCTCCTCCAGCGACGGGATCGACGCGGGCAGCAGCCGCAGCGCGAGCGCGAGCCCACCGCGCTGGTAGTAGAACGAGCCGCGAAATCGGGCGAGCCCCGTGACCTCGAACGCGAAATCACGGTCGCGGTGACGCTCTAGCTCGGCGATTCCCCCCTCGCCCAGGAGCGTGTGCGCGAGCCGAGCAATCGCATCGGGGTCGGGCGGCGTCAGCTCTTCGACCGAGGTCAGTGCCGCGGACAGACGGACGCTGGGCGGTCGATCAACCGCGAGCAGAATATCGGTCGCGCCGCGCCGCAGCGCGAGCGTCAAGAGGTCGACCACCTCGCGCGGAAGCCGCTCCGGCCCGACGACACCGAGCGTCGAGAACTGCGAGATCGCGCTGCGCTCTACATCGCTCATGAGCAAATTACACTAGCAGACTTCGCCGATCTCGCGACAAATTTTCTGAATCTTTTTTCGGAATCGCCGGCCCGTATTCCCGGCGTCGCCGCCGCTTCCTCTGAATTTCAGAGCCGCGTCCCTAAAATTTTTGAGTCCCTGGCCGGATGGTCGTTTTCCGGACGTGCGACCGTCGTTATTTTCGCGCCGTTTGGCTCGTCGGCGCCCGGGCCGCGCGATCGGCATCGTGATTGCTGTAGAAAGCGCTCACGCGCTTCCGGGCGTAGGCCAACAATTTAACGGAGAGGAAAGGGAGAGGAACAATGTTGAAGCTTCTGAGACGCAGGCTGGCAAACGAGGCGGGGTTCACGTTGATGGAATTGCTCGTCGTGGTCTTGATCGTCGGGGTCCTGGCTGCTGTGGCCGTCCCGCTCTACCTGGGCTATGTCCGCGACGCGCGGCTCGCCGAGGGGAAGGCGCTGGGCGGCAACGCGTTGACGGCGTCGCAGGCCTGCGCCATGCAGAACGCGGGGGCGACCAATGCGGCGGCGGACGCAGCGGCGACGGCGAACTGCACCCTCGCGCAGATCGCCCAGAGGATCGGCGTCGACGGCGCAGGTAACACAGCCGACGGCAGATGGAACGTCGCCATCGCGGGCGGCGCTGAGATATCGCTCAACTCCGCGACCAACCTGTTCCGTAGAGGTCCGATCATGATCACGGGGCTTGTCGCTCCCGTCGACAACATGGCGACCGGGATGTACATCGTAGGGGGCATTCCCAGAATGCGGTGCACCTTGGACGTGGCCGGGGCTCCGCTCAATCCGGCAGATCCCAACAGCGGTACCACCTGCTGATGACATTGAGGGGAGGCCGGCATGCGGCCGTGCCTCCCCTCATATTTCAGGCGGCCACCAGTGTGAGGAACGCCCCGCCTCCGCGGGGCCTGACTATGAATCGCAGTCCCACTATTCGGGAGACCATGACATTGGTTGATTGTTCTGCGGTTCGGGCCGCGCAATCAGGAGACCTTCGCTCCCGCTTGCGCGTCACCGACGAACGCGGGATCGCCCTGCTCGAAGTCGTCACGGCCGGGCTCATTCTCTCGGTCGCGGCGATCGGGCTCGCGCTGATGTTCAGCCTCGGTATGTCGTTCATCACCGCCGAGGGCGGCGAACGGATCGCGGTCTTCCTGGCCCAGCAACGCATGGAGGAACTGCGAGCCATCGGCCTCGCCCGCGCCTTCGCTGAGGCTGAGCGGGACATCCCCGGCTTTCCAGGCTTCCGCCGCACCACCACGATCGTCGGAGGCACCGACCTGGACGGAAGCGGAGAAGTGCCGCGAGTGATCACCGTGTCCGTCAGATCCACCATTCGGCAGGCGGGTCCCGTGACCGTGACGGCAGTCTACAACCGGCACTGATCCAATGATGCGTCAGCGCGGCTCTTCCCTCCTCGAGGTCCTCGTCGCCGCAGCGATCGGCGTGGTCGTGGCCATCGCGGTCGGCAACTTCTTCCTGACCACGCTGAGGCTCGGGAAAGACATGGACGCCCAGGCGGCGCTCCAGCGGCAGGGCACCGCGATCGCCGAGGAGATCGGGCGGCGGGCGCGCCCGGTGGTTGGCTCGCTGATGGTCGAGGATCCGGCGAACCCTCCGGAGACGCCGGCGTGCCTGCCGCTCGCCACGAACGACATGGTGCTCATCATCCCGGATCCCAGCGGATCGGTGACGTGCCTGTACCGTGACACCGGCGCGCCGCCACAGGTCGTGCGCTGCACGCGGCCGACGCCGGACGCCGACTGCGCGCCCGTCGCAAATCTGTTGTCCGGCTCCCTCGTGCCGCTGTCCGCCACCGCGTGGTCCGCTTCGCTGGTCACGCCCTGCGGCGCGGCCGACGGAGCGTGCGAAGGGGATCCACTGGTGTGCTCCGTCGCTGGCCAATCGTGCGCGGCCGTCCCTGGCGCAAGTGTCGTCTTCACGCTGAGCGATGGCATCAACCGTCCGGAAACGTTCGGCGTGACCATCGTGGCGAGCCGGCATTGACGCGCCAGGCGTTCCGGCGACGGATCTTCGGCTCGCTGGTCGACCAGCGAGGCAGCACCCTCGTGATGGGGCTCATGCTGGTATTCATCATGACCCTGCTCGGCGTCGCGCTCTTCGACATCGCGCGCCTGGAGGCGCGCCTGAAGCTCGACAGCCAGACCGGTGTGCAGGCGCTGGAGATCGCCGAAGGAGGGCTTGAGCGCGGGCTCCACCTCTTCTTTCTTCAGTTCGTCTGTGGCCCCGTCAGCAGCGGTTCTATCCCGCCCATGAGCCCGATCACCCCCTCGAATTGCGGGATCCCACCCACGCTTCCCAACCCCACGGGTCCCAACTACATTACCGAGACATGCCTTGGTGCCGGCGGCCCCGGATGCCTCGCGCGCGTCGCGCTGACAACCGACTGCCCGGCCGCGCTCCTCCCCGACGGCGCGACAGGATTCAAGGTCTTGAAGCTGGACCAGGCCTTCGCCCGCGGCACCTATACCGTGTGTGTGAGGCAGTGGCCGGACCCGAACTCGGACCCGCCCAACCAGCCATCTACCAACCAGCACAAGGCTCAGTTCAGATCCCGGGGTGTCCTGACATCCATCACGGGGACCGCCGCGCGCATCGTCCAGATCGACGCGACGGCGGTCGTGACCTCGAACAAGCCGCACGCGCCGTTCGCGATCGGTGGGCCGACCGGCGGAGCCATTCGCGGCAACACGCTCATCGCGGGCTCTCTCCATTTCCTCGGTTGTCCGGGAGCCGGCTGCGTGGCGGTGGCCTTTGGCGGCGGTGGTGGGATGCAGAACAACTACACCGGGCTCCACGCGAGCCTGCACGACCGGATCCCGTGGCGGTTCGAGGACGGGACCACCGTGAATACCCTCGGGGCCGTGCTGAAGGTCAGGGAAGGGCAAGTGCAGCTCAATTCCGGCAGCGCCTGCATCGGCAAGCAAGAGTCGGGATCCGGGTGTTCGGGCGGAGGCACTGCGTTCCAGGACACCATGTCTGGCGTCTATACCAGCGGCACCTGGGGCGGGAGCAAGGGCAATTGCGGCGGCGGCCTGAACGGCAACACGACCACCAACAGTCGCTGCAACGTCTGGACCAGTGCCCAGGGCCCATATCCCACAGGTGACCCTATTTCGCTCCCGCTCCTGAGCGATTCCACGATCATCGATGGCAAGGGCTACCGGTGTTTCTTCAATCCGCCGGGCACCTGTCCGAACGACGATGCTCACCAGCCTCCGATTCCGGGCGGAACGAACTTCGACGAGTACTTCTACACGAGCGCGTGGCGCATCGACAACAGTCGAGGCAATGACCCGAACCCCATCAACGGTCAGGGCGGTTGCGACATCGCTGGTCCGAATCCCCTCCTCGGCACCACGGGGACCGTTGCGGACTGCACCACGCTCTTGACCGCGCTCCGGACCGGCGCGACCCCGGACTTCGGTACCGGGCCTGTCACGACGCTCCCGATCAAGCCCGCCGCCTGCGCTCGCCAGGGCGCCGTGGATGCGACGTCATGCACGTTGCGGATCGCCGCCGGCCAGCTACTCGGCATCATCGACGGCACTCCAATCCGCCCGGACCTCGAGCCGATCAATGTCTACCTCAAGCGGCTGGCAGGTGCCGGTGCCGGCACACCGACGCTGAAGACGTCACCGGTGGATGCGGTGACGGACAACAACATGTACTACCAGGGCAAGATGATGATCGTCGCCGACAACCCGGCCGGCGCCCCAGGGTTCGAGATCGACACCGGCCTGCTGTCCGCTGCGACCATCAACCAGCCGTGGTGCAGCCTAGGAGCCTACCTCTGTGGCTACGCGTATCCCGCGAATCACTTCGTCGCCATGTTCACCACGGGCGACATCCTGCTCGGGGCTGGCGGCACCCGCCATATCCTCGGCGCGTTCTTCGCGGCGAACAGCGCTCTTACATCTAAGTTCTACGTAAATGGAGGGATCGGCCAGACGCAGGTCGGCGGCACCGTGTCTGCGCAGCAGTTCGACTTCACCTTGGCCGGAGGCACCCCCAGCCTCTACCAGGCGCCGTGGAACCTCGGGGCGCTGCCCGGCGCTGTCGGGCCCGCGGCGGGGTCCTTTGTGTCCATCATCGGCTCGAACTGGGCCCAGATCCAGTGAGAGGAGACTGTTGGTGAAGATTTTTGGTAGACAGCGCGCCGTCGGCCTCGACATCGGGGCCGGGGTCGTGCGCGCGTTGGTGCTCGAGGGTACGCCCGGCAAGGCCCGGATCACAGGGACCGCAGGGGTTTCCATCGCCGCAGGAGGCGGTGGCACCGCGACGGCGCAGGCCATCCATGCGGCGCTCGCGCAAGCTCACGCCGATGGTGAGCCCGTGGTCGCCGCCGTCGGAGGACCGGATGTCGTCGTCCGGCAGCTCACGCTGCCACCCTTGCCGACGAATCGCGTGCTGCAGGCGCTCGAGTTGCAACATCGGGAGTTCGGGCTCTTGCCGTCGTCTGAAGGGCTGCTCGACGCGCAGGTCCTCCGGCGCTCCAAAAAGAACTGCCTGGTGCTCGCCGTGAGCGCGCCCAAGCCCGTCGTCGAGAGCCGGCTGCGCTTGCTCGAGCAGGCGGCCGTCAAGGTGCGGACCCTCGAAGTGGAGGCTCTGGCGGTGCTGAACGCGGTGCTCCATATCGGTCGGCTCGAGCCGCGCGAGTTGCTCGTTGCGCTGGATCTCGGGGAGGAGCGGGCGGTCCTGTGCCTCCTCAGCAAGCAGGGTCCCGTAGTCGTGCGCCACCTCGATGCGGGCGCCTCGGCCATTGTCGAACAACTCCGCCGCGCCGGAGTGGCTGTGCCCAACGCGAGAGCGCCGCTGGAGACGCCGAGGGAAGACGTCGACGCCGGCCCGGTCGCCGAGGCATGCCGCGGGGTCGTCCGTCGCATCGCCGACGAGATCCGGATGTCGCTCGCGTTCTATCGCTCGGAGTACGACCGCGAAAGCCTCCCGCGCTATCTGCTCAGCGGGTGGCTCCGGGTGCCCCGGCTCAATCGCTGGCTGACGGACGAGCTCCGGCTGGAATCGCCCTTCGAGGTGATCGATCCCTTCCGAGCGGTTCGCGTGACCGCCGCTCAAGGAGAGACTAATGAATCGGCAGGCCCCGAGTTCGTCCAGGCCTTCGGGCTCGCGTTGAGGGCACTGTGACCACGCAGTTCACGATCGACCTGACACATCCGGGACGGGCACAACGCTCTCCGTGGGAGTGGTTTCTCGGCCCGGCCGGCCCGCGCCATCTCGCGATCGTGGCGACAGCCGGCGTGGCGCTCGTCGCGCTCGGCGCGCTCGGCGGCGTCTTGCCGCGGCATCTGCGGTACTCGAGCGAGATTCAATCCATCGCGAAGCTCCGCCGTGAGGTGACGACGGCTGACAACGAGCTCTCAACCCTGCGAACGAACCTGCGTGCCCTGGGCGCGGAGGCTCGGCGACAGGCGCGCTGGTCCGAGCTGCTCCCGGCGCTCAGCAAGTGGTTACCCGGCACCCTGCGGATCGACCGGGTGTCGCTCGGGAAGGCCACGCGTCAGCCGCAGGGGCGAGCGCAGTCGCCGCAGGCGTCGTCGGAGTCCAGCGACCTCACGCTCCAGATCGAGGTGAGCACAACCATGGTGCCGGCCAGCTCGCGGCTGGTCGAGATCGCGAGCTTCATGACCGCGTTCGCTCAGGACCCCGCCGTCGCCCCGCGGTTCCAGCTCAAGACCTGGGAGGTCCGACCCGCCCGCGACCAGGGTGGCGATGGGCAATTGCAGATCAGCATCGCGCTCGCGGAGAAGCGCTCGTGAAGGGCCGAGTGCTCACCGGCGGCTGGATCGTGATGGTGCTGGTGGTCCTGGCCGCGCTCGGCTGGACGGTCGCCCAGACGATTTCGCTAGGGAGGTTGGGCGCCACCGCGGACGCGCAGCGGGCTGGCCTGGCGCGCGACCTCGACGCGAGTCGCCAGAAAATCCAGGCGGAGCTCGTGGCGAATGGCGATCTCCTCAAGGACATCCGCTGGAGCCCGGACCGGACGACGGCGGCTGACGTGCTGCGTCGCCTCGCCGACCTGGCCCGGGGCGGCCAGGCGAAAGTCCTGGCGATCGCCCCGCTCGAGCAGGAACCGGCGGCACGCTACCGCAAGTCGTCCCACCGCATCGACATGGCCGCGTCGTTTAGCGAGCTGCTCGACTTCGCGACGAGGGTCGAGAGCGAGGGCGGGATCCTCGAGGACGTCGTGCTCGAGAACCCCCTGGCGAAGTCCGGTGGGGAGGCAGGACCGGACGCGGTCCGCGCGCAGCTCCGCTTGACGACCATCGAGCCGTCCGACGACACGCGACGGATCATGGAACGCGTGCTGGCGGCCTCCGCCAAGAGCGCGAAGTCCCCTCTCGCGGCGGCTCTCAGCCTTCCGATCGAAGCTCGCGCCTGGTCGACGCTGCTGCCGCTCCGCGATCCATTCAAGTTCGCCGAAGCCCCGCGTCGTAGAGGGCCCGCGATAGCCGTCGCGCCGGCGCCGCCGCCGCCACCGATCGCGCCGGTGTCGGTGAAGGGCATTATGAAGTTCCCCGGAGGCGCCCTCGCCATCGTCGATGACCAGGTCGTCAAGGTCGGCGATGTCGTCAACGGCCGACGGGTGGAGCAGATTGTGGACGGACGAATCGTCCTCAGCGAGCCCGGGGGCGGCTCGAGATCCATCCTGCTACCGGGCTTCGCCCCCGCGCCGACGACAAGGAGATAATGATGCGCTTTGCAGCCACGATTGCCCTTGCCCTCTTTGCCGTCCTGTCGCCGGCGCTGGCCCAGTCGCAGGAAGAAGGATGTGGACAGCGACTCCCGACCGATCGGACGACCATCGATCTTCGCGGCGTTGATGTCCAGACCACCCTCCGTACGCTCGCCGAGCGGTATCGCGTCAGCCTGATCGTCACGCCCGAAGCCACCGGCGTGGTCACCGTGAGCCTCTTCGAGGTGCCGGTGCGCGATGCCTTCGAGGCGCTGGTCAGGACGGCCGGGCTCGTCTGCGTGGTGCGAGACGGCATCCTCGTGGTCAGGTCGCGCAAGGAAACCGAGACGGCTCGGGAGGCGACGGCAAAGGCCGAGCAGACACGACTGGCCGGAGAGGCGGAGGCGCGCAAGAGACAGGTGGAAGAGCTGGCCTTCGCCGAGCTGCGGGCGCGCGGGCCGCTGCGTGAGGAGACCATCCGTCTCTCATATGCCGACGCCGAAGACGTTGCCAAGACGCTGCAGGGCATTCTCGGCCTGCCGCCGGCTGGTACGATCGCGCCGCCCGCCCCGCCCCCCGGGATCTACGCGCCGCCGCCGCCGATCGAGATCCCGTCGGAGGGCCAGACCAGTCAGCCGCCGGCCCCGATGCTGATGCCGGGGATGCCACTTCCCGAGACCCTGGCCAAGGGCATTACGGTCAGCGCGCACAAGCCAACGAACTCCGTCTTCATTCGCCACCACGAGGCGGATCTGGCCCGCATCAAGCGCCTCGTGAAGGAACAGCTCGACGTCGCGCTGCCGCAGATCCAGATCGTGGCGCAGATGGTAGTCATCGCCCGCAACGCGCTCGAGGAGCTCGGCGTGCAGTGGGGCGGCGGAATCGTGGGCGGGCGAGGGCAAACCCTCCTGGCCCGCGGGGCTGCAGTGGACCCCGCCACCGGGCTCCCGATTTCGCAGGCGACCGGGACCCCGACTCCCGGAACGGCGACGAACCCTGGGTTTACGCGGGGCACCGTCTTGCCCGTTGATCCCTCCACGGGGCTGCCGACCGGCGGCAACATCGTGAACCTCCCGACGGCGTCTGCGGCCCATCCCGCCTTGGGCATGCTGTTCGGAATCGTCGGGCGCCACTTCAACTTCAACATAGCGATCCAGGCGCTCGAGACGCAGGGCAAGGCGCGGTCGCTCGCGGAGCCGAAGACGGTCACCGTGGAGAATTCGACAGCCGTCATCTCGCGCGGCTTCGAGGTGCCGTACCTGAGCTCGAGCGGCTTCGGTGGGACGCAGGTGCAGTTCAAGGACGCGTTGCTCAAGCTCGCAGTGACCCCGAGGGTCATTCGCGAGGGCGATGTCACGCGGATACGGATGAAGGTGCTCGTCGAGAACAACGAGCCTAACTTCGCGCAGGCCGTGCAGGGCAACCCGCCGATCTTCAAGCGCCGATCGGAGAACGAGGTCATCGTGCGGGAGGGTGAGCGCCTCGTCATCGGGGGCGTCTTGACCGACAACGACACCAAGACCCAGCGCGAGGTCCCGCTCCTGGGGCGCATTCCTGTTCTCGGCTGGCTGTTCAAGAGCCGTGAGCTCAGCGTCGACTCGCAGGAGATGATCGTCATCGTCACGCCCACGGTCATCCCCACTCACCAGACGAGGTAGCTTTCCATGTACGAGCCATTCTTCGGCCTCGACAGTTCGCCGTTCGGGCTGACGCCCAACCCGCGCTTCCTGTTCCGGTCGAGTGTCCATCACGAGATCTTGTCGTTACTCCTCTACGGCGTGACGACGAGCAAGGGCGTCATGCTCCTGCTCGGCGACGTGGGGACCGGCAAGACGACGCTCTGCCGCGCGTTGCTCCGCGAGCTGCCCGCGGAGGCGGAGAGCGTGCTGGTGCTCAATCCCCACTTGTCGGAGACCGAGCTTGTCGGCGCGATCCTGGACGACCTCGGCCTCGAGCGGCGTGGATCGACGAGGGGCGAGTTGATGACGGTGCTCAGCCAGCACCTCTTGGCCGCGGGTGGTGAGGGCAAGACCGTCGTGGTCGTGGTCGACGAAGCACAGCAGATGAGCGTGGGTGCGCTCGAGCAGGTCCGCATCCTGTCCACGCTCGAGGCCCCGGACCGGAAGCTCCTGCAGATCGTTCTTGCCGGCCAGCCGGAGCTCGAGGCGAAGCTGGCGCGACCCGAGCTGCGCCAGCTCAACCAGCGCATCGCCGTCCGCAGTCGCCTGCGCCCCCTGTCCGAACGGGAAACGTTCCGCTACGTCGAGCATCGTCTGCGGGCCGCGGGGCTCGCGGGGAGCCTCCCGTTCACGTGGGCCGCCACAGCCCGAGTCCACCGCTACAGCCGTGGCGTGCCGCGAGTCATCAATCTCGTCTGCGACCGCGCGCTGAGCACCGCGTTCGCAGGCCGCAAGCGAAACGTCGATGTCGACACCGTGAAAGCCGCCATCCGCAGCGTCGAGGGGCGCCCTCTGGTACGCTGGGCGCGGAGAGTCGCCGCCGTCGCCGCCGTCACGGTCGTGGCCGCGGTCGGCACTACCCTCGGGCTGCAGTGGACATGGCGTTCGGGCTGGTTCGTCTCGCACGCCTCGAATAGCGTCCTCGCCGCGGTGGCGCAACCGGCGGCGCCCACGCTGGCTCCCACGCCCCGGCCAAGCAGCGCACCCGAGCCAAGCAGCGCACCCAAGCCAAGCAGCGCGCCCGTCGCGGCGAGGGTCGCAGCCCTGTCTCCACCGCCGCCGGCGGTACCCCTCGATGCGCACCGGCGTCTTCTCGCGGAGCTGATCACCCTGTGGACTGTCCAGTCGCCACCGCGGAGCGCCGTGGCGGAGTGGCCGGCACTGGCAGACGGCGCCGTCGACATCGCGAGCGTCGCGGACCGGTACCGGCTCACGGCGACGCGCCTGCCGTGGGTCACCGCAGCCGAGCTACGGGCGATCGGGTTGCCAGCGTTGCTCGAGCTGGACGGCGTGCAGGAGCCGAGCGTGCTCTTGCTCCGGCGCATCGCCGACGACGCGGTGACTCTGGTGGACGCAACGGGGGCGGAGCACCGGGCCCAGCTCGGCGAGCTCGACTCGAAGCTGGCCCACGCGGTGGTGTGGGTCCTGTGGCGGAATGTCGATCAGCTCCCAGCCGACGGCGCGCGGCCAATGACGCGAGACACGGTTTTCGCCGTCGCGCTCCGACTGCACAAGCTCGGCTACCTCGCTAGCCCGCTTCCCCGCCTCTACGATATTCGACTCACGGAGGCGGTACGCGCGTTCCAGCGATCGACGGGCCTCCCCACGGACGGCATCCTCGGTCCACGGACGACGCTGGCGCTCTCCCGGGTCGTAGCCGTCGCGCCGAGCATCTCCGGCGAGCCGTCGAAATGAGCCGCCTGTACGAAGCGCTCGCCGCCATCGAGCAGCGAGCTCAGGTACTCGCAAGGACGGACTTCCCGGGCTTGCATGCGGAGGGGCCGGCGCGTCGTCGCCTGTCGGTCATCGCCCTCTCTGCCGTCGCGGTACTTGGTGCCGCGGGACTTGCCGTCACGGTGCGCGCGCCATCCATCCCGCCGCCGTCGGCCCCGCTCGTTTCCCCGTTGCCGTCCGCTCCACCCCCCGAGCCGCTTCGCGCCCCCGAGTTGCGTGATCGCGCGCGGGAGGCAACAGTGCTCGGATCGCTCGCAAGGGCCGAGGAGCTGCTGCAGCGCGCGGTGGCGCTCGACCCCGCCGATGCCTCGGCGTGGAACGACCTCGGCGTGGTCCTGGTGCGTCGCGGACAACACCCACGCGGGATCGAGGCGATCCAGCGGAGCCTCGCCCTCGATCCGCAACACGCCGAAGCCCACCGCAACCTCGCGGTGGCGCTCGAGCAGGACGGCCAGACGCTCGGCGCGGCCGCGCACTATCGCGCATTCCTCGCGCTCGCTCCCGGGCACGCCGACCGAGCCCAGATCGAGCAGCGCCTCAGGTTCTCCGGGCCGGCCGACGCACGCCGCTGATCGGCATCGAAGCCTGACAGGAACCAGCCTTACCCGAGCTGGCCGGCGTGACCACGAACCCATCCATAGTGGACGAGTTCTTTCCAGCGCCCTCAAGCCTTCCCAGCCCTAACCCAGTAATTTTGCACCCGTCGACAGTGCGGTACCGGTCTTGCTGTGCTCCCTACCCTAGAGTGGGAAGCCAGTCTCGGTACGGGGAGATCTGTCAACATGACCGACACGTCCACCAAGCGCGCTAGATCGTTCCTCAGGCGACGATCTAGATCTTCGCCGCACTCCCTAGATCGTATTTGGGCCTTCCAACCCGAATCGTGCCTGCTCACAATGATTAGCGTGAACGCAAGGTGCGCCCACATCCGTGGCGATGATTGCCGGAACTGATCGCGTGGACCCAGAACACTTGCAGCCCCGAGGTGTGACCCCGGTGGCCGGCGTGCGCGAGCGCCAGCGCAGGTGGCAACTCCTCGGGCAGGTGCTGGTCAAGCGCGGTCTGCTCACACAGGAACAGCTCGCGGCCGCCTTCGAGCGACAACGCCGGGGCGCACAACGACTCGGCCGGGTCCTGGTCGAGCTGAACATGATCAGCGAGACCGCGCTCCTGGAGTGCCTGGCCCAGCAGTTCGACAAGCCGCTGATGAGCGAGGAGGAGCTCGGGAGCCTCGAGCCCGAAGTGGTCAGGATCCTCCCGGAGGAGACGGCTCGCCTGAACACGGTCATCGCCGTCGAGCGGTCGGCCCGGCAGCTGGTGGTGGCCACCGCCGACCCTCTCAACGTGCTGGCGCTCGACGAGGTCCGGCGAGTCACCGGCCTCGATGTCGATTTCCGGATCGCGCCCGAGGCTGCGATCCAGGCCGCGATCCAGCGACACTATCGCGCGGTGAGCGTCGAACGCGACGACGACACCATGCGCCAGGAGCTCGGCCTGACCGTTGTCCCCACCTTCGGGACGGAAGACACGGTCGACCTCAAACAGCTACGGACGCAGGCGGACGACCCCCCCGTCGTCAAGCTCGTCAACTACGTGCTGACACGGGCCGCCACCGACGGCGCCTCCGACATCCACGTCGAGCCGTTCGAGGACCGCACGCTCATCCGCTACCGGATCGACGGGCTGCTCTACGAGCTCCTCGAGGTGCCGCGGCCGCTGCACCTTGCCGTTGTCTCCAGGCTCAAGATCATCTCGCGACTCGACATCGCGGAGCGGCGGCTGCCGCAGGACGGCAGCTTCTCGGCGCGCGTGGAGGACACCGAGATCGACTTTCGCGTGTCCACGCTTCCCTCGATTCACGGTGAGAAGGTCGTCCTCCGCCTGCTCCTGAAGGAGGCCGTCGTCCGGCACTACACGCTCGAAAGCCTCGGCTTCGATCCCGACCAGCTCGCGCTGTTCCGCGACGCCATCCGGCGGCCCTGGGGAATGATCCTCATGACCGGGCCGACCGGGAGCGGCAAGTCGACCACCCTGCACACCGCCCTCAAGGCGATCAAGACTCCACGGAAGAACATCGTGACGGTGGAAGACCCGGTCGAGTATCGGCAGCCCGGGATCCAGCAGGTGCAGGTGAAGAGCGAGATCGGGTTCGACTTCGCGCGCTCGCTCCGCGCGATATTGAGACAGGACCCGGACGTCATCATGATCGGGGAGATCCGGGACAACGAGACCGCCCAGATCGCGGTCCGCGCGGCACTCACCGGGCACCTCGTCTTCTCCACCCTGCACGCTAACGACGCCGTGTCGACGATCATGCGCCTCACCAACATCGGCGTCGAGCCGTTCCTGGTGGCGTCTGCGGTGAACCTCACGGCGGCGCAGCGATTGATCAGAAAGATCTGCACGCACTGCAAGGAGCCGTACGAGCCCGCGCCCGACGACCGGGTCGTGCTGGCCGAGGTCGGTTCCCCCGAGGTGCTCTACCGTGGCCGGGGGTGCAAGCGGTGCCGGAACAGCGGGTTTGCCGGACGGGTCGCGTTGTTCGAGGTCTTGCGCATCACCGCCGACGTCCGGAGCATGATCCTCTCCGGGTCCGCCGCCGACGGCATCCAGGAGCTCGCGCTCAAGAACGGGATGATCCCGCTGCGGCTGTCGGGGCTGCGAAAAGTTGCACAGGGTATCACCACACTCGAGGAAGTGTTGGCCGTCGTGGCCGACCAGGAGTAGCGATGCCGGTCTTCGAGTACGAGGTCGTGGACGCCGCCGGCACCATCGGCCGGGGCAGACAGCAGGCAGAGGACTCGGCGGAGCTGCTACAGCAGTTCCGAAACCGCGGACAGCTCGTCGTCTCCCTCCGCGCTGCCGATGCTCTCCGCGCTGCCCCGCTTCGCCAGGTGCTCCAGCAGTCGTTCCGGCGCGCCAGGGGGCGTGTTCGCCTCAACACGCTGGTGATCTTCACCGGCCAGCTCGCCGCCATGCTGGAGGCCGGCCTCCATCTGGTCCGGATCCTCACCGCGCTCGGCCGCGAGTCCAGCGATCGGCGATTCGGAAAGATCGTCGAGGACGTCCGCGACTCGCTGTCGGCCGGCAGCTCCTTCGCCGACTCGCTTCAGCGGTATCCGGCCGTCTTCAGTCGTCTCTACGTGGCGGCCGTGCGCGCCGGCGAGGCGAGTGGCGCGCTGGCCGTGGTCCTCAACAGCCTGACCACCCACCTCGAGAAGGCCGAGCAGCTCCGGCGAAAGGTCAAGGGCGCTCTCGCCTACCCGATCACTGTCCTCGCCGCTGCGTTCGCGATCGTGGTGGCGATGATCGTGTATATCGTCCCGATCTTCGAGGGGGTCTACGCCAAGGCCAACGTGAAGCTGCCGGCTCCGACCCTCGTGCTCGTTGGGCTGAGCCAGCTCGTCCGAGAGTCCGCCGTCGTGACGGTGCTCGTTGTCGGGCTCGTCGTCGTTGCCGTCGTCATGGCGGCGCGCACGGAGCGAGGTCGCGGTGTCCTCGACACGCTCAAGCTCCGCATCCCTCTGTTCGGCCCGCTCATTCGGAAGGCGGTGCTGGCCCGAACGTGCCGCACGCTGAGCCTGCTTCTGCAGAGTGGCATGCCTCTCCTGGAGGCGCTCGACATCGCGTCGCATGTGGCCGGTAACCGCACCATCGAGCGCGCGCTGCTCGCAGTGGAGCGGGGCGTGCGCAATGGCAGCACGCTCGCCGACATGATGCAACAGACGGGCGCCTTCACCTCGCTGGTGACACAGCTCGTGTCCTCGGGGGAGGAGGGGGGCGCCCTCGCGGCGATGCTCGGCAAGGCGGCGGTCTACTACGAAGCCCAGGTGGACGCCTCCGTGGCGACGCTCTCGACGCTGGTGGAACCCGTCATGATCCTCCTGCTGGGCGGGATCGCCGGCAGCGTGATCCTCGCGCTCTACATGCCCATCTTCAGCCTCGGGCAGGCGATGCGGGGCGGAATCAAGTGACGCCGGTCCACGTCGCTCCCCGTCGCTATCGCATCGCGCTCCGGCTGTGGGTGATGCTCTCTGTCATCATGGCGCTCGCCGCGACGGCGAGCACGCTGACTCTTCTCTATCTCCAGCGGCCGTTCATCGCGGCGCGAGGCGGCTTCGCGCCGGACGTCCAGAACGCCCTGTTCGCGGCGGCTGTCGCTGCCGGCGCTCTGGCCGGGCTCGGGGGGCTCCTGCTCGGCGTCTCTTGGAGCCGGCGGATCTGGGCCATCGTCGAGCGGACAGACGCCGCGGCGCCCACCGCCGACGGTACCCGGGACGACCGCGTTTCGGACGAGCTCGGCGCGCTCGACGCCGCCGTGGGGCGCCTCACGCTGTCGATGGATCGCTTTATCTCGGACAGCGACATCCTCGCACGGCTTCCTGCCGCGATGCTGCTCGTGGACGCTGCCCGCCGGCTTCTCATGTTCAACGTGACAGCGGAGACCCTCCTGGGGCCCGATCTCGCGCGCTTCCGCGGACGGCCGTTGCTCGGCGTGGACGGTCCGCTGCCGGTCGCCCGCGGCAACGAGCCCCTCGCCGACGTATTGGGTCAAGCGGAGCTGGTGCCGACGGCGCTTCACGTCGAGGAGGTTCAGGCGAGCACGTGGTACGGGAAACCTCTCCTCCTCGACGTGACGATCCAGAGGCAACCCGGGCGAGAGCCCGGTGTCGGCTTCGTGCTGCTGTTGCGCGACGCGTCGGAGAAGCGGCGCATCCGGGAGCAGATCAAGCGGGCCGATCAGCTCGCGCTGCTCGGCGAGATGGCGGCGCGGATCGCGCACGAAGTGCGAACGCCGCTCGCCTCTCTTCGCGGACTCGTAGAGCTCCTGCAGGCAGACCTTGCGCAGCACGACCGCCCGCGCGAGTACCTCGAGCGCGCCCTCCAGGCAGTCGAGCGCCAGGAGCGACTCGTCGAAAAGCTCCTGAGCTTCACGCATCCGGAACCGGAGAGCTGGCAACCGGTCCTCGTACAGGAGCTCCTCGAGGGCCTGATCGCGGCGTGGCCGGGCCGGCGACCTTCCCTGGCGATGGAGCGGTCGCTCATGCCCGTTGATGGCGACCCGGTGCTTCTCGGCGAGGTCTTCACCAACCTGATCCAGAATGCGCTGGAAGCCAGCCGCGACGGCGAGGTCGCCGTTCAGGGGCTGATGAACGACGGCGCGGTCCGGGTCACGGTCACGAACGAGGGCGCCGCCATCCCGCCCGAGCTTCAGGAGCGCATCTTCCAGCCGTTCTTCACGACGAAGCCGAGAGGGACCGGGCTCGGGCTCGCGATCGCCCGGCAGATCGTCGAGGCGCATCACGGGGCGATCCGTGTCGAGAGCGACGGCCGGACCACCACGACCTTCGTCGTCGAGCTGCCCGCGCTTCTACAGCCTGCCACGGTGGCCAATGCCTGACCAGATCCTCGTCGTCGAGGACGATGACAACCTCGCGTTCGTACTCTGCGAGACGCTGCGGCTCCGGGGCTACCGGGCCGAGGCCGTCGGGACGCTCGCCGCGCTGCGAGAGCAACTGACGGCGGCGCCGTACGACCTCGTGCTGCTGGATCTGAGATTGCCGGACGGAGACGGTCTCGAGGCGATCCCGCAGTGCCGGGAGCTGGCCCCCGACACGCCGATCATCGCCATGACGGCCTACACGGTGCGGCGGGCCGCGACGGAGGCGCTGCGCCGCGGGGCGTACGACTTCTTCACCAAGCCGCTGAAGATCTCCGAGATCGAGATCGTCGTGGCGCGGGCCCTCGAGCGCCGGCGGCTCCAGCAGCGCGTCGCCACGCTCGAGGCGTCACGAGTGACCGGCTTCGAGGAGTTGGGCGGCTCGAACGAGGCTTTCGTCCGCGCGCTGGAGGCGGCTCGGCGCGGGGCGCCGACGGACCTCACGGTGCTGATCGAGGGCGAGAGCGGCACGGGCAAGGAGCTGCTGGCGCAGGCGATTCATCGCGCGAGCGTGCGCAAGGGCGGCCCCATGGTCGCCGTGAACTGCGCCGCCATCCCGGAGGGTCTCCTCGAATCGGAGCTGTTCGGCCACGAGCGCGGCGCCTTCACCGGCGCCATCCGAACGCGGGTCGGACGCTTCGAGCTGGCCCGCGGCGGCACCCTGTTCCTCGACGAGATCGGCGATATGCCCCTCGGCATGCAGGCGAAGATTCTGCGCGCGATCGAAGAACGTAAGATCGAGCGCGTCGGCGGCAACCGACCGATCGACGTCGACGTGCGGATCATCGCCGCGACGAACCAGACCCTCGGTCGGCTCGTCGAGGAGGGTCGATTCAGGGCGGACCTGTTCTATCGCCTGCATGGAATCCAGCTCCGACTGCCGCCGTTGCGCGAGCGCCTCGACGATCTCCCCGAGCTCATCAACACCTTCCTCGACCGCGCCCGGCACAACCTATCCCGGACGACCGCGACGCTGTCCGATGAGGCGCTGCAGTGCCTGTGGGTGCATGCGTGGCCGGGAAACGTCCGCGAGCTGAAGCACGTCCTCGAGGGCGCCGTCCTGCTGTCCGACGGGGTCATCCGGCCCGAGCACCTTCCCCCGGCGGTCCGCACGGTCGGCGTCAAGGAGCTCGCGACGGCATCCGCGACGGCATCCGGGCGGTCGCTCGACGAGATGATCGACGATGTCGAGCGTCAGATGATTCTCGCGGCGCTCGGACGCGCGGGTGGTGTGCAAGTCCGCGCGGCGCGGCTTCTCGGCATCACCGAGCAGAGCCTGTGGTATCGGATCAAGAAACATGGCATCCAGGCGCGAGTGACGGGCTCACCGCCGACCGGGGCATCGCCGCCCGCCGCCCTCCCTGCGGCTCGCCCCACGCCGCCCGTGGAGCTACCCGCGAGCGCCGAGGAGGCTCTGGATGCTCGCATGATCACCCCGGATTGATCCGTTGGAAGTGAGCGTTCTCGACCGCAGGGCGGCAGATCGCTACTCGATCTGTGTGCGTCTGCGCTGGGAGAGCGTGGGACATCGTGACTGCGGGGAAGGATTGACGGAGAACATCAGCACCCGCGGCGTGTACTTCCAGGGTGACCGACGCTTGGCAGTGGGACAGCCGATCCGGCTGACGATGACCCTCCAGCGTCGCTCGATCTGTGTCGGCGGAGACGGCGTGGTGATTCGCGTCGAACCGCGCGAGGACGGCTATGGCGTCGGCGTGTGGCTCGAGGGGCTGTTGCCGCTACCCGATGCGCTCTGTGTCGATTCGCAGTGAGCCGGGTTTACCGCTACGCGGCGTCGGATGGCTGCAAGATCTGCTCAAACCTTCCCATCGACCGGCTCTCTGACGATCCGCTCGGGTAGCCCCCGGTTCGATACCATCGGGCGAGCTCGCCTCGGCTCGAGAGGTTGAGCTTCGTGTAGGTGTTGTGCAGATGGTTCTTGATCGTGCTCTCGGAGACTCCGAGATGGTTGGCGATCTCTTTGTTGCGGGCCCCTTGCACCAACAGTCCGGCGACCCGAACTTCCGCCGGCGTGAGCGGGGACGCGGCGGGCCGCGGCAACGCCTCGTCCCGCAGCAGGTTTTCTACCGCGCGACGCAGTGACTCCAGCTCGACCCAGCGTCCACCCGCGAGCACCTTCCGGATGCACTGCACGAGCAGCCCCGGCGCCATCTCCTTGAGCAGAACCCCGTGAATGCCGAGCCGGAACGCCTCGAGCGCGTCGCAGTCGTCGATCGTCGCGGTGACCAGAACGACGCGGGTCGGCAGGCCTTCCCGTATGATCTCGCGCGCGACTTCGAGCCCGCTCTTGCCCGGCAGCCCGGCATCCAGGACGGCGACATCGGGCCGATGAGCGCGCACTGCGCCCAGCGACTCGGTACCGTCGGTCGCGGTGGCAACGACGGCAAAATCCCCTAACGAACTAGGTTCGCTGTGGCCAGGCATCATGTCTCTCTGGAACGGCGCGTGCCAGTAGCATGCCAAATCGGTGAGAGCGGCGCACAACGATCGTATCCGCTTGTAAAATCAGCCTCTGTGTGGCAGCACCTATAGTAGGGAGGTGACGGAACGATGCGACTCAGGTATGGTGCACCCCACATCTCGCACTGCTGTGCATAGCACTATGCAGCAAATGTCATTCACGTGTTGTCGCGACCACAGGGCAAATCTTGATAAACCGGCGAAGACGGCGGGCCTTGGCGAGATTACTCGGCTGCTAGCCGAGCAGGAGCGACTAGGACCGTGACTGTACATGGCAGTGCCTAGAGACGGCGACCAATCATCAGCACGGAGGACCCCGATGCCCCCTCGCATCCGGCTCGTTTTTTCGGCCCTCAGCGTGGCGCTCTTCTTTGTCGCTGCGGTCCCGCTCTACCGTGAACTCTCTCAGCGAAGCGACATTTGGTGGACCCCACACGCCATGGCCGTTACGCTCGCCGAGGGTAAGGATCGGGTGGAGATCTACGCTCGCGGTAAGCCTCTCGCGGCGCTGCTCCGGGCTGGACAATTGCGGATTGCAGAGGACGGTGGCTGCACCGTCGTGGCCCCGAGCGATATCGGCCTGCGTTTCAACAACTGGGACCGGGTACGCGCCGACCGCCTTCCGCTGCTGTTGGTGTACGCCGGAGGTTGCGGCGTCACCGCGTGCATGTTCCTGCTGGTCCTGACGGGACGCCTCGCCTACCGCGGCGAGAGGGAGCGGGGTGCCGCCTAACAAGCAGCCACCCATGAGTCCGATCCCGAGGGGGAACAACCTCATGCTCGCTCACAACGAGGTCATCGGCCCAGAAATATAGTTCCGAATCGTGTTTTCCGGAATTTGCACTTCCCGTATCAAGCAGCGCGCGCCGGTAGTTGGTCGATCACGTCGTTCCCTCTCACTCGTCCTCCTGCCGTCGTCGCCTCCGTCGTCACCATCTCCCCTCAATTTTGGAGCCGAGAACCTAAAAGATTTTGAGGTCAGCGGACTCCTGGGCGCGTTGCGGACGGGCCACGGCCTGAATTTCCGCGGCGTTCGGAGCGACTGCGCAGTCGGCAAGATCGGCACGACGCTTGCGAGTAGCCCTTCGCCAGATTCCGGAAGGCGACGCTTCATGGCCGCTGCGGGTTCGGACCGCTCGGCGCGGGAATTCGAAGGTCCTGCAGGAGGGGCCAGGCGATGCGGCGAGCGAGGAGAGAGCATGTAAGTTCAACGGTGATTCTCGCGGTCCTGTGCGCGCTACTGCTGTGGTTCATCCCGCTCGCAGCGAGCGCGCAGAGCGCCACGTCGTCGCTGCTCGTCAAGCTCGCCGCCG
The DNA here is from genome assembly GCA_003220535.1 of Candidatus Rokuibacteriota bacterium. Classification (GTDB taxonomy): domain Bacteria; phylum Methylomirabilota; class Methylomirabilia; order Rokubacteriales; family CSP1-6; genus AR31. The sequence continues at coordinate 39,737 of QHSU01000013.1, forward strand.
GCTTGTCGCCCGAACAGCAGGCAGAGGTCATCGCCCGCAACGGCGGCCTCGAAATCTCTTCGATCCCGGCGCTCCGGCTGCACGTCATCCAGGTGGCGCCGGCCGATCTCCCCCAGGTCCTGCCCAGGTACCAGGCGGATCCCCAGGTCGTCCACGCGGAAGAGAACAAGACGCGCCAGTCTCAGGCCTTCCCGGCGGATCCGCTCTATCCGAATCAGTGGTCGCTGCCGAAGATTGGCTGGGACTTGGTCTTCGGCAACGTCACGCCGACGGGCTCGGCGATCGTGGCGGTTCTCGATACCGGTGTCGACGCTCAGCATCCCGACCTGGCCGGGAACGTGATTCCGGGCACGTCGATTCTCGACGGCTCCTCGGGAACGACCGATCCGAGCGGCCACGGCACCTGGGTGGCCGGAATCGCAGCGGCACAGACGAACACCCTCGAGGGGATTGCCGGCGTCGCCTATGCCGGCGTGCGGATCATGCCCGTGACGGTGCTCGACGCGAACGGCCTCGGGCAAGACAGCGATGTCATCGCCGGAGTCGTCTGGGCCGCGGATCACGGCGCCGACGTCATCGTGATGGCCTTCAGCAACCCCGGCTTCAGTCAGAATCTCCAGGACGCCCTCGACTATGCGTGGTCGAAGAACGTCGTCCTGGTGGCCGCCACCGGCAACGACGCTCTCAACACGCCGACGTTCCCCGCCGGGGACCGCGGCGTCATGGGCGTCGCGGGGACCGATCCCAACGACACCCTCGTGCCCTTCAGTAACCATGGACAGGGCGTCTTCATCGCCGCACCGGCCACGGATATCCAGACGACGGAGATCGGGGACGCCTACAGCGTCATCAACGGCACCTCGGCGGCCGCGGCGATCGTCGCCGGCGCCGCCGCCTTCATGAAGGCGGTGGACCCGACGCTCACGAACGGCATCATCGTCGGCCGCCTCGCCCGCATGGCCGATCCGGCCGGCACTCAGGATCAGACCGGCAACGGCCGCATCAACATGGCCCGCGCGATGGCGGACACGGGGACGGACTTCATTCAGCCGGCGGGTGCTCCGCCGGTGGGCGACGGCGGGCCGTTCGTGGGGCCGTACCGGGCGGCGGCGACCAATATCAACACCGCGACGACGTTGAACGCCATAGCCTCGCCACTGTCGTCCGGTCAGACCAGTGTGAGTTTTTCGGGAAGGGTCGACTCCGTCCCTTCCGGGACGCCCCCGCCGGCAGGATCACAGGTCGACCTCGAGTTTCGGACGTTTATCGCCGCCTGTAACGGGAGCTTCGCGACAACGGCGAGCGCCCTCACCGATGCCAGTGGCAACTTCAGCGGGACTTTCACCGCGCAAACGACCTTCGCCAGTTACAGCTACAGGGCAGATTTCCTACAGGTGAACGTCGGCGGCGGCGGGGGCACCACCTGGCAGAAATCCACTTCTGCCTGCCGAACAGTGGATGTCGGGCCCTCAGTCACCTTCAACGCCACCAACCTCGGCAGCGACGTGGCGGCATCGACCGCGGTGTTGAGTGTGACGATAGGCGCCGGTTCCCCGATGACGGTGACCAAGGGTGACCTTCCGAAGTCGTTCGCGGCCGTTTCTGGTACCACCATCTCGTACTCTTACAACTCCCCCATCGCCAGCACATCGGCGACGAAGCAATATCGCTGGAGCACGACCGCCGGGACCGGCAGTGCGTCCGGGCAGACTGCCCAATCAGGGTCGTTCAGTGCTTCGGCGAACTCCTCAGTGATTGCCGACTACAAGACGCAGTTTCAGCTGACGTTCGCACAGAGCGGGATCGGCGGGGATTCGACGGGCACGGTTGTGACGGTCGCCGGCAGCGGGAAAACGGCCGCTGTTCTTCCGTTCAGCGCGTTCTTCGACAGTGGGGCGACGGTGACGTACGCCTACACGGATCCGGTGCCGAGCACGGTGACGGGCAAGCGGTACACGCTGACGACGCCGGCGGCAAGCCCGGCCAGCCCGATTACGGTGAGCGGGGCGGCGACCATCACCGGGACCTACAAGGTCCAATTCCAGCTGACGTTCGCGCAGAGCGGGATTGGCGGCGACTCCACGGGGACGGTGGTGACGGTCGTGGGCAGCGCCAAGACGGCGGCGGTGCTGCCCTTCAGCGACTGGTTCGACAGCGGCAGCAGCGTGACCTATAGCTACAGCGACCCGGTGGCGAGCACGGTGACGGGCAAGCGGT
>QHSU01000134.1 GCA_003220535.1 Candidatus Rokuibacteriota bacterium
TCCTGGTCTACCGAGGGCGCAAGGTCGTGCCCCAGCGGCGGCGCCGGCTCGGCTGGCTCACCACGGTGAGCCGTTGGGACGTCGAGCACCACGAGGTCGAGATCACGCTCGAGCGCAACGTCGTTCAGGACGTGCAGGCGCGCGTGCGCCGCACTCACCTCGCCCGGCCCGGTGCGGCCTGAACCGTCGACGCCCCGTTCCGATGACCTTAGTGTCCTGTCGCTAGCGTTCTGAGTTAGAGATCCAGTGAAAAAATCGAGCGACGCTCGCGAGGATTTCGTCGGCGGTCTTCGTCCATACGAACGGCTTGGGGCGTTCGTTGGCCCGGACCCAGCCGTACCCCCTACATCTCTTCACATCAACAGGAGAGAAAAACTTCGCCTTGTTTATGGCCAGCCCACCTTAAAATACTTTCCGCCTCGGCAGCAAGGAGGACGCCATCAAGAAGCGGATAATCAATCTGGTTTTACTTCTTATCGCCCTCGCGTTGAGCGCCTCCGGAGCCCAGGCTTCCGAGACCCGACTGCATGAGGCTTACGGGAAACTGCCCTTGTCTTTCGAGGCCAACCGCGGGCAGACGGATCCTCAGGTCAAATTCCTCTCGCGCGGTCCCCATCACACGCTCTTTCTGACCTCCGATGAGGCAGTAATGGTCTTCACGAAGCCGGAGCTGTCGGCAAAAAACACACCGGCGGAGGTCAAGCCGTCAAAGCGAGAGAGGGCCACGCAGGCGGTGCTCCGAATCAGATTCGTCGGCGCGAACCCCAAGACGCGCGTGCAGGGACAGGAAGAACTGCCCGGCAAGGCGAACTACTTCATCGGCAACGCCCCCACCAAGTGGCGCACAAAGGTGCCCACGTATGCCAAGGTGCGATACGACGACCTCTACCCCGGCGTCGACCTCATCTACTACGGCACCCAGCGGCAACTGGAGTACGACGTCGTCGTACGCCCGGGCGCGGACCCCAACCGGATCATCTTCGGAATCCAGGGCGCCGACGACCTTGAAGTGGATGCCCAGGGGGACCTCGTGCTGCACACGGCCGCCGGCCAGATCCGCCAGCACAAGCCCTTCGTCTATCAGGAAGTCGACGGCGTCAGGAAGGAGATCCCGGGCGGCTACGTGCTCCGGGATACGCATCAGGTCGGCTTTCGGGTCACGGCCTACGACCCGAGCCTGCCCCTGATCATTGACCCCCTGCTCGTCTACTCCACCTACCTCGGGGGAGCGAATAATGACAACGCCTCCGCCGTTGCCGTGGACGCGGCGGGCAACGCCTATGTGACGGGAATTACCGCATCCGCCACCAACTTCCCGACGACGGCGGGGGCCTTCCAGACGACCCTGGGCGGTGGCAGCGACGCCTTCGTGACGAAGCTCAATCCCACCGGCACCGCCCTCATCTACTCTACCTTTCTCGGCGGCAGTGACTTTGACACGGGCGTTGGGATCGCGGTGGACGCCTCAGGTAACGCCTACGTGACGGGGTCTACTGCATCCACGAACTTCCCGACGACAGCAGGGGCCTTCCAGACGACCTTGGCCGGACCAGGCGGCGGCAGCCTCACCGACGCCTTCGTGACGAAGCTCAATCCCACCGGCACGGCGCTCGTCTACTCCACTTATCTCGGGGGCCGTGATTTTGACAATGGGGAAGAGGTCGCGGTTGACGCTGCCGGGAATGCTTATGTGACGGGCAGGACCTCGTCCACCGACTTCCCGACGACGGTGGCGGCCTTCCAGACGACCTCCGCTGGCGGCGGCGACGCCTTTGTGACGAAGCTCAATTCGACTGGCTCCGCCCTCGTTTACTCTACCTTTCTCGGCGGCGCCGAATCCTCTGACGGGGGCTTTGGGATCGCCGTGGACGCCTTGGGCAACGCCTACGTGACAGGCCTGACCAACTCGACCGACTTCCCGACGACCGCGGGGGCCTTCCAGACCACTATCGGCAGCACCCAAAGCGCCTTCGTGACGAAACTCAATCCCACCGGCTCCGCCCTCGTGTACTCCACCTACCTCGGTGGCAGTGGCGGTGCCGAGGGCACCGGGATCGCCGTGGACGCGGCCGGCAACGCCTACGTAACGGGCGATACCAACTCGACCGACTTCCCGACGACCGCGGGGGCCTTCCAGACGACCTCCAGCGGCGGCACCGACGCCTTCGTGACGAAGCTCAATCCCGCCGGCTCCGCCCTCGTCTATTCCACCTTCCTCGGGGGTAGTAGCTTTGACCAGGGCTCCGGGATCGCCGTGGACGCTTCAGGTGACGCCTACGTGACGGGTCGGACCTTCTCCACCGACTTCCCGACGACGGAGGACGGTTTTCAGACGACCTTCGGCGGCGCCCGCGACGCCTTCGTGACGAAGCTCAATCCCACCGGCTCCGCCCTCGTCTACTCCAGCTACCTCGGGGGCAGTAGCCTTGACCAGGGCTCCGGGATCGCGGTGGACGCGAGGGCCAACGCCTATGTGACAGGGGTTACCCTATCCACCGACTTCCCGACAACGGGGGACGCTTTCCAGACGACCTTGGGCGGCTCCACTGACGCCTTCGTCGCGAAGCTCAGTTTCGCCAACACGCCGGGGGGGACGAACGTCACCGTCCAGATCGGTCAGGCGACCGTGACCTTCGCAAACGTGACTGCGGCTGGTGACACGACGCTCGCGACGAGCGCCGTCGGCCCGCCGCCGCCGGCAGGCTTCAAGCTGGGCAATCCGCCGACCTACTACGATTTGGCGACCACCGCCAGCTTCAGCGGCTCCGTGAACGTCTGCATCGACTACACCGGCATCGCCTTCGACAAGGAAGCGAGCCTGAAGCTTTTTCACTTCGAAGATCCGGATTGGACGGACGCCACGCTCTCGCTGGACACCGCGACTCATACCATCTGCGGTGGCGTCACCTCGCTTTCGCCGTTCGCGATCTTCGAGCCTGCGATTCAGTCGTTTGCCCAACTGGCGGCCTCGGTCAAGATCGAGAGGACGGAGCGGGAGTTCGAGGTGAAGGGAACGTTCACCCTGGGCGCGGGGAGCGACGGGATTCATCCGCTCACCGAAGAGGTGACTCTCCAGGTCGGGACCTTCGCGGCGACGATCCCCGCGGGCTCGTTCCGGCGCCACGGGCGCGACAAGTTCAAGTTCAAAGGGATCGTTGGCGGTGCGAGGCTTGAGGTGAAAATCGAGCGGAAGGGGAAACGCTTCGCGTTCGAGGCCGAGGGCAAGGGTGCTGCGGTCGGGACGGCAAAGCCCGTGGCGGTGCGGCTTGCCGTTGGCAACGACGCCGGCGGCGCGCTCGCGATGGTCAAGGTGGACGAGGACGACTGACCGGCCCGGAGCCGGCAGGCACGCGCGATCGGGGATCGCCGGGGCCCGTTCCCATCACGTGGCAACGGAGATCGCGCGCCCTGATGGAGCCCAGGCGCAACGGAGCAGCGAACGCGTGCCGCGTGGCCACGGCGATCCCTATCGCGCGTGCCCGTCGGTCACGCCGCGTGAGCCTCAACATGATGACCTAGCGCGAGATCGTCAGCCGCTCGCGGCCGTAGTTCCACTCGTCGATCCAGGGCTTGCCCTCGGCGAAGCGCGTCGAGCGGAACGGCGTGAGATCCACCGTGCGCGGTCGCCCCTCGACGATCCATTCCGCCAGGCACCGGCCGATCACCGGCGACGTCTTGAACGACGTGCCCGAGTCGCCGAGCATCACGTAGAGCCCGTCGATCGACGGGATGCGGTCGATGATGGGCCGGCCGTCCGGGCTCATCATGATCATCCCCGCCCAGCCGCCGCGCATCGTGGCGCGCG
>QHSU01000135.1 GCA_003220535.1 Candidatus Rokuibacteriota bacterium
TCGATCGGCGTCGTGATGGTCACGCTGAGCGCGGAAGGGCTCTTGCAGAAGCTCGGGCTCTCGACCACGACGATCAAGTCGGCCGAGCGCAAGGACATGGGGAGCCCCCTGAGGGCGCTGACCGACGAGGAACGAAAGATCTTCCAGGCGGTCATCGACAGCCTCTACGGACAGTTCGTCGCGAAGCTTGCCGAGAGCCGGAAGCTTCCCCTCGAGACGGCGCGGAAAGTCGCCGACGGCAGGATCTACACCGCCCAGCAAGCGCTCGAGCTCAAGCTCATCGACCGGATCGGCTACATGCCCGACGCCGTCGAGGTGGCGAAGCGCGCGATCGGCGTGGAGGAGGCTCGGGTCGTCGTCTACCGACGCCCGCGGGCGTACAGTGCCACCTATTATGCTCGGGCCGAACCGCCCGCCGGCGCGGTGGAGGGCTCGCTCGCGCAGCTCGGCGCCGTCCTGGGCGCGGGCCCGCGCTTCCTCTACTTCTGGTGGCCCTGAGCGTGTAGTTTCCGGAACCGAGTGGTTTCCGGAACCGAATCACAGTTCTTCTTGACGGCGGGCGCGCTTTCCAGCTATTGTCACCGATAGTTTGTCGCCTGAATCTCGTTGCTCGGCGTCAGGTCGGCATCGGTCAGCGCGCTTCGTCACGGCGCTTGGCTTCCTCGTGCTCTTCACGTTCCCTCACGGCGTGTTCGCCCAGGGTCCGCAACCGACTATCTTCTACCTGTACGACGACCTGAACCGCCTGGTCCGGGCGATCCGGCAGGACGGGGAGGCAGCGACCTACCACTACGACGCGGTCGGCAACATCCTCAGCATCACGCGGGAGTCGGGCGTTCCGCAGACCACGGTGGTCTCGGGCGTCTCGACCTCGACCTTGCCGCGTAGCCACACGACCTCGGTCACCCTCACGGGCTTCAACTTCTCCGGCGCGGAGGTGACGACCACGTGCGGGATCCACGTCACGGGCCAGCAGACGGACGTGGACACCTTGGTCCTGCAGATCACCGTGGATCCGACCGCCACGCTCGGCTCCTGCACCCTCACGATTCGGACGCCGTACGGGACCGTCACCGTGCCCGTGACGGTGATCGGAGGCGCTCCCGTGGTCACGGGCTTCGCCCCCGCCAAGGCGCTGGCAGGCATGGTCGTGACCGTCACCGGCGGCGAGTTCGACCCGGGCGCGCCCGCCAACAACATCGTCCGGGTCAACGGCATCCAGGCCGCGGTGCTCCAGGCGACCTCGAGCACGCTGACGATCCGCGTCCCCGCGGGCGCCACCACGGGGCCGGTGAGCGTGACGACGGCGTCGGGCACCGGGAGCAGTTCGGCGAGTCTGATCGTCGGCTCGCTCGGGCCCCGGCGGGCGGCGATCCCGACGACCGACCTGCTCGCGTACTGGACCTTTGACCTCGACGGCCAGGACGCCGCCGCCGCGCTCGACCTGAGGCTCGAGGGCGGGCTCGGCGCGACGGTGCTGGGCGCCTTCGGCCACGCGCTTGCGTTCTCCGGCGACCCGAATCAGTTCGCCGTCCGTCCCGTGAACGACCCGGTCTTCAATTTCGGGGCGGCGGACTTCGCTCTGTCCCTGTGGGCGCGCTGGAACACGACGGCCGGCGAGCAGGTGCTGATCGAGAAATGTGAGGGCGTGAGCTTTTGCAACGGTGGCGGCTGGACGCTCACCAAGCTCTCGGACAACAGGCTGCTCATGACCCCGTTTCTGTTGACCCCGCCCGGGGCGATCGTGGCCGGTCAGTGGTACCACATTGCCGTGGTGCGGCAGGGCGGGACGGTGACGATCTATCTCAATGGCGCCGTCGCGGCCGAGGGCACCGTCGACGGAACGAGGATCGCGCCGGTGACCGACCCCTTGCGCGTGGGGCGGCGCGCGAGCTCGCAGCTCCTTCCCATGAACGGCGTCATCGACGAAATCGGTGTCTGGAACCGGGCGCTGACAGTCCGGGAGGTGGCGACCCTCGCCGCCACCTCCGACTTGCTCGGTCCTGCCGCCCTGAGCGACACCTTCACCGGAGCCGTCATCGACTCGGCGAAATGGGAGGTCAGTGCACCCCTCGGCGCCTCCACCGTGACGCAAGACAACGCGTTGTTGGTGACGAGCGACGGGACGCTTGGGACCTTCTCGACAACCCCGGGACTGATCGGCCCGGGCGCCGGCGTGGGATCCCGATGCGTGCTGTCGGGCAACTTCGACATCCAGGCCAGTTTCAGTGCCCTGTCAGCGCCGGCGACGAATTTCACTCAAGCGTTCTTCAACGTCTCCCAGGACGCCCAGAATCAACTGCACATCAAGAGACTTCTCGGCGCCAGCCCCAACGGCATCCAAACCGTGTTCCTGCGTCAGGGCGCAGCCGGGCCGGGACCCGTCAGCCCGTTCGCGGGCACCGCGGCCCGATTCCGGATCACCAGGGACAATGGCAGCGACATCACGACCTTCGCCGATACCGGGGCTGGGTTTGAGGTGCATCGCCTGGCGACCGGACTCTTCGGTGGCGATGTCGTGGCCTCCCTGGTCCTGCTCGGCCCGGGCGGAGCCACAACGTCGGTCACGTACGACGATTTCATCGTCAACTCGGGCACCGTGATCTGCCCGGTCGCGCCATGAGGCGAGCTGACTGGCGCCCGATGAGCGCACGCCTCCTCGTCGTGACCGGTCTGACGGCGCTGACCCTCGCGGCAACCGCCGCCGATGCGGCACCGCGTCGCGCGCCGGCACGCGCCGATCAGTGCGCGCTCTGCCACCGCGGGATCGACGACGCGCACCCGAAGAAGCCGCTCGCGTGCACCACCTGCCACCGTGGAGACCCGACGGCGACCGACGCCAAGCAAGCCCACACAGGCATGCTCCCCAACCCGAGCGACCTTCGCGTCGTCGAGCAGACGTGCGGCGCCTGTCACGAGCCGATCGTCAAGAAGGTGAAGTCGTCTATCATGGCGCACCGCTCGGGCACGCAGAGCGGGACGCTCTTCCCCAACGGCCTTCAGCCGACGAAGGAAGATGTGCGCTTCGCGATGGCGCCGGTGCCGACGACGCCGGGCCTACCGCTGCCGCCGGGCCACCCGCTCCCCGCGGGCGCGGTCGCACGGCTCGATCCCTTGCCCACCTTCAAGGAGTCGGGCGACATCTTCTTCGATCTCCTCCGCAAGGAGTGCACTTCCTGCCATCTCTGGACGCCGGCCAAAGCCGTCCGCGGCAACTTCCGGGCGACCGGTTGCGCCGCCTGCCACATGCCCTACGCCGAGGACGGCAAGTCGCAGTCGAAGGATCAGGCGATGAACCCGGCGAAGGCCGGCCGGCCCCTCCGCCACCAACTGACCAAGCAGATTCCCATCACCCAGTGCGCGACCTGCCACAACGGCGGCTCGCGCGCCGCGATGAACTTCCGCGGGATGATGGAGGCCTCACCGGCCGGTCGTGAAACCTTCACCTACGACCAGGATCTCCTCCACGGTCACGCCTACTCCCAGCAGACGCCCGACGTGCACTTCACGCGCGGCCTGGCCTGCATCGACTGCCACACCGAGCGCGAGGTCCACGGCGACGGCCAGGTCTACCGAAAGCGCCACTACGAGGTCGAGCTCCGCTGCGAGACGTGCCACGGGACGCCGGACAGGCTCGCCACGAGTGTGACAGCCCAGGGACGCAAGCTCCGGAATCTCTTCCTCCCGAGCGGCGCGAACCCGGCGGGGGTGGTGACCCTGCTCAGCAAGTTCACCGGGAGGCTCCACACGGTGCCCCAGCTCGCGAATCTCGCGACTCAACCCGCGGGGCACGACGCCAAGCAT
>QHSU01000136.1 GCA_003220535.1 Candidatus Rokuibacteriota bacterium
TCGGTCGTGCTCGGCGTGCTTCCCGCCTTCGCGGTCGCCTTCATGCTCCAGCGCTATCTGGTCAAGGGCCTGGCGCTCGGCGGGACGAAAGGGTAAGCGAACGATGACAAGGGGGACTCCCATGCGACGGTTCTGGTCCGCGACCTCGGTCGCGCTCCTGCTCGGTGGTCTCGTCACGCTCGGCTGGCTCGCGGCGCCGGACCGCGCTCCCGGCGCGCGGCCCTACGAGGGCCAGACGATCCGCGCGGTCGTCAACGCGGAGTACGTAAAGTACTCGCTCAGCCTGATCGAACAGGACCTCTACGACAAGCTCGGCGTCAAGATCGAGACGGAGGTCATCCCGCTCGACGCGTTCGTGGCCAAGACTCTCCTCGAGTTTAACTCGGGCGGCAGCCCGTGGGATCTCGTGATGTTCGGTCCCTCGAACATGCCGGACTACGGCCGGCACTTCGAGCCGCTCGAGCCCTGGGTCGAGAAGCTGAAGCTCGACTTCGCGATGGACGACATCGTCCCCGTCTTCGCCAAGGTGATGCTGCGCTACCAGGGCAAGCTGGTCAGCATGCCGTACGACGGCGACATCCACATCATGTACTGGAACAAGGTCGCCTTCGAGCGGCCGGACAACCGGGCGAAGTTCAAAGCCAAGTACAAGTACGATCTGCAGCCGCCCAAGACTTGGAAGCAGTGGGACGACGCCGCCGAGTTCTTCCACGGCTGGGGCTGGGACGGGAGCCAGGCGAAGCTCTTCGGCGCCGGCGCCTCCTACAAGCCGTCGGGCAGCGGGTACTCGTATCACTGGTGGCGCTCGCGGTTCTTCTCCTACGGCGGCCAGTACTTCGACGCGAACATGAAGCCGCTCGTCAATACGGCGGCCGGCCTGCGCGCGCTGGAGGAGATGGTCAGGACGATGCCGTTCTACCCGCCCGGTGTGCTTCTCTTCGAGTCGGAGGAGCCCAAGACGATGCTGGTCAAGGGCGAGGTGCCGCTGCTCTACTCCTGGACCTCGACCGGCAAGCGCGTGGGCAATCCCGCCGAGTCGGTGATCGTCGGCAAGGCCGGCTTCGGGCTGGTGCCGGGCGCCGAGATCGACGGCAAGATCGTCAACCGCCCAGCCATCACGCCCGGCCGCGGCATGGCCGTCTCGAAGTACTCGAAGAAGAAAGAAGTCACGATGAAGGTCCTGGAGTTCATCTCGCTCCCGGATCAAAGCCTCAAGATCGTGATGGACGCGAAGACGATCATGGACCCTTGGCGCGTGAGCCATCTGCGCGCGGAGAAGTTCCGCAAGCTGTTCCCGGACGCCGACAAGTATCTCGACGCCATCGAGCAGAGCTTCCCGTACCTGGTGCCCGACCCGGTGATCCCGGCCGCCGACGAGTACCAGCGCAAGCTCTCGTTCGAGATCACCGAGGCGCTGGCCAAGCGCAAGTCGCCGAAGGACGCGCTCGAGAACGCCGTCAAGGAGTGGGACAAGATCACCGAGCGGCGCGGGCTCGAGAAGCAGAAGGCTGCCTGGGGCGAGAAGCTCCACGAGATGAAGCAGCTCGGCATCGAGTATCACCCGGATTGGGCGGCCAAGGCCAAGTAGCCGACGTTATCGAGCGGAGGAGCGCACGCGGATGAGCGAGACGGGTTGCGTGTTCTGCGCGGTCGTCGCGGCGCTCGAGGAAGCCGACACGTGCCCGGCGGGGGACGCCGGGCACGTCCTCCGCAAGGTCCAGGACCTGCCGGCATCGGTCGCCATCCTGGCGCCCGATGAGTACTATCGAGGCTACACGCTCGTCGTGTCGAAGACGCACGCGACCGAGCTGTACGAGCTTCCCGATCGCGAGAGCGCGCAGTACTTCAACGATATGCTGCGCGTGGCTCGGGCCATCGCCGCGGCCTTCCGGCCACGCAAGATGAACTACGAGGTGCTCGGCAACACCGTCGCCCACCTCCACTGGCATCTCTTCCCGCGCTACGACTCGGACCCGAACCCGAAGCGCCCGACCTGTGAGACGAACCACATGCCGCGTCTGCCCGAGCCGCAGGAGTATGCGGAGACGGTCGCGGCGATCCGCCGGTATCTGGCCTGAAGCGCCCGCCCGCAGAGCAGGAGCGCCCATCATGATCGTGCCCCTCACGCTCGCCGACTTCCTGGAACGTGCCGACCTCGTCTACGGTGATCGCGAGGCGATCGTCGACGAGCCGAACCCGCCTGGCGGTGGTCTCGGGCGGATGACCTACGGGCAATTCGCCGCGATGTCCCGCAGCCTGGCGGCCGCTCTCGACGACCTGGGCGTGGCGGACGGGGAGCGGGTCGCGATCATCTCGCCCAACGCAGCGCGCTTTCTGGTGAGCCTCTTCGGCGTGAGCGTCTACGGCCGTGTCATCGTGCCGGTGAACTTCCGGCTGAACGCGGAGGAGGTTCGCTACATCGTCGAGCACTCCGGCTCGACGGTCGCGTTGATCGACCCGGAGCTCGACGAGCCGCTCACGCACCTCACCGTCAAGCATCGCATCGTGCTGGGCTCGTCCACGGACGCCCAACTGTTCGGCCGCCGGGACGCCGCGCCGCGGGGCCGGGTCACCGACGAGAATGCGACTGTCTCGATCAACTACACGTCGGGCACCACCGCCAGGCCCAAGGGGGTACGGCTGACTCACCGAGGTTGCTGGCTGAACGCCGTCACGTTCGGCTGGCACCTGGGCCTCTCGGATCGCGACGTGTACCTGCACACCCTGCCCACCTTCCATTGCAACGGCTGGGGGATGCCGTATGCCGTGACCGCGATCGGCGCGCGCCAGGTGATCATCCGCAAGATCGACGGCGAGGAGATTCTCCGGCGTGTCGACGCGGAGGGGGTGACCATCTTCAACTGTGCGCCCGCCGTGATTGCCGCCGTGCTCGACGCGGCGACGGCCCTTCGCACGCGCGGCGAGAAGGTGCCCGGCACTGGCCGCGTGCGGATCGTGGTCGCGGGCGCCCCGCCCCCATCGAAGACGATCGAGCGCATCGAAGCCGAGCTCGGCTGGGAGTTCATCCAGATCTACGGTCTGACGGAGACCTCCCCACTCCTCACCATCAACCGGGCACCCCAGGAGTGGGAAGGGATCGAGCGGGCGGAACGCGCTCGGCGCTTGTCGCGGGCGGGCGTGCCGGCGGTCGGCGTCCGCATGGCCGTCGACGCCGGCGGAGAGATCCTCACCCGGACCAACAACGTCTTCGAGGGCTACTGGAATCAGCCCGAGGAGACCTCGAAGGCCATCGCGGACGGCTGGTTCCACACCGGCGACGGCGGCTACACCGAGGACGGCTACATCGTGATCGCCGACCGCAAGAAGGACGTGATCATCACCGGCGGTGAGAACGTCTCCTCAATCGAGGTGGAGGATTGTCTCTACCAGCACCCCGCGGTGGCCGAGGCCGCCGTGATCGGCGTCCCCGACGAGAAGTGGGGCGAGACCATCAAGGCGCTCGTCGTGCTGCGCCCGGGCGCCCAGGCGACCGCGGGCGACCTGATCGACTTCTGTCGGAGCCGCATGGCGCACTACAAGTGTCCGACGTCCGTCGAGCTCCGGGAAACGCTGGCTCGCACGGCCACCGGCAAGCTCCAGAAGTTCAAGCTCCGCGAGCCTTACTGGCAGGGCCGCGAGCGCCGGGTCAATTAGCCCCAATCCGAAAATAATAACTCAGGCCGCGAGCGCATGCTGAATGCGGGCATAGAGGGCCTCGGTCGCCGGGTTCTGCGCGAGGCGGAGGACGTTGCGACCCCCGATGCGGGTCAGGCGGCCGGCCCGGGTGATCAGCAAGAAGCGCAGCGTCCGCATGCTGCGCACGACGTAGGCGTAG
>QHSU01000048.1 GCA_003220535.1 Candidatus Rokuibacteriota bacterium
AATAGTGGTAGTAGCAAAAGCCTGAAATGCCCGACGCTCGCGCCAGCTTTGCCTGCGCTTCGCGGACTTCAGGGACCCGGAGATCGTACAAGCCGAGATCCGACGGAAGATGGGGTTGATAGTGGCCGGGGAAGAGAGGCTTCGCCTTAACAACATTACTCCACTCTGTAAATCCCTTTCCCCACGCCCGATCGTTCTCCGGAATCGGGTGGAATTGTGGAAGATAGAAGGCGACAACGCGCATCAGCTGGACGCGTGCAACCCGGATCGATTCCCGGCAACTCCGTCAGGAACTGGGCGGCCATCGCGGAATGGGCTGAACACGTTCACGAGGCGCCCAACGCCGTCAGTCAACGTGAACGCCAGCAGTGCGCCGTAGGACGACGCTCCGGCCAGCCATACGATGACTAGCACATACGGTTCAGACTGAGATCGGCGTGTCGGTAGCGCGGATCGTCGGAACGACAAATGCGAATCACGGATCCAATATAGGGGGTCGTACGTGCTTTCGCAAGAAGTGCGGCGGGGTTGGATGTGATTCGTCACCCAGACCGCGCCCGGCAGGCGTGGATGGACGACCATCATTCACATGCAGCGGATCATCGAAAAGACCAAGCAAGACCAGCATGGTGCCTGGCCGGCGTCAATTTCGGCTATTTTTTCATGACAATGATGTTCTGGGAGCATCGTGTTCGGTCATCGATGTAGTCGACGAAGGTGAGGTATTGGGTCCAATGACTCAAGACATAGCCTTTGGGGATCGCCGTATCGCCCCAGTAATCCCAGTCACCGCTGTAGCCATGTGATGTATAGACGTACCGGCCCTGGTCGTAATCGGCCAAGGATCGCTTGACGTCGGGAAAGGACACTGCACTGACCTTGATCCCGTCAGGGTACGTGTTCAGCCGCTTGTCTTTTCGTAAAACAGCGCAATACGCGATGAATTCACGGTCCCTCGTCGTCACGACGAGGAGACCGCCGGGCCGCAGGATCCGGCGGAGTTCGGCCAACCAATCCTCGTGCACCTTCTCTGAGAGATGAGAAAAGACCGAGTAGCCGTAGATCAGATCAAACATGTTATCGGGGAACCGAGTGGGTGGCCTCCTGTTCATGAGCTCGAAGCGGCACCATTTGTTCGAGCTCGTGCAAAACTCGATCATCTCTTTCACGGGGTCGATACCCACGAGCCTCGACGGCTCGACGTCTTTCAGAAAGAATCGTATGATCCGACCCCACCCGCACCCAAAGTCCAGAATGGGGCCGCACTTGGCAAGCGGTCCCACATGAGTTTCATACTGTTCCTTGAGCAGCACATAAGCACGAAACCCCTCGCGAAGGACCTGTTCGCCCTTTGAACCGGTGAAATTGAGCTGGATCGCTTCGTCCGGCAGACCCGGCAGAATGGCCCGCAGCGAAGGATGCCTCTGATAGCCCTCGGCGCACAACCAGAACCAGAATCCGTCGCTGATCCCGTGAAAGAGCTCCATCGGGGCTTTGTCCGAGGCAGAAGCGGCCAGGGCTTCCATCGCCAAGCGATAAGCGATACCGTCAGAAAGCCGTCCGGAATCCACAATCCGCTGGGCGATCCTATTAGCGACCCCGTCGAGAATCCTACGTCCCAGTCCCTGGACCAGCCGTTGCATCTGTCACTTCCCCCTTGGAGTCGCATTGGCGTCGCCCGCCTGGTCATCGGCGCAGACCTCGCCTATCATGTCGACGTTCACTGTGCCACGCGTCTACTCACGACGTTACAGAAAGGCTTCAGGAGGTCAAGCGTGAAGCTGGCCTGGACGGTTCGGCGAAACTCGTACTTCGATTCGATCGACCTCATGCGCGTCGCCGAGCAAGCGCGGCAGCTCGCGGGCGTGACGGAGGTCGCGGTCGTGATGGGGACACCGCCCGGCCGCTCGATGCTGACGGAGGCGGGGATGTGGCCGGCGGAGGCGCCGGAGGCCGGGCCCTCCGATCTCCTGATCTCGGTTCGCGCGAGCACGGACACGGTGGCGAACCGCGCCCTGGCCTGCGTCGAGGAGCTCCTGAGCGCCAGCCGGGACACCGAGTCGGCTCGCGTGGACGTGCCACCGCGCACGACCATCAGCGCCGCGCGCGGCAGTCGGGCAACCAACGTCGCCCTCATCGCCGTCCCCGGCGCCTACGCTGCCATCGACGCGCATCAGGCGCTCTCGGCCGGCCTCAACGTGTTTCTCTTCAGCGATGGCGTGTCCGTGGACGACGAGGTGGCGCTCAAGCGTCGCGCCGGCGCCCGCGGCCTCCTGGTGATGGGGCCGGAGTGCGGGACGTCGATCATCAACGGCGTGGGCCTCGGCTTCGCCAACCGGGTTCGCCGCGGACCCATCGGTGTCATCGGCGCCTCGGGAACCGGTCTCCAGGAGGTGACGACCCTCATTCATCGTTTCGGTGGCGGCGTCTCTCACGCGATCGGCACGGGCGGACGCGATCTCCACGCTGCCGTCGGCGGCCTCACGACGCTCCAGGCGGTCGGCGCGCTCGCCGCCGACGTCGACACGCGAGTCCTGCTCATCGTCTCGAAGCCTCCGTCGCCCGCCGTCGCCGACGCCGTGCTGCGCGCCGCCGTGGCGACGCGCAAGCCGGTCGTGGCCTGTCTGCTCGGATACGAGGGCGCGACGCCGACGGGTGTTCGAACGGCGACGACGCTCGAGGAGGCAGCCACCACGGCGGTGGGGCTCGTCGGCGGCGCCGTCGGCGCCCTCGCACGACCGCCGCGAACTCTGACGGGCGGCGCCCGGGGGGCAGTCCTCGGTCTCTACGCGGGCGGGACGCTGTGCGACGAAGCTCGGCGCATCGTGGGTGGCGGCGCCGCGCATCGCTTCGTCGATTTCGGCTCCGAGGAATACACGCGGGGGCGGCCGCACCCGATCATCGATCCGAGCCGGCGCAACGCCGCGATCGTCGGCACGGCGGACGATCCGACGGTGTCCGTGCTGCTGCTCGATCTCGTGCTCGGCGACTGTGCGCACGCGGACCCGGCCGGCGCCCTCCGGCCGGCGCTCGCCGAGGCGCGCGCGCGACGCGGGAGGCTTGAGCTGGCGGTGGTCGCCCACGTCGTCGGCACCGACCAGGACCCGCAGGGCCTCGAGCGGCAGGAGAAGAGCCTCCGCGAGCTCGGCGCGATCGTGTGCGCGAGCAACCGGATCGCCGCCGAGACCGCGCGGGCGATCGCCGAAGGACGCGATGCCGCCTGAGACGAATTTCCTCCGCGATCCGCTCGGCGCCGTCGTCGTCGGCCCCGAGCTCTTCGCTGCCGCGCTCGTCGCCCAGGGCGTCCCGGTGCGGCGGGTCGACTGGCGGCCCCCGCCGGCGGCCGAAGCGCTCGCCTCGCTCTGGTGCGACACCGTGGACGCCGCCAATCGCGTCGCCCTCGATCGCCTCCTCGCCGCCCACCAGATCCTCGTCGACGTCCGCCCGGCGATCGACGTCGTGCCCGGCATGACGCGCGAGACCGTCCTCCACGCCGGGCCTCCCATCGCGTGGGAACGCATGAGCGGCCCGCTGCGCGGCGGGATCGTCGGAGCGTTGATCTACGAAGGGCTCGCGACGACGTGGGAGGACGCCGAGCGCCTCGTGACGCGCGGCGCGGTTCGCTTCGATCCCTGCCACCACCACGCGACCGTCGGACCGATGGCGGGCGCCACGACCGCGTCGATGCCGGTCCTCGTGGTGGAGAACCGCACCGCCGGCAATCGTGCGTACTCGACGCTGAACGAGGGGCTCGGCAAGGTGCTGCGATACGGCGCCTACGCGCCGGACGTGATCGATCGCTTGCGCTGGTTCCGGGACGTCGTCGGTCCGGCGCTCGGCGAGGCCATCCGGCGGGCCGGCGGCATCGATCTGCGCGCTCTCATCGGGCAGGCGGTGCAGATGGGCGACGAATGCCACAACCGGAATCGCGCCGCGTCTGCGCTGCTGATCAAGGCGCTCGCGCCCGAGATCGCCGGCCTCGATCTCCCGGGTGCCGAGCGCCGCCGCATCCTCGCCTTCGCGGCGTCCAACGAGCACCTGTTCTTGAACGTCGGGATGGCCGCGTGCAAGGCGGCGCTCGACCCCGCCCACGGCGTGACGGATTCGACGCTGGTGACGGCGATGGCGAGGAACGGCACGGAGTTCGGGATCCGCGTGAGCGGACTGGGCGACCGGTGGTTCACCGGGCCGGCCGAGACGCCGCAGGGGCTCTACTTCCCGGGATTCGGCCCGGGGGACGCCAACCCCGACATCGGCGACAGCGCCATCACCGAGACGGCCGGACTGGGCGGCTTCGCGATCGGCGGTGCCCCCGCGGTCGTCCAGTTCGTGGGCGGCACGCCGGCCGCCGCGCTCGAGTACACGCGGCTCATGTACGAGATCACGCTCGGCGAGAGCACGGCCTACCGGCTGCCCGCGCTCGATTTTCGCGGAACGCCGACGGGGATCGATGTCCGCCTGGTGGTGCAGACCGGGATCCTTCCGCAGATCGACACCGGCATGGCGCACCGCGAGCCGGGGATCGGGCAGGTCGGCGCCGGCCTCGTCAAGCCCCCGCGCGTATGCTTCGACCGCGCGTTCGAGGCCCTGACGCAGATCCGAGCGGGCGCCGCCTCGACGCGTCGTCACTGAGCCGATGACCACGCGCAGCATCGGCGCGCGCATTCCGCGCAACGAAGACCCCCGCTTGCTCCAGGGGCTCGGCTGCTTCGTCGACGACGTCAACCCGTCCGGGATGCTCCATGCGGCGTCGCTCCGGAGCCCGCACGGTCACGCGCGGATCGTGAAGATCGACGCGGCCGCCGCGCGCCGCCTGCCGGGCGTTCAGCTCGTGCTCACCGCGGCCGAGCTGGGTGCGCTGAATCAGCCGTCGCCGCTCCTGATCCCCCACCCGACGCTCAGCCATCCGCGCACACAGCGGCCGCTGGCCATCGACGAGGTGCGGTACGTCGGCGAGGTCGTGGCCTTCGTCGTCGGCGACAGCCGCTACATCGCGGAGGACGCGATGGCGCTGATCGAGGTGACGTACGAGCCGCTGGCCGTCGTGACCGATCTGGCGACCGCGCTCGCGCCCGGGACGCCGCGGGTGCACGGGGACGTGCCGGACAACCGTGCCGCGCGCTTTCGCCAGACGGTCGGCGACGCGGAGGCCGCGCTGGCGCGCGCGCCGCGCGTGCTGCGCGAGCGTTTGGCGATCGAGCGGAGCTGCGGGTGCCCGATCGAGGCGCGCGGTGTGGTCGCCGAATGGGATGCGCGGCGCCGAGTGCTCAGGGTCTGGGACTCGACGCAGGCGCCGCTCCCCATCAGGAACGGCCTCGCCGGGCTCTTCGGCCTGCCCGAGTTCAACGTGGAGGTCGTGGCGCCCGACGTGGGCGGCGGCTTCGGCACGAAGATCATGCTCTTCTACCCCGAGGAGATCCTCGTCCCGCACGCGGCGATGACGCTCGGGCGACCGGTGAAGTGGACGGAGGACCGGCGCGAGCACCTCATCGCGGCCAACCAGGAGCGCGGACAGATCCACGAGGTCGAGGTGGGCATCGACGAGACGGGTCGGATCCTGGCGCTGCGGGACCGCTTCGTCCACGATACCGGGGCGTACACGCCCTACGGCATCGTCGTCCCCATCATCACGTCGACCCAGCTCCCGGGGCCGTACCGCCTCACGAACTATACCGTCGAGTTCGAGGTCGCCTACACCAACAAGGCGGCGGTCTCGCCGTATCGCGGCGCCGGTCGCCCACATGGCGTGTTCGTGATGGAGCGCATGATCGGGTTGATCGCGCGCGAGCTCGGGCTCGAGCCCGCCGAGGTGCGGCGCCGGAACTTCGTCCAGCCCGACGAATTCCCGTGGGACGTCGGGCTCACCTTCCAGGACGGCGCGCCCACGCGCTACGACAGTGGGAACTATCCGGCGGGGCTCGCCATGGCCGTCGAGATGATCGGGGCCGGCAACTTTCGCCGGCGGCAGGCCGAGGCGCGCCGCGCGGGACGCTACCTCGGGCTCGGCCTCGGCTGCTACGTCGAAGGCACCGGGATCGGGCCCTACGAGGGCGCGCACGTCCGCGTCGAGCCGAGCGGCAAGGTCCTCGTGGCGACCGGCCTGACGACGCAGGGCCAGGGCCACGGCACGACGTTCGCCCAGATCGCCGCCGAGGCGCTCGGGTGCGACCCGGCCGACGTCTCCGTCGTCACGGGCGATACGACCAAGTTCAATTGGGGCGCCGGAACGTACGCGAGCCGCGGCCTGGTGACCAGCGGCAACGCCATTCACCGCGCTGCGACGGAGGTGCGCGAGAAGGTGCTCAGGCTGGCGGCGAGCCTGCTCGAGGTCTCGCCGCACGACCTCGAGCTGGCCGACGGCCGCGTGCGGGTCAGGGGCGTGCCGGGCAAGGAGCTGACGCTGGGCGCGCTGGCGACGGTGGCGAACCCGATCCGCTACGCGCACGGCAAGGAAGCGGCCGAGGCCGCGCTGCGGCTCGTCAAGCCGCGGGAAGGCGCCGTCCTCGGCGAGGGCGAGGCGCCCGGGCTCGAGGCGCGCGGGTACTACGCGCCTCCGTGCGCGACCTTCGCCAGCGGCTGCCACGCCGCGATCGTCGAGGTGGACCTCGAGACCGGGAACCTCACGTTCCTGCGCTACGTCGTCCAGCACGACTGCGGGACGCTGGTGAACCCGACAATCGTCGAGGGCCAGATCCGCGGAGGTGTCGCGCAGGGTGTCGGCGGCTCGTTCTACGAGCGCATCATCTACGACGACGCCGGCCAGCCGCTGACCGCGACCTTCATGGATTTCCTGATGCCGACCGCCCTGGAAGTCCCCGAGATCGAGATCGGCCACCTGGAGACGCCGTCGCCGCTGAACGCGCTCGGGATCAAGGGGGTGGGGGAGGCCGGCGCGATCCCGGTTCCCGCGCTCGTCGCCGAGGCGATTGACGACGCGCTGGCGCCGCTCGGGGTGCGCGTACGCGAGATGCCGCTCGATCCCGACCGGCTGCTCCGACTGATCGAAAACGCACGGGCGCGACGTGGCTGAGTTCCCCTTGGCAGCGGGGCAGGGCGACGGGCGGGTCCCGGGGGGAGGGCGAACGGCTCCGTCACCCACTCGCCCGAATCACAGCTCTTCGAGCTGCGGACGGGACGAGGGGGTCCCACTGCGCCGTTCGCCCTCCCCCCGGGACCCGCCCGTCGCCCTGCCCCACTACCCGTATCTCTTATCACTGAGGTTTGACGCTTAGGAAACGAGGAGGGATCGAACATGTACGCTCAGGCGTTCAAGGTTGGTATGCGGGCTCCCGATGACGTGAGCGAGGCGGCGCGCCTCCTCGACCAGGGGACGTTCCGCGCCGAGCACGTCGTGGCCATCCTCGGCAAAACCGAGGGCAACGGCGGCGTCAACGACTTCACGCGCGCGCTCGCGACGCTCTCGTTCCAGCTGCTGCTGGCCGAGCGCTCCGGGCAGAAGGTCGAGGCGATCGCCAAGCGCGTCCCCATCATCTGGTCCGGCGGCACCGAGGGCCTGATGAGCCCGCACGCGACGATCTTCACGCGCGAGGCCGACCGCGGCGGGCCGGGCGCTGGCAAGCGGCTCACGATCGGCACCGCCTACACGCGCGATCTTCTCCCCGAGGAATTCGGGACCGCCGTCCACGCGCGCGTTGCCGCCGACGGCGTGCGCACCGCGATCAAGGACGCGGGCATCGACGCAACCGCCGATCTCCACTTCGTCCAGATCAAGACGGGCGCCCTGACGACCGAGCGTGTCAACGAGGCGCGGCGCCGGGGGAAGGGGGTCGTCACCGCCGACACGTACAAGTCGATGGCCTACGGGCGAGCCGCCGCCGCGCTGGGGATCGGCGTCGCCTCCGGCGAGGTGGATGCCGGCATGCTCGACGGCGGGGTGATCGGCCAGGAGTTCTCGGTCTTCTCGGAGATCGCCTCGACCTCGTCGGGGGTGGAGCTGATGAATTGCGAGATCATCGTGCTGGGTAACTCACCCCGCTCGACGAGCGATCTCGTCATGGCGCACGCCGTCATGAAGGACGCCATCGACGCCGCCGGAGTCCGCGAGGCCCTGCGACGGGCGGGGCTCGCCGTCGACGGCGAGCTGGCCACGGCCGAGCGCGCGCGCCTGATCAACGTGTTCGTCAAGTGCGAGCCGGACCCGTCGGGGGCCACGCGCGGCCGCCGACACGTCATGTTCGAGGACTCGGACATCAACTACACCCGCCACATCCGGGGCGTCGTCAACGCCGTGGTGGCATCGGTGACCGGCGACACCATGTGCTACGTGTCGGCCGGCGCCGAGCACCAGGGGCCGCCCAGCGGAGGCGTCGTCGCCGTGCTGGCGCGCGCTGCGGGGCGGTGAGATCAGGCGATAGTTTGACGATTGTAGAAATATCGAATATCATCCACGCGATGGCTCGAGAACGTGGGTGCTCCGGCCGTCCCACGAGGAGGGCGTGATGAGCGACGAGTCGATCAAGGAGATCGTGAAGCAGAAGTACGGCCTGGCGGCGCTGCGGGTGACGAGCGGCGAGAGCGGCTGTTGCGACACGGCGTCGTCGCGGGGAGCCTGCGACCCGATCACGTCGAAGCTTTACGAGGCCGAAGAGACCGCCACGCTGCCGGCCGAGGCCGTGGCCGCCTCGCTCGGCTGCGGGAACCCGACCGCCCTGGCCGAGCTGGCCCCCGGTGAGGTCGTGCTGGACCTGGGCTCGGGCGGCGGCATCGACGTCCTCTTGTCGGCCAAGCGCGTTGGCCCGGCGGGCAAGGCCTACGGTCTCGACATGACCGACGAGATGCTGGCGCTCGCCCGCGCGAACCAGGTGAAGGCGGGCGTCGAGAACGTCGAGTTCCTCAAGGGCGAGATCGAGGCGATCCCGCTACCCGCCGAGTCGGTCGACGTCATCATCTCCAACTGCGTCATCAACCTCTCGGCCGACAAGGACCGTGTCTTCGCCGAGGCCTTCCGGGTGCTCAAGCCCGGCGGGCGGTTCGCGGTGTCCGACGTCGTCGTGCGCGGGACGGTGCCGTCCGCGATCCGCAAGAGCGTCGAGCTGTGGATCGGCTGCGTGGCCGGAGCGCTGGAAGACGTGGAGTATCGGGCCAAGCTCGCGAAGGCCGGGTTCGCGGCGATCGAGCTCGAGCCGACTCGAGTCTATCGAGCGGACGACGCGCGCGACTTTCTCGCGGGCTCGGGAATGGACGCCGACGCGATCGGACGCGAGGTCGACGGCAAGTTCATCAGCGCGTTCGTGCGCGCTCGCAAGCCTCCGAAGTAAACACCCGAGCGCCGTCGAGGTGATCGTCGCCTACCTGGCGCTCCTCGGCGCGAACGTCCTCTACGCCACGTCGTACGTCGCGACGCGGGTCACGCTCGGGAGCGTGCCGCCCGCGATGCTCGCGTTTGCCAGGCTCGTCCTAGGCTCGCTGGTGCTGGCCCCGCTCGCCCGGCGGCGAGCTTCGGATCCGGCGCTCGCACGCGCCGACCGCCGGGCGATCGCGTGGATGGGGATTCTCGGCTTCGCCGGCGCCTTCGTCCTCGCGCACTGGGGCATCGCGTGGTCCACGGCCACGAACGCGGCGCTCCTGATCGTCGTCGAGCCCCTCTCGCTGATGCTGCTGAGCCCGCTCTACCTCGGCGAGCGACTCTCGCGCCGCGAAGCGGCGGGGGCGGCGCTCGCGGTCGGCGGGACCGCCGTCGTGGTCGTCAACGGGATCCCCGGCGTGACAGAGAAGCTCGTGCCGCACTGGCAGGGTGACCTGTTGCTCGTGCTCTCGGGGCTCGCCTATGCCTCCTACTCGCTCTTGGGGCGCCGCGTTCTCGAGCGCCACGCGGCGCTCGGCGTCACGACCCGGTCGCTCGTCTGGGGCGCGGTGGCACTCCTGCCCATCACCGCCGCAGAATGGGCATCCGGCTCGCGGCCCGCGTGGACGGCGGGCGCTGTCGCCGGCACACTCTATCTCGCCGTCGTCATCACGGCGCTCGGGTACGTCGTGTGGAACTGGGCGCTCCGGAGGGTCCCGGCGCCCCGGGCGGCGATCTTTCTCAACGTGCAGCCGATCGTCGGAGCGCTCCTGGGCGCAGCGCTGCTGGGAGAGCCCCTCACACCCTTCACGATCGCCGGCGGCGCCCTGATCGTGGCGAGCCTCGCGGTGGCGTTCGGGCCCGGGGCTCGATGACGGTATACTCGAAAGCGTGGCCGAGCCCCGCCGGTATCAGCTTCAGAACGACACTGCGAACCGTCTGATCGCCGACCTCCTCGACGCCGAGGAAGTGCCCGCCGACCGCCGTTGGTATTTCCAGCAGCTCCTGACCACGGTGCTCAAGCTCCACGAGGACGGGGCTGGCACGGCCGACCTCAAGATCACCAACACGGCGCTCAAGGAGCTCCGCTACGCCTACAAGGTCTTCGCGCCGTACAGCGGAGTGCGCAAGGTGACGGTCTTCGGCTCGGCGCGCTCGGCCTCCAGCGAGGAGGCGATGGCCAGCGCGCGCCTCTTCGGAAAGCGGATGACCGAGGAGGGCTGGATGGTCGTCACCGGGGCCGGCGCCGGCATCATGGGCGCCGCGCAGGAGGGGGCGGGCGGCGAGAAGAGCTTCGGGCTGAACATCCGCCTGCCGTTCGAGCAGGAGGCCAATCCCTGGATCGCCTCCGACCCGAAGCTCATCACCTTCAAGTACTTCTTCACGCGCAAGCTCTTCCTGGTGAAGGAAGCGAGCGCGGTGGCGCTCTTCCCGGGCGGTTACGGGACGATGGACGAGACCTTCGAGCTCCTGACGCTGATGCAGACGGGCAAGTCGCCGCTCGTTCCGGTCGTTCTCATCGAGGCCGGGCCCAAGCCGTACTGGCGGATCTGGCATCGGTGGATCGCCGGCACGTTGGTGGAGCGCGGGCTCATCGATCCCGAGGACACGTCGTTCTTCCGCATCGTGGATACGCCCGAGGAGGCGGTGAACGAAGCCACGAGCTTCTACCGCGTCTATCACTCCTCGAGGATCGTCGGCGACGATCTGGTCTTCCGGCTCACGCGCCAGCTCGAGCCAACACAGCTCGCCGACCTCCAGGACAAGTTCGGCGACATCCTCAAAGGGCCGGCGACCCTAGAGCCGGGCCCGGTGCCGCAGGAGCAGAACGAGTTCCCCGAGCTCCCCCGGCTGATCCTGCCGTTCGACCACCGCTCCTACGGGCGGCTCCGCCAGCTGATCGACTTCGTCAATCAGTTCTGATAGATGGGAGAGGCTCGACGGCCCCCCCCAAGCCTCTCCGGCGGGCAACCCTGCCATTCAACCTCGGATTTCACGCCGGTCGGGCTCCGGTGTCGCATAGCTGGAGGAGGATGACATGCCCGTGACAGATCGACTCGAGTCCGGATTCCTCGTCCTGGCGGATATTTCGGGGTTCACGGCTTTCGTGACGACCACGGAGCTCGAACACGGCGCGGAGGTGACCGGGACGCTATTGGACGGCGTCATGGAGGCGCTCTCGCCGCCCCTCGAGATCCAGGAGCTGGAGGGCGACGCGGTGTTCGCCCTGGGCCCGGACGACACTGGGGCCCCCGACCTGTCGCTCCTCGAAGCGTTCGGCCGAGCCTTCGTCGCCTTCAGGCGGCGACAGCACGAGATGGCCATGGATATGAGCTGCTCTTGTCGGGCGTGCCGAGGCGTGCAGAGCCTCAGCCTCAAGCTGATCGTCCATCACGGGAGCTTCATGCGGCAGGTGGTGCGTGGCCGATCCCGCGTCGCCGGGCCCGACATCATCCTTGCGCACTGCTTCCTCAAGAACGACGTCGAGCCCATGACCTACGTGCTCTTCACCGGCGCGGCGGTGGAGCGCATCGGCATCGACCCGGTCGGCAGCGGCATGCGTCGCTACACGGGCAAGTACGCGCACTTCGATGACGTGGACTGCTTCGTCATCTCGCTCGACCGCGTCGGGCGCGGCGGCGAGAGCGGCGAGAGCGAGATGCTACTCCGGCTCCGGTCGCTCCTCGGTGACCTGGCACTCGGTGCAGACCCAGGTCCGCAGGACGACCTTCGTCCGGTCGTCGCGGCGTAGGGTCCAGGGAATCAGGGCGAGCCGACCGCAGACCGGACAGCGCTCGGGCTTGGCGCCGGGTGGGAGGGTCGAAGGCAGCCACGGAATCTTGGCGGGCATCGGACGCGATGATATCAGGTGCGCGCCCGCCCGGGTACAATAGGGGTCGATGAGACGGTTGCGCGTCGCGCTCGGCCAGATCAATCCCACGGTCGGCGATTTCGATCGCAACGTGCGCATGATCGTGGAGGCGATCGACCAGGCGCGCGCGCGGGGCTGTGCCCTCGTCGCCTTCCCCGAGCTGGCGATCACCGGCTACCCGCCCGAAGACCTCCTCTTCAAGCCGGCCTTCATCGAGGCCAACCTGAAGGCGCTCGACGAGGTGACGCGCGCCTCGCGAGGGCTCTCGGTCGTCGTCGGCTTCGTCGACAAGCGCGACGACATCTTCAACGCCGCCGCGGTGCTGCACGACGGGACGCGCGCCGGCGTCTACCACAAGCAATACCTGCCGAACTACGGCGTCTTCGACGAGAACCGATACTTCCAGGCGGGCACCGAGGCGCCGGTCTTCGTGGCGGGCGACACGACGTTCGCCGTCAACGTGTGCGAGGACATCTGGTACCCGGCGGGGCCGACCACCGTGCAGGCGCTCGCCGGCGCCGAGCTGGTCGTCAACATCAACGGCTCGCCCTACCACGCCGGCAAGGCGCGCTTCCGCGAGCAGATGGTCTCGACCCGCGCGGTGGACGACCTCGTGTGCGTGGCCTACGTCAACATGGTGGGCGGCCAGGACGAGCTGGTGTTCGACGGCGCGAGCATGATCGTCAACGAGCACGGCGAGTGCCTCGCGCGCGGGCGGATGTTCGAGGAGGACCTGGTCGTCGCCGACGTCGACCTCGAAGCCGTCTTCCGGGCGCGGCTGCACGACTCGCGGCGGCGCAAGGAAAAGCTCCGGGTCAGGGAGACGGCGACCCGCATCTCGCTGCCGGCGCTCCCGGCGCCGGACGCGTCGCCGCTTGCGCCCCGCGACGTGGCGCCGCTCGCCCCGGTCGAGGAGGTGTTCGGCGCGCTGGTTCTCGGCACGCGCGACTACGTGCGCAAGAACGGGTTCAAGCGCGTCGTGATCGGGCTCTCGGGCGGGATCGACTCGTCGCTGGTCGCCGCGATCGCGGTCGAGGCGCTCGGCAAGGAGAACGTGGCGGGTGTCGCGAT
>QHSU01000014.1 GCA_003220535.1 Candidatus Rokuibacteriota bacterium
CCTTGAGGAACGCGTGGGTTTCCGGGAGGTTCTCGCAGCTCGTTCCCTCTCGCTCGTAGAGATAGGGCACGGCATCCAGGCGGAGCCCGTCTACACCGCGCTCGAGCCAGAAGTCGACAACCCGCTGCATGCTGCGTCGCACCTCGGGATGGTCGTAGTTGAGGTCCGGTTGATGCGCGTAGAAGCGGTGCCAGTAATGGGCGTGGGCGACCGGGTCCCAGGTCCAGTTGGAGGGTTCGAAGTCTTTGAAGATGATCCGGGCTTCCCGATACTTCTCGGGGGTGTCACTCCACACATAGAACTTGCGCCAGTGATTCCTGGGCTTGGCCTGACGGGCCCGCCGAAACCACGGGTGCTGGTCGGACGTGTGGTTGAGCACGAGCTCGATGATGACGCGGAGACCTCGGCGGTGCGCCTCACGCAGAAAGGCCTTGAAGTCGCGCATCGTGCCGTACGCTGCGTGAATCCCGGTATAGTCCGCGGTGTCGTAGCCGTCGTCCTTCAGGGGCGAGGGGCAGAAAGGGAGCAGCCAGAGGGCGGTCACGCCGAGATCCTGCAGGTAGTCGAGCCGTTGGGTCAGGCCAGGGAAATCGCCGACGCCATCCCCGTCGCTGTCGTAGAACGTGCGGACGTGGAGCTCGTAAATGATCGCGTCTTTGTACCAGAGGGGATCGTCCGTCAGCCCGAAGACGTCAGGAGGCATCCTGGCCATCGTCCCAGTCCCCGAGCCCCAGGGAGCCCGAGATCTCTGATCCGGCACTGCATTTCGACGCTCGGCGCCGGAGGGATCCGGACGAGCTCCACGTCACCCGGCAGGTCATTCCAATGAAACTATGACAAGAAAGCCACGCTGACGTCCGGAGTCAGCAGACGACTCACTTCAAAGCATACCGGCCCGGCAGGGAAAGGCAACGTGAGGCACTGTCCTGGTCAGAAACCTCATCGACGCAGCCGCCGTCGCGGATCGCCCGATCCCGTCGCTGGCGGGCTCGTCGCCGGTCATCGTGCCGTGCGGGCTGTGGTCGTGGACGAACTCTTCAAGGTCGGCGAGGAGGTCCACTGGGTTCACGAGATGAGTTCGTCGGTGTCTACCACAGACCAACCGAGCTTCCTCAAGGAGGGCTCGAGACGATGGCGTCGCTCGGCTCGCCGCCTCTCTACTCCAGCAACCGTGTCATGGGGCTCTCGCCGCTCCCCTTCACGACGGTCGAGGCGACCCTTACATCGCGCCAGTCCTTAAAGTGCAGGCGTAACTCTTCGTACCGGTCCAGACGGGTACGGCCCACGACAAAGATAAGCACGTCTACTTCCTCGTTAGCAGATCGCTCGAGATCATCGGTCCCACTCCGGACGGTTGAAGCGGATCGACGCCAGCTCGACCTGCTGAAGGCCGAGTTCGGTGGGGAGACGCCACTGGTCGAGATCACGGCCAGCCGTATCAGCGAGTACAAGGCCAAGCGGCTCTCAGCCGTGCGTACCATCGGCAAAGGAGAGGGCGCGGCCGAGCGTCGGCTGACCGCCGCCGCTGTCAACCGCCCACTGGCGCTGCTCCGCCACCTACTCCGGCTGGCTCATGAGGAATGGGAGGCCATCGACAACGTGCCCCGCATCCGGCTCGAGAAGGAGCCGCAGGGCCGCCTGCGCTGGCTCACACAGGAGGAGATCACGCGGCTGCTAGACGCAGCCGCCAAGTCGAGGAACAAGGAGCTGCGCGCCGCAGTCATCATCGCGTTGAACACCGGCCTACGCCGCGGCGAGCTGCTCGGACTGGCATGGGAACGCGTCGAGCTGGGCCGCGGTGTCATCCGCCTTGAGATGACGAAGAGCGGGCGGCGCCGTGAAGTCCCGATGAACGACGACTCGTACCGCGCGCTGGTCGGCCTTGGTCCGAAGGCCGCAGGCCGAGTCTTCAAGACCCGCTACATCCAGACGGCCTACAACAACGCCGTCGAGGCCGCGAAGCTCGACGACGTCAACTTCCACACCTTACGCCACACATTCGCATCCTGGGCGGTCATGCGAGGGGTGACGCTCAAGGAGCTGCAGGAGCTTCTCGGCCATGCTTCGCTGGCCATGACGATGCGCTACGCCCACCTCGCTCCCGAGCACCTCCGCACGGCGGTCAGCCGCCTCGAGGGCCTCACGAGCTCTGAGCCCGCCTCAGCTTCAGCGCAAGCCTCAACGCAAGAGTCTGTCGAGACCGTGGGGGCGCTGCAGAACTCTCTGTAGTAGTTGGCTCCCCGGGCTGGGCTCGAACCAGCGACTTCCTGATTAACAGTCAGGCGCTCTACCAACTGAGCTACCGGGGAACGATCGAATCTTACCGCAGTTTTGCTGGAACCTACGATCGGGCCCAGCCGGTCCGCGGGAGCGCTGGCGGGCTTGTGGCCCGCGGGCTTTCCGTAGTCCCGACGCCTAGGCGCTTGACTCTTTAGCACTCATCGTCTACAAGTGCTAACGCGATTCCATCACCCCAACTGGAGGGAGCAGGCAGATGAAGGTTCGTCCGCTGCACGATCGAATCATGGTCGAGCGTCTGGAGGAGCAAGAGGTCAAGAGGGGCGGGATCATCATCCCGGACACGGCGAAGGAGAAGCCGCAAGAGGGCAAGGTGATCGCCGTCGGCACGGGAAAGGTCGGCGACGACGGCAAGAAGATCCCCCTCGACGTGAAGGCCGGCAACAAGATCCTGTTCGGGAAGTACTCGGGCTCCGAGGTCAAGATCGACGACAAGGAATACCTCATCATGCGCGAGGAAGACGTCCTCGCCATTCTCGAGTAAGGAGGAACGCGTCCATGCCCAAGCAGCTCAAGTTCGACGAGGAGGCCCGGAGCGCACTGCTCAAGGGTGTCGCGGTCATGGCGGCGGCCGTGAAGGCGACGCTGGGCCCGAAGGGCCGCAACGTCGTCATCGACAAGAAGTTCGGTAGCCCCACGATCACCAAGGACGGCGTCACCGTCGCCAAGGAGATCGAGCTGCAGGACAAGTACGAGAACATGGGCGCCCAGATGGTCCGCGAGGTCGCCTCGAAGACCTCCGACGTCGCCGGTGACGGCACGACCACGGCGACCGTGCTGGCGCAGGCGATCTTCCGCGAGGGGCTCAAGAACGTCACCGCCGGCGCCAACCCCATGGGCCTCAAGCGGGGTATCGAGGCCGCGGTCGACGCGGTCGTGAAAGACCTCAAGGGCATCTCCAAGTCGACCAAGGACAAGAAGGAGATCGCCCAGGTCGCGACGATCGCCTCGAACAACGACAAGACGATCGGCACTCTGATCGCCGAGGCGATGGAGAAGGTCGGCAAGGACGGCGTCATCACGGTCGAGGAGTCGAAGTCGGCGGACACCGTGCTGGACGTGGTCGAGGGCATGCAGTTCGACCGCGGCTACCTCTCGCCCTACTTCGTGACCGACCCTGAGCGCATGGAGGTCGTGCTCGAGGACGCGATCGTGCTGATCCACGAGAAGAAGATCAGCGTGATGAAGGACATGCTGCCGCTGCTCGAGCAGGTCGCCCGCGCGGGCAAGCCGTTGCTCATCATCGCCGAAGAGGTGGAGGGCGAGGCGCTGGCCACGCTCGTCGTCAACAAGCTGCGCGGCACGCTGCACACGGCCGCGGTGAAGGCGCCGGGCTTCGGTGACCGCCGCAAGGCGATGCTCGAGGACATCGCGGTCCTGACCGGCGGCAAGGCCATCACCGAGGATCTCGGGATCAAGCTCGAGAACATCAAGCTCACCGACCTCGGTCGCGCCAAGAAGGTGGTCATCGACAAGGACAACACGACCATCGTCGAGGGCGGCGGCAAGACGAAAGAGATCGAGGGCCGCATCAAGCAGATCCGGGCCCAGATCGAGGAAACGACCTCGGACTACGACCGCGAGAAGCTGCAGGAGCGGCTGGCGAAGCTGGCCGGTGGTGTGGCGGTGATCAAGGTCGGGGCGGCCACCGAGACGGCGATGAAGGAGAAGAAGGCGCGGGTCGAGGACGCGCTGAACGCGACCCGGGCGGCGGTCGAGGAAGGCATCGTGCCGGGCGGTGGCGTGGCGCTCCTGAGAAGTGCCAAGGCGATCGACGGCCTCAAGCTCTCGGGCGACGAGAAGGTCGGCGCCATGATCGTCAAGCGGGCGCTCGAGGAGCCGATCCGCCAGATCGTCGAGAACGCGGGCCTCGAGGGCAGCGTGATCGTCGAGAAGGTGAAGAGCGAGACCGCACCGAATCGCGGCTACGACGCCGAAAGCATGGAGTACGTCGACATGATGCAGGCGGGCATCATCGACCCGACCAAGGTCGAGCGGGTGGCGCTGCAGAACGCGGCGTCGGTCGCGTCGCTCCTGCTGACGACCGAGGCCCTGATCACCGACCTGCCGGAGGAGAAACCGGCGGCGGCGCCGCCGATGCCGCACGGAGATTTTTAGGACGCTTCAGCCCGTGCGATGCGCGGGCGCCGGCCCGGGCCGTCATGGTCCGGGCCGGTTCTTTTCTAGCTGATCTCGCGGCGGCCTTCGAGGGCCTTCGAGAGGGTCACCTGGTCGGCGTATTCGAGGTCGCCGCCGACGGGCAGCCCGCGCGCGATCCGCGTGATGCGCAGCCCGAGCGGCCGCAAGAGCTTCGCCAGATAGAGCGCCGTCGCCTCGCCCTCCACGTTGGGATTGGTCGCCAGGATGACCTCCGCGATCGCGCTCCCTTCGAGTCGTGCCAGCAGCTCACGCACCTTCAAGTCGTCAGGACCGATGCCGTCGAGCGGTGAGAGCGCGCCCAGCAGCACGTGATAGCGGCCGCGGTATTCGCCCGTGCGCTCCATCGCGAGGAGATCGTTCGGCTCCTCGACGACACAGAGCACGCGCCCGTCGCGCGCCGGCTCGGCGCAGATGCGGCAGGGGTTCCGATCGGTGACGTTGAAGCAGATCGTGCAGTAGACGATCCGGTCCTTTACGGCGACGAGCGACTCGGACAGCTCGCGGACTTCCTCGACGGGGCGCTTGAGCAGGAAGAACGTGAGCCGCTGTGCCGTCTTGGGTCCGATACCGGGAAGACGCTGGAGGGCTTCGATCAGCCGGGCGACGGGCTCGGGGTAATACGTCAACGAATCCCTGTCCTACATTCCGAGACCGGGGATCTTGAGGCCGCCGGTCAGCTTGCCGAGCTCCTGCTGCACGAGCTCGCGCGATTTCCTGAGCGCTTCGTTGCACGCCGCGAGCACGAGGTCCTCCAGCATCTGGGCGTCGTCCTTGTTGATGACCTCGGGGTCGATCTTCACCGCGGTGAGCTCTTGCTTGCCGTTCGCCTCGACCGTCACCATGCCGCCGCCCGCCGTGGCCTCGACCTTCCGCTTGCCGACTTCCTCCTGCAGCGCCGCCATCTGTGCCTGCAGCTTCTGCGCTTCCTTCATGATGTTCCCGAACCCCTTCACTGGCCTTCTCCTTCCGGCAGGCGCGGTCGCACCGCGACCACCTCGCCCTGGAATTCGGCGATCGCCGCCTGAACCGCGGGATGCGTCGCGATGGCGCCAGCGGCCTCGCCGCCCGACACCACGTTGATGCGCTCGGCCCCGGCCACGCAGCGCCTCACCGCCTGCACGACCAGCTCGCGGTTCGCGACGTCCGCAAGCATGTCACGGTGGAAATGATTCCCGAGCAGGACGATCGTCAGCTCGCGCTCGCTCACGCCGCTCGGTTTCGCCTGCGTCAGCACGGCCCCGAGCGTCGGCTTGCGCTTCATGACTTCATCTACCACCCGCGCCCAGGCCGTCGAGAGCTCCGTGTCGACCGGCGGCGCCGCAGACGGTGGCGGACCCGACGACGGCCCCGGGGCCGAAGACGGGGCCATGGTGGGCGCCGGCGCTGGTGGTGCCGCCCGCGGGGCGGGCGGCGGGCTGACCGACGCGGGCGCCGAGGGCCGGCGCGTCTCGGCGCGCGGCGCCGCGGGCTCGGCCCCCGGCAGCAGGCTCGTCTGGGCCGCCGCGGCCGGCGCCGCCGGCATCGCCAGCGCGTGCTGCCGGATCTCGCGGTGCGCCTCGTCGACGCGACGCAGAAGGTCGTCGAGCGCCTGGGGTACCGGGCGCCGCGTGGCGCGCACGGTGGCGATCTCCAGCTCGACGCGTGGGTGCGGCGACTCACGCATGAGCGCGTCGGCCTCCAGGAAGGCGCGGAGCACGTAGAGGATCTCGTCCAGGCTCGTCCCTTCCCCGAGCTTGCGCAGCTCGTTGCCCTCGGTGTGGGTGAGATCGGCGGGCTTCGCGTTCGGGGCGGCCTTGAGCACGAGCGTCAGACGCAAGAGCTCGATGACGTCGCGCGCGAACGCCAGGAGGTCTTCGCCCTCACGCGCCGCGCGATCGATCGCCTCGAGCGCCGCGCCGGTGTCGTGTCCGACCATCGCCGTCGCGAACGCGCGCACCGTCACCGGCGCCGTCGCGCCCAGAAGCTTCGCGGTCGTCTCCGCTTCGAGCCGGCCATTGCCGTAGGCGATCGCGGTATCCAGCAGCGAGAGCGCGTCGCGCAGCGAGCCCTCGGCGGCGCGCACGACGACCGGCAGCACCGCCGGCTCGAACGGGATCTTCTCCTCGGTCAGGATGTGCTCGAGCGACGCCCGGAGCGCGTCGGGGGCGATCGGGCGGAAGTCGAAGCGCTGCACCCGCGAGAGCACGGTCGCCGGGATCTCGCGCGGGTCGGTCGTGGCGAGTACGAAGACGATGTGCGGCGGCGGCTCCTCGAGGGTCTTCAGCAGCGCGTTGAAGGCGGCCTCGGTGAGCTGGTGGACCTCGTCGATGATGTAGACCTTGTACCGCCCGCGTGCCGGCGTGTACTTCACGTTCTCGCGGAGCGTGCGGATCTCCTCGATGCCCCGGTTGGAGGCGCCGTCGATCTCGAGCACGTCCACGAGCGTCCCGGCCTGGCTCTCGACGCACACCGCGCACTTGCCGCAGGGCTCGGGGCCCGTCCGTGCGGCGCAGAGCAGCGCGCGCGCGAGCAGGCGCGCCGTGGTCGTCTTGCCGATGCCCCGCGGGCCCGCGAAGAGATACGCGTGCGCGATGCGGCCGGACGCGAGCGCGTTCCGCAGCGTCCGGGTGATCGCGTCCTGGCCGACGACCGCGTCGAACGTCTGCGGCCGCCACTTGCGGGCGAGAACCTGATAACTCATCGAATCATGACCGTGCACCCTCCTTCGAACGGACCGTCCTGCGATCTCTCCCCGGAACCTGCTCCGGTCAGGTACTCCCACGGCACACGAGAGGGTCGCCTTACCGTTGCTCCCTTCCGGGCCTGGCGGGGTTCGACGATTCTCATTGCGTGGGGCCCAACCTTCAACGCCGCCCCGTGAAGCTCATTCAACACGATCCGTCCTCGAGAGGGAATTCAACCCCGCTGAAGCGGATTGCGGGTTACAGGGCACCGCTAACTCCCCGTCTAGCACGGCCAAGCTGAATTCTGGCGGAGGGGCCGGGATTCGAACCCGGGGCACAGGGGTTACCCGTGCACGGCATTTCCAGTGCCGCACCTTCGGCCGCTCGGTCACCCCTCCTTCTTCCTATTTGCCGGCAGCACACGTGAATAATTGGCGGAGGGGAGAGGATTTGAACCCCCGAGGGACCTTCTGGGCCCCTATCCGATTTCGAGTCGGACGCCTTCGACCGGGCTCGGCCACCCCTCCACATATTTACAATGCACGCGACGCCTCATCCTGCAGGCGAGTCAAGTTGGAGTCAAGTTCCACCACGGGATTCGGCGCCCCAGTGCGCTGCGGAGTCGGGCTCCCCTGGCCGCCAGGAGCGACAAGCTTCTCGACGGCGCTTCGCAGGTGGTCCGGACTAAGGTGGCTGTAGCGCTCCACCATCGCCAGCGAGCGCCAACCGCCGAGCGTCTGAAGCGTCCGCGGCTCCACGCCGTTCATCGTGAGCCGGCTGGCCCAAGTGTGTCTCAGCCCATGCCAGGACACGCCCTCCAGCCGCGCCGCTTCCTCATCCCGGTCTGCCTCACGGAGTGCGTCTTGGGCGCGCCGGACCGCCCGGCGGAAGAACTTGTCAGGCTCGCGGTAGCGCCCCGGGAAGACGTGCTCGTGCACCAGGTCAGGTACTCATCCGCGTACTCGGAGAACGTGATCCGCTGCGCCTCGCTCGCCCGCTTCTCTTGGGCGGCGACAAGAGCCTTCTGGCGCTCATCGCGCGGGCACCATCCCGGCTGGTCATGGGCGCGCTTCTTCCTCGCGTGGTAAGCCCGGATGGCCTCAGTCTTCACTGGGCCAACTAGTTCCTTGTGTGGGTTGGGGCACCCGGGGAACCATCGTCAGACATACCCCCCGGCAACAAAGGGGTCCCATCCAAAACGAGCACAAAGTAATAAAATAAGTCACTTACAACTGGTGGCCCAGCCGTCTGTGGACGGACTGGACGCCCACGCATCAAGCAGGCCACTGGCCTCTCCTGCCATGAGGGCGATGCCCGCAGGAGCGAGGCCACCGTCTAGTCTATCCGCGCACTGCACGACCAACGGGCCAAGAAGGCCTAGCGCTCTGTAGATTCCTTCGCCTTCATCGCCTTGCAGTTCACCGGATCCACGCAATGTAGGATGCGTGCGCCCAGGGCAGACGAGTTCGTGTCGGGCTCCAGCCAGCACCGTTCGGCAGGTACATGGTCGCGCCTGGTGAACGAGATCGGAACGCCCACAAGATCACACGGCCTCGCCATGTGCCTAGCATCGCACGATGGAGGCCGCGCGGCCGAGTCGAGTCTCACTTCCCCTTCGGTCCGAGCGGGTCCACGGTGTCGGGAAGGCAGACATACTGCATGAAGGGGTTGCCGTCCTTTGTCTTGACAGTGGTGCCTGACGTTCGGTCTCATTGTCGACTACCCCCCGGCTCGTGCCTGTCATGGTGCGAACCCGAAGTCACAGGCCGAGGAGGTACACCACCGCTGCGAGCGCGACGATCAGCGCTGAAATGATTACCGCCGTGATGCGACGTGCGTCCCACGGTCGGCTCATCGGAGAATCGTGAGCAGTGGGGGCCTTCGTGCGAGTCGCGTGGTTGACCTCCGTCACGAGAGTCAATTGAACTAGCCCGCGCGCCGTTCTGACTCCTCAGCGCCTAGCCATCGCGGCTGGCCTGTCGTAGCGCCTCCCACGCCGCACGCTGCACCGCGTGCCATGGCGTGCGCTCCCACGCGGAGCCCGTGACACTAGTCGGACTATGCTCCATGCCCGTCACATAGAAGATCGCTCGACAGCCCTTCTCGTCGTACCGGGTGAGCTGGAGGTCGTAGCCCTGGCGGGCCATGCCGACGGTGATTCGTCCGATGCCCGCCCAGGAGTCGAGCCAGGAGCGGAGGGTGTGGAGCGCGAGTGCTGCTCGCAAGAGCTGGCCGCGCTGGTCGAGCACGTGCTTGTTCAGACGCCTTGTCGCTGGAGTACCAGAATACCGAGCGCGATGAGAATCAGCGCCAGCAGCCGTCCAATGCTGAACGGTTCCTTCAAGAACACGAACCCGACAAGCAGGACGACGCTCATTTGTGTTGCCGTGATGACGGGAGATGAGGACAGCTTGAACCCTCTGGCATATGCCAGCAGTCCGAAGACAGTCGTACTCGCCGCCGCGATCCCGGCGAGTATCATCAGCGACAACCCCTTGGTCGTGATCATCGTACCCGGGTGCCACACCCGAAGGATTGCAAAGACGACTGCTGTAAACGGAAGCGCCACGCCCGAAATGATGAGTGCACCTATGGCCGGATTGATCGAGCCCGCTCCGAGCCGCAGGAGTATGGCGTAGCTCGCGGACATCGTGCCCGCTGCGAGGGCGAGCAATAACGGCGCTGGATCCGGCATGTCCGCCTACCTCTCTGGGCCGATGGCGACGACCGGCACGAGCATGATGCTGGCAGCGAGAACGAGCCCGATCACCCGCATAGCTGCCGAGGAGTCTAGCCGAGCGCCACGACACGCACCAGCGCCCCGGCCTGGACGAGCACCGGGGCGCGCGCCAGTGCCTGGACATGACGACGCCCCCCGAGAAGCGAGGGGCGTCGACCGCGAGCCCGATCAGGCGCATGGGCAACCCGACGTCATCAGACTCAGCGAGTCTCTGCACTTCCTCATCCCATCGAACTGTTGGCCTTCACAAGTGTCCAAATCCAGCCGCCCAGCGTTGCTACGAGCACTGGATACGCGTAGAACGGCAATGGGGATGTCGTCGGCAAGACCTGAACCCCCGCGAAGATCGGTACGGCGGTGGCTGCGAACAGGACCGCGGCGAAGAGCCCCAGAAGGCGCACGGGGAGAGGAAACACGCGCGGAATGCTGATGAGCACAAGCGCCAATGCCCACAGGCTGGTCCCCGCTCCAAACGACGGAACACTTGCGGTCAGGTCCATCGCTGCGCCCGAAAGGATAATGCCTTCGCCGACCGCAAACACGAGGAAGCCCGAGGCAACGAGGTCCTGACCCTTTCGGTAGAACACGAGCGTCAGCACTGCGCCCGCCATGACTAGGCCAACGCCGTCAATGCCCCATGCGAGCCCTCGGAGGGAGGCTGACGGCGCAAACGTCCCTGCCATGCCAAATATTCCCCCCACAGCGAGGCCGACTGAGGCGAGAACTCTCAAGCCGTTGTCTCTCACTGTACCGGTTTCCTCCGATGCCCTAACGCGGTCGGCGTTGAGCACACCTCATGGGCACCTGGTGGAGGATGGCTGGCGGGAGTCTAGCAGACCAGGATCACTGCGG
Source organism: Candidatus Rokuibacteriota bacterium (assembly GCA_003220535.1). Taxonomy (GTDB): domain Bacteria; phylum Methylomirabilota; class Methylomirabilia; order Rokubacteriales; family CSP1-6; genus AR31. Next base: position 10,714 of record QHSU01000014.1, read on the forward strand.
CACAGCGGCCTCCAGCAACCTGATTTAGTCTCACAGGGCTGAGCCGTAGCGAGTTCAAAAGGTGATAGCCTAGCGACGCATACCATCGAGTCAAGTTGGAGATGGGCGATGATCCAAAGCAGATACGCGGCATGCTTGGTGGCAATTGCAGCAGTGTTCCTTGGGATCGGGTTGACCTGGGGAGCCGACCCGCCGACCCTTGAGGAACTCGCAGCCGCCATTGAGAGAGTGCGAACCGGGCCGGACGGTGAGCGCGTCGTGGTCGGTCATATTTCGCGCAAGCTCGCCGTCTCGGCCGAGGTGCTACGGGCGCAACACGCTCAGACTCGGCTCGGCTGGGGCGAGATCCTCATTGCCAACCTGCTGTCCCAAGCGACGAAGCTGACCCTCGACCAAGTCGTTGTCGAGTTCAAGAGTGGCAAGGGGTGGGCCGACATCGCGCGCCACCACAACGTGGGTTTGGACCAACTGGTCAAAGAAGTGCAGCAGTCGCAGCAGGCGATGGAGCAGCGCGCGGAAGACCGGGCGCCGCCGCGCAGCAGTGAATCACCGAGTCAGGGGACAACTGGACCCACCTCGGGACCCACCTCTGTTGTGCCGACAGGGAAGAGTTCAGGTCGGCCTTATTAGGCATGTGATTCTAGTCCGCGCCGTCCCGTTAAGGGTGTGCCCGCTCAGTTCAGCGACGCAGCGTGCAGCAGATCCAGCTCGGCATCCAGGGGGCGTCATCCGCCGCTCAAAGACGACGCCACACGGGCACGCCATGGTGAGCAGGTAGCCATTCCACGCGGGCGGTGTGGCGTCGGCGGTCAGGGGACCGTGCGGGTGATGATCGTAGGCGAACTCTTCAAGGTCGGCGACGAGCCCCGTCAACGTTGCCACTCTACGAACTCGCCTACTACGACGATGCCGGGATAGGTCTTGCCCTCGTGGTTGGGCGCTTGTTTCGCGAGCGGGCGGCGCGACGACTGCAGTCATCTGGAAATCTGCTGTCCCAAGACTTACAAGACGACCGATCCACGTAGTTGCTTTCTTGGTCAGCTGCTGCGCCTTCTGATAGTCAAATGTAATCGGCTCCAACACCTGGCGCCTCCCATCCACGATTACTCGTGGACGTTCAAGACCAGCCGGCGCGTGACTGCGGAGACTCGCCAATACTGGCTGAACGACTACGTAGGGAGCCCACGTGAGACTGCGGAGCGGGGTGCGGGGTGGATTTCGAGTCGGACGCCTTCGACCGGGCTCGGCCACCCCTCCGTGTCAAGTATCTCAATCGTTTGACCCCAGCGGCGTCTCCCTCACGCGGGAGAACCCGTCTCCGCTGGACCGCTCGCAAGTCTACTCCAGCGGCGACGAGGCGGGAAGCGAACGTGGACGGTTCGCGGCACGTGGGTTCTATCACTCGTGGAAATTCAGGGATCCCCCGGGCTTGCCGGATGTGGAGACGGGTCCAGACTCGAGATGAGTGAGTAAGCCAAGGGAGCGGCCGCTGAGGAGGTCTCATCGCGCGTCTGCCGATGATAGTTTCGCGAACGCAACCCACCGGATACGAGTCTCTCAAACGCGCCTATGGGCGATTTCGCGCACGGCGAATGGAGCTATTCCTGCGCCTCGTGGGCCCTCTCCCAAAGCCGGTCAAGGTGCTCGATGTCGGTGGGACAGCCGATTTCTGGCAGGGATACATCACGGATGAGCTGTCCGTAACGCTCCTGAACGTGTTCGACCAACGCCCGTTGGTGGGGGGTATGCGGGTCATCGTTGGCGACGGATGCGACCTCACGCAGTTTCATGACCGGTCATTTGAGGTGGTCCTCGCGCACTCGGTCCTTGGACACGTCGGAGGCTGGCACCGGCAACAGCAGATGGCGAGCGAGATTCGTCGGGTGGGCTCTCGGTATTTCGTTCAGAGCCCTAACCACCGCTTCCCTGTGGACTGGAGGACGCTGGTGCCCTTCTTTCATTGGTTGTCGCCGGCGCATCAGGCGTGGTGTCTGCAGAAGGTCCGGGTCGGGCGCTACGCGAGAGTTCCCGATGCGGATCGAGCGCACCATCTTGCCAATCGGATTCGGAACGTGACGCGCTCAGAGCTGCGGGAGCTGTTTCCCGGCGGGACAATTGTCGTCGAGAGGGTGTGCGGATTTCCGAAGTCATTCGTTGTCCACCAGGGGTTTGATCGTCGAAGCGAGAGCGTCGGTCAGCGGATTACAAGGCACCGCTAACTCCCCGTCTAGCACGGCCAAGCTGAATTCTGGCGGAGGGGCCGGGGTAGAGCTGTGGGTCGAGGATCACGAGCGCGGCCGCGGCGGCTCGGTTCGCGGCGTGCTCAGGAGGGCGTGGTTTGCTTGACTCGGGAGCGGTACTGCTCGGGGACGGCGTCCAGGCGATCCGTCCAGTGCACCGCGCCCACCGTGTCGGTCCAGCGATAGAGTTGACTCTGGCGCGTGGGTGACCGGTCGCTGGAGGAGGGCGCGCCTGCCGGCGGCGCCGTTGGCGGTGGAGGTGCTGCCGGCGGCGGCGCCGTCGGGGGATTCGGGATCCATACCCACGTGTACGGAGCCGACACTCCGTCGCCGCGCAACTCGTACCGCCCGGTCGGAAACTGCACGACGCTCGGCGTTGGCGCAGGCGCGACCGAGACCGTTGCGCTCGACGGCGGTGCGTAGCTAACGGGCGGGCTATAGCTCGCCGGTGGATCGTAGTAGGCCGCCGGTGGATCGTAGTAGGCCGGCGAAGGATAGTACACGGGCGGCGCCGCGTAAACGACGGCCGGCGCGCCGGCTACCACACCGAACGGGAAGAACGGCCGGACAAACGGGCGAACGAACGGGCGTGAGACGAAAGGATGGCGGGGGAATGGCACCGCGACCGAGCGACTGGTGCCCAAGGTGGCGCCCCCGACTACAGGGCCAGTATCGTGAAATCCTTGAGCCCGCTGGGCGAGGGCGGAGCCCGGCGCAACCAACACACCCATCGCCAGGGCCACCGAGGCTGCAGCGACCATAGTTGCCGTCTTCACCGTTAATCTCTCTCCCACATATATAAGACGTGTCGAGTGTGCGCCCGTGTACAGGCACCGTCAAGTCGCGACGAAGAAGATCCGCGTGGCGGCAGCGATGTCGTGAGTTCGGATGCAATCCTAGATGGTCGCTGGCGTGTCTATTGGGCTCGAGGCGGGACCTTGATCCACCCCTCTGGGCACGTGGGAGAGTAGGCTTTGGCGCTCGGGCAGTAATACCAGTAGAAGGAGCGCAACCGGCAGGAGGGAGACCGCCACTGCCCTTCTCACTTCTACCTCACTACGCCTAGGAGGGTAGACCTAAGCAAACAGGTTTCAATTCCCGACCGGTTCCGCGCACCCCCGACATGAGGTAGCATCGCAAAATATGACCACCGACGGCCCCCGCGGTCTTGCGCGCGGTCTCACCAACTACGGCGACGCGGACTTCGCGCTCTACCTGCGCCGCTCGTTCGCGACGTCGATGGGCTACTCGAAGGCGATGCTGGCGCGGCCGGTGGTCGGCATCGCGCAGTCGGCGAGCGGCTTCAACAACTGCCACCGGCATTTCCCCGAGTTGATCGAGGCGGTGAAGCGCGGCGTGCTCGCCGCCGGCGGGCTCCCGATCGACTTCCCGACGATCTCGCTCGGCGAGGTGTTCCTCTCCCCGACGAGCATGATGTTCCGCAACCTCATGGCCATGGACGTCGAGGAGATGGTCCGCGCGCAGCCGATGGACGCCGTCGTGCTGGTGGGCGGCTGCGACAAGACGGTCCCGGCTCAGCTCATGGGCGCCGCGTCGGCCGACGTGCCCGCCGTCCAGCTCCTGGCGGGGCCCATGATGCCGATGGACTACCGTGGTGAGCGCCTGGGCGCGTGCACGGATTGCCGGCGCTTCTGGGCCAAGTACCGCGCTGGCGGGATCACCGCGGTGGAGATCGAGCGCATCGAGGCGAACCTGGCGACGACGGCGGGCACGTGCGCCGTGATGGGCACGGCCAGTACGATGGCCGCGCTCGCGGAGGCGCTCGGCATGGCGCTGCCGGGGACGGCGGCGATCCCCGCGGTTCACGCCGACCGGCTGCGCGCGGCGGAGGCGAGCGGACAGCAGGCCGTGGCGCTGGCGGCGACGCGTCTGCGGCCGAGCCAGATCATCACGGCGCGGTCGGTCGAGAACGCGCTCCGCGTGCTCCTGGCGATCGGTGGCTCCACGAACGCCGTCATCCATCTGACCGCGGTGGCCGGGCGCGTGGGCGTCGAAGTCTCGCTGCGGCGCCTCAACGCGCTGAGCGACGAGACGCCGGTTCTGGTGGATCTGAAGCCGACCGGCCAGCACTACATGTCGGACCTGAACGCCGCCGGGGGTCTCGGCGCCGTGCTCCGCGAGCTCGCGCCGCTGCTCCATCTCGACTGCCTCACCGTGACGGGCCAGACGCTCGGCCAGCGACTCGCCACGGACGAGGCGTGGGTCGACCGCGACGTCGTGCGCCCGCTGCACGACCCCTATCAGAAGGTCGGCGGGCTCGCCGCGCTCTTCGGGAGCCTGGCGCCCGGCGGCGCCATCATCAAGCGCTCGGCCGCCGACCCGGCGCTCTTCGAGCGCGAAGGACGCGCAGTGGTCTTCGCCTCGCTCGACGACCTCGCGACGCGGATCGACGCGCCGGACCTCGACGTGCGCGCAGACGACTTCCTCGTGCTCCAGAACGCCGGACCGAAGAGCGGCTACGCGATGCCGGAAGCCGGATATCTGCCGATCCCGGCGAAGCTGGCCCGCGCCGGCGTCAAGGACATGGTGCGGATCTCCGACGCCCGCATGAGCGGCACGGCGTACGGCACGATCGTCCTTCACGTGTCGCCCGAATCGGCCGTCGGCGGGCCGTTGGCGCTCGTGGAGAACGGCGACCGCATCCGCATGAGCGTCACCGAACGCCGCCTCGACCTTCTGGTCGACGACGCCGAGCTCGCGCGGCGGCGTGCCGCCCTGCCGCGCCTGGCGCCGCCGCCGGCGCGCGGCTATGCGAAGCTCTACATAGACCACGTGCTCCAGGCCGAGCACGGCTGCGACTTCGACTTCCTGCGCAAGGCGTGACGGTCGCCGCACGCCCGGAGATCCGATGGCCACGCTGAAGCTCAACGTCAACGCCACGACGCGAACGGTCGAGCTCGACGACCCGGCGACGCCGCTCCTCTATATCCTCCGGAACGACCTCGGGCTCACCGGCACCCGGTTCGGCTGCGGCCTCGCGCAGTGCGGAGCCTGCACGGTCCTCGTCGACGGCCGTGCAACCCGGTCGTGCGTTACGCCGGGGAGTACCGTCCAGGGCCGCGCCGTCACGACCATCGAGGGCCTTGGATCGCCCGAGCGCCCCGACCCGGTGGAAGCGGCGTTCATTGCCGAGCAAGCCGCGCAGTGCGGCTACTGCACGGCTGGAATGGTCGTGACCGCGCGCGCCCTCCTGCAGCAGAACCCGCGTCCGAACGAGTCCCAGGTGCGCGAGGCGCTGGCGGGAAATCTCTGCCGGTGCGGCGGCCACGGGCGCATCATTCGCGCCGTGCTCTGCGCGGCGACCGCGGGAGGGCGCTGAGATGACGCTCTCGCGCCGCGAATTCCTGAAGGCCGGAGGTGTGCTGGTCGTCGGGGCCGGTCTCGTCGATCTGGCGTCTTCGAGCGCCGGCGCCCAGACGCTCCCCAACGCGGACCGGTTTCTCGGCAAGTCGCTCGCCGCAGATCAGGTCGATTCGTTCCTCGCGATCCACGCCGACGGATCGCTGACGGTCTTTTCCGGGAAAGTCGACATGGGCACCGGCGGGCGCATCGCCATGCGCCAGATCGTCGCCGAGGAGCTCGACGTCCAGCCGGATCGCATCGCGATGATCGAGGGCGATACGGCGCTGACGCCCGACCAGGGCAGCACGGCCGGAAGCTACGGCATCGCCCGCGGCGGCATGCAGCTCCGGCAGGCGGCGGCGACGGCGCGCCGAGCCCTGTTGGCGCTCGCCGCCCCGCGACTCGGCCGGGGGCTCGATGACCTCGAGGTCGCCGACGGCGTCGTCAGGACGAAGGACGGCCGCGCCTCCGTGTCTTACGCCGAGCTGATCGGGGACAGGGCGCTTGGCGTCGCCGTCGACCCCAAGGCGCCGGTCAAGGACCCGCAGCGGTTCCGATTCATCGGCAAGTCGCTCGCCCGGCCCGACGTGCCGGCGAAGGTGACGGGCCGGCACAAGTATCTCCACGACCTGACGCTACCGGGCATGCTCCACGCGCGCGTGCTGCGGCCGCCGGCGCTCGGCGCCACGCTACGGTCGGTTGACGAGTCGTCGATCAAGACCATCTCCGGCGCGCGCGTGGTCCGCGTCGAGAGTTTCGTCGGGGTCGTTGCCGAGCGCGAGTGGGACGCGGTCCGCGCCGCCGGACTGCTCCGCGCGGAATGGACGGGCGGCACCGCACTCGCCGACCACGCCACGCTCTTCGACGCGATGCGCGCGAGCCCCGTCGTCCGTGAGCAAGAGGTCGCGCGCCGCGGAGACCTGTCGGCGCTCGATGCGCCGGGCCCTGGTGTGCGCACGCTCTCGTCGACCTACCGCTGGCCTATTCACACGCACGGCTCGATCGGGCCGTCGTGTGGCGTGGCCGACGTGCGCGCCGATCGCGCCACCATCTGGACGTCGTCCCAGGGAACGCACCGCTACCGGGCGGCGTTCGCGCGAGTCCTGGCCCTGCCCGCGGAGCGCGTCCGCGTCATCTATCTCGACGGCGCCGGCTCCTACGGCCAGAACGGCGCCGAGGACGCCGCGTGCGACGCGGCGCTACTCTCGAGGGCGGTCGGCCGCCCGGTCCGCGTCCAGTGGAGTCGTCAGGACGAGCACGGCTGGGATCCGAAGGGACCGCCGCAGCTCCTCCAGCTCCGCGCCGCGGTCGACGAGCGCGGCGAGGTCGCGGCCTGGGAGACGCGCGCGTGGCTGCCGGTCTCGACCGCCAATCTCCCGAACCTCCCGTTCCTCGCGGCCGACGCGGCGCGCATCGCGCAGCCGCAGGGCCGGGCGACCGGCCTGATCTACCAGAACATCCACCCGCCCTATCAGTATCCGAACGTCGACGCGGCCGTGCGCTGGATTCCCGACGCGCCGCTTCGCACGTCACCCATTCGCGCGCCGGGGAAGATCGCGAACAGCTTCGCGGTCGAGTCGTTCGTGGACGAGATCGCCGCGCTCGCCGGTATCGATCCGGTGGCGTTCCGGCTGCGGCATCTCGGGAATCCGCGCGGCGCCGAGGTGCTCCGGCGCGCGGCCGCGCGCATGGGCTGGCAGGCGCGGCCCTCGCCGCGGACGGCCGACCCGAAGGCGCCCGTGGCGACGGGACGCGGCATCGCCTACGTGCACTACAAGCACGACGAGACGCTCGTCGCGATAGGGATGGAGGTCGAAGTCGAGCGCGCGTCCGGGCGCATCCGGGTGACGCGCATCGTGTGCGCGCACGACTGCGGGCTGATGATCAACCCCGGCTGCGTCCAGGCCCAGGTCGAGGGCAATATCCTACAGACGCTGAGCCGAGCGCTCCACGAGGAGATCGTCTACGACCGCGACCGCGTCACGACGGTCGACTGGCAGAGCTATCCGATCCTGACGTTCCCCGAGGTGCCCGCGGTCGAGGTCGAGCTGCTCCAGCGACTGGACGCCCCGCCGCTCGGCGCGGGCGAGGCGGCGTCGGCACCGGTGGCGGCGGCCCTGAGCAACGCCGTGTTCGACGCGACCGGCGTGCGCCTTCGCACGGTCCCGTTCCGACCGGAGCGGGTCCGGGCAGCGCTCGCCGGTCGCCCGTCGTAGCCTCGCCTAACCTGGGGCCGCGCCCTGCGTGCCGACGTAGAGCGCGTAGAGCGACTGGCTGGCCGCCATGAAGAGTCGGTTCCGCTTGGGGCCGCCGAAGCACACGTTGCCGCAGACCTCGGGCAGACGGATGCGGCCGATCAGCTTGCCCTCCGGAGTCCACACCGTCACGCCGCTGTAGCCCACGGCACGGCCGGCGTTGCTCGAGCACCACAGATTGCCGTCGACGTCGCAGCGCACGCCGTCCGGTCCGCACTTCACGCCGTCGACCATGAAGTCGCTGAAGAGCTTCCGGTTCGACACCTTGTTGTTGCTCCCGACGTCGAAGGCGTACATCTCGCCCTTGCCGCCGGGGCCGGTGTCGCCGGGGCCCTTGCCGGTGCTGATGACGTAGAGCTTCTTGTAGTCCGGGGACAGCACGAGCCCGTTCGGATCCGGAACCTGATCCTCGCCGACGACGAGCTCGACCTTGCCGCTCGGATCGACGCGATAGACGTTGGTCGGCAGCTCACGCTTGTTGTCGCCCATGCCGACCGCCTGACCCAGGCGCGGCTTGAGCCGACCCGCCTGATTGCTCGGACCGCCGGCCGCGTCGGGCGCGCCCTCGTAGAGCTGGCCGCCGTACGGCGGATCGGTGAACCAGTACGAGCCGTCCGGGTGCGGCACGACGTCGTTGGGCGAATTGAGCCGCTTGCCCTCGAAGCGGTCGGCGATCACCGTGATCGAACCGTCGTGCTCGTAGCGCACCACGCGCCGGGTCAGGTGCTCGCAAGAGAGTTGACGGCCCTGGAAGTCGAACGTGTTGCCGTTGCTGTTGTTCGACGGGTAGCGAAAGACCGTCACGCCGCCGTTGTCTTCGAGCCAGCGCAGCTGTCGGTTGTTGGGGATGTCGCTCCAGACGAGATAGCGGCCCTGACCGCTCCAGGCCGGACCCTCCGACCACAAGGCACCGGTCCAGAGGCGCTGGATCGGCGCGTTCGGCTGACGCAGGCCGTTGAACAGCGGATCGATCGTGAGCACGTCCGGGTCAGTGAAGTAGACGTTCGGCGGCCCGTTGGGGCCGAAGTCGCGCGGCGGGGTCGTCACCGTGCTCGGCGGTGCGGCCGGTCCGCTCGGCGCCTGGGCCGCGACGAGGCGGGGCGCCAGGGCGACGGCGCCGGCCGCGGCCCCCACCGTCTTGATCAGCCCGCGCCTCGATATCCGATTGGCGTCCTGCCGATCGCACGCGTCCCGCGCCATGACTGGCCTCCTTGTCAGAAGCGCGCCGCGCCCAGCGGGGCGCCAGCCCCGCGACGGCCTGCGGCGCGCACCACGTCAGAAGACGATTCGTACGGAGCTCGATGCGCGTTTTAGCGACGCGACGGTATCAGACGCGCGCCACGACCGTCAACCACGCGACTGCGCCGCACGCACCTGGCGCCAGAGGCGCTCGCGCGTGAGCGGCATCTCGGTCACCTCCACGCCCAGCGGCCGTAGGGCGTCGGCCACCGCGTTCGCGATCGCGGCGGGCGCCGGTAAGGTCCCGCCCTCTCCCGCGCCCTTGACGCCGAGCGGGTTGAGCGGCGAAGGCGTCACGACGTGGTGCACCTCGAGACGCGGCACGTCGGTCGCGCGCGGCAGTGCATAGTCCATCAGCGTGCCGGTCACGAGCTGCCCGGTTTCGTCGTAGACGATCTCCTCGAGCAGGGCGTTGCCGATGCCGTGGGCGATGCCGCCGTGAATCTGGCCCTCGACCACCAGTGGGTTGATCATCGTGCCGCAGTCGTCCACGGCGACGTAACGCAAGAGCCGCACGGTCCCGGTCTCGGCGTCGACCTCGACCACCGCGGCGTGGGCGCCGTTCGAGTACGTCGACTGGAGGACGTGGACGTAGCCCGTGGCCTCGAGCCCGGGGTCCATCGCGCCGGGCAGCGCGTAGCCGGGCCGGGGCGCACTCGCAATCGCCGCCACCTCGCCGAGGGCGAGCCCGCGCCCCGGCGTTCCGCGCACGGTGATGCGGCCGTCGTCGAGCGTGAGATCTTCCGGGGCTGCCTCGAGGTGGCCGGCGGCGACCGCGAGCGCCTTCTTTCGTACCTCGGCGGCGGCGTGGGCAGCCGAGGTGCCTCCTAGCACGCCGACCCGGCTCGCGAACGTGCCGACCCCGTACGCGATGCCCGCTGTGTCGCCGGGGATCACGGTGATCTGCTCTAGCGGCACCGAGAGCCCGTCGGCGACGATCTGGGCCAGCGTGGTCTCGTGAGCTTGCCCCTGGCTCGACGTGCCCGAGAACACGAACACGCGTCCGGTCGGATCGACGCGAACCCTGATGCCCTCGTACGGGCCGAGCCCCGTGTCCTCGACGAAAAGCGCCAGGCCGAGGCCGATCGCGCGACCCTCCGCGCGTGCCCGCTCGCGCTCCGCGGCGAAAGCGTCGACGCCCACGGCCTCGGCAACGCGCCGCAGGCACTCCGGGTAGTTCCCGCTGTCGTAACGGCGCGGGCTGTTGTCGCGCGAGGTCAGGCCGACGTCGTACGGAAACTCGTCGGGCTGGATCAGGTTGCGCGTGCGGATCGCCAACTGGTCGAGCTCCAGGCGTTCCGCCGCGAGATCGAGCATCCGCTCCATCACGAACACCGCCTGGGGCCGGCCCGCGCCGCGCACCGGGGTGACCGGCACGCGGTTGGTGTAGAGCGCGGTGAGCGTCACCTCGTAGTTCGGGACGCGGTAGGGTCCGGGCACGCTGACCGAGGTGAGGATCGGCACGATGACGCCCCACGAGACGAACGCGCCGCAGTCGTGGACGAAGGCATCGCGGATCGCCACGATCTGGCCCTCGCGCGTGAGCCCGAGCTCGACGTCGTGCCACTGGTCACGCTCCTGGGTCACGGCCAGGAGATGCTCGCGGCGCGTCTCGAGAAACTGGACCGGACGTCCGAGGGCTCGCGCCAGGTACGGCACCAGGATGTCCTCGGCGTACACGATCCCCTTGGGGCCGAAGCCGCCGCCGATGTCCTGCGTGACGACCCGCACGGCGTGCTCGGGGAGCCCGAGGTAGCGCGCGAGCAGCCGGCGCAGGATTTGCGGCGACTGCGTCGTCGACCACACGGTGATCTGGCCGAGGTCTCCGTCCCAGCGGGCGGAGATCCCGCGCGTCTCCATGGCCATACCCCCGCCGCGGTGCACGTGGAAGCGCTCGCGCAGCACCACGGGTGCCCGCGCCAGCGCGCCGGCCGGGTCACCCACACGCTGGGTGAATCGCGCGGCCACGTTCCCTCCGGGATGCACGCGTGGCCCATCGGGCCGGAGCGCGTCGTCGAGCGAGGCCGCGGCCGGGAGCGGCTCGTATTCGACGCGGAGCGCATCGAGCGCGTCCTCGGCCTGGGCGGCTTCTTCGGCGACGACGAGGGCCACGGCCTGCCCGGCATGCGAGACGATCTCTTGAGGCAGGATCTCGGGGCAGGCCGGCGCCACCAGGCTGGCGTGCGGAACGAGCAGCGGCAGCCGACCGAGCGCGACGACGTCGGCGGGCACGAGGACGTGGACCACACCGGGCCGGCGCCGCGCCTCGTCGGGGTCGACACGGACGATGCGCGCGTGTGCGTGCGGGCTACGGTGGACGGCGATGTGGAGCAACCCCGGCAGCGCGACGTCGGCGACGTAGCGCCCCCGGCCCGTGACCAGCCGCGCGTCCTCGCGGCGTCGCACCCGCGCACCGAACAAGCGCGCGCCCATCGCGGTCGCTCAGCCGCCGAAGCGGTCGACGGAGAGCGAGTCGGCGGGATCGACCCGCTCGAGCGGCTTGACGTCGGTGAAGCCTGCCTCGCGAAGCATCCGATCCCTATCGCTCATCGGCTCCTCCTCGCGCCACTCCCTTGCCGTCGGCGCGACGATCGAAGCCTACCCCAGGCGCCAGAAGACCGAAAGCGAAGGTACCGTGCGCGTGTCACGCCGATGCGCTATGGTAGGCCGCGACATCAAGCGAGCGGCAGCCGCTTTTTGCCGCGCTCTCAGGAGATGACATCATGCGCATCGTTGTCCATGGGCAGCAGGCATTCGGCAAGAGCGTGCTGGACGCCCTACTGGAGCGCGGGGAAAACGTCGTCGGCGTCTACTGTGCCCCTGATCCGGCTCAGGGGGGAGGGCGAGTCGATCCCCTGAAGGAGGCCGCGCTCGCCCGTACCCTCCCGGTCTATCAGCCGCGATCCTTTCGCAACAAGCCAGAGGTGTGGGAGGAATTCGCGCGACTCAAAGCGGATCTCTGCGTGATGGCCTATGTCACGCTCATCGTGCCCGAGGAGGTGCTGAATCAGCCCACGCGCGGCACCATCCAGTACCATCCCTCACTGCTCCCTCGCCACCGCGGCCCCAGCTCCATCAACTGGCCGATCATATCGGGCGAGACGCGGACCGGGCTGAGCATTTTCTGGCCCGACCGGGGTCTGGATACGGGGCCGATCTTGCTGCAGAAGGAAGTTGAGATCCAGGACAGCGATACCCTGGGCAGCCTCTACTTCGAGCGGCTGTATCCGCTTGGGGTCGCGGCGCTGCTCGAGGCCGTGGATCTGGTGCGGGCCGGCACAGCGCCGAGAATCGTTCAGGATGAGTCCCAGGCGACGTACGAAGGGTGGTGCAAGAAGGAACACGTCCAGATCGACTGGCAGAAGCCCATCCAGGCCATCTGGAACCTCATCCGCGGTGCGGATCCACAGCCTGGTGCGTGGACTACATGTGAGGGAACGACCGTGCAGCTCCTCGACGCCAAGAAGCTCGTTGGCGCCGCGTCCGGTCAGCCCGGAGAAGTGGTCGCCGTCGATGACGCGGGGTTGACGATCGCCGCGACCGGCGGCCAGATCCAGGTGACCCGCGTGCGGCCCGAGGGTGGCCAGAAAGTCAACGCGGGGGCATTTGCCAAGAGCGCTGGCTTACGCTGGGGTGTGCGGCTGGGAGCGACGTGAACCGAGCAAGCGCTCGCTCATCGCGGCTCAGCCGCCGGCGCGAGCAACGTAGAGCGAGTTCGCCGGGTCGACCCGCTCGAAGAGCTGAACGTCGGTGAAGCCGGCGGCGCGAAGCATCGCCGTCGCGACCTGATGGCCCCATGCGGTGCCGAGGCCCGGGCCCCCGCCCGCGAGTGACACGCTCATGCAATGCATGGTGCTGATCGTGTAGAGGTACGGCGCCATCGGCACGCCGACGTTGTCGGCGAGCTCGCTCGAGGCCCAGACGTCCACCATCACGAACATGCCGCCCGGCGCCAGGACCGCGCGGATACGACTGAGCACCCCGGCGGGATCGGCCTGGTCGTGGATCGCGTCGAACGCGGTGATGAGGTCGAACGGCGCCGGCGCCTCGAGTCGGCCGACGTCCTGGACGACGAACGACGCATTGGCGAGCCCGCGCGCCGAGGCGCGCGCCTCGGCGATCCCATCCTCGGAGATGTCGTAGCCGACGAACGTGCTCGTCGGGAAGCGCCGGGCCATCAGCGAAATGCAGTGCCCGGTGCCGCAGCCCACGTCCGCGACACGGATGCCGGATTCGAGCCGCGGCAGGAGCCCCGCGGGTTTCGCGAGGTACGCGCTGAACAGGAGCTCTTCGTAGCGGGGTCGGCTCCGCCGGTCCATGAGACCGGTGAAGTCCGGCTGATAGGCGCTGTACGGCACGCCGCGACCCGTGCGGAACGCCTCGACGACGTCGGGAATGACCCGGCTCATCAACGGGAACATCTCGGCCATGCCCGTGAGATTCCGACTCGAAGACCCGGTGAGACCGGCGGCGTGCTCGCGCGGTAGGCGGTACGTCCGGTCGCCGGCGACGTATTCGACGATCCCCCCGCAAACCATCGCCGCCAGCCACTCCCGGACGTACCGCTCGCTGAGGCCGGTCTTCGCGGCGATCTCGGCGCTGGTCACCGCGTCCATCTGCGCCATCGCCTCGAAGAGACCCACTCGCCGACCGACCTCGAGCATGATGGAGACGGCGGCCCCCTCGAGGTGGCGAACCATCAGCTGGGTGAAGGCTTTCGCTTTATCGAAGACCGCCTCGTCCGCCATGACGTCAGACCGCCAGGTATCCACCGTCGACGACCAGCTCGGTCCCGGTGATGTATGACGCCTCGTCCGACGCGAGGAACAGCACGGCGTGAGCCACCTCTTCCACACGTCCCTCGCGCTTCATCGGCACGGCCCGGAGGGATTTCTCGCGCCAGGCCGGGTCCGCCGACGCCTTGGAGGTTCGCATCGGAGGCATGATGCCGGGATGCACGGAGTTGACGCGGATGCCGTGCTGCGCGAACTGCACGGCGGCCGACTTGGTCATGATCCGCACGGCTCCCTTGGACGCGTTGTAGGCCATGTGCACGCGGTCCTGGCCCACGAAGCCCGAGATCGACGAGATGTTGACGATGGCGCCGCCGCCCGCCTCGCGCATGGCGGGCACCGCGTACTTCATGCCTAGGAAGACGCCCTTGGCGTTCACGCTCATCAGCGCGTCCCAGGCCGCGGTGCTGGTCATGTCCGGATCGAACGTGCCGCTGATCCCCGCGTTGTTGACCACGAGGTCGAGCTTACCGAACCCGGTCACGGCGACCGTGACCGCGTTCTGCCAGTCCGCCTCGCTCGTGACGTCGAGCTTCACGAAACGCGCCTGGCCGCCGGCCGCGGCGATCTTCTCGACCACCTGGCGCGCCTCGAACTCGAGCACATCGCCGACGACGACCCGCGCGCCCTCCCGCGCGAAAATCGTCGCCTCGCTCTGCCCCATCCCACTCGCACCACCCGTAATCAGCGCCACCTTCCCCGCCAGTCTCATACTCCCCCTCCTGTTTCATAGGCTGTTCAGCGGACCGCCCGCGGGTGCGGAACGCGGGGCGGGCGCGGGAGGGGCCGAAAAGGACCCGTTCCCGCACCGCGGCGACGGACGCCGCGCGCCCGGATGGAGCCCAGCCGCCGCGGGAAAGCGAACGCGTGCCGCGTGGTCCGTTCGGCCCCTCCCGCGCTCGCCCCCGCGTTCCGCACCCGCGGGCGCCGCGCGCCGAGTATCGCAGAGCGGCTCCTCCGTGTACACTGTCCCGCCGGCCGAGGCGAGACTGGACATAGTGAGGAGAGCTCATGGCGACGTATGTGCTGGTTCACGGCGCGTATCAGGGAGGCTGGATCTGGAAGCCGGTCGCGGACCGGCTGCGAGCCGCGGGGCATCGGGTCCACGCGCCCACGCTCGACGGTTGCGCCGAGCGCCACGATCAGGTGCGGTCGGGGATCACGGCCGCCACGCACGGGCAGGAAGTCGCGAAGCTCCTCTTCTACGAGGACCTCGCGCGGGTGATCCTCGTGGGGACGAGCTCGGGCGGCATGGTGATCTGCAAAGCCGCCGAGCTGGCACGCGACCGGATCGCGCGGCTCTTCTTCGTCGACGCGCTGGCGCTGATGTCGGGCGAGCGGGTCGCCGACATCGTGAAGCGCTCGGCGCCCAACGATATGACCGCGACGACGACGGGACCCACGCGGGCGGATGCGGAGAAGCGCCTCTTCGCCGATCTCGACCCCGACACCCGCGCCTGGGCCCTGGCGCGTTATACGCCGCATCCGGTCGCGGCGCTCGAGGCGCCCGTCGAGCTCGGCGGCTTCTGGAGCCAGGCGTGGCCGACCACGGTCATCCGTTGCCGACGCGCTATGAACCCGCCCGAAGCGCACCAGCGTCGCACGGCCGAGCGGCTCAAGGCCGACTGGCACGAGCTAGACACCGGTCACTATCCGATGCTCAGTCAGCCGGAGCAGCTGACGCGCTTGCTCCTGGCCCCGGTTTCTTGACAGGGACATCGCCGCGTTGCACAGTGCCACTCGAGGCCGGATGACATGAACGGCATCCACGACATGGGCGGCATGCACGGCTTCGGGCGCGTCGATCGCGAGGAGAACGAGCCCGTCTTCCACGCGGCCTGGGAGAGTCGGGTCCTCGGACTCAGCCGCGCGTGCAGCGCTCAGCACCTCTTCAACATCGACGAGAGCCGTCACGCCATCGAGCGGATGGCCCCGGTCGACTACCTCGGCTCGAGCTACTACGAGCGCTGGCTCGATCGCACCGTGCGCCTGCTCGTCGAGAAGGGCGTGATCACGCGCGAGGAGCTCGAGCGCCGCATGGCTCAGCTCGCCAGCGGCCACGACCCGGCGCCGCCGCACAGGGATCCCAAGCTCGTCGATCGCATGCTGCGGTCGACGAAGGAGCGCACTCCGTACCGCCAGCCCGGTCCGCCGCCTCGCTTCGCGATGGGCGATCGCGTCCTCACGCGGAGCGACGCGCCGATGGGGCACACGCGGCTGCCACGTTACGCCCGCGGCAAGCACGGCGTCATCGATTGCGTGCACGGGTCGTTCATCTTCCCGGACACGAACGCCCACGGGCAGGGCGAGCAGCCTCACACGCTGTACAGCGTCCGCTTCGACGCCGCCGAGCTGTGGGGCGCGTCCGCCGAGCCTTGCGCGCCTGTCCGTCTCGATCTCTGGGAGCGGTATCTCGATCCCCTGGCTGCAGCACCCGGAAGGAGCACGTCATGAGCGGCGCCTACGACGAGCACGGCCATCACCATCGCGAGCCTGAGTCAGTTCTCTCGCTGCGCGTCCGCGCGCTCGAGTCGCTGCTCGTGGAAAAGAAGCTCGTCTCGAGCGAAGCCGTCGATCGCATCGTCAGCGCTTACGAGCAGGACATCGGCCCGCACAACGGCGCCAAGGTCGTCGCCCGGGCCTGGGTCGACCCGGCGTACAAGCAACGGCTCCTCACCGACGGGACGGCGGCCATCGAGGAGCTGGGCTTCGGCGGCGTCGATCTCCATGTCGTCGAGAACAAGCCCGGCGTCCACAATCTCGTGGTCTGCACGCTCTGCTCCTGTTATCCCCACGCGCTCATCGGGCTGCCGCCGGTCTGGTACAAGTCGTTCGAGTACCGGTCCCGCGCGGTGCGGGAGCCGCGCGAGGTGCTGCGCGAGTTCGGCGTCGACCTGCCCGAGAGCGTCGAGATCCGCATCTGGGACTCGAGCGCCGAGCTGCGATATCTGGTTCTGCCGGAGCGCCCGGCCGGAACCGAGGGCCTGAGCGAGGCCCAGTTGGCGGAGCTGGTCACGCGTGACGCGATGATCGGCGTGGCGCTGACGCGGCCCCCGGCCTCCGCTGCCCGCTGACGGGGAGATGTCCATGGATCCAGTGCCGAGCCGCGAGATCGCCGACATGACCGGCGACGCGGCGTTGCCACGGAAGAACGGCGAGCTCGTGTTCGCTGAGGCGTGGCAGGGCCGCATCTTCGGCATGACGGTGGCGATGAGCCACGAGGCCGGCTTCGAGTGGCGCGAGTTCCAGACGCAGCTGATTGCCGAGATCGCGCACGCGGAACGCGAGGGCGAGCCCTCGAGCTATTACGAGCGCTGGCTGCACGCCTTCGAGCGCTTGCTCGCCGACAAGGATCTGGTCGACCCGACCGCTCTGGCCGAGCGTACGCACGACTTCGAGGCCGGCCACCGCGACGACGTGTTCTAGCCGTCCGCAACGCCCGTACCAAGGAGAGCGTCATGGCCCTCGATCCACAGGTCCAGGAAGTGATCAATCTCGTCATCAAGTCGGGGCGCCCGGCGTATCACACGCTGTCGCCCAAGGACGCGCGCCAGCTGTTCCGCGAGACGCGTCCGGCATCCACGCCCACGCCGCCGGAGATCGGCGCCGTCAAGAACCTCACGGCGGACGGCCCGGGCGGACCGATCCCATTGCGCGTCTATCGGCCTGCCGGTGTCGCGAGCGGCGCGTCGCTTCCGGCGCTCGTCTATTTCCACGGCGGCGGCTGGGTCATCGGCGACCTCGACACGCACGACGTGCAGTGCCGGCAGGTCACGGCGGAGGCGGGGATCACGGTCGTCGCGGTCGACTATCGCCTGGCGCCCGAGCACAAGTTCCCGGCGGCAGTGGACGATGCCTGGGCGGCGACGCGCTGGGTCGTCTCGCACGCCAGCGAGCTCGGCGTCGACGGCCGGCGCATCGCAGTCGCCGGTGATAGCGCGGGCGGCAACCTCGCCGCCGTCGTCGCGCTGCTGGCGCGTGACGCGGCCGATGGGCCGGCCATCGCGCTCCAGGTCCTCGTGTATCCGGTCACCGACCTCAGCAGCGAGTCGAAGTCGTACAACGACTTCGCCGAGGGCTATATGCTCACACGCGATAGCATGCGCTGGTTCAAGAACCACTACCTGAAGTCGGCCGGCGACGCCGAGGACTGGCGTGCCTCGCCGATCCGCGCGAAGTCGCTGGCGGGGCTCCCGCCGGCGCTCGTCGTCACCGCGGGGTTCGATCCGCTGCGCGACGAGGGCGCGGCCTACGCGGCGCGACTCACGGAGGCTGGCGTGCGGGTCGACTACGTTTGCTACGGCGGCATGATCCACGGCTTCGTGCCCATGGGGCGGCTCATCGACACCGGCAACCGCGCCATCTCTCACGTCGCCGCGTCCCTGCGCCAGGTGCTTCGGTGAGCCAAATTTCGCCGGGCCCACACAAGGAGCCGTCGCGATGAACATCGGTATCTCCGTTCCACTGCCCGCGTATCACGTCGACGTCGCGTTCATGGCCAGGAAGGCCGAGGAGCTCGGGTTCGAGTCCTTCTGGTGCGCGGAGCATCCCTTCATCCCCGTGCACTCGACAAGCCGCTTCCCGGGCTCCGAGGACGGCGTCATCCCCGAGAGCTACTCGCACTTCGTCGATCCGTTCGTCGCGCTGGCGCGCGCCTCGGGCGCCACGACGAGGATCAAGCTCGGGACTGGCATCGTGCTCGTCCCCGAGCGCCACCCGTTGCTGCTCGCCAAGGAGATCTCGACCCTCGATCTCTTCAGTGGCGGGCGGTTCCTGTTCGGCATCGGCACGGGGTGGCTCAGGGAAGAGACCCAGATCATGGGCGGCGATTTCGACCATCGCTGGACGCAGGCGCGCGAGTCGATCCTGGCCATGAAAGAGCTCTGGACGAAGCCCGTGGCCGAGTTCCACGGCAAGTACTACGACTTCCCGCCCGTGAAGTCCTTCCCCAAGCCGGCGCAGAAGCCGCACCCGCCGGTGCTCCTCGGCGGCGGCGCGAAGAACGTCCTGCAGCGGGTCGTGGCCTGGGGCGACGGCTGGCTGCCGAATCGCATCACGCCGGACAAGCTCCGCGAGAGCCGCGCCACGCTCGACCGGATGGCCAAGGATGCGGGGCGCGATCCGTCGAAGATCACCATCTCTGTCCACGGCCAGCCCGCCGACCGCGACCTTCTCCAGCGCTTCCACGACGCCGGCGCTCTCCGCGTCATCGTGCGACCACCGGTGGTGAAGACCGAGGCGGAGATGGGCGCGGAGATGTCGCGCATGGCTGACGCGATTCTCAGATAGCCGTAGCGGACGGCGCGCGCGCCTGACGCCCTCCGTCGGCGCGCGAGCTATTTCGGCAGCGTGAGCCGGGCCACCTCGTCGACAGACGTCGCCTTGTCCAGGCCGGCGACCGCGGCCACGAAGCGATCGTACTGCTCCGGCGTGATCGGCAGGCCGGGTACGAAGCGCCGGAGGACTTCCGCGTCCCGCCTGAAGTCCCACATCAGCTCGCGACCGTCGTATTCTCCGGTGACGCGCCGGCCGGCCCGCATGGTGACAGTCAAGCGGGGCGCAAAGCACTCGCGGCCGACCACACCGAGAATCTCGACGCGTCGCTGGAGCGCGGCCACACGCGCCGCCAGTGCCTCGCCCGCGGCGGCGCCCGCGTCACGCGGATCTTCCACGTTGCGCTCCAGCACGGGATAGTCGCCGGCGATCAGCGTGTAGGCCAGCATGTACGCGGTGCGACCGAAGCCGCTGCCGTCGGCCGCCGGCGGCCGCGGAAATCTGGGCGTCGGGTAGAGCGTCTCGAGGTAATTCATCTCGAGCGTGATGTGCTCGATCTCGTCGGGCGCGAGCTTGTGTCGCGCCACCATCTCGCTCGCCAGCCAGACGACCGGCTGATTGAAGCCCGGCGTCGGATAGACCTTGAACTTGACGTCGAGGACTTCCCAGCGCTGGCCGAGGTCCGCGACGACGTCGTCGAGATCGGCCTTGGGTGGTCCGGTGAAGGTATAGGCCAGATCGCCTTTGCTACTCCCCGTGAACGCGTAGTAGAACCCGCCCTCGCCCTCCAGCGCGGTCGGCGCGCCCTGAAAGCCCTGGGCCGCGAGGCTGGCTGCCCACATCCCACTTCGCGCCGCCTGGGCCTCGGCGAAGTCGGCGTCGCGCGCGCCGGTGCGCTGGCCCTCGATCAGGCTCCCCGCGAAGCTCGCCGCAAGGGCGATCGCGTTGGTGATTCCGCGCGCGTCGAGGCCGAGCAGCCTCGCCGTCGTCGCCGCGCAGCCGAGAATGCCGTAGACCGGGCTCGCGCGAAAGCCGTGCGCCGGAGTCGAGGGAATGAAATCGCGCGCACATCGGCACTGCACCTCGTAGCCGGCGACGAGGGCCGTCAACAGCTCGCGGCCCGTCTTCCCTTCCCCTTCGGCGGTCGCCAGACCGGCCGGAACGATGAGGACGCCGGGATGCGTGAGCATGCGATACGAGTCGCACTGGTTGTTCACCGCCACCGCCACACCGTTGGCGAAGGCGGCGCCCGCGCGCGTCACGCGCGTGCCGTCCACCCACAACGTGGCGCCCTGCCCGGCCCCGACCCGGCGCGCGCCGAGGCGCTCGTGCTCGAGCACGGCGCGCTGGGCCGCGAGCGCGCGCGGGCTCGCCGCGCCCGCCATACCGACGGTGACGGCGTGGTTCACGCACGCCTTCGCCTTGTCGACGACGGCGGCCGGAAGCTCCTCGACGCGGAGCCGGGCGACGAACTCTCCGAGCTGTACGGCGAGGGGCGTCTTTTCCATACTCTATAGCCGCGCCTCGCCCGGCGGGCCCCGAGCCCCGCGACGGCCTGCGGCGCGCACTACGGCTGGAGCATAATACGGCGCATGCGACCTCGGGAGGAGACGATCTCGGTCGGCGGCGTCGGCGTGCACACCTGGATCGGTGGCCAGGGCGACCCCTTGCTGGTGCTCCACGGCGCCGGCGGCAACCGCGGCTGGACGCGGTGGCTCGCGCAGGTCGCGGAGCGCTTCACGGTTTGGGCGCCCACGCACCCGGGCTTCGGGCGCTCGGGCGACGCCGACTGGATGGACGGCATCGACGACCTCGCGCGGTTCCATCTCTGGTTCATCGAGGCCGCCCGGCTCGGGCGGCCGCACCTGCTGGGCCACTCGATCGGCGGGTGGACCGCCGCGGAGATGGCGACGATGAGCCCGGGCTCGATCGACCGGCTCGTCCTCGTGGCGCCGGTCGGTCTGAAGCCGGAGACCGGCGAGATCCTCGACGTCTTCTACTATTCGCCCCCACAGCTCCTCACCATGACCGTCCACGATCCGAAGACCGTTCCGGAGTGGGACGAGCTCTACGGCCGAGCCCCGACGCCGGCGGAGCTCGAGATCGCCACACGCAACCGGGAGATGGCGGCGCGCCTGACCTGGAAGCCCTACATGCACAACCCGCGTCTGGCCAACTTCCTGCCGCGGGTGACGAATCCGACGCTGATCGTCTGGGGGCGCGAGGACCGCGTCGTGCCCGTCGAGTGCGGCGAGCAGTACCGCCGGCTCTTGCCCAACGCGAAGCTCACCGTGCTCGAGCGGTGCGGCCACCTGCCACCGATCGAGCAGCCCGACGCCTTCGCGCGCCTGGTACTCGATTTCCTCGGAGGGAACCCGCGGCGATGAAGCTCTACTACTTCAGCGAGATGCCGCACCACGAGTTTCCCGACGAGGAGGGCGACAAGTACCCGTCGCTCCGCCTCGAGTTCCCAAACCGGTTCTTCGACCGGGAGAAGGCCGCGGCGAACTATCAGCGCTACCTCACCGAGTACGAGTTCGCCGATCAAGCGGGCTTCGACGGCCTCATGATCAACGAGCACCACTCGACGCCCTCGTGCGTGAACGTCGGCGTGAACATGACCGCCGCGGTGCTCGCGCGTACGACGCGGCGGGCGAAGATCCTGCTGCTCGGCAACATCCTGCCGATCGAGGACAACCCCGTGCGGATGGCCGAGCAGCTCGCGATGGCGGACCTCATCTCCGGTGGCCGCGTGCTCTCCGGCTTCGTGCGCGGCGTCGGCGTGGAGACCTGGTGGTCCAACACGAAT
Source organism: Candidatus Rokuibacteriota bacterium (assembly GCA_003220535.1). GTDB lineage: Bacteria > Methylomirabilota > Methylomirabilia > Rokubacteriales > CSP1-6 > AR31. The sequence continues at coordinate 32,687 of QHSU01000014.1, forward strand.
CCCGTCCACAACCGCGAGCGCTTCGAGGAGTGCCACGACCTCATCCTCAAGTGCTGGACGGCGCCGGGGCCCTTCCGCTGGGAAGGGCGCCACTACCACTTCCGCCATGTGAACCCGTGGTGCCTGCCGCTCCAGAAGCCGCACCCGCCCATCTGGATCCCCGGCACCGCCAGTCCGGAGACCGCCATCTGGGCCGGCCGCCGAGGCTACACCTACGTCCCGTTCCTGGTGCCGTTCGAGATCGCGCGCGAGCTGTTCGACTACTATCGACAGGGTGCCGCAGAGGTCGGCCGGTCAGTGACCCCCGACAACCTCGGCTTCCTCATCTGCGCCGTCACGGCGGAGACCAAGGCGAAAGCGCTCGAGGCCGGGCGGCATTTCGTGTGGCGCATGGGGCCGACGCTCAGGGCGCCCACCGAGTTCTTCGCGCCGGTCGGGATGCGCTCGCGGGCGGGCGTGCAGTTCGCGCTACGCGCGCGCCCGCGGTCGCTGGCGACGATGAGCTACCAGGAGCTGCTGGACGGACAGTTCATCGTCGCCGGCACGCCGGACGAGGTGATCGATCGCTTCGCGCACGTTCGGCGCGAGCTGGGCATCGGCCACCTCCTCCTGGAAGCGCAGGAGTCGCGCCTGGACCATCCGACGACGATGCGCTCGATCGAGCTGATGGGGGCGAAGGTCATCCCGGCGGTGGCGGCACTCTAGCGGCTCAGCCGCGCCTGCCCTCGAAGAACTCCTTCAGCAGGGCACCGCATTCGGCGGCGAGCACGCCGCCCAGCGTCTCGACCCGATGGTTCAGCCGCCCGTCGTCGAGCAGGCGGTACCGCGACTCGACGGCGCCGGCCTTCGAGTCGGGCGCGCCGTAGACGACACGCGCCAGGCGGGCCTGGATGGCGGCGCCGCAACACATCGCGCACGGCTCGAGCGTCGCGTAGAGGGTTGCGCGCGGCAGTCGGTAGTTGCCCGCCTTCTGCGCCGCCGCGCGCAGGGCCAGGATCTCGGCGTGCGCCGTCGGGTCGCCGAGCCCGATCGGCGCGTTGTGGGCTTGCCCGACGATCACGTCGTCGAGCACGACGACGGCACCCACCGGCACCTCGCCGGCCGCGAGGCCCATGCGCGCTTCGGCGAGCGCCGCCCGCATGAAGCCTTCGGCGTCCATCGCCTCAGTGGGGGTCGCTTAGGGGCTCTCGGCCGGCGACGCGTGGAACGCCACGAGCGGGGGCGCCGCCAACGCCTCCACGGCTTGACTGCTCCGCGGCCGCTTCTCGCTCACGTTGGCGATGATGAGCACGGCCACGACGGCGATGACCGCGATCCCGACGCCGGCGATCAGCAGGATCGTCATCGGCTCCATCGCCTCGGCGCGGGCTGGTTGCACCAGCACGGCGGCCAGCGCCGCCAGCAGCACTACGCACACACACCGTTTGAAGGTCACGAGGTCCTCCCTTCCGTCGGTCCCACGTCGGAGGTTGAGTGTGGTGCGCCCTAGAGGATTCGAACCTCTGGCCTTCGGATTCGTAGGCAGGGGCCGGCGACGAGCCGGTCCCTCGCCTTTCCGAGCACTTGGACGCAACCGCACGATTTGGCGTGCGCACCGCGCTGATCGTATCACGACTCTGGCGGACTCTAGTCTCGCTCTGGGACTGGAATCGCGGCCGCTGAGGGGTGCGTTCAGCGCAAATCAGCGCAAGCCCTCAAACCTCTGACGACCCCCTGATTGTCGGTCAGGCGCATGGGGCAAGAACGAAGGATTTCTGGCGGCTGCCTCAGCCGCTCATGCGTCCCACCCCGCCCGCTGCGTCGCGCGCAACGGCGTGCGCTCCCATCCCGTGCCCGTCGCGCTCGTAAGCATTAGACACTGACAAGCGCCCCGAACCCAGGAAGTCTCTCTACTTGACCCGTTCGTATTCGGCCCTGCCCAAATAGTTGGGGTCATCAGGCATCAACATGAGAACGGTCTTGCCTTTGTCTTCGGAAACGCTCGCGGTCCCGAGCACCTCGGCAGATGGCATGGCTAAAGGCGTCGTTCGTGACGAGCGATACCGTAGCTTTCCGGCTTGAAGATATAATTTACCCACGGTCGAGCCACTGATGGTCGAAGCTTTGTAGCTTCCGTCGGGCGAGACGTTCATCGTGGCCCATTCGTCTCCCGGCACTTCGTTTACCCAGCCCCGCCAACTCCCCGCGAGTTCCTTTACGTCAACGATCTGCTTCTCTCCGGCGACTCCATCAAGCGGAGACAGTGCGAACACGGCAGCTAGAAGTAGTGCACGATGCATCCTCATCTCCTTAGACTCGTTTGGTGAAAATGCATCAGTCCATCCACAGCGGGCGTGGGAGGGGTCATATGAGGGTAGGGAGTGCCAGGGAATCTACAAATCGCACTCAGGAGCTGGCCGCGTTGGTCGAGCATGCGCTATTCGATCAGTTGGTCCGCCTGGAGGAGCAGTGTTTGCGGGATCGTGAGTTTGAGTGCCTTCGCGGCCTTGAGGTTGATCACCAGCTCGAACTTTGTGGGCTGCTCCACCGGGAGATCAGCGGGCTTGGCACCCTTGAGGATTTTGCCGACGAAGGACGCCGCGCGCCGCCAGACCTCGACGATATCCGTGCCATACGAGATCAGCCCGCCGGCCTCGACATGGAGCCGCAGGGGATACATGGCAGGGAGCCGGCTCTTAGCGGCCAGTTCCGCGATACGCCGGGCTTCTGCGGTGAGCAGCCCTCCAGTGACTACGAGCAGAGCATCGGCGCGAGCGTCAATCGCCGCCCTGAAGGCTCGCTCGATCTCGTCAGGACGTCGCACTTCGAGCGACAGCAGCTTCCAGCCACGCGTTCGGGCAGCGGCGTCGATCTCCCGCGGGGCCGCGCCCGGTTCCCATATGACAGCCACCAACTTCGCAGTTGGAACCAGCTCCTTGAGCAGATCAAGTCGCTTTGGGCCTAGCTCTGCGCCCCCTAGACTCAACCCCGTGACGTTTCCTCCTGGGTGCCCGAGGCTCCGGACGAATCCGTCGCGCACAGGGTCGGCGGCAGCTGCCATGACGATCGGGATGGTCGCAGTCGCCTTCTGGAGGGCTGGAACCGTTGGCCCTGCGGCCACGATCACATCCAGCTGGAGCCGCACCAACTCGGTGGCTAGAGCAGGGTAGCCCTCCAGCCTCTCGTCGACCGCGCGCGCTTCGGTCACGAAGTGCTCTCCATACACGTAGCCGAGTTCATGCAATCCGCGTAAGAACGCCTTCGTGCTAGGGCGGCGAGGCTGGGGGCCGACCATGTCAGAGCTCGTCCCGCCGACAGTGAGTATCCCGATCCGAGCGACCTTTCCCGGCTGCTGCGCCTGCGCGACGAGCGACGCAAGCGTCAAGCCAAGAGCGAGGACGATCCGGCGTATAGGCACCTCGGTGGAGGACGCTGGCGGGAGTCTAGCAGACGACGGCTGATCGCTGGGGTCGGCCGCGTTGGTCGGGCATCGGCTATTCGATCACCTGATCCGCTCGGAGCAGAAGCGTCGGCGGGATGGTCAAGCCCAGCGCCTTGGCGGTCTTCATGTTGATGACCAACTCGAACTTGGTCGGCTGCTCGACGGGCAGATCCGAGGGTTTGGCGCCCTTGAGGACGCGGTCGACGTACGTCGCAGAGCGGCGCCACGCATCCGCCTGGCCAACGCTGTAATATATGAGGCCGCCAGCTTCCACGATGCCGGGATCCCCCGTGATCAGCGGCAGCTTGTGCTGGAGAGCCAACTTTCCAACGCGCGTCGCGTGAACTCCGAAGAAGGGATTCGCGATAACAATCGCCGCCCCTTCTCGGGCTCGGATCCCGGCTTGGAATGCGCCCGCAAGGTCGTCTGACCGCTCGACCCGGTAGAGGTCCAGGCGAAGGCCAAGGGTGCGGGCCGTCTCAGTCTGCCTCACAAAGATCTCGCCCAGCGCGGGCGGAATAAAAGGGGATGACAGCGCAGCCACGCGAGAGAGCATCGGGACCGTCTCCTTGATCAGCTCGAGACGCTTGGCGGAGAGATCGACCTGACTGTTCGTGAGGCCCGTGACATTGCCGCCTGGACGCGCGAGGCTCGCGACGACGCCTGCCTCGACGAGGGCGCCAGCGGTCGTCGAAACGATCGGGATCGTGCGCGTGGCCTTCTGTGCAGCCAGCGCAGCACCAGTTGTCGGGACGACAATGATGTCCACAGCAAGCCGGATCAGATCCGAAACGAGCGCTGGCCAGCGGCCTGCCTCTCCATCACTCCAGCGCGGTTCGACGACATAGGTTTGCCCTTCGACGTGGCCGAGCTCCCTGAGGCCCTCGCGGAACGCGTCGAGATTCGCAGCCGGTGTCGAGGGCGAAGCGGCCAGAAGTACGCCGCCTGCGCGGCGGCGCCCACGCTGATCGTCCGCTGCCAGCGGTCCTCCTCGACCGTCCAGTCCTTGTGCTTCGTACGCGCTGACCTCTTCCCAGGCCCTCGTAGCCGCGCTCGACCACCTGCGTCCACGCCAGCAGCCCATCAGGCGCGAGGTGCCAGACCGGGAACACCAGCTCGGCCGCAGCGGTGGCGTTTCGACGTAGAATGACCCGGCGACCGAGACGCCCCAAGGAGGCCCATCATGGCCGAGCCCATCTGGAATCAGTTCCTGACCGAGCGTGACAAGGCGGTGTTAGCCGCGGCCGGATACGGCGCCCGGGCGGGGTTCGGCCAGCGGCCGGCCCTGCTCGTCATCGACGTGAACCACAACTTCTGCGGCGACCGCCGGGAGCCGATTCTGGAGTCGATCAAGCGCTGGCGCAACTCGTGCGGGGCCGAGGCCTGGGACGGGGTGGCGCGCATCCGGGAGTTGATCGACGTCGCCCACGCCCAGGGGATACCCGTCATCTACACCACCGGAATGCGCCGGGCCGACAACTGGGACTCCGGTAGCTGGTCTTGGAAGAACACCCGCACGGAGGAAAATCCCCTCGTCGGGCACACCGGGCGCGACGGCAACAAGATCGTCGACGAGATCGCGCCGGAGCCCCACGACATCGTCGTCCTCAAGCAGAAGCCGAGCGGCTTCTTCGGCACCAATCTGCTGAGCTATCTCGTCCTCCTCGGCTGCGACAGCGTGATCGTGATGGGCACGACCACCAGCGGGTGCGTTCGCGCCACCGTGCTCGACGCCTTCAGCAATAACTTTCGCGTAACCGTCGTTGAGGAGGCGTGCTTCGACCGCTCCCAGGCCAGTCACGCCATCAACCTCTGCGACATGCAGGCCAAGT
>QHSU01000049.1 GCA_003220535.1 Candidatus Rokuibacteriota bacterium
CCAGGTATCCGGCGCGCGGTGAGCATAGACGATTTTCATGATGCGAGGGTGTGCCCGCGGCTCATGGCGATTATTTTCGGATTGGGGCTAATCGGCGCCTCATCACCGTGCCTCCGACTTTCACGTCCTTGCGCAAACTACGCTGCGATCTCGGCGCTCGACTTCTCGCGGCCGTCACAACGACGATTGCAGCGCACTGACCAACGGAGGAGCGCGGATGAATCGCAAGGGATCGCTCATCACAGGAGTGGTACTCGCAGTGCTGGGTATGGGGCTCACCGCCGCGGTGCCGGGCGTGGGGGTCGGGACAGCCAGCGCGCAAGATCAGGCGCATCAGACACTCGCCGATCCGTTCTTCCGAGTCGACTACACAGCCGAGCCGGACGGACATGGGACGACCAGGATCACCGGCTACGTCTACAACAACCACGGCAGAGCGGCCGACCAGGTCCGCCTACGAATCATCGAACTCGATGCGTCGGGCGTCACTCTCGCGAGCTACGTCGAGCCTGTGCTCGAGACGGTGCCGGCCCTGGGTCAGGCGTATTTCGACGAGGGGATGTTGTACCGCGTGACCGTAGACTCCTGGGACACGGTGGAAGAGGCCTCGAGATAGGAGGCCACCTTATGACCGGCGCCCATCCCCGAACTGTCCCCATCGCCTGTTCTCGCACCAGGGAGGAAGGATAGGCTCCTTGGGCTCTTCGCTGAAGTCGCTGTGGGACTGTGGTCAGCGACTGTCCTGCGACGGGCGTTGACCGCCCGATCTGGAGGGCCGATCTAGAAGGTTATTAGCGGCGCGAAAGCCGTCGCGCCGTCCGCGAGAGCTCCGCCTGGATCAGGGGCATGATTTCGTCGATCCCCGTCGGTAACTTCTCGCGGACGGCCCTGCCTTCGGGCGAGCCGTAGAACCGCGCCGCCCCCCGTAACTCCGCGGTGAGATTGCCGACCAATCCATCGAACATGAGTTGCTTCATGTACACCATGTTCACTTGCTCAGTCATCTGGGCGACGAACGCTTCCCGCAGGTCCAGGCGATAACCGCTCGCTCAACTCGTGGGTGAACTGCCGATCGTTGTCGACATCGTGCGGCAGTTCGGACCGGGTATTCGGCTTGACGCGGCACCTCTTCTTCTCGTTCTTGTCTACCCAGGGGCAGATGTCGACGGCGCCCTTGGTGTCGAGTCCGATGCTCCGATCCCATCTGCGTCACTTGGTCGAGGGTGGGACCCGCAGACCGCTTGAAGGCCCCGGCACAAATCCCGGTCGTCGGCGCATCCAAACCAACGCCGGATCGATCCTCTCAGTCGGACTGCTCGCACTGACGGCCGTCGCTACGACGGCGTGTGGCTCATTGACCCGCCTTGCGTCTTCTTGCGGAAGTTTTCAGGCCATTGCCGACGTCTGCGTGAGCCGCCTCAAAAGGGCATAGGCGGTCTCGTACCGAGGAGGTCTAGCATGCGTCGAGGGGAAATGGGACTGGGTGATGAACGGCCGCTCTTCACTGTCGGCGGGCCCGTCGGCACCGGGCGGCTCAGCACGTGGACGCGGGGCGAGCCAATGAACCTGCTTCAGCGTCCCGAGGAAACCTTCCGGTACCTGAGGACGCTCTTCGAGCCGCTGCGCGGCGACAACGTTCTCGCCGTCCAGTCGCCACGCGCAGTGGAGTCCACGGAGGGCCGGGCCTTCGACGTCGTACTATTCGGGCTCACGCCCGCGGCGGCGGCAGCCGCCCCGGCCCTCAGTCTCGCCCGTCTGCCATTTCGCGTTGGGCGCCTCCCCGTCGCGGGGGAAGCTCAGCCGATGGAAGTCAACGACCTCACGCTCTCGGACACCAAGCCGTTCAACGTTTCGCGGAACCATTTCGCCATCGAGCTCGGGCCCGACGGCGTTCAGGTGCGAGACCGTGGCAGTTACGTCGGCACCATCGTAAACGGGGTACAGATTGGCGGTCAGCATCACGTCGCCACCGTGCCACTTGCCGTCGGAGAGAATGAGGTGGTGGCCGGCAGCCCGAGGTCGCCCTTCCGGTTTCGCGTGGTCGTGGCGCTCCGGCATTTGAGCTCCACTTGAGCCCGGAATGACTGTCCTTGTTGCTGTCTATCCGGACCTCATACGAGTGCTTCCACAGCACCCATGCGCTTTCGGCATGGGCCGTTGCAACCGAGGTCAGCATCACTCCGACGATGGCATAGGAACCCTCCTGGGACTACGACTCGATCACGAATCGTCCCGGAGCCTGAACGAATGAATAGAGTGGTGCTGGTATGCCATGGGCCGCGCTGGAGGTGGGGCGATGACACCCAGCGGCTTCTGCCCGCCCCCGGTCCCATATAGTTGAACCCGTGACGACTGGCTCCGTCGCGGCTCTGGTTTCCAGATACGGTCTGCTTGCTGTGTTCGGGGGAACGCTGCTCGAAGGGGAGGGCATCCTTATCGTGGCAGCGACGCTCTCGACACAGGGTGTGCTCGACCCCGTGCGCGTCTGGCTGGCCGCGTCCACTGGTGCTTGGATCGGACATATGTTCTGGTTCACAACAGGCCGGGCGATTCGCGGCCGCCGACTCGCTCTGGGTTCTGCTGCCTTCAGGGCCCGTGCGGCACAGGTCAAGCGGTTGATCGAAGCCCGTCCCGTGACCGCCATCTTGCTGCTGCAATACTTGTACGGCCTGCGGCTGGTCGGCGCCGTCGCGCTCGGCCTGACGGAGTTCCCGCTCCTTCGATTCGGGTTGTACAAGATCGTCAACTGCCTCGTTTGGGCCGGCCTCATCGGTGGAGTCGGCTATCTGCTTGGCGGGCTCGTGACTGAGATCTTTCATGGCTGGTTCAAGTGGATCTGGATGGTAGCGAGCGCGATCCTCGTCGTCCTGTTGTTTCACTTCGTCGGCCGCCTGCTGGACCGAATCAAGGCGTAGTACCGGGGCAGCCGCCCCTGCTTGGGATCGTGCGGGCGTAGTGTCGCAGCTGCCTCGCTCGTGGACAGCCCTCGGAACGCGGACGTCGACGGGGGCCCCGGGAAGAGCGCCGCCGTTCCCGGCTCCACGTATGGGTCCCAAGCGCGCTCAGTTGGTCGTGGTCTTCGCCGCGTTGCGTTTCTGCTGCGCTGATTCGGCGTGCCTTGCAATGCCTCGTATCTTCAGATTACTGTCAGGCACCCGGGGGATGCGGTGGCAACTGCCTTGAGGACGACAGGGATAGACGTCGTGGGACATCGGCCCTGGGGAACTCACTTTTGTCACTTCTATGAGACGGCAGACGATCTGTTCGATACGCTGGTTCCGTATTTCCGGGCAGGACTGGAGAGCAGAGAATTCTGCGTCTGGATGATTGCCGGCCCACTGACGGAAGCAGACGCCAGAAAGGCGCTGGGTCACACCGTAACCTCCTCGGGTGACATCGAGATTCTCCCGGCGCGGGAGTGGTACCTCGAGGACGGCACCTTCAATCCCAAAAAGGTGAAGGACGGCTGGAACGACAAGCTCGTCGCAGCGCTAAGCCGAGGCTATGAAGGACTGCGAGTCGCGGGGCAGATCTCCTGGTTGCCCGCAACGCAGTGGAAGGCCTTCTGTGACTACGAGAAGGCGCTCAGCGAGTCACTCACGGATCAACCGATGACCCTGCTGTGCGCCTACCATGTCGGAGCGCGGGGAGTCGCGGAGATCCTGGATGTCGCACGCACGCACCACTTTTCATTGGCACGGCGTCAGGACCAGTGGGAGCTGTTCGAACCGCCTGAGCTCGATCGACCGAACGAAAAGACACGCCGACGCGATGAGGAGCAACTGCGAAAGAGCGAAGAGCGGTGGCGGGCGGTCTTCGAGAACTCGGCCGTCGGCATCGTGCTGCAGTCGGGCGATCGCAGTGGCTGCTTCCTGGCCGCCAATGCGGCCTATCAGCGAATGCTCGGCTACTCGGCGGAGGAACTCAGCACGCTGACCTTCATGGACATCACATACGAGGAGGATCGTGAAGCCAACCGGCGGCTTGCCGTCGAGCTGTTGGAGGGTAAACGGCAATCTTTCGAGCTGATCAAGCGCAACCGGCGCAAGGACGGCAGCCTGATGTGGGTGAGCATCCACGTGTCCCTGATCCCGGGCACGGGGAGCAATGACCAACTGTTCATGTCGATCGTGGACGACATCACCGAGCGGAAGCGCGCCGAGGAAGCGCTCAGCAGAAGCGAGCGGCAGTTCCGCGCGCTCTTCGAAGAAGCGGCGGTCGGTATTGCACTCGTCGACTCGGCCGATCGGCCCTTCGAAAGCAATCGGAAGCTCCAGCAGATACTGGGTTACAGCGCACACGAGCTCCGTGGCATGCGGCGTTCACCGACCCTGAGGATGCGACGGCGGACTGGAGCCTCTTCAGCGACCTCCTGAGCGGCAAGCGCGACCACTACCACATCGAAAAGCGCTACCGCCGGAAAGACGGCACCCTCGTCTGGGGCGACCTCACGGTCTACATCGTACGAGACGATCGTGGACAACCGATGTTCAGTATCGGAATGGTCCAGGACATCACCGATCGGAAGCGGGCGGAGGAGGCGCTGCAGAAAGCCCAAGCAGATCTCGCCCACGTCGCTCGCGTGTCCACCCTCGGCGAGCTCGCAGCTTCCATCGCCCATGAGATCAACCAGCCACTGGCCGCCATAGTCGCCGACGCCAACGCCTGCCTCAACTGGCTAGCCGCGGACCACCCCGACATCGACAGCGTCCGGGAAGCGCTCGCCGGCGTCATGACGGATGGCCACCGGGCGGCGGAGGTGATAGGAAGGATTCGCGCGCTCTGCCGGCGGACCGACCCCCATAGAGAGCGGCTGGACATCAACGACGTCATCCGTGAGGTCGTGCTCCTGGCGCGCCATGAGGTGCGGGGCCATCGAGTGTCGCTGCAGACGGACCTCGCGTCGGCGCTGCCGGCGGTGTTGGGCGACCGTGTCCAGCTGCAGCAGGTCTTGATCAATCTTGTGATCAACGGGATGGAAGCGATGGAACCCGTCACGGACCGGCCACGCGACCTGCTGATCCGGTCCCGGCACGAAGCTGAGCAGGTGCTTGTGGCGGTGCAGGACTCCGGTACCGGGATCGAACCCAACAACGTAGACCAAGTGTTCGACGCCTTCTTCACCACCAAGCCGCGCGGCATGGGCATGGGACTGTCCATCAGCCGATCGATCATCGAAGCTCACGCCGGACGGTTGTGGGCCTCTCCCAACGCCGGGCCGGGCGCGACCTTTCAGTTCAGCCTGCCTATGGACAGCAAGGGTCAGTTTTTGGGGATCGGGATCAACCTCATCACGGACGCCATCGAGGCGATGGCGTCCGACGCCGACTGGTCCCCGCATATGATCATCCGATCGGAGCGGCACGAGGATGATCACGTCCTGGTGGCCGTGCAGGACAGCGGCGTTGGCATCGACCCCAACGACCTGGACCCGCGGTTCAATGCCTTCTTAACCACCAAGCTCGGCGGGATGGGCATGGGGTTGTCGATCCGCTCGATCATCGAGGCCCATGGGGCTAGGCTGCGGGCGACCGCGACCGCGCCGCATGGGGCGATCTTCCACTTGTCTCTACCAATCGGGCCGGCGTCGCGACTCCGGAACATCGCGCTGAACAGCTCGCCGAGCGTGTCGTGATGGATCTTTCGGGATACAAGCTCGAGCCGCTCAACAAGGGTGGCGAGCTCATCATGTACCGGGGCGTTCACGCAAGCCCGGCCGACGTTCTTCCTCCTGTGCTCGTCGTGGCACCCGCCGGCGAATATGCTTCGCCGGCAACGCTGGCGCGTATCGAGCACGAATATTCGCTGGCGGCCGAGCTCGATCCGCGATGGGCCGTGCGGCCGCTCGCGCTCGCGCGGCACCAGGGTCGCACCGTTCTGGTGCTCGACGACCCCGGCGGCGAGCCGCTCGATCGGCTCCTCGGCAAGCGCATGGAGGTGGGCGCCTTTCTGCGTCTGGCGGTCAGCATCGCCCAGGCCATCGGAGGCGTTCATGACGCCGGTCTGATCCACAAGGACATCAAGCCGGGCAACGTCGTAGTGGTGGCCGCGAGCGGTGAGGTTCGACTCACCGGGTTCGGCATTGCCTCCCGCATGCGGCGGGAACGTGCCGCGCCGGCCCCGCCGGAGGTGATCGCCGGCACGCTGGCGTACATGGCACCCGAGCAGACAGGGCGGATGAATCGATCGCTCGATTCGCGCAGCCTCTCCAGCGCGGGGTCCTTGGCCTGCGCCAGTAGAGTGCCGGCCCGATCCGCCGCCTCTGCGAGCATCGCCGATCCGTTCACGGCCACGAGGAACGTTGCTGCGACCATCGCTGCGCCACCCATGCGAACCATTGCCGTCCTCCTGTTTGTTGTGGCGCCGCCCCCGCGGACCCATCCCCCGGGGCACTCGACAACCCTGGAGTCGATGCTCGTGTCTCTTGGATGCGGGATGGGCACGCCGTAGCGCATCGGCCGATCGCTTTGAGCAAGAATCAGGAAGACCCGGAACGGCCGTCGCATTAACGCGGTGAGCTATGGCAATGAGCGCCCTGTCTGCGCCGAGCACGCTGAGGACTGCTGGGCCGTCAACCGCCGCGAGCACCTCATCGTCAAGCCGCGCGGGTGATCGCGAATATCGCGGAGGACGAGCTGGTGCCGAAACCGCGGCGGTCCTCGACCGAAACCGAGCGCTCACGCTGCGGAAGCGCTCGACCAACCTCCTCCAGCTCGGCGTCTACCTCGAACGGCGGAGGTTCAGCGGAAGCCCGGGAAACGGCTCACCGGCGATCGTATCCGGCTTGACTCGGAGCTCAGCGAGCGTCGTCTCTTGTAGCGCCAGCTTCAGCAACTCGCCCTGGACCGAGCCAGTGACATCGCCCGAGTAGTCCGGCCGCCCGCCGACGCTGATGGTCAGAATATAGCTTGAGATGCTGGGATCCTTGACCGACATCGACAGCACACGATAGGAGGACGACGCCGCCTATTTCCCGATCTGCAACGACCTCAACCTCGTGGTCTTGAGCCCGAAGGTCAAAGGCTTCGTCAAGGGTCGCGGCCGAGTCTGCCGGGGTGAGTGAGGCTGGTCGCCTCCTGTTGGGTTTCGTCGATGGGCTCGAGATTGACGACGATCGGGTCGTGACCGTTGCGCACGATGACCCACTTCGAGGCCTTGTCGGCCGGATTGATCTCCTGGTGCGGAACGAAGGGAGACACATAGATGAAGTTCCCGGCCCCGGCGTCCGCCTCAAATTCCAGGCGGTCACCCCAACGCATCCTGACATGGCCACTGACCACATAGATGACGGTCTCTTGCTCGCCGTGATGGTGGGTTCCGGTCGCCGCATGCGCAGTGACGTCTGTTATCCCCGCCCATATCCCCTTCGAGCCGACGGTGTCCCTCGATACGGCCGCCACTCGGTGCATCCCGGACGTCTGTGGCGTATTCGGGTCGAAATGCTCCGCGTTGATGACACGCACGGCGTGGATCCACGCTGTCGGCCCCTGTTCCGGATGTCCAGTCGGGTTGGCGCTCATCGGTCCTCCTCTTTCGAGGGACCCCGGATCGGGCTGGCGCGGACAGGGCGCGTTGGGCGGAATGTTTTCGCAAGAATCCGCAAGCCCACGCTTGATCTGTAGACGTTCAGCCGCTGAGGTAGTCGGCGCGCACCTCGCGATCGTCGAGCAGCACGTGCCCCGTTCCTTCGACGCGGTTCCGGCCCAGCTCTAGCACGAACCCGGCGATGGAGGATGGCGAGCGCCTGCTTGGCGTTCTGCTCGACCATGAGCACCGCAGTGCCCTTGCGGCCACGCGAAGTAAGCGTCGCGTCAGGAACGCGCCAAAGTAGACACTCAGTCATTCGGCCTCCTTCAATTGGCGCTCTCTAGCATCTTCGTGAGGCGCGCCAACGGTCGGAGGGCCCTGGAAGGGTTAGCTGGGCCGGCGTAGCCCAGCAGTGCCCGGCTTTGGTGGGCACGCCGAGCACTCGTGTGACGCCGGGGCTCCAACGACCCTCCAAACGGAAGAAGGACCTCGTGCTGGGAGGTATAGAAGACGATGAGACGACATGTGCTCGTTGCGCTGACGGTGCTGAGTCTGGCGGGCTGCGCGTCGACTCACGCGAGCGACCCCCCGCTGAAGAGCGGCGGCGCCGCGATCGACCCCGCAGTGCTGCGGCCGGATCTCAGCGACGACGTGATCGGCGGGATCCAGACCCGAGACCTGAACTCGGTCATCCGAGGGCGCTGAGTCACGGTGAGATGCTCGAGCATGGTCTCGCCGCGACCGACCGCCAGTGGCAGACCACCCGGCGACAGTTCATGAGCGCCGCAGGCATGCTTGGTACCGGGATGGGGCTCCACATCGCCGACGCCGGCGGCAACGACGTCGGCGACGGCGATATCCCCCGGCGACGGCTCGGTCGTACCGGCGTCCAGGTGTCGGCGCTGGGTGTGGGCGGTCACCACCTCGGCGATCTCCCCACAGCGGATGAGGCGATCCGCCTCGTCCAAGAGGCGGTGGATGCGGGCATCACCTTCTTCGACAACGCTTGGGAGTATTACAACGGCAAGACCGAGAACCTACTGGGGCGGGCACTCCGGGGCCGGCGGGACAAGGTCGTCCTGATGACCAAGGTCTGCACACACGGCCGGAGCGGGCGGCTCGCGCTGGAGATGCTCGAGCAGTCGCTTCGGCGGCTGCAGACCGATCACCTGGACGTGTGGCAGATCCACGGCATCGTCTACGACAACGATCCCGAGCTGGCCTACGCCAAGGGCGGCGTGCTCGAGGCCTTCGATCGCGCGAAGCAGCAGGGCAAGGTCCGCTTTGTCGGCTTTACCGGCCACAAGGATCCCGCATTCCATCTGAAGATGCTCGAGCTGGGGTATCCCTTCGACACGGTGCAGATGCCGCTCAACCCGTTCGACGCGGGCTTCCACAGCTTCGAGCGACAAGTCCTGCCCGAGGTCAACCGGCGGGGCATGGCACCGCTCGGCATGAAGAGCATGGGCGGCACGGCCTGGGCGGTGAAGAGCGGTGTCGTCAGCGCCGACGAGCTACTCCGCTACGCGCTGAGCTTGCCGGTCGCCACCACCATCAGCGGCATGGACTCGCTCGCCGTACTGCGCCAGAACCTCGCGATCGCGCGCGGCTTCACGCCGATGACGGCGACGGCGATGGACGACATGCGCGCCCGCTGCGCGCCGACGGCGGCCGACGGCCGCTACGAGCCGTACAAGGTCTCGCTGCGGTACGACAACCCAGTTACGCGCATCCCGCACGGCTTCCCGATCGATCCCACGCAGCGCGAGGTCACGGACATGCTGAAGCAAGGCAACGGCACGTGGGAAACGAAGTAGGTCGGCGGCGCTTCCTGCAAGGCCTCGTCGGCGCCCCGTCGCCGATCCCGCGCCGGCCGCTGGGGCGCACGGGCGAGCGCGTCTCGATCCTCGGGCTCGGCGGCTATCACCTCGGTACCATGCCCTCGCTGCAGGCCGCGATGGCCCTCGTCCACGAGGCGATCGACGCGGGCCTGACCTTCTTCGACAACGCCTGGGAGTACCACGACGGCCGGAGCGAGGAGTGGCTGGGCCACGCGCTGCAGGGCCGGCGCGACAAGGTCTTCCTGATGACCAAGGTTTGCACGCACGGCCGCGACGGGAAGGTCGCGATGCGACAGCTCGAGGAGTCGCTGGCGCGGCTGCGGACGGATCATCTCGACCTGTGGCAGATCCATGAGGTCATCTACGAGAACGACCCCGAGCTGCACTTCGGCCCCGGCGGGGTCGTCGAGGCCCTCGCGCAGGCCAGGAAGGACGGCAAGGTGCGGTTCGTCGGATTCACCGGCCACAAGAGTCCGGCGATTCATCTCAAGATGCTGGCGCACAGCTTTCCGTTCGACACCGTGCAGATGCCGCTCAACTGTTTCGACGGCACCTATCGCAGCTTCGAGCAGCAGGTGTTGCCCGAGCTCGAGCGGCGTGGCATCGCGGCGCTCGGGATGAAGAGCCTGGGCGGCGACGGCCAGCCGATCCTGCATGGCGTCGTCACCGCGGACGAAGCGCTGCGCTACGCGATGAGCCTGCCGGTGGCCACCACGATCAGCGGCATCGACTCCGTGGACGTCCTCCGCCAGAACCTCGCGATCGCGCGCGGCTTCACCCGGATGATGCCGGAAGAGATGCGCGCGCTCCGCCGCCGCTGCGCCCCTTACGCCGCGGACGGGCACCTCGAACTTTTCAAATCGACCAAGCGGTACGACGGGGCGGTGGGCCGCCAGCAGCACGGCTATCCGTCGGCGGACCAGCTCCCGCTCTGATCATGGCCACCGCGATTGCCCTCGATGTCAACGGTCGATCGGTCACCGTGACGGTCGACGATCCCCAGATGCCGTTGCTCTACGCTCTCCGCAATGACCTGGGACTCCACGGCCCGAGCTTCGGCTGCGGCCTCGCCCAGTGAGCGCATTTCGGCCACGGAGGTTCGCCGTGCCGTGCGCAGCGGTCAACGGCTCGAGGATCTCGTCGACCCGGCGGTCGCGGCCTATATCTACGGTGCTGGCCTCTATCGAGATAATTTCTGCGCGCAATATCGCAGCGAGACCCGGTCGAAGACTCCGGCAGCGTAGCGAATCACGACCAAAACCAAACGTCGCCGGGTGGCACCGGCGGCAGAGGAGGCATCCCCGTGCCCACGAGAATACCCGGCATCGGAGGGGACGAGCCAGAAGCTTGATGCGCTGCTAACCCAGGGCGTGGCCGACGGCGACGCCCGCACCGAGCTGTTCAAGCTGGCGGTCTGTCGAGCAAGGTGGATTCGCTTCCTTGGTTCTGGTCTCAACAGCCGAGAATCTCTCTGAGCGCATGGTCACGTTCATTCGGTCCCTGCCGGAGCGCCGGGCGGGAAATCGAACATGTTCTGGATCTGGGCCATCATGGCGACCTGGCCGGCCCGATCAGGGAGATTGACCCCTTTCTTGGCGGCGGTGACGTGGTCGCCGTCGAAGTAGGCGGTGCGCTGCTCGAACTCCGTGAAGTCCTCGACGGATCTCAGCGAGCGCTTGGAGCCGTGGATCAGCTGATTGAACATCTCGCGGAGGCTCACCACAGCCCTTCTCTTCCCGGGCGCGACGGATTCCAGTTACCTAAGACTTACGAGACGCTCCGGTGTCTTCCCGACACCGTGGACCCGCGCGAGCTTCAAGGACGGCAGCGTACCGAAGAAGTAGCGGCTTGGGCGGGGGAGAAACTCCCCCGCCTACACCGACGCTACGGAGCCTCGACCTCGTTGCACTGACACGCGTCGTTCCAATGGGCTTCGGCAACCCCCGCCACGGGTGCAAGAGCACCGAGGAGCACGAGTGCGAAGATGATGACTCGCTTCATTTGATCTCACCCCCTCTTCTCTCTCTCTCATCGATTACGAGGGCGACAACACACGGCTTGGGGCACGCGGCATCAAACTTTTGCAAGAACGCGCAAGTTCGCGTCAAGAAGGTCGACCAGCCCGACAGTCACCGAGAAGCGGGGTGTGGGGCATACGAACGCATCGCCGTGAAACGAGCGGCCGAGGAGGGCAAGCGATGATACGACTACGACGGGCTTCAGTGATCGTAGCGCTAGCCCACCCGCCTCGTGGAGGGTGTGCCCTATCCTAAAGAGGCGAACGCCGCGTAAACCCGCTGCCCCGAATCGCCCTCCCAACGGTATGAAGCTGCTGAGACGGGAGGAATGAGGTATGAAGGACTTTTGGGGCGCTGTCAGGCTTCCTTCGCACGAAGAATCCATCGCTCCGGTCACGATCCTCGATGGGCAAGGGAACGTCGTGCGAGTCGTGCCCGCCGCGGAGTTCCGTCGCCTCCATCCGAGCTCCCTCGACCCCAGCCACGCTCGTGCGGAGGCGCGGCGCGAGCGGCGCCCGGCCGAGCCACCCCGGCTGGCCTGAATGAGCGCCGTGTCGGAGCCAACGCCGACTCCCGTGGGAATCGATCCCTGCCAATAGGTTCCCCCGACAATCGCGATCACCTTGTCGGTTTGTCCACTTGGGCAGTTTGCGATCTCGTAGAGGTCTCCCAGATGCGCGCTTTGAGGTTGCACCTGGGAAATAT
This sequence comes from Candidatus Rokuibacteriota bacterium, assembly GCA_003220535.1. Classification (GTDB taxonomy): domain Bacteria; phylum Methylomirabilota; class Methylomirabilia; order Rokubacteriales; family CSP1-6; genus AR31. The sequence goes on from QHSU01000049.1 coordinate 12,092, forward strand.
TCGCAACGGGAACATGCGCGCTGGATTTTGGCCAGAGGGAGGCGTCGATTGATCGCAGTGCGACGACGGCAAGACGCGCCGCGTCCCAATGTCGATGATCTTCCCGCTCGCATTCCCGGTCGTGCTCGGCCTCTTCCTGCTCTTGCTCGTGGTCCTGGTGTTCGTGGTCGAGCTGGGGATCCTCGGGTACGCCTATCGGAAGATCGGCGTGCCTTCCCGCGACATGTTCGTCGTCATGCTGCTGTCCCTGCTCGGCAGCCACGTGAATGTCCCGCTGTACGCGATGCCCGTCGAGCGCCTGCTGCCGGCTCAGAATGTCGTCGTGTTCGGGCGCGCCCACGTCGCGCCGCCTCTCCAGGAAGAGGCGTGACGATCATCGCGATCAACGTGGGCGGCGCCCTTCTGCCGCTGATACTGTCCCTCTACCTTTTTCTTCGCTCGAGCGTGCGTTGGCGCATGCTTCTCGGCATCGCGGTCCCGATGATCGTTCCCCCGCTTGCCGCGGCCGCCGTCGGCCTCGTGCTGGCCTTTCGTCGAGCGCCTCCGGTCGCGTACGTCTCAGGCTCAATGGGCGCGCTGATCGGAGCCGACCTCTCGAATCTTCAGCGGATCGGGGAGCTGGGCGCGCCCGTGGTCTCTATCGGGGGGGCCGGCACGTTCGACGGCGTATTTCTCACGGGCATCATCGCGGGGCTACTCGCGTGAGCGCTGACGCTCGTCGACGGGGCGGATCGATGCCGAGTCCGGTGGCCGGCTTTGCGTGTTCTTGCGGCAATCTCCAGGGCTGCTGACAGCGCCCGCGGCGCCAACGTCGAAAGAGGTGAATTGGAGGGTCCACGATGAACGACCGCGTGTGCAA
>QHSU01000015.1 GCA_003220535.1 Candidatus Rokuibacteriota bacterium
TCTCGTACCAGAGCGTGGCCGAGGCTCTCGAGCTGCCGATCGGCACGGTGCGCTCGCGGCTCAACCGCGCCCGCGCGCATCTGCGTGAACTGCTCGAGCCGGGCGGGAAAAAGAGGGTGAAAAGGCGATGAAGCCGGTGGACCTGGTGAGGAAGCTGCGGCGCGAGGCCGCGTTCGAGCCGGCGGCGCTCGACCGAGGAAAGGCCGTGCTCATGGCAGCAATCCGGCAGGAGGTCGAGCCCACGCGCGGGCCGACAATCGTTCCCCAGGTTCCATATGAGGACGTCAGCGCCGCGCTCTCGTTCCTGGAGCGCGCGTTCGGGTTCCGCGAGATCCCAACCGCGCGGCTCGTGAGCGCGGGCGGCGGGATCGACCATGCGATGCTCGAGTTCGGCGGCGGCGTGATCGGGATCGGCCCGCAGGGCCACCACGGCACGATCAGCCCGAAGAGTGGCGGCATCGAGAGCCAGTACATCAGCGTGTACGTCGACGACGTCGATGCGCACTATCAGCGCGCGGTCGCCGCGGGTGCACCGATCGCCAACGGGCTGCGCGACTACGTCTGGGGCGATCGCCCCTACGAGGCGCATCGCACCTACGAGGCGCTCGACCTCGAGGGCCACCGCTGGCGCTTCCACCAGCTGCTGCGCGAGGTGCCGCAGTCCGAGCGGCGCTCGCGGCCCGGCGAGGACTAACCAGAATGTTCGAGGTGCCCGAGGCCCTCCGCTCGCTGCGCTCTCGGGACTTCCGCGCCTTCTTCGGCGCCCAGACGATCTCCCAGATCGGGACCTATATGCTCTCAGTGGCCGAAGCGTGGCTGGTCCTGTCGCTCACGAACTCGCCGCTGCTGCTGGGGCTCATCAACATGCTGCACTGGGGCCCGATACTGCTACTCGCCGTCCCCAGCGGCGCCATCGCCGACCGCGTGGCCAAGCGCCGCATGCTCATGGCCACCCAGGCCGCGCAGGCATGCACGGCGCTCACCGTCGCCACGCTGGTGGCGACGGGCGTGGTCGCGTACTGGCACGTCGGCATCCTGGCGCTGTACGCGGGCCTGGCCAACACGCTCTTCAACGTGGTGCTGCAGTCGTTCGTGAGCGAGACGGTGGGCCGGGACGACGTGGTCAACGCGGTCGCGCTGAGCTCCGCGGCGTTCCACGGCGCGAGGATCGTGGGTCCCGCCGCGGGCGGCCTCGTCATCGCCAGCGTCGGCGTGGCGCCGGCCTTCGCCGTCAGCGGCGCCTGCCACCTCCTCGTCATCGCCACGCTGGCCACGCTCGGCGTGGAGGGTCGCTCGCGCCGCCAGCGCCCGACGACCATCCGTCAGGACATCGCGGAGGGCCTGGCCTACGCCCTGCGCACGCCCGAGATCCGCGCGCTGCTGGGGGTGCTCTTCGTGATTAGCTTCTGCGCGTTCAACTTCACCATGTGGGTGCCGCTGCTGGCCAGGAACGTCCTCGGCCAGGGCGCCCAGGAGCTCGGCTTCCTCATGGCCGCGGTCGGGGTGGGCGCCGTCTCCGGCGCCCTCACGCTCGGCACCGTCGTGCCCCGTCACCCGCCGCTGGCCCTGCTCCACGCCAGCGCGGCCGCCGCGTGCGCGGTGCTGCTGGCGCTGTCCGTGGTCGAGAGCTTCTCGCTCACCGCGGTGGCCCTGTTCCTGCTCGGCTTCGCCAGCGTGATCACCTCGGCCGGCTGCAACACGGCGCTCCAGCTCGGCTCGTCCGACGAGCTCCGAGGGCGGGTCATGGGCCTCTACACGCTGATCCACGGCGGTTCCTTCCCGATCGCCGCCCCCCTGATCGGCGCCGTCGCCGAGCGCTGGAGCGTGAGCACCGCGTTCTTCGTCTGGGGCGCAGGCGGTCTCGCCACGCTGGCTGTGCTCACGGGCGCTCGGCGCCGACGGGTGGTCGGTTATCAACCAGACGTGAGCCGCTAGCCCGGCGAAGATGTGATAGAGGCCACCATGGCGACTACGCTTTCAAACTGGACCATCGAACTGGTGCACTCGAGCGTCGAGTTCTCACTGGACTACATGGGCTTCTCGACGTACCGGACGGGCTTTCGCGCCCTGGAGGGCTCGCTCGAGTTCAACCCGGCTCGGCCGGCGGCGGCGTCAGTCAATGCGTCGATCCCGGTGGCCAGCGTCGACGTGACCAACGATCGGCTCATGAGCCGTCTCATGGATCCCGACTTGCTCGGCGGCAAGGAACATCCGACCATCACCTTCGAGAGCACCCGCCTCGAGGCCGTTGACCCGGCGCACTGGAAGGTGACGGGCGACCTCAGCGGCAAGATCGCCGCGGCGTTCCGGGCGGAGACGACGATCGACCGGCGCGACTTCGGGGTGACCTGGAACGCCGCGATGGACACGGGTGGCGCGTATCTGGGCGAGCGGGTGCAGATCTCCCTCTCGATCATGGCCGTCCGCCAAGACTGACACGAGACGCATGAGCGGAGAAAGGAGAACACGTATGAGCGAGAGATCGCGCACATCTTCCCCCGGCGTGTTCGACTTCGTCGAGCGCCGCTGGGAGGAGGACATCCTGCCCACCCTCACGCGGTACATCGAGATCCCGGCCAAGTCGCCGGCTTTCGACCCTCAGTGGGCGGCGCACGGCCACATCGACCGCGCCGTGGCGCTCATCGAGGACTGGTCCCGCCGCCGGCCGATCGAAGGCCTCACCGTCGAGACGGTGCGCCTGCCCGGCCGGACCCCGCTGATCCTGCTCGAGGTGCCGGGCACCTCCGCGGAGACGGTGCTGCTCTACGGGCACTGCGACAAGCAGCCCGAGATGGTCGGCTGGAGCGACGGCCTCGGCCCGTGGATTCCGGTCCGCCGCGGTGAGAGGCTCTACGGCCGCGGCGGCCAGGACGACGGGTACGCGGTGTTCTGCGCGCTGACCGCGATCGAGGCGGTGCAGCGCTCGGGCGCGCCCCACGCGCGGTGCGTGGTGCTCATCGAGGCGTGCGAGGAGAGCGGCAGCCGCGACCTGCCGGCCTACATGGAGGCGCTCGCGGCGCGGCTCGGCGAGCCCGACCTCGTCATCTGTCTCGACTCTGGCTGCGGCAACTACGACCAGCTCTGGGGGACGACCTCGCTGCGCGGGATCGTCAACGGCGTGCTGACCGTCGAGGTGCTGAGCGAGGGCGTGCACTCCGGCGCGAGCGGGATGGTGCCGTCGAGCTTTCGCATCGCGCGCCAGCTCCTCTCGCGGATCGAGGACGAGCGCACCGGGGCGATCGTCAAGGACTTCCAGGTCGTGATGCCGCCGGCGCGCCGCGAGGAAGCGCGGGCGGTGGTCGCCACGCTCGGCGCCGAGTTCGGTCGGTTTCCGGTGATGCCGGACATGCGCCTCGCGAAGGAGGATCCGGTCGAGCTGATGCTGGCCGGCACCTGGGAGCCGGCGCTGTCAGTCCTCGGCGCCGACGGCATCCCGGCGGTCGTGGACGCCGGCAACGTGATCCGGCCGAAGACGTCGCTGAAGCTGTCGCTGCGCATCCCGCCCACCCTCGACGCGGTGGAGGCCACGCGCCGTCTTCGGGAGATCCTCGAGACGGGCCCGCCCTACGGCGCGCGCGTTACCTTCCAGGCCCAGACGCCCTCGCCCGGCTGGGACGCGCCGGCCACCGAGCCCTGGCTCCTCTCCGCGCTGCACGCCGCCTCCGAGCGCCACTTCGGCAAGCCGGCGATGTTCAGGGGCACCGGCGGCGCGATCCCGTTCATGGCCATGCTCGGCGCGCGCTTTCCCCGCGCGCAGTTCTTCGTCACCGGCACCGGCGGCCCGGGGTGCAACGCACACGGGCCCAACGAGTTCCTGCATCTGCCGATGGCCAAGCGGCTGACCGCCTGCGTGGCCGATGTCATCGTCGCCCACTACCGGGCGCGCCGAGGCTGACGGCGTCGACCGTCCGACGCTTCGATGCCAACAGTCGTCGATAAATGGAGAGAGAAATGGAAAGCAAAACGCCCAGCATCATCGATCTCAACGCAGAACTCGAGAAGTTGACCATGTTCCGTGGCCGGACCCCGCAGTCGACGATGGCGGATCGAAAGGGGAGCGCCGCTCAATTGGCGTCTTACCGCGACGGTGCCCTGCTCACCACTAAGTTCGCAGGGAAAGGTCATTGGGAAGCACATCCCGGCGGCGACGAGATGATTCACATCCTCGACGGCACTGCGAACCTAGAAATCGTGTGCGATGACGGGCCGCCTAAGTCTTTCGCGCTCCGCGCAGGAATGATGGCTGTCATTCCGCAGGGCGCGTGGCACCGCTTTCACTCTTCGGAGGGCGTGACGCTAATGACCGCGACGCCCTTTCCCGGCGAGAAGATTGACCTCAATGTCGACGACCCTCGGATGGTAGAGCGCAAGTCGGCATGAGCAACCGTGAAGAAGAACATCGCGCTCCTCTACGGATTCTCCTGCTTCGATCAGTACGCGCGCGACGTTCTGGGGCTGACGTACACGGTCTCGGCCATTCTTCCGTCGAACGCGCGCTCGCGGCGCGTGGCCGAACGGGGAGGCGCGCGAGCCGACGGCCAAATGCATGTGGTCGGTCTCGCGTGGGATCGCTGGGTGTGGCCGCTCGACACAGGCAACACGCCTTAGCCACAGGGAGGGACATCAATATGGACGCGACAAAAGGCTTTGTCGTACCCGCGGGCGGTGGGAAGCATCTCGACATGGCGGCGCCTGGCCGTTTCGCCGCCCTGAAGCTCGTCGGCCACGAGACCAATGAGAGCATCATGCTGTTCGAGGAAACCGTGCCCGTCGGCACCAAGAGCCTCTTCCATCTGCACCGCGACAGCGACGAGGTCGCCTGGGTGCTCGCCGGCGAGATCACCTTCAAGATCGGCGACGAGGTCACCGTCGGCGGGCCCGGCACCTGCGCGTTCTTCCCGCGCAACGTCCCGCATGCCTGGAAGTGCACCGGCCGCGAAACCGGCCGTGTCCTGTTCATGTACACCCCGGCCGCAGCCGGCGGCTACGTCGAGGAGCTCTTGAACCACCGCCCGATCAACGACGACGAACGCAAGCAGCTCCGCGACCGCTACCACTGGGAAGTCGTCGGTCCAAACCCGCTCTGACGGGGTGCACGGGGCCGGTCCTAACCGATGACGATACCCGCCGTCTCGCGGCGCAACATCGCTATCAGGCTCGCCGCGACGGTGTGGATATCCTCCGCGCGTACGACGCGCGGCCTGGCCATCAGCTCGAAGACGCCGGCCCGCGAGCGCACTGTGAAGCCCATCGTGCGCCCGGTGCTTCCACGCGGGGGGCGCATGACGCGGACGTGAGTGGCGTCGAGTCCCGGGCCGGTCAGGGCCGCCGCGATCACGACATTGACACCCTCGGGGAAGCGCAGCCCGACCTCCCGCGCGGTTCCCTCGAATAGGAGCTCGGGCTCGGACGCCTCCCCGGCGCCGAGATCGATGAAGACGTCCAGGCTCTCCAGGCCCCCGGCCATGGCGGTCGCGATGCCATCGAACGCGGCAAGCGCCCCCGGCGCGATGCGCAGCGCGTGTCCAGTGGACGCCGAGATGCCGCGGATCTCGCGCTCGAGGACCGGATCGGCGAGCGGCATCGGACTCACCGCCCACACCTCGCCGCGCTCCAGCGCCGCCGGCACGAGGGCGCGGAAGGCCGCCGGACCGCCCGCCTCGATGATCAGATCGTGGCCGCCCGCGAGGAACCTCTCGGCGATATCGGTCACCGGAAACCCGTCGAGATCGCGTGGGGCGCGAGCGAGCACCGCCGCCAGCGAATGCGATCCGGCCTTTCCGGCCAGCAGCGCGCGTGCCACGGGACGGCCGATCGCTCCGCACCCGATGAGGCCGACCCGCTTCATCTGCGGCGCGTCCTGCGAAGAGGCCGGCCTCGGCTCGCGCAGCACGAGTGTGTCGGGGGCGCCGATCGTGGCATGGCCAGCCGGATCGAGGTCGCGACCGATGCGGTGGATATTGTCGTGCGATGTCCTGACGGCGCCCGTGCACAAGCGGGCATCCTGAGGGGTTAGCGGCTCCTCCGTCCGCTAACCCTCGTCGTTCATGGTTGCGGGCTGGATATCTCGAATGCTACACGGTCCTCGGGAGGGGACGGAAATTCGGCGCTCTGCAACCAGACGATCTCCGCGGTCATCACAAGGTGCCGGAGGGTTCATGGCCGGTGCAACGCCTGGCAGCGAACCATGACCCTCGAAACAATCAAATCCTTGCGGTAGCTAGCAACCAGTAGACAACGAGGAGAGTCGAGATGAAGAGCAAAAGGATCCCAGCAGTTGTGATCGTGGTGGTCTCGCTCGCTGTCTCAGTGCTCGCCGTCCTGGGCAGCAGGGTCACTTCCGCGCAGGACACTGGCCAGGCCAAGTACACCGTGCGAGTGCCGAATGGGCTCGCGTTCTCTGAGTTTAGAGGATACGAAAGCTGGCAGACTGTCTCCATCAGTCAGAGCGAAAAGCTGATGGCTGTGATCCTCGCGGATCCCGTGATGATCAAGGCCTACCAGTCCGGCATTCCCGGCAACGGCAAGCCTTTCCCCGACGGCTCCAAGATGGCGAAGATCCATTGGAACCCGAAAAAGATGGAAGCGTTCCCCACTGCGACGGTGCCGGCAAGCCTGCATGACGTCGACTTCATGGTGAAGGATAGCAAGAGGTTCGCGGACAGCGGAGGATGGGGATGGGCCGCGTTCAAGTATGTCGCCGCGTCCGATACGTTCACGCCCTTCACCCTGGCTGACCAGCCGCCGCAGGGAAACGACGCCAAGTGCGGGCTCGCGTGCCACACGATCGTGAAGACAAGAGATTACGTTTTCACGGACTACGGAAAGCGGTGAACGGGAACAGCCCAAAACCCGAAGTTCGCGCAGGTACTGGCGTGAAATGGTGGAGACGCGACCGCCAGCTTCTCGCATGAGGAGATGCGCGCGAGTCTTGACGTCAATATCCCGTACTACGCGAGCGCCATTGTGAACGGAAGAGATCGTGGCTTCGATCCAATGACGGTCATTCTGCCGTTCGTGTTCCTCGGTGTTGCCATTGGTGCCGGCGCCGCCAGCGCGGCCGGCGACATGCCGGCCTTCAAGGTGGAGCGCTGGGTGAACTCAACACCACTCACGGCCGACATGCTGCGCGGCAAGGTCGTCCTGGTCGACTTCTGGGAGTACACCTGCGTCAACTGGATCCGCACCTCGCCCTACGTCAAGGCGTGGCACCGCGATTACGCGGACCTCGGCTTGGTCGTCGTCGGCGTGCACTCGCCGGAGTTCGAGTTCGGGAAGCGCGCCGAGAACATCGATCGTGGGATTCGCGATCATGGGCTCACCTATCCGATTGCACTCGACAACGATTTTGCGACATGGCGGGCCTTCGGGAACGACGCTTGGCCGACGAAGTACCTCTTCGATGCCCACGGAACACTGGTGAAGTGGTGGGTGGGCGAGGGCAACTACAGCGATATCGAGGCAGAGATCCGGCGCCTTTTGGTCGCGGCCCGCTCGGGGACCAAACTGCCGCCGATCAGCCCCGAGGCGACGGCGTTTGCGAAGACAGGCGAGCCCTCGTACGCCGGCATCACGGGCGAGACCTACGTCGGTGCCGAACGACGCGAGCCGGGCACGGTTACCCTGGAGGGTAATTGGCAGAGTTCACGACAGTACCTCGAACTCCAGAACGGCACCGGCAAAATCGTCCTTCCTTTCAAGGCCGGTGAGGTCAACGCGGTGATGCGACCGGGAGCGGCGGGCAAAGCTGCGGTCGCGGTGATGCTCGACGGAAAACCGGTCGGCGAGGCACGCGGCGCCGACGTCGGCCCTGACGGAGTGGCGCGCTTCGATCGATCAGGAATGATTCGCTTGGTGGCCCGCGCGCCCCGTGGAAAACATGTTCTGACCCTCGTCGCCAGCGATCCCGGGCTGCAAGTGTATGTGTTTACCTTCGGCCCCTGATGACAGTATGGCGTTCCTGTCACTGCGACGCGGGAGAGACATAGATGGCTGAAAGCAACGAATCATGATCGACGCCGCTTCTTGGGCACCGCAGTCTTCGCGGCTGCCGCCGCTAATGTCGACGTCACGATCACGCTGGTCTAGCTCGAACCCGTGACGAATCGCCGCCGCTGTGTTGCCGCTCGCGCGATGAGGGGCCTCGCCGCCGGACTCGGAATGCTACGTTCTGCAAGCGTACAGCTTCACTTGGCGAGGCTTATCACGGTCGTGATCGCAACGACACTCGGCCTCGGCATCTCCGTGCTGGTTTCGATCCGGCCCGGAGACGCCGTCGACACAAAGATCATCGACGCCAAGTCGTTCCGCTGCATCACGTCGATGACGCCCGTGCGCCAGTTCTACGTGGACAACCTGCGCTGCGACTTGGCCGCGACGGTGGCGGCCGCGAACTCCCCGACGGGCGCAGTCTACCCGCCCGGCTCCGTCATCAGCTGATTCCCGGGAGGCCATGGTGAAGCGGGATAAGGGCTTCAATGTGGTCACGCACGACTGGGAGTTCTTCGAGCTCGACGTCTCCAAGAATGGCACGCAGATCCGCAAGCGAGGCTTCACCGACGTGGTGAATCGATTTGGCGGCAATTGCTTCGCATGCCACATCGCGGCCCGTCCCCAGTGGGATCTGGTGTGCGAGAACGACTACGGCTGCGCTCCGATCCCTGTGACCCGCGCGATGATCCGCGCACGGCAGCGGACCGATCCTCGGTGTAACAATCCGGCACCGAGCCGCGAGGACGCGGAAGCCCTCCGACAGCTGCAAGAGCTGCTCAAGCCTAAGCAGCCGTAGGTCCGCTGGCTAGCGGCGGCGCGGTCCGTTCGCGGGCACGAGGCGCAGGAGCGTGAGCTCCGGCCTCGTGCCGAGGCGCACGGGCGGACCCCACGTCCCCGTGCCGGCACTGACGTAGACCCACAAGCGGCCGCGGCGCGAGAGCCCGGCCGCGTGCGGCCCGTGGACCAGATGAATCACGAACGTCCACGGGAAGAACTGGCCGGCGTGCGTGTGTCCCGACAGTTGCAGGTCGAAGCCGGCCTGCTCGGCCAGCGACGCGATCTTCGGATTGTGCGCCAGGAGCAGACGGAAGGCCGGCCGCGCGTCGCCGTCGGTCGCGAGGTCCGGACGTGGCCGCGCGTCGGGATCGGACATTCGCGCGGCGAAATCGATGACGCCGCCGATCAGGAGGCGTGCCGCGCCACGCGCGATGGTGACGTGGGCGTTGCGGAGCACGCGAAATCCCATCGCCTCGAAGTGCGCCGTCCACGGCGCCGCCCCCGAGTAGTAGTCGTGGTTGCCGAGCACGAAGAACGCGCGGTCCCCGGACGCCAGCGCCCCGAGCGGCGCGACGTGGGGCGCCAGCCGCGGCACCGGCCCGTCCACGATGTCGCCGGTCAGCGCGATGAGATCCGGCGCGAGTTCCTTCGTCATGTCGACGACCCGCTGGACGTATGCGAGCCGCATCGTCGGACCGACGTGCAGATCGCTGATCTGCACGATCCGGAGTCCGTCGAGATCCGGCGCCAGCCCCTCCACGGGAATATCGACGCGACGGACGTAGGGGCCCCGCAGCGCGGCCAGCGCGCCGACGCAGACCGCGGCCAGCGCAGCCACCGGCACCCACGCAGCGCCCGCCTCATCGAGGAGCGTGTGCCCAGCCGCCAACGGCGGCAGCGCGGCGGTCGCCAGCAGGAGCACGTCGCGTCCCACCGTCAGCACAAGGAGAAAGCTGAGCCATCCCATGCAGAGGAAGCTCAGCGCCTGCACCCACTCGTGCACCCGGCCCCGGCGGTCCCGATCGCCGAACCAGTAGACGACCGGAAGGATCCACACCATGATGAACGGCGCCGCCAGCGCCACCCGGAGCGGCGCCGTCGACGTCAATCGCGCGGCGATGTACGCGTAGCCGGCCAGGAGGATCGCGCTCACCACGAGCACGAACGGATGAAGGAGACGCCTCACCAACTGATGCTACCAGAGCCCGCGTAGACTCTAATCGTGAGCTTCGATGGGCGACGCGTGAGCATACTGCCGGGCGCGCTGCTCGGTGCTTCAGGAGGGCGATGTCGGGGCTCGCGAGGAGCCTGCACGGTGTGACCGACTGGTCGGCGAAGATGACTAACGGCTTGCCTGTCACGAAGGCGAAACTCGCCTCGGTGTCGAGCCACGCCACGGTCCCGGTTCTATCGGGCGAGGGTGCTCAGCTTCGAGATTGATTTGATCTAGACGCGTTGCGCGGGCCCGCAGTTGCTCCTCGGTGCCGCCGTCGCGCGCATCCGATCGAATCTGATACAGTTCGCCGCATGCGGGCGTCCCCCCGCCGAGTATCTGCGCCTGGACCTTCGCGCCCACGACCTGCTGCGCGACGTGCCCTTGTACGACGTCTCTATCGTGGATCTTCCGGGCGGCGGTGCCGGACGACATTTCCTCGGACGCGTGTTCAGCTGGGACCACGTGCAGATACGGCCCGAAGACTCGCTGCTGTCGCGGCTGTCGGAGCGCGATCGCGGCGACTCCGAAATTGCCCCCGGCACTCCCGTTGGTTCGTTCCTTTTGCTGTACCAATTTCCCGGCGAGGCGCTGAGTGAGACCCGTAATGCCACGGTACACGGGTACGTCTGCACTGCACTGGCGCCCACCGCGGGCGGGTACCGTCTGTACTGGGGGATATACGTGATCTCCGTTTCCTGGCTCACGCGACCGTATCTGATCGCGATCGAGCCGTTTCGACGTATCCTGGACCCGGCTATGCTTCGCCGGATTCGGCGCGCGTGGCTCGTCGCTTACGGGGCCCACGGCCTAGCTTGCGTCGCCCGAACCAACGCAGGCGCGCTCGGAAAGGACCGGGAAGATTATGTCAGGTCGACACCTATCGCGCCGGGGTGGCCGAAGCAGCGTGGGCCGATCCCGCACCAATTCCTGGGTGAAGTCTGGGTAAACGAAAGGGGTTAGCGGCGCTTGCGTCCGCTAACCCCTCGTCGTTCATGTTTGCGTTATGAGCCTAGTACTTGCCGCGACATCCCCCAACGATCCCCAACGACAGCGGTCGCTTAAGCCTTCACCGGAGGACCTGCCTTTGGCCCTTATTGGGGCTCGCTGGGCCCCGTTCACGTCCAAAACACGGCCAAGCAGGGTCTGCGATACGGATGCGGCTCGAAGGTCGGAAGCTTGAACTGATGCATCTGAACGGCCGGCCAATCGATGGGCGCAGCAGGCTGACTCTGGTGGAGCGTACGGCTACTCTTTTTGCAACGTGCTCTACGATGACACGCAGAGTCACCATGACCACTGGGGCGCGCCACGTCTTTCTGAGCCTGGCCACCCTGCTGGGTGTGCTCGGGCTGGGCTGCCAGTCGGCGCCTTCCACCGGTTCCCTCGGGCCCGCCCCGGACGGCGTCGTTGCGCCCGCTCGAGCGGCGCCATCGGCCGCGGCCCCGGAGGCCGCCTCCGGCGACACCTACATCCGCTGGCTGGTGGACCGCTCGATGCTCCACCAGGCGGAGCTGACGGCGCGGCGTTATTCAGGCCAGGGGCAGCTCTGGCAACATCCATACGCCAACCCGCAGCCGCGTGCCGCCTCGGCGCTGGCGTCGGTGTGGTTCACTGCTTACCCGCCCTCCCACATCACGAGGCCAGGCGAGTCGGTGCTGCGCAGCCTGGGTGACCCGGAGCTCTGGAGCCTCTTCAAGGAGATCGGGGTCAAAGGGGTACACACCGGTCCCATGAAGCGTGCCGGGGGCATTCGAGGGCGCGAGTACACCCCCACCATCGATGGCAACTTCGATCGCATCGGCACTGAGATCGACCCTGGCTTCGGCAGCGACGAGGAGTACAAATCCATGGTCCGTCGCGCGCGCGACAACGGCGCCGTGGCCATCGGCGACATTGTGCCCGGCCACAGCGGCAAGGGGGCCGACTTCCGGCTCGCGGAGCGCGGCTACGGCGACTACCCGGGCCTCTATCATATGGTGGAAATCCAGTCGAAGGACTGGGGCGTGCTCCCGCCCGTGCCGGCCGGGAAGGACGCAGTCAACCTCAAGCCCGAGGCGGTGGACGAGCTCAAGGCGCGCGGCTACATCGTCGGGCAACTCCCGCGCACGATCTTCTACGAGAAGAACATCAAGGAGACAGACTGGTCGGCCACCGAGGCCGTCGCCGGGGTCGACGGCAGGAAGCGCCGCTGGGTCTACCTTCACTACTTCAAGGGAGGGCAGCCCACCTTCAACTGGCTGGATCCCACGTTCGCCGCGCAGCGGCTGGTTATTGGGGACGCGCTCCACTCCCTGGGCACGCTGGGGGAAAGCATGCTGCGGCTCGACGCCAATGGCTTCCTCGGTATCGAGATCGGTTCCAACAACGACCGGGCCTGGTCCGAGGGACATCCGCTGTCGGTCACCTCCAACCAACTCATCGCCGGCCTGGTCCGCAAGCTCGGTGGCTTCACCTTCCAGGAGCTCAATCTCACCCTCGACGACATCAAGGCCATGTCCCACGGTGGCGCCGATCTCTCCTACGACTTCGTGACCCGCCCCGGCTACCATCACGCCCTCGTCACCGGCGATGCCGAATTCCTGCGCCTCATGCTCGGGCTCCAGAAGACCTACCAGATCGATCCGGCAGGCCTCATCCACGCGCTCCAGAACCACGACGAGCTCACTCTCGAGCTGGTGCACTTCTGGACCCGCCACAAGGACGCCACCTTCACCTTCCACGGCAAGACGATGAAGGGGAGCGAGCTGCGCGAGATCATCCGAGCCGAGATGCACGCCCGCCTCCTCGGCCCGGCCGCGCCCTACAACCTGGAGGCCGCCAATGGCGTCGCCTGCACCACCGCCACCGTGGCCGCCGCCGCCCTCGGGATTCGCGACGTCGGCCGCCTCACTGAGGCGCAGCGGCGGGACATCCAGCGCGCCCACCTGCTCGTGGCCATGTACAACGCCATGCAGCCGGGGATCTTTGCCCTGTCCGGCTGGGATCTCGTGGGTGCCCTGACACTGCCGGGCGAGTCCGTGAAGACCCTGCTCGCCGACGGTGATACGCGCTGGATCAACCGAGGCTCCTACGATCTGCTCGGCACGAATCCTGGCGCGGTTAAATCGAGCGCCGATCTGCCCCGCAGCCAGGCGCTCTACGGCACGCTTCCCGAGCAGCTCACGCGCCCCGGATCGTTCGTCTGGCAGCTGAAGAAGATGCTCCGCGTGCGCGCCGAATACCGCATCAATGAGAGCGAGCAGATCGACATCCCGGCAGTGAAGGCCAGGGGCCTAGTCGTCATGGTCCACCGGCTCCCCGACGGCAGGGGCATCCAGGTCACGGCCACGAACTTCGGCCGCACGATCGTTGGCGAGACGGTGGCCATTAAGACCGCGCCGCCCGGCGGCGTGGTCACGGACCTCCTCGAGGAGAAGACGCTCGGCAAGCTGGGTGCAGATGGGCGGCTGCATTTCGCAATCGGTCCCCACGAAGGACAGGTTCTGCTCATCAAGTAGTCGTGACGAGGCCCAATATGCCTAGAGGAGAGCCGCTCGTGAATGGAAGCGCCAGGGGCGTCCAGAGATCGCACCTGAGCTTCTGGAAGATCTGGAACATGAGCTTCGGCTTCCTGGGTATCCAGTTCGGCTGGGCGCTGCAGATGGCCAACGTGAGCGCCATCTACGAGTACCTTGGCGCCGACGCCCACCAGATCCCGATTCTCTGGCTCGCCGCCCCGCTGACCGGGCTGGTCGTCCAGCCCATCATCGGCCACCTGAGCGACAACACCTGGAACCGGCTGGGTCGGCGTCGCCCCTACTTCCTCGCGGGCGCGCTGCTGGCCTCCTTCGCGCTCATTGCCATGCCCAATTCGTCGGGGCTATGGATGGCGGCAGGGCTGCTCTGGGTGATGGACGCCTCCATCAACATCAGCATGGAGCCTTTCCGTGCCTTCGTCGCCGACCTCCTGCCCCCCGAGCAACGCACGCGCGGTTTCGCCATGCAAGCCCTCTTCATCGGACTGGGCGCGGTCATCGCCTCCATGCTCCCCTGGCTCCTGAACAGTGTCCTTCCTGTCGGCGGTGGCGGTGCGACGGCTGACACAACCATCCCTCTCGCGGTGACGCTCGCCTTCTACGCGGGCGCGTTTGCCTTCCTCGCCGCCGTACTCTGGACTATCTTCACGACCACGGAGTACCCGCCTGACGACATGGAGACCTTCACGAGGATGAAGGCCGAGAAGGCCGGCATCGCTGCCACCGCCTCCGAGATCTTTCGCGACATGATGGCGATGCCTCAGACGATGCGGCGTCTTGCCTGGGTCCAAATCTTCACCTGGCTGGGCCTCTTCTGCATGTGGCTCTACTTCGGCGTGGCCGTGGCCCGAAACATCTTCGGCGGGACGCCCGGTACTCAGGCCTACGAGCAGGGGATCGCCTGGGGTGGCAATTGCTTCGCGATGTACTCTGCGGTCTGCTTCGCCTTCTCCTTCGCGCTTCCGGTCGTGGCCGAGCGGCTGGGCCGCAGGCTCACCCACGGACTGTGCCTGCTCACGGGTGCGGTAGGTCTGGTCTCGATCGCCTTCATCAGCAACAAGTACCTGCTGCTCGTGTCTATGGTGGGCGTGGGCGTGGCCTGGGCGAGCGTCCTCTCCATGCCCTATTCCATCCTGGCGGGCGCCCTTCCGCCAGGGAAGACCGGCATCTACATGGGCATCTTCAACTTCTTCATCGTCATCCCGGAGATCCTGGCTGCGCTCGTCTTCGGCCCGGTCATGGAGAACTTCCTCACCAATGAGAGTTCGCTGGTGCGCCTCCTCGGCGGCGACAACCGGCTCACCGCCCTGGTCATCGGCGGCATCTCCCTGGCGGTGGCGGCTGCGCTCTGCACCCTCGTCACCGACCCTGCCGCCGCTCCGAGCTCCTCGCCGACCCACGGTCGCTCGGGCAGGCCGGCAGAGAGCTCCGTCTAGCCTGTCCTTCGCCACACGCCGTCCTGCGGCCAGATCATTGATCAGTCGGTCCTGATCCGGCCAGAATCCGAGCTCGATGATCACCGTCCTTCTCCACTGACGCATGAGGCGGCGGCTGACCAATCCGAATTTGGGCCGCGACATCCCGGAGCCGGAAGCCTGGGCGATTCCTGGATAAATGGTCGAGGACTCTCGTCGTGTCCGTCAGCGGAGCCTCGCGCAGAGCGTGTGGTCGGCATCAAGCCGCGCCTCGCGCCGCGCCTCGCACGTCACGGCCGACTCGAAGGGGCCGTCGAGGATGGCCCAGGACCAGTCCGGGGCCGGGGCGACCAGGATCCAAAGAGCCAGGCCGAGGCTCATTCGCGCCGGATATTTTCGGGCCACCAGTCGGGCTGGCGGCGCTCCTCGATCATGGTGTTGGCGACCGCCACAAGGACGGCGATCACGACCCTCTCGACGCAGACGCCGATCACGAATCCGACGACGAGGCCGGCCAGAAGCTGGCCGTTGCAGTCGAGTAACTCTCGGCGCTCGTGATGTCCTAGCCTCCGGAACCTGCCGCTCACCGTCCGCGCACTGACGAAGGACTCAGCAGCCAGTCGATGACGGCACGGGGATCGTCCGCGTTCGACGGCCGCTCCGGCGCGATCGCTGGAGCTTGTGGCGCCGGCGCAGGCGTCGCAGGCCTGAGTTCGGGCGGCTGGCGCGTATCGGTGGCCAGAGCGCATGCCGCCGTCGCGGTCAGCAATCCGGCGACAAGGCCACCCAACATGATTCGATCGGTTCTCCATCGAGATCATGGTCGGCGCCTCCGTCCGCTTCTCGAAGCGGTGCGCGATCATCCTCTTCCGGCACGCGGCCGTCAAGATGAAAGACGTTTCACAATGAGAAATTTCCGGAATCACAGAGCGCGCTGTATCGCATGTAGCCATTGACGACCATCCCCGCTGTCTGGATGACGCGCCCTGGCGGCGCCATGCTGGTGCGCGCTCGGGCGTTCGGCTAGACTCCCGCCAGCCATCCCCACCGAGGTGCCCATGCGGCTGATCGGGCTCGCTGTCATTGTCTTGGGCGCGATGATCGCAGTGGCGACCAGCGCGCCAGTAGCGACGAGAAGGGCTGGCGGGCCACCTTCTACACGAGCGGGATGGAGCACTCGCCCACGAGTGCGACTGGCACCGGATGGGAGCGGACGCCGTGGCGCGCGGTCCAGAGTGCGGCGTGCGAGGTGCTCGCGGCCTGAGGTAGGGATGCAATGCCGGACGATCGGGCATGAAGGTCATCTACGAGAAGATCTACATCGGCAAAGATCTCACGGCGACCGTCAATTACTTCGGCAGCGTCGACAGCCGACTCATCCAAAGCGACTTCACGCCGGAGCAGAGCCGTGACTTCACGATCCGAAAGGAGATCCTCTGGCAGTCGGAGACGGCGACCGATCGGGAGGTAAACTTGAAGGAAGTGGAGTTCATCCGCGCCCTCAGGTCGAATGATCCAGCGGTCGGGTACAACCGCTGCAGGCGTCAGCCAGGCGGGCGACCGCGCGCAGCGTCATCTGTTCGCCGCCGCCGGCGATCATCATCGGCGGACGCGGCTTTTGCACCGGCTTCGGTTTGAGGATCGCATCCTCGACGTGGAAATACCGGCCGTGGAAGGTCGTCCGTGGCTCAGTCCACATCTTCAGGATCAACTGGACCGCCTCCTCCATCTGCCGGATGCGGGTCGCCGGCTGCGGCGGGAACTCCCAGCCGTATTGCTTGTATTCATCCTCGAAAAAGCCGGCACCGATGCCGAGCGTCAGTCGTCCCCGACTGATCACATCGACGCTCGCCGCGATCTTCGCGAGATGCGCAGGATTACGATAACCGACCGCCGTGGCCAGGGTGGCAAGACGGATGCGGCCGGTGACGGCGGCCAGCCCTGCCAGGACGGTCCAGCCTTCCAGGACCGGTTCATCGGGCGCGCCCACAAAGCCGTGATCTTCCGCCCACTGCGCCTTCGCCTTCACCGCCTCGAATGCATCGGCCGGATCGGGACGGTCAAGCCACGACGAGTTGTGAATGCCGAACTTCATGGCTGTTGGCTCTGATCGGTTATGGCTTCCAGAACCCTTGCGATGGGATGCGGAACGCCCGGTTGAAGCGCGAGGATGCGTTCTCCCACGCGATGATCATCGTCAACTCCGCGATGGTGTCATCGTCATAGTGCCGTTGCATGCGCGCGAACAACTCGTCGTCGACGTCGCGGCGCGTGTCCGTGATCGCGTCGGCGTATTCGAGCGCCACCTTCTCCGCGTCGGTAAAGAGCGAGCTCTTCGCGTAGTCGTCGAGCGCTTTGATCTTCTCCGTCGAGAGGCCGTTCCTGCTGCCCACGGCAGCATTAACGTCCTGTCAGAACTCGCAGCCGTTCCACGAGGCCACGCGCCGATTGAGCAGCGCCCGAAGTGTTACGGGCACGCGCTTCGTCTCTTGTTGGAGGGCGGTCCACATCGCCTTCGCCGCGCGGAAGTAAGCCGGGTTGCGCGCGTAGAAAAGGTAGGGATAGAGCGGCGCGCCGCGGAGCTTGCGCTGTTCCTCGAGCGTTTCGCGCAGATCGTCCGGGAGCATCTCGACGTCGACCGGCGGGATGCGCGTTTTCCCCTCCAGCATGGCCACCTCCTCCACGTCCGGCTATGCGGCGTCCCACGCCCCGTCAGCGCCCCGAGCATCTCCACCCGCGCACGCTCTCCGACCAGGCCCACAATCTCGGCTATGAGAGGGCCGCTCTCAATTATGGCCACGATCGTACATCCGAAATGGTCGGACGCGCCGATGAACACTTCGACGGCGACCGAAGCGTCGACTAGCGTTTTCTGCGGTCGCCTGGTTCGGACACGTCGATGCCAAAGGTCTCCCGGAAGCCGCCCCGTCCCAACGGGGTGACGATCACGGCGTGGCTGCGCTTCATCCTTTCCATCCAGCCGAGATCGAAGTAGCGCTTGGTGATCGCGGCCCCCACTGAACCCGCGATGTGTGGGCGTCGCTCGGTCCAATCGAGGCAGAGTCGGCAAAAGCGGCGGCGGGTCGAACGCAGCTTGGGAAGCTCGATCCCGAACTCGGTGAAAAACCGGATGCCTGCTCTCGTGATTTCAGCGGCTTCGACGTCGAGCACGACGTATTCGCGGGCGACGAAAGAATCGGTGAGATCAACGCTGAGGCGGCCCGCAAGGTGGTCGTAGCAAATTCGGGCCGCACTAAGCGCACGTGCTTGAGGGGATAGCGGGCGGTATCGCGGTCTCTTCGCAAGAGCGACGGCGACGATCCCATCGATCATGTCTCCGACTGTCGGCGAGGCAAGCCGGAAATAGCGATGCCGCCCATTACGGACCACGGAGAGCAAGCCTGCCTCTGTCAGCTTCGCGAGATGGGTGCTGGCGGTTTGAGGCGTGATTCGCGCCGCTAAGGCAAGCTCGCTCGCGGTCAGGGCACGGCCATCGAGAAGCGCCGACACCATCGTCGCTCTCGCAGGGTCTCCGACCAGCGCCGCGATTTCGGCGATGATAGGGCCTGTAATCATTTCCGCTATCTAACACCCGAATCGGTCGACGAACACTTCACAATGGTGGCCTCTAAGGAAAGCGGCCGTGCGGTAGTTACCTGTTCCGAATACCTTTCGAGCTGATTGCACTTCAGCCGAGGAGGCCAAGATACACATCGCGGGCTGGATTTGAACCAGCGACCTTTTCCTCTGTCACCGCTTGCTCGCCTGCCGGGTGTCATCGATGAATCGAAGCGTCTCGCCGAGATCCGGGACAATGTCATTCGACCAAGCGAGCGCTGCCTGGATCAGCGGTGTCCACCTCGCGTCCAGCGCCGCTTGCGCCCAGCGTGCGGCCATCGGTTTCGACACCACGACGCCGTGATGCAGCGTGTAGCGCATGCGGCACATCGTCAGCACGGCGTACGACCGGTAGAACGGATTGTCGAGCCACCGGCGACACGTGGGCGCCGGCATCCACCAGCCATGCAGCAGACTCATCACAGCGTCGCGCAGATCTCCGGCATCGACCGGATCGATGAGCGTGCGTGGATCGGGGCCCGCAAGCGCGACTCCGTGCTCACGGATGACGTGCCGGTGAATCACCCAGTCGCAGTCGTGCGCCTCGGTGACGAGTTGATCGCTGCCCCGCTGGATGCAGGGATGGCAATTGTCGTCGGGATCGACGCGGCGAAGCGCACGGCGTGGAATATACGAAACCTCGAGCTCTCGCGCCCACTTCGAGGTTCCGGCCTCGAGCCGCGCGTGCATCGTGCCGAGCGCGGCGACGACCTCGTCGGAGAGCGCGTCTTCCGGCACTACGAGGACGTCGATATCGCTGCTGCGCTCCGCGAAATCGCCGGTCGCGAGCGAACCGTCGAGATACACGCCGACGAGGTGCGGCCCGAGCGTGCCGCGCACGCCCGCAAGCAGCGTCGCGAGCACCGCGTCGACGTCGGCGTAGCCGGTCGAATGACCCATCGTCGCCGTCAGGAGATTAATCAGACCGGGAGACGTCCGGGATGTCGAGATATTTGCTCGGGATCCGGCTTCAGATAAACGATCAGGCAACAACAACAAATCGCGAGTCCAACCCCCGGATATTTCAGCGCTACGACTGCAGCCGCCCCGAACAGGCATAAAGTCGCTATCGATCGGAAACGTAGAATCCTGCGCACCCTCGACGAAACGTCATCAACTCTGTCAATAAGCTCCCAAATCAAGCACATGTAAGTCGCGTTTACTAGGAAGAAAACCGCCGCATAGAAGGCAACCGGCTGCGGCGCGAGTTTGCTCACGGCCATCCAAGCGGTAGAGAGCGGAAGTAGTGACATGGAAAAGAGATGCGCGAAATTGAACCACACTAGACGAGAGGTCGCCTCCGTGGCATAGCGCATTAGATAATGGTGATTGGTCCAAACGATGGCGATGAAAAGGTCGCTCACTGCGTAGCTTAGCCATGTGGGCCAGAGCAACAGCAGCGCCTTAAAGGTAGGGAGCTCCGGTGGACGGAGTTCCAAAACCACCAACACTGTTATAAGGACAGCGAACACGCCATCGGAGAACGCGCTCAGTCGCTCCGGTGTCGCTCTATGGAGCACCGTCGGTACCATTCCTGTGCATTGCGGCCCACTGCTCTGCGAGATCGGGATTGACGCGCCCGAGACTTCTGGTGGACCCAAGGTACACCGCCATTTCTGGTCTCCACACCTTCCGCCCTAGGCTCCTGCGTCCGCTAACCTCTCGTCGTTCATGGTTGCGGGGGCTGGATTTGAACCAGCGACCTTTGGGTTATGAGTTGCCCGTAGCCACCAAATACCAGCGGATTTACGAATCGCGAGAGTGCAGATCGCGGCATAACGCGGCACGAGACGCAACCCAGGCGCAACCTCGCTTGGGTCACGCAATTCGCGCGTGGTGTCCCCTGCAATCCAGCCCAGATCGCGCAGCCCCTGACGGAACGCTTCCAGCGCATGCGGCCACACGGCCGGGGTATCCCACAGAAACCCGATGCGGTAGACTTTGCCAGCCTGCTGCGCCTCAGCGGTGAGCGGCGCAAGCGCGAGGCTGGCAGAGAGGATGACGAGCCCGATCAGCCGCATTGGCGCCTCGGGAGGATGGCTGGGGAGTCTAGCTGAATGCCACTAGGCGCACCAGCATGCTCGGGCCCTCACCCTCTGCCCGCCAGCAGGCTCGACATCCGCCGCTGATACACCGCCTGGCGCTCGCTGCTGATGCCCGCTCGGCGCAGCGTGTCCTCGGGGGTGGTGATGGGCTCAGGCGGAGCCGGCGAGAGGGTTGACTCCAGAGCTGGAGCTATCCAGCCCACCACGGCGAGAAACTTCTCGCGGCAGTCAGGGCAGAAATCGGGCACACGGTAGGGCGGAGTCGGATCAGGTATCATTTTCACACCGTCCTTTTGTGGCGGCAGGGCCTGCTGCTTCTCTGCATGTCTGTGGCGTCGAACGTGGCTCGTCGCCCTCGCTCGTCATACTGGCCCTCGGCGGTGAACCGCGCGAGCGAGGAGGCCTGGGAGAATGACCGCGAGCCGATCAACCACATGGGCACCTCGGTTGGGTACGGCTGGCGGGAGTCTAGCAGACCTGAACTCGACGGCGGTGTACTCTAGTTGATCACGCGCCGTCTCCAACGCGTCGAGCACGATGGCGAGATACAGGAACCCGGCCCACGTCGGCACGAGGTGATTTCGGCGACCCACAGACGAAAGGAGAGAACAGATGTCAACCGAAGCAAAGTGCCCGTTCACGCACACGGCTGGCGCCGGCCCGTCGAACCGAGACTGGTGGCCCAATCAGCTGAACCTCAAGATTCTGCACCAGCACTCGCCCCTGTCCGATCCTATGGGCAAGGGCTTCAACTACGCCACAGAGTTCAAGAGCCTGGACCTGGCGGCCGTGAAGAAGAACCTCGTGGCGCTGATGACCGACTCGCAGGACTGGTGGCCGGCGGACTTCGGCCACTACGGACCTTTGTTCATTCGCATGGCATGGCACAGCGCCGGCACGTACCGCATCCGCGACGGCCGCGGCGGCGCCGGGGCCGGCCAGCAGCGCTTCGCGCCCCTCAACAGCTGGCCCGACAACGTGAGCCTCGACAAGGCGCGCAGACTCCTGTGGCCGATCAAGCAGAAGTATGGCCGGAAGATTTCCTGGGCCGACCTCATGATCCTCGCGGGCAACGTCGCGCTGGAATCGATGGGGTTCAAGACGTTCGGTTTCGGCGGCGGCCGTGAGGACGTCTGGGAACCGGAAGAGGTCTACTGGGGCTCCGAGGACAAGTGGCTGGGTGACAAGCGGTACTCCGGCGACCGGGATCTCGAAAATCCGCTCGGGGCCGTTCAGATGGGGCTGATCTACGTCAACCCGCAGGGCCCGAATGGCAATCCGGATCCGCTCTTGGCGGCCAGGGATATCCGCGAGACGTTTTCTCGCATGGCCATGAATGACGAAGAAACCGTCGCGCTGATTGCGGGCGGCCACACCTTCGGCAAGACCCATGGCGCCGGCCCTGAGTCCCATGTGGGGCGTGAGCCCGAAGCGGCCGGCATCGAGGAGCAAGGCCTCGGCTGGAGGAGCACCTTCGGCACGGGCAAAGGCGGTGACACGATCACCAGCGGCCTGGAGGTCACCTGGACCACCACGCCCACGAAGTGGAGCAACAACTACTTCAAGAATCTGTTCAGCTACGAGTGGGAACTGACGAAGAGCCCGGCCGGCGCGCATCAGTGGAAACCGAAGGGTGGTGCCGGCGCCGGCACGATTCCGGATGCCCACGACCCGGCCAAGCGTCACGCGCCGGCCATGCTGACCACGGACCTCTCCCTGCGGCTCGACCCGGTGTACGAGAGAATCTCGAGGCGCTTCTACGAGAATCCGGATCAGTTCGCAGACGCATTCGCCCGGGCGTGGTTCAAGCTGACGCACCGCGACATGGGCCCGCGCCCACGCTACCTCGGCCCGGAGGTTCCGGCCGAGGAACTCCTCTGGCAAGACCCCATCCCTGCGGTCAATCACAAGTTGATCGATGAACAGGACATTGCCTCCCTCAAGAGCAAGATCCTGGGTTCGGGGCTGTCAGTCTCGCAACTGGTCTCGACCGCCTGGGCGTCGGCGTCCACCTTCCGTGGCTCCGACAAGCGCGGCGGTGCGAACGGCGCGCGCATTCGCTTCGCGCCGCAGAATAATTGGGAAGTCAACCAGCCGGCCGAACTGGCGAAAGTGCTGAGAACCCTCGAGGGCATCCAGAGCGGGTTCAACAGCGCGGCCTCCGGCGGCAAGAAGGTCTCGCTGGCCGACCTGATCGTTCTGGCCGGTTGCGCAGGCGTCGAGCAAGCCGCGAAGAAGGCCGGGCACGACGTGAAGGTCCCCTTCGCGCCGGGACGCATGGACGCCTCACCGGAGCAAACCGATGTGGACTCCTTCGCCGTCCTCGAACCGGTCGCGGATGGCTTCCGCAACTACCTCAAGGGCCAGTTCCCGGTATCGGCCGAGGAGTTGCTGGTCGATCGGGCCCAATTGCTGACGCTGACCGCGCCCGAGATGACGGTTCTCGTCGGCGGCATGCGCGCCTTGAACACCAACTTCGGACAGACGAAATACGGCGTCTTTACCAAGCGGCCGGAAACGCTGACCAACGACTTCTTCGTGAACCTGCTCGACATGGGCACGGAGTGGAAGGCGGCATCGGACGCCAAGGACGTGTTCGAAGGGCGCGATCGCAAGACGGGCCAAGTCAAGTGGACCGGCACGCGTGTCGATCTCGTCTTCGGTTCGAGCTCCCAGCTCCGGGTCCTGGCGGAGGTCTACGGAAGCTCGGATGCGCAGGCGAAGTTCGTCCAGGACTTCGTCGGGGCCTGGACCAAGGTGATGAACCTCGATCGCTTCGACCTGGCGTGATCTCGGAGAATAGGCCTTAAGGGTTTTGTGCCGAACAGCCTCGACGTGGCATCGGGTCATCCCGGACCACGTCGAGGTTGAGCGAACCCTACAGGGCCGCATGGTCGGCCGCCTGGCCAAGGCCGCCTCGGCCTGCGCCGAGGGCGTGACGAAGGCGATCACCGTGCTCGACATGAAGTGAGTCAAAGCCCGGTGCGGGGCAAACGGTTAGAGTCCTGATCTGCTCCCCGATTCGCTAGATGAGTTCTAGGCTGCCAGATTCGATTTGGTGTTGACACTTTCACGATCCCAGCTTAGCGTTCCCGGGCTTTGCACCACGACGCATCCGGCTCTCCTTGCCTTTTGCGGGCGTTCCCGACGCAGAGATTGGCGACAGGCTAGGCGAAGGTGACCGCATGGGCAAGTGAGCAGGCGAGGGACAGCTGATCAGCAGAGAGATCCGTTCCCAATCTCACCAACTGGCGTTGGGATGCCGTATAGCTGCCCCGCCCGCTCCGGCCCCAGGGCGTGCACGGGCCGATCCTTTCGTTCGTGGCGCATGACGCCCGTCGCGTGTTGACTCACGACCGTGCCGGCTCCTACGCGGGCGATCACAAGGCCTTCGCCGGTGAGGCGGTCGTAGGCGACCGTCGCCGTCATGCGCGAGACGGTCGATGTTCGCGCGAGCTCACGACTTGACGGCAGACGATCCCCGGGGCGCAGCCGCCCCTCGAGGATCGCCCGCCGCAATTGGCGATAGATCTCGCCGCTAAGATCTCGGCGGCCGACGAGGCTGACGTGGAAGCTCATTGAATTGGCCTGGTCGTTCGGACACAAACTGGCTCTTCACGCCAGTCCTTTCGATCCTATCCTAGGTCCGAGGCGGCCTGGAGCCCGGGCGCAGAGTCGCGAGAGCTTGAGGAGGAGGGATCACATGGCAACTCACAAGGTGGTGAAACACGACGAGTGGCTCAGGGCACGGAAGAGGCACCTGGCGAAGGAGAAGGAGTTCACCCGGATGCGTGACCAGCTGAGCCGGGAGCGGCGCGATCTGCCCTGGGAGCTCGTCGAAAAGCAATACACCTTCCAGGGCGAGCGCGGGACGCAGACGCTCAGCGACGTCTTCGAGGGACGCGGCCAGCTGGTGCTCTATCACGCGATGTTCAATCCCGACACCGCGGGGCCCCATACGCCCTGGACAGCCGACGCGCCCTGCTTCGTCTGTTCGTTCTGGATGGACAACTTCAACGGCATCACCGTCCACCTGAACCACCGCGACATCACAATGGCCGCGGTCTCACGCGCTCCCTACCCGAAGCTTGCCGCCTACAAGAAACGGATGGGCTGGGGCTTTCGGTGGCTGTCATCGCTCGGCAGCGACTTCAACGTGGACTATCGCGTCTCTTTCACCGAAGAGGAGGTGAAGGCCGGGAAGCTCGACTACAACTACCGGCTCCGCCCGTGGGGGCTGCCTGAGGCCCCCGGCATTAGCGTGTTCCTGAAGGACGGCGGCCAGATCTACCACACGTACTCGACCTATGAGCGTGGGCTCGACATGTTGAACGTCGCCTATCACTACATGGATCTCGTACCGAAGGGCCGCGATGAGGGCGACTCCGGCGCGGATCGGTGGGTTCGCCGTCGCGACGAGTATCAGGACTGATGTACGGCGGTCGACTCCTTCTGGCGATCGGGCTCGTCCGGCAAGCAAGGCCGGCCGGATTCTGTCCAGCGTGCCGAGTGCTGATGAAGGGCCTCGACGCCAGACAGGAACTGGCCAAACCTACGGTGGCCGCATTGGTCGTCCTCGCTGTCGCCGGCGTTGCGTGGGCCTTCATGGTCCAGCACTCGCGTTCCATGGCCGGAATGGACGGAATGGACATGGGCCTCGGCCCGCTCGAGTCCTTCGCCGCGACCTGGGTCGTGATGATGGCGGCGATGATGCTGCCCTCGGCGATCCCGGTGGTTCTCGACTTCGCGCGAACGGTCGAACGGCGACGCGGATGGCAGGTCGCCACTGGAGTGCTTGCGGGCACGTACCTCGGCGTGTGGCTGATGTTTGGCGTGGTGTGCTACGCGGTCTACACCGCCCTGAGAATGCCCTGGCCCAACCAGCCTGTGGTCGTTGGACTGGCGCTGGCTCTGGCCGGCGTCTACTCTGGCAGCCCGATCAAACGGGCGAGCCAGGCCCGGTGCCGCGAGCTATGCGCGCTGCATGGGCCGCTTCCCTTCAACCTGATGTGGAGCGCCGCTGTCGCGGGCGCGCGCTACGGCCTCAGCTGCCTTGGATGCAGCGGGGCGCTCATGGTGGCCATGGTCCTTCTCGGGATGTCCAGTCTGTGGTGGGCGGTGATCCTGGGCATCGTCGTCCTCGTCTACAAGTTCGCTCCTCCGCTGCGAATGCGATTTGAACTGGTCCTTTCGGCCGCTCTGGTGGCGCTCGGCGTGGCTTACGTGATGATGGCTTGAGACGGACGAGGCCCGATGAACCGAGCGGATCGTTGCAGTGTAGGCACGTGCCGGAGTTTGGAGTCACGCAGACGAACCAATTCCTGGGTGAAGTCCCATGGTTGCGGGGGCTGGATTTGAACCAGCGACCTTTGCGTTATGAGCCTAGTGCTTGGCCCCACGTCACCCAATGATCCCCAACAAGAACGGTCACCTAAGCATTCGGATGAGGGCTCGGCTATGGGCCTTATTGGGCCTCGTTGGGCACGGTTCACGGCCAAAACACGGCCAAACGGTGCCGCCCTTGGCTCGGCCTCCTCCGGGGACCGCGTCAGGCCTCCGACGGCGTGCCGGGCGGCGTCACCATCCGGGTCGTCAGGGGTCCGGGGTCCCCAGCCAGAACGGGCTGCGCTTGTTGATCTGCTCGAGATAGGCGCGGCGCTCGGCGGCTCGCCGCGGGTACCACGTCGATAGATAGTCCGGGTCCAGTATGTGGCGGCGCGTCTCCGTCCCCAAGAAGCCGGCGAGGGCGGCGAGCGTGATGAAGCCCTCCTCCGCGCGCGGCTGGAACGCGGGCCAGCGGCGAGCATGCTCTTCCGACCGGAAGAGGTTCATCCCCGCTCAGAGAAACGGCGGCCGGCCTCGCGAGGGGCCGAACCCATAGTTGAGGTGGCCGATCACCCCGGGTGGGTAGCCCACAGTAAAGGAGACGGCCGTGCTCCGCGCAGCGACACCGGAGCGGTTGAGCGCTTTCTCAGACGCAGTGTTTGCCGTTCTGATCACCGTCTTGGTTTTAGATCTCCGGCCGCCAGAGCTACCCACCTACAAGGCGCTCCTGTTGCTCTGGCCTACATGGCTGAGCTACGCAGTCAGCTACGTTTTCATCGCAATTGTCTGGGCTAATCACCATCATCTGATGCGCTACGCGACCACTGCGACGCCTCGCCTGATGTGGTTCAATTTCGCGCATCTGTTTTCCGTGTCGCTGCTTCCGCTCTCCACCGCTTGGATGGCCGTGAGCGAATTGGCGCCCCAACCGGTTTCCTTCTATGCGGCGATCTTCTTCCTAGTGAACGCGACCTACATATTTCTGATCTGGGAGCTTGTTGACCGCCGTCCCGTCCATGACGTACCGCCGAAGGTGCGCAGGATCATGCGCGTCCGATCGATCGCAACCCTGTGTCTTTTCGGAGCGGCCGCGGTCGTAGCGCTGAAATATCCTCTCGTTGGATTAGGAATTTGTGTTTGTTGCCTGGTTGTTTATCTGAAACCGGAGGCTCCGGGAGCTGAGACTCGAATATCTCGTTCGCCTTCGAGGTAGCGCATGGACAGCCAGAGCGACCCAAGACTGCCACGTAACGAGCGTCGAGGCCTGAGTCCCGGGCTTGTCTATCACCTCGATGTTGAGAGATGATCCCGGGGCGAGAGAGGATACGATGCGGCTCACCGTTGCTGACGCGATCTCTCCTTCCTACTTCGTGGCCATCGCCGCCATACAGCTCGGGTTCTTTCAGCAGGAAGGCGTCGACATGGAGTTCGTCTTCTCGCCGCCGAATCCATCGCAGGCCCTGAAGGACGGGACGATCGACTTCTTCGGCGGCTCTCCGTACACAGGGCTGCGGACCTTCCCGGAATGGCGTGGCGGCGTACTTCTGTGCGCGCTCTCGCACTACACCTACTGGTTCCTGGCGATCCGTTCCGACATCAAATGCGAACAAGGCGACGTCAGCGCAATCAAAGGGTTGCGCCTGAGCGCGTCGGCCGACCCCGGCCTGACGATGAAACGGCTGCTGGAGGAAGCGGGCATCGACTTGCAGAGGGACAACGTGCGGATCGTTCCGAGTCCTCGGCGCACCAGCCCCAATTGGGCGTGGGATGGAGTCGACGCCATCGAGCAGGGCGTCTCCGACGGCTACTGGGGCAACGGCCTGCGGGCAGATCTCGGAGTAAAGCGGGGCATCGCGAAGATCCTGCTCGATGTGCGCCGAGGCGACGGGCCGCCCGCGGCCCGCCACTGGACCTTCCCCGCACTCGCGACGACGGAGCGACTCGTCAGGGAGCATCCGGACATCGCCGCAGGCGCCGTGCGGGCCATCGTGAAAACCCAGCGGGCGCTGCGCGCCAACCCGCCGCTGGCCGTGAAGGCCGCGCAACGACTGTTTCCTGCCGAGGAGGCAAGTCTCATCGCGTACGAGGTCGCGCGTGATGCTCCCTTCTACGACGCGACCATCAGCGAGGAGATGGTCACCCACATCAGCCGGTTCGCCCGCGAGATCGGCGCCCTCGAAGGGCAGGTCAGATACGACGAAGTGGTCGCGACCCAGTTCGCCGCTCTCTGGAAGGGGTAAGACCAGCGCAGCGTTTCACCAGTAGCGCACCGCCGAGACGGGCACCACTTCGGTTGCGGAGCCGGACCACGAAACGCCGTCACGGCGTGACCTGGCGCGTATAGAGTCGGGCCACCACGTCTTCGATGGCGGGCTCGAGCACTGAGATGTCGCGCAGTGCAGCCACCTCGGCGAGCCAGCTCACCAGATCGCCCGCCGTGGTGGAGCCGTCCAGCGCGTAGGTGATCCGGCGCCCGTTAGCCTGCATCGATTCCACCGTCACCCCCGGCAGCGCCAACTCCGCCCCGAGCGGCTCGTCGAGGTCCACAACCAGGCGGCGGCGGGAGCCGTACCTGGCATGGAGGTCGTCCAGCGAGCCGTCGTGCACGATACGGCCCTGATCAATCACCACCAGGCGGCGGCAGAGGCGCTCGATGTCGGCCAGGTCGTGCGTCGTCAGCACGATCGTGGTGTCGCCGGCGGTCCCCAGCGCAGCGAGGAACGCGCGCACCGCCTGTTTGCTCACCACGTCGAGCCCGAGCGTCGGCTCGTCGAGGAACAATACCTCCGGCCCGTGCAGGAGCGCCGCGGTCAGCTCGCCACGCATCCGCTGGCCGAGCGAGAGCTGCCGGACTGGGACGTCGAGGAAGGCGTCGAGATCGAGGAGCCGCCGGCAGTGGGCCAGCCGGCCGGCGTGCTCCGTGGCCGGCACCGCGTAAACGTGGCGCAGCAGCGCGAAAGATTCCCGCAGTGGCAGGTCCCACCAGAGCTGCGAGCGCTGGCCGAAGACGACGCCGATCCGCCGCGCCAGCCGCGTGCGCTGAGGCACCGGCTCGAGGCCGCAGACCCTCACCTGCCCCGCGGACGGGTAGAGGACGCCCGTGAGCATCTTCAGGGTCGTCGACTTGCCTGCGCCGTTCGGGCCGATGTAGCCCACCATCTCCCCGCGCTCTACGGTGAGAGCGATGCCGTCGACGGCGGCGACCACCCGCGTGCGGCGGCGCAGCCATCCCGATTTCACGCGGACGGTAAACTCCTTGCGGAGCCCGCGCGCCTCGATGACGGTCACGAGCCGGTGCTCCGATAGTGCCGAACGCCGGTCTGCCACACGAGTCCGGCGGCGACGGCCGCCATGACCGCTATGGCCGGCGCGGCATAGCCGAGGAACGCCGGCGCGCCGAGCGGGTCGGGGCGGTCGACCAGCGCCAGCGTCGGATAGTACGCCACGAAGGCGAACCCAACAGCGTAGGCGAACAGCCCGCGGAACAGCGCGCCGTAGATCGTGATCGGATACTGCGTGAAGTTGAGTCCGCCGTAGGTCAGGCCGTTCGCAATCTCGCCGGACTCGATCCACCAGAACGCCACCGCGGCCGTGGCCACGAAGACAGCCCCGAAGATCACGGCGCCGGCGATGGGAGTCACCGTCAGCAGCGCCAGCCGCGCTGGCGTGAACTCCACCGGCGCGTTGGCCGAGGCCAGAACGAGCATGACGACGCCGAACGCGAGCCGCCCGACCCGCCGCGTCGCCACGTCCATCGCCATCAGCTGGGCAAGAGAACTCAGCGGGCGGGCGAGCAGCGCGTCGAAGAGGCCGCTTCGCACATACTGGCGCAGGCGCTCCACGTTGCCCACCACCAGGTCGGCCGTCGCGAAGGCGCAGCTGGCCAGCGCCGTCATCAGGAAGACCTCGGCGAAGCCGAAGCCGCCCAACGTCGGGGTCACCCGAAACAGCGCCACAACGCTCACGATGTCGAGGACACCGAACAGCACGCTGCCCGCCACGTCGACGGCGAACGACGCGCGGTACTGCGCCTGGCTCCGCACCTGTGCCCCCAATAGATGGCGGTAGGCCATCAGCGTGGAATTAGCCACCCTGGATCACCAGCTTGCGCTCGCCGCGCCTCTGCACCCACCGGCACAGGGCGAGGAGCGCCACGACCCAGCCGGCCTGCACGCCGAGCAGCCCGAGCTGCACCGTGGGCGAGCCGCGCTCGACGAGGATGTCGAGAGGAATCTGGATGACCGACGGGAACGGGGTGGCGACGATCAGGCCAATCGCCATCGCGTCCGGAAAGAACCAGACGGGGAAGTACAGGCCGCCGAATATCCCCGAGGTCAGCGTCCAGGCGGTTTGGGGGCCGCGGACGTCGAGCAGCCAGTACGCCGTGGCGTTCACGAGGTAGCGGCAGGAGAAGCAGACGATCGTGGCCAGGAGGATCGAGCACGCGAACAGCGCGTAGGTGACCGGTCGCCGCGGCGCATAAAGGTCGAATGCGAGGGCGCCCACGACCACCGGCACCACGAAGCGCGTGAGGACGGCGTAGCCGGCCCGGCCGAGATCGGCGGCGAGCAGCTGCCAGACGGGGTCGATCGGGCGAAGAAGATCGGTGATCACGTCGCCAGTGCGGATGCGCTCGGCGAATTCGGGCAGCGCCCACAGGAGGACCACGCCGATCAACCCCTGCCCGGCCCAGACGAAGGTGGCCAGCTGCGGCTCGTCATAGCCGGCTACGGTGCGGGTGCCCGCCCCGATGACGGCCAGCATCACGGCGAAGCGGAGGAATCCGAACACCGAGTTGGTGACGACAGCCGCCACCATCGCCTGGCGATAGGTCGCGTACCGCTGGAACCCCGCCGCCGCCAGCGCCAGGTACGCACGATAGGAAGGAGCGCGCGATCCGGTTGCATGTGGTGCCAGGCTGTCGTCTCCTCGCACAACCGCGACAGCATATACCGGGCGAGGCGCCGATGTCGGCGATCGGTGGCCAGCTTGAGGACCCACGCCTTGTGGGGATCCGAATCGTGGGAGTAAGAAACGAACACACGAACCGCCGCCATCGCGCCTATTTATGCCGCCTGGCGGCGATGCCGCAACCGATTCCTGGGTGAAGTCTGGGTAAACGAAAGGGGTTAGCGGCTGCTGCGTCCGCTAACCCCTCGTCGTCCATGGTTGCGGGGGCTGGATTTGAACCAGCGACCTTTGGGTTATGAGCCTAGTACTTGCCGCGACGTCCCCCAACGATCCCAAACGACAGCGGTCACTTAACCCGTCGCCGGGGGCCCTGCATTTGGGCCTTGTTGGGGCTCGTTGGGTCCCGTTGACGGCCAAGACACGGCCACCTCAGTCAACGCCGTCGTCGCGCCCGGACAGCGCACACCGCATCACGATTGACCGTGGCCGGCCGGCGGCAAATCCCGCCCGCAGTAGCGGCAGACCTTGGCCTCCTGCTGAATGAATTCAGCACAGAAGGGGCAACGTTTGGTCCTTCCGGTCGCGACCCCGGCGACCGTGGCTAATTGTCCCCGTCCCCATAGCAGAGAGCCGAGCCGCTTGAGTAAGTAATGATCCCAGTTGCCGAAGACACCGCAATAAACCCAGAGGACTGGAATCGCGAGTCCGTGAGTGAGCAACGAAACGAGGCAAATCGCAAGGCCCTTGACCCAGATCCCCTTGACGAGATACCAGATGGCGCCGAAAGCGAACGCGGCCCAATTCCAGGTCGCGACGAAGCCACCTTCGTTTGCCTCAAAGCGCGGATACGCTTGCTCCGCTTTCATGGGTACGTCGACCTCGGCAGCGCGGACATCATACCCCGCATCGACGTCCACATCGGCTGGCGCTCTCATCCCTGATGCCCGGGGACCTTGACACGGCCGCAACCCGCGAGCCAACCTCCCCGCCGAACACCGATCGAGCATCGAACACCGCCCGGGGCGCGACGGATTGCCGGCTGCTGCCGCGGACGCCACCGTGAGGTTGGGGGATGCGCGGGCGCCCAGAGGCGTCACCGCCCATCCCCCATCAATCGGAGTGGGAATCTTGGCCTCAACAAGCGTTACGACATGAGTCACTCAAGGGATCGTGTCGCCGCTCAAGGAGAAGCTGCCGTTGAACGTCGTGCCGCCCACGATGTCGGCGCCGACGCGCAGCCAGTCCGGGTCCAAGTCAGCATTGAGGATCCACATCTGCAGGTCGCCGGTAAACTGCGGGTGATGTCCGGACAGCCACAGAAAGTTACCGCCGACACCGCGCAGCCTCACCTGGGGTACGAAGAAGTAGTGACCGGCGGGCAGGTCCACCGGCTCGGTGAAGACGACGTGGAACTCGACGGTTTGCCCCGCTACCGCACTATCTCCCCCCGTGTGCTGGTCGGGCAACGGGTGGATGCCATCGATCACGAAGTTCGCGACAACGACATGGTGGTCGACGACCTTGGCGGTGAAGCGTAGGGTCCCGTCGGTGTTGCTCCGGTCCGTCAACGCGACATCCGAAGGCGAGTTCGCTCGGGTGGGTACGTGGATCGTGCGCGCGGTGTTCGAGTCGGCCGGAAAGACGCGGTAGATCTCTAGGCGCACTTCGCGGATTTCGCCCGATCCCCCCTGGTCGAGCAGTCCGGTAAAGGTCGCCTCGCGGAGGACCGTGTGCGACGCCAGGATGAAATCATCGGCTGACTCGATCTCGATCTTGCGATGGCTTTCCGGGCGTGACGCCGCGGCGATCCGACCATCCGGAGCGCCGGTGCTGAAGAAGAATGAGTCGGCGGACGCAGTAGCGGCCGTCACGAACACGAACGTCAAAACCGTCAAGAAGCACGTCATTCGTCGCATGACCCTCTCCTGATCTGCCGGAACGAACCGGCAGGCCCTGTGGGTGTTCACGGCCCTCGTCGGCTCCACCCCGCGCTCCTCCGGTCGCCTGAGCGTCTGCGATAGGCGATCGCAGCCAGTCAGGAGCGAGGAGCTCGGGGTCACAGCCAATTCACGACTAATTGCTGATCCTCAAACGACGTCGTGATCCCCAGTCAGCCAAGCAGCCGCAAACCTAGCCAAAGGCTTAGCGTGGCTACTTCACGACCAGCGTGCCCTTCATGTAGGGATGAATTGCGCAGAAGTACTGGTAGGTGCCCGGTTTCGTAAAGGTCTGCACAAACGTGTCGTCGTTCACGAGCCCGGCGGAGCTGAAGGCGCCCGTCCCCGACGTGACGGTGTGCGGCTCTTCGTCGTGATTGACCCACGTCACCGTCGTGCCCACTGGGACGGTGAGCATGGACGGTCCGTACTTGAATTGCTTGATCCCGATCGTTGGTGGCGTCGCGGCCAGCGCGTGGGCACCGATGAACATCGTCGCCACGCCGACGGCGACTAACCCCCGCCTGTACCAGGCCAGTGCTCTTGTGTCGTCTTTCATGGTTCTCTCCTCGCCCTCCTCACACGTCCGAACGCTCCACCACAGGCGCCGTTCCACGCGGTTCCGAAAAGGCTTGAGGGAACGAATCGCGGTGCCGGGAACGAGTGGTCTGCGTAAGCGTTGCGGAGGGTGAAATGCTCTGCAGAGCTTTGCTGGGCCCGTGATCAAGGGGAGCGGACCTCCGTTGAGTGCCGCGCTGACGGGGCGATGACGCAAAGGAGTCCACGCATGAGTGAGAGGCTGAGTCTCAGGGAGCCCAGCGGGGCGAATCCGGCTTGGTTGGCGATTCCGCTAGTGGTTTTTGCGCTGATTACGCTCACCGTCGGACTTGTGGCCAGGCAGACGGTTCGTGAGCCCTATGCGACTCCCTTCTTCCATCCTTTCTTCACGGATACCCTCCAGATGAAGGCGTGGCTGGTGACGGCAGCGGTGGTGCTGGCATGTGGTCAGTTACTGACGGCCGCACGCATCTACGAGTTGCTCCGCTTTCCGCCTAAGGGGCGCTTCTATAACAGTGCCCATCGCTGGTCGGGACGGGCAGCGATCCTGCTGACGCTTCCGGTGGCCTATCACTGTGTCTTCCTGCTCGGGTTCGGTACCCACAGCCCACGCGTCTTGATTCACTCGCTGCTCGGGTCGGCTCTCTACGGCGCTGTCGTCGCCAAGGTGCTGATTGTTCGGTCGACGAGGTTCGCGCCCTGGGTGCTCCCCGTGGCTGGAAGCGTCTTGTTCTCAATCCTTCTGGGGCTGTGGCTGACTTCCGCGCTTTGGTTTTTTACCGCCGCTCCCTCTGCCACATGAGTGGTACGGACGGACGCTCCTACCTCGCGTAATCCTTGAGTCTCAGCCTGAGCGCTGCCCGCGCCCGGGCGAGACGCGATTTGACGGTGCCTAACGGGCAGCCGATGACCTCGGCAACCTCGCCCTCGGTCAGACCCTCGAGATCCAGAAGGATGACCGTGCGCGCGTCCTCAGACAGCGTCATGAGTGCTGCCTCGATCTCGGCGGCGACGACCTTCCGGAGACGATCGAGCTCGGCGTCGTCCATGAACCAGTGGTCCTCGGCGGCCACGCCCACCGCCGGCTCCGTTATATCGAACCCGCCTACGACGGGGTTGTTGCGCTCCCGGCGGTACCGGCTGATGAATGTGTTCCGAAGGATTCGGAAGAGCCACGCCTTGAGATTTGTGCCGGGCGTGAACTGACCGGCTGCCTGAAGCGCCCGAGCGTAAGTTTCTTGAACGAGGTCGTCCGCATCCGTGTCATAGCCGGTGAGGTAGCGGGCGAGGTTGTGAAGCGTGTCGGCATACGCGAGGGCTGCTTGACCTAGCTCGCCCGCGTCCCAGGTCTTCTCGATTCGGCGTTGCGGTCGATCGAGTATGCCGGTCATCTCGGAATGAATCATGGTATCCGTAACAACTCTCCGATGAATTCCGGGCAGTTGACGATCTCGAGGTCTTTCGCGCCGAGGTGCCTCAAGGCCGCCACACCGCGGCCGTCGACGAACGTCACCGCCGACAGATCCAACTGGACGTGCCCATTCTCCTGAAGCGCCAGCCAACACTCTCGCTCCAACACGGGCACCCATTCCGCCACAACGCGACCCTCGACTCGCAGCGTCGCCAGTGACCGCGTTGCAGCAGCTCTGCTGATGCGGAGCACGCTTACCTCCCTCGCGATCGGTGAATGATGAATCGATCAAACACCTGTCACAAAGGAGCAACGGCCGTGCCACGCCGAGACGTCGCCGATGGGCCGCGCTAAGTAATCGTCAGGACAGCTGCGGCTGGGGAGAGATCCACGTTGCGTGTTCGACGGCAAGGGCAGACTCCCAATATGTTGGGAGCGTCACGATATGTTGGGACGTCTTACTCTTTCCGCGTGATCCCGAGCTTCTTCATTCGCGCTTCGAGCGTGGTGGGCTTCATGCCGAGGTGCTCTGCGGCTCCCCGCTCACCGCTGACGCGCCACCCCGTCAGCTCGAGCACGGCCCGGATATGCTCACGTTCGACCTCCTCGAGCGTCCGGGTAGCCCCCGCACGGCCCCTGCCGCCGGTCGTCATTGGCCACCAGCCCAGGTCGAGCTCGGCACCCGCACTGAGGATCGTCGCCCGCTCGATCACGTTTTCAAGCTCGCGAACATTGCCAGGCCAGGAATAGGTCTGGAGCATCTTCATGATTGCCGGTGAGACATTCGAGATCCTCTTCCCGAATCGTGGGCCATACTTCAGCGTCAAGTACCGCACCATGAGGGGAATATCTTCTGTCCTTTCGCGGAGCGGCGGTAGGCGAATCGGAAAGACGTTGAGGCGATAGTAGAGGTCGGACCGAAATCGGTTTTCCCGAATGGCTGTCTCGAGATCTCGGTTCGTCGCCGCGATCACGCGAACGTCGACAGTGATCGTATGGGACGCTCCGATCCGCTCGAACTCGCCTTCCTGGAGAACCCGGAGGAGCTTTGGCTGGAGCTCGAGCGGCAGGTCGCCGATCTCGTCCAGGAAGAGAGTCCCTCCATGGGCCAGCTCGAACCGGCCGATCTTGCGTGCGATGGCGCCTGTGAAGGCTCCCTTCTCGTGCCCGAACAATTCACTCTCGATC
The DNA here is from genome assembly GCA_003220535.1 of Candidatus Rokuibacteriota bacterium. Classification (GTDB taxonomy): domain Bacteria; phylum Methylomirabilota; class Methylomirabilia; order Rokubacteriales; family CSP1-6; genus AR31. Next base: position 35,909 of record QHSU01000015.1, read on the forward strand.
AGTCCGGCCGGCAGGGCTGCACAATTCACTTTGATGAGGGCCTTGCCGCGCCTCGGGCTCAGGTTGTGCAGCGCTCGGGCCACGAGCTCCTTGCCGGTTCCCGTATCACCCGTGATCAACACCGTCGCCCCAGCAGGGGCCACGGCTTCGATGGCTTTAAACACCTCCTTGATCGCCCGACTCTGGCCGACGATCTCCTCGAAGTTGTGGTCACTCTTGATTTCTTCCTGGAGATAGCGATTCTCCTCCTCCAGCTTGGCGCGGAGCCGAGCGATCTCCTCGAACGCGCGCATGTTCTCGACAGCGAGCGCGATCTGTTTCGCAACTTCCTCGAGCAAGGGTACGTCCTCGACGGCGTACCGATTGGGGGCGAAGCTCTGCAGCAATAATGCCCCGATGGCTCGTCCTCGCGCCATGAGGGGAACGCACACGTACGCGCGCACCCCACCGGCGACCATGATCTCGTCTGCTGGAACTCGCGGCTCGATCTCGATGTCGCGTCTGAGGCGCGACTGTCCATGGTCCAGCACCCAGCCTGCCGCGGTACCCTGACGGCTGACGTCACGATGCAGATCGTGGGAGTGCCCGGGTAGCTCCGGTCCCTCTAACGCAAACGTGCGGAGGACGTCGTTCTCCGCATCGTAGAGTATGGCTCGATCGAACGGGACGACCTTGCGCAGGGCTTCAGCGATTGCGCGGAACAACGATTCACGCGTGAGGTTCGAGATGATCGCGTTGTTGACTTCGAGCAATAAGCGATAGCCTGTCTCGCTGTTCTCAGCGTCCATCCTACTTCTCACGCAGACGCATATTCGGGTCCTCGTCGCGATCTTGACCTTCCGCGTCATGGCTGTCAATAACGGCTGGCGCGTAGTTCTGATCAGCGCGAGCTGGCCGGCGAGTCACATCATCGAGCCCGATGAATATCGAGGAGAGGCCGTCATAGTGCGCGGCGCCGCGATACACAATGGTTCAAGTCGTGGAATCGGAATCTCACTGCAGTCTGGGAAGAACTGCGGTCAACCAGAACCGACCATTGGGGTGAAAACCCAACGCTCCCATGGTCTCAATCCCAACTCCGCGCTTTTCCTCGATTTCAACCGCAATTCGAACCGGCGTCGTTGGGTTATGAGCCTAGTACTTGGGCCCACGTCGCCACGATTTCCAATCGCTTCCGGGGCAAATGAGACCAAAAAGATCGACGTAACTCAAACACGCAAGAAAACGGTCCCTTCAAATAGCAGCAAAGCCGGAGTCTCGCTCGAATTCCGCGTGCGGGTTGCTGTTCTATCCCGCATTTCGGTTTTGAGAGGTGAACGAACCAGACAATTTCCGCTGGCCGATCTCTTCCGCCAGTCGAATGGCGGGCCAAATGAGTGCAGCGACACCGGTCAGCGCAGGTTCATCGGCGCCGCCGCGCTTTGCTTGCCGTAGGCCTTGGAGATTTGGCCGACGAGGGTCGCCCAAGGCATATCGAGCGCGCCGTAGACCGCGGCTGCTTCCGGCCGCGCGTTGTCCTTCAGGATCTCGACCATCAGGGTGGCGTAATCCGACACGATCACGCCCGCCTGTTGCATTCGCAGCAACCCGGCCTCGCGTTTTGTGTCGCTGAATGTTCCCGACGCATCGACGGCGACATAGGCGTCATAGCCCTTGCCGATCGCCGTAATGGCCGGGAAAGCGGCACAGACCTCAAGAGAGATGCCCGCGATGATCAGCTTCTTGCGGCCTGTCGCCTCGATCGCTGCGGCCACCTTGATCATCCCAGGCATTGACCGTCGATCGGTCGATGATCTGAATGCCGGGCAGGGCCTCCACCAGCTCAGGGAAGGTCGGCCCCCACATGCTGTCTCGGGCGGTGGTGGTGACGACGATCGGCAGCTTCAGCGCTTTCGCTGCCTTCGCCAGCGCGACGACATTGTGCTTCAGCTCGCCCGTCGAATAATCGCGGACGCCGATACAACTGAAATGCAATTACCGTTGATACCTTCCGAAGAGTTTTAAGCGTTCTGGACCGCCTTCGCGGCCTTGCGGATCACGTCGAGCACAAAGCCGGGTTGGGAAAGCATCGGGACGTGGCTGCTGTCGGTCTCGAAAGTGGTCTCGCCCATGCGCTTCGCGACGAAGCGTTGCAGCTCGGGTTGGACGGTGCGGTCCTTATTCGCAACGATGTACCAGCTCGGCTTCGACTTCCACGCAGTGCCTTCGACCTTTTGGGTGAAAAGGTCCGCCGCCGGGGCGGCGTGCGTTGCCCAGACGACTTTCTGCTCCTGCTCGGGTAGATCGCCTGCAAAGGTTGCGATCCCGTCCGGCTTCATCCAGACGCGCCCATCCACGGCACGGGCGCGCGATTCGGCCTGCTCAGCGAGGCGGGCGCATCACCGGCGTGGTCCTGGAGCGGGCGGGTCACGGACGGGTGGTGCCGGGTTCTCCTGCAGAAACTGGCGATTCAGAACCCTTGCGTCTTCTCAGTCGCTCGCTGGTCCGCTCCAAGAGCACGTAGAACACCGGAACGAACGGAATCGCCAGGAACGTCGAAGCCATCATCCCGCCGAACACCACCGTGCCGATGGCCTGCTGGCTGGCGGCGCCTGCCCCGGAGGCGACCATCAGCGGCACCACGCCCAGGATGAAGGCGAACGAGGTCATCACGATGGGCCGGAACCGGCGCCGCGTCGCCTCGACAGCGGCCTCG
>QHSU01000133.1 GCA_003220535.1 Candidatus Rokuibacteriota bacterium
GTCGCTCTCGCCCAGCGCGCGGATCAGCTCGTCCATCGGCCGCAGCAGCCCCTTGGTGTAGAGCGACGCGGTCATGAACGGATTGAGGTGCGTGAGATCGGGCGGACTTCCGGCGGCGAGCGCGGCGAGGAGCTTGGTGTTGAGGTCGCCCCAGCCGAGGGCCTGCTGCTTGACCTTGAAGCCGGGGAACTTCTTCTCGAACTCCGCGATGGAGGTGTCCTGGATCACCTTGACCGTCTGCGGCTCGACTTCTGTGTGCCAAACTTGGAGTTCGCGCGCCTGCTGACCAACGGCTGCGGGCGGGCGGCCGAGCATCGCGGCTGTCGCGCCGGCGGCAGTGCCGGTGAGGAAAGTTCGCCGGGAGACGGAGTGTGGACTGCGCGAAGGCGGCGTTCCCATGGCCTCATCCCTCCGTGATCGTCGGCGGCAGCGTCCGATGAAACGTGGGCTGCCCTTCCGGGCTGGCAAGAGTCTAGGCGCAGGGTCTCGCGAGTGTCAACGCGAGCCCGTCGCCCGCGGACTCCACGGGCGAGATCGACTCGCCAAGAATCTTGACGGACGCCCCTCTTCTCGGCAGTCACGCGCTCGGCCCGCTGTCTGGGCTCTCGCGGGAGAACCGCCCGCGGTGGTGTAGGGCCGTCCGACGACTTCCCACTCGCCAGACTCGTCATCAAGCGCCCCGGCTTTATCCGGCTGATGAACGCGCTGTCCCCTCGCTCGCCCTTCCAGGTGCTTGTCATGTCCGAGGAGTCACGCCTGGGCCGTGAGCAGATCGAAACGGCCTACGCGTTGATGCAGATCACCGACGCAAGCGTTCGGGTGTTCTTCTACCTGGAGGATCGTGAGCGGACGCTCGACAACGCGATGGACAAAGTCATGCTCTCGCTGACCAACTTCGCCGCTGAGATGGAGCGCGAGAGGGCACGCCAGCGCACCTACGACGCGATGCTCAGAAAAGCGAAGGCACTCCATGTCAGGCGGCAAGGTCTACGGCTACAACAACGTCGAAGTGCTGGACCCCAGCAGATCACGCCAGCGAGTGGAATTCCGACCAAGAGCAGTGTGCTGGGGCTGGGTTCTGGCGTTGGAACAGCACTGACGGTCGTGTTCACGTCCAAACCGACCACGTAGAATTGGGAACCTCCGATGGGTTGAAACGGCCCCAGGGGCCCAACTGATGCTGGAATAGGCGCGCCAACGGCCAGATAGAGCACCGCCGGAAAATTAAGCACGTGTGTGAACAGCCCATCGCCGGTGTCATCGAGTGAGTTCACCACTGTATAACCCAAAAATGCGCTCAAGAAATCCGCGTTCAGGTTTGGAGCTGAGCTTCCACCGGCTGCCCAGACACGTCGGCTGAAATTGCTCACGTCGTCCACAACCACGGCCTGAACATCGACTGGGAGCTGAATGAGAACACAACAAACTCGTCCTTCGGCAGAGGCGAACTTGATCCGAGATACGGGAAGTCATCGATCCCCGGCCTGTAGTTACCGCCGCCGAAGTCCCTGCCAGTCGCCGGTATGCCCGGAAGAGGCTGCGACAGCAGGCCCAATCCCGATTGTCCGGGCAAGCCTGAAGTGGCGGTACCGAATACCTGCAAGTTCGCGAAACCGAGGGAGGTCGGAAACGGACCAAGAATCGTCGAAGACGATCCGTCGAACTCGGTCGTGTAGCCCTGAGCTGTAATCGTGATACCGCCGACCGTCTGGGAAACTGAATTGGCCCCGTAGACTAGAGAAGGGTTGGAGTCTGCCCAATTGACGACGATTGGTGCAGCTTGACCAGGCTGCCCTATTAGCCCCGGTACCAACACAAGAAGCCACAGGAACTTTAAGGGCTGGCGCTTTCGGCCAATGTTGTGAGTACATACCGCGAGCGCGGCGCCGGATGTCAGCCGATCTCCGCCAAGAATGCCAATAAGGCCGATGACCAGTTGTCGCCATGCCGTGATGTTCATTTCTTCACCTTCCTCATTTCGCCGCTGGATTCAATGCATGATTGCGTGCTCCCAGAACCAGGGGCACGCAGCGAAGTGAACGAAAGGGGGTTAGTGGTGTGGTGGAGCGCGGTCGACCGGACTGATTCGGGAGCGCTCGCCGGGCCACGACGGATCAGCGAAAGCGATAGGTGTGCTCGATGAGCCTGCGGTCACGTTGGCCGGTCCGTCATTCGCTGGGAAGCCGACTCCCTCGGTGACCGCGAGCACGGCATCGTCGTGGTCAGCGTCGTCGTAAAGGCCGAGATCCAGGTCGGATCGGGAGGGCTGGCGTGCGCGAGTGGGACAAGCGCGACGAGCGTACCGGCCACGAGCATCGCGACAAGGCGGCCGAAAAGCATTAGCTCAAGCCGACGACCGGCTCTCCCAGCCTGAACGTGGACGCGCGGGACGGACCTATCTATCGTGCCACGAGAGGTGAAGCCCTCGGATGATACCGACGAGAACTGGCCGGGCCTTGGGTCCATCTGCCACACTCCACTACGACCTCGACGGGACCAGGGACCGAGTCGCACCCTTTGAAGGTGGAACTAGAGGGTTGTCAATGCCGAAGATTGCTGTCAAAGAGATGAGAGGAATTGCGCCGAGTTCGCGGAGGTGCTGTGCAGGAGCGTCCCGTCCTCTACAGATACAGACACTTCGACCTCAATGACTTCACTTCTGGCGTGTTCCAGACACTGCGCGAATGTGAAGCGGTGGCGGAAGGAAAGAACCGCGCTGAGGCGATGCCGCGTAGCGAAGAATCGCCGCTGCGTCTGCCACAGGCGCGCTGGCTGTGCTCCCCGACATCGTGGACCCTCGCGGGCTGAAGGGGAAGTGGAGCAGGAGTTCGGTCGGTGCGTTGCTTGCTCTGCTGCTCGGCGGCTGTGCGAGTGCCGGAGGCACCGCCGGCATCCTCGATGTCGGAAGCGTGTGGTACAAGCACTCGACGACAGGAGACGTGAAGGAGTGCGGCGGCTGGTTCTACCCAGGCGTGTGCAAATTCGCCGTTAACAACCGCGGCAAGCGTCGCCTCGCGGAAGGGTACGTAGAAGTCCAGAAGTGCAAGGAAGTTCGGCCCGGCACATTGTGCGTCACCGAAGCAGAAATAGAGAGATCAGCGAATCCCGTGTCGAATGTTTCTGAGCGACTCCAGGAACTGAAGGGGTTGCGCGATCAGCGGCTCATTACAGACGAAGAGTGCGAGGCCAAGCGCCGCCAGATCCTTGATCGATTGTAGCTGGGGAGCGGCTTGGACCGGCTGCCAAGTCCGACCCGGGACACGAGGTGCATTGACCCTGCTCGCCGACCTCGAAGACTTCGTCCGCAGTCATCGCCCACACGGCGCGATGATCGGTGACGCGACAGCGCCGGCGTGGAACGTTTACCGGCTCACGATCATATGCCCGTGCAGTGTCGTCTTCGAGCGGTGGGTCACGTCAGAGGACGCCGGGCGTGACCTTCTCAGCTTCGCGTCGCTGAATTGAGAGAGCGGGGCACGGTGGGGCCGCAGCGGCTCGCCGCCGCGCCCCGTCCCGCGTTCCTCTCGGCTACGGCGTGGGCAAGCCTCCGCCACCGGCCGCCCCGCGCTGGTCGGGTGCTACTCCGGCAAAGGTGAGGAAGTCGATCATCCGGAAGTCTCCGGTCCGGCCGTTCCGCTGCGGGATCGTCGGCGTCCACCGCCTCTCGGCGTTCAGGTAGGAGTCGCGGT
>QHSU01000060.1 GCA_003220535.1 Candidatus Rokuibacteriota bacterium
GGCGCGGTCGGAATGCCCTCGCTCGTGAGCTGCGTAATCTGCTCGAGCGCGAGGGTGCCAGCGTACCCCATGAATTCCCTACCTTTTTTGACACAGTAGTACTAGGCGCCGCTCACTACTGTGAGGCCCTCTTCTCTCCCTGGATGAATTCTTCCTGCTTCGTCCTCATCTTCTTGATGAGCTCCTGGAACGACGAGGTCGTGATGATCTTGTTGAACTGGGTCCGGTAGTTGGCGATGAGGCTGACGCCCTCGATGACGACGTCATAGACGAGCCACCTGTCGCCCCGGCGGAGCATCCGATAGTCGACGGGGATCTCGGTCCCTTGCTTGGTCACGAGCTTCGTGCGGACGACGGACACGTCGCCTTCGATCGACTCACCCACGAAGCCGATCTTCTCTCCGCCGTAGAGCTCGATCTTCCCGATGTAACTCGTCGCGCTCGGGCTGTGTCCGCGCCGCCCAGTGCCGCGCGAGCGAGCGCTTGGCCGTCTCCGCGAAGTCGAAGATATCGTTGGCGACCTGGCGCACGGCGGTCCGCCGATCCTTCTGCTTGCCGTCCTTCTTGAGCTCCGGATCTTCGAGGATCTTGACGGCTCGGTCGATCTGGGCTCTGAGCTGGTCGGTCGGCGGCCCGGCCCAGGCCCGACCCGGGCCGGCGAAGACGACCAGGAGCGCCGTGGCGAGCGCGAATGCCTGAGCGAAACCGATCATGGGCGACCTCCCGGCCCTACACCTTGCCGAAAATGTACTTGGACAGCAACTCTTCGAAGTCCACTGGCGCCTCGACTTCGCGGATCTTGCCGTTCGGGGGAATGATCTTCTCCGACCCCCCCGGGCTGATCCGGATGTATTTCTCGCCGATCAGCCCCTTCGTCTTGATCGACGCGATCGAGTCCTCCTGGAGCTTGATCCCGGTGTGCACCCGAAGCGTGACCCGGGCCTGGTAGTCGACCAGGCCGATCGAATCGACGCGCCCGATCTCGACGCCCGCGATCTCGACGGCCGAACCCGCCTTCAGCCCGCCCACCGACGGGAAATCGACGGTGACCGGGTAGCCTCGGCCGCCGAGAAACGAGACCTGGCCGAGTTGGATCGAAAGATACCCCAGTGCGACGATGCCGAGAATCACGAAGATTCCCACCGCGATGTTGACGCGCGAGCGCTCCATCAGCGTCCCTCCGAATTGTCAGGCTCGCCCCGGATGAACTGACGCACGACCCGGTTGGTGGAGGCCTGGATCGCCGCCGGCGGTCCCACTTCGACGATCCGGCCCTCGTAGAGCATGGCGACCCTGTCCGCGATCTCGAAGATCTCGGGGATCTCGTGGCTCACCATCACGGCCGTGAAGCGGAACCGGCGGTGGAGATCCAGGATCAGGTGGTGGATGGTGTTGACCAGCACGGGGTCGAGACCGGTCGTCGGCTCGTCGAAGAACACGATCTCAGGCTCGGTCACGAGCGCGCGCGCAATGGCCACGCGCTTGCGCATGCCCCCCGAGATCTCGCCCGGAAGCTTGGCGCCCATCCCCTCGAGGCCGACCTGCGCCAGCGCGCTCGCGACGCGCTTGACGATCTCGTCGGCGGGCACGCGCAGCTTCTCGCGGAGTGGAAAGGCGACGTTTTCGTGGCACGACAACGAGTCGAACAGCGCGCCGCCCTGGAAGACCACGCCGTAGCGGCGCCGGATGTCGTCGAGCGCGCGCCCTCGCAGGCCGGTGATCTCGACGCCGTCCACGAGGACGCGGCCGGCGTCGGGACGCAGCAGGCCGATGAGGTGCTTGAGGAAGACCGACTTCCCGCCGCCGCTGCGCCCGATGATGACGGTGATGGAGCCGGTCGGGACCTCCAGCGAAAGCTCGCGCAGGACCGTCTGCCGGCCGAAAGACTTCGTGAGGCCTTCGACCTTGATCATGAAATCGCTGCCGTGATCACTGCAGGATCGACCCCATGAAATAGTCCCACACGAGGATCAGCACCGAGGAGAGGACGACCGCTTGTGTCGTCGCCCGCGCCACGCCCTCGGCCCCGTGGCCGACGTTGAACCCCTTGTACGTGCAGACCCACGTCACGATGACGCCGAAGGAAAGGGACTTCCAGAACCCGGTCATGATGTCGTTCAGGTCGACGAACGTCTGCATCTCGCCGAAGTACGTCCCGGGCGAGAGGCCCAGCAGCTTCACTCCGACCAGGTAGCCGCCGAAGATCCCGACGACGTCGAAGATTGCGGTCATCAACGGGAAGGTCACCAGCCCGGCCAGGATCGAGGGCGCGACCAGATACCGCATCGGGTTGAGCGCCATGACGGTGAGGGCGTCGATCTGCTCGGTGATGCGCATGATGCCAATCTCGGCGGTGAGGGCCGAGCCCGCGCGGCCCGTGACCATCAGCGCGGCCAGCACGGGGCCGAGCTCGCGGATGATCGAGAGGGCGACGGCCGGCCCGAGGAACGCCTCCGAGCCGAACCGCACGAGCGTCAGGTAGATCTGGAGCCCGAGCACCATCCCGGTGAACGCGCCGGTCAGGAGGATGATGAGGAGCGAGCGATAGCCGATATAGTTGACGCGGTCGACGAACGCGCGGGCCTTGAACGGAGGCGTCGCGATGGCGCCTAGCGCCTCCGCGAAGAAGGTGCCGAACCGGCCGAGCGAATCGACGAGCGCGATCGTCCAGCCGCCGACGGCATCGAACGGGCGCAGCGCCGGCGAGAGCGGCCGATCAAGCATGCGCGCGGCGGTAGATTCCCAGCGCCCAGAGTGGGAAGTACTGCGCGTACATGTGGTACTTGAGATAGAAGACCCGGGGGAACCCCGTCCCGTTCCAGAGGGCGTCATCCCACGCGCCGTCGGCGTCTTGCGTCCGCAGGAGATAGTTGACGCCGCGCTCGACCGCCGGGCCGCTCGTACGTCCCGCCGCGAAGAGGCCGAGCAGCGCCCACGCGGTCTGGCTCGGCGTCGACTCGCCCACGCCGGCGAACTCGTAGTCGTCGTAGCTCTCGCAGGTCTCGCCCCATCCGCCGTCCTTGTTCTGATGACGCTCGAGCCAGCGGACCGCGCGCTGAACGTATTCGTGACGGGGGTCCTCGCCGATGGCGGCGAGCCCGCGCAGCACCGACCACGTCCCGTAGATGTAGTTCACGCCCCAGCGGCCGTACCACGGTCCGTCGTGGCGCTGCGCGTGGCGGAGGAAGTCGATGGCGCGCTGGGCGGGCTCGAAGTCCTTCCGGTAGCCGAGCGTGCCGAGAAGCTCGAGCCCGCGGCCCGTCAGGTCCTCCGTCGAGGGATCGAGCAGCGCCCCGTGGTCGGCGAAGGGGATGTGGTTGAGATAGAGGCGATTGTTGTCGGCGTCGAAGGAAGCCCAACCCCCGTCCGCGCCCTGCATGCCGAGGAACCAGCCGAGCCCGCGCTCCTTGGCCGCCCGTGCGGCGTCGCCGTCCAGCCCCTCGACCTTCTCGAGCGCCATCACGACCATCGCGGTGTCGTCGAGGTCCGGATAGAAGTCGTTGCCGTACTGGAACGCCCAGCCGCCCGGCTGCACGTGCGGCCGCTTCACCTGCCAGTCGCCGGGGACGAGGATCTGCCGATCGATCATCCACTCCGAGGCGCGCCGCACGGCCGGATGGTCCGGCGGGAGATCGCTCTCGATCAGCGCGTTGACCGCGAGGGCGGTGTCCCACACCGGCGAGGGGCAGGGTTGATAGTGAAGCGCGTCGCCGTCCTCGACGGCCAGCGCCTCGATTTCCTTGAGCTGTCCCATCACCAATGGATGATCGTCCGGGTACCCGAGCAGCCGCATCGCGAGGATCGAGTTCGCCATCGCCGGGTAGATCCCGCCCAGGCCGCCCGGCACGGCGAGCCGCTCCTCCAGCCACACGCGCGCCGTCTCGATCGCGCGCTTGCGCAGGGGGCGCGGCGAGAAGCGTTCCCAGATCTTGAGGCCGTCGTCCACCGCGATGAAGAAACTCTTCCAGAAGAGCCCGCGCCAGCTGAACGGCTCGGGCACGCGCCGGAAGCGCAGGCTCGTCTCCTCCCGGTGCTGCGGCCACAGCTCGTCGAGTGACAGATGCGGGGGGAGCCACTTGACCGGTTTTCGGTCCATCAGGACGAGCAGCGGCACCAGGACCGTGCGGGACCAGTACGAGATCTCGTAGATGTTGAACAGGAAGAAAGGACGCGGCAGCAGCATGATCTCGACCGGCATCGTCGGCACGCCGTTCCAGTCGTACTCACCGAAAAGTGCCAATTGGATCTTGGTGAAGACGTCGGCCTTCGCCGGCCCGCCGATTTCCCGGATCCGCTCCCGGGCCGCGACCATCGCCGGGTCGCCGACCCCGACGCCCGCCATCTTCATGGCGAAGTACGCCTTGATCGTCGCCGACAGGTTGGCTGGGCCCGCCTCGAAGAGGCTGAAGCCGCCGTCGGGAAGCTGCTGGGCTTTGAGGTAGCGCACCGCACGCGTCTCGCGCTCGTGGTTCACGTGGTCGATGAGATGGTTGAGCAGCAGGAACTCGGAGGTGATGGTCGTGTTGGCTTCGAGCTGGCCCACCCAGTGGCCGCCCGGGGCCTGCCGGCCGAGCAGGTGCGCTTGGGCGCGCTCAATCGCGTCCTGCAGGTCCCTCACGAGCGTGATGGTAACATGCTGACTCGACTACGGAAACTTCCCGCATGCACCTTCTCGTCGACACCGTGACGTTGCGCCCGTACGTCTTCGCGTTCCTGGCGTTGTTTTTGGTCGCCGGCGCGGCGGACCTCGGCTGGCGCCGCACGCTCGGCTTCGGCTCGTGCGTGTGGCCGGTGGCGTGGCTCTCGGAGCTCTCGTCCACGCGAACCGGCGTCCCGTTCGGGCTCTACGCGTACACGGGCCTGACGCGCGGCCGAGAGCTCTATCTTGCCGATACGCCGCTCATCGACCCGCTGTCGTTCACCTTCCTCGCCTACGCGGCGTTCTGCCTGACCCGGGTCGCGCTCGCGAGTCGCGTCGCGCCGCGACCGGTCACGGCGGTGGTGACCGGCGTGCTCATGATGGCGCTCGACGTCGTGATCGACCCGCTCGCGGTGCGGGGCGATCGGTGGTTCCTCGGGCGGATCTTCACGTACACCACACCCGGTGTCTACTTCGGCGTGCCGCTCTCGAACTTCGCGGGGTGGGTGATCGTCGGCGCCGTGGGGGTCGGCCTGTACCTGACGCTGCTCCCCGGCGTCTCGGGACGACGGGCCTGGCCGGGAGTCGCGCTATACTACGGCGTGCTCGGGTTCAATCTCGCGGTAACGGTTCGGATTGGTGAGTTGCTGCTAGCGGCGATCGGTGCGACGATTCATGTCGTGGTGGCCTTGAGTGTCTGGTACCTGCACCGGAAGCCCGGCGCGGCGCTAGGCCCGGAGCATCGAGGGATTCAGCGCGCATGAGTGTGCCTGTGTCACAGATGTGGGCGGTGGCGTCCTATGTCATCCGCCAGAAGCTGGCTGGCCGGAAGCAATACCCCCTGGTGTTGATGCTCGAGCCCCTGTTCCGCTGCAACCTCGCCTGCGCCGGCTGCGGCAAGATCCAGTACCCGGCGCAGATCTTGAGGAAGCACCTGACGGTCGAGCAGTGCCTGGCCGCGGTCGAGGAGTGTGGCGCGCCGGTCGTCTCGATCCCGGGCGGCGAGCCGTTGATGTATCCGGACATCGGGCCCCTGGTCGAGGCGCTGGTCGCCCGTCGCAAGTACGTCTACCTCTGCACCAACGCCATCCTCTTGAAGGAGAAGCTCGAAGCGGGCCTCTTCGCGCCCTCGAAGTATTTCTCCTTCAGCGTCCACCTCGACGGGCTCCGCGACGAGCACGACGAGGCGGTCTGCCGCGACGGGGTCTACGTCCAGGCGGTCGAGGGGATCAAGGAGGCGCTGCGGCGGGGTTTCCGGGTGACGACGAACTCGACCCTCTTCGACGGGGCGAGCCCGCTCCGGATGCGCGAGTTCTTCGACGCCATGATGGACCTCGGCGTCGAGGGCATGATGATCTCGCCGGGCTACAGCTACTCCAAGGCGCCGGACCAGGAGCACTTCCTGCGCACCCAGCGCGCGCACGACCTCTTTTCGACGATGCTGTCGAATCCCGAGAAGCGGTGGCGGTTCAATCAGTCCCCGCTGTTCTTGCAGTTCCTCATGGGCAAGCGCGAGTTCGAGTGCACGCCGTGGGGCAATCCGACCTACAACGTCTTCGGCTGGCAGCGTCCCTGCTATCTGCTCCAGGAAGGGTACGCGGCGACCTTCAAGGAGCTGCTCGAGACCACCCGCTGGGAGAACTACGGGCGGCGGAGCGGGAACGAAAAGTGCCGAGACTGCATGGTGCACTGTGGGTACGAGCCGACGGCGGTGAACCACACGTTCGCCTCGTGGCGCGGCTTCCGCGACACCGTCCACGCCACGGTCACCGGGCGCTTCTGACGCCCCCGCCGGCATGACGGACGGAGCCACCCTCGAAGGCTGGGCGCCCGAGATCGGCCCGGCCACACCCCTCGAAGAGATCGTCGACAAGGCGTTCGACTACCGGGGCAACATCACCGTCGTGAAGACCGACGGCTCGGAGACGGTGGGCTACCTCTTCAACCGCAATCGCGACGTGCCCGTGCCGTTCGTCCAGATGTTCGACCTCACCGGCGCGGGCCCGTACACGATCCCGTACGGCGAGATCCGCGCGATTCGGTTCACCGGCCGGGATACGGCCGCGGGCAATTCTTACGCGGCGTGGCTCCGCGCCAAGGAGGCGGCGAAAGCCGCGACCCACTCCGAGAAGGATTCCGGCGGAGCCCCTTCCAGGGGCGCGTGACCCGCGTCCTCGTCGTCACCGCCGTCGAGCTCGAAGCCCGCGGCCTGGCCCGCCACCTGGGCCTCGCGCGTGTCGCCGGCAGTCCGTGGCCGCATTTCCGCGGCGGGGTCCTCGAGCTCATCTGCGTGGGCCCGCGCGCCGCGCACCTCGAGCCGCGTGTCGCCGCCGCCGCGCCGCCCTCGCTCGTGATCTCCGCCGGCGTCTGCGGCGCGCTCGCGCCCGATCTCGCCGAGGGGAACCTCGTCGTGCCCGAGGCGGTGGTGAGCTTGCCGGTGGGGCGCCACGCGACCGTGGCCGTGCCGGGGCTTCGCCGCGCCGGAACGCTCGTGACGGTGAACGGCATCGTCGCGACGGCGGAGCTCAAGGCCCGGCTCTGGGTCGAGACCGGCGCGCTCGCCTGCGACATGGAATCCGCGCCGATCCTCTCGTGGGCCGCGGCGCGCGGGTTGCCGGCCGCCGTCGTTCGCGCGGTGTCGGACACGGCGAGCCGCGGTGTCTCGCCCGACCTGGCCGCGGTCGTCGAGCCCGACGGCCGCGTGCGGACGGCGCGAGCGGTGCGCGTGGCGCTGTCGCGCCCGCGGGCGATCGCGGAGGCGATGACGCTCCGGAGTGGGACGAATGCCGCCTTGAAGGCCGTCGCGGCCGCCCTCGCGCAGATCGCCCGGAGCCGGGGATGACGGACTTCCTCGTCACCGGGGGAACGGGGTTCGTGGGCGCCAACGTCGTCCGCGAGCTTCTGCGTGAGGGCGCCGCGGTCCGCGTGCTTGCGCGGCCCCGAGGCGACCGTCGCGCGATCGCGGGGCTGGCGGTGGAGGTGTGCGACGGCGACCTCGAAGATCCGGCGTCGCTCCGGCGGGCCGTCCAGGGGACGCGCACCGTCTTCCACGTCGCTGCCGACTACCGCCTGTGGGCGCGCCGCCCCGAGGAGCTCTATCGGGCGAACGTCGAGGGCACCCGCGCCGTGCTCCAGGCCGCCGCCGACGCCGGCGTGCACCGCGTCGTGTACACGTCGAGCGTGGGCGCGCTCGGGATCCCCAAGGACGGCACGCCGGGGACGGAGACGACCCCGGTCACGCTCGCCGACATGGTGGGCCCGTACAAGGCGTCCAAGTTCTTGGCCGAGCAAGTCGCGCTCGGCTTCGCGCTCAAGGGACTCCCGGTCGTGATCGTGAACCCCTCGACGCCGGTCGGGCCGTGGGACGTGAAGCCGACGCCGACCGGCCGGATGGTCATCGATTTTCTTCAGGGGAGGATGTTCGCGACGCTCGACACGGGCCTCAACCTGGTCCACGTGCGCGACGTCGCGCGGGGACATCTCCTGGCCGCCGAGCGCGGCCGTGTCGGCGAGAAGTACATCCTCGGCAACGCGAACCTCACGCTCGCTGAGATCGGAGCATTGCTCGCCGAGATCACGGGCGGCCGTCCCCCGCGCGTCCGGATCCCGTACGCCGTGGCCTGGCTCGCCGCCGGCTGCATGGAGGTCGCCGCGCGCGTCACCGGCGGCGCGCCCCGCGCGTCGCTGACCGCCGTGCGCATGGCCAGGAAGCGTATGTTCTTCAGCCCGGCCAAGGCCGTGCGGGAGCTCGGACTGCCGCAGACCGACGTGCGCGCGGCCCTCTCCGAGGCGACCGACTGGTTCGTCGAGCACGGGTACGCCACCTGCGCCAGGAAGATCGCGTGATCGGGGATCTGGCGGCGCGCCTGACGCGCAAGAGCCGCTCGAACTTCTACTACGCGTTCCTGGCGCTTCCCAAGCCCCGCCGGGACGCGCTGTACGCGGTGTACGCCTTCTGCCGGACCGTGGACGACATCGCCGACCTCGGCCGCGAGCGCGGCGACGATCTCGCGGACCAGCGGCGCGCGCTCGCACGATGGCGTCGTGACGTGGCGCTCTGCTACGAGCCCGGCGGCCACCTCGACGATCCGATCGCCCGCGGCCTTGCGGAGGCCGTCCGCGCGTTCGCGATCCCCCGCGACGCCCTCCTGGCGATCATCGACGGCGTCGAGATGGATCTCGACCGGGTCAGCTACGAGACCGCGGAGGATCTCTATCCTTATTGCTATCGCGTGGCCTCCGCGGTCGGCCTGTGCTGCATCGAGATCTTTGGCTACACGGATCCGCGCGCGCGCGCGTACGCGGTTGAGCTCGGCACCGCGCTCCAGCTCACGAACATCATCCGGGACGTGGGCGCCGACGCCCGCGCCGGGCGGGTCTACGTGCCGCAGGAGGATCTGCGGAAGTTCGGCGTCAGCGCCGACGACCTGCTGCGCGGCCGGCACACCGAGTCGTTCGTGCAGCTCATGCGCCACCAGGCCGAGCGCGCGCGTCGGTTCTACCGAGCGGCGCACGACAGCTTCCCGGCGGTGGACGCGCGCTCGCTCGTGCCGGCGGAGATCATGGGGCGGATCTACTTCGCGTTGCTCGAGGAAATCGAGGCGCGCCGATTCCGGGTCTTCGACGAGCGCATCACCGTGCCGACCGGCCGCAAGGTCGCGATCGCGTTCCGCTGCTGGGCGGCGGCGCGGTTCGGCTCCGCCTCGCGGCGTGGGCGCGCGGCATGAAGGCCGCGGTCTATCGCGGGGGCGGCCGGCTCGCCGCCGAAGACTGGCCCACGCCCTCGATCGGCGATGGCGAGGTCCTGTTGCGCCTCACGGGCTGCGGTCTCTGCGGGTCGGACATCGGCAAGATCGTCGATCCGGCGACGAAGGTCCCGGTGATCTTGGGTCACGAGGTGGTAGGCGAGGTGACGGCCGTCGGCGCCGGCGTATCGAGCTGCGCGGTCGGCGACCGCGTCGTGGCGGCCCACCATGTTCCGTGCGGCGACTGTCACTATTGCCGCCGCGGCAGCGAGTCGATGTGCGCCGCGTTCAAGACGTCGAACCTCGACCCCGGCGGATTCGCCGAATACGTGCGTGTCCCGGCCCCCAACGTCCGTCACGCGATGTTCCGTGTTCCGCCGCACGTGGGGGACGAGGCGGCGTCGTTCGTCGAGCCGCTGGCGTGCTGTCTGCGCGCCGTGCGGCGGGCCCGGATCGAGCCCGGCGACACGACGGTCGTCGTCGGTCTCGGATCGATCGGCTGTCTCTTCGTCCAGCTGCTCAAGCGCGCGGGCGCCTGGGTCGTCGGCTGCGACACCGTCCGCGACCGCGTCGCCCTCGCCGGCCGCCTGGGCGCCGATGCGGGCGGGCCGCCGGAGGTCGCCGCGTTGGCGCAGCAGAAGCTCACCGCCGGCCGCGGAGCCGATCAAGTCATCCTCACCGGCGGCGGCGCGGAGGCGTTGCCGTGGGCGACGGAGGTTCTCAGGGACGGCGGGACGATCCACTACTTCGCTGGCGGAGGCGGTGACGCGCTCCCGCTGCCGCTCGAGACCCTGTACCATCGCGAGCTGACGATCACCACGACCTACTCGTCATCGCCGTCCGACCTGGCCGAGGCGTTCCGTCTCATCGCCGGCGGAGACGTCGAGGTCGGGCGCCTCGTCACACACCGCGTGCCGCTCGAGAGCCTGGCGGAAGGCGTCGACCTGATGCGCCGACGCGAGGCGCTGAAGGTGTACGTCACGCCGTGAGGGCGATGGTCTTCCACGGGCCCGGCGACCTCCGCCGGGAAGAGCTCCCGGTGCCGGCGCCGGCCGCCGGCGAGCTCGTTCTCAGAATCGACGCCGCGCTGACGTGCGGCACCGACGTGAAGACGTTGCGCCGCGGGCACCCGGTGATGATCCCGAAGGTTCCCACCGTGTTCGGCCACGAGTTCGCCGGCACCGTCGCCGCGGTGGGCCCCGGGGTCTCGGCATTCCGCGAGGGCGATCGCGTGGTCGCGGCGAATTCGGCGCCCTGCGGCGCGTGCGCCTCGTGCCGAGCCGGACGGCCGAATCTCTGCGAGGACCTGCTGTTCGTCAATGGCGCCTACGGCGAGTTCATCGCGCTGCCGCCGCGGCTCGTCTCCCGCAACGTCGTTCCGCTGGCGGCGTCGCTCGCGGCCGAGCGCGCCGCCTTCGCGGAGCCCCTCGCGTGCGCGCTCCTGGCGATCGAGCGGGCCCGGGTCGAGTCCGGACAGACGGTGGTCGTGTTCGGCCACGGGCCGCTCGGCTGCCTGCTCGGAATGCTGGCGGCCTCGCGTCAGGCGCGCGTCGTCATGGTGGGCAAATCGGGATGGCGGTTCGATCGCTTGAAGCAGCTGGGGTTCGCCCGCTGGCTCGACGCGACGGCGGCCGGCAATATCGTCGAGGAGGTTCGTGGCGCCACCGCCGGGCGCGGCGCGGACGTCGCCGTCGACGCCACCGGCCGGCCGGAGGTGTGGGAGCAGGCCGTCGATTCGGTGGGGCGTGGGGGCAGCGTCGTATTCTTTGGCGGCTGCGCGCCAGGAACCTCGATCCGCCTCGACACCCGACGGACGCACTACGAAGAACTGACGCTCCTCGGCGCCTTCCACCACACACCGGAGATGATCCGGCGGGCGGTGCAGGCCCTGGAGTCTGGCGCGGTGGTCCCGGATAGCCTCATCTCCCACCGCATGCGGCTCGAGGAGGTCGGGCGGGCGCTCGATCTCATGGCGAAAGGCGAGGCCCTCAAGGTGTTGATCGAGTCATGAAGCCCCACGGGCGAATCGTCGGGTGTGTCCTGCTGCTCGCTCTGGCCGCGTTGGCCCCGCCGGCGTCGGCGTTCGATTCGAGCTTGACGTTCGCGAAGGGCACATACGTGATGTCGGCCGAAGGCAGTTACGGCGAGCAATTCAACCTCGAAGAGCTCGCCCACGAGAGCCACATCAAGTTCTGGAACGCGGGGTTCCGTGCCTCGATCCTACCGTTCGGTCCGACGGGTCCGAGCTTCCTCCACGGGGCGCTCGAGGCCGGTCTCGAGCCGCTCTACCAGCGGTACACCGACCCGGCGCCGGCGTTCTGGGCCGGGCTGGCCCTCGTGTTCCGCTATCACTTCCTGTCGCTCGGTCGCTTCGTCCCCTACGCGGAGATCGGCGGCGGCCCGGGCGGGACCGATCTGAAGGTGAAGGAGATCGACTCCGACTTCTCGTTCCTGGTCTGGGGCGGCCTCGGCGTCTCGGTGTTCCTGACCGACTCGACCGCGATGTACGCCGGCTACCGGTACGAGCACAACTCCAACGGCAACACGGACCAGCCCAATCGCGGGTGGGAGTCCCACGTCGGCGTCCTGGGCGTGTCATACTATTTCCGATGAGGCAGGGAGCGTCATGAAAGCACCCATCGCCGAGATCCTCCTGGCCGGCCCGCGCGGGTTCTGCGCGGGTG
Source organism: Candidatus Rokuibacteriota bacterium (assembly GCA_003220535.1). Lineage (GTDB taxonomy): Bacteria > Methylomirabilota > Methylomirabilia > Rokubacteriales > CSP1-6 > AR31. Next base: position 12,069 of record QHSU01000060.1, read on the forward strand.
TGGAGCGCGCGATCGACATCGTCGAGCTGGCGCTGTCGGTGTGCCGGCCGCCCGTCTACGTCCGCCGCGAGATCGTGCACAACCGGCTCGTCGTCGAGACACTCCGCCAGCAGGGCGCGATCTTCGTGGACGAGCTGGACGAGGTGCCGGACGACGCGACCGTGATCTTCAGCGCCCACGGCATCTCACCGGAGGTGCGGCAGGAGGGCGAGCGCCGCGGCCTGCGCGTGATCGACGCCACCTGCCCGCTGGTGACCAAGGTGCATCTCGAGGCGATCCGCTACGCGCGCGAAGACTACTCGATCGTGCTCATCGGTCACGAAGACCACGACGAGGTCATCGGCACGCTCGGTGAGGCGCCCGATCGCATCTTCGTGATCGCCGACGTGGACGAGGTCGCGACCCTCGAGGTCCCGAACCCCGACAAGGTCGCCTATCTGACCCAGACCACGCTCTCCGTGGACGACACGCGCGACGTGATCGAGGCGCTGCGCCGGAAATTTCCGAAGATCGTCGGCCCGTCGCGCAACGACATCTGCTATGCGACCCAGAACCGCCAGGCCGCCGTCAAGCGACTCGCGAACGACGTCGACCTTCTGCTGGTGATCGGGTCGGCCAACAGCTCCAACGCGATCCGGCTCGTGGAAGTCGCGCAGACGGCCGGCACGCGCGCCCACCTGATCAACGACGTGGGCGACATCCGTCCGGAATGGCTCGAGCGGGCCCGCCGGGTCGGCATCACCGCCGGCGCCTCGACCCCTGAGGTTCTCGTGACGCAGACGGTAGAGGCCTTACGCGGGCAAGGCGTCGCGGTGCGGGAAGTCCACGTGGTCGAGGAGGACGTGCGGTTCGCGTTGCCGCAGGAGCTCGCGCGCATGGCCGAGGAGCGCGGGATGACCCTGCCGGCGCGGACCGCGATGCGTCAGACTATTTGAAGATGGGGACCTCGAGAGGCCTCGTCCGTCCGGAACAACCGCCATGCGTGTAGTGTTCGAGGGCGTCATCATACGCCGGGCGCGCCAGTGAGCAACCCGGCGTTCTGGCTGGGCCTCCTCATGATCGGCCTGCTAGTCGGGACGGCGCCCGCGATGGCCGTGGTTGCCTTGCTGTCGCGGTAGTCGCCTGGACACACGAACGCCGCTCCCGATGTTCTGAGAGCGGCGTTCCTTCTGCTGCGCCAGCCGGGATCGAACCGGCCTGGCCCGCCGAACCGGGCGGACTTGGTAGGACGCAAGTTCTGATCTGCCTCCCTGGGTGCTTTGGTCCCGCTGCGGGTCGATGCCTGCCGCATGGTGTTCCGCAGCGCGTAGAGCGCAGCTTCCGCCCCCCGCACCAGCAAGTCCGCGGCATCGCTGATTGGTGGCTTCGCTTCACCAGGTTTCGCGCCGCCTCGCGTGCCGCCTGCATCCTGCGGCGTACTGCCACCGGAAGCATCGGTATCCAACGTTCCGGGGGCGGGACATGGCGCACCGCTGGATCCGGTTCATGGTGTCTCGGAGCGCGGTTTCACGTAGGCCCCGTACCCTTAGCGCGAGGATGTGGCGTGAGGAGGTCCGATTCCACAAGCGTTCGCAATCAGCGGTAACCCTCATGGCCTCTAGCGCGCCGGCCCAATCGTCACATCGATCGAGGCGCGGTCGCCCTTGTTCGTCGTCGCTACAGCCAACGGGGGCAAGATGACTTGCACTTTCGAACCGTCAGATGCCCGGATATCGACCCTTCCGCTGTTGCGATCAACATCTGTGATCTCGCCAGTAACGACGTGATGCACGACCCCACCAGCGACGCTGGGGTTAGCGGACGGTCCGGGTGACGTCGTCATAACGACCGGTGCTCCAGTCGATGACGGTAGCGTTGTCGTCGTCTGCCCTGGCGTCGTGTGCCCGGCGCATCCGACGGCGACGAGTAGAAGTCCGGTGCCCAAGGCGGTTAGACGAGTCAGAGGTTTCATGTCGCGAATCCTCCCAATGAGGCCACGGAGCATTCAGCGTGCCACGAAACGTCTCAAGATCGTAATCGCGGCCCCGTGCTTTAGGTCCAGTCCAAAGGTGCTGGATAGTCGAGACGAAACTGTTATGCGGGCGGGCGCGGCATGATTACCTGAAAGGCAGGCCCGCAGATAACTTCCCACTTACCGCTATGAAAGTCTGGGGCGGCGTGTAACATTTGCTCTTGCGTTCTTGGGTGGTAAGTCGGACCAGGCCGGGCCTCCTGGAGCCTGGCCACGAGCGTCCGGTGAGACATGTGGAAGGTGCCATCGGTGGACGATCCTTCCGCCCGCCGTGCTGTACGGCGGGGCGATGACTTCCCACGTGCCGGTCTCGTCGGCGAGTCGGTCACCGATCTGGAGCTCCATCGGTAGGAACCAGCGTATGGCGGGCGGGGCAGGCTCGGGCTTCTTCTCGAACGACCGTTGCCTAGCCATCCGTGCTATCCTCCGCACGCCTGCACCTCGGCCTCATGGGTTGCCGCTCCGGGCGGCGGGACCCTCGGTGAATGTGGCGTGTCTTCGCGAACCGCTACTTACCCGCGAGGCCGCTATGAACCAGGAATCTCTCCGTCTTCTCATCCGGGCCAAGATCCAGAACGGGCACCTGCCACACAACAAGATCCCGAGAGTCTGGGGTAGTCCAATCGATGGGGAAACGTGCGATGCCTGCGACGCGATCCTGGCGAAAGAGCAGCTGCTGATGGAAGGGACGACCCTCGCAGGCGGCCTGCCCATTCAGTTTCACGTGCAGTGCTTCCAGATCTGGGATGAGGAAAGGCGCCCCGCCTAGTCATCGCGGCTGGCCTGTCGTAGCGCCTCCCACGCCGCGCGCCGCCGTCGCGTGCCACGGCGTAAGCTCCCACCCGGGGCCGGTCGCGCTCGTCGGCGAGTGCTCCATCCCCGTCACGTAGAACGTCGCCCGCCAGCCGCGCGCGTCGTACGACGTGAGCTGGAGGGCGAAGCCCTGGCGCGCCATCAAGTCGAGGTGATTGACCGGATCAGAAAGAGGACGCGAATCCACGGCAGGAGGTACCGCAGTCGATTCACTCGATGATCGATCGGGCGGCGTCGTGAGGGCATCATCGCAGCCAGTATCGGCTCTCTCGTTACCGGGCGCGACTGGCATGGCAACGACGGCGCGGAGGCGGTGCCAACTCAGTGCCTTCGCGCCCTACCGCTCAGGGTCTCGCGCACCGAGTCGGGGATTCGGAGCACTCGAAACTCGCGCGTCTGTTCCGCCGGCGTCCGCCGGACGCGCCGCGCCGAATCCCCGCGGTGCCGCGCTTCACCTGATTGCTGCTCCGATGTTCTTATCGTAGGTGCACGTCGTGACGGAGGAGCCGAGCGTCCCCTTGTTGCGCACCGACATTTCGTAACGCCCCTCGCCGAGTACCCTGACGTTCTCGGTCTCTATGGGCTGATCGCCCTTCTTGCGCGCTGCCTCGATGCAGGCGGCACGCGCGGCATCTACGCTGCCGGCACCTAGCCGCCCACCGCAACCGCTGGCAAGCACAAGCGCCACCCCCACCCCCACCAGTGCTGTTGATCGCATCCGCATGTGGGCCTCCTCTGGTCTTCGGTTCACCCCGGCTCGAGGCCCGGCCTGACGCCGCGAACCGCATCTGCCCTTTACGCCGAGCATAGCGTGCCTGCGGTCGCCGTTGAAGCCCGTCGCGACCGGCCTGGCCGTCGTCAGAGGACCGGCAGCCTAAACACGGCTGACCTGGCCACCCATCACACTGTCATTCATTCTTGGGCCGTCTGGCCCTGGGTCTCTTGCGGCGGCGTGACTTGTCAAGGGCGGTAGATCTACTACTGACGCTGGCCTCCCTTGAGCGTCTCCCACGCCGCCCGCTGCGTCGCATGCCACGGCGTGCGCTCCCAACTGGTGCCGCTCGCGCTCGTCGGCGAGTGCTCCATCCCCGTGGTGTAGAACGTGGCTCGCCACCCGCGCTCGTCATACCGGGTGAGCTGGAGGTCGTAGCCCTGCCGAGTCATTCCGCGTTCGACAACCACAAGGCCCCGCCGACGGCGCACTACAATGCAGCGGGCGGGTTTGGGGCGCTCTGCGATGAGGGGTTCGCCGATTGTGCCGGAGATGACCGCGGACGATGTCTGCGGCTTTCTGGCCGTGATGGACGTCCACGGCATTCGCGTCTGGCTGGACGGCGGCTGGGCCGTCGACGCCTGCCTCGGCTCCCAGACGAGACCTCACGGCGACGTCGACATCGTCATCGAGGAGCGCGACGTAACGGTGGCTGTTGCCGCTTTGCAGGGTCGCGGATTCGCACCGGTGCCGCGTCCCCGCGTTGGTCGAGCACGCGCTACTGAATAACCTCGTCCGCCCGCTGGAGCAGCGCCTGCGGGATGGTGAGGCCGAGCGCCGTCGCGGTCCTAAGGTTGATCACGAACTCAAACTTGGTGGGTTGCTCGACGGGAAGGTCAGCGGGCTTCGCACCCTTGAGGATTTTAGCCACGTAGACGGCAGCGAGCCGCCACATGTCGTCGAAGTTCGGGCCATATGACATGAGCCCGCCAGCGTCGACGTGCTCACGATGCGCGAAGCTCGTCGGGGGAGCCGGTTCTTCAGGGCGAGTTGTGCGATTTTCGAGCGCTCGCGGAAGATGACTGGGGTCGTCAACACGAGGAGCGCTTCGGCCTGAAAGCGCAGCGCGGCGCGGAACGCGCTCTCGACGTCGTATGAAGGATTTCGCAGCTCGATCGACTGGAGTTTGAGACCCATCGACCGGTTGGCCGCTTCCACTGCCCTGAGTTGCTCGGCTGCAAGAGGATCGGAGAGGACGGCTACGCGCTTGACGGTGGGCAACATCTCTTTGAAGAGCTCGAAACGTTTACCTGTCAACTCGCGGTGAAGGAACAATACCCCCGTGACGTTCGTCCATGTAACCGAGCTCGCCAACCCAGGCGACTTTGGTCGACTGCGGCTCGGCGGCGAGCGGCGTAAGAAGAGTGTCCACCAGCGACGCGCCGCCATCGGCGTAGATGAGCTGGCCCGTGACCCACGCGGCGTCTGGCGAGCACAAGAGCGACACGACGTTGCCGATGTCCGCCGGTGTTCCCATTCTCTCCATTGGCGTCCAGCCGCTCGCGTGCCAGGCACGGGCGGTATCGACGACGAGCTGCGGGAAGCCGCTGAGGATGCTGTCATCGGTGAGACCGGGACTGACCGAGTTGACCGTAATACCGCGTGGGGCCAGCGCTACCGCGAAGTAGCGGGCGAGAGACTCGAGGGCGGGACGGTCGTCGCGATCCTGCGACCGACGTCCTCTCTCGCCTGGATTGGCTCCTCGCGGCCGGTCCCTACCTGCGCGACGGCCTACCAATGCTACCGACGTTCGTCCGAGCGATGCTTACTACAAATGGACTCACCGCGTCGGCTCCACCCGTGGTGCGCGCCGCAGGCCGTCGCGGCGCTGGGGCCCCGCCGGCCGAGGCGCGACTCTAGACTACGGATACCAGCACGCTCGGCCTCCCGACGTGCCGCCGCCGATACGCTATACTCCGCGCACATGAGCTTCGTCAGCCACGTCGAGTGCACGATCTGCAGCGCTCGCCACGACGCCAAGCGCCTTCTCACCGTCTGCGAGAAGTGCGGCCAGATGCTGGCCGTGCGCTACGACCTCGCGCGCGTGAAGGCGAGCGTGACGAAGGACATGCTCCGCCAGCGCGCCGCCGGCATGTACCGGCTCCGCGAGCTCACGCCGCTCGACGACGCCGAGGAGCCGGTCACCCTCGGCGAGGGGGGAACGCCGCTCCTCGCGCTGCCGCGCCTCGCGGCCCACCTCGGAATGAAGAAGCTCTGGGCGAAGGACGAAGGCCAGAATCCCACCGGGTCGTTCAAGGCGCGCGGCCTCGGTATGGCGATCACGCGCTCGCGAACGCTCGGCGCCCGGGGCTTCGTCATCCCCTCGGCGGGCAACGCGGGCGGCGCCGCCGCGGTGTATGCCGCGCGGTGCGGCCTGCCGTGCGTCGTCATCGTTCCCCGCGGCACGCCGCCGGCGGCGATCGCCGAGGCGCAGATCGCCGGCGCCCACGTCTTCACGATCGAGGGCTCGATCGCGACCGCCGGCCGCGTCGTGGCGAAGGTCGCGCCCCAGCTGGGCTGGTTCGATCTCTCGACGCTCAAGGAGCCGTATCGGCTGGAGGGCAAGAAGACGATCGGGCTCGAGCTAGCCGAGCAGCTCGACTGGCGAATGCCCGACCTTCTCCTCTATCCGACGGGTGGCGGCACCGGGCTCGTCGGCATCCCGAAGGGCTACGAAGAGCTCCGGGCGATGGGCTGGCTTTCCGGTGAGCTCCCACGCTTCTTCGCCGTTCAAGCCGAGGGTTGCGCGCCCGTGGTGAAGGCGTTCGTCGAAGGCGCAGAGACGACAACGGCATGGGACAGCCCGACGACGCATGCCGCCGGGCTCCGGGTGCCCTCGCCCTTCGCGGGCCGCCAGATGCTTCGCCTCCTGCGCGACACCCGCGGGGGCGCGGTGGCCGTCAGTGAACAGGCGATCCAGGAGGCGCAGCGTCTGGTGGCGCGCACGGAGGGCATCTGGACCGCGCCCGAGTCGGCGGCCCTGGTGGCGGCGCTCGCGCTCCTCAAGGAGCGCGGCGAGGCCGTCCGCGACGCCGAGATCATGCTGATCTTCACCGGCTCCGGGCTCAAGTACGAGCCGCCGCCGCTCGCCGCGCCCACCGACCTGGCGGGCACCGACGAGCAGGTCGTGGCCCAGGTGCGCCGGGTGGCCGGGGCTTAACAGCATCCGTCCTTCGGTGGTAGGATCTGCCCACCGCATCGCCCGTGCCAGGAGGTAGGTCAATGACGATCGAGATCGCGAAGGTCCGGAACGTCGGCGTCGTCGGTCACGGGGGCGTCGGCAAGACATCGCTGGTCGAGGCCATGCTGTTTGCCACGGGCGCCGTGACGCGCCTGGGGCGCGTGGACGACGGCTCGACCACCACCGACTTCGACCCGGACGAGATAAAAAGAAAGATCTCGATCAACACCGCGGTTGCTTACTGCGACTGGAAGGGATATCGAATCAACCTGGTAGATACCCCGGGGTACGGTGACTTCATCGCCGACGCGCGCGCCGGGCTCAGAGTGGTGGACGCGGCCGTCGTCGTCGTGGACGCGGTCGCCGGCGTTCAGGTGCAGACGGAGAAGGTCTGGAAGTTCGCGACGGAGTACACGCTACCCTGCGTCGTCCTCGTCAACCGCCTCGACCGCGAGCGCGCCGACTTCTTCCGCACCTTCGAGTCGCTCGCCCGCCGGCTCAAGGGACGGCTGGTCGCGCTCCACCTCCCCGTCGGCGAGGAGTCGAGCTTCAAGGGCTTCGTCGACCTCGTCAAGATGAAGGCGATCACCTTCGCCGGCGGCAAGCCGACCGAGGGCGACGTTCCCGCCGAGCTCGCGGACCGGGCCCGGGAATACCGCGAGAAGCTGGTGGAGGCCGCTGCCGAGACCGACGACGAGCTGCTCAGCAAGTACCTGGAGGAGGGCTCCCTGGGCGAGCCCGAGATGCTGAAGGCGCTTCGCGCCGGCATCACCGAGGGCAAGCTCGTGCCGGTCCTGTGCGCCGCCGTGTCGAAGTCGATCGGCGCCCATGCGGTGCTCGATCTGATCGTCGACGAGCTGCCGTCGCCGGCCGCCCGACCGGAGGTCGCCGGCACCGACCTCAAGACGAAGCAGGCCGGCACCCGGGCCGCCGACCCCAAGGCCCCGGTGACCGCGCTCGTCTTCAAGACCCTCAGCGATCCGCACATCGGCAAGCTCTCGCTCTTCCGCGTCACGAGCGGCACCCTCAAGGCCGACTCGACGCTCCTGAATCCGGCGCGCGGCGCCCGGGAGCGGATGGGGCACATCTCGTGGCTCCAGGGGAAGACCCAGAAGAACGTCGAGGCGCTGGGGCCGGGCGAGATCGGCGTCGCCCAGAAGCTGAAGGAGACGCTGACCGGCGACACGCTCTGCGAGGAAGCGCAACCGTTCGAGCTGCCGCGGATCACGTTCCCGGAAGCGGCGATCTCGTTCGCGATCCAGCCGAAGACGCGCGGCGACGAGGACAAGATCTCGAGCGCGCTCGCCCGGATCGCCGAGGAAGACCCGACAGTCCACTACCACTTCGACCCGGAGACGAAGCAGCTCCTGGTCTCGGGCGTCGGGAGCCTGCACGTCGAGATGGTCGTCGAGCGCATGAAGCGCAAGTACAACGTGGACGTGAACCTCCTCCCCCCGCGCATCCCCTACAAGGAGACGGTGAAGGGACGCGCCGAAGGGCAGGGGAAGTACAAGAAGCAGACGGGCGGGCGCGGCCAGTACGGCGACACCTGGCTCCGGGTCGAGCCGATGGCGCGCGGCGGCGGGTTCGAGTTCGTCGACGACGTCTTCGGCGGCGCCGTTCCGCGCAACTTCATCCCCTCCGTCGAGAAGGGTGTCCGCGAGTGCATGAAGAGGGGGATCCTCGCCGGCTACCCGGTGGTGGACATGAAGGTCACGCTCTACGACGGCTCCTCCCACGACGTGGACTCCTCCGACATGGCCTTCCAGATCGCGGCCTCGATGGGGCTCCAGAAGGTGTTCATGGACGCCCACCCGATCCTGCTCGAGCCCATCATGAACGTCGAGGTCACGACGCCCGCCGACCACGCCGGCGACGTCATCGGCGACCTGAACTCGCGCCGCGGACGGATCGTCGGTATGGAGCCGGCCGGCGAGACCGCGGCCGTGCGTGCCGTGGTGCCGATGGCCGAGATGCTGACCTACGAGCCCTCGCTGCGCTCGATGACCGGCGGCCGCGGCGGCTACTCGATGGAGTTCTCCCACTACGAGGAGGTCCCGGCCTTCCTGGCCGACAAGGTCGTCAAGGAGGTGAAGGCGGAAAAAGAGAAGGCCGAGAAGCACTAGAGCCGCGGGGCCCTCCGACGTAGAATAGGCGCCGTGATCTTCCAGCAGATCGTCAACGAAGAGTCGGGGTGCCTCTCGTACCTGATCGGCTGCGGTGAGGCCGGGCGAGCGCTCGTCGTCGACCCCGGCCGTGACCGTGTTCCCGAGTATCTGCGTCTCGCCGCGAAGAAGGGCCTCACGATCAGCCACATCCTCGAGACGCACACGCACGCCGATCACATCTCGGGCAATCGCGACCTGGCCGCCATGGTGCGGGCACCGATCCTCGTCCACCGCGCGGCAGGCGTGGCCTTCGAGCACGAGGACCTGAGTGACGGGGCCGAGATCCGGATCGGGACCGTCCGCTTCACGGTCGCGCACACGCCCGGCCACACCCCCGACTCGATCTGCCTGCTGGTGACCGATCTGTCGCGCGGCGAGGCGCCGTGGTTCGTCTTGACCGGCGACATGCTGTTCGTGGGCTCGGTCGGGCGGCCCGACCTCGGCGGCGCGCGCGCGGCGGAGGACGCCTGGGAGAGTCTCCATCGCGTGCTGCTGCCGCTCGACGACAGCGTCGAGATTTATCCCGCCCACGGCGCCGGCTCGGCATGCGGGCGCGCGATGTCGGCGAAATCGGGCTCCACGATCGGCTTCGAGCGGCGCTTCAACCCGGCCCTGCAGATCCGTGACCGGGGCGCGTTCGTGGATTTCCTCATGCGCGATCTTCCGCCGAAACCGCCGTCGTTCGAGAAGATCGTCAGCAAGAACAGGGGGCTGGTCTCCCTGGTGGCCGCGAAGCCGCGCCCGTACACCGCGCGCGAGGCGTGGGACGCGGTGCGGCGCGGAGAGGTCGTCCTGGACCTGCGCGACCCGGCCACGTATGGCGAGATGCACATCCCCGGGGCGGTCAACGTGTGGATCGAAAGTCCGCAGTTCGCCGAGCGCGTCGCCGGTATGGTCCCGGCCGGCGTACCGCTCCTCTTGCTGGCGCAGGGGCCGTCCGATCTCGACCAGGCCGTCCAGGCCCTGTCGCGCGTCGGGGTGGACGAGATCAGCGGCTTCCTCCAGTGGGGCATGATCGAGTGGCGCAGCGAGGGCTTCGCCGTCGAATCGGTGCCCCAGATGACTGTGCACGAGCTCGCCGAATGGCTCGAGCAGGGGCGCGAGATCACCGTGATCGACGTCCGCGAGCACTCCGAGTGGCTCGAGGGGCACATCGAGGGGGCGGTTCACCTGCCGATGCTGGAGGCTCCCGCGCGCCACGCCGAGCTTGCGCCCGACCGGCCGAAGGCCGTGCTCTGCGCGGGTGGCCTCCGCTCGAGCACGGCGATCAGCGCGCTCAAGCGGCACGGCCTCCAGGGCTGGTACAACGTCACCGGCGGCATGTCGGCCTGGAAGCGGTCGGGCTATCCCGTCGTGCGCTCCTCGTCAGACCCCGGCGCCTCTCCTCGCACGTGATCGCTCGATGAGGGGCTCGTTCGCCCCGCAGTACGCGGCGCTCTTCGCGCGCCCGTGGATGGTCTGGGGCTCCGGCGTCCTCGTGGCCACCCTGAACGTCTTCCTGTTCGCGTTCGATCGCCCCTGGACGGCGTCGGACGGGCTCCGGAACTGGGGGGACTGGGTCCTCAGCGGCGTGGGCCTCGTCCGCCGGCCCGATCTCTTGGCGCCCTGGTTCTACTCGGGCTCTCTGCTGAACCTCGGCGTGATCGTCGGCGGAGCGATCGCCGCGCTCCTCTCGAAGGAGTTCGCGATACGAGTGCCCGCGCGCGCCGAGCTCGCCAAGGGCGCGGCCGGCGGGCTCTTGATGGGCGTGGGCGCCGTGCTCGCGTTCGGCTGCAACATCGGCGGCTTCTTCTCGGCGACGAGTGCCCTGTCGCTGTCGGGGCTCGGGATGATGCTTGGGCTCGGGGCGGGCGCGTTCCTCGGCCTGCGCTACCTGATCTGGGAGGTCGCGCACCGGCCCGGCTGGTCGCGGGGCGGCGGGCGCGTCTACCTGCAGGCCGGCGGCCGCGCGGCGGCCAGCCAGCCCTGGGCGGGCGCGTTCGTCTTCTGCCTGGTCCTGGCCACGCTGTTCGTCTACGCGCGCGCCGGGTACGGAACGCAGGGGGTCTTTCTGCTCTTCGGCGCCGCGTTCGGCGTTATCTTCCAGCGATCGCGTTTCTGTCTGGTGCGCGCCTTTCGCGAGCCTTTCATGACGGGCGACGCCGAGCACACGCGGGCGGCGGCGCTGGCGCTCGTCGTGTCGATGCTGGGCTTCGCCATCTTGAAGTTCACCGACCTCAAGGACAAGACCGAATGGGTGTTTCCGGCGGCGGGGTTCGGCTCGCTCGCCGGCGGCCTCGCGTTCGGAGTCGGGATGACGCTCGCGGGCGGCTGCGGCGCGGGCTCCCTCTGGCGGGCCGGCGAGGGGCAGGTGAAGCTCTGGGTCGCCGTCGCGTGCTTTGCGTTGGGCGCCTCGCTCGTGCGACTGGGCGCGGCGCAGACGGGGCTTCTGCAGAAGCTCGGGGCGGCGGTCTTCCTGCCGTCGCTGCTCGGCTGGGCCGGCGCGATCGTGTTGATCGTCGCGATCGCGATCGGCTGGGCTGTGCTGGCGACCTGGAACGAGCAGACCGGCCGGTTCAGCGTCAGCGCGTAGCCGGGGCGCTGGCCGCGCCCTTCAACTCCTCGGCCGAGGCCCAGCCGATCGGGCGTGCGGAGCTCGTCGACCTCATGAAAGGGCACGACCAGATCTGGCACTGGTGACCATCGGCGTGACCGTCTCGGAAACTGCACGATTCGCCGCGAGTGTGCCATACTCCGTGATCGCGTTCCCGTTCATGCTGAGGGAGGATGCCATGACACGCTTGACCCGCAGAGACTTCCTTCGGACGTCCGGGACCGGTGTCGGCCTCGGGCTGCTCGCGGGCTGCGCGCCCAAGGTCTCGGACTTCTCCCAGAAGACCGGCCGCCGCGTCGTGGTGATCGGTGGCGGGTGGGGCGGCGCGACGGCCGCCAAGTACGTGCGGCTGGCCGACCCGTCGATCGAGGTCGTCCTGCTCGAACCGAACAAAGAGTTCGTGTCGTGCCCGTTCTCGAACCTCGTCCTGAGCGGCGTGCGCACGATCGAGAGCATCACGTTCGACTACGACCGTCTGCGCGACCGCGGCGTGAAGGTCCTGCACGAGCCCGCGACGGCGATCGAGCCCGGTGCCCGGCGCGTGAGAGTGGGCAACGACTCCCTCCCGTACGACCGGCTCATCGTGTCGCCGGGCGTCGAGTTCCAGTGGGAGCAGGTGGAAGGGCTCGCGGCGGCTCAGGATCGCGTGCTCCACGCCTGGAAGGCGGGCCCGCAGACCGTCGAGCTCGCCAAGCAGCTGCAGTCGATTTCCGATGGCGGCGTGTTCGTCTTGACGATTCCCCCGGCGGCCTACCGCTGCCCGCCCGGTCCGTACGAGCGGACGTGCCAGGTGGCCTGGTACCTCAAGAACAAGAAGCCGAAGTCGAAGCTCATCGTGCTCGACGCCAACCCGAACCTCGTCTCGAAGGCCGCGCTGTTCCGTGCGGCGTGGGCCAACTATCCGAACATCGAGTACCGCGCCTCGAACAAGGTCGTGAAGGTCGACCCGGGCGCGCGCGAGGTGACGACGGAACTCGGCGACAAGGTGAAGTACGAGGTGCTCAACCTGATTCCGCCGCAGCGTGCGGGCACGATCGCCGTCGCGGCGGATCTGGTCGGCGCGGACAAGCGCTGGTGCGAGGTCGATCACCTCACGTACGAATCGACGAAGCACAAGAACATCCACGTGATCGGCGACTCGACGATCGGGCTCCCGGTGCCGAAGTCGGGCAACGTCGCGAACGCGATGGGGAAGATCTGCGCGGTCGCGGTGGCGAGCCTGCTCAACGACAAGCCGGTGCCGCCGATGGCGCCCGGCAACACCTGCTACAGCTGGGTGAGCGATCGGGAGGCCATCGCGGTCGTCAACAGCTACAAGATCGACGGCGGCAAAGTCGTCCAGATCGAGCAGAAGCTCACGCCCGGCCAGTCGGAGATGTGGGCGCAGAACGCCGTGGGTTGGGCCAACAGCATCTGGCAGGACATGCTCGGCTAGCCCGGTGGGAAAGGACAACGCGATGCCCTTCATCATGAGCCTGCTCCTCGTGATCGCCGTCGCCGGCACCGCCGCGGCCGGCCCGCTCGACGGTCCCGGCGCGCCCCAGGCACTTGTCTGCAGCGCCTGCCACGGCTTCGGCGGCCAGAGCCAATCGAACACGATGCCGATCCTCGCGGGCATCGCCCCCTGGTACTTCAAGAAGGCGATCCAGGACTACGCGGCCGGCAAGCGGCAGTCGCCCGAGATGGAGCCCTACGCGAAACAGGTTCTCCAGTTCGGCGTGGACGACGTGGCTGCCTACTTCGCGGCGCAGCCGCGCACCGCGACGCCGGTCAAGCCAGAGCCCGCGGCGGTCGAGCGCGGTCGCGCCGCCGCGGTCCAGTGCACGGTCTGCCACGGGGTGTCGGGCAAGGGCGACCCATCCAGAGGGGTCCCCGATCTCACGGGCCAGCCGCCGGGATATCTCCGCAACCAGATGCTGCTCTTCAAGGCCGACCGGCGCAGCCCGGCCGACGATCAGCTCAAGGCGCTGAAGGCGTTGATGCGAACGATTCCCGACGAGCAGCTCGCCGACCTGGCGGCCTACTGGTCGAGCGTCAGGTAGCCACGCTGAGCGATCGGGCGCACGAGCCGGTGCGGCGGGACGCGTGACCCTTTCGCTGGCCGCGACCCTCGTCGGCGTCGGATTTCTGGGTGCCTTCTTTTCCGGGCTTCTCGGTATCGGCGGTGCGCTCGTGATGTTCCCGTTGCTGCTCTACGTCCCGCCGCTGGTCGGCGTCGGCCAGCTCGACGTCAAGGCCGTCGTGGGCGTGACGATGGCCCTGGTGTTCGTCGCGGCCGTGTCCGGGTTCCTCGCGCACCGCAGACACCACGCGATCAGCGCGCAGCTGACCAGGATCGGCGGTGTCGCCGGCACCGCCGGCTCCTTCGTGGGGGCTCTGGCGTCGAAATCGGTCGACGACACATGGCTCCTGCTCGTGTTCGCGGCGCTGGCGACGGGCGGGGCGGTCCTGAGCATGGTGCCCGGCGGGATCGAGGAGCCGGCGGCCGGAAGTGCGCCGCTGCGGTTCCCGCCGCTGCGGACCGCCGTCGTCGCCGGCGGCGTCGGGCTCGCCGCGGGGGCGGTGGGCGCCGGAGGTGGATTCGTGCTGGTGCCGCTCCTGATCGTCGTCGTGGGTGTCCCCGTCCGAATGGCGATCGGGAGCTCGCTCGGGATCACCGCGATGGCGGCGACCGCAGGCTTCGTGGGCAAGCTCATCACTCACCAGATCCCGCTGGTCTCCGCGCTCACGGTCACCCTGGGCGCCATCCCCGGGGCCCAGCTCGGCGCCGCGGCGAGCCGGCGAGTCAGCGCCAGGCAGCTCAAGAGGATCCTCGCGATCACGATCGTGCTGGTCGCGGTGCGTGTGTGGTGGGATGTGATCCGGGCCCTGTCGCGCGGAGGGAGCTGAGCGCGTGCGTTACGGCTTCGTGATCGATCAGCGCCGCTGCATCGGCTGTCACGCGTGCACGGTGGCGTGCAAGGAGGAGAACCGGGTCCCGCTCGGGGCGTTCCGGACCTGGGTGAAGTACATCGAGCGCGGGACCTTCCCGAACACGCGACGGTTCTTTTCCGTCTTGCGTTGCAACCACTGCGATGCGGCGCCGTGCGTGACCATCTGTCCGACCGTCGCGCTCTACCGGCGTGACGACGGGATCGTCGACTTCGACGGCGAGCGGTGCATCGGATGCAAGTCGTGCATGCAGGCCTGCCCCTACGACGCGCTGTACATCGACCCGGACACGGGGACGGCGGCCAAGTGCAACTACTGCGCGCACCGGGTCGAGGTCGGGCTCGAGCCGGCGTGTGTGATCGTCTGCCCGGAGCAGGCGATCATCGCGGGCGATCTGGACGACCCGGCGTCACGGATCGCCGCGATCGTCGCCCGTGAGGCGGTGCAGGTGAGGAAGGCGGAGCAAGGAACGCGGCCGAAGGTCTTCTACCTCGGCGCCGACGCTTCGGCCCTCGTCCCCGAGCTCCAGGCGCCGGCGGAGGGTTACCTCTGGGCGGAGCGACCCCGGGACGAAGTCGATCTCGTCGCGCTCGTCGCCGCGGCGCAGGCGGGACGCGGCCCCGGGGACGGGACGCTGAGCCGGCCCGTCTACGACGCGCCGCACCTGGTCCGGCCGTGGGGCTGGAAGGTCGCCGCGTACCTCTGGACGAAATCCATCGCGGCCGGCGCGCTGCTCGTCGGGGCGTTCGCCGGATCCAGGGCCTGGGGAGACCTCTTCGGGATCGGCGCGCCGGCGCTCAGCCTCTTCTTCCTCGCCGTCACGACGGCGCTGCTGATCGCCGACCTCAAGCGGCCCGGTCGCTTCGCGTTCATCGTGCTCAAGCCGAACTGGCGGTCGTGGCTCGTGTGGGGCGCATGGATTCTGATGGCGTTCGGCGGTCTCGGCGCCGTGTGGCTGGTGGCCGGCGCGACCGGCCGGTGGGCGGTGCTGCACGGGGTCCTGGTGCCGGCGGTGCTGCTGGCGCTCGCGACCGCAGGGTACAGTGCCTGCCTGTTCGGACAGGCCGAGGGACGCGCCTTCTGGCAGAGCCCGCTCGTGCTTCCGCAGCTGACCATCGCCGCGGTGGTGGCAGGGGCGGCGGCGCTTTCGGTCATGGCCGCAGCCTGGCCTCTGCCCGGCACCGATGGTTGTCGAGACGTCATCCTGTCGCCTCGGTGTCTCGACGTGAACCCGGACACGACGCTATGGCCCGTGCTCTTCCTGGGCCTGATCGCGCACGCGGTGCTGCTGGGGCTCGAGATGTTCAACCGTCATCCCGCGCACGACGCGTCGCTCGCGGCGCGTCTGATCTGGCGCGGCGGGTATCGGCGTCGATTCTGGGGGGGTGTCGTGCTCGCCGGTGTGGTGTTGCCGGTCGCGCTGCTGATCGCCGGGGCCGCGTCGGACTCGACGCCCCTGAGCGTACTCGGCGCCCTCCTGGCCCTGGCCGGCCTCTGGGTGTGGGAGGATCTTTGGGTGAGGGCGGGTCAGTCCGTGCCGCTGAGTTGATGGAGCCGCTTCACCCGGTCGCCCGGGAGCTCGCCGCGCCCCGGGGCGGCCTCATGAGCTATCCGCCCGTCGAGCGCTGGGAGGACTGGGAGGAATACGATCCCGTCGCGTGGCCACGGAAGGTCAAGCGCCGGTACTCGCTGATCCCGACGATCTGCTTCAACTGCGAGGCCGCCTGCGGCCTCCTGGCCTACGTCGACCGCGCGACGCTCGAGATCCAGAAATTCGAGGGCAATCCAGCGCATCCCGGGAGCCGGGGCCGCAACTGCGCCAAGGGCCCCGCGACGCTCAACCAGGTGACCGATCCGGAGCGGATTCGCTATCCCATGCGTCGCGTCGGGCCGCGCGGCGGAGGTCAATGGGAGCGGATCACGTGGGATCAAGCGCTCGATGATCTCGGCGGACGAATCCGCAAGGCGTTGGTGGAAGGACGCCAGCGCGAAGTGATGTACCACCTCGGCCGGCCCGGTCACGAGCTCGTCTATCTCCAGCGCGTTTTCCACGCCTGGGGGATCGACGGCCACAACAGCCACACGAACGTGTGCTCGTCGAGCGCGCGGGCGGGCTACGCCTTCTGGCACGGCATGGATCGCCCGTCGCCCGACCACGCGAACGCGCGCTTCATCCTGCTGCTCTCCTCGCACCTCGAGACCGGCCACTACTTCAATCCGCACGCGCAGCGGATCATGGAGGCGAAGTCGCGTGGCGCGAAGGTCGCCGTCGTCGACACGCGCCTGAGCAACACCGCGTCGATGGCGGACTGGTGGCTGGCCCCGTGGCCCGGGTCCGAGTCGGCCGTGCTGCTGGCGATGGCGCACACGATCGTGCGCGAGAAGCTCTACGACCGGGAGTTCGTCCGGCGGTGGGTGAACTGGGACGAGTACCTGCGGGAGGAGCGGCCCGAGCTGCCGGTCGTGTTCGAATCGTTCGAGCGCGCGATCGACGAGCTCTACGCGCGGTTCACGCCCCAATTCGCCGAGGCCGAGAGCGGCGTCGCGGCGGCGACGATCGTGGAGGTCGCGCGGGAGATCGGGCGGGCCGGCTCGGCGCTCGCGACCCACGTCTGGCGCAACACCGCCGCCGGCAACCTGGGCGGCTGGCAGGTGGCGCGCGCGCTCGAGCTGATCGTAGTGCTCATGGGCGCCGTCGGCGTGCCCGGCGGGACCGCGCCCAACGCGTGGAACAAGGCGGTCCCGGCGCCGCCGATGATGCCGCCGCCGGGCAAGATCTGGAGCGAGCTCCTCATGCCGCGCGAGTACCCGCTTGCGTTCTTCGAGATGAGCTTCCTCCTGCCGCACTTCTTGAAGGAGGGCCGCGGCAAGCTCGCGATGTACTTCACACGCGTCTACAACCCGGTGTGGACGAACCCCGACGGAATGTCGTGGATCGAGATGCTGACCGACGAGGCCAAGGTCGAGCGGCATGCGTGTCTGACTCCGATCTGGAGCGAGACGGCGTGGTTCGCCGATCTGGTCTTGCCGATGGGGCACGCCTCCGAGCGCCACGACCTCATGTCGCAGGAGACTCACGCGGCGCGATGGATCGGCTTCCGTCAGCCAGTGCTCCGCGTCGCTCTGGAGAAAGCGGGCAAGACGTTCGATCTCACCTGGCAGGCGCACGAGGCGGTGGGGCTCGGGCAGGTCTGGGAGGAGGACGAGTTCTGGATCGAGCTGTCCTGGCGGATCGACCCCGACGGTGCGCTCGGGATCCGCAAGTACTTCGAGTCGCCGTATCGCCCGGGCGAAAAGCTCCGCATCGAGGAGATGTACCGCTGGATCTTCGAGAACAGCGTGCCGGGGCTGCCGGCGGCGGCGGCAGAGGAGCAGCTCACGCCGCTCCAGTACATGCGGAAGTATGGCGCGTTCCTGATCGAGGACCAGGTGTACCGGACCCACGAGCAGCCGCTCGCCGCCCGAGACCTCGACGGGGCTACGGTCGATCCGGTCACGAAGGTGGTCGACAAGGGCGGTCAGGCGGTCGGCGTCGAGATCGACGGTCGGTGCCATCTCGGCTTTCCGACGCCCTCACGCAAGCTCGAGTTCTTCTCGAAGACCCTCAAGGCGTGGAAGTGGCCCGACCAGGCGGTGCCGAACTACATCCGGAGCCACGTCCACTGGTCGAACCTCGACCGCGCGAAGGGTGAAATGGTCCTGCTGCCGACGTTCAGGTTGCCGACGCTGATCCACACGCGCTCGGGTAATTCGAAATGGCTCTACGAGCTCTCTCACACGAATCCGCTCTGGCTGCACCCCGAGGATGCGGCACGCGTCGGCGTCGTGACGGGCGATCTCTTGAAGGTCGCGACGCGCATCGGCCACTTCGTCGACAAGGTGTGGGTCACCGAAGCCGTTCGGCCCGGCGTCGTCGCGTGCTCCCATCACCTCGGGCGCTGGCGCCTCAAGGAGGACGCGGGCGGCGAGCGGTGGTCGACCGCGCTCGTCGATCTGGTCCAGCCCGAGCCCGGGCAGTGGCGGATGCGCCAGGTCCACGGGCCGCGCCCGTTCGCGAGCGAGGACCCGGACTCGTCGCGCATCTGGTGGGAGGAGGCCGGCGTTCACCAGAACCTCACATTCCCGGTCCAGCCCGACCCGGTCAGCGGCCAGCACTGCTGGCATCAGAAGGTGACCGTGTCGCGCCCCGGCCCCGACGATCGCTACGGCGACGTGTTCGTCGACACCGGCAAGTCGTTCGAGGTCTATCGGGAGTGGCTCGCGCTCGCGCGCCCGGCGCCGGGCCCGGACAACCTGCGCCGCCCGCTGTGGCTGCCGCGCGCCTTCAAGCCCGATGTGTCCGCCTACCGCATGGAGCCGTGAAACCCGGACCGCCTCGCGCCTATTCGATGATCTGACTCGCCTGCAGCAGGAGCGTTTGGGGAATCCTCAACCCGAGCGCCTTCGCCGTCTTGAGGTTGATCACGAGCTCGAAGCGCGTGGGCTGTTCGATGGGGAGCTCGCCCGGCTTCGCGCCCTTCAAGATCCGGTCGACGTAGTGCGCCGCGCGTCGGAAGAGGTCCGGAAGATTCGGCGAATAGGAGACGAGACCGCCAGCTTCGACCTCGGCCTTCAGATCGAACATGGTTGGCAGCCGGTGCTTGGTCGCGTACTCCACGATGATCGGCCGGTACGCGGTGGTGAGGGAGCTGGCAAAGGTGATGAGCGCATCGGCGCGTCGGCGGGCCATGGCCGCCAACGCCGGCGGGATATCGTTGGGATCTTTCACCTCGTACGACTGAATCGCCACGCCGAGCTGACGCGCCGCCGATTGCATTTCCTGGAATTGGCGCGAGCCGCCCTGGTTGGCGGGATTCCAGAGCACGCCGACACGGGAGAGTTTGGGAATGGCTTCCTTGAGCAACGCCAACTGCTTGCCTCTCAACTCGGATGTCGTGCCGCCGGGCCCCGTCAGGTTCCCGCCCGGACGCGCGAGGCTGGCCACGAGCCCGCTCTCGACCGGATCGCCGAGAGACGGGACGACGATCGGGATCGTTTTCGTCGCGTCTCTGGCGGCTTCGATCGCACCCGGGATGACCACGATGACGTCGACCCTGAGCTCGACCAGCTCCGCGGCCAGCTCGGGCAGCAGCTCGCGATTCCACGCCGCCGAGCGGTACTCGATGACGATGTTCTGTCCCACGACGTAGCCGAGCTCGCGAAGACCGTCCAGAAAGGCCTTGCGTTCCAGGGATGGCGGGTCGACGAGGGGCGGCAGGACGAGATAGCCGATTCGCGGGACGCCACCGGGGCGTTGCGCGTGAGGCCCCGGCGGCCCCGCGAGGACTCCGATCGTTATCAGAACGACGACCAGGGCGGTCCCGGCGCGCACGCTCCTAGCGGATCCCCGGGACGCTGAGCGGCTTCCCGTTGTCGAACGCCGTGAGGTAGAGCTCGAGGTCGGCGTATTCGGGCGCGTCGGCGGCCAGGTAGTTCGTCCCGAGCGGCAGCATGCAGAACTGGAACCGCGTGCGGATGCTCCAGGTCGTCCGAGGAATCGTGAACCATACGGGAAAGTGCTTGGTCATTCCGTTCTGCGCGAGACTCAAGACTCGGCCGCCCGCGAATCGGCCCGCCCCCCGATCCGCGTCGTGGCAGTCGGCGCAGGCGTGGTTCCGCCGCCCGACGCGCTGGTGGTAGAGGGCGCGACCGCGCTCGTACGCGGCGCGAGCCTCCGGGCTCGTCACGTCGATGCTCACGGGCATTCCGTTCGACTGCATCTTGATGAGGATGGCCATCGCGAGATGCGCGGGGCTCTGGGCTAGCATCTCGTTCCCGGTTTTCTCGGGAGCGTGGACGGTGAGGAAGTCCTCGATCGACATGACGCGGCCGTACGCCGAGAAGTACCTCGGGTACTTCGTGGCGACGCCCTTCATGGCCTTTTCCAGGCCGCCATCGTGGCAGTCGGCGCAAGCCTTGCCGGCCGGCCCCTTTGTCGACCACACGGCCAAGCCGCTCTCCGCCAAGAGGATCGCGGGGTTGTTGGCCGGATCCAGGTTGTCGCCCCAGTAGTTGGCGACCCGCGGCCTGGTGTGCGGGTTCCGAGCCGGGTCCTTCTCCGCCGGCGGCACGAACGGCGGGTTCCCCTTGAGGGTCTGGAGAAACGCCACGATGTGCCTCGTCTCCTCGGGCGAGAGGATGCCGCTCGTCCCCCAGGGCGGCATGCTGGGGTCGGGCAGAACCACGCGGGCGTCCCAGATGAACTGGAAAAGATATTGGTCCGGCAGACGTCGGTCGCCGATGACCGAGAGGTCGGGCCCGACACTGCCGGCGGGCCAGACGTCATCCCCCGGGATCAAGTGGCAACCCGTGCAGGGAGCCTTCTCCCGGGACATGAAGAGCTCGCGCCCCTTCTTGGGATCACCCTTGACGCCGGGCATGGGAACCCGGCTCGGCGGCGGGAATTTCTTGGTCTCGCTGTAAGCGTACGTGGGCCACTGCTCGAAGTTCGCCGTGACGGCGCTGAACACGTCGTCCTTGTAACGGATCTGCACTCTCTTACCGTCGACCTCTTTGACCTCTCCCTTCGCCTCCGGGATCGCCCGGGACGTCCAGCGCGGTGGGGCCGAAGCCTCACGCCGTTCGGCGCCCGGTACGCAGCCGAGCACCGCGAGGGCCCCGAAAACGAGTACGCTTGCTACGAGTGGGAGGCGGGGCCCTTCAGAACGGCCCCTGAGGTGTTGTTTGAAGGCCTGCTTTGGGCGCATAGTGTTCTCTCGAGATGGGAGACGTTCAGAGACTTTGGGACGACAGACGGGCCTTGTCAAGGCGGTTGTCGAGTCTGAGGATCAAAGGGATGGAAGAGCACGACGGGGGACACAGCGTAATGGCAAGAACGAGCATGGCCGACGACCACGGAATGACCCGGCGGACGGTTCTGGCGGCACTGGGGGCCTTCGGCGTCGCCGCCGCGGGCGGGCTCGCCACCGCGCCGGGGATGGCGCACGCCCAGGCGCTCGCCCAGAACGAGAGCGTCGAGGATGCACTGAAGCGACTCTTCGCGGGCAAGCCCATGAAGGACGGCGCCGCGGTCATCAAGCTGGAGTTGCCGTTGATCGCCGAGAATGGCGCGGTGGTCCCGGTCTCCGTCACCGTCGACTCGCCGATGACGCCCACGAGCTACGTGAAGCACATCTACGTCGTCGCCGACAAGAACCGCATCCCCGTCGTCACGCGCGTGACGTTTGCACCAGAGGCGGGCCGCGCATTCATGGGCGCGAACATCCGGCTCGGCGAGACAGGCGACGTGCGCGCGATCGTGGAGCAGAGCGACGGCACGCTGCTCCAGGTGAAGCGCGAGGTGAAGGTCACCGTCGGAGGCTGCGGGGGCTAGCATGTCAGACATCGGGAAGGTCCGGCTCCGCGTTCCGTCGAGCATCAAGGCCGGGGACGTCGTCCAGGTGCGTGCGCTCGTGATCCATCCGATGGAGCGCATCGAGCGCGATACGCAGGGCAAGATCATCCAGAAGAACTACAACTACATCAACAAGGTGATCGTGACCTACCTCAACAAGACCGTCGCGACCTTCGACACGACGCAGAATGTGGCCGAGAACCCGTTCTTCTCTTTCACGTTCAAGGCGACCGACCCGGGCCAGCTCAAGGTGCAGTTTCTCGACACCACGGGCGGCCGGTACGAGGGCACCGCGGACATCAAGTTCTCGTGAGCCGTTCGCGGTGACGCGCGCGACCGCGCGCCCGGCGTGGCGGTGGATCGCGCTCGTCGTGCTGAGCGCCGCCTGCGCCGGAGCTGGCGCGGACCTGCCCGACTACACCGGCCTGCCGAAGTGGGCATCACGCGCGATCCCGGAAGCGCGCGGCGACGTGCGCGTGCTACCCGACGGACGGCGTGTGGCCCTCCGGTACCGGGGATGGACGACGCGTGACTTCGATCGGTCCCGGACGTACGCCTACGACGACGTGCGGCCCGAGCCCTCGGTCCAGCGAGTGATGATGCCCGACGGCGTGACCGGCGACCCCACGAAGGGCCGCGCGCTCTTTCTCGATCGGACCAAGGGGCCCTGTACGGGATGCCATCTCGTTCCGGGTGACGACGTGTGGCCGGCCGGGAGCGTCGGGCCCGATCAGTCCACCATCGGCGATCGTCGACTTCCCGACCAGTATCTCTACCAGATCGTCTGGGATGCGCGGGTCGTCTTTCCCAACTCGTCGATGCCGCCGTGGGGGACGACCGCCATCGTGAGCTCCGAGGAAGTCGTCCACCTCGTCGCCTATCTCCAGACGCTCAAGGGACCGGTGCCGCCCGAGAAGGACCCGGACCGTAGCCCGCTCACCCGTCGGAAGCCCGTGGGGTTCGGCGACAACCTCGATCCCACGAACAACCCCGCCATGCTCCTGGCCGAGAGCGCGGAGGACCTGTGGACGGCTCGCGGGCCGGCGGGCAAGGCGTGCGCCGACTGTCACGACGGTGGGATCGACCGCGCGATGCGGGGCGTCGCGACGCGGTACCCGAAGTTCGTCACGGCGTTCCGGCGGGTGATGAGCATCGAGGATTTCCTCACGGTGCACGCGCCGGCGACGACGGGCCGGGCGGTACCGGCCCAGTCGGACGACAATCTCAACCTGACGATGCTGGTCAAGCGGGCGTCGAACGGGATGCCCGTGAACGTCGAGATGTCGAGCGCCGAGGCTCGCGCGGCGCTGGCGCGAGGCAAGGCGACGTTCGAAAAGCGCGTGGGCGATCGCAACCACGCGTGCACCGACTGCCATGCGCCCGACCGGGGTGCCGGGAAGTTCCTGGGCGGCCGCCTCCTCGGAGACGTCACCGCCGGCCTGACCAGGAACTTTCCCGTCTGGCGCACGGACCGCGGCGAGGTGTGGGACATGCGCAAGCGCTTCCAGTGGTGCATGACGCCGCTCGGGACGAATATGCTCGCGGCGGACTCCATCGAGTACGCGGAGCTGGAGCTCTACCTGACGACCTTCGACAACGGTAAGGCGCTCAGCGTGCCCGGCATCCGCCACTAGCTAGAGGGAATGGACGTCTCGCGCCGCGATCTCGTCAAGCTCCTCGCCATCGCCGCGGGAGCGGGTCTGCGGCCGGCGAGGCTCGAGGCAGCCGACGGTCCGTCGCGCCTGCTCGCGTTCGAGCCGCTCGGCAACGTGACGCTGCTGCACGTCACCGACACGCACGCGACGCTCCGCCCGGTGTTCTACCGCGAGCCCGACACGCTGCTCGGCGTGGGCGCCGAGCGCGGCCGGCCGCCCTTTCTCACGGGCGCCGACCTCCTGCACGCGTACCACGTCGCCCCGGGCTCTATCGAAGCGTACGCGTACACCTATCTCGACTTCCCTGTGCTGGCCGCGCGATACGGCCGGATGGGTGGCTACGCCCACCTGGCGACACTCGTCAAGCGGACGCGGGCCGAGCGGAGCGGGCGCACGCTGCTCCTGGACGGCGGCGACACCCTCCAGGGCTCGGCGACCGCCCTCTGGAGCCGCGGCGAGGACATGGTGCGGGTCTCGAACCAGCTCGGCGTGGACGTGCTCACGCCGCACTGGGAGTTCGTCCACGGCCTCGAGCGTGTCAAGGAGCTGTTCGGCGATCGCGAGCGCAAGGGGCTCTTCGCCGGCGACTTCGTCGCTCACAACGTGACCGAGCTGGGATGGGCCGAGCGTCCCTTCCATCCCTATACGATCCGGGAGGCCGGCGGCGTCCGCATCGGCGTTCTGGGCCAGGCCTTTCCCTACACGCCGATCGCGCATCCCCGGCGATTCGTGGCCGACCTCACCTTCGGCATCCGGGAAGATGGCGTCCAGGCACTCGTTCACGAGCTGCGCGACGAGAAGAAAGTCGACCTGGTCGTCCTCCTCTCGCACAACGGCGTCACCGTCGACCTCAAGCTGGCAGCCCGCGTCCGCGGCCTCGACGTCGTCCTCGGTGGCCACACGCACGACGCGCTGCCGCAGCCGATCCTGGTGGGACGAACCCTGGTCGTGAACTCGGGCTCGCACGGCAAGTTTCTGAGCCGGCTGGACCTCGACGTTCAACGCGGGCGCGTCGGCGGCTATCGGTACCGCCTGATCCCCGTCCTGGCGCAGGACGTCCCGGAGGATCCGGACATGGCCCAGCTGATCGACGAGATCCGCCGCCCCCACGAGGCGCAGCTCGGCGAGCGTCTGGCGGTCTCGGAGTCGCTGCTCTACCGGCGCGGGAACTTCAACGGCACGTTCGACGAGCTGATCCTCGACGCGCTGCTCAGGCGCGCCGACGCGCAGATCGCGTTTTCGCCGGGCTTCCGGTGGGGGATCACGATCGTGCCGGGGCAGGAGATCACGCTCGAGGACGTGTACTCCCACACGGCCGTGACTTACCCGAACACGTGGGTGCGAGAGATGACGGGGAGCGACATTCACCAGGTCATGGAGGACGTCGCCGACAATCTGTTCCATCCCGACCCGTACTATCGCCAGGGCGGGGACATGGTCCGGCTGGGCGGCCTGACCTACGCGATCGATCCGTCGAAGCGGGTGGGCAAGCGCATCCGCGACATCCGCGTCGCCGGTCGCCCCTTCGAGCCCGGCCGTCGCTACAAGACGACCGGCTGGGCGAGCCTCGGCGAAGTCGACGGCCCTCCCGCGTGGGAAGTGGTGGCCGATCACCTCCGGAGCATCCGACGCGTGAAGCTCGGCGCGCGCCCGCGAGTCCGGGTCGTGTGACCAGGGGAGGGGAATCATGAGCAGCGCTCGCCGGGTGCTCGCGGTCGTCACGGTGGGAACGCTGGGTTGGTCCGCCGGGTGCGCGGCGGCCTCGCACGCGCCGGATCATCCGAAGCGGCACAAGGTCGTCTACCATCTGAACGAAGGGGGCGTCGACCGCGCGAAGGCCGTGCTGGTCAACATCGAGAACCACGTGCACGTCGTCGGCTGGAACAGCATCGAAGCGCTCGAGCTTGTGGTCCACGGCCCGG
This sequence comes from Candidatus Rokuibacteriota bacterium, assembly GCA_003220535.1. Classification (GTDB taxonomy): domain Bacteria; phylum Methylomirabilota; class Methylomirabilia; order Rokubacteriales; family CSP1-6; genus AR31. The sequence goes on from QHSU01000060.1 coordinate 37,508, forward strand.
CGCTCCGCACGTTCCTCGCCAGGGACATCGATCCCGACGTGCGGGGCAAGCTCGAGACGCTGATGGCCGGCGGCCTCAAGCTCGGCGCCTGCCAGATCACGATGGCGCGGCAGAAGATCGACTTCAAGGATCTGATCCAGGGCGTGACGGCGGTGCCGAGCGGCGTGGTGCGGGTGATGGAGCTGCAGGAGGCGGGCTACGCGTACGTCAAGCCGTAGTCTCGTCCTGGCGCTCCTGACGGCGGGTCTCTGCCTGGCACCCGCCGCCGCGGCGGACGACGCGCTCGACGATCTCCTGTCCGAGCTGCAGATCACCCCGCTCGGCGATCAGCTCCCGGCGCCGTTCACGCTGAAGTCCCTCGACGGCAGGCCACACGCTCTCGCCGACGTACGTGGCCGCGCCGCATTCCTCTATTTCTGGAATTCCGGCTGACCGTTCTGCGCGAGGGAGTTGCCCTCGACGATCGAGCGGCTCCACCAGGAGTTCAAGGACCAGGGGCTCGTCGTGATCGCGATCAACCTTGGCGAGGAGCGTGGCCTGCTCGCGGCCTGGCTGAAGAGCCGGAGCGTCACGTCCACGGTCCTGCTCGACACGAAGGACGAGGTCGCGAAGAGCTACGGGATCGCCTACACACCGACCGTCTTTCTCGTCGATCGCGAGGGCAAGCTGGTGGGCAAAGCGATCGGCGTCCGCCCCTGGACCGGCGAGAAAGGGCGAGCGCTCCTCCGCCTGCTTCTTCGATGACATGGGGGGCCTCGACGGGCGTCAGACGCCCTGGACGGTACAGGCTCCCCTGACCGTTCCTTTCTCGGGCCGGTTCGAGCGCCAAGCCTAGCACCGCAATCCCCACGATACCGCCCCGGTGCCCTTGACCGGGGCGCTGGTGCGTCTCGTGGCGTTCGGCTAGACTCCCCGGCAGCCGTCCTCAATCGAGGTGCTCCATGCGGCTGATCGGGCTCACGGTCGTTCTCCCTCTCAGCCTCAGTCTTGCGTCGCTCGCTGCCGAGGCCCAGCCGGCAGCAAGAGTTTACCGGATCGGGGTCCTCGGATCGGAAGTCGGCGACGAAAGCCGCCAAGGTCATGAACGTCGGTCCGTCGAGCGTCAAGGCTGCGAGGCTCGTGCAGGCTGCCGCGCCGGATCTGGCCGTGAAGGTCGAGCAAGGCGACATGACGGTGCAGGCGGCGGCGAAGGAAGTGAAGGCTCGGCGCAAGCCGGACCTGAAGCTGATCGTTACCGGCCGCACGGAAGCGTGGCGGTCGGTGTGGTTTGCGATCGGCTGGACGGCCGAGCTCCACCAGGTGTCGCAGATACACCTGAGTAGCGGCGAGAGCATTGAGGGGATGACACGGCTGTTCAGAGCTCCACGTCGTGCAGCCACCTCGACCGCGCTATGGTCGAGCCGAAGCTGGATCACTGAGTCCAACATCTGTCGAATATCCGGGTCTCTCTGCATTGTCCACACCAGCGTGCGCGAGATGCCCGCCCGCAGGAGCTGAGGAACCGCCAACCGGCCAACGCGCAGACGCTCGAGGCGAAACTCGGTCCGGCCATCGTCGATGACGAGGTTCCCGGTCGCCACCACGTTGAGGTAGCGCTCCGATAGCCACCGATCTGGGACTCGAACCGAAGCCTGGCCCTCGGCCTTGCCGCGCAGCAGCGTGAGCGTCGCCTTGCGATCGGGGACCCCATGGAGAGCCCCCATGCAATGAGGAAGTTGATGTCGTCAGTTGTCAGCCGCAGACGGCGGATCACAGTATCGCTGGCGGCTGCCGTCTGAAGCACGTGATAGAGGTGGCGCTGTCCCTCGGAGGTTACGGCCGGTGCTGAGAACGGCAGCGGGGTGCGCTCGAGTGCGAGGTAGCCGAGGCCCGCGCCGACGCCCGACAGCGCCAGCGCCGCGGCGGCCAACAGCCCACATCGACTGATCAGGTCGATCGAGCCCCGCAGAGCCGCCCCTCCAAGCCAAGCACCGAGAAGAGATCCTCCTCCCGACAGGACGATCGACATCGACACCGGGAAACGCCGCTCCTCGATGACGAGGACAAAGACCATCAGAGCCACACCGACCAACGCAACCAGGGCCACGCGCAGTGGCGGCATCCTGGCGCCGCCAGGCGCGCCCACGGCCAGCACTGCCAGTATCCCGACGGGAAGGGCACGGATGAATTCGATCACTGACAACAGGCCGAGATCCCGCAACCACCGGAACAGGGCTTCCGTGGTCTGGAGGTCCCAGACCGAGATATCTGAGACCGCCAGCGTACGTGCCCAATACCATTGGCCAGCAGCAGGCCTAGACAGACGAGCAATCCGACGCGGCCCACCCACACGTGTACCGGTGGCATTTGCTGGCCGCCCGGAGAAATGAGGTCTCGCCGACCCATCAGCAAGATTCTTTGACACGATCCAGAACCTTTCCCTGACATGAGATAGTAAGGGCGGCGTTGGTGGTACGGCATGCCAGCAGCCGCTGGCCGCTCAGAATTTCGTCGGGAGGAAGCTGATGCTGCAACATCTGATTACTCTCCTCACCACTATCAGCGTTCTCGCCCCCGCAACGGTCTCTACGGCGGCGACGATGCTTCGAGCGGATTCCGCCCCGTTCGGAAACCTGGACGTCCCGGTGGACGGGAGCGGGGTCAGTGGCGCTGTAATGGTCACGGGCTGGGCGCTCGACAAGCAGGACGCGACCCTGACCATCGAGCTCCTTGTCGATGGTCAGGTGGTTTCCTCATCGCCGACGCGAGACGACCGGGCCGATGTGTGCGCAGTCTTTCCGGCGATCGGCCACTGCGCCAGCGCTCGTCCCGGCGTCAGCTTCAGGTGGGACACCACGAAGGTCGCCGATGGGCCACACCAGCTGGCGTTCCGTGCGACCGATCGCGAGGGTCTCACCGCGACCGTCGGCATTCCGACCGTGACGGTGAACAATGCCATGACGGTGACCGCGATCAACCCGACCCGCCTCGCCCCGGGGTCGAAAGCAGCGATCACCATCGCAGGAAGCGGATTCGTGGCCGGATCGACCGTCGACTTCGGCACCGGCGTGACATTCTCGGACGTCAAAGTGGAACCGACCAGGATCACGGCGACTGTCGCCGTGGGCTCCACGGTGACCAGCGGCCCGCGCGGCGTCACCGTGACGACACCGGATGGTAAGCGCGCGAAACTCGCCGCCGCCGCGACAATCGCGACCCCGCTCAAAGGCGGGTTCACGGGCGCGGAGAAAGCGTCGCTCCTGCGATTGCGCTCCGCGATCTCAGCGCTCCAGTTCGCGGTCGGGGAGGCGACGGATGGCCTCTACGACGGATCGGTCGACAACTCGGCAAAGGCCGAGATCTTCAAGCACGCCTCCAGCGCGATGCGCGAGATGCTGCTGACGCTCGGATTTCTCCTCCACCACGGCCCGGGTTTTGTGCCGTTCGACCCGAAGTACGAATCCGCGCCACGATCCGAGTGGGTGAGGCAGGCGTGGTTCCACCTCGATCGCGCGGTCAACTTCACACAGTCGATGCAGAGCGCACTGGCGCGCGCGCTCGACCAAGCGAAGGACCCAAAGGCGCGTGGCTCGATGTCGCACGCGCGAGAGGCGGCGATCGGCGGCAACGTGCTGCCAGCGCTTCGGGCGATCGATCGGAGACTGGCCTATGCGACACCGCTGCCGGACGACGCTCGAGGCGCCGACGGCAAGGTCCTCCAGGTCGTCCCGCAAGCGGTCGCGGTCCACGGAGAATTCCGAACGGCGGGTTGGGCGCTACTCCGTGCGACGAACTATCTGTTCGATAGCTACGACGAGGGTGCGGTTTCGCTCACGGCGGCGGGAGCGCCGGACTGGAGACCCGCTCAGCTTGTCTGGCGCAATGGGATGATCATTGCCGTGATCCTTGCCGACTCAGCGTTGATCCTGTCAGACGTCCCGACGCGGGATATCCCGCCTCCACCCGAGCGGCCGCAGATGAATCCTCGGATGGTTCGGATCGTCAAGATCGTCGAGTTGTTGACGTGCATGACCACGTGCGGGGACTTCAACACGCCGGCTCGTTACAACGAAGTACTCCACGACGGCGCGGGACCATGGATCGCGTTGGCCCCCCCGGGCCAGCAGCCGGCACTTCACGCCCTCGTTCGGCGCCTCTCGGACTCGTGGCGACACAACGACTTCGCCGTGTGGGAGTTGCTCAAGTGGAACTTCACCGGCATTCCAGACACGGCACCCGTAGCGGGCGCATCACAAGGGCAGGCGCCGGGGAGGTGACGGATTCCGCTACCGGAAATCCCGGGCGTTCACCTCGTACTTGGTGATCAAGCCGTGGAAGGTAGGTCGACTCATGCCCAGGAGTTTCGCGGCCTGGCTAATGTTCCTCGGGTCTTGACGAGCGCGTCAACGAGAGCTTCCCGCTCGGCGCGGTCGCGTGCTTGCCGGAGCGATGCCAGGTCGGCGCTCTCGGCCATCTCGATGCTCAGGTCCCGGACATCGATGAGCTTCTTTTTGGCCATGATGACCGCGCTCTGAACCCTGTTTTCCAGCTCGCGGACATTGCCCGGCCATGGATAGCGGGCAATGGCCTCGAGAGCTCCGCTCCCGAAGTGCAGCTTCCGCCGGTGCTCTTTGCAGCTCCGCCTGAGGAAGAAAAGATCCTCTCGGAGCCGTCTCGACTGCAGCTCAACCTTCAGATCCTTGTTCGTCGCGGCGATGACTCGCACGTCGACGCGCAGCACTTCGCGACCGCCCACCCGCTCGATCTCGCGCTGCTGGAGAAACCGGAGGAGCTTCACCTGCAGGGGGCCGCTCATCTCGCCGATCTCATCGAGGAAGAGGGAGCCGCCGTCGGCGACCCAGAGCTTGCCCCTGCGCTGAATGTGGGCACCCGTGTAAGCTCCCTTCTCGTGGCCGAACAGCTCGGACTCCAGCAGGGTCTCCGGAATCGCCCCGCAGTTGATCGCCACGAACGGGCGATTGCGCCGGGGACTGTTGGCGTGTGGATTGCCCGGGCGAGCAGCTCCTTCCCGGTGCCGCTCTCGCCCTGGACCAGCACCGTCACGTCGGTCTTGGCGACCCGCGCCACCACGGCGAAGATCTCTCGCATGGCGGGCGCGTTGCCGAGGATGTCCTCGAAGCGAGTGGTGGCCTCGCTGGCCTTCTGGTGATGCTCGGCGTCCGTCTCGAGCGTCCGGAGATACGCCGCCCGATGCAGGACGACCTTCAGTTCGTCGAGCCGGTCGGCTTCTGGTGATAGTCGAAGGCGCCGAGCTGGATTGCCGGGTCGCGTTTTCTCGGTCGGCGTTACCGGTGAGGACGACCACCTTTGGTGTCCGGCGCGATCTCTAGGATCTCTTGCAGCGCCTCGAGCCCCTCTTCGGCGCTGTCGGCGCGTGGCGGGAGCCCCAGGTCCAGGCTGACGAGCCCTGGCTGCCCGCTCTTGAGCTCCGCGAGGGCCTCGCCCCTGTCCTCCGCGAACAGGAGCGTGAAGTCATCCCGAAGCGCGTACTTCAGCTGCGTCCGGATGGCTTCATCGTCCGTCGACGATCAACAGTTTGGGCCTGTCCATCAGCGTCCTCTGCTCATGATACGCGCGTGGTGCCCAGTTCTGTCGCGGTCATCTGGCCGCACCCCCACCTCCCGGGGTTGTCTATTGACGACTCGCCATGCCACCCTCCAGCCGGGTGAGGTATTCGTCGACAGTGACGAACTCGACGTCCCGGCGCTTTGCCAGGAAGCGCACTACCTCCATCGTGTCACGGTGAATCTTGTGCTCATCACGCTCGTAAAGAAGCCACCGGATCCGGAACCCCGCATTGCCCTTGGGCACGAACAGACGCCAGCCGAGCCCCTCGGTCTCGGCGCTGCGTCCGAAGTGATACGTCCGGGGGCGCACGTAGTCCGACGGATAGAACTCCTCGGGGTGAGCCATGTACACGATCGGATGGTTCAGTGCCTTCGCTTCCTGGATCATCGCGCCGGCGAACAGCCGGGTGAATCGAAGGCCGAGCGCCTGATGCATCGTCGAGATGAACGGAAGGACGAACGCGGTCACAGGGATCTCCCAGAGCTTCAGATCTCCTCGGGCATACGGGTTGCTGCGGCTGGGATGATACGGCCACCGGGGAGCCGTCAGCCAACGAAAGTTGCCGACCTGGCTACTGATGAGGCTCAGCCGCTGAGAGTTCACCGAAACGTCGGCCTTGTAACCGCAAGCCTCCAGCGCGACTATCGTCTCGGCCGAGAGGATGAACGATGGAGCCCTGAACGCCGTCACCTCCACGTCGATGGCCGCCTCGATCATGGCCTTGGCCTGCTTCAGATTGCGGATCTGGACCTCCAAGGGGTCACTGGCAAAATTCTCTGGCTCGCGGTGGAGCAAACCGTGACAGGCGAGCTGATGACCCTCGTCAACCAGACGCTTGAAAATCGCGGTGATACCACTCTCGTTCAGCAGCGTGGCCGGAAGGAAGAACGTGCCACGAATCCCGATGTGGGCGAGCTCGTCCAGGCAGGCGGCCAGCTCCGCCACCAGATTGCTCCGCCCATGGATGTCCAGGGTGAACAGAAACAATGCTCGACGAACGCTCACTTGACGCCCTTCACCATAATGATCGCCGCGAAGAAGTTGGCCGGCGGCAAGGGCTCGAGCGTGAAGTCGACGGCCTTGAAGACCGGAAGCAGCCAGCCAGGAATCACGTAGGGCGTGAACAGGAGGCGTCTCGCCGAGATTTCACGAAAACCACAGCTCTCGAAGAGCTGGATCAGCTCGTCGGCCCTGTAGTGGTTGTCGTGGATATGCGTCGGCTGCCCGAAGACCTGCTTGGTGCCGCGGAACCACGGGCAGTATCGGTTTGGAAAGTCGATGACCGCGGTGCCACCGGGTTTCAAGACCCGGTACACCTCCTGGAGCGCCGTGAGCATGTCGGGGATGTACCGGAAGGCCGAGAAGCTCACAACCCCCGCGAACTGGCCATTGTGGAACGGCATTTTCCTGGCGTCACCGACGTGAAAGTCGATGTCGGCGACCTGCTGGGAGGCGGCCCAGGCCCGGGCGCGATCGACCGCGACATCGGATAGATCCAAACCTGTCAGCTTGAATCCACGCTCGCGGAGCAGGAACGAATACTCGCCGACCCAGGTGCCGACCTCGAGCAGGTGGGTTGCGGGAGGGAATCCCCCCATCTCGAGAGCACATCTGATCTTTCGCTGAACGAAGTAATGGCGCGCCCGACCGCGTGGCCTCGGATCCGTGGTCGGGGCCACCTGGCGGTTGTACATGTCGCGAATCTGTTCAGTGATCCGGGCTTCATTCATTTCTCGATGCTCCTGTCTGAAAGATATGGCCTCGCCGGATCCACGAGGTGTGCCGCACTCCGGCGGCGCCGCCGAGATTCAGCCCCTCGAGAACCCGCCTTGGCGAGAACTTGACTTCGACGCACGCCGCCTCGCTGTCTCTCAGGTATCGGTCGTCGACCATCAACAGCTCGGCTTGTCCACGACTGTCATCCACTCGTACTCGTAATGGGGAGCCGACCGTGAAGGTGGTGGCGGTCCCTTCCTTGCTCGAGACCTCGATGGTACCCCGGTGCGCCTCCAGCCGCCCTTCTTGGCGGATCGGAACGAGAGAAGAGCGACTGGCGGACGAACTCCTCCGACATGCTGCACCCGTGTCCGTGACCGAGAAGACGACCCGACCGTTCTCCTCTAAGGTCCGCAGGGTCACGGCTCCCTTGCCGTCGATCGACTGGACGGCGTTGGTGACGAGATTCTGAATCACCTCGAGAGCGCCTCGGTGTCGCCAGAGACCGGCAGTGGCGTCAGGTCCTTGACCAGGCCGATCCGGTCGTTCCTGACGACTGGCCGTGCCGCATCCAGGGCGAGGGCTGCTAGGTCCAAGAACAGCGGCCACCCCTTTCCAGAGTGCTGAGCCCGCCCAACCGTTGACCCTAGCAGAATAGCGCCCGGCCGTCCGGGGAGCCAGCGTCTTGTCCTAGCGTGGCTCCATGAGAATAGGGGTCGTCGGCGAATACCAGGTCAACGAAGCGCAGGCCGAAGTAGTCCGCCGTATCTACGCGCTGCACGCGGACGGCAACGGATGCAGGCGCATCGTCAACATCCTGCGCGCGGAGGGTGCGCCGGCCCCCGGCGCTCTCGGCTGGTCAAACCGCCTAGCGGCGGCGGCGCGGCGGGCCGCCGGCCTCGCTCAGGGCCGATCGCAGCGCGTGCAGCAGGGCGCGGGCTTCTGACGAGAGCGGCCGCGGGCGCGGGTGGATCACGTCGAGGCTCCGGCTGATCGGCTCGGCGTCCACGATCTCGATCGCGACCAGGCTCCGGCGCCGGAGCTCACGGCCGACGGCCAGGTGCGGGAGGAAGGCGAGCCCCATGCCGCGCTCGACCATCCGCTTGGCCGTCTCGATCGTCTCGACCTCGAGCGCCACGTTCGGGACGAGCCCCGCGCGGCGGAAGAGGCCTTGCGTGAGCGTCCAGTCGCTCGAGCCGCGGTCGAAGAAGATCAGCGGCCGGTCGGCGACCTCCGCGAGTCGAGCCCGCCGCGTGCGGGTCGGCCACGAGGTCGATCGCCCGACCAGGATAAGCGGATCGTCCCGGAGGCTGACGGTCTCGACTTCGGGGTGGTGCAGTGACCGGGCGAGCCCGATCTCCGCGTCGCCGCGCAGCACCATCTCGAGCACCTCCTTCGAGTGACCGGACCGGACGGCGATCATCACGTCCGGGTGCGCCGTCTGGAACCGCTTGAGGACGTCGGGCAGGAGATAGGTGCAGATCGAGAGCACGGCGGCGATCTGAATCGCACCGCCGCTCGCGGGGCGGATGTCGTGCACCGCCTGGCGGGCGAGCGCGACGGCGTGCAGCACCTGCTCGGCGTGGGGCCGGAGGGCGCGTCCCGCCGCCGAGAGGGCGAGGCCGTGGCCGTGCTGGCCGCGCTCGAAGAGCCGCACGCTCAGCGAGTCCTCGAGGGCACGAATGCGCGCGCTCACCGCCGGCTGGGTCAGCCGCAACGCCGCGGCCGCCCGCCGGAAGCCGCCGAACGTGCCGACGGCCAGAAACGCCTCGACCTGGGGGATTTCCATGAGCGTCTATTCCGGAATTTCCTGATGATAAATATAATTTATCTAGGATATAAAAACAATAACGTTGATTTGATCTCCAGCCGACCGCACGCTTGAGGTCAGCGAGATGGTACGAAGCCGACTCGAAGGGGAGGACACGGCGATGCCAACGACCTGTGAGTGCGGGATGACGCTCGAGAGGCCGTCGCGCGCGGCGCCCTGCCAGGAGTGCGGGACGGTGGGCTGCCGGAGCTGCGCCATCCATGGGGCCGACTACACCTATTGCCGCTGGTGCGCGATGGTCTTCGCGCGCCGCGTCGCCTGAGGAGAGGAACCGATGCCGGAGAGCATGGGACGGAAGTTCCGCCGGCTCCTGAAGGAGGAGCCCTATCTGTTCACGGGCGGCATCTACCAGCCGCTGGACGCGCAGATCGCCGAGCGAGTGGGCATGAAGTCGATCTACCTGAGCGGCTACTCGATGGCATTGGCCAACGCCTGGCCGGACATGGGCTTCCTCACGCAGACGGAGGTCGCGCGGATCGCGTCGATGGTCGCCGGCGCGACCAGCCTGCCGGTCATCGCCGACGCCGACGACGGCTACGGCAACGCGCTCTCCACGATCCGCACGGTGCAGGAGTTCGCCAAGACGGGCGTGGCGGGGATCCACCTGGAGGACCAGCGGTTCCCGAAGCGCTGCGGTCACATCGCCGGCAAGACCATCGTCAGCCTCGAGGAGGCGCTGGGCAAGTACCGTGCGGCCCTCGACACGCGTGACCGTCTCGACCGCGATTTCGTCGTCATCGCCCGCACCGACGCCTACGGCGCGGTCGGCGGTAGCCTCGAGGAGGCGATCCGTCGCGGCCGCGCCTACGCCGACGCGGGCGTCGACCTCGTGTGGTGCGAGCTGTCGAACGCCTCCCGCGAGCCGGCGATCGCCTTCGCCAACGCCATGCGCGAGACGCACCCCAACCTGCCGCTGGCGTTCAACTACTCGTCGTCCTTCCGCTGGCACCAGGACCCGAACCCGTTCACGTTCCAGGAGCTGGGCGCGCTGGGCTACAAGTTCATCTTCATCACGCTCTTCGCGTCTCACGCGGCGACCTATGCGGTCTGGAACGCGATGGAGGAGCTGGTGCGTGACGAGGAGCAGGCGCAGTGGCGGCTCGAGAAGGCGAAGGTCGGCCACCCGACCGAGAGCCATCACGTGATGGCGCGGGTCGCGCACTTCCAGGAGCTCGAGAAGAAGTACATTCCGGGCACGGAAGAGCGGATCAAGTCCTCGGCCGGCTTCGACGACGGACGACCGCACTAGGCTGAAAGGCTCCCGCGCCTACACCACGCCCCGGTGCCCTCGGCCGGGGCGCTGGTGCGCGTCGCGGCGTTCGGCTAGACTCCCCGGCAGCATGCGACTGATCGGACTCGTCGTTCTCGCTCTCGGTGTCTTCGCTGCGCCGCTCGCCGCCGACGCGCAGCAGCAAGCGAAGATCCCGCAGCTCGGGTACCTCGTTCTTGCTCCTCTCAGCGAATCGCCCTCACCGGAGCGTGCAGCCTTCCTCGCCGGTCTTCGCGAGCTGGGCTGGATCGATGGGAAGACAATCGCCATCGAGTACCGCTCCGCGAAATGGAATGTCGAGCTGCTCGACGACCTCGCCGAGGAGCTGGTCCGGATGAAGGTCGACATCATCGTCGCGGCGGGGGCCGGCCCGCTGATAAGGGCCGCGAAGCAGGCAACCAGCACGATCCCGGTCGTCATGGCGGCGAGCGGCGATCCGGTCGGAGAGGGATTCGTCGCCAGCCTGGCGAGACCGGGCGGCAACGTGACGGGAATGTCCCTCATGATCTCTGAGCTGGGCTCGAAGCGACTCGAGTTGCTGAAGGAGACCGTTCCTCGAGTCGCCCGCCTCGCTGTCCTCTGGAACCCGGCCATCAGCGACAAACGTGAGCTCCAAGCGATGCGTGCCGCGGCCCGCACGCTGGGAGTCACGCTCAAACTTATGGAGGTGAAAAACTCCGACGACCTGGCGCGCGTGCTCGCGATGCTCGAAAAAGAGCGACCCGACGGCCTCACGATGTTCTTCGATGCGAAGTCGACGGGGTACCGGGCGCTCGTCGGAGACTTTGCGAAGAAGCACAGGATCCCGACGATCTTCGGGGCGAAGGAGTTCGCTCAGGCCGGCGGCCTCATGTCCTACGCGCCGGATACCGCGGAGAGCTTCCGTCGCGCTGCCTTCTATGTCGACAGGATCCTGAAGGGAGCAAAGCCAGGCGACCTCCCCGTGGAGCTGCCTACCAAGTTCGAGTTGGTCATCAACCTCAAGACCGCGAAGACGCTCGGGTTGACGATCCCGCACTCGGTATTGCTGCAAGCCAATCAGGTCATCGAGTAACTCGTGCTCGACCAATCGAAAGCCCGCCACGAGCTCCGGGTTCGCGGCTAAGATGAGGCCACCGTGGTGGCGCGGTGGCCCTGTTCTTTCTCGGGTGAATCGGGGGTGGCGATGGGATTCGACGGTGAGGCGTTCGTAGCGCGGTTCAATGAGGTGTGGAACGGACACGACATCGAGGGGATCCTCGCCATGATGACCGACGACGTGATCTTCGAAGCGTCGTTCGGTAAGGATCCCTGGGGAGCGCGCGCCATCGGCAAGCCGGCGGTCCGCGAGTTCCTCGAGGACATGTTCGGGCGGATCCCCGACGTGCGCTGGGACGAGATCCGCCACTTCGCCTGTTCGGAGCTGGCCACGGTCGAGTGGCTGACGACCGGGACCCCTCGCGGCGGCACGCGCTACGAGGTGCAGGGCTGCGACATCCTGACGCTGCACAACGGCAGGATCGCGGCCAAGCGCTCGTACCGCAAGGCGCAGCTCTAGCGGCTCGGCGCTCGGGCGCGGCCCGGCGCGGGGGTCGACCTACATCGGGCGCGACGAGACGATCGCCGCGTAGAGGGCGGTCTGCCGGTAGAAGTGCCGCAGCACGTAATGCTCGTTGATGTCGTGCTGCTGGTTTCCGCTGTTGGCGGCAGGAATCCACAGGCAGGGAATGCCGAGGACGTCCGTGAAGACGTGGAGCGGGAGCGTGCCACCGAGAATCGGCAGCGCCACCGGCTCCTCGTCACCGTGCTCTTCAAGCAGGCGCAGCAGCCAGCCGAACTCGGGCCGCGCCGGCGAGGTATAGCTGGCGGACTGCCCGGCGGCCTGCACCGTGAACGTGACGCCCGGCGTGCGACTCTGGTGCTCGGCGACCGTGCGCTGGACGAGATCGCGCATCGCGGCCAGCGGGGTGTCGGGCGTCAGCCTGATGTCGAGCCGCGCATGGGCCGAGCGGGGAATGATCGTCCGTCGCAGGGTGGATGAGGCGCCGTCGGTCATGAAGTGGTTGATATTGACGGTGGGCCGGAGGTACGGCGTCCAGACCGCCTTGTCCTCCCACTTCGCGAAGACCTCGCTCGCCTCGCGCCGGAACGTGTCGTGGTCGGCTGCCCAGGCCCGAGCGCGGTCCTCGATATCGGCGATGAGCCGCGCGAGCGGGAGGACGGGGTTCGGCACGATGTTGCCGTAATTGCCGGAGTGGACCGACGCGGGCTGGCCGTTGTCCGCGACGATGTCCACCGTCAGGAGGCCCCGGACACCCATCACGAGCGTCGGCGCGTCCTTCTGCTTCGGCCCATCCGAGCCGATCAGGATGTTCGCGGAGAGCCGGCGCGCGTGAGCCCGGGCGATCGATTCCAGGTTGGGGCTCCCGTGCTCCTCCTCGCCGTCGAGGATGATCTTCACCTTCCAGCGGGCCGTGCCGGCGCGGACGGCGTCCATCGCGCCGAGGACATTCGAGAGATGTTGGCCCTTGTTGTCGGCGCCACCGCGCGCCACGACCACCACCGCCTCCAGGGCGCGGTCGTCGAGCGCGCGTGGCTCGACCGGCCTGCCGTCGAGGAAATACGCGGGCACGAACGGCTCGCACTTCACGCCCTGCCACCGCCACTGCGCCACGTCCCCGGTGGGCTGGACGTCGTAGTGACCATAGAGGAGCAAGGTCGGCGCGCCCTCCGGCCCCGGCAGCTCTCCGTAGAGCGCCGGAGTTCCCTGGCCATCGAGGGGGGCCAGCGGCGTGAGCTCGAGCCCAAGACCGCGCCAGAGGCCGCGGACCGCTTCCACCATCTCCGGCGTCACCTGGCGACTGATCGTCGCGATGCGCAGGTAGCGATCGAGCAGCTCGAGCCGGTCGTGACGGAGCGACATGGAAGTGGCGGTAGTATAGCGCCGACGATGGGCGCGAAACTCTGCCGGCTCGGATTCGGACGGCGCCGATGAGGGCTGCTTTGCGGTGGGGCGTCGGCGCGATGAGCGTCGCACTCTCGATGCTTCTCGCGCTCGCCGATCTCGGCGCGCAGGCGCCGGGCAAGATCCCGCGCATCGGCTTCCTGCATCCCGGAGCGTCGCCGAACACGAGCGCTGAGGCGTTCGTGCAAAGCCTGCAGGAGCTCGGCTACGTCGAGGGGCGAAGCGTCGCGATCGAGTTCCGATGGGCGGAGGCACGGCTGGAGCGCCTGCCCGGTCTCGCGGCCGAGCTGGTGCGCCTCAAGCCAGACGTCATCGTGGTCGGCTCGACGCCTGCCGTCAAGGCCATCGCGCAGGCGACCAAGACCATACCCATCGTCATGACGGTCGTCGCCGATCCGGTGGCTGACGGTTTCGTCGCGAGCCTCGCGCGGCCCGGTGGGAACATCACGGGGCTGACTCTCGTCTCTCCGGAGCTCTCCGGCAAGCGCATCGAGCTGCTCAAGGAAGCGGTGCCGAGGCTCGCGCGCCTGGCCGTGTTCTGGAACCCGTCCAACCCCTCGCACGGCGAGACGCTACGGGACAGCGAGGCGAAAGCGCGAACCCTCGGTCTCCACACCCTGCCCGTGGAGGTGCGGCGCGCCGAAGACCTCGAACGCGCCTTCGTCACGGTCGGCCGGGAGCGCGCCTCGGCGCTGTTCGTGCTGGACGATGCGTTCTTGTTCGGGGAGCGCCAGCGGATCACCGACATGGCGCTGCGAAATCGCCTGCCGACAGTCTTCGGGATCAGCGGGTTCGCGGACGCTGGCGGGCTCGTGACGTACGGCGCCAAGCAGAGCGAGCTCTACCGGCGGGCGGCGCTCTTCGTCGACAGAATCCTCAAGGGCGCCAAACCGGCCAATCTGCCGGTCGAACAGCCGACGAGCTTCGAGCTCGTCATCAACCTCAAGACCGCAAAGACGCTCGGCCTCGTGATTCCCGACGCGCTTCGCCTGCGCGCCGACCGGGTCATCGAATGAAGTGGAGCCGGGTCGCGCCCATCTCACGCCCCCCGAAGGTTTGTCCGCCGGAGCGGAGCCACGCTGCACCTGCCTCAGGCCACCCTCGGTGCAAGCCGGCCTCGAGGACCTCGCTCCAATGATTCGGCTCGCCCAGCTGACGGCGCCCCGAGCAGCGAAGCTCGCCCGCGATCCGCGCGTGATCGTGTTCCTGCCGCTGGGCGCGATCGAGCAGCATGGTCCACATCTGCCGCTCCTGGTCGACTGGCGCGGCGCCGAAGAGCTGGCGCGTCGCGTCGGGCCGCATCTGCGCCGCGCGGGTGGCGGCCGGTGCTCGCTCCGTCGATCCCGTACGGCGTCAGCACGCTCGCCATCGGGTGGCCGGGCACGGTGTCGCTCTCGGTGCCGACGCTCCGGCGACTCATCGTCGAGGTCGTGGGCGGTCTCGCGAGCCACGGCTTCCGGCGGTTCGTTCTGGCGAACTATCAGGCCGATCCCGATCACCTCGAGGCAATGGCGAAGGCGCGCCGCGAGCTGGCCCGGCGCCTGCGCGTGCAGGTCCTCGTCGCGGGGTTCGAGCCTGGCGCGCGCCCGCCGAACCCGATGGTGAATCGCCGGGTCCGGGCGCTCATGCGCAGCCCGAATCCCGATGCCGAGTGGCACTCGGGCGAGCTCGAGACGGCCTTCATGCTCTCGGTCGACAGAAAGCTCGTGCGGGAAGGCATCGCGAAGCGCCTTCCGCCGGCGTGGTTCGAATTCCGCCGCGCTCTCGCGCGGGGCGCGCGCAACTTCCGCCATCTCGGTCCCGGCGGCGCCGGCTACTTCGGATGGCCGGCGGCGGCCCGCGCGAAAACCGGACGCGACGCCATGGCGCTCAGAGGCAACCCGATCGCCCGCCGGCTCCTCCGAGCGCTCGCGAGCCGCTCCCGTTCTTGACCCTGACGGCGCGCCGCGTTAGAGTGAAGCGTCATTCAAATCGACGAGATCGGCGGCAACATGCTCGTTCCTAGCCTCACACGTGAGCACATCGAGCGGCTCAAGATGGGCTCGGCGCCGAACGCCGCGCGGGGAGACTAACACTGATGGCCAGCCAGGTGAAAATCCCGAAGGGCGACAAGATCACGATCGAGCACGGCAAACTGCGCGTGCCGGACCACCCGATCATCGCGTTCATCGAAGGCGACGGCACCGGTCCCGACATCTGGAAGGCCGCCGTGCGCGTGCTGGACGCCGCCGTCGAGCAGAGCTACGGCGGCAGGAAGAAGATCGCCTGGGCCGAGGTGTACGCGGGCGAGAAGGCGCAGACCGTGTACGGCAAGGACTGCCCGCCCAATCTCCTGCCCCAGGAGACCGTCGACGTCATCAACGAGTACCTGGTGGCGATCAAGGGCCCGCTCACCACGCCCGTCGGCGAAGGCTTCCGCTCGCTGAACGTCACGCTCCGCCAGGTCATGGATCTTTACGTGTGCCTGCGGCCGGTCAAGTACTTCCAGGGTGTGCCCTCGCCGGTGAAGCGGCCGGAGAAGGTCGACATGGTGATCTTCCGCGAGAACACGGAGGACATCTACGCCGGGATCGAGTGGGAGCAGGGGACACCCGAGGCGAAAAAGGTCATCGCGTTCCTTCAGAAAGAGATGGGCGTCAAGCAGATCCGCTTCCCCCAGACCTCGTCCATCGGGATCAAGCCCGTATCGAAGGAGGGCTCGGAGCGGCTCATCCGCGCCGCCATCCGGTACGCGATCGAGAACAACCGCCGCAACATCACGTTCGTCCACAAGGGGAACATCCAGAAGTACACGGAAGGGATGTTCATGAAGTGGGGCTACGCCCTGGCGAAAAAGGAATTTGGCGACCGGACGATCGGGTGGGACGACTGCGGCGGCAAGCCGCCCGCCGGCAAGATCCTCGTCAAGGACGCGATCACCGACGCGTTCCTGCAGCAGATCCTGACGCGGCCCGACGAGTTCGACGTGATCCCGTGCTGCAACCTCACGGGCGATCTCATTTCCGACTCGCTGGCTGCGCAGGTCGGCGGCATCGGCATCGCGCCGGGCGCCAATATCAACTACGAGACCGGCCACGCCCTGTTCGAGGCGACCCACGGCACGGCGCCGAAATACACCGGCCAGGACAAGGTCAACCCCGGCTCCGTGATCCTCTCTGGCGAGATGATGTTCCGCTACCTCGGCTGGACGGACGCGGCCGATCGGATCGTCGCCGGGCTCGAGAAGACCGTCCAGTCCAAGGTGGTCACCTACGACTTCGCGCGGCTCATGGAAGGCGCCAAAGAGGTGAAATGCTCGGAGTTCGGCACGGCGGTCATCGCCAGCATGGCGAAGCTGTAGTGTCCCCCGCGCGGCCGAAGATCACGGTGGTCGGCGCCGGCAACGTCGGCGCCTCCATCGCTCAGTACGCGGTCGAGAAGGAGCTCGGCGACGTCGTCCTGGTGGACGTGATCGAGGGCGTCCCGCAAGGCAAGTCGCTCGACCTGGCGCAGGCCGGACCCATCCACGGATACGACTCGCTGCTCGTCGGCTCGAACGGCTACGACGAGACCGTCGGCTCGGACATCGTGGTCATCACGGCGGGCCTGGCGCGCAAGCCCGGCATGACGCGCGACGACCTCCTCTTCAAGAACGCCGAGATCGTCGGGGGCGTGGTCGAGCAGGTCGTCGCCCGCTCGAAGGACGCGATCCTGATCCTCGTCACCAATCCACTCGACGCCATGGTGCAGCTCGCGTGGAAGAAGTCGGGCTTCCCGAGCCGGCGCGTCGTCGGCATGGCGGGCATCCTCGACTCCGCGCGCTTCCGGCTCTTCATCGCCCGCGAGCTCGGCGTGTCCGTCGAGAACGTCACCGCGTTCGTCCTGGGCGGCCACGGCGACACGATGGTCCCGCTGCCGCGCTACTCGACGGTCGCCGGGATCCCGATCACCGAGCTCCTGCCGAGAGAGACGATCGACGCGCTGGTGCAGCGCACGGCCAACGGCGGCGCGGAGATCGTCGGCCTGCTCAAGACCGGGAGCGCCTATTACGCGCCCGCCGCCTCGGCCGTCGAGATGGTCGAGGCGATCCTGAAGGACAAGAAGAAGATCCTGCCGTGCGCCGCCTACCTCGACGGTCAGTACGGCGTCAAGGGCCTCTACGTCGGCGTGCCCGTCAAGCTCGGTCGGTCGGGAGTCGAGCAGATCGTCGAGATCGAGCTGACGCCGGAGGAGCAGGCCGCGTTCAGGAAGTCGGCGGACGCCGTGCGGGAGCTCGTCGACAAGCTGAAGCTCTAGCCGCGGGAGTCATGCCGATGCCGAAGCGAGCGAAGGCGCGACCGAGGAGGAAGCCCGCCGGCCCGAAGGCCGCCGCGCGGGTCAAGCCGATCCCGCCCGGATATCACACCGTCACCGCCTATCTGACCGTCCGGGACGCGACCCGCGCCATCGACTTCTACAAGACCGCGTTCGGCGCTGCGGAGAAGCAGCGCATGCCGGGCCCCGACGGCAAGAGCGTGATGCACGCCGAGCTCAAGATCGGCGACTCCGTCGTCATGCTGAGCGACGAGTTCCCGGGCATCGGCACGTGCCGGTCGCCGCAATCGCTCGGCGGCACGACCGTCGCGCTCTTCCTCTACGTGCGCGACGTCGACTCGGGGTTCAAGCGGGCGGTGGACGCCGGCTGCAAAGTGTTGATGCCGCCGACCGACATGTTCTGGGGTGACCGGTTCGGCAAGCTCGAGGATCCGTTCGGCAACCAGTGGAGCCTCGCCACCCACAAAGAGGACGTCCCCGCGAAAGAGCTCGGACGACGCGCGCAGGCGGCGATGGCCGAGACGCCGGGCACCTCGTCGTGAGGGACATCCACGTCAGCGCGATCATCGACGCGGTCAAGAAGCTCTGCATCGACGCCAATCTCGAGCTCGAGCCCGACATGCTACGCGCCTTCGATCGTGCGCTCACCTCCGAGCGCTCGGCCGCCGGCAAGCAGGTGCTCCAGATCCTGAAGGACAACGCGGAGATGGCGAAGACCCGGCGTATCCCGTACTGCCAGGACACGGGGTTCGTCGTGTGCTTCGTCGGGCTCGGTCAGGACGTGCACGTGACGGGGGGCGGGCTCGACGACGCGATCAACGAGGGCGTGCGCCAGGGCTACCGCGAAGGCTATCTCCGCGCCTCCATCGTCCGCTCGCCATTCGACCGCGTGAACACCGGCGACAACACGCCGGCCGTCATTCACGTGGACATCGTGGCGGGCGCCACCCTTCGGCTCATGATCATGGCCAAGGGCGGCGGCTGCGAGAACCGCTCGAAATACACGATGCTGACGCCGGCCGAGGGCGCGGCCGGGGTGAAGGACTGGATCATCGAGTGCGTCCGCACCGCGGGGCCGGACGCGTGCCCGCCGCTCATCGTCGGCGTCGGCGTCGGCGGCACGTTCGAGAAAGCCGCCATCCTCTCGAAGCGAGCGCTCTTCCGCGAGCTCGGCTCGCCGAATCCCGACTCGACGCTCGACGCGTTGGAACGGGAGCTGCTGGAGCGCGCCAACCGCCTCGGCATCGGGCCGCAGGGCTACGGCGGCGACACCACCGCGCTCGGGATCCACATCGTCACGTACCCCTGCCACATCACGTCGCTCCCGGTCGCGGTGACGATCGAATGCCACGCCCATCGGCACAAAGAACTCACGCTTTGACGGGCGCGGTCGGCGAGCGGGGCGGCGGAGGGGGTGCGGGGACCACGCGGCGCGCGTGCGCTGCTCCGGGGTGGCTGGGCTCCATCTGGGGGCGCCTCGTCCGCCGCCGCTTTTCGGGAACGGGTCCCCGCACCCCCTCCGCCGCCCCGCCCGCCGACCGCGACCGCGCTGATCTCGGGCAGAGCTTCGGGACGGGAATAGAACAACTCGCTGGGTTGGGGGGCGAGCGTGGTTAAGGCGGGGGCGGATGGAGTCAAGGAGGTTGGGCCGCCGCTGTCCGACGGGGACGTCGAGTCGCTGCGGGCCGGCGACCGCGTCCGGATCACGGGCGTGCTGTACACCGCGCGCGACGCGGCTCACGGGCGCCTCTTCCCGCTCATCGAGAACGGTGAAACCCTGCCGATCGACGTCCGGGGGCAGATCATCTACTACACCGGTCCCTCGCCGGCACGGCCCGGTGAGATCGTCGGATCGATCGGGCCGACCACCGGCGGACGGATGGACAAGTTCACACCGGCGCTGCTCCGACTCGGGCTCAAGGCCACGATGGGCAAGGGCGCCCGGTCGCAGCCCGTGAAGGACGCGCTCCGGCAGCACAAGGGCGTGTACTTCGGCGCGATCGGCGGGGCCGGCGCCGTGCTCTCCCGGTTCGTCAAGCGGGTCGAGATCGTGGCATACGAGGACCTCGGGACCGAGGCGATCCGACGCCTCGAGGTCGAGAACTTTCCGGCCATCGTCGTCAACGACTGCCACGGTGGAGATCTCTATCAGGACGGGATGAGGGCCTACGCCCGGGAGGAAACATGAGCGGTCAGGCGATCGGGCAGGCGCGGCCTCCCATCGCGGCGGCGCACCTTCGGCAGGACGCGTGGTGGGCTCTGCCGCTCGCGGTCGTCGTCGTGCTCGGCTCGTTCATCGTCTACTCGACGTGGGCGGCCATGCAGAACGCGCACTACTTCGCGCCGCCGTACCTGTCGCCGTTCTACTCGCCCTGCCTCTACCGCTCGTGCCTGCACCCGACCTTCGGCGGCGGGCTGCCGGACATCCACCTCCCCGTCATCGGCCTGCTCTCGCCGGCGTTCTTGATCCTCGTGGGCCCGGGCCTGTTTCGCCTGACGTGCTACTACTATCGCAAGGCCTACTACCGCTCGTTCTGGCTCGCGCCGCCCGCGTGCGCCGTCAGGGACGTGAAGCGCGGGTACACGGGCGAGACGCGCTTTCCGCTGATCCTCCAGAGCTTCCACCGCTACACGTGGTACGTCGCGGTGCTGTTCATCGTGATGCTGTCCTGGGACGTGCTGCTCGCCTTCCGCTTTCCCAACGGCTTCGGCATCGGCGTGGGGACGCTCGTCATGCTGGTCAACGTGGTCTTGCTGGCCGCCTACACCTTCTCGTGTCACTCCTGCCGTCACGTCTGCGGCGGCCACGTCGACGTCTTCTCGAAGGCGCCGACGCGGTACTCGCTCTGGCGCGTCATCACGGGGCTGAACGAGCGCCACCCGGTGTACGCCTGGCTCTCGCTCTTCAGCGTTGCGTTGACCGACCTCTACATCCGGCTCGTGTCCATGGGCCTGATCGGTGACCTGAGGATCATCTGATGGCAAACCCGGACTACGAAACGCACGAGCACGATGTTCTGGTGATCGGTGCCGGCGGCGCCGGGCTGCGCGCGGCGATCGAGGCCGCGGCGCAGGGCGTGTCGGTGGGCCTCGTTTGCAAGTCGCTCCTCGGCAAGGCGCACACGGTCATGGCGGAGGGGGGCATCGCCGCGGCGCTCGGCAACGTCTGGCCCGAGGACAACTGGCAGGTGCACTTCCGCGACACGATGCGCGGCGGCAAGATGCTCAACAACTGGCGGATGGCGCAGCTCCACGCCCAGGAGGCGCCCGACCGCGTGCTCGAGCTCGAGCGGTGGGGCGCGCTGTTCGACCGCACCAAGGACGGGCGCATCCTCCAGCGCGACTTCGGCGGTCACCGCTACGCGCGCCTGGCCCACGTCGGCGATCGTACCGGCCTCGAGATGATCCGGACCTTGCAGTATCACGGCATCCACCAGGGCATCGACGTCTACATGGAGTGCAAGGTGGAGCGCCTCCTCAAGGACGGCGATCGCGTCTGCGGCGCCTTCGGGTACTGGCGGAACACCGGGAAATTCGTCCTGTTCAAAGCCAAGGCCGTGGTGCTCGCCACCGGCGGCGTCGGCAAGGCGTGGAAGATCACGTCCAACTCGTGGGAGTACACCGGCGACGGCCAGTCGCTCGCGCTGTGGGCGGGTGCCGACCTGATCGACATGGAGTTCGTCCAGTTCCACCCGACCGGCATGGTGTGGCCGCCGTCCGTTCGCGGCATTCTCGTGACCGAAGGTGTGCGCGGCGACGGGGGAACGCTCAAGAACAACAAGGGCGAGCGGTTCATGTTCAACTACATCCCCGAGTTCTTCAAGGGCGAGACCGCCGACAACGAAGCCGAAGCCGATCGCTGGTATACGGACAAGAAGAACAACCGGCGCACGCCCGATCTGCTGCCGCGTGACGAGGTCGCCCGCGCGATCAACGCGGAGCTCAAGGGCGGCCGCGGGAGCCCGCACGGCGGCGTCTTCCTCGACATCAATACCCGTCGCCCGGCCGACTACATCCGGAAGCGGCTGCCGTCCATGTACCACCAGTTCATGGAGCTGGCCGGCGTCGACATCACGAAGGAGCCGATGGAAGTCGGGCCGACCTGCCACTACATCATGGGCGGGGTTCGCGTCGATGCCGACACCACCGCCGCGACCGTGCAGGGATTGTTCGCGGCCGGCGAGGTGGCGGGCGGCATGCACGGCTCGAACCGACTGGGGGGCAACTCGCTGTCCGACCTCCTGGTCTTCGGGCGGCGCGCCGGCCTCTACGCCGCCCTCTACGCCAAGGATTTCGGCGGCCCGCTGACGGTCGCGTCGGGCCAGGTGGAGTCGTTCGCCCTTGAGATGCTGGAGCCGTTCACGCGAAGCGGCGGCGAGAACCCCTACGCCATCCAGGCCGACCTCCAGGACACGATGCAGCAGCTCGTCGGCCTCATCCGCACCGAGCACGAGCTGAAGGAAGCCCTGAAGCGGATCGAGGCCCTTAAAGCGCGGGCCCGGCGGACCCGCGTCGATGGTGGACGGACGTACAACCCCGGCTGGCACACGGCGCTCGATCTCGCGTCGCTGCTCACGGTGGCCGAATGCTGCGCGCTGGGCGCGCTCGAGCGAAAGGAGAGCCGCGGCGGCCACACGCGCGACGACCATCCCTACACCGACGACACCTGGGGCAAGGTCAACGTGGTCATTCGCCAGAAGCAGGGGGCGCTCGCGCTGACTCGAGAGCCGCTGTCCGAGATGCCGACCGAGCTGAAGGCGCTCTTCCAGGAGAGGAAGTGATGGCGACCGTCACGATGAGCGTGTTTCGCGGTGACGCCAGGGGCGGCGCCTTCAAGGATTACCGCGTCGAGTCCGAAGAAGGCATGGTCGTCCTCGACGTGATCCACCGGATCCAGGCGACCCAGGCCCAGGACCTCGCGTGCCGGTGGAACTGCAAGGCCGGCAAGTGCGGGTCGTGCAGCGCCGAGGTGAACGGCAAGCCCCGCCTGATGTGCATGACCCGCATGGACCTGTTCGAGCCCGGCGAGACCATCACGGTGGCGCCGATCCGGACCTTCCCGCTGATCCGCGACCTCGTGACCGACGTGTCCTTCAACTACGAGAAGGCCAAGCAGGTGCCGCCGCTGCGCCTCCGGCCGCCGGAGTCCGACGGCACCTACCGGATGATGCAGGAGGACATCGATCGCATCCAGGAGTTCCACAAGTGCATCGAGTGCTTCCTGTGTCAGGACGTGTGCCACGTCATCCGCGACCACGAGGAGAAGAAGCGGATCTTCGCCGGGCCTCGCTTCTTCATCAAGATCGCGAGCCTCGACATGCACCCGCTCGACACCCAGGATCGGGCGGAGTTCGCCCAGAGGCACGCGGGCGTCGGACTGTGCAATATCACGAAGTGCTGTACCGAGGTCTGCCCGGAGCACATCCACATCACCGACAACGGCATCATCCCGCTCAAGGAGCGGATGGCTGACGAATTCGATCCCATTGTCTGGCTGCTGCGGAAGTTCAGAGGACAGCGCAAGGCCCCCGCGTGACGGAGCGAGCACGACCTGTCGCACCTGTCTCAGACCACCCTCGGCTCAAGCCGGCCTCACGGCCCCCGCGACAGTGAAAGTCCACGAGTACCAGGCCAAGGCGCTGTTGCGCGAGTTCGGGGTGCCCGTCCCGAGCGGAGACGTCGCCACGACGCCCGCGGAGGCGAAGGCGGTGGCGGGGCGGCTCGGCGGCCGGGTCGTCGTGAAGGCGCAGGTGCACGCCGGCGGCCGCGGCAGGGCCGGCGGCATCAAGCTGGCCGACGACCCCGACGCGGCCGAGCGCGCCGCGCGGCAGATTCTGGGGATGCGGCTCAAGACCCCCCAGACGCCGCCGGAGGGCATCGAGGTGCGGTCGGTGCTCGTCGAGGAAGCCTCGGCCGTCGAGCGGGAGCTCTATCTCTCGATCACGCTGGACCGCGCGCGCTCGACCCACGTCGTCATGGCCTCCGAGGCCGGCGGCATGGAGATCGAGGAAGTCGCGGCGCGCACGCCCGAGAAGATCATCCGGGAATGGGCGCACCCGGCACTCGGCGTCCAGGACTACCAGGCGCGCCACCTCGCGTACGGTCTGGGGCTGGCCGGCGACCCGTTCAAGCAAGCGGTGGCCCTGATCCGTGGCCTCTTCGCCCTTTACCTGGCCCGCGACGGCTCGCTGGCCGAGATCAACCCCCTGGTGGTCACGCAGGACGGCCGGATGCTGGCGCTCGACGCCAAGCTCAACTTCGACGACAGCGCCCTCTGGCGTCACAAGGAGATCGTCGCCCTCCGGGACGTCAACGAGGAGGATCCGCTCGACGTCGAGGCGTCGAAGTACAGCCTGAACTACATCAAGCTCGACGGGAACGTCGGCTGCATGGTCAACGGCGCCGGTCTCGCCATGGCGACGATGGACATCGTGAAGCTCGCCGGCGGCGAGCCCGCGAACTTCCTGGACGTCGGCGGCGGAGCGTCGCCCGAGCAGATCGAGAACGCGTTCCGGATCCTCTCCTCCGATCCGAGCGTGAAAGCGGTGTTCATCAACGTCTTCGGCGGCATCCTGCGGTGCGACCGGCTGGCGGCCGGGGTGATCGCTGCCATCCGCAAGCTCGGTCTGAGGCTCCCGGTCGTGGTCCGGATGGAAGGGACCAACGTGGAGTTGGGCAAGCAGATGCTCGCCGAGTCGGGCCTCGCGTTGACGAACGCCGACGACATGGGCGATGGCGCGAAGAAGGCGGTGGCGCTCGCGCAGGGCTAGCCGGTGGCTGCCGCTCCTTCTCCTGGCGGCAGGCGTCGCCGCGAGCACCGGCTGCTGGCGCCCCGCCGACGAGCGAGCCTATGAAGACGTCATCGCCTCGATGTCGATGGTCAAGGCGAAGGCGTTCTTCGAACGGTATCCGGAGAGCGCGTACCGGGACCGGCTCGTCGACGACATGATCCGATGGTGCAGACGTGAGGACACCGAGGCGTGCTATGAGATCATCGTGAAGACGATGCCGACCGACCATCGCCGCTACCAGGAAGTGGTCGACCTCCACGAGAAGCGACTCGCCGACAAGCGGCGAAGGCGGACACCGGGTCCCGAGGGCAAGACGGAAGGCGTTCGGTAGGTGAGCATCCTCGTCGATCGGTCCACGCGCGTGGTCGTGCAAGGCATCACCGGCCGCGAAGGCGGGTTCCACGCCGCGCGATGCAAGGAGTACGGCACGACCGTCGTCGGCGGCGTGACGCCGGGCAAGGGCGGCACGACGCACGAAGGGTTCCCGGTCTGGAACACGGTCGCCCAGGCGGTGGCGAGCGAGGGCGCGACCTGCGCGCTCATTTTCGTTCCGCCGCCGGCGGCGGCCGACGCGATCATGGAAGCCGCCGCGGCCGATATTCCGCTGGTGGTCTGCATCACCGAGGGGATCCCGGTCGCCGACCTGGTCAAGGCGAAGCACTTTCTGGTCGGGCGAAAGAGCCGGCTGATCGGACCGAACTGCCCCGGAGTCATCACGCCGGGCCAGGCCAAGATCGGCATCATGCCCGATCACATCCACCGGCCCGGCCCGGTCGGCGTGGTCTCGCGCAGCGGCACCCTGACCTACGAGGTCGTGGGCCAGCTCACGGGGCGAGGCATCGGGCAAACGACATGCGTCGGCATCGGCGGCGATCCCGTAACCGGCACGAGCTTCGTCGACGTGCTGCGCCTGTTCAGCGACGATCCCGAGACGCGGGCGATCATGATGATCGGCGAGATCGGCGGCACCGCCGAGGAGGACGCAGCGGCGTTCGTCAAGGCTCAGGTCAAGAAGCCGGTCGTCGCGTTCATCTGCGGTCAGACGGCGCCGCCCGGACGTCGGATGGGCCACGCTGGCGCGATCATCGCGGGCGGGAAGGGAACGGCGGCGGAGAAGATGAAGGCGCTCGCCGAGGCCGGGGCGACCCTGGTCACGAGCCCGGCCGACATGGGAGCGACCATGGCGAAGGTGATCGGACGATGACCACCCAGCGGACGCTCGCCATCGTCAAGCCCGATGCCGTGGCCAAGCGAGTCGCCGGGCAGATCGTGACACGCATCGAGAACGCCGGCTTCACGATCGTGGCGCTCAAGCTCATCCACATGTCGCTCGACGAGGCGCGGGGCTTCTACATCGTCCACCGCGAGCGGCCGTTCTATCAGAGCCTTTGCGAGTTCATGACGCAGGGACCGTGCCTGCTCATGGTCCTTGAGGCGGACAATGCGATCCAGCGCTGGCGCGACCTCATGGGCGCGACGGATCCGGCCAAGGCCGCGCCGGGAACGATCCGCCGGGACTTCGCGTCCTCCATCGAGGCCAATGCCGTGCACGGCTCCGACTCGCCGGAGTCGGCGGCGGTCGAGATCCCATACTTCTTCTCGAGCCTCGAGCTCTGTCCGCGGTAGATCCGACGCGCTCGCCCGACCGGCCCGCGGAGTTCGTCGAGCGGCTCCAGAGCCGCCTCGATATACTCGGCCGAGGCGGCGGCGCCCGATGATTCGTGTCGTCCGACCTCCGGAGGGACGCGCATGGTCTTCGCGACGCTGAAGTACGAACTCACCGACGGGATCGCCACCGTGAGGATCGACCGCCCCGAGAAAAACAACGCGATCTCGATGGAGATGCGCGCCGACTTTCGCGCCCTGGCCGACGAGCTCTACGGCAACGAGGCGGTCCGGGTGGCGGTGTTCACGGGGCGGGGCAAGACCTTTTGCGTAGGCGCCGACGTCTCGACCTTCGAGACCGACTGGAACACGCCCGTGTTCCGTGCCAACACGCGGCTCCTGACGAGCTTCTTCAACGATCTCGAGGCGCTCGAGAAGCCGCTCATCGCCGCGATCAACGGCACGTGCGTCGGCGGCGGTCTCGAGCTGGCGCTGGCCTGCGATCTGCGGATCGCGGCGCGCTCCGCGCGGTTCGGGCTGCCCGAGAACAACCTCGGTCTCATCCCCGGCATCGGGGGCTGCTCGCGGCTCGTCAAGCTCGTCGGCTTCGGGCGGGCCAAGGAGCTCGTGCTGACGGGCGAGATCGTCGGCGCCGATGAGGCGCTGCGCTATGGCCTCGTGAACCGCGTCGTGGAAGACGCCGAGCTCGCGAGCGAGGCGCGGGCCCTCGCGGCGCGGCTCGTCGCCAAGGCGCCCCAGGCGCTCGGCCTGGCCAAGCGGGTGATCCAGAGCTGCGTGAGCGCCGATCTGCACACGGCCCGCACGCTCGAGAGCTTCGGCCAGTCGATCCTCATCAAGACCATGGACCACCGGGAAGGTGTCAGCGCCTTCCGGGAGAAGCGCCGCCCACGCTTCGAGGGCCGCTGAGGTCGGGCCATCATGGAAGCTCGCGTGCTCACGGGGCTCCGAGGAACGACGCGATGAGGATCACCAAGGTCCTGGTGGCGAACCGGGGCGAGATCGCGGTGCGGGTGATCCGAGCCTGCCGCGAGCAGGGGATCGCGTCGGTGGCCGTGTTCTCCGAGGCCGACCGCGAGGCGCTCCACGTCCTCATGGCCGACGAGGCGTACCCGATCGGCCCGCCCGCGCCGATCGAGAGCTACCTCTCGATCGACAAGCTGGTGCGGGTCGCCAAGGCCGCCGGCGCCGACGCCGTCCACCCGGGCTACGGGTTCCTGGCCGAGAACGCCGCGTTCGCCGAAGCCTGCGTCGCGGCCGGGCTCGTGTTCGTGGGGCCACCGCCGGGCGCCATCCGCGCGCTCGGCGACAAGACGGCGGCGCGTCGGATCGCGCGCGGGCTCGGCGTACCGACGGTGCCGGGGACGTTCGAGCCGGTGACCGGTCACGAGGCCGTGCGCGCCGCGGCCCGCGAGATCGGCTACCCGCTCATGGTCAAGGCCGCGCTGGGCGGCGGCGGCAAGGGCATGCGCGTCGCCCACGCCGAGGGCGAGCTCGAGACCGCGATCGGCCTGGCGCGGAGCGAGGCGGCGTGGGCGTTCGGCGACGGTACTGTGTATCTCGAGCGCCTCCTGGCGGAGCCACGGCACATCGAGGTGCAGGTGCTGGCCGACGTGCACGGCCGCGTCATCCATCTGGGCGAGCGCGAGTGCTCGGTCCAGCGGCGACACCAGAAGGTCGTCGAGGAGGCGCCGTCGCCCCTGGTCGACGACGCGATGCGCGCGCGTCTGGGCGAGGCCGCGTGCCGGATCGCGAAGACCGCGGGCTACGTCAACGCTGGGACGGTCGAGTTCCTCGTGGACTCGGACCAGAGCTTCTACTTCCTCGAGATGAACACGCGGCTCCAGGTCGAGCACGCGGTGACCGAGATGGTCACGGGCGTCGACCTCGTCCGCGAACAGCTGCGGATCGCCGCCGGCGAGCCGCTCGCGCTGGCGCAAGCGGACGTGACGCTGCGGGGCGTGGCCATCGAGTGTCGCATCAACGCCGAGGATCCCTTCAGCGGCTGGATGCCGTCGCCCGGCACGATCACCGGGCTACGCGCGGCGAGCGGCCCGTGGGTGCGCGACGACTCCGGCGTCTACGAGGGCTACACGGTGCCGCGCTTCTACGACACCCTCGTGGCCAAGCTCATCGTCTGGGGGACCGACCGCCCGGCCGCTATCGAGCGGATGATCCGCTCGCTCGCCGAGTACAAGGTGGTCGGCATCCTCACGACGATCCCCGTCCTCGCTCAGATCGTCGGGCACGAGGACTTCCGCGCGGGGAGGCTGTCGACCGGCTTCCTGGACCGGGTCATGCCGACCTTCGTGGCGGCGAAGGATCGGGCCCGATCGATCGCCGTCATCGCCGCGGTGCTCGCCGAGTACGAGCGCCTGGGTCATCGCACGATCGTCGAAGCGCCGCCGGCGGCGCCCGACGCCTGGCGGACCGGCCGCCACCCGGGCTGGCGCTCGTGACCTTCGTCGTGACGATCGGCGACACGACCGAGACGGTAGAGGTGAGCGGCGGGGCCGGGCGCTACCGCCTGACCATCGGCTCGGAGGTCTGGGAGGTGGACGGGCGACTCACGGCGCAGGGCATATACTCGCTCCTCGTCGGCGGGGTGTCCTACGTGGCCGACGTCCGGGACGAAGAGGGCGCGTGCGTCGTCGACGTGGGCGACGAGCGGTACGTCATGCGGGTGGAAGAGCAGACCCGGTTCATCATTCGCACCAAGGGCGGCGCGGCGGGCGGTCATGGGGCGCAGACCCTTGTCGCGCCGCTGCCCGGCCGGATCGTGCGCGTCGCGGTCAGGCCGGGCGACCGGATCGAGAAGGGCGCCACCCTGCTGGTGATCGAGGCCATGAAGATGGAAAACGAGTACCGGGCGGGTGCCTCGGGCACCGTGGTCGAGGTGAGGGTCGAGGCCGGCCAGGCGGTCAACGGCGGCGACGTCCTGGTGGTGATCCGCTGATGGCCGACGCGGCGATCCGGTTCAGGGACGTGAACAAGTGGTTCGGAAAGCTCAAGGTCCTCAGCGACATCAACCTGGCGGTCGCGGCCGGCGAGGTCGTGGTGGTGTGTGGGCCGTCGGGCTCCGGGAAGTCCACGCTGATCCGCTGCGTGAACGGCCTGGAAGGGATCCAGGGCGGCGACCTCGTCGTCCTCGGCGAATCGATCGTGCGGCCCGGTGTGAGCATGTCGGCGCTCCGGACGCGCGTGGGCATGGTGTTCCAGTCCTTCAACCTCTTCCCGCACATGACCGTCCTGGAGAACATCATGCTGGCCCCGGTCCGCGTGCGGGGTCTCAGCACGACCGAGGCCGAAAAGACGGCGCGCACGCTCCTGGCGCGCGTACGCATTCCCGACAAGGCCGAGAACTATCCGGCGAACCTGTCGGGCGGCCAGCAGCAACGGGTTGCGATTGCGCGGGCGCTCGCGATGCAGCCGAAGATCATGCTGTTCGACGAGCCGACCTCGGCGCTGGACCCGGAAATGATCAACGAGGTGCTCGACGTCATGACCGACCTGGCGAAGGAAGGCATGACCATGATGGTCGTCACCCACGAGATGGGGTTCGCGCGGCGGGTCGCGCATCGCGTCGTCTTCATGGACGCGGGACAGGTGGTGGAGGAAGCCACGCCCGAAGCGTTCTTCGCCGCGCCGAAGTCGGACCGAGCCAGAGAGTTCCTGTCGAAGATCCTATCCCACTAACCGGAGGTTACTGATGAAGCGAATGCTCTTGGTCATGCTCGCCCTGGTCCTGGCCCTCCCGTTCGCGGCGCCGGCCGGGGCCCAGCCGGATACGCTCGACAAGATCAAGCAGTCGGGCGCCCTGACGATCGGAACGCGCACGGGCTCGCCGCCCTTCGCCTACGTCAACAAGAACAACGAATGGGTCGGCTTCTCGATCGACCTGGTCGAGAGGCTGGTCAAGCCCGAGGTCGAGAAGGCCGTCGGCAAGTCGATCAAGATCGAGAAGAAGGAATCCACGCCGCAGAGCCGCATCCCGCTGCTGGCCAACAACTCGGTGGACCTGATCGCCGAGACGATGACCGACACGCCGCAGCGTCGCGAGTCGGTGGACTTCAGCCTCACGTTCTTCTACACCGGCGCCCAGTTCCTAGTGAAGAAGGGTAGTCCCATCAAGGGCGTCAACGACATCGCCGGCAAGCGCATCGCGTCGCAGCAGGGCTCGACCAACGCCAAGATCATCCGCGAGAAGTACCCGCAAGCCCAGCTGCGTGAGTTCCCCGACCAGCCGGCCGCCTTCCAGGCGCTGGCCCAGGGCCAGGTCGAGGCCTACACGAACGACGGCATCCAGCTCGCCGGCCTGAAGGCCAAGGCGCCGAACCCGGGCGACTGGGAGGTCGTCGGCGACTTCTACTCGGAGGAGCCGTACGGCATGGCCATGCGCAAGGGCGACGCCAAGTTCAAGGCGACCGTCGACGCCGGGCTCAAGCACGGCTTCGAGTCGGGGAAGTATTTCGAGATCTACGAGAAGTGGTTCGGGCCCAAGGGCGACGTGCCGTACCCGACGACGCCCCAGGTGAAGGCGTACCTCTTGAAGCAGATCGGCAAGTAGCGCCGCGGGCCTCCCGCCCGTGAACTATCAGTTCAAGTGGAGCGTGCTCTGGAGCGGCCAGTCGGGAGGCTGGCTGCTCCAGGGCGTCATCACCACCATCGAGATCTCGGCGCTGGCCTGGGTGCTGGCGGTGGCGCTCGGGATCCTCTCGGGTGCCCTGCGCACCGTTCCCTGGAAGCCGGTCCGCGCGCTCGCCACGTTCTACGTCGAGTTCTTCCGCAATGTGCCGCTGCTGGTCTGGATGTTCTTCTGGTATTTCGGCGTCCCGCCGCTCTTGCCGCGGGCCGTCCAGGACTGGATCTTCAACCACGGCGCCGAGTTCTGGGCGGGCATGTTCGCCCTCGGCGTCTATCACGGGGCGCGCATGTCCGAGGTCATCCGCTCGGGCATCCAGGCGATCCCGCGCACCCAGTTCGAGGCCTCGGTGGCGATGGGGCTGACGACATTCCAGGCGTACCGGCTGGTCATCGTGCCGATCGCGCTCCGGCTCATCGTGCCGCCGGCCACCAGCGAGTCGCTGAACCTCCTGAAGAACTCGTCGGTTGCGCTCACGATCAGTGTCGCCGAGCTCACCTTCCAGACCCGTCAGATCGAGACGTACACGGCCAA
Source organism: Candidatus Rokuibacteriota bacterium (assembly GCA_003220535.1). Classification (GTDB taxonomy): domain Bacteria; phylum Methylomirabilota; class Methylomirabilia; order Rokubacteriales; family CSP1-6; genus AR31. The sequence goes on from QHSU01000060.1 coordinate 68,720, forward strand.
GGCCATCGAGGCCTATACCGCCGGAACCGTCATCTACCTGGTGCTGTGCGTCGCGATCGCGGCGATCATGGCGCGCGTCGAGCGCCGCTTCGCGATCCCCGGCCTCATCGCGCGGGGAGGCTGAGGGTGCTCGACTTTGGCGTCGTCGTCTCGAACTTCAGGTTCCTCGTGGTCCAGGGGCTCTTCGGGCTGGGTGGCTTCGCGGGGGGCACGCTCCGCCTGGCGATCCCGGCGATCGTGCTGGGGTTCGTCCTCGGCATCTTCGTCGGTCTCGCCCGACTGGCGCGCTCGCGCTGGATCAGCCTGCCGGCGACGCTCTACGTGGAATTCTTCCGCGGCGTGCCGCTCGTCATGGTGATCTTCTGGATCTGGTTCATCATCCCGCAGCTCTTGCGGCTCCCGATCCCCGAGTACGGGGTGGCGCTCACCGCCTTCGTGATCTTCGAGGCCGCCTACTTCGGCGAGATCGTCCGGGCCGGCATCCAGTCCGTGCCTCGGGGGCAGGTCGAGGCCGCCACCTCGGTCGGGCTGACCGGCGCTCAAACGATGCGCTACGTCGTCCTGCCGCAGGCCATCCGCAACATGGTGCCGGCGCTGGTGACGCAGATGATCGTGCTCTTCAAGGACACGTCACTCGCCTCGATCATCGGCTACGTCGATCTGACCAAGGCGGCGCAGATCGTCAACAACCGCGAGATCAAGCCGTTCGAGCTCTACCTCTTCATCGCGGTCGTGTATTTCGCCTTCACCTACTCGATGTCGCGGTTCGCCCGCCGGTTCGAGCGCCGGGTGACCGCCGCCTGACCGGCGGCGACGGGCGGGCGCGGTAGGGATCGCCCAGACCACGCGGCACGCGTGCGTTGCCCCGGGGTGGCTGGGCTCCATCCGGGCGCGCCGGGGCCCGTCGCCGCGGTGCGGGAACGGGTCCTGGCGATCCCTACCGCGCCCGCCCGTCGCCGCCGGCCCGCCAGCGCCCTTCTACTTGATCGCGCCCGCGGTGAGGCCGGAGACGTAGTAGTCGAGGAAGAAGACGTACAGGACGACGATCGGGACGGAGGCGAGCACGGCGCCGGCCATGAGAGAGCCCCAGTAGTAGATGTCGCCGCGGATCAGCTCGCTCGTGACGCCCACGCTCGCCGTGATCTGCTCCGATGACGACGTGAAGGTGAGCGCGTAGATGAACTCGTTCCAGGAGAGCGTGAACGCGAAGAGCGCCGCGCAGACGAGGCCCGGCACCGCGATCGGCAGCACGATCCGCCAGAGCGCCTGGATGCGTGTCGCGCCGTCCACCATGGCGCACTCCTCGACCTCCTTGGGGACGGTGCGGAAGTAGCCCATCAGCAGCCACGTGCAGAAGGGGACGAGGAACGTCGGGTAGGTGACGACGAGCGCCCACTTCGAGTCGCCGAGGCCGAGCCAGTTCACCACCTGGGCCAGCGGTAAGAACAAGAGTGAAGTCGGGACCAGGTAGGTGACGAAGATGGCCGTGCCGAGGCTGGCGACACCGAAGAACTGGAGCCGCGCCAGCGCGTAGGCCGCGACCGTCGCGATGATGAGCGAGACGAAGGTCGAGATCATGGTGACCAGAAGGCTGTTCTTCGTCCACGTGAGGAAGGCCGTGTCCCACAGGAGCTTCGTGTAGTGCTCGAGGGTCGGTCCCTGGCGGATGAGGAGCGGCACCGCGGTCCGGTCGTAGAGCTCCTTGTTCTGCTTCAACGACGTCAACACCATGTGGTAGAAGGGAAACAGCGCGAAGACGAGGAACGGCACCAGCAACAGGTGCATCGCGATCCGCCGCGTGAGCTTCCGGCGCGTCATCAGTAGGCCTGCTTTCGGACGAAGCGGAGCTGAGCAAACACCACCAGCATCAGCACCGGAAAGAGATAGAGCGAGATCGCCGCGCCCTCGCCGATCCGACCCGTCTCGAGCCCGACCTGGCGCGCCAGCGTCGCGAAGAGGTGGGTCGAGTTGATCGGACCACCGTGCGTGAGCACGAAGACAATGTTGAAGTCGCTGAAGGTGAAGATCGTGGAGAACAGAACCACGATGGCCAGCACGGGCTTGAGCAGTGGCAGGGTGACGTGCCAGAAGCGGGCGAGGGCCCCGGCCCCGTCGGCTTCCGCCGCCTCGTAGAGCTCGCGCGGGATCGCGACCAGCCCCGCCAGGATCGTGATGACGAAGAACGGCAGTCCGCGCCAGATGTTGACGACGACGACCGCCGTCATCGCGTAGTACTTCTGGCCGAGCCAGTTCGGCCCGGGCGGATCCATGAGGCCGAGCGTCAGGCCCGTCCAGTTCACCACGCTGTAGAGCGAGTTGAACATCCACCACCAGCCGAGCGTCGACAGCGCGGTCGGGATCACCCAGGGCAGCAGCACCGCGCCGCGGATCAGCCGCTTGAACCAGAGCTGCTGGTCGAGCAGCATGGCCAGCGAGAGCCCCAGGACGAGCTTGGCGCCGACCGCGGCGCCCGTGAAGACAAACGCGTTCTGGAAGGTCTGCCGGAACGCGTCGCTCTGCCAGAGGTTGAGGAAGTTGCGGATGCCGATGAAGTGGCTCGGCCGCCCGATGAACGCATTCGAGACGGAGAAGTAGAGCGCCATACAGAAGGGATAGGCCACAAGGAGCAGCAGGAGCAGGAGCGCCGGGCTCACGAAGATCGGGCCCAGCCATTGCTCGCGGTCCAGCAGCTCGCCCATCCGAGCCCGCAGCGACGAGCTACGGGATGCGGTCGCGACGCCGACGCTGCCGATCGCCATGTCAGCTCACCCCGCCATGACTTTCTTCATCTCGTTCTCGGCCCAGGTGATGGCGTCCTTCGTCGACGTGCCCGTCACCGCCTTGGCGATCATGTTGGGCATGATGAACGAGTTGGTGATGAGCTGCACCTTGTCGCTGGGCGGCGCCGGCCAGCCGTAACAGTGATACTGCACGCCCTCGGCCCTGAGGCCGGCGTACTTCGGGTCCGTCTTGAGCACGGGGTGGTCCTGGAGCTTGTCGTAGACCGGGAGGTTGAAAGCGTCCGCCGACATGATGAACTCGTCGTAGGTCTCGCGCTTGCCGAGGAGATAGCGGATGAACTCCTTGGCCGGCTCCGCGTTCTTGGAGAACTTCCAGATGCCGATGTGGCGCGGCACGTCCGTCTCGTGGCGCCCGGCGGGCCCGCCGGGTGTCCGGTGGTGGTTGATGGTGTCGGCCGTGGGGAGCTTCATCTGCTTGGCGACGATATAGGCGCTGACCGGATTGTGGATCCAGCCGGCCTTGCCCTGCTGGATCGCCTGATTGTTGCTCGCGTCATCCCAGGAGAGCACTTCGGGCTCCATGCAATCGCGGAACATCTTCTTGTACCACTCGATCATCTGCGCGGTCTGGGGGCTATTGATCCGGACGGTCTTGCCGTCCTTGTCGACCTCGAGCCCGCCGTAGGACCAGAGCACCGGGCCGGCGGTGGAGATGCTGTCGTAGTTCTGGCTGATGGGGATCCCCACCGGGTTCCCCATCTTCTTCAGCTCCTTGCCCACGGTGTAGAGATCCTCCCAGGTGTCGGGGACCTTGAGCCCCGCCTTCTTGAAGAGGTCCTCCCGGTAGGTCGCCACGAACATGGCGTGGTACTGCGGGACGGCGCGCCACGTGCCGTGGACGCGGGCCGTCTCCGCGGCCGAGGAGAGCACCTTGCCGTACTTCTTCTCGAGCTCAGCCACCACATCCCCGAGATCGACCAGCTGGCCCTCGTAGAGCCAGGGGAAGTGCATGCGCATCTCGACCATGTCGTGCCCGGCCTGCGACTGGACCTCGGAGGCGTACTTGGCCGCCTGCTGGGCCGCGGCGATGTGATCGATCTTGAGCTTGATGCCCGTGTCTTTCGTGAAGCGCTGGCCGATCTCGGCCAGCTTCTTGTCCATGACCGGCGCGAAGTTGTTCCAGCAGAGGTACGAGACCTCGCGCTGCTGCCCGCGCGCGGGCGCGGTTCGCGTCGCGAGGATTCCCGCGAGGCTTGCGCCCGTCGTGGTCGTCAGGAAGCGGCGCCGTGTGATCGCTGGCATGACTCCTCCTCTTTCATTCGGGAGCCGGCCCGCCCGGGGGCGGCGACGCCGGTTCGTTTTCGGTGACGTCGATATCGTTCGTGGGAAGCGCTCCTCGAACATCACGTGGGGGAACGACGACAACACGATGCCGGCGGAAGAACCTCACTGACCTGTCATGATACCCCAACTCGACAGGGGTCTGGCCTCGACGGCCGGCCGCGGACCCGCCGGCACGAGCCGAACGCGGCCATCGACGGGGCTCACGATCGTCTGGGGCGGTGCGTAGAGCTCGCGATCGGAGATGCGACGCTCCCAGTGGCCGGGCGCGAGGGCGGTCGCGGGCTGGTCGGCGAGCGGCACGTACCGATCCGGGACCCACACCATATCGGGCCGCGTCACCGTGCGTGGAGCCACGATCGGGACGGGCCGCGTCGCAGAGGCGTTGATGCGGCCGACCAGCTCGGCGGTCGAGGTGCCGCCGCCGGTCTGGAGCATCAGGAGCCCGCCCGCGAGCAGGGCAGCGCCGCGCGACGTCCTAGGCATCGTCGTGCACATCCTTCGGCTTCCAGTCTTTGTATCGCTCGCGAAGCACCTTCTTGTCGAACTTTCCCACGCTGGTCTTGGGCACGGTGTCGAAGCGCGCGCTCACCGCGATCGCCCTCCCGGAGCCACTTCTCCCAGATCCTCCGACGTGGCGCAGCGGAAGCCCACGAAGTGGTGGCCGGCGGCCGCGCTGCGGCGATCGTAGGACCGCCGCCGCGTCACGCCGAGCGAGTCGGCCGGGTCGTCGTGGCTCGCCCCGCGGACGACCACGCGCCCGGTCGCCCCGGTGTACGGTTCCCGGCCGTCATCGCTTCTATAAGGATAGGGGCGGAAGATGCTGGCCGTCCACTCTCGCAGGTTGCCAAGCAGGTCCTCGACGCCGTGGGGGCTCGCCCCGGCCGGCCGGCCCAAGGTCGACTCCGTCGCATTGTAGGGGCGGCCGAAGACCGCCAGATGGGGCGCCGGCGTCGCAGAGCCCCACGGATAAGGTCGGCGGTCACCGCCGCGTGCCGCGTTCTCCCACTCCGCTTCGGTGGGCAGCCGACGACCCGTCCACGCGCAATAGTCCCGGGCGCCGAACCACGAGGCCTCGACTACGGGATGGCGCTCGAATCCGGGATCGGCGGCCCAGTGTCCCCGCCACCGATGGATGCGCGCGTCCGCGTCGTCCTCGTCGTAGCGTCGCTCGGCGCCTGGCGGCCCGAGACCGGTCGCGTCCAGGAAACGGGCGAACTCGGCGTTGGTCACCTTGTGGCGCTCGATCCAGAAGTCGCGGACGTAGACGCGATGGAGCGGCGCCTCGTCGGACGGCCCGTCGTCGCGCCCCATCCAGAACGCACCGGCCTGGATCAGCATGATGCCGTCCGCGTCGGCCGCGCCCGGGGCGGCCAGAAGGCTCGCGGCCAGGAGCGTCACGATCAGGCGACCCACGTGGATCATGGTATCGTGAGGGCGGCATGCGCTCCCGCTGGAACGACGCCGAGGCGAGCCAGCTCCACGGCCTCGACCTCCTCGTCTACGCGTCCCGCCTGGTCGGCGCCGAAACCTCGCTGGTGATCTGGGGTGGGGGCAACACTTCGATCAAGACACGCGAGCGCGACCACCGTGGCCGCGAGATCGCCGTGCTCCGCGTCAAGGGCAGCGGGTCCGACCTCAAGTCCGTCCAGCGGCGAGACTTCCCTGGTGTGCGCATGGACGATATCGCAGCGCTCCTCGATCGCGCCGAGATGAGCGACGAGGAGATGGTGAGCTACCTCGGCCACGCGCTCCAGGAGCCCGGCGGCGTTCGCCCATCGATCGAGACCCTGTTGCACGGATTCCTCTCCGCCGACGCCGTCGTCCACACCCACGCCGACGCCGTCGTGTCGCTGACGAACACCGACCGCGCCCACGACGTGATCGAGGGCGTCTACGGAAAGGACGTCATCTCGCTCGCGTACCGTCGACCGGGATTCCGAATCTCGCGGGACGTGGCCCACTCGATCGCCGAGCGGCCCGAGGCGAAAGCCCTGCTCCTCGAGCGTCACGGCACGATCACGTGGGGAGCGACCGTCCGGGAGGCGTACGAGGCTACGATCGAGCTGATCACCCGCGCCGAAGAGGCTATCGCCCTGCGCAAGAAAGGTCGACGGGCCTTCGGGGGCCCCCGCGTGCCCCTCCGCGAGCCGGGGGCGCGGCGCGAGACGGCGTTGGCGGTGGCGCCGCGACTGCGCGGCCTGCTGAGCCGCTCGCGTCGCGTGCTGGTCAGCTTCGACGACTCGCCCGGGGTGACCGCGTTCGTCTCCTCGGTAGACGCCGCGCGGGTCTCGCAGGTCGGGCCCGCGACGCCGGACCACACGATCTACGCCAAACGGCTGCCGTGCTTCGTGGCCGCCACCGGCGAGGAGACGCCGGCGGCCCTGCTGGACGCGACCGAGCGGTCCGTCGACGCCTTCGTCGTCGGCTATACGCGCTACTTCGAGGAGAACCGGTTCGAGGGCGCGCAGCTGGTCGATCCGCTCCCGCGGGTGGTGCTGGTCCCCGGGCTCGGCATGTTCACGGCCGGCAAGGATCGGCGGACCGCCGGCATCGTGCGCGACATCTACCACCACACGATCGACGTGCTCGGCAACGCGGGGGCGTTCGGCGAGTACGTCTCGCTGTCGCCGAAGGACGCCTTCGACGTCGAGTACTGGCCGCTCGAGCTCTACAAGCTCACGCTGGCGCCGTCCGAGAAGGAGCTGGCGCGCCGGATCGCGCTGGTGACCGGCGGTGGCTCCGGAATCGGGCGAGCCGTGGCGCGGCGCCTGGCCGCCGAGGGCGCGCACGTCGTCGTGGGCGACATCGACGCCGCGAGCGCTCGAGTAACCGCCGACGAGATCGTGGGCGCCGTCGGCGCCGGCCGGGCGCTCGGGCTCGAGATGGACGTGACGCGCGAGGCGTCGGTGCGGGCGGCCTTCGAGCAGACGGTGCTCGCCTACGGCGGGCTCGACATTCTCGTATCGAACGCGGGCATCGCGCACTCGGCACCGGTGGTTCGCCTCGAGCTGGCCGACTGGGAGCGCTCGTTCGCGGTCAACGCCACCGGCCACTTCATCGTCGCGCGCGAGGCGATGCGTCTCTTGAGCGCCCAGGGGCTCGGCGGCGTGCTCGTCTTCGTCGCGACCAAGAACGTGATGTCACCGGGCAAGGACTTCGCCGCGTACTCGGCGGCGAAGGCGGCGGAGGCTCAGCTCGCCAAGGTGCTCGCCCTGGAAGGCGCGCCTCACGGCATCCGCTCGAACATCGTGAACCCGGACGCCGTGTTCCAGGACTCGAAGCTCTGGTCGGACGAGGTCCGACGCGAGCGCGCCCTTGCCCAGGGGATCGCCGTGAGCCAGCTCGAGGATTTCTATCGCAAGCGCAACCTGCTCGGCGTCGGCATCCTGCCGGAGGACGTCGCCGAGGCCGTGCTCTTCCTCGCCTCGGACCGCTCGGCCAAGACCACCGGCTGCACGCTGACCGTGGACGGCGGCGTGCGCGACGCGTTCCCGCGGTGACCGCGTGATCGGCTTCGGCGCCCAGCTCTCGCTCCATCCGCCGGCCGAGCAGTGGGCACTGGTCCAGCGTCTCGAAGCCCTCGGGTACGACTCGGTGTGGACGGGCGATCACGTGTCGTTCCACAACCCCATCCACGAGTCGCTCACGCTGCTCGCGTCCTACGCCCCCATCACGCAGCGGCTCAAGCTGGGGGTCGCGGTCTATCTCCTGGCGCTGCGCGCGCCCGCGGTGGCGGCGAAGATGGCCGCGACGCTCGACGTGCTCTCCGGAGGCCGGCTCGTCTTCGGGGTCGGCGTCGGCGGCGAGAACCCGAAGGAATTCGAGCTCTGCGGCGTGCCCCACAAGGAGCGCGGGCCGCGCGTGACCGAAGGCATCGACGTGGTCCGCACCCTCTGGCGCGACACGCCGGCCACCTTCCGCGGCCGGTTCACGCAGTTCGAGTCGGTCTCGATCGATCCCAAGCCCGTCCAGCAGCTTCCGCCGATCTGGATCGGAGGCCGTTCCGAAGCGGCGCTGGCGCGTGCCGGCCGGCAGGGCGACGGCTGGGTGTCGTACGTCGTTCAGCCCGACCGATATGCGCAGAGCCTCGGCAAGATCCGGGCCGCGGCGGCCGCCGCGGGACGCTCGCTGGCGGGCTTCACGGCGGCCCACCTGGTCTTCATCACCGTCGGGCGCGACTTCGAAGCCGCGAAGCGGTCGTGGGTGGGCGTCCTCAGCAAGCGGTACGCCCAGGACTTCGAGCCGCTCGCGAAGCGGTACGGCGTCATCGGGACGCCCGAGCAGTGCGCGGAGCAGCTCGAGCAGTTCCGGGCGGCCGGCTGCAACTACTTCCTCATGAGCGCGATCGGCGATCCCCGCGACGAGCGCGCGCAGCTCGAGACGATCGCTGCCGAGATTCTCCCGCGCTTCAGGTCGCGCTGAGAAGGCGGCGGACCTCACGATGGCCGACCTGACGGGCGGGCAGCTGGTCGCCCGGACCCTGCGCTGGGCCGGTGTGCGCCACGTCTTCACACTGTGCGGCGGCCACATCTTGCCGATCTACGACGGCTGCCTCACCGAGGGCGTCGGGATCATCGACGTGCGCCACGAGCAGGCCGCCGCCCACGCGGCGGACGCCTACGCGCGGCTCACCCGCGGGGTCGGCGTCGCGATCGTGGTTCCGGGCCCCGGGGTCACCGACGCAGTCACCGGCGTGGCCAACGCGAACGCCGCGCGAAGCCCGCTGCTCTTGATCGGAGGCGCCGCACCGCTCGGGCTTCGCGGTCTCGGCGCGCTCCAGGAGACGGAGCAGATCGCGCTCTTGCGGCCGATCACGAAGGGGGCCTGGTCGGTCGCCGAGACGCGCCAGATCCCCGAGGTGCTGGCGACGGCCATCCGCACGGCGCTCGCGGGGCGGCCTGGCCCCGTGTTCGTCGAGATTCCGGTCGATCTGCTGCTGACGACGGTCGAGGACCGCCTGGCGCCGATTCCGACGGGCTACGTGCACCGGACGCGCGGCGCCGCGGAGCCGGACGCGCTCGGCCGCCTCGAGGCGCTCCTGGCGGGTGCCGAGCGCCCGGTCGTGATCGCCGGCGGCGGCGTCTACTGGGACGACGCCGCCAAGTCGCTCGCGTCCTTCGGGGAGCGTGCCGGCGTGCCGGTCTTCATGAACGGGGCGGGACGGGGCGTTCTGGGGACCGATCACCCGAGCGCATTCTTCCAGACGCGCGGGTGGGCGCTCGGGCACGCCGACCTCGTCCTCGTGCTGGGCACGCCGCTCGACTTCCGGCTGGGGTATGGCCGGCCGCCGACCTTTGCCGAGGACGCCAAGGTGGTCATGATCGACATCGATCCGGTCGAGCTCGGTCGCAACCGCCCGCTCGAGCTGGGCCTCGCGGGGGACATCGACGTGATCCTTCGGCAACTCAGCGACGGGCTGCCGAAGGGGCTGGCGGACCGGGTCGCGCCCTGGCGCACCGAGATGCGCCGGCGCGAGGGCGAGGCGTGCGCGAAGCTCGACGAGCTGGCGGCGACCGACCAAGTGCCCGTCTCGCACTACCGCTGGGCGCGCGAGATCGCGCGGGCGGTGACGCGTGACACGATCGTCGTGGGCGACGGCGGTGACGTGGTGAACTGCGCGGCGAAGTTCGTTCCGGTGGACCGCGCGGGGCAATGGCTCGACCCCGGCCCGCTCGGGTGCCTCGGCGTCGGCCCCTCGTTCGCGCTGGCGGCGAAGCTTCTGCGTCCGGACCAGCGCGTGCTGCTCGTGTCGGGTGACGGAGCCTTCGGGCTCAACGGGATGGAGCTCGAGACGGCGGTGCGCTTTCGGCTGCCGTTCACCTGCATCATCGGCAACGACGGCGGCTGGGGCCAGATCCGGAGCCCCCAGGTCTCGTTCTTCGGCGAGGCCCGGACCGTCGCCACCTCGCTGCCGACGACGCGGTACGACCGCATGGTCGAGGCGCTCGGCGGCCGGGGCGCTTACATCACGGATCCGCGCGAGATCGGCCCGGCGCTGGCACAGGCGCTCGCCTCCGACGAGGTCTGGTGCCTCAACGTGGTGCTCGATCCCGAGGCCTACCGGAAGAGCGGCCAGGTTTCGATGGCCATCTGACCGCCGCGTGAAGATCACGTTTCTGTGCCCGCATCTCCGCATTGCCGGCGGAGTGCGCGCGATCCTCACGTACTCGGACAGGCTCGCGGCCGCCGGACATCAGGTCGACGTGGTGGTGGAGGCCAAGGGCAGCGGTCGGGCGCTCTGGCGGTCCCTCAGAGGCGCCGGGCCCGACTGGATCCCGGGCTTCCGAGCGGGCATCGTGTGGGTGGACCGCTGGCGGGAGACCACGCTGCCCGACGGCGACGTCGTCGTCGCGACGGCGTGGCAGTCGGCGGCCGCGGTCGCCGCGGCACCGGCGCGGTGCGGGCGGAAGTTCTACTTCGTGCAGCACTACGAGAGCCTCTACCACGGCGAGCCCGCGGCCGTGGACGCGACGTACCGGCTACCGCTCCGGAAGATCGTCATCTCCACGTGGCTCCGCGACATCATGCGTGAGCGCTTCGCGAGCGACGCCGAGATCCTGGTCACGCCAGTCGACCCGGCGCTGTTCCGCGCGGTGCCGGTCACGATCGAGACGTCGCGGCCACGAGTCCTGATGCTCTACCACAAGTATGCGTGGAAGGGGACCGCCGACGGATTCGAGGCGGTCGCGCGCGTGAAGGAGCGCCATCCCGAGCTCCGCCTGGTGGGCTTCGGCCTCACGGCGCCGCGGCCGTCGGCGACCTACGACGAGTTTCACGCGAACCTTCCTCAGGACGGCCTCGCAGCCCTCTACAGCGGCTGCGAGATCTATCTCTGTCCCTCGTGGGACGAGGGGCTCGGCATGCCCCCGATGGAGGCGATGGCCTGCGGCGCGGCGCTGGTCACCTACGACAACGGTGGTTGTCGCGACTACGCGCGTGACGGTGAAACGGCGCTCGTCGCGCGGCGGCGGAACGTCGGCGATCTCGCGGCGAAGCTCGAGCGCCTCGCCGCCGATCCCGAGCTGCGCGCGCGCATCGCCGCCGCGGGCTCGGCGTTCGTCCGGACCGCATTCGAATGGGGGCGCGCGGTCCAACGCATGGAGGAGATCTTTCGGTGACGGCCGCGCTCCCCACCGTCGAGCTCCCGTGCGCCGTCTGCGGGAGGGACGACGCAGACCCGGTCTGGGCGACACCCGATCGCGCCTTCGCCGTGCCGGGCGTCTACGCCGTCGTGCGCTGTCGGGGCTGTGGCTTCCTCTACCAGCGACCGCGCGTGCGCGACGAGCACCTGAGCGCGTGCTACCCCGACCACTACCCGCGTCATCAGGAGCCGTCGCCCCGGGTGCCGTTCAAGGGGTCGGCCGCCCGCCAGCGTGCTGTGCGCTGGGCGCTCGCACGGGGCCTCGGCTACCACGCCCTCCGCGACGATCACGTCTCTATCCTGACGAGGCTCAGAGCGCGGCGGATGCTCCGACGTCTCCGGTGGAGCTGCCCGCCGTGGATCGGATCAGGGCGCTATCTCGATGTCGGGTGCGGTTCGGGCGCGGCCCTGGCCGTCGCCAAGGCCCTGGGCTGGCGGATCGCGGGAATCGAGATGGACGCTGCGGCCGCGGCGATCGCGCGGCGGTTCACCGACGAGGTCCACGTCGGCGACGTGCTGACCGCGCCGTTCGCGAGGGCCCGCTTCGACGTGGTGACCGCGTTCCATGTCCTCGAGCACGTGCCGGATCCAGTCGCGGTCGCCCGCCGCATGCTCGACTGGCTGGCGCCCGGCGGACTCCTGATCATCGAGGTCCCGAATGCCGGTGGGCTCGGCGCTATGCTCTTCGGCGGTGCCTGGGCGGGCCTCGAGCTGCCCCGCCATCTCTCGCACTTCACGCCGGAGACGCTCGAGCTCGTGTTGCGGAAGGCGGGAGGCCGAATCGTGTGGACCTGGCACCAGGCGAAGCCGCGCTCGTACTTGTGGAGCTTGTCGGCGCTCATGCGCGATCGCGGCTGGCCCGCGCTCGCGCACTTGAGCGAGTCGCGGCCCATCTACGGGGTGCTGAAGCTCGGGTTGGAGGTGTCGCTCCCGCTCGCGCGCCTGGCGCGGCGGGGAGAGGCGATCAGGGTCGGCGTCGTCGGGAATCGCCGGATGTAGCGAAGGCCGAGGGAGATTCGAGCCGGGTCGCGAGATTCGCGAGCTCCCGCTCGAGATCGGCCAAGCGCTTGGCCAGCCGGTCGCGCTCCTCGCGAAGCGACTGTGTCGCCGGTGACTCCATGTGCTCCGCCAGGCGCCGGTCGCGGTCCGCCCATTTCCGGGTGTCGAACGGAATCTCATCCATGACTCCTGGACCGAGCAAGAGCGGTGCCGAGGCCCGAAGCTCTTTTACGCCGCGTGCTTCCAGAGCCGGAAAATACCGGAAAACCGTGCACTCTGACACGTCCGGCGTGCGTATCGGTCAAGCTGACACGCCCGGGCCGCACTCGGGCCGCATGCTAGAATCGGTCGCGATATGCCGATCTACGAGTACGAATGTCACGACTGCCGCAAGCGAGTCAGCCTCCTCGTGCTTCGTCCTTCGGCTGCCGCTCCGCCGACCTGTCCGGGCTGCGGCGGCTCGGCGCTCTCCCGCCTCATGTCGCGCTTCTCGACGGTGAAATCGGAGGATGCACGGCTCGACGCCCTCGCCGACTCGTCGAGCCTCGGCGACCTCGATGAGGACAATCCGGCGAGCGTCGCACGATTCATGAAGAAGATGGGCCGGGAGTTCGGGGACGACCTCGGCGACGATTTCGAGTCTGCCATGGACGAGGCGATCGAAGAGGGTACGGGCGAGAACGCCGGGGAAGGGGAGGCTGAATCCACGGACACGTCCGACGCGTCTGATGAGTGACCGGTGAGTCTCCCCGTGAGCTCTAGCCCATGAAAGTCCTCCTCCGCGATCGTCTCGAGGCGGTCGGCGCGACCGCCTGGGATGGGCTCGTCGCCGCGGCCCGCCTGCGGTCGCCCTTTCTCTCGTGGACGTGGCAAGCCCTGTGGGTGCAGGCGTTTGCCGAGGATCGCCGGCTCGAGATCCGGTGCGTCGAGGACGGCGCCGGACGCCTGGTCGCGCTCCTGCCCCTCTACGAGTCGGCGCCTGGCACCCTACAGATCGTCGGCGGCGGGGACGTTTCCGACTATCTCGATCTGATTGCGGGGCAGGGACGGGAGGAGGAGGCGTGGATGGCGCTGCTCCAGTCCCGGACGGCGGAGCGCGTCGACTGGGAGCTTCACGCCGTGCCGGCGGCCTCGCCAACCGTGACGGCGCTGCCGCAACTCGCCGCCGCGTGCGGCCTCGCCGTGTCGGCCACCGTGGAAGAGCGATGTCCGGTCCTTGCCCTGCCGACCTCCTGGGACTCCTATCTTGCCAGCCTGTCCGGAAAGCACCGCCACGAACTCCTGCGAAAGATGCGACGCCTCGAACGCGACGCTCCCGACGCGCGGGTGTCCCGCGTGAGCAGGCCCGCGGAGATCGAGGCGCGGCTCGGCGAATTCCTCGACCTCCACCGGCGCTCGCGCACGGGCAAGGCCCGTTTCATGGACGGCCGCATGGAGCGATTCTTCCGGCGCGCCCTCACGGCGTTCGCCGAGCGCGACGCCGCCCGGCTCTGGTTCCTCGACACGGCGTCGGGCCCGATCGCCACCTTTGTCACGATCGAATGGGACGACACGGTCGGCCTCTACAACTCGGGGTTCGATCCTGCGCGCGCCGCGCTCTCGCCCGGCGTGATCCTCCTGGCGCACGTGGTTCGTGACGCGATCACGCGGGGGCGGCGGACGTTCGATTTCCTGAGGGGCGAGGAGCGCTACAAGTATGAGTTCGAGCCCGTGCCCGAACCCGTCTACCTGGTGAAGATCCGGTGAGCCTGCACGTCGCGATGTTGAGCGTCCACACCTGCCCGCTCGCCGCCCTCGGCGGCAAGGAAACGGGTGGGATGAACGTCTACGTGCGCGAGATGTCGCGCGAGCTCGGCCGCATGGGCGTGTCGGTCGACGTCTTCACGCGCTCACAGAACCCGGCGATTCCCCGGGTCGTCGAGCTCGGCGAGCGCGCCCGCGTCATCCACCTGCCGGTCGGAGACGAGGCGCCGATGGCCCGCGTGCGGATCCACGACCACCTCGACGAGTTCGTCGACGGCATCGAGGCGTGGCGGATCGCGCGGTCGATCGACTACGACTTGATCCATGCGCACTACTGGCTGTCCGGCGTCGCCGCGCTCACGCTGAAGCGCCGCTGGTCGGTGCCGGTGCTTCAGATGTTCCACACGCTGGGCCGGCTGAAGAACCGCGTCGCCAGGAACGCGGCGGAGCTCGAGCCACCGGTCAGGCTCGACGAAGAGATGCGCATCGTCGGTGTCTCGGATCGGATCGTGGCCGCGAATGTCGTCGAGCGCGCCGAGCTCCTGCGCGATTACGGTGCCCACCCATCGCGGATCGCGACGATCCCGTGCGGCGTGGACACCGATCTCTTCGTGCCGGGTGACCGCGCCGAGGCGCGACAGCGCCTGGGCCTCGACGAGCGGCCGGTGCTGCTGTGGGTCGGCCGCATCGCGCCGATCAAGGGGCTCGACACGCTGCTCGACGCGGTCGCACGTCTGAGGACGCCCGGTCAGGCCGTGAGGCTCCTCATCGTGGGGGGCGACGCCGACGAGCCGACGAACGGCCACGAGACGTCGCTGCGGCACCGCATCGAACGGCTGGGCCTGGCCGACGCCGTGCGCTTCGTGGGGCCCCAGCCCCAGAGTGTGCTTCCCGCGTACTATGCCGCCGCCGACGTGACGGTGCTGCCCTCGTACTACGAGTCGTTCGGCATGGTGGCGCTCGAGGCGATGGCCTGCGGGAGTCCCGTCATCGCCTCGCGCGTCGGTGGGCTGGTCACGACGGTCCGCGACGGTGTCACCGGCTTCCTCGTCCCCGACGGAGACGTCGGGGCGCTGGCCGAGCGCATCGAGAGCCTGATCGCCGATCCCGACCTGCGCTGGCGAGTCGGGCGCGAGGGAGTGCGCTGGGCGGCCCAGCACCGCTGGCCCTGCGTGGCCGAGGCAGTGTGCCGGGAGTACGCGTCGCTCGAGTCGCGGGCCGGAGCGCATCTGGCCGCGGCGCGCTGTCGGGATTGACCACCGACCACTGAAGTCCTTCGCAGTCCGGCGCTGAAGAGCGCGTCGGGGAGTCGATGGTTGGGCGCCGGCTTCGCCCACGCCCAATGACAGTGCTACACTGCGCCGCGGTGGGCACCCTCCTCGAAGTTCGAAACCTTCAGACGCATTTCGTGACGCGTAGCGGCGTGGTGCGCGCGGTCGACGACGTGTCCTGGGACGTCGACGAGGGCGAGACCGTCGCGCTGGTCGGCGAGTCGGGCTGTGGCAAGAGCGTCAGCGCGCTCAGCGTCCTGCGTCTCGTCGCCGGGCCGGCGGGCCGTATCGTGGGCGGCCAGGTCGTCTTCAAGGGCCGAGACCTCCTGCGGCTGTCCGAAGAAGAGATGCGCCGCGTGCGCGGCCGAGAGATCGGCATGATCTTCCAGGAGCCGATGACCTCGCTCAATCCGGTCCTGTCGATCGGGCGCCAGCTCACCGAAGGGCTCGAGATCCACCTGGGGATGACCCCGATGGACGCCCGTCGACGGGCGGCCGAGCTGCTCGTCATGGTGGGAATCCCCGATCCGGAACGGCGCCTGACCCAGTACCCGCATCAGTTCAGTGGCGGGATGCGACAGCGGATGATGATCGCGATGGCCCTCGCCTGTAACCCGTCGCTGATCCTCGCCGACGAGCCGACGACAGCGCTCGACGTGACGATCCAGGCGCAGATCCTCGAGCTCATGAAAGATCTCGCCCGGCGCTTCGGCGTCGCCATGCTGATCATCACCCACAACCTGGGGGTCGTCGCTCGCTACGCCGACCGCGTGAACGTCATGTACGCGGGCCGGATCATCGAGCGCGGCACCGCGCGCGAGCTCTACGGAAACCCACGGCATCCCTACACGCTCGGCCTCCTCCGCTCGGTGCCGCGGCTCGACGAACCGCGCCGCGCTCGACTGGACCCGATCGAAGGCCAGCCGCCCGACCTCACCCAGCTGCCGCGCGGGTGCGCGTTCGCGCCTCGGTGCGCCTTCTGCGTCGAGCGCTGCCTCGTCGAGATTCCGCCCCTCCGTCCGGTCGGCGAGCCGACGCACGTCAGCGCGTGCTGGGAGGCCGCCAACCTCGACCGAACGCTGACGCGGAGCGTGGCCGCGACGTGAGCGCTGTCGCCCCACTCCTGGAAGTCCGGAACGTCGTGAAGCACTTCCGCGTCGGGGGTGGGCTCTTTGGCGGCGGGGCCGGCCTCATCCGCGCCGTGGACGGCGTGAGCTTCGAGATCCAGCGGGGAGAGACGCTCGGGCTCGTCGGCGAATCGGGGTGCGGCAAGACGACCACGGGCCGGTGCATCCTGCAGCTCGAGCGGCCGACCAGCGGCCAGATCATCTTCGAGGGACGTGATCTCACGCGGCTCAGCGAGGACGAGCTGCGGCCGATCCGCCGCAAGATGCAGGTGATCTTCCAGGACCCGTACAGCTCGCTCAATCCGCGAATGACGGTCGGCCAGATCATCGCCGAGCCGCTCAGCGTCCACGGGATCGTGACCGACCGGACGCAGCGCGCTCAGCGTGTCCGCGAGCTCCTGTCGCACGTGGGCCTCCTGGCGCAGCACGCCCACCGCTACCCGCATCAGCTCTCGGGGGGCCAGCGCCAGCGGGTGGGGATCGCGCGGGCCCTCGCCGTCGAGCCCTCGTTGATCGTCTGCGACGAGCCGGTCTCGGCCCTGGACGTCTCGATCCAGGCGCAGATCATCAACCTCCTGGAGGATCTCCAGGCGCAGTTCGGGTTGACGTACCTCTTCGTCGCCCACGATCTCTCGGTCGTGCGGCACATCTCGGATCGCGTCGCCGTCATGTACCTCGGCAAGATCGTCGAGATCACGGACCGGAAGTCGCTCTATGACGCGCCGCTGCATCCGTATACGAAGGCGCTGCTCTCGGCGGTGCCCATTCCGGATCCGGCCCTCGAGGCCCAGCGCGAGCGGGTGGTGCTCGGCGGCGAAGTGCCGAGCCCGCTCAATCCGCCGTCCGGGTGCGTGTTCCATCCACGGTGTCCCATCGCCGTCGACCGCTGTCGCGTGGACGTGCCCGAGCTGCGCGAGATCAGGCCGGGCCACCGGGCGGCATGCCTCCTGGCTTGACTCGCGGCCGGTCCGTGCTTGATGCTGAAACCGCTCGTGCTCGGCGCTGGTTTTGTGTGACAAGAGCCTGGCTCGCCTCGCACGCGGGGGCCTCACCCCCGGCTGTGCTGCGGCTCGCCCTACCTCTGGAGGGATTGATGCGACGATACCTGCATACCATCGTTGACAGCCGCGCCTCGGCCGGCGGGTCGATCTCCGTCTTGCTCGCCCCGCCCCGGCTTGCGGCGCATACCGCCGTGATCGCGATCATCGCCGTCGCGCTGGCAGGCCTAGCCACGGCGCAGGAAAAGCCCCGCTACGGTGGCGAGCTGGTGTTCGCGGTGCCCTCGGAGCCTCCGTCCTACGACGCCCACCGCGAGGAGACCTTCGGGGTCATCCACCCGCTCGCCCCGCACTACAACACGTTGCTGCGACCCGACCCGACCGACAAGCTCGCGATCAAGATCGTGGGGGATCTGGCCGAATCCTGGACGATCTCCAAGGACGGGCGAACCTACACGATCAAGCTCCGGCGTGGCGTCAAGTTCCACGACGGAAGCGAGATGACTTCCAAGGACGCCAAGGCCAGCTACGACAAGATCATCTTCCCGCCCGCGGGAGTCGCGTCCGACCGCAAGGGCGAGTACCTGGACGTCGAAGCTGTGCAGGCGCCCGATCCCTACACACTGGTCTTCCGGCTCAAGTGGCCGTCTGGCTCGTTCCTCATGTCGCTGGCCTCCCCGTGGAACTGGATCTACAAGGCCGACATCCTGGCCAAGGACATGCGCTGGTACGAGACCCACGTGATGGGCACCGGCCCCTTCGTCTTCGTCGAGCACGTGAGGGGCTCTCACTGGGTCGGCAAGAAGAACCCCAACTACTGGGACAAGGGCAAGCCCTATCTGGACGGGTACCGGGCGCTCTTCATCAGAGACTCCGCCGCGCAGGTCGCGGCCGTGCGCGGCGAGCGGGCCCATATCCAGTTCCGGGGTTTCTCGCCGGCCGAGCGGGACAGTCTCGTGCAGGCGCTCGGTCCCAGGATCGCCGTGCAGGAGAGCCCGTGGGACTGTGCCCTGCTGGTGGCCATGAACCACGAAAAGAAGCCGTTCGACGACAAGCGGGTCCGGCGCGCCCTCTCGCTGGCGCTCGACCGCTACCAGGGCTCGCAGGCGCTCTCGAAGATCGCGATTGTCAAGGAAGTTGCCGGTGTCCAGGTGCCGGGGACACCCTTTGCCACGCCGCCGGCCGAGCTGGAGAAGTTGGCCGGCTACGGACGCGATATCGGGAAGTCACGAGCTGAGGCCCGGCGGCTCCTGAAGGAGGCCGGCGTCCCCGACGGGTTCGCGTTCACCTTCAAGAACCGTGGAATCCCCATGCCGTACGAGCCCGTCGGAGTCTGGCTGATCGACCAGTGGCGGCAGGTCGGTCTGAACGTCAAGCAGGAAGTGATCGAAGCGGCCAAGTACTATGCAGAGCTCCGCGGCGGTAACTTCGACGTGGCGATGGACTTCCAGTGCGGCTACATCGTGGAGCCCGACCTCGACCTCTACAAGTTCCAGTCCAAGGACAAGAGCCCGGCGAACTACAGCCGCTATACGGACTCGATGCTGGACGAGCTCTACGAGAAGCAGGGCCGCGCGGTCGACGCGGAGGAGCGCAAGAAGTACATCCGGGAATTCGAGCGGCGACTCGTGGACGACGAGGCGCACTACCTCTACACGCTCCAGTGGCACCGGATCATCCCCCACAGCTCGAAGGTCAAGGGCTGGACCATCACTCCGAGCCACTACCTGAACAACCAGCTCGACGCGGTCTGGCTCAGCGAGTAGGGCACGGGCGGCCGTGGGCAAGTACATCGTCAAGCGCGTGCTCCTGATGATCCCCACGCTGCTCGGCGTCGCGGTGATCATCTTCTTCCTGATGCGGATCGTCCCGGGCGACATCGTCGAGCTGCGCTTCGCGGGCGAGAGCGCCTACGCGCAGAAGGAGAATCTCGACAAGGAGCGGGCCCGGCTCGGCCTGGACAAGCCGATCTGGCATCAGTTCCTGAGCTGGATGGGCGGGATCGTGCGGCTCGACTTCGGGACGTCGATGTGGACGGGAGCGCCGATCACGGAAGAGATCCGGCTCCGCTTCGTGCTCTCGCTCCAGCTCGCGATCATGGCCACCATCGTCGCCGTGGCGCTGGCGATCCCGCTGGGAGTGATCGCCGCGCTCCGGCAGGACACCTGGGTGGACTACGCGGTCCGGATCCTCTCGATCGCCGGCCTGGCGATGCCCTCGTTCTGGCTGGGGATCGTGTTCATCCTGGGACTCCTCATCGTCTTCAAGTGGCTACCGCCCATGGTCTACACGCCGTTCTGGACCGATCCCGTCCAGAACCTGGCGCAGCTCATCTGGCCGGCGCTCGCCGTGGGTTACCGATACTCGGCCGTGGCGACGCGGATGACCCGGTCGGCGATGCTCGAGGTGCTGCGCGAGGATTACATCCGGACGGCCCGCGCCAAGGGCCTCTGGGAGAAGCTCATCCTGTCGCGCCACGCGCTGAAGAACGCGATGCTCCCGGTGCTCACGGTGATCGCGCTGGAGTTCGCCTTCCTCATCGGGGGGCTCGTCGTCACGGAGCAGGTTTTCAACCTGAACGGGCTCGGGATGCTCTTCGTCGAGTCGGTCGCCCACCGCGACTACACGCTCACCCAGGCGCTGGTCATGCTGGTGGCATTCTCCTTCATCTTCGTCAACTTCCTGGTCGATCTGGCCTACGCCTGGCTCGACCCGCGGATCAGGTTCCGGTAATGGCCATCGGCCGGCCCGTTGAAGCCGCGGCCGAGATTCCGGAAACCACCGGCCGTCGTCGGTGGATCGCCGCGGTGGGCGAGTTCTGCCGCAAGCGCCCGCTGGGCGCGATCGGCGCCGCCGTCGTGATCCTCAACATCGTGGTCGGCATCGGGGCCAACGTGATCGCGCCCTACGACCCGGTGGCGACCGACTACGGCGCGATGCTCGCGCGCCCGTCGACCGGCCACTGGCTCGGCACCGACGCGTTCGGGCGCGACGTGCTGTCGCGCATCATCTACGGCTCGCGCACCGCGATGCTGGTCGGCTTCGCCTGCGCCTTCTTCGGGGCCACGATCGGCGCCGTGATCGGGGTGGCTAGCGCCTACTTCGCCGGCAAGATCGACCTGCTGGTGCAGCGGGTCATGGACATCTTCCTCGCCTTTCCGCTCATCATCCTGGCGCTCGCGGTCGTCTCCATCCTCGGCACCGGGATCGGCAACGTCATCGTGGCGATCGCGATCCCGATGATCCCGCGCGCCGCGCTCGTCGCGCGATCGAGCGCCCTGGCCATCCGCGAGATGCCGTATGTCGACGCCGCGCGCGCGGCCGGATTCCGCCACCGGCGGATCATCGTGCGCCACATGCTCCCGAACGTCATGGCGCCGTATCTCATCATGCTCACGGCGTTCCTCGGCCAGGCGATTCTGCTCGAGGCGTCGCTCTCGTTCCTGGGGCTGGGCGTCTCGGAGCCGACGCCGGCGTGGGGCCTGATGCTCCGGGGCGCCGCTGTGCAGTTCGCCGAGTCGGCCCCGTGGATGGCGATTTTCCCGGGTCTCGCGATCAGCCTGGCTGTCTTCGCGTTCAACCTCTTCGGCGACTCGCTGCGTGACGCGCTCGACCCCCGCTTGCGCACCCAGTGAAGGTCGCTCCCGCGGCGCTGCGCGATCGACCAAGGTGCCAAAATCGGCCACAACTAAGCGAAATGCTTGACACATTGCGAGGATTCGGGTACAAAGGCCGTTGGCCTTAGACTGAACACAGAACGAAAAGCGCTCGATAGTGGGAGGACTCGATGCCGTATATCATCGCCGAGCCGTGCATCAATGTGAAGGACAAGGCCTGCGTCGAGGTCTGCCCGGTGGATTGCATCTACGAAGGCGAAACGATGCTCTACATCCATCCGGACGAGTGCATCGACTGCGGCGCTTGTGAACCCGTGTGCCCGGTGAAAGCGATCTTCGCAGAGGACGAGACGCCCGAGCAGTGGAAGAACTTCATCGATCTGAACAAGCAATTCTTCAAGGACAATCCCGGGGTCAAGCCCGCCACCAAGGCCTAGCTGCACAGAACCCGCGGCAGCACGCCAGGCCCGCTGGGCATTCTTCAGGGTGCGGCGGGCCTGAATCATTTGCTATTCCGCTCGTTCGCGGCTGGCACACCGGTTGCGAATGTTACGGGCATGGCCTCGATGCAGGGAACGACGCCGATGCCACCGCCGCCGCCGGTCGGCTATCACGGCGCGGTCTTCGACTTCAAACGACGGCTCATCGAAGCGACGCTCCACCAGGTGCGCGGCAATCGGACCCACGCAGCCCGCGCCCTCGGCCTGCAGCGGACCTACCTGCTGCGGCTCATCCGCGATCTCGGCGTCGCGGCGCCGCCCCCGCCGCCTCGCCGGAGGAGCTCCGTCGCGTAGCAGTTGACCTTTGGCGACCCGCCCGGCAATCTGTGGCTCGCCATGCATGACGTGTGGATCGCCGGCGCCGACATGACGCGCATCGGCCGGCTTCGTGAGCCCCTCGGCGACCTGATGGCCGTCGCGGCGCACACCGCGCTGCGGCGCGCGAACCGCGAGCGACCCGACTCCATCGTCGTTGCGACGATGAACCCCGAGGAGTTTCTGGGCGACGGGAACTTCGCCTCCAACGTCGCCACGCACATGGGATTCGCCGAGATCCCGTCGATCCGGGTCGAGACGGCCACGTCCTCCGGCGCGGCGGCGTTCTATGCGGGCTTTGCCCAGATCGCCGCGGGGCTGGCCCACACGGTCGTCGTCGTCGGCGGCGAGAAGATGACGCACCTTCCGACGCCGAAGGTGTCGGAGCTGATCGGGCGCTCGATCGATCCGTACGAGCGGTCGTACGGCACGACGATGCCGGCGTTCGCCGGGCTCGTCACGCGGGCGCTGATGAGTCGTCACGGCGTCAGTGAGCTCGAGATCGCGCAGGTGGCGGTGAAGAACCACGCGAACGGCGCCCGGAACCCGCTGGCGCACTTCCGTGACGAGATCACGGTCGACGTCGTTCTCGGCAGTCGCATGGTCGCCGACCCGCTGCGATTGTTCCACTGCTGCCCGATCTCCGACGGCGCGGCGGCGGTGGTGTTGACGTCCGACCGCACGAGCGTGCGCGTGGCCGGTATCGGGCAGGGAACCGACGTGCTCGCCCTGCGCCATCGCGACGCGCTCACGAGCTTCCGCGCGACGCAGGCGGCCGCGAGCGCAGCGTTCGCGATGGCGGGCTTCGGGCCGTCGCGCGTCGACGTCGCCGAGATCCACGATGCCTTCGCCCCGTTCGAGTTGATCTCGCTCGAGGATACCGGGCTCTTTCCGCCGGGAAAGGCGGCATCGGCCACGCTCGACGGCGAGACGGCACTCGACGGCCGTCTGCCGGTCAACCCCTCCGGCGGCCTCAAGGCGCGGGGGCACCCGCTCGCCGCCACCGCGCTGGCCCAGCTCGTGGAATGCGTGTGGCAGCTCACCGGATACGCGCCGAAGCGGCAGGTGGCGTGCAGCGTGGCGCTCGCCCAGTCGATTGGCGGACCCGGCACCAACAACTGGGTGACGCTCCTGGAGGCGCGATGATCGAGCGTCTCGCGGCTTCCCGGTGTCACGTGTGCGGGCTCGTCGCGGCGCCGCCGGCGCGCTGGTGTCCGCGTCACCCGGTCGAGATGACGCGCACCTCGGTGATCGGTGCCGGCGAGGTGGTGTCCTTCACCACCCTGCACTCACCCCCCGAGGGCTTCCGCTCACCCCTTCACATCGCGCTCGTCGAGCTGAGCGGCGGCGCGCGCTTCGTCTGTCACGGCGCCGAGACGCGGGGGCTGCGGATCGGCTCCCGGGTCGCCATCGAGGCCGTGGACAACGTCTACTACTTCTCGCACCTCGGCGCCATCGACCGGGCCCGGCTCTTCTGGAGTCGCGCCGGCCGCGCCGGCGAGCGCTTGAGCGCGATCGCGCGGAGCGTCGCCAAGCGCGGCTGGAAAGGACGATCACGTGGCGAAGGCTAAGGGACCGCTGGCCGGCGTGCGTGTCCTCGATCTCACTCGCGTCCTCGCCGGCCCCTTCTGCGCGATGATGCTCGGCGACATGGGCGCCGAGGTGATCAAGGTCGAGGAGCCCGGCAAGGGGGACGACACGCGCAGTTGGCCGCCGTTCGTCGGCGGCGAGTCGACGTACTTCATGTCCGTCAACCGGAACAAGAAGAGCGTGACCTTGAACCTCAAAGCGCCGGAGGGGCGCCGGATCCTGCAGACGCTCGCGCGAAAGAGCGACGTCCTCGTCGAGAACTTCAGGCCCGGCACCATGGACAAGCTGGGCTTCGGGTACCGCGCACTCGCCCGGCTGAATCCGCGGCTCGTGTACTGCTCGGTCTCCGGGTTCGGCGAATCGGGCCCCGAAGCGCATCGGGCGGGCTACGACCTCGTGATCCAGGCCGAGTCCGGCGTGATGGATCTCACCGGGTTCCCGGACGGCCCGCCGGTGAAGGTCGGCAACTCGATCGCCGATCTCGTTGCCGGCATGTCCGCGGCCCACGGCATCGTCCTGGCGCTGCTCGCCCGAAGCCGCACGCGTCGTGGCCAGAAGGTCGAGATCTCCATGCTCGACGTCATGGCGGCGCTCCTCACGTATCAGGCCGGGATCTACTTCGGGACCGGGCAACGCCCGGCCCGCCGCGGCAACGCGCATCCCTCGATCGTGCCCTACGAGGTGTTCCGCGCGGCCGACGCGTTCGTCGTGCTCGGCGTCGCCAACAACTCGCTGTGGACGAAGTGCTGCGCCGCGCTCGGGCGCCCCGAGCTAGCCCAGGACCCGCGCTTCGATGCCGAGGCCAAGCGCGTCCAGAACCGGCAGGCGCTCGTCCCGCTCCTGAACGAAATCCTGGGCACCCGGGCCGCTGCCGACTGGGTCAAGCAGTTCGAGGCGGCGGGCATTCCCGCGGGGCTCATCAAGTCGGTCGCCGAGGTGTGCGAGAGCGAGCACCTGAAGGCGCGCGGCATGATCGTGACGCTCCCGCACCCCCGGGCGCAGCGGGTGACCGTGATGGGTGTGCCGGTGCGCTTGCACGCGACGCCCGGCAGTGCCGCGACGGCGCCGCCGGTGATCGGCCAGCACACCGACGCGGTCCTCAAGAGCCTCGTCGGACTCACCAAGCGGGCGATCGTCCAGCTGCGCAAAGACGGCGTCGTCTGACGAACGCCCCGCCCCTTCGCGCGGCCACGCCGGCCTCATGGCGCTCGTTCCCATGAACGCTCTCGTTCCTCTCGAGCCCGTCACGCTCGAGGGGCGCTACATCATCCTCGAGCCGCTCGCCGAGCATCACGCCCGGGACATCTTCGACGCGATGCAGGACGAGGAGGTCTGCCGCTACCTCGCCTGGGCGCCGCCGCAGAGGCTCGACGAGAGCCTCGAGCTGATCCGCCAGGCCGGGGCGGTGATGGCTCGCCGTGAGTCGATCGTCTTCGCGCAGGTCTGGAAGGCGACGGGCCGCGCGATCGGCTCGACGCGTCTGCTCGACGTGCGCCCGCTCGACCGGCAAGTCGAAATCGGCGCCACGTTCCTGGCCCGCGACTACTGGCGCACGGCGGCCAATACGGAATCGAAATACCTCTTCCTGCGGCATTGCTTCGAGACCCTCGGCTGCGTGCGCGTCGCCCTGAAGACCGACGGGCGCAACGTTCGATCGCAAGAGGCCCTGGCCCGTCTGGGTGCGGTCCGCGAGGGTACACTCCGTAAGCACATGAACGTCCGCGGCTACCAGCGCGACACCGTCTATTTCTCCATCCTCGACACCGAATGGCCCGAAATCCGCACCCGCCTCGCCTCCCGCCTCTACGCCTGACCCCATCACGGCCCGCGGGCTCCGAGTGTGATCGAATCGCTCGCATCGTCGGTGGTAGGTCTGTGGACGTGACGAGTACGGATAGAGCCCAGCCGCACCGGGTTCATGCCGACGCGTGCGGCGTGGTCGAGCGACCCCGCCGGTCGCCCTTCCCACCCCCGCCTCAACAGTCCGATTGTTGACACCGCAACGGCCGCGGGCGCATGATCGAAACCTGTTCATGAGCCGCCTGATCAAGATCTACGACACCACGCTCCGCGACGGCACCCAGGGCGAGGGCGTGTCGTTCTCGATGGAGGACAAGGTTCGGCTCGCGACCCGACTCGATGCGTTGGGGATCCACTACATCGAGGGTGGGTGGCCGGGCTCGAACCCGAAGGACCTGCGCTTCTTCCGTCGCATGCAGGACGTCACGTTCAAGCACGCGAAGCTCGCGGCGTTCAGCATGACCCGGCGCGCAGGCGGGGCCGCCGACTCGGATGCCAACATGCGGGCGCTGCTTGACGCCGGGGCGCCGGTGGCGACGATCGTGGGCAAGTCGTGGGACTTCCACGTGACCGAGGCCCTCGGCACGACGCTCGCCGAGAACCTCGCGATGATCGGCGACACGATCGCGTTCCTCCGGCCCCGGATGGACGAGGTGATCTTCGACGCCGAGCACTTCTTCGACGGCTTCCGCGCCAACCCCGACTACGCGCTGGCCACGCTGAAGGCAGCGGAAGCGGCCGGCGCCCACTGGCTCGTCCTCTGCGACACCAACGGTGGCACGCTGCCGGCCGAGCTCGTCGCGACGATCCAGGCCGTGAAGCAGCACGTGCGGGCACCACTCGGGATCCACGTACACAACGACGCCGAGTGCGCCGTCGCGAACTCGCTCGCCGCCGCCGCCGAGGGCATCGGCCAGGTGCAGGGGACGTTCAATGGCTTCGGCGAGCGCTGTGGCAACGCCAACCTCGTGTCCGTCGTCCCCAGCCTGATCTTGAAGATGGGGCTCGACTGCATCCCGGAGCCGAACCTGCGCGAGCTCCGGGACGTGTCGCGCTTCGTGTCGGAGCTGGCGAACCGCAAGCCCTGGTCCTCGCAGCCGTACGTCGGCGACTCCGCGTTCGCCCACAAGGGCGGCATGCACGTCTCCGCCGTCCTCAAGCACCCGGAGACCTACGAGCACATCGACCCCCAGGCGGTGGGCAACCACCGGCGGGTGCTCGTGTCCGAGCTGGCGGGCAAGTCCAACATCCTCTGGAAGGCGCGCGAGTACGGAATCGACATCGACCGGGACACTCCGGACTCTCGCCGGATCCTCGAGCAGCTCAAGGCGCTCGAGGACCAGGGGTTCCAGTTCGAGGGCGCCGAGGCGTCCTTCGAGCTCCTCATGGAGCGCGCGCTGGGACGCCACCGCTCCTACTTCGAGCTCGAGGCGTACCGGGTGATCGTCGAGGAGCAGAACACCGATCAGGAGCCCGTGGCGGAGGCGACCGTCCGGGTGCGGGTGAAGGGGATGCTGGAGCACACGGCCGCATCGGGGAACGGCCCCGTCAACGCGCTGGACCACGCGCTCCGCAAGGCCCTGGAAGAGTTCTATCCCAACCTCAAGACGATGCAGCTCCTCGACTACAAGGTGCGCATCCTCGACGAGTCGAAGGGCACCGCGGCCAAGACGCGGGTGCTCATCACCTCCGGCGACGGCGACGAGACCTGGGGCACGGTGGGCGTCGCCGACAACATCATCGAGGCGTCCTGGCAGGCGCTGGTGGACTCGGTCGAGTTCAAGTTGCGCCGCGACGAGTCCGCCCGAGCCTGAGCCCCGCGGTCGCCGTCGGCGATCGCACCCGGTCACAAAGTGGCTGGACCGAGAGTGATCTTCCCGGTCAATAAATCACCAGGCACCACCCGGTCCAAATCTCGTAAGTATTCAGAATTACTTCAGAATCACCCCCAAGGGCTCTCCGGTATCAGATTTGCTTTTCCGGTATGGCAGGAGGGCTCAGACATGTCGCTCAATGGAACGGCGGTAGGCGAGTCGGTGAGTGGAGGCGCTTCTCGCCCGTGGCTCTCGCCCCGGGGAGTGGGGCGCCCCTCGACGGTGGCACCGTTCGCTCCTCAGATCGAGGCATGGCTGCGTGAGACACCCGCGCTTTCCGGTGCCGAGGTGCTTCGGCGCGCGCGCGAGGTCGGTTATCGAGGCGGCAAGAGCGCGCTCTACGAGCTCGTACGTCGACTCCGCATCCCGATCTCCGCGAGCCTCACGGTCCTTCCGGGCAACAGCGGCAACGCAAGCCGGTAAGTCGTCCCTACCGCGGGACGCGGCTCCGGGCGATGATCGCGCCCGGTGTCGCGTCGTGATGCTGTCCGACGCTTCCACGTCCCGCCGCCGCGTGCTCTCGCGCCACCGGGGCGGCGTTCCTCACCTACGGATGTAGTCGCTTGTAGAACAACAGCTCGCGGTAGCCCCGGGGAAGGTTGTCGATGTGGCCCGAGGGCGTGAAGCCGAGCACGGTGTGCATCCGGATCGCGGCCGCGTTGGTCTCCTCGGTCGACGAGAAGAGCCGCGGTCCCGGCGAGATGGCTTCGACCATCTTGAAGAGCGCGCGCGCCGCGCCCCGCCGGCGGAAGTTCTCGCGGACCGCCACGAGCGACACGAAGGTGCACTGGAACCAGTCCGTGCGATAGGCGAGAACGCCGACGACCTCGCCGGCCTCCTCGGCGACCATCAAGTGGTGGCGCTCCGCGTGCGAACGGACGAAGGGCCCGGCCCGCTCGGGGCCGATGACCTCGGCCGCGAGCGCCATGACGGCCGCGATGTCGGACGACTCCGCGTGCCGGACGGTCATCGGGCCAGGACCGCGGAGCGCTCCCGGGCCTAGTACGTGCCCGGCCGGATCTGCTTGTAGAGCTGCTTGAGCGCGTCCGCCGAGAACGTGGGCGACTGGCAGACCGAGATGATCTTGCGCTCGTCGGCCTCCACCTTGGCCACCGCCTCCGGAATGCGGCTGGCGATCTCGGCGGGGATCGTCACGGCACCGTGCTGGTCGGCGTGGACCAGGTCGCCGGGCTTCACCCAGAGCCCTCCGACCTTGATCGGCAGGCCGAAGTCCACCATGTGCACGTACGCGTGCGAGACCGAGATGTGGGCCGCGGCGAACTGGAACCCCAGCGCGCGCACTTCGTCCAGGTCGCGCACCGAGCCGTCGGTGATCACTCCGGCGCAGCCGAGCGCTCGATGGATGTTGGCCTGCACCTCGCCCCACTGCGCGCCCTGGCCCCGCGGCTCGTCGAGGTCGTGCACCACGATGACACGCGGCGCCGGGATCGAGAGCACGTAGTCCCACCACGCGAACGTAGAGGCGCGGTGTCCCTCGAGCGGCTGCGGCTCGGCCCGGATCACCGCGGGGACGGCGTAGCCGACCAGCGGCCCGAGCTCGGAGAAGAGCGTCCGAACCTCGGACGACATGTTCCCCTGGTTGCGGGGCCTGACGTTGAACGTCTCGATCGCGTTGGCCACGCTCGGACTGGAGATCTTCTTGAGGGCGTCGATCATCAGATGGTGTCCTTTCGGCGCTGGATGAGTAGGGTTTTGAGCGTCTCGACGGTCTGGCGGATCGACTCGAGGTTGGGATTCACGCCGAGCGCCCGCTGGAAGTAGTCGAGCGCCTTCGCCGGTTGGTCGAGCTGCAGGTAGATCATCCCGTAGCCGCTGAGCGCTCCGAAGTGGTACGGGTTGCGCTTCATCACCTCGTCGCAATCGGCGAGCGATTTCTGGTACTCGCCCAGCAGGTAATACACGGTCGCCCGCTTGTTCCACCCCTCCGCGAACTCGGGACGGCGCCGGACGATCTCGGTGAAGGTCTCCACCGCGACCTCGCCGCGGCGGGCATTCATCTGCTCGACGCCGATGGCGAAGAGCCGGTCGATGTCCCCGTCGCCCGACCGGCTCCAGACCTGCCACATCGCGTTCTCCGCGAATGCCCGGACGAGCGAGTCTCCATCACGCAGCGCCGCGACGAGCCGTGGCAGATCTGCCATCAGTCCGGTTTCACGGAGCGCCAGGGCGCCGCGGCGGCGGCTGTCGACGTCGCCGGCGTCGGCCAGCGCCGTGAGGGCCTCCTCGCGCGTCGGGCCCGCGGCGAGTGGCGCCTTCGCAGCCGGCGCCCCGAGGATGGAGACGACGACCACGAGCGCCGGCCAGCGAAGGGTCACGGCGTATACACCTCGTTCGCGTCGGTGGCGGCGTAGCCGGGCTGTGTGCTTCCGCCCGGCACGTAGATCCGGTTGCCGACGACCGCGGCGCCGATGCCGTGGCGCGGCGTGCGCATCGGGTCCTTGGCGATCCAGCGCTTGCCCGCGACCTCGTACATCTCGGTCGCGCTGAAGATGCGGAGCGGCGCTTCGCCGCCGAAGACGTAGACGCGATCGCCCAGCGCGGCGGCGGCGAGCCCGCCGCGGCCGACCGGAAGCGGCGGGCCGGTGGACCAGGCATCGGTCGCCGGATCGTAGATCTCGACGATCTCATACTGCGTCCCGACGAAGGACGTGCGCCCGCCGATCGCCCAGAGGCGCCCCTCGAACACCACTGCCGCCAGATGATCGCGCGCGGTCGGCATCGGGGGCGCATCGGTCCAGCGGTCGGAGGCGGGGTCGTACGTCTCGTGCGCGCCGGTCGCCCGATCGGCGCTGCCCCCGACCGCGTGCAGGCGGTTCCCGAGGGTGACCATCGCGAGCCCGCCGCGCGGCACGCGCAGCGGCGCGCGCGTTGACCAGGAGCTGCGGGCCTCGTCGTACTCGTACACCGTTCGCAGCGGCGTCCAGCTGGTGCGCCCGCCGGTGTAGCCGCCCACCACGTAGAGCCGGCCTCCGACGACCGCCGCGGCGGCGTGGTGCGTCGCGGCCGGAAGTGGTGAGCGGGTCTCCCAGCGGTCGCTCGCCGGATCGTACACCTCGACGGTCGGGACGGCCTCGCCGCCCGAGCCGAAGCCGCCGATGACGAACACACGCCCGTTGAGCTCGGCCACCGCGACCTCCTGTCGCGCGGTCGGCATCGGGGCGAGAGACGTCCACTTCCCGGGGCTCAGGATGTCGATCGGCGCCGGCGAGTCGGTCGTCTTGCCCAGACACCCGACAAGGATGATCAGCCCGACGGTGATCAGCGCGCCGAGCGGGCGCCCGAATCTCATGGGCGGACCAGCGCGAGCAGGCCAGCTTCGTCGAGGATGGTCACCCCCAGGCGGCGGGCGTCGTCCGCCTTGCTGCCGGGCGCTTCACCGACGACGACGTAGTCGGTCTTCTTCGAGACCGAGCTCGCGACCCGACCGCCGTGCCCCTCGACCAGCTCGCGCGCGGCTTCGCGGGAGAGTGTCGGCAGCGAGCCGGTCATGACCACGGTCTTGCCGGCGAGGGGCTTTGGACCCACTGGCGCCATGGGCGAGTGCGTGACGACGCCGGCGCGTTTGAGGTTGTCGATCAGCCGCCGGTTGGTCGGGTCCTTGAAGAAGGCCACGACCGAGCGGGCGATCTCGTCGCCGATGCCGTGCGCCTCGGCGAGCTCCGCCTCCGACACCTCCGCCAGGCGCTCGAGGCTACCGAAGCGCGCCGCCAGCAGCTGAGCGACGCGCTCGCCGACGAGCCTGATGCCCAGCGCGTTGAGCAGGCGCGCCAGACCCCGCTCACGGGAGGCCGTGATGGCCTGGATGAGGTTCTCGGCCGACTTCTCGGCGAACCGGTCGAGCGCGCTGACTTTCTCGGCAGTGAGCTGGTAGAGGTCGGCAAAATCCTTTACCTGTCCCGTGTCGACCAGCTGCTCGATCGTGCTGTCGCCGAGGTGCTCGATGTCCATCGCCCGCCGCGATCCGAAGTGGCGTAGCCGCTCCTTGAGCTGGGCCGGGCACGCGGTGTTGGTGCACCGCCAGTATGCTTCGCCCGCGGGGCGGAAGGCGACGCCGCCGCACGCCGGGCACGCGGACGGGAAGGTGAAGGGCTGGCTGTCGGGGGGCCGCTTGGCGAGCACGACCTGAACGACGTACGGGATCACGTCACCCGCGCGCTCGACCAAGACGGTGTCTCCCACTCGGATGTCCTTGCGACGGATCTCGTCCTCGTTGTGCAGGCTCACGTTCCGGATCGTCACCCCGGCCAGCTCCACTGGCGTCAGCTTGGCCGTCGGCGTGAGCGTACCCGTCTTGCCCACGTTCACCTCGATGGCCTCGATCATCGTCGTCGCCTGGCGCGCCGCGAACTTGAACGCGATCGCCCAGCGGGGGTGGTGCGTCGTGGAGCCGAGCCGTCGCTGGTGCTCGAGGGATTCGATCTTCACCACCATGCCATCGGCGTCGTAGCCGAGCGTGTCCCGATCCCGCTCGAGCCGCTCGCACGCGGCGATGACGGCATCGAGGTTCTGGCACCGCTCGGCGCGCGGGTTGGTCTTGAACCCGGCGGCCCGGAGCGCCTCGAGGGCGTCCCAGTGAGAGCTGAAGCCGAGGGCGGCGGCGCGACTGACGTGATAGAGGAAGATGTCCAGGGGCCGACGGGCGGTGACCGCCGGATCCTTCTGGCGCACCGCGCCGGCGGCGGCGTTTCGAGGGTTCGCGAACGTCGGCGTTCCGGCCTCCTCCAGCGTGCGGTTGAGCTTGGCGAACTCCTCGCGCGGCATGAACACCTCGCCGCGCACTTCGACAACGGCGGCGGCCGCGAGGGCGCCTCGCAGCACCATCGGAATCGAGCGGATCGTCCGCAGATTCGGCGTGATGTCCTCGCCGACGCGGCCGTCGCCCCGCGTCGCGCCGCGGACGAAGCGACCCCGCTCGTACAGCAGCGCGACGCCGAGGCCGTCGATCTTCGGCTCGCACACGTAGCCGAACGTGGTCCCCGGGAGGGCTCGGCCGGTCCTGGCTTCGAACTCGCCCAGGTCGTCGGGCGAGGTCGCGTTGTCGAGCGAGAGCATGGCGTCGTGGTGCTCGACCGACTTGAAGACATCCGTCGGCGCGCCGGCGACGCGCTGCGTGGGACTGTCCGCGGTGACGAGGTCGGGGAAGCTCGCCTCCAGGTCGCGGAGCTCGCGCATGAGCGCGTCGTACTCGGCGTCGGAGACCTCGGGTCGCGCCTCGACGTAATACAGGTAGTCGTGGTGGTGGATCTGCTCGCGCAGCTCGGTGATCCGTTGCGCGGCGTCGGCGCGCGTCATGGCTCGAAGCATAACATTCTCGGCTTGCCGACTCGGGCGGGGGCGGGCTGGTCGGCGGGGTACCCGCCGAGATCGACGGCAGACGATCCTTCGTGGCGGCACCCATAGCTTTGCGCGCGAGCGACGATGACTACACGGATCTCGGCAGGCACCCGGCCGGCCAGCCCGCCCCCCGCCCGAGGCGACCGGGCGCCCAGACCACCATGCAGAGGCGTGGGGTGGGGCGGGTCAGGAGCGCTTGGCGGACAGGCGGACGACGAGGAGGACCGGGACGAGGCCGGCGGCGACGATCGCGAGGGCCGGCGCGGCGGCGTCCGCCCACAGCGATTCTGACGTCCGCTCCGACACCGCGACCGCGAGGGTGTTGAATCCGAGTGGGCGGAGAAGCAAGGTGGCCGGCATTTCCTTCATCGTCTCGACGAACACCAGGATTACCGCGGTCAGCACGCCCCCGCGCATGAGCGGCAGGTGGACGCGGCACAGCGTCCCACCGACCGAGGCGCCGAGCGAGCGGGCGGCGTCGTCGAGGCTCGCGGGGATCTTGGTGAGGCTTGCCTCCACGGTTTGAAAGCTCACCGACAGGAACCGGGCCACGTACGCGAAGAGCAGTCCGGCGGTCGAGCCGGTCAGCACGAGTCCGGCCGACTGACCGAGCGTCCAGGCGGCGGCGTGGTCCAGCCACGCCAGTGGGACCAGGACGCCGACGGCGATGACGGCGCCGGGCAGGGCATAGCCCATGGACGCCGCCCGCGCCGAGGCACGCCGCGGCCGAGGGATGCAGTCGCGTGGCATAGGCGAGGACCACCGAGAGGATCGAGGCGCCGATCGCGGCGAGGACGAGCGTGTTGCCGAGGAGCGTTGCGAAGACGGAGGCGCGCAAGGCGCTCCCTTCTTGCTGCCCGAGTTCGAGTGCTATACTGGCGAAAAGAGCGATCGAGCTTTCTATTAGGTAGGCTTAATGTGCCGCGATCGTCAATCCTAAAAGTGAACGCGTCGACGAGAGAAACGACGGCGTCCGTCCAGGACTACCTCGCGGCGATCTACGATCTGGCCGGCAGTGGCAAGCCCGTGATCGGCGCGCGGCTGGCCAAGCACATGGCGATCTCCGCCCCCGCCGTGACCGAGGCGATCCATCGCATGGCTCGTGGCGGTTACGTGAAGATCGGCCGCGGCAAACAGCTGTCGCTCTCCACCAAGGGAAGGCAGATTGCCGAGGTCATGGCCCGCCGCCACCGTCTCCTCGAGCGCTGGCTGACGGACACGCTCGGCCTCAACTGGACGGACGCCCACGAGGAGGCGCACCGCCTCGAGCACGCGCTCTCGCCGCGCGTGGAGGACCGTCTGGCCGAGCTGCTCGGCATGCCGAGCACGTGCCCGCACGGCAACCCGATCCCGGGGATGGCCAAGCCGCCCCGCGTGGAGCCCTTTCCGCTCGCCCAGGCGAAAGAGGGGACGACCGTCGTGGTCGAGCGCATCACCGAGGAGGCGGAGGCGGACAAGAAGCTGCTCGAGCACCTCTGGAAGAACGAGGTACGTCCGGGGCGACGGCTCCGGATCACCGAGGTCGCGCCCTGGGCCGGGACCATCACGGCATCTGGTGGCGATGATCAGACGATCGCGCTCGGCCTGCCGGCGGCCGCCAAGATCTGGGTCTATCTGCCCGGTGCGACTGGATGAAGGCCCTCTTCTGGGTCTTCGTCGCGATCGGGTGCGTCTATCTGTTCTACACGGGCGCGATGTCCGTGTGGTCGTACCTGGAGATCACGGGTGTGGTCGACGAAGTGGTCGCTGAGCGGGCGTCGTCGAGAGGCGAGCGCTCCGAGCGGGTGAGCCGGGTGAGAGAGGACATCGTCAAGAAGGTGGCGGCGAGCGGCATCAATGTCGACGAGCGCGCGATCTCCATAGCCGACGAGGGGCGGACGCTCGACGTCAGCGTGCGGTGGAACTGGCCGGTGATCGTCTACCAGGGCAGGGAACTTGTCGCGATCCCGCTGAAGCACGAACGGACGTTCGAGTTTCCCGAGCGTCGCTGACGGGCGGGCGCCCGGCGCCCGCGCGTGAGCTGTGCCTTCAGCGGAGTGCCTGGATCTTCTTGGAGCCGAACGCCTGCCTAGCTCACCGCTAGGAGCGGCGCCGCTCGGACGGCGGGTCAGCGTTGGGCGCGGGCGTCGCGGATCATCTTGGTGACGCGGTCGCGGTCGTCGCCGGGCGGGGCCAGCGCGACGAATTTTTCCCAGGAGCGGACGGCCGCGGCGACGTCGTGCTTGGCTTCGTACAGCACCTGACCGCGGTAGAGGAGCGCCGGGAGGTAGTTCGGATCGATCGCCAGCGCGCGATCGAAGGTCTCGAGGGCGCGATCGGCGTGCTCAGGACCCCCACC
Source organism: Candidatus Rokuibacteriota bacterium (assembly GCA_003220535.1). Taxonomy (GTDB): domain Bacteria; phylum Methylomirabilota; class Methylomirabilia; order Rokubacteriales; family CSP1-6; genus AR31. The sequence continues at coordinate 103,473 of QHSU01000060.1, forward strand.
GACCGCGACGATCAGCCCGAGGTGCGTCATCGCGTCCACGTTCTTCGGGTCACGCTTGAGCACCGCCTGATACGCGGCGATCGCCTCGCCGTAACGACCCTGGGCGAGGCTCGAGCGGGCGGCCTGCAGCATGCCCCGGAGCACCTCAGGGGGAACCACGCGCCCCGACGTGCCCGTCGGCGGTGGCGCCTCGGATGGAAGCGCGGCGAGCGGCCGGGAGCCCGTTGGAGGCTGGCCGGCCATCGGATCGGGCTCGGTGTACCGCACGATGCCGGCGCCCACCGCGATTCCGAACACGACCAGGAGCAGGCCGACGGTCCCCAGCGCGACCGGATGCCGCCATCCCGACGGCCGGGGTTCCGGCACTTCGGCCCTGGCCGGCGCCGGTTCGGCCGGGCCCAGCCGGTCGAGCTCGGTGAGGATCGTTGCCGCCTCGCTTTCGTACCGGGCGCGGAGATCGGCGAAGTCGGCGTCCGAAACGTGGCCGGCGCCGTGCTCGAACTCGAGCTCGCGCAGTGCCGCGAGGGAGGCGCGCTTTTCTTCGGAGAGCTGCTGGCGACGGTCGGCCGGTAACGGGAGAAAGGCCCGCCCGCGCGCATCACGACCGCGGAGCGGCCAGAGCGCGAAGACGAGCGCGGGCACGCCGACCACGATCGTGACGACCAGCACGCCGTTCACGATCCGCTTTCCACTTCGCGGCGGATCCGCTCGCTCATCGCCGGGTCGACGTCCACCGGGGTCGGCCGGGCGCCGCGACGGCCGTGGGTCCATCGCCATACGAGGATGGCCGTGGTCGCGATCCCCGCGCCGACAGCGACGAGCGGAAGGAACCAGACGAGCAGGTTGAACCCCCGGCGCGGGGGCGCCAGGAGGATCCACTCGCCGTAGCGTTCGACGAAGAATCGCTGGACGTCCGCCGGACTTTCGCCCGCCGTCAGCCGCTCGCGGACGATCGCGCGCATCTGACTCGCCATCTCCGAGGGCGAATCCGCCACCGAGAGATTCTGGCAGACGACGCATCGAAGCTGCGCCGCCACCTCGTGCACGGTCTCCTCGCTCACGGGCTTCGGCTGAGCGGTCACCGGAGACACGGCCGCGCCGAGCAGGACCACCGACGCGACCAGACGGATCCACCCGCGACTCATGGCGTTCGGGGTTCGCTGAGGAGGCGATCGACCGTTGCGCGGAACACCTCGTCGGTGACGGCGCTCACGTGCTTGACGCGGATCCGCCCCTGCCGGTCGAGAAAGAACGTCTCGGGCACACCGTACACCCCGTAGTCCACCGAGACGGTGCCCTTCAGGTCCCGGGCATTCGGAAAGGTCAGGCCGAAGTCGCGGATGAACTTCTCGGCCGCCTCTCGCGTGTCCTGGATGTCCACGCCGAGCACGACGACGTCACGGTCGCGGTACGCACGCCAGTTCCGCTCGAGGATGGGCGCCTCCTCGTAGCAGGCGGGGTAGCACCACGACGCCCAGAAGTTGACCACGACGACCTTGCCGCGGTGTGCCTCGAGCGAGAGCGGGGCGCCATCGAGCGTCTGGAGCGTGAAGCTCGGCGCCGCCCGACCGACGAGCGGCGAGGGAATATCGCGCGGGTTCACGCGAAACCCGTAGGCGAGTAGCGCCAGCACGGGGAGCGCTGCGAGGGGGATCAGCCAGCGCCAGAGCCGCTTCACGCGGGCCTGCGTCGCTCCGGCAGGATGGCCAGTACCGCGCCCAGCGTGAGCACGACGCCACCGATCCAGATCCAGCTCACGAGACGGTTGACCTGGAGCTTGACGGTCGCCTGCGTGCCGTCACGGGCGAAGTCGCCGAGGACGAGGTAGATGTCCTCCTTCAGCCCCAGCCGGTAGTCTACGTAGGCGATGGGAGACTGCTCCTGAGGATAGAACTTCTTGGCCGGCCGAAGCACGTCGAGCACGCGACTGTTCGAGACGGTGAACGCCCCGACGACCTTGAAGTGATTCGATTCCTCGACGGCGGTGAGGCCGTCGAACCGGAAGCGGTACCCGGCGAGCTGCGCGGTCTCGCCGCGTTTCAACGTGGTTTCCGTCTGTACCGACCAGGCGTGCGATCCGGTCACACCCAGGACGATGATCAGGATGCCCAGGTGGACGACGAAGCCGCCGTAGCGTCGGTTGTGGCGGCGCAGGAGCCCGCCCATGGCCGGGAGGAGCGTTTCGCCCGTCCGCATGCGGGCTCGCGTCGCCCGGACGAAGTCCACGGCGATCGTGGCCCCCACGAACACCGTCGTCGCGAACGTGACCGCCGCCAGGACCGAGCGCACGCCCAGGGTGAACGCGGCGGCCGCCGCCGCGATGCCGAGCGCAACCGGCCAGACGAAGTTACGCTTCAGATTCTCCCAGGAGGCGCGCCGCCAGGCGATCAAGGGCCCGACGCCCATGAGGAAGACGAGGGACAGAAACAGCGGCACGTTGACCTGGTTGAAGAACGGCGCCCCGACGCTGACCTTGACGCCGCGCACCGCTTCCGAGAGGAGCGGGAACACGGTGCCGAAGAACACGGTGAACGCCGCGGCGATCAGCAGCACGTTGTTCAAGAGAAACGCCGACTCGCGCGACACGACGGAGTCGAGCTCACCCTGCGACCGGAGGGCTTCCCAGCGCCACGCGACCAGGCCGAGCGCGGTGAGCACGACGAGCGCCAGGAAGCTCAGAAAGAACACGCCGATCGAGCCCTGCGTGAACGCGTGGACGGAGGCGATGACGCCGGAGCGAGTGAGGAACGTCCCGAAGAGCGTCAGGCTGAACGTCAGGATCACGAGCGAGATGTTCCAGAGCTTGAGCATGCGCCGCCGCTCCTGGATCATCACCGAGTGGAGAAACGCGGTGCCGGTGAGCCACGGCATGAACGCCGCGTTCTCGACGGGATCCCATGCCCAGTACCCTCCCCAGCCGAGGACGTGGTAGCTCCACCAGCCGCCGATCAAGAGACCGAGCGAGAGAAAGTACCAGGCGACGATCGCCCAGCGCCGCGTCAGCACGAGCCAGGTGTCGCCGACGCGGCCCGTGATCAGCGCGGCCAGCGCGAACGCGAAGGGCACGGTGAAGCCCGTGAAGCCGAGGTAGAGCGCGACCGGATGCGTGATCATGCCCGTGTCCTCGAGCAGCGGGTTGAGGCCACGGCCGTCGGCGGGCACCGGCTCCTGCCGCTGGAAGGGCGGCGCCGCGACCGTCATCACGAGGAGGAAGAAGGCGAGGATCCCGAGCATGGTCGCCAGCGCCCACGGGTAAAGCTCACGCGCACTGTCCCGGTGCCGGAGGATGACGATCAGTGTGTAGAGCCCGAGCATCCAGGACCAGAGGATGATGGAGCCCTCCAGCGCGCCCCAGACCCCGGTGATGCGGTAGTAGAACGGCGTTCCGAGATTCGTGTTGGTGGCGACGTATCGGACGGAGAAATCGAATGCGAGGAACGCGTACGTCAGCAGCGCGAAGCAGGCGGTGATGAGGACGAAGACGCCGAGCGCCGCGTGCTGCGCCGACTCCACGAGCGCCGGCCGTCCGGTGCGAGCCCCGACCGCGGCGGCGGCCCCCCCGTAGACCGCGAGGGCGAGCGCGACGAGCGTCATCCCGTACCCGAGGTCTGTGGTCACCGACCTTCTCCCCGGAGCGTCTTGATCAGCTCCTTGTAGCCGGCCTGGGTCGTGTCGTGCGGCGCCTTGTACTCTTCGGAGTGCTTCGCCATGATCAGGCTCGCTTTGAAATAGCCGTCGGCCGTCCAGCTGCCCTCGACGACGGCGCCTCGGCTCTCGGCGAAGAGGTCCGGCGGCGTGCCCTTGTGACGAACCGGGACCGTCGCGGAGCCGTCGGACAGCGTGAACGATAGCTCGAGGGAGCGGGCCTCCCACTTGAGCGACCCGGGCACCACCATGCCGCCGAGGCGGTACGCCTTGCCCGGCACGGCGGAGGCGCGGAGCTCGGCAGGCGTGACGAAGTAGACGGCTGACTGGGTCACACCGGCATAGATCATGTAGCCGAGGGCCGCGGCGATGACGGCGCCCCCAACGATGAACTTCCCGCGGCGGTTCATTGGATCGGGCGCCTGGAGCCCGGGATAATCGCGGGTGGCCTGAGAGCGACGCGGGCCGGCGTCATTGTACCGGGTGCCTCGAGGCGTGCTCGGATCGAGGGTGGCCTGAAACAGGCGCGACCCGGCTCCGTGCCGCGCCCTGCAGCTCTCTGTCGCGGGCGACGAGCCAGCGCCAGTAGGCGAGCAGCACCACCGCGGCGAGCCCGTAGGCCGCGAGGACGAAGCCCCAGTGGTCCGCCATCAGAGGGCGGCCTCCGCCTCGCGGCGCAGCAGGCCAACGCGCTTTGCCACGAAGTAGACGTACAGGAGCGAGAACGCCACGAAGTTCACGAGGAGCGCCGCGACGATGATCCCCGGCATCGTTCCCGGGCCCGGCTTCATCAACGACGGCGGCTGGTGAAGCGTGCGCCACCAGTAGACCGAGAAGTGTACGAGGGGGATATTGAACGCGGCGACGATTCCGAGCACCGCGGCATACCGTGCGCCCCGCTCCCGGTCCTCGATCATCCCCCGGAGCAGGAGGTAGCCGAGATACATGACGAACAGGATCGACACACTCGTGAGCCGCGCGTCCCACGTCCACCAGGTACCCCAGGTCGGCTTGCCCCAGATCGAGCCGGTGGCGATCGTGAGGCCCGTGAAGAGAACGCCCACCTCCGCCGAGGCGTGCGCAAGCCGGTCGGCGGCCTCGGCCCGCCGGGCCAGGTAGGCGATGGAGGCGGCGAGAACGACCGCGAACGCCAGGTAGGCGACCCAGACACTCGGCACGTGCAGATACATGATGCGCTGCACGTTGCCCTGCGTCGCTTCGCGCGGCGCGACCCCGAATCCCATCACGAGACCCGCCGCGAGTGCTGCGAGCGTCACGCCCCCGACGACGCGGACCACGCGCGCCTAGCCCTCCAGCACGAAGTCGAAGGTGAGCACGCCGACGGCGACGTACACGACGTCCGCGGCGGCGAGGAGCTTGAGCCAGTGCGCGACGCTGCCGAGGGGCTCTCCGAGCAGCACGGCTTCCGTCGCCTTGACGGTGGCGAGCAGCACCGGCGCCTGGACGGGGAGCAGCAGCACCGGGAACAACAGCTCGCGGGCGCGCACCTGCGCGGTCATCGCGGCGAACAACGTGCCGACGGCCGCGAAGGCGACCGTCCCCAGGACGATCACGACGGCCAGCCCGGGCAGCACGCCGGCAAGGTCGAGATTGAAGAAGAGGCCGAAGAGGACGACGAGGATCGCCTCGACGGCGAGCATCAGCAACAGGTTGCCGGCGAGCTTGCCGACGTAGATCGCCGACTTGTCGCCGGGCGCCAGGAGCAACGCCTCCCAGCAGTCGTTTTCGTGCTCGACGACGAACGTCCGGCCGAGCCCCAGCAACCCGCTCAGGATGAACCCGAGCCAGAGGAGGCCGGGCAAGGTCCCGGCCAACCGCTCTCGGTCCGGACCGATGGCGAACTGGAAGATGAAGAGGAGCAGCAGCGCGAAGAAGAAGAGCGCGTTGAGCGTCTCCTTCGACCGGCGCTCGACGAGCAGGTCCTTCCAGACGACGATGAACGCGCGCCGCGCGAAGGTCAGGGCGCGTCCTCCACGTGCAGGGTGTAGAGCCGGTTGATCTCGTCGGGCGACAAGGCGCCTCGCGGCGTGTCGAGGGCCACGACGCCGCCGGCGAGGATCGCGATGCGATCGGCGACGGCCAGCTCGCGACCGAAGCTGTGCGTCGTCATCACGAGTGCGCCGCCAGCGGCTTTGAACGCCGCGAGGTGCTCCTCGAGCCATTTCTTGGCGCGCTGGTCGAGGCCAGCGAACGGCTCGTCGAGCAGCAGCACCCGCGGCTGCACCAGGACGAACCGCGCCAGCGACAGCCGCCGCTTCATCCCGGCCGAGAACGTGCGGACCCGCTCGTCCGCGAACCGCTCGAGCTCCACGCTGGCGAGCGCCCCGGCGAGCGAGGCGGCGGAGGCGCGCCGGCCGGCGAGCGTGGTCCAGAACGTCAGATTCTCCAAAGCGGTGAGATCCTCGTAGACGTACGAGCCGTGGGCCACCAGCCCCACGTACCGACGGACGCTCTCGGCCTCCTTCGCGCAGTCGTGACCCGCGACCCTCGCGGTCCCACGGGTCGGCCGCACGAGAGTGGCGAGGATCTTGAGCAGCGTCGTCTTGCCAGAGCCGTTCGCGCCGAGCACCGCCAGCGCTTCGCCCTCGTGGACGTCGACGTCGAGGCCATCCAGTACTCGATGGTTGCCAAAGGTCTTACGGAGACCGGACACTCGGATGAGCGGATCAGCGGCCATGCTTCAGCCCCCCGATTGTCGCAGAGCCGCCGGGACCCGGTCAAGGAAGGTGCCCCGTCGGGGAAGCGGAAGCTTGACTCGGGCGACCTCCGTGCCAAATAGTAACGACAACCGTATCATCGCGGGCCCGTCGCCCGACCGAGAGGTCACCGGAGGACCCGGTTGTTCCAATTCGCGCTGTCCCGTGTTCTGTGGCTGCTGCCGACGCTCCTGGCGATGGCGCTGGTCACGTTCCTGGTCATGCATGCCACACCGGGAAGTCCCCTCGACCCGGTGGCGGAGGGCGCGAACCCTCTGTCGCCGGAGGCGCAGAAGAACCTGGCGGCCCACTACGGCCTCGACCGGCCTCTCCACGAGCAATTCGCGATCTTCGTGAGCAAGGCGATCCACGGTGATTTCGGCAACTCCTTCGTCTACAAGACGCGCACGGTGCGCGAGATCATCGTCCAGACGTTCCCGATCTCGCTCCTGCTCGGCTCGATGGCGCTGGCCCTCGCGGTCGTCGGCGGCCTGACGCTCGGCATCCTGGCCGCGGTCTACCAGAACCGGACCTGGGACTACGTGTCGGTGAGCGTGGCGACCGTCGGCGTGGCCGTCCCGAACTTCGTGCTCGCGGTCTTTCTCATCATCCTCTTCTCATTCGTCCTGCCGCTCTTCCCGACCGGCGGCTGGGACTCGCCGCGGAACTGGGTGCTCCCGACCGTGGCCCTGGCGCTGGCGCCGATGGGCATCATCGCGCGCTTCACACGCGCCAGCATGCTCGAGGTCATCCGCGCCGACTACACGCTCACCGCGCGCGCGAAGGGGTTGGGCGAGGTGCCCGTCATCTTCAAGCACGCCCTCAAGAACGCGTTCATCCCCGTCGTCACCCTGCTCGGCCCCATGTTCGCCGCGGTCGGGACGGGATCGTTCTTCGTCGAGTCGATCTTCCGCGTTCCGGGGATGGGGCGCTTCTTCGTGCTCTCAATGACTGGCCGCGACTATCCCATGATCATGGCGGTCGTGCTGACCTACGGCGCCTTTCTCGCGGTCATGAATCTCGTCGTCGACCTCCTCTATGGCGTCCTCGACCCGCGCATCAGGTACTGACGTGAGGGGGCCCTCCTGAGCCGCGCCGTCGCCGCCGTCGCGCTTGCCGTCGACGAGCCGCGGATTCGAGCGTCGAGCCTCTGGCGGGACGGCGTGCGTCGGCTGCGGCGCAATCGCCTGGCGGTAGCCGGCGGAATCGTGATCCTCCTGCTCTGCGTCGTCGCGATCTTCGCCGACTTCCTGGCTCCGCTCCCGTATACGAAGACCAATTTCGGCCGCCTCAACGAGGCACCCTCGGCCGACTACCCGCTCGGCACGGATCAGCTCGGCCGCGACCTGCTCTCCCGCATGATCTACGGCGCGCGGGTCTCCATGCTCGTGGGGCTCGGAGCCCAGGTGATCGTCGTGCTGATCGGCGTGCCGATCGGCGCGCTGTCGGGCTACCTCGGCGGCAGGGTGGACGTGTTCCTGACGCGGTTCATCGACGTCATGTACGCGTTCCCCCGCCTGCTGTTCGTGATTTTGTTGATGTCGATGCTCGGCGCCGGGCTCACTAACATCTTCATCGCCATCGGGCTGACCGGCTGGGTCGGCATCGCGCGGCAGACGCGCGCGCAGGTGCTGGCGCTCAAGGAAAAGGAGTTCGTCGACGGCGCCCGCGCGCTCGGCGCCGGATTCACCCGCCTGCTGGTGCGCCACATCCTTCCCAACGCCCTCACCCCGATCGTGGTGGCGGTGACGTTCGGCATCCCGGAAGCGATCTTCACCGAGGCCGCGCTGTCGTTCATCGGCGTCGGGATCAACCCGCCGACGCCCTCGTGGGGTCAGATGGTGGGCGAAGGTCAGCAGTACATCCGCTCGTACTGGCATCTCTGCGTGTTCCCGTCGATCGCGATCGCGATGACGATGCTCTCGTTCACGTTCTTCGGGGACGGCGTCAGGGACGCGCTAGACCCCAAACTGAAATAGAAGGAGACCCGCTCATGCGTACTCCTCGTATCTGCGACAGCCAGCTGGAGATCCTCGCAACACGTCTCGCCGCCGTCGGTGTCGGGCGGCGCGACTTCCTGAGAGTCGCCGCCGGCCTGGCGACGATAGGCGCGGCAGGCTTCAAGGCGCGTCCGGTCTCCGCGGCGCCGAAGCTCGCGCCCGGCGAGAAGCTGGCGCGTGAGCAACATCTCAGATTCGGCGGCGGCAGCTGGTACGAGCAGGACCCGTCGAGCCACGACTACAACAAGGATCTCTATTGCCAGGGCACGCCGCAGCTGTGGGCCGGCCTCATGAGGTTCAACGTCAACTTCGAGGCGATCCCGTACGTCGCCGAGAAGGTCACCGCGAACAAGGACGGCTCGGTGTGGACGTTTACGATCCGCAAGGATTCGAAGTGGTCGGATGGCGGCCCCTGCACGGCCCGGGATTTCGAATACTCGTGGAAGCGCCAGCTCGACCCGGCCAGCGCCGCTCCGTACTCCTCGTTCCTCTATGACATCAAGAACGGCGAGGCGTTCAACAAGAAGCAGATCACGGACGCGGGTCAGGTCGGCGTCCGCGCGAAGGACGACTGGACGCTCGAGGTGACGCTCGAGGGGCCGCGCGGCTACTTCCCGGTGCTCTCGGCCTATCTGGCCGCGCTGCCCGGTCACCGCGCCTCGATCGAGAAGCACGGTGACAAGTGGACTGAAGCCGCCAACATCGTCTGCAACGGTCCCTTCGTCCTCGAGGCGTGGGAGCACAACAAGGCCATCGTCCTGCGAAAGAACAAACACTTTTTCGGCGCTAAGGACATCACGCTGGAGAAGGTGACGATCCCAATCATTCCCATCGCCTCCGGCGTGCTCCCGTACGAGAACAACGAGATCGACCTCACCCGGCTCCAGACCGCGGATCTCAAGCGACTTCAGTCCGATCCGAAGACCACCAAGGAGGTCTTCCGGTTTCCCTATCCGGGCACCTGGTATCTCTTGCCGCAGGTGACGAAGCCCCCCTTCGACAACCTCAAGGTCCGCAGGGCGGTCGCCCACGCCGTCGACCGGGAGAACATCGTCAAGGTCAGCCAGGGGTTCGCGATTCCCGCCCATGCCATGATCCCGCCCGGTTTCCCCGGTGCCCTCGACGACAAGAAGACCCGCGACCTCCAGCGCTTCGATCCGAAGCTCGCGATGTCGATGCTCAAGGGCACCCCGTTCGAAGGCGGAAAGAACTGGCCGAAGATCACGCTGACGATGCGCGACGAAGCGCTCGGCTCGAAGCAGCTCGCGGAAGCCGTGCAGTCGGTCTTGCTGGAGAATCTGAACATGAAGACCGACCTCGAGATCCTCGAGCAGCGCGTGTTCCGCGAGCGGCTCTGGAAGCAAGACCTCCAGTTCGTATGGATCCGCTGGTTCATGGACTATCCCGATCCGCACAACGAGTACTTCGACACCTTCTATGGCAAGAAGACGACCGGCAAGCGCCAGGCGTGGGTCAACGACGCCTTCGACAAGGAGCTGGAGGCGGGTCGCGACACCAGCGACACCAAGAAACGCATGGCGAACTACGCGAAGGCCGAGGAGATCATGCAGACCGACGTCGGCTACGTGCCGGTCGCGTGGGTCGTGAGGTACTCGGCGGCCAAGCCGACGGTTCGCGGACTCGAGCGAAACCGTCAGGGAGAGCTTGTCGTCGACGGGAACATCTACGTCGACATGCTCTCGCACATCTACATGGTGGAGAAGGGCTGACCGGCTCGCCCGGAATTCGGCCGGGGCTGCGACGCTCGAGGGCGGTTTAGATTCTCATCGCCCGCAGGCGGGCGATCCGCTCCTCGAGGGGCGGATGGGTCGAGAAGAGGCGCATTAGCATCTGACCGCTGAGCGGGTTCACGATGAAGAGATGCGCGGTGGCCGGCGTCGCGTCCGCCATGGGCATCGCCTGGTTCGCCATCTGGAGCTTCTCGAGGGCCTTCATGAGCCCCCACGGGCGGCCGGCGACACGCGCGCCCGTCGCGTCGGCCTGGAACTCGCGCGAGCGCGAGACGGCCATCTGGACGAGCAGGGCCGCGATCGGTGCGAGGATCGCAAGAAAGATCATCGCGATCGGGTTCGAGCCGCCTTCGTCGTCATCCCGGCTTCTCCCACCGAACATGGCGGCCCACTGAGCCATGTGCGCGAGGTAGGTGATCGCGCCCGCGAGGGTCGCCGCAACGGTCGAGATCAGCACGTCGCGATTCTTCACGTGCGAGAGCTCGTGCGCCAGGACGCCCTCGAGCTCTTCCTCGTCCAGGATCCGCATGATCCCCTCGGTCACGGCGACGACGGCGTGATCCGGGTTGCGTCCGGTGGCGAAGGCGTTCGGTGTCTCGCTCGGGATCATGTACACCCGGGGCATCGGGACGCCGGCACGCGTAGCCAGGCGATGGACGATCGCGTACAGCCGCGGTGCGGAGGCCTCGTCGATGGGGCGGGCGCCATACGCGGCGAGCACGATCTTGTCCGAGAACCAATAGCTCACGAAGTTCATGGCCAGGGCGAGGAAGAAGGCGATGAACATCCCCTGACGGCCGCCGAGCGCCCCACCGAGTAGAATGAGCATGACGGTCAGGACGGCCAGCAGTAGCCCGGTCTTGAACACGTTTGACATGGTCGAAGCCTAGCAGACGCCTCCAGGCGGGTCAAATAGCTGTCCCGGCAGGTCAAATGCCTTGACTTGCGGCCGCAACGGTCGATATACTGACCCGAAGTGAGTCAAAAATCTTTTGTTGACGAAGAGTTAGCTGTCATGGTCGTTCGGGTTCCGGATATACCGAGTGAGGGGTTGAGCGTGACCGAGGTGGACGCGTTGGGATCGGTATATCGCGATCCGGCGTGGCGCCTTCTCGCTGTGCGCCTCCGTCTGGAGCGGGACGGTCTCGACGTCTTCGTGACCGGAGAGCTTCGGGCGACGGTGTCGCAGGCCTGCGGACGCTGTCTGGAGCCCTCGCCGGCCGAAGTGACGGCGGCCGTGGACGTGCGGCTGGTGCCGCGCCCGGCTACGGCCGACAACGTCGAGCTGGCCGCCGATGATCTGGACGTGGACTTTTACGCCGAGGACGAGCTCGACGTCAACGCGCTGATCGAGGCTGAGACGACGCTCGCCCTACCCATGAAGCCCTTGTGCCGCGAAGGATGCCTTGGGCTCTGCCCGGTCTGCGGCGGCAACCGGAACGTGGTCCAGTGCGCGTGCCCGCAGCGCCCGCCGGACCCGCGTCTGACCGCCCTCAAAGACCTGGCCGCGCGACTCCCGCACTAGGAGAGACCGCATGCCTCTGCCGAAACGACGCCACTCCAAGACTCGCGGGCGGAAGCGCCGCACGCACTACAAGCTCGCCCCACCGACGCGATCGGTCTGCCCGCAGTGCCGCGAGACCAAGCTCCCGCACCGGGTCTGCCCGCACTGCGGCTACTACAAGGGCCGGGAGATCGTCGCCGTCGAAGGGACCTAGTCGATCTCGACGCCGCCGAACCGAATGAAGATGGCCAATGGAGACGGCGCGCCGTCCCCCATGAAGGTTGCGGTGGACGCGATGGGGGGCGATCACGGCCCCCGGGTCGTGGTCGAGGGCGCGGTGGCCGCGGTTCGCGAGTTCGGCGCGTCCGTCATCCTGGTGGGCGACCGGGCGGCGATCAACCGCGAGGTCGTCCGGCTCGAGGCCCAGAGCCTGGCGCTGGAGATCCGCCACGCCTCGCAGGTCGTCGGGATGGCGGAGAGCCCGTCGCACGCGCTTCGACGCAAGCGCGACTCGTCGCTGCGGGTGGCGGCCGAGCTCGTCAAGGAAAGCCAAGCCTCCGCCTTCATCTCGGCCGGCAACACCGGTGCCGCGATGGCGATCGCGATGTTCGTCATCGGCGTTCTTCCCGGCGTTGATCGACCGGCGATCGCGGCGGTCCTCCCCAATCTCCGGAAGTTCACGATCCTGCTGGATGCGGGCGCCAACGTCGATCCGAAGGCCATGCACCTCCTGCAGTTCGCCGTCATGGGCCACGTCTACGCGCGCGACATCCTGGGGCTGGACAGCCCGCGCGTCGGGCTCCTGTCGGTCGGCGAGGAGGAGGGCAAGGGCAACGAGCTCACGAAGGAGGCCTACGAACAGCTCCGCGAGTCGTCGCTGAACTTCGTGGGCAACGTCGAGGGACGCGACATCTACAACGGCCGATGCGATGTCGTGGTGACCGACGGCTTCACCGGCAACGTCGCGCTCAAGATCTCCGAGAGCCTCGCCGAGATGCTCGGCGCGATGATCAAGGAAGAGCTCATGCGGGACGCGCGGTCGAAGATCGGCGCGAAGCTCGCGATGCCGGCGTTCGAGCGATTTCGCCGGCGCATCGACTACACGGAGATGGGCGGCGCTCCGATGCTCGGCATTGACGGCGCCGCCATCATCTGTCACGGTGCTTCACCAGTGAAGGCCATCAAGAACGCGGTGCGGGTGGCGCAAGAGTGGGCGAGCGCCGGGCTGAACGAGCACATCAAAGCCGCGCTGGAGGCCGAGGTGGCGCGCGGCGGCCGAGAAGGGGGACGTGAATGACGCGAGCGAGGATCACGGGGGTTGGCGCCTACCTCCCCAAGCGGATCCTGACCAACGCCGATCTCGCGAAGATGGTCGAGACGAACGACGAGTGGATCGTGCAGCGGAGCGGCATCCGCGAGCGCCGCATCGTCGATGAGACCGAAGCGACGTCCGACCTCGCCGTGCGGGCGGCGCAGCAGGCGCTCGAGCGCGCGAACCTCGTGCCAGAGGACGTCGACTTCATCGCAGTGGGGACGACCACGCCGGACATGATCTTCCCGACCGTCGGCAACATCGTCCAGCATCGCCTCGGCTGCCGGCGCGCCGGCTCCGTGGACATGCTCGCCGCCTGCGCGGGCTCGATCTACAGCCTGTCGATCGGCTCCCAGTTCATCCAGACCGGGAAATACCGGCGGGTGCTGTGCATCGGCGCCGAGACGCTGTCGCGGATCACGGACTTCACCGATCGGGGGACGTGCGTGCTGCTCGCCGACGCGGCCGGGGCGGCGGTGCTCGAACCCTCCGACGACGAGCGGGGGATCATCGACTTCGATCTCTATTCGGACGGCCAGTACTGGGACCTGCTCTACATGCCGGGCGGCGGCTCGCGTCATCCAGCGACCAAGGAGACCGTCGAGGCCCGGATGCACTACGCGAAGATGAAGGGCAACGAGGTCTTCAAGGTCGCCGTCCGCCTGTTCGTCGACTGCGCCGAGCGGATCCTCGCGCGCAACGGATTCACCGCGGCCGACGTGAACCTGTTCATCCCGCACCAGGCAAATCTGAGGATCATCGAGGCCGCTGCCAAACGCGTCGACCTGCCGATGGAGCGCGTCTTCGTGAACGTCGACCGCTACGGCAACACCGGCGCCGCGTCGGTGTACGTCGCGCTCGAAGAAGCTATCGCCGCCGGGCGACTGAAGCGCGGCGACCTCGTGCTCGTCGTCGCACTCGGGGGCGGCTTCGCCTGGGGAGCTGCCCTGATGCGGTGGTGACCACGACCATCGCGTTTCTGTTCCCCGGCCAGGGGTCGCAGGCGGTCGGGATGGGCAAGGGGTTCTACGAGACCTCTCCCGGCGCCAAGGCGGTCTTCGAGGAGGCAAACGCCGCACTCGGCTTCGACCTCGTCCGGCTCGCGTTCGAGGGGCCCGAGGCCGAGCTTGCGCTCACCGCCAACACTCAGCCGGCGGTGCTGACCGCGTCGGTGGCCGCCGCCGCCGCCTGCGCCGAGCGCGGCCTCCGGCCCGCGCTGACGGCCGGCCACAGCCTCGGCGAGTACACGGCGCTGGTCGTCGCCGGCGCGCTCCGCTTTGCCGACGCGGTGCGGATCGTGCGCAAGCGAGGCGAGTTCATGCAGGACGCGGTTCCCGTCGGAACCGGCGCGATGGCTGCGATCATGGGCTTCGAGCTGGCGGCCGTCGAGCAGGTGTGCGCCGACGCCGCCCAGGGTGAGGTGGTCGAGATCGCGAACGTGAACTCGGCGCTCCAGATCGTCATCGCCGGTCACCGAGCGGCCGTCGAGCGCGCCGTCGCGCTCGCCACCGAGCGCGGTGGGAAGATGAGCGTGATGCTCCCGGTGAGCGCGCCGTTCCATTGCTCGCTCATGACGCCGGCCGGCGCCAAGCTCGCGCGCGAGCTGGATGCGTTACCGGTCGTCGATCCCGCGCTGCCCGTGGTCCGCAACGTCGACGCCGGCGTCACCCGCAAGGCGGAGGACGTGCGGCCATTCCTCCTGCGCCAGGTCGCGAGCCCCGTGCGGTGGACCGACTGCGTTCGCCGGCTGGCCGAGGAAGGCGCGACGGCGTTCGTCGAGGTCGGGCCCGGGCGTGTGCTCACCGGCTTGCTGAGGCGCATCGTCAACGGCGCGCGAGGGCAGTCGATCGAAGACCCGACCAGCCTCGACAAGGTCCTGTCGGCGGTTGGAGGCCCGGGTTGAGCGTGGCGAGCTCATGACAGCAGGGCGAGCCGCAGGACGTCGCGGGGCTGGGGCCCCGCCGTCCGAGGCGAGCGTATGAAGGGTCCACTCGACGGCAAGGTCGCGATCGTCACCGGCGGCAGCCGCGGCATCGGCGCGGAAGTCGGCGCGCGGCTGGCCGAACACGGCGCGGCCGTGGTAGTCTCGGGGCGCGACGGCGACCGACTCCAGCGCGCCGTGCAAGACTTGGAAGCCCAAGGCGGAGCGGCGCTCGGTGTCGTCGCCGATGTCGCGAGCCGCGAGGATTGCGATCGGCTCGTGAACGCGGCGCGACAGCACTTTGGACGCATCGACGTCCTCGTCAACAACGCCGGCGTCACGCACGACGAGTTGCTCGTCCGGATGAAGGACGAGGACTGGGATCGCGTGATCGAGGTGAACCTCCGCGGCGCGTTCCTGATGACGCGTGCGGTGAGCAAGACGCTGGTCAGACAGAAGAGCGGCGGGCGCATCATCAATATCACGTCGACCGCCGGCGCCATGGGCAACGCCGGGCAGGTGAACTACTCCGCGGCGAAGGCGGGGCTCATCGGGTTCACGAAGGCGGCGGCGCGCGAGCTGGCGCACTGGTCGATCCTCGTGAACGCGGTGGCCCCAGGATTGATCGAGACGGACATGACCGCGCCGATGCCGGCGGCCGCTCGCGACGCGCTGCTCGCCCAGGTGCCGCTCAAGCGCATCGGGACTGCCCGCGAAGTAGCCGAGATGGTACGATTTCTCGCCGGAGACGGGGCGACCTATGTGACGGGCCAGGTCTTCCACGTCAACGGCGGCCTTTACATGTAACTCATCCTTTCCGTGGAGGTGGCGGGTTCATGGCGAAGTCAGTGGATGAGAAGGTGAAGGAGATCATCGTGGAGCAGCTCGGGGTGGAGGAGGACGACGTCACCCCCGCGGCGAAGTTCATCGAGGACCTGGGGGCCGACTCGCTCGATACGGTGGAGCTCGTCATGGCCCTCGAGGAGCACTTCGACATCCAGATCCCCGACGAGGATGCCGAGAAGATCGTGACCGTCGGCGACGCGATCCAGTACATCAAGGACAACTCGTAGGCGGTGGGCACGCAACGGGTCGTCGTGACGGGGCTCGGCGCCCTCACGCCAGTGGGCAACACCGCGGACGAATTCTGGTCCGCGCTGATGCAGGGGCGCTCGGGCGTGGGCCCGATCACCAAGTTCGACGCCACCGACTATCCGACCCGCATCGCCGGCGAGGTGAGGAACTTCGACCCGCTGGCCTTCGTCGACAAGAAGGAAGCGCGCCGCCTCGACCCCTATCTCCAGTACGCGGTCGCGAGCGCGGCCCTGGCCGTCCAGGACGCCGCGCTCGACACCGGGAAAATCGACGGCTCGCGGTTCGGCGTCCTCATCGGCTCGGGGATCGGCGGCATCACGACGCTCCTCGACACGCACCGGACCCTGCTCGAGAAGGGCCCCGATCGGGTCTCGCCCTTCTTCATCCCGATGATGATCGTGAACATGGCGTCCGGACTCGTGTCGATGCGCTTCGGCGCCAAAGGGCCCAACTCGTCGGTGGTGACGGCGTGCGCGACCGGGAACCACGCCATCGGGGATTCCTTCAAGATCATCCAGCGCGGCGACGCCGACGTGATGATCGCGGGGGGTGCCGAAGCCATCGTCGTCCCGCTGACGATCGCGGGTTTCTGCTCGATGAAGGCGATGTCCACGCGCAACGACGAGCCGGCGAAGGCCATGCGGCCGTTCGACGCGAACCGTGACGGCTTCGTGTGCGGCGAGGGCGCCGGCATCGTGGTCCTCGAGTCGCTCGCGTACGCGAGCGCGCGGGACGCCCGCATCTACGCCGAGATCGTGGGCTATGGAATGACGGGCGACGCCCACCACATGACGGCGCCCGACCCGGAGGGCGACGGAGCGGCACGGGCGATGGCCGCCGCCCTGCGTGACGCGGAGCTCGACGTCTCCGCCGTCGGGTACATCAACGCCCACGGCACGTCGACGCCCTACAACGACAAGTTCGAGACGCTCGCGATCAAGCGGGTCTTCGGCGACCACGCGCGGCGCCTCGCCGTCTCCTCGACGAAGTCGATGACGGGCCACATGCTGGGCGCCGCCGGCGGCGTCGAGGCGATCGCGACCGCGCTGGCGCTCCACCACGGCGTGCTGCCCCCGACCATCAACTACGAAACGCCCGATCCCGAGTGCGACCTCGACTACGTCCCCAACCAGGCGCGCAAGCAGGACGTCGAGGCGGCGCTCTCGAACGCCTTCGGTTTCGGCGGCACGAACGCCACGCTGGCTTTCCGCACGTTCCGTCCGTAGGTGGACGCCCTCCGCGTCGCCGAGCTCGAACGGCGGCTCGGCTATCGCTTCCGCGATCCGCTCCTCCTCGAGCAGGCGCTCACCCACGCCTCGTACGCCAACGAGCACCCTCCGGCCTCGGATCACGAGCCGCTCGCGTTCCTGGGCGACGCGGCGCTCGCCCTCGTCGTCACCGAGCACGTCACGGCGGCCGACCCGGCGGCGGTGGTCGGCGTCCTGACGCCGCGGCGTGCCGAGCTGGTCGCGGGCACCCGGCTCGCCCGCTGGGCCATCGAACTCGAGCTAGGTCCTCTCTTGCGCCTGGGCCGCGGCGAGGACCAGTCGGGGGGCCGCACGCGCGAATCGATCCTGGCCACCGCCCTCGAGGCCGTGCTCGGAGCGATCTACCGCGAGGCCGGCATCGATGCGGTGCGCGCTGCGATCGCCCGTTTGGCCGCGTGGTAGCCTGAAGCCATGCGCTGGTGGCCCGTTCGCACGCGCCGTCTCCCGCCGCCGCTCCCGCCGGAGGACCTGCTCGCCGCCGAAGACCGATTGCGCCGGAACGTCGAAGACGTGCTGGTCGTCCGCGACCGGCAGATCCGCGGTGGCGTCATCGTGTTCCGCGGCGTGCTGACCACCACGCCCGGCCGTGCGCTCGACATCCTGGTCGAGCGCTTCCGACCGTTCGGCTACACGCCGTTCTTGCGCGAAGAGGCGGACGCGGTCGCCGTCCAGGCGTGGCCGCTCGCCGAGACGACGGTGCCCTCGCGGCCTGCTGTGAACGTGTTGCTCTTCGTGCTGACGTGCCTGTCGACGCTCATCGCCGGGCTCGCGTTCGCAGGGTCCCCGACGTTCGACGCCTTGCGCTCGTCTCCGTCGGCGGCCCGCTTCCTGGCCGGGGCGCCGTTCGCGTTCACGCTGATGGCGATTCTCGGGGTGCACGAGTTTGGCCACTACTTCACGGCCCGCCACTACCGCGCGGCCGTCAGCCTGCCGTACTTCATTCCCGCGCCCTTCCTGTTCGGGACGCTCGGGGCGATCATCCTGATGCGTTCGCCCGCCCGCAATCGAAACGCGCTGTTCGACATCGCGGCGGCGGGCCCGCTGGCGGGCCTGGCCGTCGCATTCCCGGCGAGCCTGCTGGGTTTTGCGTGGTCCACCGTCGTGCCGGCGCCGCCCGACGGATACATGGCGTTCGGCCATTCGCTGCTCACGTATGGGCTCTCGTACCTGCGCTTCGGCTCGATCCCGCCCGGGTACATGCTCTTCACGCACCCGATAGCCGACGCGGCGTGGGCCGGGTTTCTCGTCACCGCGTTGAACCTCTTTCCGGTAGGACAGCTCGACGGCGGGCGGATCGCCTACGCACTCTTCGGCCGGCACCATCGCCGCATCGGCAAGGCGACCGTCACGGGCCTGCTCGTTCTCGGACTCGGTTCATTTCTCTGGAGCTTCCGAGCCTCGGGCGGCGACGTCGCGGTCGCCGTGGCGTCGTCGCTGAACTGGTTCGTGTGGGCGGGTCTGATCTCGTTCCTCGTCGGCTTTCATCACAGCCCACCGCTGGACGACCTCTCGCCGATCTCGCCGGGCCGCCGCGCCGTCGGGATTGCGTGCCTCATCTTGATGGTGCTCATGATCCCGCTGGTCGTGATTCACTAGTTGAAGATCGGCGGGAACGAGCGCCGCTCCCCACGTAACCGTCTCTGCTGAGTCTCCCTTGACGGTCCCGTTCGCCGCTCACGTCGAGCGGACCGAGGGGCGGTCGTGATCATCGAACTGGACCCCGAAGGGACGCCGCACTGGCTTCTCTATTGGCGAAGGATCAGGAGGCGCTACGACTGGCGCCTGCTCGTCGTCGGGCGGCTGCTGTCCGTGCTCGCCCTGCCAAGCCCGCCAATCCGGGCTCGCCGCAGTGGGGGCAGGGCTCCATGATGCTAGCACGCCCCGGTGCCCTCGGCCGGGGCACTGGTGCGCTTGGTGGCGTTCGGCCTCAGACTTCTGTTGACAACCTATAGGAGTAAGCACAGAGTCTCGCCACCGTCCTGACCGGAGAAACGGGGGTGTGGGTCGGAACCACTGACCCAAATGAGGTTCACGCGACTGAGAGAGGGGGAGGACATCATGAGACTGCTGAGCGGTTTTCTCGCCCTGGTCTTGCTGTTGGGAACCGAGCCTGTGGTATGGGCTCAGGCTGATCCTGCCAAGGAGGTCGCGGATATCACGCGGAAGCGAGCGGAGGCGGCCGCCCGGGGCGATGTCAATGCATGGCTGGCAGACCTTGCCGACAACGTGGTATTCACCGTAGCCCGTGCGGGATTCAGGATCGAGGGGAAGGAGGCGGTGCGCGCGTTCATTACCAATCTGTGGCAGAACTATCCGACGCGCCAGGAACTGACCCAACAGGTCACCCGCCGCGTCTTTCAGGACGGCAACGTCTTCGTGGTCAACAGTTATACCGACCAGATATTCATCGACAAGAACGGAAGGATGAGCACGTTGATGCAGCGGAACAGCCAGACGTGGGTCAAGACCGGCGGCCGCTGGCTGCTCGTCGATTTGCACAACTCGGGTATGCCGGGCACCCCGTACACCCCGTAGCCGGGAACTCGGCCTTATGCCCGACTTCCACGGTTTGGTAGCGGCGGCGGCCTCGCGGTCGCGCGTCGTTTTTTGATACCCCGGACGACGCCGGTGACGATCCCGTAGCACTCGTGCTCGCGCAGCACCGACCCCGGTGCTCGTCCAAGCCGGGGCTGGCGCTCGAACAGGTGGAGCGGCGGCACCACAGGTCTCCCGCTGCGAGTGCGTCTCGAGTCGGCTATGCGGCGAACCCGGTGGTCGATCAACCTGAGAATCGTCGTCGCTGGTCGAGCGCCGGCTTTGCCGGCGCGACGATCGACGAGCTAGACCACGAGGGAAGTCGGTGGGGGGCATCGGGGGGAACGGCGGCGCTCCCCCCGATCTTCAACAGTCGGGCCGCCGGCGCTGACGCGACCGAGCAGCAGGAAGCCAACGACGAAGAAGAGCCCGACCGCGATGATCGCCGCGCGTTGATTGCCGGAGAGAAGCCACGACACGGCGCCGAAGACCACCGGACCGAGCACCGCTCCCGTCTTGCCGACCAGGGAATAGAACCCGAAGAACTCGGCTTCGCGCTCGCGCGGCACGAGGGTCGCCATGAAGGTGCGGCTCGCCGCCTGGACGGCGCCGAGCCCGGTCCCGGCGAGGATGGCGACGACCCAGAAGTGCCATTTGGCCTGGACGAAGAAGGCGAGCACGGTGACGGCGGCCCATTGCACGAGCGTCAGCCTCACGACGAACTTCGGGCCACGCACGTCCGTCGGCCGCGCCCACGCCGCCGATCCCACGAGGGCGGAGACCTGAACCAGCATGAACAGGATGATGATCTCTTTGAACGAGAAGCCGAGCGTCTTGGCCGCGAAGACGCCGGCGAAGGTCACGACCGTGTTCACGCCGTCCTCGTAGATCAGGTACGACATCAGAAAGCGGCGCATCTGGACCCGCTCACCGGCGGTCAAGATCTCGCGGAGCGTGGCGAGGGTGAGACGGGCTCCGCGCGCGGCCGCGACGGCGATCGGCATCGGGTGGCGCGCGTCGCCAGGCAGGATGAAGAACGAGGGCAGCGAGGTCACCGCGAAGAGGACGGCGGCAGAGAGGAAGCAACCCCAGAACGCGTCGACCGCCGCGAACGGATAGGCGGCCAGGAACGCGACGAGGGATCCGGCGTAGCCGACGGCGAAGCCCGCCGCCGACACCCGGCCGAGCTGCTCGGGCCGGGCGATGCGCGGCAGATACGAGTTGTAGTAGATGATCGCCGCTTCGTAGGTGACGACGCCGACGACGGCGAGCACCCACCCCCAGAGGACCAGGCCCGGACGCACCGTCGCCATGAGCGCGGTCGCGGCGATGCACACCACCGTGAAGCCGATGAAGAACTGCTTGCGGGCGCCGGCGTGGTCGGCGATGCCGCCGAGCAAGGGCGACGTCAGCGCGCCGATGACCATGGCGGTGGAGATCGCCGCGCCCCACAGAAAATCGCCCCGCCCCGTGGCGTTGCCGACGACGAGATTCGCGTAGTACGCGGGATAGACTGTCGAGAGAATGACCGCCGCGAACGCAGAGTTGGCGAAGTCGTACAGCGTCCACGCGACAATCGTGCGCTGCGGCGAGGACGGCACGGCGGCAGGATGACACAGGCCCGGCGGGTACGCTACTATCCGCGTCATGCCGGGCCGACTCGATCGCAAGCAACTCGAGCAGCTCATCGAGAAGGGCGACGTCGACACCGTCCTGACCGTCTTTCCGGACACCTTCGGCCGGCTCATGGGCAAGCGAGTCGTGGGGAGCTACTTTCTCGATCACGTGATGGAGGATGGCGCCCACGCCTGCATCTATCTCTTCACCGTCGACATGGAGATGGAGCCGCTTCCCGGCTTCAAGCTCACCTCGTGGGAGCGCGGGTACGGGGACATGAAGATGGTCCCGGACCTGGCGACGCTGCGTCTCATCCCGTGGCTGCCGAAGACGGCGCTCGTCTTCTGCGACGTCTACACCGAAGAGGGCGAGCGGATCGAGGAAGCGCCACGGTGGGTCCTCAAGCGCCAGCTCGAACGCGCGGCATCGCTGGGCTACGTCGTCAAGACCGCAGCCGAGCTCGAGCTCTATTGCTTCAAGGAGTCGTTCGAGGAGGCGCGCCGCAAGCGCCACCACGATCTGACACCGGTGTCCGGCTATCTCGAGGACTACCACATCCTCCAGACGACGAAGGAGGAGCCGCTGATCCGCGCGATCCGCAACGGCATGGAGGCCGCGGACGTTCCGGTCGAGACCTCCAAGGGTGAATGGGGGCGCGGCCAGGAAGAAATCAACCTCCGCTACGCGGAGGCGCTCGAGATGGCCGACCGTACCGCCCTCTACAAGCACGGAGCGAAGGAGATCGCACACCTGCACGGGTCGGCCGTCACCTTCATGGCCAAGTACGACATGGCCGCGGCCGGCTCGTCGTTCCACCTGCACTCCTCGCTCTGGGACAAGACCGGGCGCAAGGCGCTGTTCGCGGGCGCGGGACGGGGCGCCCGGACGACGAGCACGCCGCTCTTCGGCCAGTGGCTCGCTGGTCAGATGGCGATGGCGCGCGAGTTCGCCTACTTCTATGCTCCGAGCGTGAATTCGTACAAGCGCTACCAGGCCGGGTCGTTCGCGCCCACGCGCATCGTCGCCGGATGGGACAACCGCACCTGCGGCTTCCGTCTGTGCGGCGAGGGCGGCGGGTTTCGCGTCGAGAACCGGATTCCGGGCGCCGATGCCAATCCCTATCTCGCCTTCGCGGCCACGATCGCCGCCGGGCTACACGGCATCGCCGGCCGGCTGAAGGCGCCCAAGCTCTACGAGGGCAATGCCTACGAGGACGCGACGCTTCCTCAGGTGCCGAAGACGCTCCGCGAGGCGATCGGCGAGCTCGAGCGCTCGAAGGTCGCGCGCGCGGCGTTCGGCGATCGCGTGGTCGAGCACTACCTGCACACCGCCCGGCTCGAGCAACAGGCCTTCGACCAGGTCGTGACCGACTGGGAGCTGGCGCGCAACTTCGAGAGGATCTAAGCCACGATGAGCGGGCGGCTCTCCGGAAAGGTCGCGCTCATCACTGGAAGCGGAATGGGCATGGGGCGCGAGACGGCGCTGCTCTTCGCCGAAGAGGGCGCGCGCGTCGTCGTGGCCGACATCGACGCGGCCGCCGCGCGCGACACGGTCGCCCGGGTCGAGAAGGCCGGCGGCCAGGCGCTCGCGATCACCGGCGACGTCGCGGTCGAGGCGGACGTCCAGCGGATTGTCGAGGATGGCGTCCGGCGCTTCGGCGCGCTCCATGTCCTCCACAACAACGCCGGCGTCCTCTGGAAGGACCGCGACCGCTCCGTGCTCGAGACCGACGACCGCTGGTGGGACCGCGTCATGGCGATCAATCTCAAATCGGTGTTCTGGGTCACGAAGCACGGCATCCCCCATCTCCAGCGCGCGGGCGGCGGCTCGATCATCAACATGGGCTCCGTTTCGGCTCTCGCCGGCTTCACACGGGCGCAGGACGCGTACACCGCGGCGAAGGGCGCCCTCATCTCGCTGACCAAATCCCTGGCGATCCAGTTCGCGCGAGACAAGATCCGCTGCAACGTGATCCACCCGGGGATCGTCGACACGCCGCTGCAGGCGCCGTATCTCACCGACGCGATCCGCAAGGAGTTCGAGACCGGGATCCCGCTCGGGCGGATCGCCCAGCCGCGCGAGATCGCCTACGTCGCCTTGTTCCTGGCGAGCGACGAGTCCTCGTTCATGACGGGCACCGAGCTGGTCGTCGACGGCGGCTTCACCGCCGGCTGACGGGAACCTCCGCCGATCAATCCTGTCCGCGTCGTCATCATCGGCGGCGGCGTCGCCGGCTGCAGCATCGCCTATCACCTGGCGGTCGCGGGCTGCCACGACGTCCTCGTCCTCGATCGCGGTGAGCTGACCGGCGGCTCCACCTTCCACTCGGCCGGGCTCGTGGGCCAGCTCCGCTCGACCATCGCGCTGACGCGAATCAACATGGCGAGCGTCGAGCTCTATCGACGACTCCGGGACTACACCGGGCGCGATCCCGGCTGGCGCGAGGTGGGAAGCCTGCGCCTGGCGTCGTCGAAAGAACGTCTCCTCGAGCTCAAGCGCCAGGTCGGCTGGGCGCGCACCTTCGGGCTGCCGCTGAGTCTGATCTCGCCGGAGGAAGCGCGTGACCTGTTCCCGCTGATGAGCATCGCCGGGGTGGAGGGCGCCGCCTACCTGCCGACCGACGGCCGGATCGACCCCGCCTCGCTCGCCGGGGCGCTCGCCGACGGCGCGCGCAAGCGGGGCGTCGCCGTCCGGACGGGGGTGAACGTGCGCGGCGTCAAGGTCGAAGGCCGTCGGGTCGCCGGCGTGGAGACCGATGACGGGACGGTGCCGTGCGAGGTCGTCGTCAACGCGGCCGGGATCTGGGCGCACGAGGTCGGCCGCATGGTCGGCCTCACCGTCCCTGTCATCCCGATGGCGCACCAGTACCTGGTCACCAGGCCGATCGACGGCGTCACCCGCGACTTCCCGACGATGCGCGACCCGGACCGCCTCGTGTACTTCCGTGAAGAGGTGGGCGGGCTCCTCATGGGTGGCTACGAGCGGTCACCCTTGCCCTGGGGGCTCGACGGCATCCCACGCGACTTCACTCACAAGCTTCTGGCGCCGCACTGGGAGCGGTTCGACGACCTCATGGCGCAGGCGATCTCCCGAGTTCCGCCGATCGGCCGGGCTGAAGTCATCACGTTGATCAACGGTCCCGAGGCGTTCACGCCGGACGGCGAGTTCATCCTGGGCGAAGCGCCCGAGGTCCGCGGCTTCTTCGTCGCCGCCGGGTTCTGCGCTCACGGGATCGCGGGCGCCGGCGGAGTCGGTCGTGTGATGGCCGAGTGGATTCTCGATCGGCGCGCGCCGATGGACCTCTGGCGGATGGACCTGCGTCGCTTCGGCGCCCACTACGCCGACCGCGGGCATGCCCGCGCGCAGGCGGTTGAGACCTATTCCAGGTACTACGACATCCACTATCCGGGCGAGGAGCGGCGCGCGGGTCGTGGGCTCAAGCTCTCGCCAGTGCATCCGCGGCTCGAGGCCCTCGGGAGCGCCTTCGGCGAGAAGGCCGGCTGGGAGCGGCCGAACTGGTTCGAGACGAACGTCGCGCGATCGCCGCGGACCTGGGCGCCGCGGGGCTGGGCGGCCCATCACTGGTCGACGGCGATCGAAGCCGAGCACCGGGCGACACGCGAGAGTGCCGCGCTGTTCGACGAGACCTCGTTCAGCAAGCTCGAGGTCTCTGGCCGGGACGCCCTGGCCCTGCTCCAGCGACTGGCCGACAACGACCTCGACAAGCCCGTCGGCGCCGTCACCTACACGCAGCTCCTCAACGACCGGGGCGGGATCGAGTGCGACCTGACCGTGACCCGCGTCGGTCCGGAGCGGTTCATACTCGTCACCGGGAGCGCCTTCGGTCTCCACGACCTGGCCTGGGTCCGCTCCCACGTACCGGACGATGGCAGCGTGGCGCTCGAGGACGTGACGGGGCGCTATGCGTGCCTCGGCCTCTTCGGACCTCGGGCCCGTGAGATCCTCGCCCACGCGACGCGCGACGATGTCTCCGCTGCCGCCTTCCCGTACATGGGCGCGCGCCGTCTCACGATCGCCGGCGTGAGCGTGCTCGCGCTCCGCGTCACGTATGTCGGCGAGCTCGGCTGGGAGCTCTACGCGACGACGGCGGACGCGCTCTCCCTCTGGGATGGGCTGTGGAGCGTCGGGGCACCTGCCGGAATGCTCGCCGCCGGGTACCGCGCGATCGACTCGCTCCGACTCGAAAAGGGGTACCGCTACTGGAGCGCGGAAGTAACGCCGGAGCACACGCCGTGGGAAGCGGGCCTGGGATTCTGCGTCAAGCTCGACAAGGGCGACTTCATCGGCCGTGAGGCCCTCGTGAGGCAGAAACAGATGGGGATCGGCACGAAGCTCGTGTGTCTGACGCTCGCCGATCCGAGCCTGGTCGCGCTCGGAGGTGAGCCGATCCTCGCCGACGGGCGCACGATCGGCCGTGTTACCAGCGGAGGCTACGGCTACACCGTGGGCGCATCGATCGCGTACGGCTACGTCCCCGCGTCCAGGGCCGCGCTCGGGACACGCCTGGCCGTCGAGGTGTTCGGCGAGGCGGTTGTCGCCACCGTCAGCCGCGAACCGCTGTACGATCCCAGGGGCCAGAAGCTCAAGGGAGGGAGATGAAGAGGGAGGGGATGATGAGAGAGGGGATGATGGGGGAGGGACCGACGCGGGAGGGGACCAAGGCTCGGATCGAAACGGTCGCGGTCCACGCCGGCGTGCACGTCGATCCCGGGACCGGCGCGGTGACCCAAGCGATTCATCCGTCCACGACCTTCGAGCGTGATCCAGACGGCTCGTACCCGCGCGGGTTCATGTACGCGCGGAACAGCAACCCCAACCGCCAGGCCCTCGAGGAGTGTCTCGCCGCCCTCGAGGGAGGCGCCGGGGCCGCGGCGTTCGCGTCGGCCTCGGCCGCGACCTCCGCCATCTTCCTCGTGCTGAGCCCGGGCGACCACGTCGTCGCGCCGACTGACGCCTACCACGGGACACTACGACTGCTGCGCGAGACCTTCGCTCGATGGGGGCTCGGCACGAGCTTCGTCGACATGACCAACGTCGCGGCGGTGCGCGGAGCGATCCGAACGAATACGCGCCTGGTCTGGGTCGAGACGCCGTCGAACCCGCTGTGGAAGATCACCGACATTGCGGCAATCGGCGAGATCGCCCGCCGGGCGGGCGCGCTCTACGTCTGCGACAACACGACGGCGACACCGGTGCTCCAATCACCGCTCGAGCTCGGCGCCGATCTGGTCCTGCACGCCACGACGAAATACCTCGGCGGCCACGGCGACGTGCTCGGAGGCGTCGTCGTTTCCAGGACTCGTGACGAGGTTTTCGAGGGGATCCGCGCGATCCAGGCGTCGGGGGGCGCGGTGCCGTCGCCGTTCGACTGCTGGCTGGTTCGACGCGGGATCCGAACGCTTCCGTATCGGGTGCGCGCCCACTCGGAGCACGCGCTGCACGTCGCGACGTTTTTGCACGAGCACCCGCGCGTCGAGCAAGTCCACTATCCCGGGCTTCCGACGCACGCGGCGCACGACGTCGCGCGCCGCCAGATGAAGGCCTTCGGCGGGATGGTCTCGGTGCAGGTGAGGGGCGACCGCGAGCGGGCGCTGGACGTCGCCGCGAAGCTCCGCCTCTTCACGCGGGCGACGAGCTTCGGCGGGACGGAAAGCCTCGTCGAGCATCGCGCGTCGATCGAGGGTGCCGGCACACGTACTCCCGAGAACCTGCTGCGGCTGTCGATCGGTCTCGAGCACCCGGACGATCTGATCGACGACCTCGGCCGGGCGCTGTCATGAGGATGGCCGTGCGAGCCGCAGCCGCAGGCGAGGCGAACCTATGATATCCGAGCCCGTGCGAGCCACCGCTGCCGGCGAGGTGCGCCGATGAGCCTCACCGGTCGAGTCGCGCTCGTGACCGGCGGCGCTCGGGGGATCGGGCTCGCCATTGCGCGGAGGCTCGTCACCGACGGCGCCCGGGTGGCGCTCGTCGATCTGGACAAGCCGGCGGTCGAGGCCGCGGCCGGCGAGCTCGGCGCCGCCGCCATGGCCCTCGTCGCCGACGTCACGTGCGGCGACGACGTGGAGCGCGCGGTGGAGACCGCCCACACGCGTTGGGGCCGGCTCGACATCGTCGTCAACAACGCCGGCATCACCGGTGGCTCGAAGCTCACCTGGGAGCTCACCGACGAAGATTGGCACCGGGTCATCGCCTGCGACCTCACCAGCGTGTTTCTCGTCTCGCGCGCGGCGGTGCGGCGCATGCTGTCGCAGGGGAGCGGTCGCATCGTCAACATCGCGTCGATCGCCGGCAAGGAAGGCAATCCGACGCTGGTGCCCTATTCGACGGCGAAGGCGGGTGTGATCGGCTTCACCAAGGCACTCGCGAAGGAGGTGGCGACCCGCGGGATCCTCGTGAACGCCGTGGCGCCCGCGGTCATCGGGACCGACATGGTGAAGCAGATGTCCAAGGAGACCGTGGATTACCTCGTCGCGAAGATCCCGATGGGCCGGGTCGGCCGCCCGGAGGAGGTCGCCGCGCTCGTCGCGTGGCTCGCGTCCGACGAGTGCTCGTTCTCGACCGGAGCCGTCTACGACCTCTCCGGCGGCCGCGCGACATACTGAAGCAGCGTCACCTTCGAGACCGACTCCGCGATGTCGCCCTCGACGGCCATGCGGACGGCTTCCTCCAGCGGCACGACGCGTCGCTCGAGGAACTCGTCGTGGTCGGCGGGCAGGGGATCGGGCGTCAGGCCGTACGCGGCGTAGCAGTACGCGACCTCGTCGAGGTAGGCGTTGGACGGATAGAAGCGCGTCAAGAACGCGAACCGCTCGGCCCGATAGCCTCCCTCCTCGCGTAGCTCGCGCTGGGCGGCGGCCACGGGGTCCTCGCCCGCATGGGCGCCCCCTCCCGGCAGCTCCCACGAGACCCGGCCCTGAAGATGGCGGTACTGACCCACGAGGAGAACGCGGGTCGCGTCGACGAAGGGGAGCACGCCCACCGTCACGCCGACCGCGAGGATCGGGTAAACGACCTCCTGGCCGTCCGGGAGCCGCCACACGTCCTCGCGAAGCGTGAGCTTGCCTCGCGTGTAGTGCGCGGACGACGACAGGCGCGTCCAGGCTGCGTGCATCACCCTATGATATCGTAAGGACGCGATGGCTCGGGACCGCCAGGTCGACGCGCTCCTCAAGAAGCTGCTACAGACGATCGAGGTCTCGCTCGCCGCCGCCGACGCGGCGCGCGACGCCGTCCAGGAGATCCTGCGCCGGGGCGCTGACACCGGCATCTTCTTCGCCGGCAGCAAGAAGGGCGTCACCGTCTCGTCCGTGCTGACGACCCAGGACAAAGAGTTCCTCCGGGCGGTGTCCATCAAGCCCGACCGCTGAGTCCATGCGGCTGCTTCCGATCCTCCTGTTTCTCGCCCTCGCGGTGGTGTTCTTTCTCCCGATGCTGCGCCGGCTCCGCTTGCCGGCGCGCGGAGCGCCCCGCACCCTGCCGGACGAGCTCGTCAAGGATCCGGTGTGCCAGACCTACATCGTGAAATCGCGCGCCGTCCGCCGGACGGATGCCGGCCAGGTGCGGTACTTCTGCAGCGAGCAGTGTGCCCGCCTCGACTCCGGCGGCTGACCCGCGTCGCGTGAGAGTCCGCCGGGCCGAGCGACCGGCCGGCCCGAGGGGCCGTCCGCGCACGACGCGCCGCCATCCGGATCCGTGGCGCGATGCCGATGCCCAGACGAATCTCGCCGAGATGGCCGCCGGGCTCGAGGCGCGCGGCCGAACCCCGGCGCACGCCCGGTTGCGGCGGCGTTTCCTGAGGTTCGTCCCCGTCGTCGCGGGCGATCGCGTGCTCGAGGTCGGCTGCGGCACCGGCGTCGTCGTCCGCGACCTCGCAACTCTCGTCGGGCGACGCGGCGAAGTCGTGGGCGTGGACCGGAGTCGGCTCCTGCTCGATCGCGCGCGCGAGCTCTGCCGTGAGGCCGCACGTCGCCCGCGCATCGCGCTGCGCGCCGCCGACGGCGCCCGCCTGCCGTTCGCCGCACACCGGTTCGACGCCGCGCTCGCCATCACCGTCATCCTGCACGTCGCGGATCCGCTAGGGGTCGTGCGCGAGATGGTGCGGGTGACCCGCCCGGGTGGGCGCGTCGGCGTGCAGGATCAGGATTTCGGCGTGGTTGCGATTACCCATCCCGACCGCACGCTGACCGAGCGCATCATGCACGGGGTCGCCGCGCACATCTATGCCGAGCCGCACAGCGGTCGCCGGCTCCCGGGCTTGCTCCGCGCCGCCGGCCTCGACGGCATCCGCCTGCTGACGGATGTGTACCAGGACACGACGCTCGAGCCGTGGACGAAGACGTTCCTCGAGCGCCGCGCCGAGCGCGCCGTCAGCTTCGGCATCGTGGACGCGTCCACGGCCCAGCGGTGGCTCGACGGGCTCACCGAGGTCGTCGCGCGCGGCGCGTTCGTGTTGACGCTGAACTATTACGGCGCCGTGGGAACGAAACCGGCGTGACTCGTCGGCGCGCCGGCCTGCTCTTCGTCGTCGCGGCCCTCGCCGGACTGATACCGCCGAGCGCCCGGGACGCGCGCCCGGCGCCCCCGTTCGACGGCGCCGCGGCCCTGCGGCACGTCGAGCGGCTCGTGGCCATCGGTCCGCGCCCGGCCGGGTCGCCGGCTGGGGCGCGAGCGCGCCAGTACGTCGTCGACGAGCTTCGGCGGGCCGGGATCTCGGCCCGGGTGGAACCGTTCGACGCCGACACGCCCCACGGCCGGCTGCCGATGGCCAACGTCGTCGCCGTGCTGCCGGGGCGGCGCCAGGACGTGATCCTGATCGGCGGGCACTACGACACCAAGTGGTTCCGCGAGTTCACGTTCGTGGGCGCGAACGACGGCGGCTCGAGCACCGCGCTGTTGATCGAGCTGGCGCGACGGCTGCGCGAGCGGCCGCGCGAGTACACGTACTGGATCGCGTGGTTCGACGGCGAGGAGGCCCGCGAGGCGTGGACGCCGGTCGATAGCCTCTACGGGTCGCGGCGGATGGCGGGGGAGCTCGGAAAGTCACGACGCCTGCCGCGCGCCGTGATCGTGGCCGACATGATCGGTGATCGGGATCTCGGCATCCGGCGGGAGGCCGCGTCGAGCAGGTGGCTGACCGATATCATCTGGGCGACCGCGACGCGGCTCGGCCACGACGCCCAGTTCCTGCCCAAGTCGCTCGCGGTCGAGGACGACCACGCACCGTTCATGCGCCTGGGCGTGCCCGCGGCGCTCCTGATCGATTTCGACTTTCCGCCGTGGCACACGGCGGAGGACACGCTCGACAAGGTGTCGGCCCGGAGCCTCGAGATCGTCGGCAACGTCCTGCTCGAGGCGCTGCCCACGATCGAGGGCGCTCTCACGCGCTTCCGCGACACGCGGCCGTGAGCGCGTCGAGAGTATAATCGCGCCATGCCGCGCGTGAGAGAGATCGAGGACCCCGGCAGCGATCCCATCCTGAAGGAGACGTTCGGGAAAGAGACCGATACCTTCGGCTTCGTGCTCAACACCACCAAGATCCAGGCCCATACTCCCGGGATCATGAAGGCCGCCAAGCAGCTCTCGGCGGCCGTCGAGCGTTCGGGCCTGCTTGCCCCGCAGCTGCTCGCGCTGGTCTATCTGCGGGTCGCCCTGATCAACGGATGTCCCTTCTGAATCGACATCAATGCATCCCGTGGGATGCAGGCCGGGGCATCAGAGGCGAAGATCGCCGAGGCCGCCACGAGCGATCTCTTCGTCGAGGGTGAGAAGGCAGCCCTGGAATACGCCGAGGCGATGACGTTCACCGATCGAAAGGTCACCGGCGAGCTCTTTGCGCGCGTGCGCGCGCACTTCTCCGAGGCTCAGATCGTCGAGCTGACCGCTGCGGCGGCCCTCGAGAACTTCCGGTCGAAGTTCAACGTCGCGCTCGGCATCGAGGCGCAAGGCTTCTGCGTCATCAGGTAGTTAGTCCGCGCTGACTCGCCCCCGCGCCGCCGCTGGAATGACCTCCGGTTGCGGAGATCCTGCCCTCGCGGGAGCAGATTGTGGCTGTCGCGGTTGGTGGTGCAGGGACGGTCTGGAGTTATCCACAGAATCCACACCTTTCACCAAACTACTTCGCTGCTCGGCTTGACAGGCTCGTGCCTCGAGGACGACGATACGCGCGCCGTGATGCTGTTCGTCCGACTCAGATCGTTGCTCTTCGCGTCGTGTCCGGACCATCTGGTGGCGCTCTGCGAGAAATGCCGCCGAACTTACACGCCCGAGCAGCTCGGGACGGAGATCGGCGACGGCTGTTATCTCTGCCACGACTGCGGAGCCGATTTGAGAGAGTCAGTCGTCGCCCACGCGCGGACGTGCCCGAATCTCATACCGCAGAAGCCACCGGCGCGGATGGCGTCCGTCGCCAGCTCGACGATCCCTCCAGCGGTGTCGGAGCGTTTCGCAGCCCGGCGTAGAGGCCGGCTCGGGCTGGACGTCCACGCCGCGGCCAGGTAAGCATGAGCGCCCGGGGCAGCGCCTTGCGTAGCGCGCGTCACGTCGAGCGGCGCGGGTACGGCCAGGATGAGCAGACCTGACTGACCACTTACAATCTCCATAGATAGGACAGACTGCGACAGGCGGCGAGCCGTTGCCGAGACCCCGTGCTATGCTCCACTCGAATCTGGCTGTTCCGGCTACCCTTCCTGTAGAGGCCCCAATGGACGAAGAAGCCATTCGTCTTCTCATCCAGCGAAAACTGCGGGACGGGCGCTTACCGCATAACGACATCGGGCGATTCTGGGCTAGTCCAGGCAACGGGGAGACGTGCGACGCCTGTGAATCGCCTATCACAAAGGAGTATCTCGTGATGGAGGAGGGCGGCGGCACTAGGCTCCAGCCCGGCGCCCCGAAGCCCATGCAGTTACACGTCCTGTGTTATCAGGTCTGGATTAAGGAGCGACGCGCGCTAGAGTCTCGCTAGGTAGCAAGCCGACGTTCTTATGACGCCACGGTGTACGGCGCCGAGCGCACGATGTCTGCCGGCGCGTCCGTGACGATCAGTTGAACCGCCTCACGTGCTACTTCCCTTCACCCCGCGCGGGTCCACGGTGTCGGGGGGGACATTCCGTGAAAGCCCCCCCGGGTTATGTAGGTAATAACCCGATGGACCACTGACGCTCGGTCGAGTGAGGATCGCGTGTGGACTCGGAGATCGTTCGCCTCGTCATCCAACGGAAGCTCCAGGACGGCCGCCTACCGCATGACCGCATCACGAGAACCGGCGATGGTCCAGGTGAGGGTCAACTCTGCGTCGCCTGCGGGATAATCGTTACGTCAGATCAGATGGCGATGGAGGGGACTGCGCCCGAGAGAGGCCAGCGGGCCATTCAGTTCCACGCTCTCTGCTTCCGGATCTGGGATAACGAGAGGGCTCTCGGGCGTCTGGGGTAGCTCCGCGTGGCACGGCGTGCGCTCCCATCCAGTACCCGTGGCGTTCGTGGGCGAGTGCTCCATCCCGCTCGTGTAGGAATCCCAGCAGGCCTTCACGGAAAGCAGTCTCCGGTCTTCTAGGCGCCGTATGATCTCGTCGGCTCGGATCGACTATCGGTCAGCCAATGAGCTCGATCTCGACGAAAACGAGCTCCCGGTCGCTTTCGTTGAAGACGTCGTGCTCGGCACCGGCCGGGCGGAAATAGGCCACACCACTCGAAAGATCTGAGAACAAGTCCTTGCCGGCCTCCACGATCCGCATGCGGCCGTCAGTCACCGGAACGACAACGTAGTCATACTCATGACGATGGAAGCCTGTATGGGCGCCGGGGGCCAGGCGGTGACGGGTTACGCGCGTCCGCCGGTTATCGATCTGGCGATCGGTCTCTTCGAGCATGCGCACCTCGATTGAGGATGGCTGGCGGGGAGTTTAGCCGAACGCCCGGACGCGCACCAGAAGCTGGCCTTCCCGGGCAGCGTCAGGCCGGGCGTGTGCCGCTACGACCGAGCCACGAGCCGGCCGAGGCCCGCGAGCTGCGTGAGCGCGAGCCCCGTCGTACCGACCTGGATCCAGTCCTTCCACTCGCGCGCGAGCGCGCCCATCGTGTGCTCCAGGCCGATCGAGATGCCGGCCACCCGCAGCGCGTTCGCCTCGAGGGTGAGCGCCACGGCGGCGACGAACAGCGCCGGCGCCCACGGCCGACGGCGCGTCGGCATCACGGCCGCGATCATCGCCGCGGCAGCCAGCATCAGCGCGAGCGTCTGGAGCCCCGAGCACATCTCCGCGACCTCGACGCGAACGCTGGGGAGGTCGATATAGACTCCGTCCTGGCGAGTGGGGATTTGGACGGCGCGCAGCATCGCGGCGGCGCCCCAGGCGGTCGCATGCTGAAACCGCGTCGAGAGGGCTGCCTCGATGCCGAGGCCGGGGCCGAACTTGAGCACGCGCGGAAGCCGCGGCAGGATCGCGAGCTCGGGCACGGAGACGGTCTGGGCGGTCCAGATGCCGCCGAGACTCCCGCCATGACCGCCAAATTCTGGCCGCGCGCGAGCCGCGAGGCTTCCGAGGCCGGCGCTGCCAGCGCCGATGTTCGGACCGAAGCCGAGGCAGCCGAGACACCCGGAATGCTCGCCGAAGCCGAGCCCGCTCAGCCAGCCGAGAAACGAGCTGGAAATCTGATCGGTGGCCGTCGAGATCGTGAAGGCCCAGTGGACGGGCAGGCCGTCGTCGCCGGGAAGATCCGCCGTGTCCACGACCATGGCGAGGCTGGCCGTGGAGGTCGCCTCCGTGAGTGTCTGCACGCCGTCGGAGAAGCTGTAGCTCGTGATCGACGGGGTGCGATCCTCGTTCGACGCGAGCCCCGACCCGCCGGCGGTGAACAAGGTCGTCATGATGACGTAGCCGGCGGCGCCACGCCCGTCCGCGGCGGCGCCGGTGGTCGTGCCTTTGACGGCATCCCCGGCGTACGTGTACACCACGTCCGCGTGCGCCGGGAGGATCAGGGCGACGAGGATGATCAGAACGGCGCCGACGGTCCGCATTTGAGCCGCCTCCATATTCCGGAATCAGCAGAAGGGAAATGTCATTCCAAGCAGTCGAATGTATCCAATGTAGCAGAGAAGGATGGGCTGTCGCTATTTATGATCTTTAGGTTGTGTGAAATTTCCGGACGATACCCTCACGGGCTGTCGGTCCAGCACGACGCCACCGACACCTTCGGCTTCGTGAGCAACACCACCAAGATCCAGGCCCATACTCCCCGGATCATGAAGGCCGCCTGCGCGCCCTGGAGGAGATCATCCGGGTGTGCGAGGGGCGGACGCCGCCCCTGACGCTCCTCAAGGGCATGTCCATCTGTGCGCAGCACTACCCGGAGCGCCACCTGAGAACCATGAGGGACATCGACATTCTGGTTGAACAGGCGGCCGTGCCGATCGTCGAAACGCTGCTGCGACAGCTCGGGTACTACCAGCCCTCGGCGTATCCGCCGGAGTGGCTCGAGGGATCCCATCACATTGCCCCGCTGTTTCATCCCGTCACGGGAATGTGGGTCGAGGTTCACCGGGCGTTGTTTTCGGCCAACAGCGAAGTGAGCTTGGACAGGGTATTCGGCCCAGAGAACCTGCGGGCCGAGCTCTCATCTTCGGAATGCCAGGGTCGGCCTGTCAACCGCCTCAGCGACGAGCTGCAGCTCGTCTATATCGCCACCCACTGGGCCCTCGGGTTCAAGCGGGTTGGCGGCATGGTCGGCATGCTCGATCCGATCTACCTTCTCAGAAACGCCCGGGCTCTTCGGTGGGAACGGATCTTCGACTGGCTTGACCGCTCCGTCGCGTCGGCCTGCGTGTACCTGTTGCTCTCGTACCTCGACCGACACCAGCTGGTCGACCTCGCGCTCGGCGTTCTCCAGGACCTCTTCTCACGCCAGCGATCTTTCGGCCGTACGAATCTCGCGATTCTTCATGCGCTCCTCGACCGCTACGTCACCGACGGCCGCGAGTTCGGCCTGCTAGTGAGCGCTCGAAACTTTGACCGGATGTGGAGGAGTCTTCTGTTGCCGGGCCCGCCGTCGCTGAATGTCCTGCTCGGCCTGTGGAACCTGTTGCCCCACCGGGCCACGCTCGTGCGCGCGCTGATCGGTTCCGCCCGCAAGTCCTTCATCGCGGCGTAAGCCGCTCGCGATCCGAGTTGAGGACCCGCAACGATCTGCACAGCCGACGATGCTATGATTCCCATACGTATGAGGTTGTCGGACAGGCGCTCGAAGTTCAACGTCGCCCCTGGGATCGAGGCGCAGGGGTTCTGCGCGCTCAAGACTCACGGATGAGGCGCAAGGCTTCGGCGTGACTTCGCGTTGAGGCTGGCCGGGCCTCACCTCCTTCCCGTCGCGATGTTTTTCGGCTCGTTCGCGTGGTCTTTCGTCTTCGTGAGCTTGCCGTTCCACATCCAACGCATCAGCACGGCGGATCCGGCCGCCACCCTGCGGTGGACGGGCTGGATCCTCGGGATCACGTCGCTCGTGACCGTCGCCACGGCGCCCGTCTGGGGTCGGTACGCCGCCCGCGGCGACCCGAAGGCGTGCTACGTGGCGGTCGAGGCGCTGCAAGGGCTCGCCCATCAGGCCGGAGGCGCGACGATCGGCGTGATCAACTCGGCCCGTATCGGCGCCAGCTTCATCGGCCCGGTGCTCGCGACGACCCTGCTCGCCTGGACGTCGCCGGGTGTCGTCTACCTCTTGCTGGCGGCAGTCGGTCTCGCTTGCGTGCCGCTCGTCAGCTTGCGCCGAGCCGGAGCCCAGGCGTGAGCACCGGCGCCCGGCCGCTCGTGGATATCCGCCTCGACGAGCTCGACACCCGTGGGGGCGTGCCGCCCGGCGCGTGCGGCGTCAGCGAGCACGTCCGCTACGGAGAGTTCTTCACGTTCCTCGGGCCGCCGAAGTCGGGCAAGTCCGACGTCTTGCGCGCGATCGCCGGCTTCCTGCCCATCACGCGGGGCCGGGTGCTGGTCGACGGCCAGGACATCTCCGCCGTGCCTCCGCGCCTTCGCGGCGTCGGCTACGTTTTCCAGGACGGCGCGCTCTGGCCGCATCTGCCCGCGCGCGAGCACGTGGCCTTCGGCCTCCGCCAGCAGCGCCTGCCGGCCGACGAGATCGAGCGCCGGGTCGTCACCGTGCTCGCCCGACTCGGCCTCGCGGGCGTCGAGACCCTGAAACCTCCCGACCTCACGCTCGAGCAGCGCCGTCGACTGGCGCTGGCGCGCGCGCTCGCCGTAGAGCCGCGGGTGCTGCTCCTGGACGAGCCGCTCGCCAACCTCGATCCGACGACGCGCAAAGTGCTTCGGCTCGAGCTGACGAAGCTCCATCGCGACCTTGCGGTGACGACGGTCCATGCGACGCGGAATGCTGCGGACGCGCTGGCGCTTTCCGACCGGCTCGCGGTCATCGATGGCGGCCAGGTCTTGCAGGTTGGCGATCCGGCCGAGCTGTATCAACGACCCAAGAGCCGGGCCGTCGCCGAGGCCCTCGGGCCTGCCAACTTCCTCTCGGTCCGCGTCGTCGAGGTCCGGGACCTCGGCGTAGTGGTCGAGACCGAGCGGGGCGATCGAGTACCCGTCGCGGGGATCGGCGCCTACCGCCTGGGAGATCGCGGGCTTCTGGTGCTGCGGCCGGAGACGTTGTCGATGACGGAGGCGGCCATGGCGCGGGGTCCGGGCATCCCGGGACGCATCGCGCTCCGCGTGTTCGAGGGCGCCCGCCACCTGTACGAGATCGAGATCGGTGCCGGCGCTCCGGTACGGGTCGAGCTGGCGGCGGCGGGTGAGACGCGCATCTTCCGCCTCGGCGACCGGGTCCGCGTCGAGATCTCGAGCGAAACCGTCGTCCTCGTCCCCGACGCCGACCAAGGCACGTGAATCTCCACAGGTCTATGCGATCTCGTCGAGCCCTCGCCCGCCACTGCGCGACCCGGCCGCGGGCGAGGGGGCTCTGCCCTCCGCGACCCGTGTAGTCAGTGTTGACCGGACAATCGCGCTCTCGAAAAGCCAGTCGCGGGTAGTGGCGAGCGTGGTCGCGGCGGGCAGGGCCTCCTCGCCCGCGGCCGGCCGATGCGCGCGCTGAGAGCTAGATGAAGTAGGTCTTATCCTGTTCGAGGATCGACACGCGACCGCTCTCGAGGCGCGCGAGCTCCTCGCTCACCTCCTCGTGAAATTGCGGCTTCACGTGGAAGATCCAGACGGGGATGTCGGGCGGCAGCTTGTCGAGCTCGCGTTGAATCAGCGCGGGCGTCATGTGCTTGGCGACCTGCGCGAGAGGGCCGAGTCGATTCGGGAACGCGCACTCGAGGATGATCGCGCGGAGGCCCCGGAGGCCGCGGGCGGTCCGCCAGAGCGCCTCCGTCGGGCCCGTGTCGCCGGAGTAGATCACGCCGCTCGAGCCGTCGTGGACGATGAAGCCCGTGGCGGGCACGGTGTGACTCACGGGGACCGGCGTGACCCAGAGATCGCCGACGCGCTGCTCGACGTCTTCGACGAGCGTGCGGTACTTCACGACCGGAACGTCGGGGTGCGGGATCTTGCTGAAGTCGGGCCAGAGCGCGTTGTTGAAGACGCCGGCCCGGAGTGTGTTGATCACGGGATCGATGCTGCTGATCGTCACCGCCGCCCCGACCTCGCAGAACGCGAGCGTCTCGGTGAGGTAGACGAGCCCCGCGATGTGGTCCAGGTGCGCGTGCGAGACGATGGCGTGCTCGATCGAGAGCTGCTGGGGGATGGTGAGCGCGCCCGTCACGTTGCCGCCGTCGATCAGAATCCGGTCGTTGACGAGGAAGGCCGAGGGCCGATGCCCGAGACCTTCGCCGCCGAAGGCGCCGAGCACGCGAATCTTCATCGCTTCGCGATACTAGCACACAAATCCGTTGTAAGATGGCGGGGAGCCGCATGAGCGACGAGACGTTCGACTACCCGACGATGGCGCGCGCGTTAATCGTAGGCGACAAGGACACCGTGGCCCGAAAGACGCGCGAAGGGCTCGAGCTGGCGCTGGATCCGAAGGCGCTCATCTTCAAGGGGCTCATCCCCGGTATGGACGTCGTCGGCGAGAAATTCCGCCGCAACGAGTACTACGTTCCCCAGGTGCTCCTCTCCGCGCGCGCCATGTACGCCGGGCTCGATCTGCTGAAGCCGCTCATCACCGCCTCCGCCCGCGGCGGCGACTACCTGGGCATCGTCGTCATCGGCACCGCACAAGGCGACCTGCACGACATCGGCAAGAACCTCGTCGCGATGATGCTCGAAGGCGCTGGGTTCAAGGTCGTGAACCTCGGCCGCGACGTCGCGCCGGAGGTGTTCGTGGCCGCCGTCGGCGAGCACAACGCGAACATCGTCGGCATCTCGGCGCTGATGACCACCACCATGCCCGCGATGAAGCGCACGATCGACGCGCTGATCAAGGCGGGGCTCCGCGAGCGTGTGAAGGTCATGGTGGGCGGGGCGCCGGTGAGCCAGGCGTTCGCCGACGAGATCGGCGCCGACGGCTACGCCAGGGACTCCACGCTCGCCGTCCTCAAGGCCAAGGCCCTGGTCGGCACGGTGGCGGGGGTCGCGTAAGTGAGGGCTCGGGGCTGGGAGGTCGTCGAGCGGATCCGCGGCGGCGAAACGCTCGTGTTCGACGGCGGCTACGGGACGATGCTGTTCGCGGCGGGGCTCGCCAACGGCGCCTGCCCCGAGCTCTGGAACGACACGCATCCCGACGTGGTGCGGGGGATCCACCAGGGCTACTTCGCCGCCGGCAGTGAGATCGTCGAGACGAACACGTTCGGCGGCACGCGACTCAAGCTCAACGAGTACAAGATCGGTGACCGGACGCGCGAGCTGAACGAGAAGGGCGCCCGGCTGGCGCGCGCGGCCGGGCCCGGGTACATCGCCGGGTCGATCGGACCTACCAGCCGCCTGCCGGTCGACTACGCGCTCGACGAGGGCGTCACCGACGACGAGTACACCGACACGTTCCGCGAGCAGGCCGAGGCGCTCGCCGAAGGGGGCGTCGACCTCTTCGCGGTCGAGACCATGATGTTCCCGCAGGAGTGCACGGCGGCGGTCCGTGCGTGCAAGGCGGTGGCCGACCTGCCGGTGATGGCCACCATGTTCTTCCAGTACGAGGAGATCCACGACCGCGACCGCACGATGTGGGGTGAGAGCCCGGCCGAGGTCGCGAAGAGCCTGCTCGCCGCCGGCGCCGACGTGATCGGCATGAACTGCGGCCGAGGCCCGGACCGCGCGATCGTGATCATCAGAGAGATGCGGCGGGTGACCGACGCGCCACTCGTCGCCTATCCGAACGCGGGACTGCCGATCACGACGGGCGACACCGTGACGTACGAGCTCGGCCCCGCGGAGATGGCGCGCGAGTATCCCGCGCTGCTGGACGTCGGGTGCAACATCGTGGGCGCCTGCTGCGGCTCCAACCCCGAGCATATCCGCCGCATCGCCGAGCTCGTGCGAGGGCGTCCGAAGCACCGGTAAGTGTCCGCGACGTTTTCCACCGCGCCGCGCGTGCTCACGGCGCTCCCGCTCGCCATCGACCCCGACGAAGTCCTGCGGTTCCAGGGTTACAAGAAGTCCGTCGATACCCCGGGTCCGGAGGTGCTGGCGATCTTCGACGAGGCTCTGGCGCTCGGCCGCGGCCTCGTCGCACCACGCGCCGTCGTGCGCTGGCTGGCGGTCACGCGACGCGACGCCGACACGATCGAGGCCGGCGGAGTCACGCTGACGATTCCCGACGTCGGCCGCCTGTGGGGTCCGATTGAATGGGTGGCGGCTGCCGTCTGCACGATCGGCGACGGGCTCGAGCGGCGCGCGGCCGAGCTGTGGGCGGCGCGCGAGCTGCCGCTCGCCGCGATGCTGGACAGCGTCGGCTCGGGTGCAGTCGAGAGCCTGGCCGAGTACGTCAACGACCTTCTCTGCCAGGAGGCGATCCCGCTCGGTCTGCCGGTCACGAACCGGGTGAGCCCCGGGTACGGCCGCTGGGACGTGCGCCAGCAGAAGTCGCTGTTCGGGATGTGCCCCGGCGACGCGATCGGCGTCAGCCTCAACGAGGCCTGCTTCATGAGCCCCGTGAAGTCCATCTCGTTGCTGGCGGCGGCCGGAGCGCGGGCGAAGGTCGACCACTACTTCAGCCAATGCGCGCGATGCTG
Organism: Candidatus Rokuibacteriota bacterium; assembly: GCA_003220535.1. Lineage (GTDB taxonomy): Bacteria > Methylomirabilota > Methylomirabilia > Rokubacteriales > CSP1-6 > AR31. Next base: position 144,023 of record QHSU01000060.1, read on the forward strand.
GATGCCCGATTGCGCCTACCGCCGCATGCCGGCCCGCAAGACCGTTCACCGCTAGACCGTACGCCGACCGGACTGCGGAGCGGAGGCGGGAGCGCGCCGCGGACGGGTGGCGCCGGGGGCCGCACCCCCGCGACCGGCGGAGTGGGACCCCCTCGTCCCGTGCGCAGCTCGAAGAGCTGCGATTCGGGCGAGTGGGTGACGGAGCCGATCGCGGGGGTGCGGCCCCCGGCGCCAGGCCCCGTCCGCGGCGCGCTCCCGCCTCCGGACCGCGGTCCGGTCGCGCACGATCTGATACGATGCTGGAGATGCGACGGGATAACATCGTGCTTGTGGGATTCATGGGTGCCGGAAAATCCGTCTGCGGCCGGCTGCTCGCCCGCCGTCTCGGGCGCTGCTTCGTCGAGACCGACGACATGATCGTCGCCCGCGAGGGCCGCTCGATCCCCGAGATCTTCCGCGCGATGGGCGAGCCACGGTTCCGCGAGCTCGAGGCCGAGACGCTCGAGGCCCTCAAGCTGAAGTCCGGCGAGATCATCGCGACGGGCGGCGGGTTGCCGTGCCGCGAGGGCCGGATGGAGCTCTTGCGAGAGCTGGGCACGGTGGTGTGGCTCGACGGGGACGTGCGCGAGCTGCACGCGCGCGCGAGCCGGGTGGGGAACCGGCCCATGCTCGACGGGCGCTCGATCGAGGAGATCGAAGAGCTCTATCGGTCGCGCCAGCCCTACTACGGGCGCGCGCACATCACGATCGATACGACCGGACTCGGCGCCGACCAGGTCGTGGCGCGTGTCCTGTCCGCGCTGCGGGACGCGCATGCCGTACGAGCTTAGCCGGCGGCTCGAAGCCGCCCCCCTCCTGTGCGACGGCGCCATGGGGACGCTGCTGTACGCGCGGGGCGTCTCGCTGGACGCGTGCTTCGATGTCCTCAACGTGAACAATCCCCGGGTCGTCCAGTCGATCCACGCCGACTACATCGCCGCCGGCGCCGACTGCATCGAGACGAACACCTTCGGCGCGAACCGGTTCAAGCTCGCGGTGCACGGCCTGGATCGTCGGGTACGCGAGATCAACCGTCGGGGCGCCGCGATCGCCCGCGACGTGCGCGAGAGCTCGGGCCGCGACGTCTTCGTGCTGGGCTCCATCGGGCCGCTCGGGAAGTACCTGGCACCACTCGGCACGGTGACCGCCGACGACGCTCGCGCCGCGTTTCGCGAGCAGGCCGAGGCGCTGCTCGAAGGCGGCGTTGACGCGATCGTCCTGGAGACGTTCTCGGATCTGGAGGAGGTCACGCTGGCGGTGGCGGCGATCCGATCGATCACCGACGTGCCGATCGTCGCGCAGATGGCGTTCACGAACGACGGTGTCACCTTCACCGGCCGCCCGGCGGCGGAAGTCGCGCGGATTCTGCGGGCCCTGCCGGTCCAGGCGCTCGGCGCGAACTGCTCGGTCGGCTCGAGCACGCTCTACGAGGTGCTCGAACAGATGCACGCCGAGGCGGGGAACCTGCCGCTGTCCATCCAGCCCAACGCCGGCCTGCCGAGTCGGATCGGCGAGCGTCTTATCTATCTGTCCTCGCCCGCCTACATGGCGGAGTACGCCGAGCGGATGGTGGCCTCCGGCGCGCGCCTCGTCGGTGGCTGCTGCGGGACGACGCCCCAGCACATCGCGGCGATGCGCGAAGTGCTCGACCGGAGGCGTCCGGCCCGGCCCGAGACGCGGCGCGCGCCGGTAACGGTCCGCCCGATGGCGGCCACCGCGTCGCCCGGGCTCCACACCGCCCGGCCGCCGACGGTGCTCGGGCGCAAGCTCGCGGCCGACGAGTTCGTCGTCACCGTGGAACTCGATCCGCCGCGCGGCCACACGGTCGAGAAGCTCGTCCAGGGGGCCAAGCTCTTGAAGGAGCGCGGCGTCGAGATCGTCGACATCAACGACGGCTCGCTCGGGCGGGTCCGGATGGCGGTGCTGCCGACCGCCCTCCTCGTGCGCGACGCGACGGGCCTCGACATCAACATGCACTTCACCTGTCGCGATCGGAACCTCATGGGCATCCAGGGGGACCTCCTCGGCGCCCACGCGCTCGACGTGCGCAACATTCTGGCGATGACCGGTGACCCGCCCCGTACGGGCGACTACGCCGATGCCACCGCCGTCTTCGACGTGGACGGCGTGGGCCTCATCGAGATCCTCCGGCGGATGAACGAGGGGCGCGACGCGACCGGGAGCAGCATCGGCGAGCCGACCTCGTTTTGCGTGGGCGCCGCGCTCAACCCGGCCGCCGCGGACGTCGCGCGCGAGATCGACCGCTTCCATCGGAAGGTGGCGGCGGGTGCGCGCTGGGTGCAGACGCAGCCCGTGTACGACCTGGAGCTGCTCGATCGCTTCCTCGACCGTGCCGGGGGCTCGCCCGTCCCCGTCCTGGTCGGGATCCTCCCGCTGCACAGCGCGCGCCACGCGGAGTTCCTTCACAACGAGGTGCCGGGCATCTCGATTCCCGGGGCGGTCCGCCGCCGACTCCACGAGGCAGGTGACGGCGCGCTCCGCGTCGGGATCGCGATGGCGCAGGACCTCGTCCGGGTGGTCCGGGGGCGCTACGCCGGCGCGTACTTGATGCCCTCGTTCGGGCGGTTCGAAGTCGTCGCCGAGGTTCTCGATGCGATCCACTGAGCTCTCGGCGCTCGGCGTCCGCGAGGCGGCCGCGGCGATCCGCGCCGGCGCCCTGAGCCCGGTCGAGCTGGTGGACGCGTGCCTGGCTCGCATCCGTGCCCTCGATGGCGGTCTCAAGGCGTGGGCGCACGTCGACGAACGTGGAGCGCGCGCGACGGCGCGCGAGCGTGAAGCGGAGGCGCGCGAGGGACGACTCCGTGGCCCGCTGCACGGCGTCCCCGTCGGCGTCAAAGACATCTTCGACGTCGCGGGCCTGCCGACGACCGGCGGCGCTCGGCCCTTCGCCCACACACGGCCCAGCGTGGACGCAACGGCGGTCACGCGGCTGCGTGCCGCTGGCGCGATCGTCCTGGGCAAGACCGTGACGACGGAGTTCGCGTATCGGGATCCGGCGCCGACGCGGAACCCGTGGAATCCCGCGCACACGCCCGGCGGCTCGTCGGCCGGATCGGCCGCCGCCCTCGGGGCGCGTATGGCGCCGCTGGCGCTCGGCTCGCAGACGGTCGGCTCGGTGCTGCGGCCCGCCGCCTATTGTGGCGTCGTCGGCTTCAAGGGTACGCACGGCCTGGTGCCGGTCGCCGGCGTCATCCCTCTCGCGTGGTCGCTCGATCACGTCGGCGTCCTCGCCCGTTCCGTCGCCGACGTCGCCCTGGCGATGTCCGTGCTCTCGGGGAAGGACCTCGAACCGACGGTGGTGGGCGCGCCGCGGCTGGCGCTCGCTCCCGAGCTCCTGGGCCGCGCCTCGCGCGAGGTCGCGGCTCACGTCGAGGCCGTGGCCGATGCGTGTGCGCGCGCCGGCGCCACGGTGTCGAAGGTCGAGCTGCCGGCGACGTTTCGCGGGCTCCACGCGGCGGGGCTGACCGTGCTGGAGGCCGAGGCGGCCGCGTACCACGCGCCCTCGTTCGCCAAGCACGCCGACGACTACGGCTCGGAGATGCGGAGCCTCATCGAGGCGGGGCTCGGCCACCCGGCCGCGGCGTACATCCAGGCCAATCGCGCCCGCCTCGCCTTCCGCGAGGACGTGATGCCTCTCCTCATGGCGCACGACGCGCTCCTCTGCCCCACGGCGCCCGCCCCGGCGCCGGCGGGGCTCGGCTCGACGGGTGACGGCTCGCTCTGCGCGCCGTGGAGCAACGCCGGCGTTCCGGCGATCTCGCTGCCGAGCGGCATCGCGCCGTCGGGGCTGCCGCACGCGATCCAGCTCGTCCAGGCAGCGGGGGCGTCGGCGCGCCTCCTCGGCGTCGCCGCCTGGTGCGAACGGGTGCTCGGCTTCTCGCAGGCCCCGGTGGTCTAGCCCGCCGCCCGTGCTCGACCTCAAGATCGAGGGCGCGGAAGTCATCGACGGCACCGGGCGCCACGGGGCGCGCGCGGACGTCGGGATCGTGGACGACCGGATCACGGCGATCGGCGATCTTCACCGCGAGCCCGCCGGACGCAACCTGCACGCGTCTGGGAAGGTCGTGGCGCCCGGCTTCATCGACATGCACTCGCACTCGGACTGGCGACTCTGGGAGAACCGCCGCGCCGAATCGAAGGTGAGACAGGGCGTGACCACCGAGGTGGTCGGCAATTGTGGATTCTCTCCCGCGCCCGTGTCCGATGAGTTCCTGGACGATCTGCGAGGTTTCGCGCTTCACGTGCCGGCGGGCATGGACTTCCGCTGGCGCTCGGTCGGCGACTATCTCCGGGCGTTCGACGCCATCGGCACGGCGCTCAATGTGATCCAGCTCATCGGCCACGGCACCCTGCGGGTGGCGGCGATGGGCTTCGCGAGGCGCGCGCCGACGGCGGCCGAGTTCGGCCGGATGCAGACCCTGCTCGCCGACGGGATCGAGGACGGCGCCTGGGGGCTCTCGACCGGGCTCATCTACGCGCCCGGCTCCTACGCCACGACCGAGGAGCTCGTCGAGCTCGCGACCGTCGCCGGGCGCCACCGCGGCTTCTACGCGAGCCACATCCGCGGCGAGGGCGCCACGCTCCTGGACGCGGTGCGCGAGGCGATCCACATCGGGCAGGAAGGGGATCTGCCCGTGCAGATCAGCCACGTGAAGGCCGCGGGGCGACCGAACTGGGGCAAGGTCGCCGAGGCGCTCGAGCTCATCGACGCGGCACGCGGCGAAGGCCTCGACGTCATGGCCGACGTCTACCCGTACACTGCATCGAGCACGACGCTCCGGACGCTCTTGCCGGACTGGGCCCTCGAAGGCGGGATCGACGCCATGCTCAAGCGGCTCGCCGACCCGGAGGCCCGGGCCCGCATTCGCCGCGACGTCGAGGCGCCGGCGACCGGCCAGGGGCTGCTCGATCGCATCGGGTGGGAGAACATCATGGTCGCCTCCTGCACGCGGCGCAAGGACGCCGAGGGAAAACGAATCTCCGAGATCGCCGCCAGCCGCGGCATGGACGCGCTCGACGCCTCGCTGGAGCTGATCGTCGCGGAAGCGGGGAAGGGGTACATGATTCTCTTCCAGCTCGACGAGGGCGACCTCCAGCGGGCGCTGGTCCATCCTGCCGTGATGATCGGCTCCGACGGCTCGGCGCTCGCGCCCTACGGCAGTCTGGCGACGGGTAAGCCGCACCCCCGGAGCTACGGCACCTTTCCACGCGTCCTGGGCGAGTACGCGCGCGAGCAGCGCGTGCTGACGCTGTCCCAGGCTATCCACAAGATGACGGCGCTCCCGGCGCGCCGCCTCGGGCTCAAAGATCGCGGTGTGATCGCAGTCGGCGCGCGCGCCGATCTCGTGGTGTTCGACGCGCGTCGCGTCGCGGACCGCGCCACGTACCAGGATCCCCATCAGTACCCGGCTGGGATCGAGCACGTGCTCGTCAACGGCCGTTTCGTCATCAAGGACGGCGAGCATACCGGGAGTCTCCCTGGCCGCCTGCTCACCCCGGCGTGACACCATGAAGAACGGGCGCGCGTTTCCCGACGTGCTGGCGCCGATCTCAGCGGCCGCCTCGGTGGCCGAGGGGCTCAACGGCACCTTGCGCCGCCTGGTGGACCTCACCGGCGCCACGGCCGGTGCGCTGGCGTTCCGGCCGCGCTATCAGGCGCCCGTGGTCGTCACCGCCGGCGCGCGACGCACCGTCGCGGGCGCGCGACCCTCCCCCGTCACGCTCCGGAGCTGGTTGACGACGGTCGCGGCGACGCCGGCCCGCGACACGCAACTCACGCGCATCGTGCCGCCCGGCGCGCCGCCGAGCCGCAAGGCGGCGCTGCTGCGGGTGCCGCTCGGGGCGCCGGGCCGTCCCGTCGGCGAGCTGGTCCTCCTCGGTCGCGTCGGTGACCTCACGGCGGCCGCGCTGCCGGCGCGATTCCCGCACGAGCTCGGAACGGCGATCGACCGTCTCGGTCATCGCGAGCGGCAGGCGCTGCGCGCGGCCGCGGTCGACGAGCTCACCGGACTGCTCGCGTCGCGCCACACGCTCGACGAGCTATTCGTCGCGTTCGCCGATGGCGCCGCGAAGCTCGTGCGGTTCGACGCGATCGACGTGTCGCTGCTCGCCGCCGAGCGCGAGGAGTGCGAGGTCATCGACCTCACGGCCGGCGGACGTGGCGCGCCCCCGCCACGCGAGACGCGGGTGGCGCTCGAGGGAACCCTGCTGGCGCGTGTTGTGACCGGGGGCGCCCCGCTGCGGGTCGACGACCTCGAGCGCGACCCCGGGCCCGACGCGGGCCGCGCAGCCGCCCGCGGCCACCGCGCGGTGGCGCTCGCCCCCCTCGTCTCGGGCGGCCGTGTGTTGGGCGCGGTCACCTTCGCGGCGGCACGCCCCGGCACGTTCGACGACACCGACCTCGAGGTGATCGTCGAGCTCGCGCGCCCCCTGGCCCTCGGCATCGAGCAGTGGCGCCTCGCCGACGAGAGCGTCAGGGGCGCACGCGAGACGCGGGCACTGCTCGAGGCGGGCCGGGCCGTCACTGCGAGCCTCGATGTCGGCCGGACGATCCGCGTGATCCTGGAAGAAGCGCGGGCCGTGCTCGGCGTCGACTCCTGCAGTGTGTCGACGATCGATGAGGAGACCGACGAGCTGGTCATGGTGGCGAGCCTCGACGTGCCGCCGGAGATGGTGTCGTCGGTCCGGCTTCGACCGGGTGAGGGGATCGCGGGGCTCGCCGTGCTGGAGCGCCGCCCGATGCAGAGCCGCGATACGTGGGCCGACCCGCGCGTGCGGTTTCAGCAGCTCCAGCGGGGCAGCGGGTTCCGCTCGATGCTCGTGGTGCCGCTCCGCATCGGCGAGCGGGTCACCGGTGCCATCAGCGTGCTTCGGAGCGACGTCCACGAGTTCTCGACGCACGAGGAGGAGCTGCTCGTGGCGCTGGCCGACCAGGCGGCGATCGCCCTGGAGCACGCGCGTCTCTATACCGAGCTCGAGGAGATGGTCGCCGACCGCACCCGCGAGCTCGACACGCAGAAGCGGTTCGTCGAGGTGGTGCTGGAGACGCTGCCGCTCGGCGTGCTCGTGCTCGACGCCGACCTCGGCGTCGTCCGGGTCAACCGCGCCGGCGCCGAGGCGTTGGCCTGCGACCCTCGTGTCCGCGGCCCGCTGGTCCGGCTGCTTCCGGACGACAAGGCGGAGCTCGTGCGGGCGTTTCTCCGGGAGGCGTTCCATACCCGACGTGTCCACTCGATCGAAGAGGAGATGGTCATCGCCGGCGACTCGAAGATCTTCCGGCTCACCGCGGCGCCGGTCGGGTCGGCCAGCGAGCCCGGCACCCACGCGGTGCTCCTGGTGGAGGACGTCACGCGCGCCAAGCGACTCGAGCGCCAGATGCTCGTGACGGAGCGGCTGACGACCGCGGGACGGCTCGCGGCCGGTGTCGCGCACGAGCTCAACAACCCGCTGGCCACGATCGCCGGGTGCGCCGAATCGCTCCAGGGGCGTTTGGGAGATGGCGATTCGGAGCCCGGAGAGTTCCGTCACTACCTGCGCCTGATCGAGGAGGAGGCCTATCGCTGCAAGGAGATCACCGGAAGCCTGCTGCAGTTCGTCCGCGATCCGGGGAGCCGCCGGGGCCTGACCGACCTGAACGGGGTCGTGCTGAAAGCCGTCGAGCTCTTGTCGCACCAGTCCCGGTTCGCCCGGAGCCGCGTCGTGACCGAGCTCGATCCCGCGCTGCCGCCCCTCGCGGCGAACGAGGGCCAGCTGCGTCAGGTGTGCCTCGGGCTCGCGTCGAACGCGCTCGAGGCGATGGAGGGGCGGGGCACCCTGACCATTCGATCCCGCCAGGTCGGCGGCGAGATCGAGATCGAGCTCGAAGACGAGGGGCCGGGGATTGCGGAAGAGAATCTCGCCCGCATCTTCGACCCCTTCTTCACGACCAAGCCGCCCGGGCAGGGGACAGGGCTCGGACTCCCGATCGCCCAGGGCATCGTGACCGACCACGGCGGCCGGATCGAGGTCAGCTCGGCGCTCGGCAAGGGCAGCGTGTTCCGCGTGGTGCTGCCGCTGTGACGCGTCCGATCCGCGTGCTCGTGGCCGACGACGAGCGGAACCTGCGTGAGCTCATCATTCGCGAGCTGGGCCGGCGGGGGCACGACGTCGACGGCGCGGCCGACGGCGTCGTCGCGCTCGAGCGTATTCGTGAGACGTCGTACGACGTCGTCATCCTCGACATGCGGATGCCGCAGAAGGAGGGCATCGAGGTCCTGCGCGAGCTGGCGTCCTTCCCCGAGGCGCCGCAGGTGATCGTGATGACGGGCTTCCAGGACGTCCCCGCCGCGGTGCAGGCGATGAAACTCGGGGCCTACGACTACCTGACCAAGCCAACCACGATCGAGGAGCTCGATGTCGTCGTGCGCAAGGCGGCGGAGAAGGTCCAGCTTCTCCGCGACAACGTGGCGCTGCGCGCCCACGCGCCCGGCGCGGCGCCCTTCGGCGGCCTCCTGACGCGGAGCCCTCGGATGGAGGAGGTGATGCACATCGTCGATCGGGTCGCCCCGACCGATTCGACGGTGCTGGTCCTCGGCGAGAGCGGCACCGGCAAGGAGCTCGTCGCGCGCGCCGTCCACGAGCTCTCGGCCCGGGCCTCCCGCGCGTTCGTGCCGATCCACTGCGGCTCCCTGCCGCGAGAGGTCTTCGAGTCCGAGCTGTTCGGCCACGAGAAGGGCGCGTTCACCGGCGCCGTCGGAACCAAGCCGGGGCTCGTCGAGCTCGCCGACGGCGGCACCCTGTTCCTCGACGAGATCGGCGAGATGGAGCCGGACAGCCAGGTGAAGCTTCTGCGCGCGCTCGAGACCGGGACGTTCTTCCGTGTCGGGGGCACGCGGCCGCGTCGCGTCGACGTCCGCCTGGTAGCGGCCACCAACCGCGACCTCGCCGAGGCGATGAAGGCGGGCGAGTTCCGCCAGGACCTCTACTATCGCATCAACACCATCACGATCGCGCTGCCACCCCTGCGCGAGCGGCCGGAAGATGTGGCACTCCTCGCCCAACACTTCGTCGAGGCGAACGGGACCTACGGCGTCAAGCGGCTCGGCGCTGCCGCGCTGGCGACACTGGAGGCGTACGGCTGGCCCGGCAACGTCCGCGAGCTGCTCCACGCCGTCGAGCGCGCCGTCATCTTGAGCAAGGGTGACGAGATCCAGCCCGCGGATCTTCCGCCAGAGGTTCTCGGATCCACCCCGTCGCCCCTGGCATCGCCGACCGGGAGCCTCGAGGCGATGGAGCGTCAGCACATCGTCTCGATCCTGCGCCAGGTCGGCGGTCACCGCGGCAAGGCGGCCGCGCTCCTGGCGATCGACCCGAAGACGCTCTACCGGAAGATCATCAGCTACGGCGTCGCGTCCAGTGAATGGCGGTAGAGCCTAGCTGCGGTGTCGCCTCCAGGCGAGCCGACCGAGGGCAACAAGCCCCGGGCCGAGCAGGAGGAGGGTTCCCGGCTCTGGAGCGGCCGACGGCCCCGGCGAGGTCTGCAGAACCGCGATGTCCCAATCGAAGACGTCGCCTTGCGAAGAGTTGATGGTCACCGTGTTCAGGCCGTTGACCGCCGTCCCGAAGAGCTGGAACAGACTGGCGAACCCCCCGATATTCTCGTCGATCGGTCCCCCGATCACCGTTCCGTTGAGACTGATGGTCTCGTTCGACTGGATCGTGTTGTCGGCGCCGGTGTGGATCCACACCGCCGCCGGGCCGGCGGAGGCATTGAACGCGGTCGAGTTGACGGCGCCGATCCCGGCGTTGTTTATGAAGTCTTGGGCCCCGTCGTTCACGACCACGTGGCCCACCGGGAGGCTCGGATTCGAGAAGACGACGACCAGCGCCAGGCCGTAGTTGTTCGTCAAGCCCGATGCTGATGCGCTGAAGCTACCGCTTCCGGTGACGAGGCCCGTGACGTTCCATTTGTAGTTCGAGGCGTCACCGCTTGTCGCGAAGGCCGAGACGCTGCCGAGGTTCGTGGCGCCGAACACGGCCGACGGCGTCACACTCTGGAAGTAGTTGTCGGCGTAGAGCGTGGCGGACAGGATCGTCGAGCCGACTGGAACTCCCGAGACGAGCAGCGAGCCGCTTGGCGCCGATGCCCCGGCCGCCGCGAAGGCGGCCACGGTCGCGGCCACGTTACCGTCGAAGGTTGACGAGGTCACGAGCGTCGCGGCGGCGGGCGCGGCGGTGGCTAGGCCATACAACGCCACGATCCCTATCGACCTGGTGAAGAGTTTCATCGCTGCCCTCCGATTTCGAGCACGTGGAGGACCTTGAGCAGCAAATCTGGAGCCAAATCGCAGAATCGTTGATAGTCGTCCATTTCGAAGCCTGGACGAAAGGACGGGCCCTCCAGTTGTAAAGTTTGCTGACGCTCGGCATCCCCGCACCCCGGGCGAGCGCCTTTGTGGGAATACAGGTCGTGATGGCTCCGGTGCCGATCGGGGCGCGCTGCCGCGCGTGTCAGTGTCGTCCAGTTGCGTGCCGTCGCGGCCTGTGTACACTTGAAATCGTCCGTCGTTTGGGCGGACCTCGCCTCCGATGAAACAGGCCTTCCGCGTTCGCGGGGCGTGCAAGACAGCGGAAGACAGTCCGAGGGGGTTTCGATGGCATCCAAACTCTATGTAGGCGGTCTTGCGTACTCCACGACCAGCGAAGGGCTTCGCGAGTTCTTCGCCCAGTGCGGTAACGTCCTGTCCGCGACCGTGATCACGGATCGTTTCTCCGGGCAGTCCCGGGGATTCGGGTTCGTCGAGATGGGCACGGCGGAAGAGGCTCAGAACTCCATCTCCCAGCTGAACGGACGTGAGCTCGATGGGCGGCGAATCACTGTCGAGATCTCCAACCCGCAGGCCCCGCGTACGGGTGGCGGCGGGGGCCGGCCGGGTGGGGGTGGGCGGCCTGGCGGTGGCGGGCGCGGTCCCGGCGGTGGCGGCGGGCGAGACAGCGGCTACGCTCACCGGCCATCCAAGCCAGTGAAGTGGTAGTGCGAGCCGCAACACGTCGCGGGGCTGGGGCCCCGCCAGCTGAGGCGAGACGAGGAACTAGAACCTGAACGGAAGGGGCCAGCCGATCTCGGCTGGCCCCTTCGTCGTTCGATCGGGTCGCGAGCGTCTAACTGTAGATGCTCAGACGGCGGGGGTTGCGGGCTCGGCCCCGTCGAAGATGCGGTCGTAGCGGCCATACTCCCGCGCCGCGTCCATGAACCACTTCACGATCTCGGGCTCGGACCGCGGGGGAATCTCGCAGGACGTCGACAGGATGAAGGCCGAGTGCCGGGCCGCGGCGTCGATACAGCGCCGCACGTCGGCCACCATCGCCTCCTTGGTCGAGCGCTCGAACCGGGTCGCGTCGACGTTGCCGATGGCCACGACGCGCCCCTTCGAAACCTCCATGAAGCGCTTGAGCTGGTCCACGTGGAGCGTCGGGTCCGCCTGCTGGTCGAGGTCGAAGGACACGGTCGTGAAGCCGCAGCGGATCAGGTCCTCGTAGATCGGATAGGTCGTCCCGCAGATGTGTGTCGTCACGCCGACCTTCTTGGCCTTGAAGTAGTCCACCAGCTCCTTGTGGTACGGGGCGACGAAGTCCCGGTAGTTGTCGGGCGAGATCAGGCTGATCGACGCTGTCGGCTCCGAGAACGAGAGGCCGATGCCCGTCTTGACGATCGCGTCGCCCCAGAGCTTGCAGAAGTCGGTGGTGACCCGCATCAGGTCGTGGATGAACTGCGGGTCCTCGAAGGTGTCGAGGAGCATGGTCTCGGGATTCCGCAGCAGCATGGCGATCGTCCACGGGCCCACGGCGACAGCGCCGATCGCCGTCGGTGGCTTGGCGCGGACCAGCGCCGCGCACTGCTCGAGGAAGCCGGGCAGGCGCGCCGTCTTCATGGGATCGGGCATGGCCAGGCGGGCGAGCTTCGTCTTGTCGTCGTTGAGCACGTGCTGGTCGATCGACGGCACGACGTAGTCCGAGTACTTCACGTGGCATCCGAACGCCTCGGCCTCCTTCGCCAGATCGTTGTAAGCGAGGACGACGTCGGGCTGATAGCGCTCGTAGTAGTTCATCATCGCCGTGATCGCCTTCGGCACGTTCGTGCAGTATTCCTCGATCGAGAGACCATCGAGCGTCCCGGCGAAGGAGGCGACGATCGGGTAGGTGGGCACGCGGTCGGTGAACGAGCGCCGGTACGCGGCGACGACGCGGTCACGGTTCGTGAACTGCGCCCGGCCGTGCTCGACCTCCCAGATGCGGTTGGCCTCCATGTACTTGGGCGGCAGCTTGGCCTCGTACTCCATGAACTGCGTGATCGGGTAGCGAATGCCGCCGGCGTGCGTGCCCTTGAGCCCCTCGATCATCTCCTCCATCTGGCCCCAGGGGATCGTGAACGCCATCTCGTGGTCCTGCGTCTGGCCGAAGATGCGGTCGCCCGAGCACGGCAGGATCACCTGCGGCTGGTCGGTCCGCATGGTCGTCACGATGATCTCCGAGCAGTCGATGCGGCCGCCGAACGACGAGGTGAGCTTGCCGCCGCGCTTCCAGAGCGCGGCTTGCGTCAGGCGCATGACCTGGGCGGGGTTGGCGTAAATGCACACCAGATGCGGCTCGAACGTCGTGCGGTCGAGCGGCGAGACCAGGAGCGTCGCGTACTCGCCGGGGGCGAACTTGTCGACCGCGGCCTCCGAGCGCTGTCCCGCCGCCTTGGTCTCGGTGTACATGCCCTCGCAGAGGGTCCCCGAGTTGTGCAGGTGAGTAGGCTTCTCGAAGCCGAGGGCCGCGATGCCGAGCGAGCAGATGTGGTCCTCCCGCGTGAGCGCGATCATCCAGCCGTAGCGCCGGGCCATGTCGATGACCTGGCAGTTCATGCTGAGCTTCTTGAAGTCGCGCGCCGGCCGCCGCGCCTTCTCGGGGATCTCCTCGCCGGGCCGGAGCATCCGGATCGCCACCGGGAACGTCTGGGGGCGGATGTAGACCTGGAGCTCCCGATCAGCCGTCTTGACGTCGATCATGAAGGCCTGCCTCCTGCCCGAGCCTACTCCCTCGCGAAATCCTCTACAACAGAGGTAGAATACGCCCGCTCCAGCGCGGAGTTCACGGCCGGGGGCCGGGGCCCCCGCGTGCGAGGCGAGCTTACGAACGGAGGGTCCACATGCAGTCTCCCAGCGCCAGCTACAGCCTGACCGTCAGGCTCGAGATCACGAACCGCCCCGGCATGCTCGGGCGGGTCACCTCGGCCATCGGCAAGAGCGGCGGCGATATCGGCGCGATCGACCTCGTCCAGGTCGGCAAGTCGACGATCACCCGCGACCTCACGTTCAAGGCGAGCGACGAGCGCCACGGCCAGCAGATCGTCGACAAGATCCGCGCCGTCCACGGGGTGAAGGTCGTCAACGTCTCCGACCGCACGTTCCTCATGCATCTGGGCGGGAAGATCGAGGTCCGCGGCAAGATGTCCGTCAAGACGCGCGACGACCTCTCCATGGCCTACACGCCGGGCGTGGCACGTGTGTGCATGGCGATCCACCACGATCCGCAAAAGGCGTACGCGCTGACGATCAAGCAGAACTGCGTGGCGGTCGTGACGGACGGCACCGCGGTGCTGGGGCTCGGCGACATCGGGCCGAACGCGGCCGCGCCCGTGATGGAAGGCAAGGCGCTCATCTTCAAGGAGTTCGCGGGCGTCGACGCGTTCCCGATCTGCCTGGCGACCAAGGACGTCGACGAGATCGTGTCGATCGTCAAGGCGATCTCCCCGATCTTCGGGGGCATCAACCTCGAGGACATCTCGGCGCCGCGGTGCTTCGACATCGAGACGCGGCTGCAGCGCGACCTCGAGATTCCGGTGTTCCACGACGATCAGCACGGCACCGCCGTCGTCGTGCTGGCCGCCCTCCTCAACGCGCTGAAGATCGTGAAGAAGCGGCTCCCCGACGCGCGCATCGTATTCACAGGCGCCGGCGCGTCCGCGATCGCGACGGCGAAGCTCTTGATGCGGGCCGGGGCCAAGCACATCACCGCCTGCGACCGTGCGGGCGCCCTCTATCGGGGGCGGACCGACAACATGAACCCCATGAAGGAGTGGTTCGCCAAGCACACCAACGAGAAGCGGATTCGCGGCACCGCCGGCGACGCCCTCAAGGGCGCCGACGTGTTCGTCGGGCTGTCGGGCCCCGGGGTGGTCTCGCTCAAGGACATCAAGGCCATGAACCGCGACCCGATCGTCTTCGCCATGGCCAACCCGATTCCGGAGATCCTGCCCGAAGAGGCCGGCCCGTACGTGCGGGTGATGGCCACCGGGCGCTCGGACTATCCCAACCAGATCAACAACTCGTGCTGCTTCCCCGGGTTCTTCCGGGGCATGCTCGACGTGCGCGCCCGGCGCGTCAACGACGAGATGAAGCTCGCGGCGGCGCAGGCGCTGGCGGCGATCGTGAGCCGCGAGGAGCTCGGCGAGGAATACATCACGCCCTCGATGTTCGACGGCCGCGTCGTGCCGGCCGTCGCCGCGGCCGTCTCGGAGGCCGCGATCCGGACCGGAGTCGCCCGCCGGCGGCCGCGGAGCGCGACGCCGGGGGGCGCGTCGCGGTAGGTCGTGACGGCCAGAGAGCAGGGTACCGCCCGCTGAGGGCCCTTTCAGCACGGAAAGGGTTCGATTTCACTCTCAAACCAGCAGACGAGGGGAGCTATGGCCCAGGCGAAGGTGAAGGCGGACGTCCCGATCGAGGCGCTTCTCAAGGAGAAGCGCAAGTTTCCCCCGCCCGCGGCGTTCGTGAAGAACGCCGTCATGAACCGCAAGGCGATCTACGCCGAGGCGCAGCGGAATTTCGTGAGGTTCTGGGAGCAGCGCGCGCGGGAGCTCCACTGGTTCAAGCCCTGGAAGAAGGCGCTCGAGTGGAAGCCGCCATACGCCAAGTGGTTCGTCGGCGGCAAGCTGAACGTGGCGTACAACTGCCTCGACCGCCACGTGACGGGTCCCCGCAAGACGAAGGCCGCGCTGATCTGGGAAGGCGAGCCGGGCGACTCCCGGGTCCTGACGTACTGGGACCTCTACCGCGAGGTCAGCCGGTTCGCGGCGGCGCTCAAGCGCCACGGCGTCCGCAAGGGCGACCGGGTGACGATCTACATGCCGATGGTGCCCGAGCTGCCGATCGCGATGCTGGCGTGCGCGCGGATCGGCGCGGCCCACAGCGTGATCTTCGGCGGCTTCTCGCCCGAGGCGGTGCGCGAGCGCATCCACGACGCGGAGTCGACGCTGGTGATCACCGCGGACGGCGGGTACCGTCGCGGCGGCACGGTGCCGCTCAAAAAGAACACCGACGAGGCGCTGCGCGGCGCGCCGGGCGTCAAGACCGTCATCGTGCTCAAGCGCACCGGCCAGCCCGTGGAGATGCAGAGCGGCCGCGACGTCTGGTGGGACGACTTTGTCAAGGACGCGCCTGCGCGCTGCCCCGCCGAGCCGATGGACTCCGAGGATCTGCTCTATCTCCTCTACACCTCGGGGTCCACGGGCAAGCCGAAGGGTATCATCCACACGACCGGCGGCTATCTGACGGGCGTCACCGCCACGCACAAGTGGATCTTCGACCTGCACGACGACGACGTCTACTGGTGCACCGCCGACATCGGTTGGGTGACCGGCCACTCGTACATCGTCTACGGCCCACTGGCGAACGGCGCCACCACGGTGATGTACGAGGGCACGCCCGACTATCCCGACAAGGACCGGTTCTGGCGCATCGTCGAGAAGTACGGCATAACGATCTGCTATACGGCGCCTACCGCGATCCGGACGTTCATGAAGTGGGGGGAGGAGTATCCCAAGCGGTGCGATCTCTCGAGCCTGCGGCTGCTCGGCTCCGTCGGCGAGCCGATCAACCCGGAGGCATGGGTCTGGTACTGGAAGGTCATCGGCGGCGGTCGCTGCCCGGTTGTGGACACGTGGTGGCAGACCGAGACGGGCCACATCCTCATCACCCCGCTCCCGGGCATCACGACCCTCAAGCCCGGGTCGGCGACGCTGCCCTTCCCCGGCGTCGACGCCGAGGTGCTGGACGAGAAGGGCAACCCGGCGAAGTCGGGCTACCTGGTCCTCCGGAAGCCCTGGCCCGGGATGCTGCGAGGTATCTGGGGCGATCCCGACCGCTTCGTGAAGCAGTACTGGTCGAAGTACGACAACATCTACTTCACCGGCGACGGGGCCAAGCGTGACGAGGACGGCTACTTCTGGCTCCTCGGCCGCGTCGACGACGTCATGAACGTCTCGGGGCACCGCGTCTCCACGATGGAGGTCGAGTCCGCCCTCGTCGACCACAAGGCGGTCGCCGAGGCCGCGGTCATCGGCAAGAACCACGACATCAAGGGCCAGGCGATCGCGGCGTTCGTCACGGTGAAGAGCGGCGTCGAGGGCTCGCCGCAGCTCATGGACGAGCTCAAGGCCCACGTCGCGAAGAAGATCGGATCGCTGGCGCGGCCCGACGACGTCATCTTCTCGGCAGAGCTGCCGAAGACGCGGAGCGGTAAGATCATGCGCCGGCTCCTGCGCGACATCGCCGAGGGCCGCGCCCTCGGCGACACGACGACCCTCGCCGACCCGGCGGTCGTGGCTCAGCTCAAGACGAAGTACGAGGAGCAGGAGGCGTAGGCACCCTCCGGTTGTGCAAACTGCCTGTTCGGCGGGCACTTTCGGTATGATATGCCCGCCGGAGAGCGGATCGAACCTACCGACTATAAAGGAGGCCTATGCGGGCGTCTAAAGTTCCACTCAAAGAACTCCGCCGCGTCGTCGTCGCCGCATCCGTCGGCAATATCATCGAGTGGTACGACTTCTACATCTTCGGGAGCCTGGCCTCGATCCTGGCGGTGAAGTTCTTCGAGAAGGGTCACCCGGTGGCGGCCTTCCTCAGCACGGTGGCGATCTTCTCGGTCGGATTCCTGATCCGGCCGTTGGGGGCGTTCGT
>QHSU01000050.1 GCA_003220535.1 Candidatus Rokuibacteriota bacterium
AGTCGCACCAGCTCGGCGGCGAGATCGGGCAGCCGGTCATACTTGAGCGAGGCGAAGCGGCGCTCGAAGACGAGATTCCTCCCCTCCACGTAGCCTAGGTCGCGGAGAGTCTCCTCGAGGGCTCTCAAGGCCGGCGATGGGGTCTGGTCCGGCGGGCTCCCATCTAAGAGGTAACCGATCCGGTACATCCGCCCTGCCTGTTGTGCCTCGGACGCGAGCGGCGCGGCGAGGATGGCGAGAACTACTACAGTGACGACGCGCATGGTGAGCTTCATACGTCCCAGCCCTCTAACGCCGGGCATGAGCCGCGCGCGTCAGCGCGGCGGCTCCATGCCCATGTTAGACGCGGCGCGCACGACGGGCCACAGTTCCCGCACGGCATCGACCCGCACTCCGTTACTTGGCCAGGATCGCATCGCCTCGATGGGCTCGTAGCGACCGAGCATATCTTTCACAAACCTTTTCGATTGTGCCCGCATCCGCCAAGCTTTGCGCTTCAAACCCGAAGACGGCCTTCGTGAAGCCCATCGCTCGGAGCTGGGCATGCACGGTGGGGGCCTCGTGTGGAGGGTAGATCGTGGCTGGATCCCCCAGGGCAATGTGGCCAATAGGCACACCGGTGCCCGCGACGCATCGTGTGCCTATGTGGACAACCGCGTTGATCGCCACCACTACACCTTGCTCGAGGACTGCGCCGTTGAAGACTGAGGCACCAGTCGCAACAAAGGCGCAGCCGTTAACCGTGGCGCCGGCGATATGTGCATGAGGGCCGATAAGGACATGATTTCCGAGGGTGCAGGGATATCTACCCGCGCCTCGGAGCACCGCATTCTCCATCACGATGCAGTGCTGTCCAATGCGGACTGGCGCCCCTTGGGAAGAGATGACCGCACCGGCTAACACTACAGACCCGGACCCGATGTGGACGTCGCCAGAAATGACTGCAGTCGGCGCGATGACGGCTTCGGGATCAATGACCGGTCGCTTTCCGAGATGCTCGGCAAGCACGTGCCCTCCTGACTTTGTCGCTAGCGTCTAACGCGATCTCTCTTGAACTCGGCGATCTCTTCGCATAGTTCCGTATATCCGGGCTGAGCGAGCCAAACGCACGCGGAGGCAGCTTGAGTTTTCGTGATGTTGCAACGCGTGTCGCGGTGGGCTCGCCCAGATACACTGCGAGACGCCGCTAGGTAGCATCGGAGCGCCTGCGGTGCTCGCGACGACTGAAACCAGCGAGGTCACGACAGGAACATCCCGTCGGCGGGACTTCGGACCCCGGCTGGGCCCCGATTGAGCACGTGCGTGTAGATCATGGTGGTGCTGACATCCCGGTGGCCGAGGAGCTCCTGGACGGTCCGGATGTCGTGATTGTCTTCCAGCAGGTGGGTGGCGAAGGAGTGGCGGAAGGTGTGGCACGTGGCGGGCTTGGCGAGGCCCGCCGCACGGACCGCGTCCTTTACGGCGCGCTGGAGGACGGATTCGTGGAGATGGTGGCGGCGACGCTGCCCGGTGAGGCGGTCCAGATAAAACCGTGTGGCCGGGAAGACCCACTGCCACGCCCATTCGCGCCCAGCGTTCGGGTACTTTCGGAGGAGCGCCCCGGGGAGCTCGACCCAGCCGGCACCGCGACGGAGGTCGGCCTGGTGTTGCGCGCGCACGTGATCGATGTGCGTCATGAGTAGGGTCTTGACCGCCGCCGGCAGCATCGTGACTCGATCCTTGCGGCCCTTGCCGTCGCGGATCACGATCTGGTTCGTCGCAAAGTCGACGTCCTTCACGCGCAGGCGGCAACACTCCAGCAGACGGAGACCCGCGCCGTAGAGAAGGAGCGCCATGACCCGCGGTACGCCGTTCCTCCGCTGGAGGACGGCACGGGTCTCGTCTCGGGTCAGGACCACGGGCAGGTACTGGGGCCGCTTGGCCCGCACAACGTCGTCGAGCCACGGCAGCTCCACGCCGAGCACCTCGCGATACAGAAAGAGCAAGGCGCTGCGCGCCTGGTTCTGGGTGGAGGCAGCGACCTTGTCACGTACGGCCAGAGAGGTCAGGAATGCGCTGACCTCGACCGCGCCCATGTCGGCGGGATGCCGCTTGTCATGGAAGAAGATGAACCGCCGGATCCGGTGGACGTAGGCTTTCTCGGTCCGCCGACTGTAGTGCCTGACGCGGATGGCCTCCCGGACCCGGTCGAGGAGCCGGGGCGGGTGTGGAGCGGGCGGGCCTGGTTCGCGCACCATCCACGGTGCGAATGCTACCGCCGGGTAGAGGAGACCGGTAGCGGTTGACCGGCTCACGATGCCAGCATGATAGGACTTGAAGTGGAGAATCCACAAGACGTCGCTGGAGTACACGCTCTCGACCGGGCCCCGACCGGCGCCGGCCTCGACTCGCGTCTGCTGACCCACGCCTTCGGGGGTCTTAAAGGACTCGAACAGTGCACGGAAGATGCGTGAACGTTGCGGCTCACCAGCCCAGAACTCGCGCCCCGACCACGGTCCCGCTTCCAGCTCGCATCCGGCGGCGAGTGTCCGAGGCCGTTGACATTCGGCGGACCGATTCCCGGGAGCGCGCCGACCATGGACGGGCGCCCGGCACCCCTTACGAGCTAGCCACCGTCGCGGGCATGGGCGACGACGAGCTTGAAGTCAGACGCACCATCAGCGCATGAGCCATTCGCGGCCGTCTTGAACCCGTTCCAACACCACCCCGTAGGAGTCGGAGCCACCACGATGCCTTCCACGTGCGCTCTCCACGTCATCGCGGTGGAGGCGACCGGTGCGCTCGAGGAGAGGTTCACGTGCAGGTCGAGCGCAAGGATGCCGGCGGCCATCCTGCACGCGATCGGCACGCCGACGGTAGCGTGGACGCACGGCCGACGGTACGCGCTGTGACACTGAACCTGCGCCACCGCGGTCGGGAAAGCACGAAGTACCCCAGGAGGGGCGTGCTTCACGACTTGGCCTGTCGCGGCGCCGACTTGCGTCGCGCGTGAGGTGAAGCTTTATCTTGCTGTCCCATCGCCCTCTCCCTCCCAGCCCCTCTCCCCTCGATCCCATCCCTAGCCCGTCATCGGTCCCGCGCCGGGCCCGTTCTGGGTCCGCCGCCGCCTCGCTTGGAAGCGCGGTCCCTGTCCCCACGAATTGCTCAAGCATCCGCACGACCAGAGGCCACAGACCTGTCGCCTGACAGGTGGTCTCCGGTAGTGGTCTCCGGTAGTGGTCTCCGGTAGAAGGCCGTATAGCCATCAGCACCGCGTGAAGCTCGCCGGGCACGCGTCCCTTGAGCAGTGCCGAGGGATAAGTTTGGACCGGTTCGAGCATCATGTGCTCACCGTATCGTCGTAGGGCCCGGGGACACGAGATCCTGGGTCACCATGATGGTGAACGCGTAGCCGAGCCGGGTCTCGATCGTCGGCGCGACATTGATGCCGCGACGGATCAGCTCGGCCGAGGTCTGGCCCAGCTCGTCGGCGCTGCCCGCCGAAGCCCCGCCCCAGGTCCGGGATCTGACTCAGCTGGACGCCCGCGCTGATGACCTCCGCCAGCAGCACGCTACCGAAGACGCGGACCAGGTGCTGGTTCACCTGGTCGCGGAGCCTGCGGCCCCAGTCGCGTCCGTGCCAGACATCCTCGCCTTCACGCGGCGGCAGCTCCCCCGGCTCGGCTGGACAGAGGGTCTTCACGGATCCGTCCGCGCAAGCTCGCCACTGCCGGGCGGCGTCACGCCATGTTCCTCGGCGTCGGCACGCACGATCGCAGGCCCACGGATGCCAACTGATGACGCCGGCCGCACGCGTTGCCTGCTCGCGAGTCGAGCCTGCCGCCGGTGGTTCAAACCCCACACCCAGAGCGACTTCCGACCGCTGGACGCCACGACGCATGAATGCCGAGGGCAATGGCCTGGGCGAGTCGCGGGAGGTCAGAGCTTCGAGTGAGTTTGCAGCAGGGTGTAGCGTTCCACATCGCAGCGGAGGGCAAGACGAGTTGTCATAGCCACCGCCATCCCACTCGAGCCGGCATGAATATCAAGGGACTTCCGACACTGAGAGGGACGGCCGCCGAGCGTTGGCACGCCTCTCGCTCGCGGCTGGACGCACGAGCCGCGTGGTGAACGCGATCGAACAACACGATGGAGGACGTTCTCGGATGAACGAATTGATTTCGGCGCAGGAGACGGCCCTGATGCTCGGGTGCAGTGTCGCCGCCGTTAGAAAATGGGCCCACCAGGGCCGGCTCCGGCGCGTGAAGGTCGGCCGGCTGGCGTGGTTCCAGCGCGAGGAGGTCGAGAGGATCGCCGCCAACGGCCTACCTCCGACGTCCAGAGACGTCAGTGGGAAGGCCCGCCAGAGCGCCTAGCAGGCGCCGGGGATCTTGATCTGATGGTGTCGTATGTGATATCACCCCGTCCATGCCGATCCTCCTTCGTCACTGGCGAGAGCGCCGCGGCTATTCGGTTCGGGAATTCGCTCGGCGCGCCCGCGTCGGCTACGCAACCGTCGTGCGGATCGAAAACGACCATATGTCACCTACCGTTACTATGTTGGAGCGACTCGCGCAGGCGCTCGGGATCGGCGTGCGGGACTTCTTCCCAGTCGAGAAGCGACGGGCAAAGCGCAGGAGGTAAGGATGATGAAAGGGCGGAAGGTACGAGGAGTGTTCTGGCGCAACGGCGAATGGTGGATCCGATGGGCCTGTACCTTGGGCCACGACCACCGCAAGCCGAGCGGTGACTCGAAGACCGCCGCGACCGAGGAGCACAAGGCGAAGCGGGCGGAAGTCCGTCAGGCGCGGAAGGCCGAGCGGGAGTGCTGTCCTCGCTTGATCGCCGTGACCGGCCTCTGCTCTTCGAGGAGATTCTCGACGACTATATGCAGTACAGCGAGCGGACGAAACGATCCCACAACAACGACCACGCCAAGTCCGACTGCTTCCGGGCGCTCTTTCGCAACCGGCTGGCCGTCGACATCACGCCGCGGGAGATCGAGGACTTCCGCGCCTGGTTCGGCGACGGCCGGGCCGTCGCCACAGTGAACCACTATCTGAAGTTTGTGAAGGCGGTGTTCAACCGCGCGATCCGCCAAGGCCGGCTCAGCCACATCAATCCGGTGACGCCGATCAAGCTCGCGAGGGAGCACAACGCCCGCAACCGCTGCCTGAGCCCCGAGGAGGAGGCTCGCCTACTTGACGCCGTCCCCGCGTGGATGCGCCCGCTCATCAACGTCGCGCTCCACACCGGGATGCGGTTGGGCGAGCTACGCGCGCTGCAGTGCGAGGACGTGGACGAGAAGACCGGCAGCATCCGGATTCGCCGCGACAAGGCCGGCGATGGCCGGTGGCTGGCGATGAACAGCGTCGTTCGGGAAGCGCTGCGTACGATCAGGCGCGAGCGCAAGATCCTCGGCCCGTTCGTGTTCTGCTCCCCCGAGGGGAAGTACCTCCACAACTTCGAGCGGTACTGGCGCCCGGCCGTCACGGCTGCGAAGATCCCCAACTTCCGCTTCCACGACCTCCGGCACACGTTCGCCAGCCGCTTGGCGATGACCCCTGGAGTGGACCTCTACACCGTCCAGCGGGCGGGCGGCTGGAAGACCCCGATCATGGTGCAGCGGTACGCCCACCTGAGCCCCGATCACATGCGCGCCGCGGTCGAGAAACTGGCACAAGGCGCATCGAGCGGCGCGACTGGCACAAGAACCGGCACCACCGAGGCGTAGCGTGCGAGGCAGGGTCGCTGAAGTGCCTGAAAAAATATGGTGCGCCTGGCAGGAGTCGAACCTGCGACCCTCGGATTAGAAGTCCGATGCTCTATCCTACTGAGCTACAGGCGCGTCAGGTAGTTACGATACACCAGCGACGCGCCGACTGACGGCGGGCTAGTTACGGGCTAGTTCTGTGGCTCGGTTCGATACCAACCGCTCGACAGCCTCGTGGAGCCGGTTGGGCGTGAGGTGCGCATATCGCTGAACCATGGCGAGTGTCTTCCAGCCTCCCACTTCCTTGATAGTCAACAAGTCGGCTCCCGCCATGGCTAGGCGCGACGCGAAAGCATGACGGTTCCCATGCCAAGTGAAGCCTTCGAGTCGTCCGCCTTCCCTCCCCGCATCCGCGAGTGCTTTTCGCGCCCGCTCGACCGCTTTCGGAAAGAATTTGTCGGCTTGCTCGTGACGGCACGCGAACACTACTTCGCCTGGATCGCTTGGACGCTTGCGCTCGGCGCCTAAGTCCATAAGCACCGACCCGACTGTAGAGTTCATCGGCACCCGACGGGCCTGGCCGTGCTTCGACCGTTGAACCGTGATGATTCCGGTGAGCACATCAATGTCCTTCCACCGAAGCCCCATCTGCTCGGACCAGCGAAGTCCTGTATTAACACTGACTACGAAATGAGGTCGCAGGTCAGCAGGAAGGGCCTCACGAATGGCACCCTCTTCCTCGGTCGTCAGGTACATCACCCGCTGGTTGTTCTCGCGGAACTTCGCCACACCCTTAACCGGGTTGGTCCTGGCGAGTCCTAGCCGAATCGCCCGACTGTACATCCCTGACAGCAAAGCGAGGTAGCGATTGACCGTAGCTCTCGCCCTGCGATCCGCGAGCCAGTCGCGGAACCGCTCCACATCAGACGTGTTGATCTCGTCGAGTTTCCGGTCCCCGAATCGCGGAAGCAATGTGTTGAGTTGCGCCTGATCCGTCGTCCATGAACGCTTCTGCTGCTTCGCCCACTCAAGGTATCCAGTTGAGTAGACTCGGAACGTGATCCGCGCCTCCTCTCTCGCCTGCTCAGCTCGCACACGTATCCGCTCACGCTGCGATTCGATAGTTGGGCACCACCCAGGCTCCCGCTGGGCTCGGATACGCCGCGCATCGCGCTCTCGGATGGCCTCGGTCTTCACCCGGCCCACACGCTGCTTGTGAATGTGCCCCGCCCCGCATGTGAACCGGATTGCCCAGTCTCCGCTCGGGTGCCGGTAGACCCCCGAGGAGCAGAGTCCTTCTTCTTGGTGCTCCACGCGTCCCGTGTTCGCTGCCGGTTTTCCCCTTCCATCACTACCTCCGTCGTTTGGGTTTACTGCGCCTTGACGGTGGGAAGAAGTCCCGCACGTCAATCCCCAGCGCCTTCGCCAGCTTCTCCAGCATCGCCACCGTGGGGCTCATTCGGTCGTTCTCGATACGGCTGACGGTGACAAAGCCCACCTTGGCCCGCTTGGCCAGCTCCCGCACCGAGTGGCCCCGCTGCTGCCTCCAGTGACGGAGTAGGACTGGCATAGCCAGGCTGTTATCACATAGGACTACAGCAGTCGTCAAGAGGGTAGCTCTTGCGAGGTGAAGAGAAGAACCCCTCAGAACCACTCTTCAGCCCCCCTTCGTGAGAAGAGAAGCCCTCGCAAGAGATCGTGTGCCGTTCTCGGCCACAGGTGACGCTGCCCAGCCCTGGAGCCTCACCCGGTATAGCCGCCTGCTGTCGACGCATTGGCATGGCTAGCGACGGAGTGTTACCGCATACGACTACTGACAGCCAAGGCCTATGCGATTGCTCAGGACGGGCAGAATCTTCGCTCCTGACGCCTCCCAGGCCCTCTGACGGCCCTCAGAGGTGGTCTTAGCGGCCTCCCAGCCCGCCGCTGACCAGGGCCTCCACGTCGCTCAGTCGCAGTCGGGTGAGACGGCCCACCTTCACCTTGGGGAGCCGCCGTTGGTAAATCCATTTCCTAACCGCCGCTTCCGAGCAAGCCAGCAGCTCAGCGGCCTCCTTCACGGTCAACAATCGCTGCACCGGGAACTCTCCTTTGCTGGCGCTCGCAAAGACTTGGACCCTGTCCGACAGGTGCATCAGGCCTACCCCTTGGTTGCCCCTTGGTGCGTGCGCTTGGTGGCCATCTGGCGCCCTGAACTGGCTCTGTACGCCGTCCCGGCACCGAGTTTCCGGGCGGCCTCGGGCGACAGCGTGCGTTTGCGGCGGGCCCGGATGACGGTGGCGACCTGCTCCAGGCCCTCGGGCGGGAAGATGGCCCGCATCTCGTGATCGCCGGTCTGGTGGCGCTTCACGCTGGGTATGGCCCAGAGCTTCTCGAAGAGCCGGGGGCGATCGGTGTGGACGGCCAGGGCGAGCTGGCGCGGCAGCACACAGAATCCACCAAACCGCGCGGCGCAGTCGTGGCCGTCGCAGTACCACTCGATCTGCCCGTAGCGTCCGGGGATCACGGGGAAACCCTCGACGTCAGTCTGGACCCGGAAGCGGTGCGGCTCGGCGAGCTCGCGGAGTTGAGTGAACGCTCCTTTCATGGTTTGGTGCTTCAGCATGCGTCAGGCATCCATCGATCCCGCACTCCCGAAGAAGCGGGCCGCTTTGGGGACTGTGTCGGCTGGCGGGCCGCAGGCTTCGAGGACCGAGTTGGCTTCACTGAGTGTCCAGACGCGCCATCGAGGAACTCCCCGGGCTGTCAGGGCTTCCGCCTGAGCCATTCCCGTAACGAACCAGAGCGGCGCTTCCGCATAGGGAACGGTGACGGCCACCATCTCCCCGCCCGTCTCGGACAGGAGTCGCTCGTAACGACTCCGGGCACGGCCGGGCGGGAGGCGCTCGATGAGCGACGCGAGGGTGACGACGCTCATGAGTTTCCTCCGTCGGCAGCGGTTGGACTTTCCCGATAACTCTGACCAGAGAGACCCTCCCCTCCTAGGGTGTCAGTCCTATCGGTAAAGTCCCCCGTCAGGTCCACCGCATGGTCGAGCGGCTTGACGGGGACGGTCAGGAGGTCGGCGAAGCGGGCGAGCGGAACGTAGACAGTGGCGGGGCTCCCGCCCTTCGATTCGCCCTTCCTCGGCGTCAGGAGCTTGATGAGGACGAGTTCTTCGAGAATCTGCCGGGAGCGGTCCTCACTCTTACCGATCGCACCGGCACATTCTTTCACCGTGAGCCCGTCGGGGTGGTCCGGGAAGAGAGAGATAACGTCCACTCGATCCGCTGGAAGCGATGAGACGGCGACGCGAGACTGTCCCACGCTCGGGGCCTACCGCGCGTCATGAGTCTGATCGTCGCGCGTCTTACGAGCGCGCGCGCCTCTTTGCTCAGTCTCTCTAAACCTCGGCGATCCGGCTAGTCGTCGTGCTTGACCCACCGTTCAAAATCGCGGCGCTCGGCAGCCAGCACACGGTTTAACGAGCGCATCCGTTCGCGCTTGGTGCGACCCGGCTGAGATTCCGCCCGCTTCTCCATGATCCGAATGATCTCGGCTTTCCACGCCGCGATGTACGAATCGATCCGGCGCTGCCCTCGCACAATCAGAGAGAGCGGCACCCCGGCCGCGAGACTGCTCCGCCAGAACTTACGCTGCTCGGGCGTCAGTTGCGTCCGAGGCTTTGACGTGCGCGTCCGCTTTGGCTTCTTCGAGGGCTTTGGGGATGTCATGTCAAATCGTAGACGACCGACCGCGTCGGTCAACACGCTTCAGAAATGGCAGCGGCGGATCAGCGTGACGTGATGATCAGCGCCAGACAACGGACGGTGGTGTGACCTGTGACCGCGCCCGGTTACTTACTGCGATATGCCCGGTCGCGGCAGGGCTTGCACTCGCCGCGCGCGTAGATCGGCCGCCTCTGGCGATACGCTCGGCAGGCGCCGGCCGGCCGCGCACCGGCGTAGCACGTCGCGCACAAGCCCTTCGGATACAGCCGGCGGCGGTGAGAGCATTGACGGCAAGTCCCGACCACGCGTGAAGTCCCTAGGAGCAACTCAGGCGCGTAGGATACGGGCGACGGCTCCCGCGAACGCTGTGGCGACCTCAACCGGCACCGCGTTGCCGATCTGCCGCCTGGCTCGTCAGATTCTCCGATGGCCACGCCGGAACGCCGGACCCGCTGTTAGCGATCTCTTACAGTTTCGGCCCTCGTCCTGAGTGAGTGTCCCGCAGATGGCGACGAAGGTTGACTTTCCGGAGATGGCACTCGGCTTGCCCGTTCTTCCGTCTGTGGTGTGTGTAGCCTTGTTGTGTAAAGAAAACCGACTAAGGCGTTCCTAGGACACCGGCTATTTTCGGCACGGTAGCCAAGTCATCTGCTCGTATTCACTTCCAGGCTGGGAGAGCCGGTCGGCGGACTGGGCAGCTGCTTTTCGACCGTCTTGTTGCGATGCTCGTCGCGGGCGCGCTCGTCGCGCTTGTTCCACTCGCACACGCCAGTCCTACCGATCCGACCTGGATCGCGGGCCTTTACGACGACGCTGACCACGACGATGCCGTGCTCGCGGTCGCCGAGGCGGTCGGTGTCCCCGCGAGAGACGGACCGGCCAACTCGATCGCAGGCTCACCGAGCACACCTATCGCTTCCGTTGATCCGAAGTGGCCCGGAGAAGGCACCCGAATCAGTCCGGTCGACCGCGCTCCCCCGCTCAGCTAACCCGTCCGTCCGCTAGCTTCGTGCCCTGGTCGCTCAACGTCACGGCGCCGGGCTGCATATCGAACATCCCGGTTTAAGAAGGTGGAGAATGCGACGGCCGTGATCTGGAGGACCCTCAACAAAGGAGAGGCAGAACCATGAAGATCTGGGCATTCCGCTTCGCGGCGACGCTGCTCTTGGCATTAACAATCAGCCCAGCTCCCGCCCGCGCCGATCTCTTCGTCAGCAGCTCCTTCAACGACAGCGTGAAGGAATACAATGGGAACACCGGGGCGTTCGTCACCGATTTCGTGCCGTCCGGGAGCGGCGGCCTGGATCGCCCTGAGGGCCTAGTCTTCGGGCCGAACGGCAACCTCTTCGTCAGCAGCTACCTTACCTCGAGCGTGTTGGAATACAACGGGACGACCGGGGCGTTCGTCACCGCCTTCGTGCCGCAACAGAGCGGCGGGCTGACTGGCCCTGTGGGCCTGGCTTTCGGGCCGAACGGCAACCTCTTCGTGAGCAACTTCGTCAGCGGCAGTTTCGGCAGCGTGCTGGAATATAATGGCGCGACCGGGGCGTTCGTCACCGCCTTCGTGCCGCGCCTGGAGTCCGCCGCGATACTCCCTGAGGGCCTGGTCTTCGGGCCGAACGGCAACCTCTTCGTCAGCAGCCTCGACCGCCGCGTGCTGGAATACAATGGCACGACCGGGGCGTTCGTCACCGCCTTCGTGCCGACGGGGAGCGGCGGATTGTTGGACAATACGGGCCTGGTCTTCGGGCCGAACGGCAACCTCTTCGTCAGCAGCATCACCCGCCAGGTGCTGGAATATAGTGGGACGACCGGGGCGTTCGTCACCCCCTTCGTGCCGACTGGGAGCGGCGGGCTGGCTGGCCCTGTGGGCCTGGCTTTCGGGCCGAACGGCAACCTCTTCGTCAGCAGCTTCGCAGAGTCGGGGGGGTTCCCCTTCGCAAACAGCGTCCTGGAATACAATGGGACGACCGGGGCGTTCGTCACCGCCTTCGTGTCGCCCCTGAGCGGCGGGCTGGCTGGCCCCACCTATCTCGCCTTCTCCCCGGGGGCTCCCGTCTCCAGTGTTCCAGAGCCTGCTTCTCTATTTCTGTTCGGCTCCGGCCTCGTTGGGCTCGTCGGCTGGCTCGCATGGAGGAACCGTAGCCACAGGTAGTCCCGACTTCGACAGCGGTGCTTCGTCATCACGGCGACCACTGGCCGCGCGGAGGCCATGCCACGCCTTGGGCATCCGGTGTCTTATGGTGAGTCTTATCGTCTGGTAACCCTGCTACCTGAGACACGCTGTCGATGACAGACGCGGATAGTCTCGATAAAACGCCGACCTTGACTCGAACACGATCCGCCGCGACATCCGGCAACGTCTCGATCCTCCCTCCTCCCCATCGGTGCTCCAGCAAAATACTCTGCCCCTCGACGTAGCCTAGCTCCCGCCCTTATCGCAGCGCGACGATGGCCGGAATGGTCAGGTCGGGGACGCCGGGATGGAGGACGCCGACCAGCGGAATTTTTGCCGAGGGCTGCGGTTTGGACTCCTGCGTGTCGACCTTGGCGGCGAGGGGCGCAAGAATGAGACTGACGGCGAGAATAACCGCGAGCCCGATCCGCCGCATGGGCACCTGGTATGACGTTACGAGCGAAGGGTGCTCGCAAGCGTCGTGGCAGTTCCCCTCGTCGGAAGGAGGAGGGTACGGTTAAAGTCTGTCCGGAGGTAGGACGGGAACGACGACTGATTTACGGGCACCTCGGCGCTCCTGCGCGAGCAGCCGTCAACCGAGAACGTCGCGCCCCGGCCGCCGGGTCGAGAGCATTCATCAAGGATGCTGGGAGACGGTTCGCCGCCATCCCTCACATTCGACCAGGCCATGCTGACCTCGCGGCAGGTGGCACCTGTCCGGCTGATCCGCGCCGTGCCCCGACGTCTGGCGAAGGGAGTGCCATGGTGGAGCGGTTTGTCGGCATTGATGTGGCGTTGCGTGAACACCGGATTGCCGTCCTCGACCGTGATGGTGAAGCGGTCGGCCCGAGCTTCACCATCGCCGCGAGCAAAGACGGAGTGGCCACGCTGTTGCGGACGTTGGACGCGCGCGGCGCGACGGCGGCGCAGACCCTGATCGGGCTCGAGGCCTCGGGCCACCTCTGGGAAAACCTGGAAGCGGCGCTCATCGGCGCTGGTTACCGCGTCATCGTGCTGAATCCGCGGCAGACCCGGCGCTACCGTGACGTCGTCCGCCGCCAGGCCAAGACGGATGACATCGATGCCCACGTCATCGCGGGCCTGCTGCGGTCGGGGGCGGCGCAGGCCAGTTATGTGCCCGACGAGCAGATCCAGAGCCTGCGAGAGCTCGCGCGCCTGCGCGCCCGGCTCATGGCCGACCGCCAGGACTACCTGCGGCAGCTCG
>QHSU01000072.1:0-12533 GCA_003220535.1 Candidatus Rokuibacteriota bacterium
TGCCATAAATGACCACCGGCCGGCAGTTTACAAATCACCAAGAAATTAGTGGGATGGAAACACTCCTGGCGCCTGACGATGACCTTCTGGCCACTCTCTGACCAAGGAAATTCTTACCAATGAGTAATTGTTTGCCGGTCTGGCAACCGGCTGGGTGACCGCGTGGCAGCGGTACATTCTTGCGCGTGTCAGACTGCACACGAGCCGGGCTGAGAGGTTCGACGAAGCCTGCCTCAACACTCTGGATTCGTTACCGCAAGAGCATTTGTCCTCGGCTGGCACATCAGTTGCGTTATGCCCGTCTGGATAGACCTGCATGAAGCTGACGTTCAAACGGCGCGAAATCAAGGATCTCCACCAGCTCGGCACGCTGGTCTCGGAGAACGTCGAGGCAATCGAGCCCGGGCTCAGGGTCATCGGATCCAATCTGAATCTCGGACGGGCCGGCATCGAGCTCGTCGCGCTCGACGGCGCTGACACGCCCGTCCTGATCACGCTCGGCCTCACCGCCGACGACACCATGCTCCTGAGGGCGCTCGAGGCCTACGCCTGGTGTCTCGACTATCCGGAGTCATTGCAGAAGCTCGTCCCCGGGCCGACGCAGCCGGAGTGGCCGCCCCGAGTCGTCTTCGTCGCCGAGCGGCTCCTGGAGTCGTTCGTGCGGAAGATGCGGCTCCTCAAGTTCTCCACGGTCGACTTCTTCGAGTTTCGCTATGTCGAGGCCAACGGCACGCTGGGCTTCTACCTCGACCGCGCCGACTGGGATCGGGGCGCGCCCGGGGTCGACGAGCGACAGGCCGAGCGACCGGAGCCCGCGATTCGTCGGCTCGCCGCGCCGGCGCAGGCTGCCGCGCCGGTCGCCGAGCCGGAGGAACAGGCGGAGCTAGAGGAGCAGGAAGAACCGGAGGAGCGCGAGGTCGTCGTGCACGGTGAGCCGGTGGCCGCGGAGGAGCCGAACATCGTCATGCTCCACGAGCCCAGGCCCGCGCCACGGCTCGTCGAGCCTTCAAGAGTTGTGGAGCCCGCGCCCAGACTGGAGCCCGCGCCCAGAGTGGAGGAGGCTCCGCGCAGAGTGCCCCCGCCCAGAGTGGCGCCTCCGCCCAGAGTGGAGGTCCCGCGAAGAGTGGAACTAGCACCCAGGGTCGAGCCGGCGCCGAGAGTTGTCGAGCCAGCTGCGTCCAACGGCGTCACCAGCGATCCGGCCGAGGACAAGGTCGTGCTCAAGGGCCTGCGCTTGCCGCCCGAGCCCGCGCGCGGTCGGCGGCGCGACCTTCCCCACATTCCCGTGCCGAGAGAGGAGCCGCCGACGCCCCGGCGCGAGAGCGTCGCACCGGCCGCTTCCAGCCGGTCCTCACGCCTCGAGCCGAGCACTCCGAGCACGATCGATCCGCGCATTCCGCCGAAGGGCGCTCCGGCCAGGAACGGCTCGAGAAACGACACCGCGAAAGTCGATGCTCCGAAGATCGACGCGCCGAAGCCCGAGGTCGCCAGGAGCGACCTTGCTCCGACCTGGCGAAAGTTTCTCGACCGGCTGACCGGTACGACGCCGCCTCCGGCGCCGCGCGCGAGCGCCCCGGCACCCGCCCCGGCGCCACTCGTCGTCCTGCCATTCGCCGCGGATCTCCGCCTGCAGCCCGAAGAGGTGGCGCCCGACGAGGTCATCGACGAGTCCCAGGATCCGATGCACGAGCTGACGGAGCAGCAGCGCGGCATTCTCAAGGGGCTCACGCTCCCGGACAACGGCGAGCTCGCGCCGCAGTGGCGCAAGTTCCTCGACCATCCGACGCCCGACCATCCGACGCTCGACGAGACGAAGATCGCGGTCGTCCGGGGATACCTGCAGCGCGAGTTCCCGATGTGCACGGTCTACGACTTCTACGATTTCCATCGCAACGCGCAGGTCTTCCAGCTCCAGGACAATCAAGGCAAGGTCACCCAGCTGATCACGATGACCGCGGAATTCTTCGACACGCATCGCGACCTCGAGATTCGCGCGTGGATCGAGAAGCACCGGGTCGCGCAGGCGATGCGCCAGGCCGGGCAGTCCGGCGTGCTGGTCTCGCAGGCCGGCCTCCAGATCGAAAAGAGCTAGCCCCTTCCCTCCGAGTCGTCCCAGCGCCAGGACATCGCCCGCTCCGGCGAGATTCGAATGACGGTCGCGGTCGTCCGGTCGAGCCCG
The DNA here is from genome assembly GCA_003220535.1 of Candidatus Rokuibacteriota bacterium. Classification (GTDB taxonomy): domain Bacteria; phylum Methylomirabilota; class Methylomirabilia; order Rokubacteriales; family CSP1-6; genus AR31. The sequence continues at coordinate 2,180 of QHSU01000072.1, forward strand.
AGCGCGCGATACTGCGCGTACTTGTCCCGCAGGAGATCGACGGCCCCCGCGCGCTCGGGGCCGTCGGTGAGAATGTTCGCGTGCCCCTGGACGATCACCCAGGCCAGCCGCGTCCACTCTTCGTCGTAGCGGTCGACGACCAGCGACACGCGCGGGTTCTCCGTGATGTTGCGAACGCGCCGGAGGCCACCCGCCGGAATGCGCTTGGGCTTGGCGTCGATTGCCGAGAAGCACGAGCGGCCGTCGAAGACGTAGCATACCGGGACCACGAGAGGTTGACCCGACCGGTCCGCCGTGCCGAGCCGCGCGACCCGCCCGTCGCGCAGGAGCTCGGCGGCGAACGCGGGCAGGTCGAGGCTCACTGGATCAGCTTGGCGTACTGGTCCAGGAGCGGGAGGACCGCGTCGCGGCCGTCGGACGGCAGCCGCAGGATGGCGCGCGTGATCCCGGCGTTCGCGTACGTGTCGAGCGTGGCGCGCTCGGCCTTCGCGCCGAAGACCGAGACCGAGATGCTCGCGGGATTTCGGCCGGCCTTCGCCGCGCGCGTCCTGAGCTCGGCAAGCCCGGGCAGGATCGCCTCGGCATTGCGCCCGCGCGGGAACCATCCGTCGCAGAAGTCGACGACACGCTGCAGCGTGTGACCGCTCTCGCCGCCCAGCAGGATCGGCGGGTGCGGCTTCTGGACCGGCTTCGGGTAGGACCAGATCGGGTCGAAGTTCACGAACTCGCCGTGGAACTCGGCCGCCTCCTTCGTCCAGATCTCTCGCATCGCGAGGATCCGCTCGCGGAGGAGACGGAAGCGGGTCTTGAACACGGTTCCGTGATGTTCCATTTCTTCAGCGTTCCAGCCCGCCCCGATCCCGAAGAGGAACCGCCCGTTCGAGAGCAGATCGAGGCTCGCGATCGTCTTGGCGAGCAGGATGGGGTCGTGCTCCACGACGAGACAGATGCCAGTGCCCAGCTTGAGCCGTTGCGTGACGGCGGCGGCGGCGGTGAGCCCGATGAAGGGATCGAGCGTGTGGGCGTACTCCTTCGGCAACGGGCCGCCGCCCGCGAACGGTGAGCGCCGGCTGGTCGGAATGTGCGTGTGCTCGGTCACGAACAAGGACTCGAAGCCGCGCTCCTCCGCGGCGCGCGCCAGTTCGTCGATGCGAATCGAGTAGTCGGTCGGGAAGATGAAGACACCGTAGTGCATGATGTCTCTCCTGGCGCCGGGGCGCCCTCAGACGGATGGACTCCGGCAGGAACGCCGAGACGATCCAGTTTGGCGCGTCGACGATCTCGCTGATCTTCAGGTCGACCGCCACGCTGCAGAGGATGTACGCCTCCTCGCGGCTGAGCCCGCGCTCGGTCGCGAGGTGATCGATCATGTAGCGGATCGCCTGCTGCGCGCTGGCGAAGAGATCGGGGCCGTGAGCGGTCGTCACGAAGCACGGCCCGCGATCGGCGGCCGACACGATCGGGCCGGAGGTCCTGAACTGCGGCTCCTTCAGCTCGCGTCCGGGGGCCAGCCCGAAGCGCAGCGTGACCGTGCCCATCATCTCGACCGCCGTGACGCATACCTCGCCGTCACCCTGCGTCGCGTGCGCGTCGCCGACGCTGAAGAGCGCGCCGTCCATCCACACCGGGAGAAACAGCGTCGTCCCGGCCGTGAGGTGCTTGATATCCATGTTGCCGCCGTTCTTCCGGGGCGGCATCGTGCTGTGGGCGCCGGGCTCGTCGCCGCGATGCGCCGTCCCATGCGCGCGTGCGTGCCGTCGGTGAGGTCCCAGATCGTCAGGTGCGGCTTCGAGAACTCGGCTTCCGGGAGAAGGCCGCGTCCTGGACGGATCGCCGTCCAGCCGAAGGCGGCAGCGGGCTTGACGTCCAGGATCTCGACCGTCAAGACGTCGCCGCGCCGCGCGCCTCTGACGCCGACGGGTCCGGTCAGCGGGTGGCCGCGGAACGGACCGCGCCCCATCACGTCGTCGTGCGTGGAGGACGGGGAGTAGTAGCCGTCGGCGGCGTCTCGGGTGTCGAAGATCACGATGTCGCCCGGGTCGATCACGAGCCGCGGCGGCAGCGAGTTGTCCCAGGCCCGGTGAACGACGCTCCGATCGAGGTGATGCGTGATCGCCATTCAAACCTCCCCGTTCATGCCATCTCGTTCCACACCACCATGCCCGTCCCCGAGCGCCAAGCTACCGCCGGCATGTAGGCGAGCACGTCCGCGGGACCCCGTGTGAGGGCGAGGACGAGCACCCACGCGAGAAGCTCGGCGGTGCCGCCCGAGCCCGCCGCCTCCATGCGCTCGAGCGTGCACTCGCGGAGCAGCGCCGCATGGTCGCCCCGCTTCAACAGGTCGAGGAACCACCGATCGAAGGCTTCGTCCACCCAGAAGTAACGCGGCCCGCCCGGCTCGTGCGAGAGCCCGCCGGTGGCGATCACCGCGAGGCGCTCGTCGCCGGGATACGCGGCGAGGATGTCGCGCATGCGCGCGCCGACCTGGTAGGCGCGCTCCGGCGTCGGAATCGGCGGCACCGTGCAGTTCATGGTGACCGGGACCAGGCGGAAACGCGCGTCGGGGTTCAGGTAGTGCGTCGGGACGGAGATGCCGTCGTCGAATTGCATCTCGCGCAGGTAGGAGAGCGCCAGCCCGCGCCGCCCGCCCTCGTTGACGATCCAGCGCGCCAGCGGGGTATGCCCGGCGACGCGGTACTTCTCCATGGCGAGCCACTCGTCGAACCATTCGGCGGGGCCGATGTGCTCCTCGCCGATGCCGACGGTGTACTCCGGCATGTTGTTGATCGGCCAGTTGAGGAGATGGTCGTTGCTGAACATCACCAGGACGTCCGGCCGGGCCGCTTCGAGCCGGCGCCGCATCTCGGCGGTCGCCTGGAGCGCCAGCTCCTGGTACTCGCGGGAGGCCCGTGTGAACCACCCGGTGAGGCCGGGTGAGTGAGTCATGGCCATCGCGGCAACGACGCGGGCCATTACCGGGAGCGCTCCAGGCGCTCTTGCAGGGCCATCGCCTGCGCGGTCTCCTCGGGATACGCCCGTCGATAACATTCGAGCGCCGCGCTGGCGTTGCTGTTGTGGGCGGCGCCGAAGAACAGGCGGAGAATCTGCGGCACGTAGTACTGGTGGACGCCCAGGTCCATCATGCGGCGCGGGTCCTTGTCGCGCAGCGCCTCGTACTCGGCCCGGCTCAGCTTGAACTCCCGCGCGAGCCCCTCCAGGTCGCTCGCGAAGCGCGCGCGCAGCACGGCGTCACGGCGGACGTGAAACATCATCTCGTTGGTCGGCAGCGTCTTGTCGCACCGCTCCACGTTGCCCATCGGCGCCTCCCTACGCTCCCGCGCCGTCGGCGCCGGCCTTCAGCACCTTGGGGTTCACCTTGAGGAACATGATGACGCACCGCTCGGCGCCCAGATTGCGGACGTCGTGCGGTACGTTCGCCGGGAATTTCACGATGGCGCCGGCCGGTACGGTAACCTCGTCGCCGGCGATGCTCATGGTGGCGGCGCCCTCGAGGACGTAGATCGCCTCTTCTTCCCGGGGATGGTGGTGCATGACGGTCGACTGCCCGGGCTCGTAGCAGGCGATCTCCGACCAGAGCTGCTCGGTCTTGAAGAGCATCTTGCGGACGCGCTTGTCGGGCGCGAAGGCCTTGAGGGCGTGGAGGTCGAACACCTGAGCGACGCCCGTCGTCACGGCAACCGCGGTCTCGTCCATCGGCGACCTCCGGTCGGTCCGAGAATCGTGGGCGACAGTGTACCCCGGACGCGAGTCTGGCGCCCTTGACTTCGCCGGGATTTGGTCTGACATTGCCTCGGCGTCGTCCGACGCGACCCATGGAGATCAGACCTCTTCTCGGTTACCGATATGCCGGCGAGTCGCGGCGCGACATCTCGCCGGTCGTCGCGCCCCCGTACGACCAGATCAGCCCCGAGAGCCAGGATCGGCTCTACGCGATGAGCCCGCACAACATCGTGCGCGTCACGTACCCCAGGGACGCGGCGGACAGGTACGGCGCGGCTCGTCAGGTGCTCGACCGGTGGCTGGCCGAGGGTGTGTGGCGCGCCGACGCGGAGCCCGCGATCTACCCGTACGACCAGACGTACGCCGTCGGCGAGCGGCCGGTGACGCGGACGGGCTTCATCGCGCTGGGACAGGTCAGCGACTACGCTCGGGGCGTCGTGCTGCCCCACGAGCGCACGCACGCCGGACCGAAGCGCGATCGCATGGATCTGCTGGAGGCCACGGCGGCCGACATCGGGCTGCTTTTCATGCTGACGAGCGATCCCGCCGGCGCGCTCCGGAACGCGACGGTACCGGTCGGCGAGCCGATCGCCGAGGCGCACGATCTCAGGGGCGAGCGTCACCGGCTCTGGCGGATCACGGACCCGGCGGCGATCGGACGCGTGCAGTCGCTGATGGCCGACCGGCGGGTGATCATCGCCGACGGCCATCATCGGTACGAGACCGCGGTCGCGTACGCGGAGCGCCACCCCGGCGCCGGCTACAAGCTGATGGCGTTCTTCGCGCTCGAAGCGCCCGGGCTCACCATCCTGCCGAACCACCGCCTCGTGCACGGCGTTCCGGGCTTCGACTTCGACGACCTCATGCAGACGGCGGCGCGCTGGTTCGAGGTGGCGGCGCTCGCCGATCCGCTGGCCGCTTGCCTCGACAACCGGACGATCGCGGTCCTCAGCGGACCGGACGCGGCGCTGCTCCGGCTCAAGCCCGGTGAGTTCGATCACATCGCGTGGCCGCGGGGGACGTCGGCGGCGTGGCGGGGGCTCGCGGTATCGATTCTCCACGAAGCGCTGCTGCGACCGCTCCTGGGCATCACCGACGCCAAGCTCGACGCCAGAACGCACGTGGACTATACGGCCGACCGGGCCGACGCGATCCAGCGCGCCCGCGACGGAGCATGCCAGGCCGCGTTCCTGATCGCGCCGACGACCGCCGAGGAGCTCCAGGCGGTGGTGCGGGGCGGCGAGCTCTTGCCGCAAAAGTCCACGCACTTCTACCCGAAGCTGCTGGACGGGCTCGTCTTCCATCGGCTGGGCGAGCGAGGTGCCGCCTGACGTCCCGATATACCGGCGCGAGCGTCAGACGCCTCGAGGACCCACGCCTCTTGCGTGGCGGCGGGCGATATCTCGACGATCTGGCGCTCCCGAAGATGCTCAGCGTGAGCTTCGCCCGGAGCCCGCACGCGCACGCGCGGATCGACCGGATCGAGACGGCCGCGGCTCGCGCGGTGCCCGGCGTCGCCCTCGTCGTCACCGCCGCCGAGCTCCGGGCGGTAGCCAAGCCGCTGGCACCTCGGCTCGACGGCGCCGGATTCACGGCGACCGCCTGGCCCGCGCTGGCGGATGGCACGGCGCGCTTTTGCGGGGAAGCGGTGGCCGCGGTCGTCGCGTCGAGCGCTCAGGCCGCCGCCGACGCGCGCGAGGCAATCTCGGTCGACTGGACGCCGTTACCAGCCGTCGCGACGCTGGACCAGGCGCTGGCCGCGGACCGCGTCATCTTCCACCGGCGCCATCGCGCCGGTGACGTCGATGGGGCTTTCGCGCGCGCGGCGCTCGTCGTGGGCGAGACGTTCGCGCACGGCCGGTGCGCTCCCATGCCGATGGAGCCGCGCGGCATGATGGCGGACTGGGACGGCGAGACGCTGACGCTGTGGTCGCCGAGCCAGTGCCCGTCGCTCCTCCGCACGGCGCTGGCGGCGGCCCTCGACCTCCCGGAAATGCGCATCCGGGTCGTGACGCCCGATGTCGGCGGCGGCTTCGGACTCAAGATGCAGGTCTTTCCCGAGGACGTCGCGGTGGCGGCGCTCGCGCGGATGCTCCAGCGGCCTGTGAAATGGATCGAGGAGCGCCGTGAGAATCTGGCGGCGGCGTCGCAGGCGCGTGAGGGGCGGACGGCGGTCGAGATCGCCGCGGCGGCCGACGGCACGCTGCTGGCAATCCGGGCGCGCATCGTGTCCGATGCGGGCGCGTATCACGCGTATCCGACCACGGCGGCGCTCGAGCCTCTGGGAACCGCGAGCATCCTGCCCGGTCCTTACCGGGTGTCGGCGTACGAATACGACACGAGGGCCCTGGCCACGCACAAGCCGCCGCTCGGGGCCTACCGCGGCGTCGGCATGACGCTGGGCGCGTTCGTCATGGAGCGCATGCTCGACCTCGTCGCCGAGCGCGCGGGCCTCGACCCGGCCGAGATCCGGCGGCGCAATCTTCTCCCGCGCGAGGCCTACCCGTTCAAGTCGGCGACCGGGCTGACCTACGACAGCGGCGACTTTCCCAAGGCGCTCGAGCAGGTGCTGGCCGCGGTCGGGTACGAGGAGCTGCGACGGACGCAGGCGCAACAGCGCGCCACGGGTCGCCTTGTCGGCATCGGCATCGCGTGCTACACCGAGTACACCGGAATGGGCTCGACGATCTTCCGACTCCGCGGGATGACCGAGGTGCCGGGTATCGAGGCGGCCACGGTTGCCGTGGATCCCGACGGGACGGCCAGGTGCTCCGTGAGCTTCCCGACGCAGGGGCAGGGGCATGGGACGACGATCGCCCAGCTCGTCGCCGATCGATTGGGCCTGGCGCTCGAGCACGTCCGCCTCGAGCCCGGTGACACCTCCCGCTCGCCGCGCGGCAGCGGTACGTTCGGTAGCCGCGGAACCGTGGCGATGCTGGGCAGCGCCGGAGCCGCCGCCGACCTGGTCGCCGAGAAGATTCGAGCGCTCGCGGCTGATCGCCTGGAGGCGAGCGCGGCCGACGTGGTGCTGGCGGCCGGGCGCGCTGCCGTGCGGGGCTTCCCCGATCGCGCCGTGAGCGTGGCCGAGATCGCGCGGGTGGCGTACGCTCCGCCGCTCGGCGGGCTCCCCGGCGGCCAGACGCCGGGGCTCGCCGCCACGGTGTTCTTCGACCCGCCCGGGGCGACCTTCTCCGGCGCGGTGCACGTCGCCGTCGTCGAGATCGATCCGGAGACCGGCCGCGTCGGCGTCGAGCGTTATGCGCTCGTCGAGGACTGCGGGACGATGATCAACCCGATGATCGTCGAGGGTCAGATTCACGGCGCCGTCACGCAGGGCCTCGGCGAAGCCCTGCTGGAAGACATCGTCTACGACGATAGCGGCCAGCTCCTGACCGCGACGCTGATGGACTACGCCGTGCCCAGGGCCGACGATCTGCCCGAGCCCGAGATCGGCCATCTCGAGACGCCGTCCCCCATCATGCCCGGTGGTGTGAAGGGCATGGGCGAGGGGGGAACGATCGGCGCGCCGGCGGCGATCGCCAACGCGGTCGCGGATGCCATGCGTCACCTGGGCGTGCGAATCACGGCCTTGCCGATCCGCCCCGAGTCGCTCCTCCGGCGCGCCGCGGCGCGCCTCGACCCGCCGTCATGAGGATCTAGAGAAATGGGAAAACAGGATATCGAGATCGCCCGTGCAGTGAAGCTCCAGCCGATCCAGGCGATCGGCGAGCTGCTCGGGCTCAACGGCAACGACCTCGAGCCGTACGGGACCTACAAGGCGAAGATCCGCTGGGACGTGATCGAGCGCTCGAGCGCGCGTCCGGACGGCGTGCTCGTGCTCGTGACGGCGATGACGCCGACGCCCGCGGGCGAAGGCAAGTCGACGACCACGATCGGTCTGGCCGACGGGCTGCGGCGGCTCGGCAAGCGCGCGATCGCCGCGATGCGCGAGCCTTCGCTGGGCCCGGTCTTCGGGGTCAAGGGCGGTGGGACGGGCGGCGGCCACACCCAGGTGGCGCCCATGGAGGACAACAACCTCCACTTCACGGGCGACATGCACGCGATCGGTGCCGCGCACAATCTCCTGGCCGCGATGCTCGACAACCATCTCGCTCAGGGCAACCCGCTCAACCTCGACACCCGGCGGATCACCTGGCGGCGGGTCCTGGACATGAACGACCGCGCGCTCCGGCGCCTCGTGATCGGCCTGGGTGGGCCGGCGCACGGCGTGCCGCGCGAGACCGGCTTCGACATCACCGTCGCCTCGGAGATCATGGCGATCCTGTGCCTGGCCCGCGACCTGCAAGACTTCAAGGCGCGGGTTGAGCGCGTCGTGGTGGCCGACCGCGGCGAGGGGCCGTTCGTCACGGCGCGCGATCTCCGCGCCGCCGGCGCGATGGCCGTGCTCATGAAGGACGCGATCAAGCCGAACCTGGTCCAGACGCTCGACGGCACGCCGGCGCTCGTGCACGGCGGCCCGTTCGGCAACATCGCGCACGGCTGCAACAGCCTCATCGCCACGCGTCTGGCGCTCAAGCTCGGCGAGATCGTCGTCACCGAGGCCGGCTTTGGCAGCGATCTCGGCGGCGAGAAGTTCGTGAACATCAAGTGCCGGACGGGCGGCCTGGTACCGTCGGCGGCCGTCATCGTCACCACCACGCGCGCCCTGGCGACGCACGGTGAGGAGAATCTGGCCAAGCACGTCGAGAACGTTCGGCTCTACGGGCTCGCGCCGGTGGTGGCGTTGAACCACTTCACCGACGACACCGACGCGCAGATCGGCCGGGTGATGTCGATGTGCAAGACGCTCGGCGTTCCCTGCGGGGTGTCGCGCGGCTGGGAGCTCGGCGGCGCCGGGGTGACCGACCTCGCCGGGATGGTGCTCGAGGCGATCCGCACGGGAGATCGCGCGGGCTTCCGGTACCTCTACCCCGACGATCTCAAGCTGACGGCGAAGCTCGAGACGATCGCCACGAAAATCTACGGCGCCGACGGCGTGACCTTCGCGCCGACGGCCGCCGCCAAGCTGGCCCGCTACGAGTCGCTCGGCTACGGCCGGCTGCCGGTGTGCGTCGCCAAGACGCAGAATTCCCTCAGCGACGACCCGAAGCGGCCGGGCCGGCCACGAGGGTTCACCGTCACGATTCGCGACGTCGCCCTCTCCGCGGGCGCCGGCTTTGTCGTCGCGTACGCCGGCGATATCCTGACGATGCCCGGGCTTCCCAAGGTGCCCGGCGCCGAGGGGATCGACATCGACGCCGGCGGCAACATCGTCGGGCTCTTCTGAGGGACCTCGAGGCGCCTGTGCTACCATCCTTCGCAGGGTGATGCGCGTGGTCCTTCCTGGAGCCGGTAGCTCACTGAGCGCTCCTGATGGCCCTCGCCGGCCCGGACCCCCCCGGGAGGCATGACACTGTGCATGGAGCAGAAGGGCCTGTCGATCTCGCGGTCGCACTGCGCTGGCTCGGGGGCGATCAGGCATTGCTCCGCGAGCTGGTCGGCATCTTTGTCGACGACGGCCCCAAGCGGCTCGAGGCGCTCCGAGAGGCGATGAAGGCGGCCGACGTCCAGCAGCTCGAGCAGGTCGCCCACAGCCTGAAAGGATCGGCCGCCATCCTGGGAGCGGCGCGACTTCAGGAGTCGGCGCTGGCGCTCGAGGAAGCCGCGCACGACGGCCGCGCCGAGAACGGCGTCGACCTCGTCGCGGACATCTCGCGCGAGATCGAGCGGGTCCTCGCATTTTTCGCCGACCCGGCCTGGGCGGAACGCCTGGCCGCCGAGCCCGCGTCATGAGAGTGCTCATCGTCGACGACGAGCCGATCGTCCGTCGACTGCACGAGGCCTCCCTGACCTCGTGGGGCTACCAGGTCGTCACCGCGCCCAGCGGCGAGCAGGCCTGGGAGATCTTCCAGCAGGACGATCCGCCATCGCTCGCGATCCTGGACTGGACGATGCCGGGGATGGACGGGCTCGAGCTGTGCACGCGGATCCGCACGATGGGCCGGGAGCCGAAGCCCTATCTCATCTTCGTGACCGCCAAGGCGCGGACGCAGGACATCGTGACCGGCCTCGGCGCCGGCGCCGACGACTACATCGTCAAGCCGTTCGAGCGCGAGGAGCTGCACGCGCGCGTCCAGGTCGGATTCCGCATGCTCGAGCTTCAGGCGGCGCTCGCGGACCGTGTGCGCGAGCTCGAGGAAGCGCTCACCCGGGTCAAGCAGCTCCAGGGGCTCCTTCCGATCTGCTCGTATTGCAAGAAGGTGCGCGACGACCAGAACTACTGGCAGCAGGTCGAGACCTACATCGAGGGGCACTCGGACGCCCAGTTCACTCACGGGATCTGTCCCGATTGCCGGCAGAAGTACGTCGAGCCGGAGCTCGACCGGCTGCGCAAGATCCGGGAGGCCCGCGGCTCCGAGCCATGATCGCGTTGCGCCGGGCCGAGGCGCGCGGGCATTTCGACTTCGGCTGGCTCGACACCTTCCACACGTTCTCGTTCGGGGAATACTACGACCCGGGCCAGATGGGGTTCCGCGCGCTCCGCGTTCTGAACGAGGATCGCGTGCAGCCCGGCCGCGGGTTTCCGACTCACGGCCACCGCGACATGGAGATC
>QHSU01000072.1:12733-18091 GCA_003220535.1 Candidatus Rokuibacteriota bacterium
GTCGCTCGTGACCGTGCAACAGGACGCGCGCCTCTACTCGCTCCTGCTGGAGCGCGATCAGGAAGTGGTGTACGAGCTCCGCGCCGACCGTCACGCCTGGGTGCAGGTGGCGCGCGGCGCCGTGACGCTGGACGGCCAGCCCCTGTGGCAGAGCGACGGCGCCGCCGTCAGCGAGCAGTCCTCGCTCCGATTCATCGGAATCGAGCCCGCGGAAGTGCTGGTCTTCGACCTGCGCTAGCGCGGCGTCAGGATCGTTTCGCCGGCGGGAGAGGTCGGCCGTAGCCGGGCTCGCACGGCGACCCTCGCGTTCGCCAGCGCCTGCCGGGCGACGATGCTCAGGCAACGGCTGAGCGTCAACGGGCGGCTCACGATGCTGAGCCGGCCGTGCTTGACCGCCGCCAGCACCGACTCCACCGAGAGATCCGCCTCGATGAGCGAGAACGTCGTTCCGAACTGCTCGTCGAGATGGCTGTCGGACGTTCCGAGCAGCGGCAGGCCCACCGCGGCGGCGAGCTTGACGGCCGGTCGATTGAAGTCGATGCGCGGCGTGTAGAAGTGGCTGAACTCGATCGCGTCGAACAGGTCGATCTGCTGCCAGAGCCGCTCGCGAAGGCCGTTGCGTCCGAAGACGACGCGCTGCGCCCGGTCGAGGTCGATCGCCGGGATGAAGAGCTCGCGATCGAGCGCCGCGAAGGAGTTCTTGAGCCCGAACGCGGCGAACGTCTCGCGAATGTAGACCTCGAGCGCCGTCAGCGAGAAGAACCCGGCGGGCAGGTCGCGCTCCGCGGCGGCCAGCATGTCGGCTCAGCACGCGATAGCTCGCCCGGGCGGCCCGGACGATCATGTCGCGGGCGCTGTAGGCGATCGAGGGCTCGGCCTCGCGCGTATGAACGTGCAGATCGGCCCGAAGTCGCGCAAGCATCGCGCTCTTTCCGGAGCAAGGCCGATACCAGCCCCGACGGGAGCGGTCAAGTACGCGTATTTCTTGATGTCGCTCCGGCCGGGGGTTCTCGGAACGGGGGGAGCGGTCCGGCCATTCTTGCCGTGAGGGTGGGTCAGATCTGACCGCCGGAGCGCGAACCGAGCCAGTCTCGGTGCCAAGGAACTGGGCAAACAGGGTGCCAACTCTTCGAGCCACTGGAGTGTTTGGTAGTGAAATCACACATTTCCGGAAGAGGACCCACTGGCAGGTCGATTGCTCGTGAGATTACAATGAGTCGGGAATCATGAACATCCTCGAGCGCGTGATGGAACGGTGGCGGCCACGGCGTCAACGCTACGCGTTGGCCCTGGCGGGCGGCGGTGTCATCGGCGGTATGTACGAGGTCGGCGTGATCGCCGCGATCGAGGAGCGACTCAACGGCGCGGGCGGCTTCGACATCTACGTCGGCTGCAGCGCGGGCTCGGTCGTGGCCGCGCTGCTCGCCAACGGCGTGCGTGCCTCCGAGATCTATCGCGTCATCGACCAGGATCTCGAGCACCCCCTGAACTTCCGGCGCGGCGCCGTCTACGCCTCGAACTCGTTCCGCCACGCGGCGGGCCGGTTCGGGCGACTCCTCTGGGCCGTCGGCAAGAACGCCATGACGGGCATGCGCCAGTCGGTTCCCGACATGCTGGCCGCCGCGGAGCGCGACCTGCCCGCCGGGTTCTTCTCGCTGACGGCGCTCGAGGTCTACATTCGCGAGACGTTCGCCGCGTTCGGGCTCAAGAACTCCTTCGCGGCGCTCGATCGCGAGCTCTTCATCCCGGCGATCGACCTCGACCGGGCGCAGCGCGTCGTCTTCGGACGCAACGGCCTTCGCGACGTGCCGATCAGCGAGGCGGTCGCGGCCTCCTCGGCGATTCCCGGCTTCTTCGAGCCCTACACGGTGCGCGGTCGCGATTACGTGGACGGCGGCGTGGGCTTCAGCGGCCACGCCGATCTCGCGGCCGAGGCCGGCGCGGACATGGTGATCGTCGTGAACCCGCTCGTGCCGAATCCCGACGGCGGCGTCGTGCCCCTGCGCAATCGCGGTCTCTACACGATCATGGAGCAGGCCGGTCGCATCTACAGCCAGAACCTTCTGCAGCTCGGCCTCTCGACGCTGCGGATCAAGCATCCGCGCACCGAGTTCCACCTGATCCAGCCCGGACGCGAGGAGACGCCGCTCTTCGGACCGTCGATGGGCTTCGAGGCGAGCCGCGCCGCGCTCCGCTACGGCTACGAGTCGACGCGCGAGTGGCTCGACGGCCAGGGCCTCGGGCTCCTGCGGCGGCTGCAGTCCGTGCCTCAGCCCGCGGTCTGATCGCTCCGCGTCAGCGGCGCCCTCCCGCGAGCCTCGACGCCTCCGGCAGCGCGCGCAGCCGACCCATCGCCACGATCCCGAGCGCCGGGCCGATCGCCAGCGCCGCGAACGCCCAGCGCCAGCCCACGCGTGTCACGAGGGGCGGGATGAGCCAGATCGACAGCATCGTCAGCGCGAAGCCCGCGCACGTCTGGGTGGTGAGCGCGGTCCCCACGTAGGCGGGCGCCGACAGCTCGGTGATCGCCGTCGAGAACTGGGCGGAGTCGGCGATGATCGTGACGCCCCAGCCGATGGCCACGAGCAACGTGAGCCACGGCGGGCCGCCGAAGGTGAAGCCGATCGCCAGGGCGCACGCTCCCGAGAGCGCCATCGCGATCATCGTGAGCGTCGTTCGGCCCCACCGATCGGAGGCGACGCCGCCCGCCCAGCAGCCGAAGGCGCCGAGCGCGATCACGACGAACGTGGCGCCGCTCGGGTTGAGCCCGGCGTAGCGGCCGCCGCCGCGCGCCTCGAGGCTCGCCGCCAGGAAGGCGGCCAGCCACGCCCACATCGCGTAGAGCTCCCACATGTGGCCGAGGTAGCCGAAGCAGGCCAGCCGCGGTCCGCGCTCGCCGAAGACCGCGGCGGCCATCCGCACGTCGAAGCGGGCCGCCGGGAAGCGGTGAGGGCCCTCGACGACGAAGAGCTGGACGACGGCCGCGCCGACGAGGGCGAGCCCTGACGCGGTGAGCAGGGTTGCGCGCCACGGAAGCTCGGTCAGCCCCGGGATGAGATGCGGGATCGCCGAGCCGACGGTGAGGGCGCCGACGAGAATCCCGATCGCGAGCCCGCGACCTTCCCGGAACCACGTCGCCATGATCTTCATCGCCGGCGGGTACGCGCCGGCCAGGCACACGCCGGTGGCGAACCGGAGCAGGAGCCCGGGCCCGAGGCTCGACGCCCAGAGGGCGAGCGCGCCGTTGGCCGCCGCGCCCAGGACGATCCCGACCGTCATCACGCGACGCGCCGAGAAGACGTCCGGGAGATTGACGAGCGCGCTCGCGAGCGTGCCGACGATGAACCCGGCCTGAACGGCGATGGTGAGCCCGGCGGCGCCGCCGCCGCCCAGGCCCCATTCGCGCGTGAGCGCGGGGAGCACGGCGGACGCGCTGAACCAGAGCGACAGGGCGAACAGCTCGGCGAGCGAGAGCAGCGTGAGCTGGCGCCAGGCTGGCGTCACGCGCGCCGCTACTCGACGACTTTCTTCCGCTTCAGCTCCGCGATCTCGGCGGCCGTCATGCCGAGGTCCTTCAGGACGTCCTCGGTGTGCTCGTTGGGCATCGGCGCCGCGCTGCGGATGGCCCCGGGCGTGTCCGACATCTTGATGGCCACGCCGACCTGCCGGACGCGACCGTGAGTCGGATGCTCGACGTCCACGATCATCCGGCGATGGTTGATCTGCGGGTCGGCGACCATCTCGGGGATGTCGTAGACCTTGCCGACGCAGACGTCGGCCTTCACCAGGAGCTCGTACCACTCGTCGCGGTCGCGCGTCTTGATGAGCGCCTCGATCTCCCGGCGGGCGGCTTCTTCCTCGGCGTTGGCCGCGCGCACGAGCTGGTCCTGGGTGCGGGCGAAGCGCTTGAGGTCCGGCCGTCCGATCGCGTTGCAGAAGTTCTCCCAGAGCCACGGCTCGGTGCAGCCGATGGTGAGGAGCTGTCGGTCCCGGGTCTCGTAGATCGCGTAGTAGGGATACGAGCCGCCCAGGAACCCTTCGCCCCGCCGCGGCGCCAGACCGTCGCTGAAGAAGAAGCGCATGTTGGGCGTCGCGGCCAGGAGCGACACGGTCGTGTCGAGATAGGAGACGTCCACGTGCTGGCCGCGGCCGGTTCGCTCGCGGGCGAAGAGCGCCAGCATGATGCCCAGGGCGCCGTGCAGGCTGGCGCCGGCGTAGTCGGCGACCAGGTTGAGAGGGATCACCGGCTTGCGGTCCTTCTCGCCGATCAGGTTGAGGACGCCGGCGAGCGAGAGGTAGTTCATGTCGTGCGCCGGGCGATCGCGGTAGGGGCCGTCCTGACCGAAGCCCGAGAGCGAGCAGTAGACGAGCCGCGGGTTGAGCTGGTGGAGCGTCTCGTAGTCGGCGCCCAACCGCTTCATCACGCCGGGCCGGAAGCCCTCGACGAGGACGTCGGCGCCGGCGGCGAGCTTCCGGAAGACCGCCTGCCCCTCCGGCGCCTTCATGTTCAGCGTCATCGAGCGCTTGTTGCGGTTGACGAAGGTGTGAATCGTCCGCCGCACCCACTCGTCGCCGGACTCGCGCCCGGGCTCGGGCGTCTCGATCTTGAGAACCTCGGCGCCCATGTCGGCCAGCATCATCGCGGGAAGCTCGGCCGGCGCCACGCGCGCCAGCTCGAGAATCCTGATCCCATCGAGCACGCCCATGGAGCTCTCCTCCTAGTCCAGCGTTCCTTCGAGGCGCGAGGTCAGCGCGCGGATGTCGGGGATGTCCTCGAGGTGGCCGATCTGCTCGGCGACCGCCTCGGCCTCGTCGGCCGACAGCACGGTCTTCGCGCAGCCGAGGAACTTGTCGCGCAGCGCCGCGTCGGAGAGGGGCGTGTCGGGATGGCCCTGCGCGCCCGTCGGCTCGGTCGCGAGCGTACGGCCGTCCTGGAGGCGGATCGTCACGCGGCTCCAGGCGTTCTGCTCGACGCCCTGGGGCAGCCCGGGGTCGACGACCATGTCGACCCGCCCCATCAGCTCGCGCACGTCGGGGTTCGCGACCTCTCCGTCGGCGAACGAGCCGAAGTCGACGCGGCCTTCGGCGAGCGCGGCCGCGGCGCAGAACTGCATCGAGAACTTGCGCTCGAGCGCGGTGGCCGGGTGCCGGTGCGCGAGCACGTCGGGAACGACCCCGTTCACGCCGACCTGGACGGCGGCGATGTCGCGCGCGCTCAGGCGGTGCGCGGCGCGCAGGTCGATGAGCGCGTCGATCGCGGAGTGGGTGAGGGCGCACGAGGGATAGGGCTTGACCGCGATCCCCGACCCGAGCAGATGCCAGGTGCGCCCCAGGCCCTCGAGCGCGCGGTCGATGCCG
>QHSU01000072.1:18127-21885 GCA_003220535.1 Candidatus Rokuibacteriota bacterium
CCGTTTCGTGCCGCATGCCCGGCGTGGTAGGGCTTCGTCATCGAGCCGAAGTTTTCCTTGAGGCCCGAGGCGTGCGAGGCCGCGATGGCGAGCGCGTGGCGCGTCTGGACGACGTCGAGCCCCATGAGGCGCGCGGCCGCCGCCGCGCAGCCGAGCGTGCCGATCGACGCGGTGGCGTGCCAGCCGCGCGTGTAGTGGTCCGGGTTCAGCGCCGTGCCGAGCGCGACGTCGATCTCGAATCCGATCACGTAGCCGAGGACGAGGGCGCGGCCGTCGGCCATCTCGGCCTCCCCGGCGGCCAGGAGCGTCGACAGCAGCGGGACGCTCGGATGCCCGAGGAGCGCGAAGTTCGTGTCGTCGAAGTCGTGCGCGTGGCCGGCGGCGCCGTTGGCGAGGGCGGCCCATCCGGGCGAGGTCCTGAGCTTCGTGCCGACGACGGTGGCGAGCGGGATACCGCCCTCGGCCCGGACGACCCGGCGCACGACGCCGGCGACGGGCTCGGCGGCTCCTGCCAGCATGACGCCCAGTGTGTCGAGCGCGGCGCGGCGCACCCGGGCCACGACTTCCGGCGGGCATTCCTCGAGCGAGGTCTTGACGACGAACTCGGCGAGGCGGGCGGTGGCGCTCATGGACGGCACGATTTCATGAGTCCCGAGAGGAGGTCCTCGTGAAGGTACGCTTCGTCGGCTCGGGAGACGCGTTCGGCAGCGGCGGGCGCTTCCAGACGTGCATCCATCTCGAGTCGAGCGCGACCCAGACCCTCGTCGACTGCGGCGCGTCGTCCCTGATCGCGATGCGCCGCTTCGGCGTCGATCCCCCGGCGATCGACACGGTGATCCTCTCCCACCTGCACGGCGATCACTTCGGCGGCGTCCCGTTCCTGATCCTCGACGGCCAGTTCACGCGGCGCACGCGCCCGCTCGTCGTGGTGGGACCGCCCGGCGTCGAGGCCCGCGTGCGCGAGGCGATGGAGGTGCTCTTTCCAGGCTCGTCGACTGTCCCGCGGCGATTCGACGTACGGTTCGCCGAGCTGGCCGATCGCCTGACGCTGGAGCTCGCGTCGATCTCGGTCACCCCGTTCGGTGTGGTCCACGCGAGCGGCGCGCCGCCCTTCGCGCTGCGGATCGCTTGCGACGGGAAGATCGTCGCCTACTCCGGCGACACGGAATGGACCGACAGCCTGATCGACGCCGCGCGCGGGGCCGACCTGTTCATCGCCGAGGCGCTGTTCTTCGACAAGGCGGTGAAGTACCACCTGGATCTCGCGACGCTGCTGGGCCACCGCTCCGAGCTCGAGTGCCGGCGCCTCATCGTGACTCACATGAGCGAGGACATGCTCCGTCGCCGCGACGCGCTCGAGGTGGAGACGGCCGAGGACGGCAAGGTGGTGGTCGTGTGAGCTACCGGGCGTCGTGGAAGATGACGCCCAGCGTGTAGCGCGATCCCGAGGTGATCCGGCTCACGCCGTGGCGCATGGCGCCCCGGTAGACGCCTCGCGTGCCCTCGACCGGCCGATGGCGCGTCGCGAAGATGACGATCTCGCCCTGCTCCGTGGCGATCGCCTCGCCCCGTGACTGGGCCCGCGGCCGCTGCTCGACCAGCAGGAAGTCGCCGCCCGTGTAGTCGACGCCTCGCCGGCTCAGGAAGCACGTGATCTGCAGGGGAAACACGACGTCGCCGTAGATGTCCTGGTGCAGGCAGTTGTAGCCGCCGGTCTCGTAGCGCAGGAGCAGCGGGGTCGGCTTGGTCTGGCCGCGCCGCCGGCAGAGCGCCAGGAGCCCCTCGAGCGTCGGCGGATGGACGACCGGCGTCCTCGACAGGGCCGCCTCCCACCGGTTGGCGATCGCCGCGAGCGGTGGATAGGCGTGGCGGCGCAGCGCCTCGACCAGGGGCGGCAGGGGCGCGGCGAAGTAACGGTATTCGCCGATGCCGAACCGGTAGCGCGCCATGTCGACCGTGCTGCGAAACCGTCCGGCGTCTCCGTAGAGGGCGATCAGGTCGGCGCACTCGGCGGGGCTGAGCACGGCCGGCGTCTTCGCATAGCCCCATTGCCCGAGCGAGCGCTCGATCTCCGGCCAGTCCAGCCGGGCGAGCCGCGCCTTCAGCTCATCGGAGACGGCCGTGAAGTCCTCGGAGAGGGCCGTGCCATAATCGGTCCCGACCGATGCAAGCACTCCGGCGGTCGGTGCTCCCCCTGGCGATCCTCTCCTCGCTCGCATTCCTCGTCCTCGCCGTTCACGCGTTCAACCAGCAGCTCTTCGACCTGGACCACTCGGCGGACGCCCTGGTGCGATCAGCGCAGCATCCGTACCTCAAGATTCTCATGCGGGCGCTCAGCGATGCCGCCACGGGCTACGTGCTGGTACCCCTGAGCGTCGGCCTGTACCTCTATCTGAGACACCGCGGCCATCACGCCGTGAAGCTCATCCCGCGGATGGTCGTCGGCGCGTACGCTCTCTTCACGCTCACCAAGTGGATCGTCGCACGGCCGCGCCCGCGGATGTCACCGTACGGCTTCCCGAGCGCTCACACGTTCGGCGCCGTCGTCTTCTTCGGCGGGGTGATCTATCTGCTGTGGACGATCGAGATGCGGCCGGTCCGGCGGTGGACCGGTACGGTCGTCCTGATGTTGCTGATCCTCGGCGTCGCGGTCAGCCGGCTCTACCTGAGGGCCCACTGGCTGAGCGACGTGGCCGGAGGCCTCGCGGGCGGGACTGCGTACCTCCTGTCCCGGTGAGGCGCGGCCCGGCCGGCGCCGCCGACTACCGGCGCCGCCGGGCTCGTTCCCTCAGACTAGCGTCGCGCGGCGATCCTGGCCGCGGCCGCGTCGGCCTTCTTGAAGTCCGCGTCGGTGAAGCCGTACAGGTTCGCGCCGCCGGCGAAGATCTGCGCGGCGATCTCCCGCGGGACGTTCTTCAGGAGATTCGTGGAGACGTGCGGGAAGTTGGAGTCGAAGTGCGGATAGTCGGTCGAGATGCACATGCGGTCGGCGCCGATGAGGCCGGCCGTCGCCTCGATCTCCGGCTCGCTGCCTTCTACCGCGGCCCAGCAGTTACGCCGGAAGTACTCGCGCGGCATCAGCGCCAGGTACGGCGCGTGGGAGTCGCGGTACTGGGGATAGTCCCACTCGATCCGTGACAGGAGCCCGGGCACCCAGGAATTCTGGGCCTCGAGGTAGCCGACCCGCAGCTTCGGATGGAACTCGAACACGCCGCCGATGATCATCGCGATCAGGGCCTGCTGCATCTCGATCCAGTGGCTGGCGACGTGACGGTAGAACCGGTTCTCGCCGTAGAGGGGGATCATCCGCGAGTAGATGGCGCTCACGCCCTCGTGGAAGCCCCAGGTGACGTCGAGGTCCTCGTGCACGGTGTAGAGGGGATCCCAGTAGTTCGAGTGCCAGTAGTGACCGTTGACCAGATTGGGCCGGATGAACGAGCCGACGGCGCCCAGCTCGCGGACGCAGCGCACCAGCTCCTTGCAGGCCAGATGCACGTCGTGCACCGGCAGCATCGCCACCCACTTGAGCTGGTCGGGGCTGTACGAGCAGAACTCGTGGATCCAGTTGTTGTACGCATGGCAGATGGCCAGCGACATCTGCGGGTCCATGTTGTCGCGGCCGAGGAGCGCGAGGCCCGCGGTGGGGTAGTTCACCGCGATGTCGACGCCCTCCATCTCCATGCCCATCACCTGGGCGACCGGGTCATAGTCGCGCTCGACGGCGAAGTCGAGCCGGCCGGTGTCGAAGAGCCGCGATC
>QHSU01000073.1 GCA_003220535.1 Candidatus Rokuibacteriota bacterium
CAGTAGCAGGCGTCGCCCGTGAGGATGACCGGGCCCGTCTCGGGCAGCTCGACCAGCAGTGACTGATGGCCCGGCGTGTGGCCGTCCGTTCGCAGGACGGTCACCCCCGGCAGCAATTCGGTGTCGCCGTCCAGGTGGCGCCAGCGGTGGCCCGGCAGATCGAAGTTCTTCCGGTAGTAGAACGACTCGAAGAAGGAGGCCGGATAGTGGGCGTAGGCGTACTCGTCCTTCTGCACGATCAGCTCCGACTTCGGGAAGAGCGCGGCGCCCCCGGCGTGATCGAAGTGCAGGTGCGAGAGCACGACCATGTCCACCTGATCGGGCTCGAGCCCCACCAGATCGAGCCGGCGCGCCAGCAAATCCTCCTCGGTGAAGCGCGCGAGGGGATCGGTGCGCAGGAGCCCGGGCACGGCCCGCGGCGACAGCCCCGTGTCGAAGAGAATCATGGCCTCGGTGGTGCGCACGAGCCAGCAGGCGATCGGGATCTGGACGCGCTCGCCGCCGAACTCGCCGTAGAAGAGGCCGGAGCGGTCGAAGCCCATGAACCCGTTCTGGAGCGCGTACAGTGCCCGGACCGCCATGCCGCGCATGATATCACCGGGCCCCGGGTTGCCAGGCGACGGGAAAAAATGTCCAATGACGCCACTTTGGCGGTGAGCTGGCGGAGCGGGCCAAGCGCCTCTGGGTGTTCTTCGCCTACGCCGCGCGCCGATAACGCTACAATCGCGCCCATGGACTTTCAGCTGACCGAGCAGCAGGAGCTGATTCGCAAGGAAGTGGCGACCCTGGCGCGGTCCTTTTCGCTCGACTACTGGCTGGAGAAGGACCGGAAGGCCGAGTACCCGGCGGACTGGATCCATGCCTTCGCGCAAGCGGGCTGGCTCGGCATGATCATCCCCGAGACGTACGGCGGGTCAGGCCTGGGCGTGACGGAAGCGACCTTGATGCTCCACGAAATCTGCGCCGCCGGCGCGGGCACGACCGGCGCCTCGCCGATCCACTTCTATCTCTTCCCCCCGATGCCCGTCATCAAGCATGGCTCGGAGGACCTCAAGCGCCGCTACCTGCCGCGGATCGCCACGGGCGAGATCGTCATGTCGTTCGGCGTCACCGAGCCCAACGCCGGCACGGACACCTCGCGGATCCAGACGAAGGCCGAGCGCCAGGGCGACCGCTACGTCGTCAACGGCCGCAAGGTGTGGAACACCAACGCCCAGCACGCGACCCATATGCTCCTGCTCGCGCGCACGTCACCCCGTGAGGCGTCCCAGCCCTTCGGCGGGTTGACGCTCTTCTTCACGGAGTTCGACCGCGCCCGGATCACGGTGCGCGAGATCGAGAAGCTCGGGCGGGCGGCGGTCGACTCGAACGAGATCTTCATCGACGGCCTCGAGGTTCCGGCTGCGAACGTCGTGGGCGAGGTCGGTCGCGGCTTCTACCATCTGCTCGACTCGCTCAATCCCGAGCGCATCTTCACGGCCATCGAGGCCGTCGGCATCGGGCGCGCGGCGCTCGAGCGCGGCGTGCAGTACGCGAAGGAGCGCGTCGTGTTCGACCGGCCGATCGGCCAGAACCAGGCGATCGCGCACCCGCTCGCGGCCGCCTGGGCCAAGCTCGAGACCGCCGAGCTGATGTGCATGAAGGCCGCGTGGCTCTTCGACAACGGCCGGCCGTGCGGCGCCGAGTCGAACACCGCCAAGCTGATGGCCGCCGAGGCGGGCTTCGAGGCGTGCGACGTCGCGCTGCAGACCCACGGCGGCTATGGATACGCGAAGGAGTTCTACGTCGAGCGGCTCTGGCGCGAGGTGCGTCTGTACAAGATCGCGCCGGTCTCGCAGCAGATGGTGCTCAACTACCTCTCGGAGCACGTCCTCGGGCTCCCCAAGAGCTACTGAGTCGTCCAAGGAGGAACCGACATGGCGGTCGGCCTCGATCGACGGAAGTTCCTGACGGGCACGGCGGGCACGGCCCTGGCGGCGGCGCTGCCGTTCCCGGCGGTGGCGCAGTCGAAGCCCGTCCGCATCGGTCTCCTCACGGTGAAGACCGGGCCGCTCGCCCAGGGCGGGATCCAGATGGAGCAGGGCACGATCCGGTTCCTCAAGGACCGGAACTACACGCTCGCCGGGCGCAAGGTCGAGCTCGTCGTGGCCGATACCGGGGGCAATCCCGCGGGCACCAAGACGAAGACCCAGGAGCTCGTCGAGCGCGACAACGTCGACCTCATCTTCGGCCCGCTCGCGGCGTTCGAGCTGCTGGCGATCACCGACTACACGGCGCAGGCGAAGATGCCGATCCTGAGCCTCGCCGCCGCCGAGGACATGACGCAGCGCCGGCCCAATCCCTATTTCGTCAGGGCCTCCGGGACCTCGGCGCAGTACATGCACCCCTTGGCCGACTACGCGGCGAAGGAGCTGAAGTTCAAACGCGTGATCACCATCGCCGACGACTTCGCCTTCGGTCACGAGCAGATGGCGGGCTTCCAGCGCGTCTTCGAGGACTCGGGTGGCCGGGTGGTGAAGAAGCTGTGGCCGCCGCTCGTGACCCCCGACTACACGCCGTATCTGGCCCAGATCAGCGGCGTCGACGCCGTTGTCCAGGGCTTCGCCGGGTCGAACCCGTTAAAGTTCATGAAGCAGTACCAGGACCAGGGGCTCAAGCTGCCGGTCCTGGCCGGCGCTCCGGCCTGCGACGACGCTCTCATGAAGTCCTTCGGGGACGAGGCGGTCGGCGTGATCTCGTGCTCGGCCTACACCTCCGACCTCGACACACCGAGCAACAAGCGGCTCGTCGACGGGATGGTGCGCGACTACGGCAATATCCCCGGGCTCTACGCCGCCGGGCTCTACATCAACGGCATGGTGGCCGAGGCGGCCCTCGAGAAGACGGGCGGCAAGACGGACGACAAGGAGGCGCTGAACCGAGCCCTGCGCGCGGTGTCGCTCACCGATACGCCCCGCGGGCCGTTCACCTTCGACCGCTTCGGCAACGTGGTCGGGAACTTCTACATCCGGCGCTGCGAAAAGAAGGGCGACAAGCTCGTCAACACGACGATCAAGACCTATCCCAAGGTCAGCCAGTTCTGGACCTACGACGAGAAGTGGTTCCTGGCGCAGCCGGTCTACTCGCGCGACTATCCTCCCCTCAAGACGTGAGGGGGCGACATACAGGCGCGCCTTCCGGCGCGACGGCCCCCTCCCGACCTCCCAGAACTAGACTGCGGCGGCAAAGCCGCCGCTCGGAACGGAACGACATGAGCTTGTGGGTGGTGCTGGCGGTCAATAGCATCACGCTAGGCGGTCTCCTGTTTCTCCTGTCGGCTGGATTCTCGCTGATCTTCGGGCTCATGAAGATTCCGAACCTGACGCACGGCTCGTTCTTCATGCTCGGCGCCTACCTCTCGACCAGCCTGATCGCGCGGGGGCTCGACTTCTGGACGGCCGCGATCGTCGGCGGGCTACTGGTGGCGGCCTTCGGCGGCATCGTCGAGCGCCTCATCCTGCGCCGGCTGGGCGGCGCGGAGCTGGCGCAGGTGCTGGTGACCCTGGGGCTGTCCTTCATGGTCGCCGACGTCTGCCTCATGGTCTGGACCGGTGACCCCATCCGGATCGCCACGCCGAGCGCGCTGCGCGGCGCCACGTCGGTGGCGGGGATGGGCTTCCCCACCTATCGCCTGGCCATCAGCCTCATCGCGGTGGTCTTCGCCGTCGCGCTGTGGGCGCTCCTCGAGCGGACGCGGCTGGGCGCGATGATCCGCGCCGGGGTCGACGATCCGGCGATGGCGCGGGTCGTCGGTATCCGTGTCTCGCGGCTGTTCACGATCGTGTTCTGTCTGGGCGCCTGGCTGGCCGGCTTCGCCGGCGTGATCGGCGGACCGATCCTCTCGGTCTATCCCGGGCTCGACCAGGAGATGCTGCCTCTGGCCCTCGTCGTGGTGATCCTCGGGGGTAGCGGCAGCCTGCTCGGCTCCCTCGTGGGGAGCTTCGTCGTCGGCTTCCTCTACAACTTCGGCCAGGCGATGTTTCCCGAGCTCGCCTACGTCGTCCTGTTCCTGCCCATGCTCATCGTGCTGGTCGTCCGACCGCAGGGTCTCTTCGGACAGCAGACCGCGTGAGACGGGTCGCGCTCGGCGCCGCGCTGGCGATCCTGGCCACGGTGCCCCTCTGGGTCGGGGGAACCTACTACGTCAACATCGCCAGCCAGATCCTCTTCTACGCCGTCTTCGCCCTCGGGGTGAACGTCCTCGCCGGCTACGCCGGGCTGGTCAGCCTCGGCCATGCCGGGCTCTTCGGCATCGCGGCGTACGCGGGAGCGCGAATCATGAACGAAGGACAGGGCCACGTGGCCGTCATGGCCGGAGCCCTGGCCCTGACGCTCGTCGCCGCCGCCGTCTTCGCGGTCCTGGCGCTGCGGGGCACCGGGCTCGGCTTCGTCATGATCACGGTGGCGCTCGGCCAGATCGTGTGGGGGGTGGCCTATCGCTGGATCAGTCTCACCAACGGCGACAACGGCATCGCCATCAGGGGCCGACCGAGCCCGCTCGGGTTGTCGCTCACCTCGCCGGCCGGCTTCTACTGGGCGACCCTCGTCGTCTTCCTGGCCGCCGTGGCCTCGATGGCGATCTTCGTCGCCTCGCCCTTCGGCGCCAGTCTGCGTGGGACGCGCGACCAGCCCCGGCGCATGAACGCGCTCGGCTACCACGTCTGGATGATTCGCTTCCTGGCCTTCCTGTTCTCGGGCTTCTGGAGTGGCGTGGCGGGACTGCTCTACCTCTACTACAACCAGTTCGTGAGCCCCCAGGCGGTGGCGCTCACGGCCTCGGCCGAGGTGCTGCTGATGGTGATCGCCGGGGGCACGGCGACCTTGCTGGGACCAATCACCGGCGCGGCCCTCGTCGTCATCGTGAAGAACGTCGCGAGCGCCCACATCGAGCGGTGGAACTTCGTCCTCGGCGCCATCTTCGTCGTCATCGTCGTCTTCATGCCCGAAGGGCTGGTGCCGGGCACGCGGCGGCTCTGGCGCCGGGCGCGAGCGGCACTGCGGCCGCGGGCTACCGCTGCGGAGTGACCTGACGCCGAGGCGCCAACGGAGCCGCGCGGAGGGTATTCAGGTCGATCTCCGGCATGTCGACATCTTCGACGGGCCGCGGGATAATCCCGCGGGGGAGGCGCCGACCATGAGCCAACTGCAAGAGCTGCCGCAACGACTCCATCACTACGCGTTCGTCGTCCGCGACCACGAGGCCAACCGGAAGTTCTTCGAGGACGTGCTGGGGCTCCCGCTGGTGGCGACCTGGTGCGAGCGCCTCTTCAACGCCGAGGTGCAGCGCGAGGTCGCGTATTGCCACACGTTCTTCGGCCTGGCCGACGGCAGCGCGCTGGCGTTCTTCCAGTTCGCCGACGAGGAGATGTACGAGCGGTCCAAGGCCATCTACCCCCGGATCGCCGGCTTCCAGCACATCGCGCTCAAGGTGGACCGGAAGACCTTCGACGAGATCGCCCACCGGCTCGACACCGCGAAGATCCCCCGGAGCCAGACCGACCACGGCTACTGTCTCTCGCAGTACGTGAAGAGCCCGGACGGGTTGCGCGTCGAGTTCACCGTCGATGCCGAGGACGTCGACCGCATCAACGCCGTGCGCCGCGCCGACGCCCACGCGGAGCTCGAGCGGTGGCTCGGCGGCGACCACACCATCAACAATCTCGAGCGGGCGCACTAGGAGGCTCGGTTGGCCACGATCCCGAAAGTTCTCCACGAGCACATCAACACCGCGTTTCCGACCGCCGTGTGCCTGGTGGCCACGGTCCTGCCGAATGGATTTGCGCAGGTGACGCCGCGCGGCAGCACCATGGTCTACGACGACGACCACATCGCGCTGTGGGAGCGCGGCAAGGGCTCGACGAACGCCAACCTCAAGGACAAGACCAAGGTCACGGTCTTCTTCCGAAAGCCCCAGCTTCGCGAGGCCGGCGTGCTGCCGAAGGGCGGCATCGCCCGCTTCTACGGCACCGCCGAGATTCACCGGTCCGGCCCGGCCTACGAGGAGGTCTGGCGCCGCCTCGTCCAGCCCGAGAAGGATCGCGATCCGGACAAGAAGGGCTTCGCCGTTCTCATCAAGGTCGAGCGCGCCGAAGATCTGGACGGGCAGCCGCTCCCGCTCGCATGAGCGACACGAGCAGGGTGCTCGCGGGCGTGCGGGTCCTCGACTTCGGGCGCTACATCGCCGGGCCGTACTGCGCGGCGCTGCTCGGCGACCTTGGAGCCGACGTGATCCGGATCGAGCGAGCGGGCGGCGGCGAAGATCGGTGGGTGGCGCCGGTGGCCGACGATGGCGTCGGCGCGCTCTACCTGGTGATGAACCGCAACAAGCGTGCGATGACACTGGACCCGGCGTGCCCGGAGGGTCGCGAGATCGTCCGGAAGCTCGTGGCCACCGCCGACGTCGTCGTCGCGAACCTGCCCCCGGAGGTGCTGCGCTCGCTGGCCCTCGACCTGGAGAGCCTGCGCCGTGTGAAGGCCGACGTCATCCTCACGACGGTGACGGCCTTCGGCGCCGGCGGGCCGTGGAGCGGCAAGCACGGGTTCGACGGCATCGGTCAGGTCATGTGCGGCTCGTCGTACCTCACCGGCACGCCGGAACAACCGCTGCGCGCCGCCGTCGCCTGGGTCGACTGTGGTACGGCGTCCCTCGCGGCCTTCGGCACCCTGGCCGCGCTCATGGCGCGCCGGCAGACGGGTCGAGGCCAGAAGGTCGAGGGCGCGCTGCTCCGCACCGCGATCGCCTTCAACAACCCGACCCTGGTCGAGCAGCAAGTCATCGAGGTCGATCGGGTGGCGACCGTCAATCGGGGCCAGACCTCGGCGCCGTCCGATCTGTTCCGCACCAGGGACGGCTGGATCCTCGCCCTCGCGATCGGAGAGCCGATGTTCGGGCGATGGGCCAAGCTCATGGGCGAGGACCACTGGCTCACCGATCCGCGGTTCAAAGACGACCTGGCCCGGGGCGACCACGGCGAGATTATCTCCAAGCGCATGTCCGAGTGGACGGCCGAGCGCACGACCGCGGAGGCGCTCGCCGAGCTCGAAGCCGCCAGGATCGCGGCGGGGCCACTCTACTCACCGCAGCAGGCGCTGAAGGACGCGCACGTTCGCGCTGCCGGCCTGCTCGAGGACACCGAGTATCCGGGGCTGCCTCGGCCGGCGCCGCTCGCGCCAACCCCCGTCGACCTCTCCGAGACGCCCGGACGCTTCCGCCACCGCGCTCCGACGCTGGGTGAGCACACGACCGAGATCCTGACCGAGCTCGGGTACGGTCCCGAGCAGATTGCGGAGCTGCGCGCCAGGAACGTGATCTGAGACGCGGCCGGTGAGCGCGCTGGCCGTGCGCAATCTCGAGAAGTCGTTCGGGGGGCTCCGTGTCACGTCCGACGTGAGCCTCGCGGTCAAGCCGGGCGAGCGTCGTCTCATCATCGGCCCGAACGGCGCCGGGAAGACGACGCTCTTCAATCTCATCACCGGCGAGCTCCGGCCCGACCACGGCGCGGTCACGCTCTTCGACCAGGACATCACGCGGGTGCCCAGCCGCCGGCGCTTCCACCTCGGTATCGCTCGTACCTACCAGATCATCACGCTCTTTCCGGGGGAGACGCTGCTGCGCAACGTGACGTTGTCGTTGCTCGGTCTCTCGCCGCTCCGCTGGAATCCGTTCGTCAGGCTCGACCGGCAGGACGCGCTGATCGCGCGGGCGCGGGAGACGCTGGCCCGGGTCGCGCTCGACCATCTCGCCGATCGGCCACTCGCCCAGACCTCCTACGGCGAGCGCCGCCGCGTGGAGGTCGCCATGGCGCTCGCGCAGAACCCCAGAGTCCTGCTGCTCGACGAACCCTTTGCCGGGCTCTCGATCGACGAGCGGCGCGACGTGCTCAGGCTGGTCACCAGCATCCCGCGCGACGTGACGGTGGTCATGATCGAGCACGACATGGACGTGGCGCTCGATTTCGCCGAGCGGATCACGGTCCTGCATTTCGGCGAGGTGGTCGTCGAAGGCACGCGCGGCGAAGTCGTCGCCCATCCGCGTACCCGGGAGATTTACCTCGGCGAGTGACGGCGCGCGTTACTGGATCTTCACGATCGCCGCGACCGACGGCACGCCGCTCGTGTCGACGATGAAGACCATGTAGTCACCTGGAGGCGCGAGGTTGGAGTTCGCCGGAGCCTCCACGTTGAGCACATTCCCGGTCGGCTGAAATGCAAGGTTCACGTAGCGCTGATCGACGTTGAAGTGGTGGGTGACCGAGCCCATGCGCAGCAGAGAAACCAGCGCGATCCGTGCGGCGTCCGGCGTGGTCACGGAGAATATCGACCCGTACGGGATGGAGGTCGGCGCCGCGGTAATGACCGGTCGCGTTCCCTTGAACAGATAGGGCGGCGAGTAGATCTGCGCGTTCAGCTTGTCGTCGCTGGCGGTGCCGCCGAAGCGGCCGCCGCCGGCGACCACCACGCGGCCGTCAGGCAGGAGAAGCGCGGTCGAGTGGTAGAGGCGCGGCACCGACATCGACGCCATCGTCGTCCAGGTTTCCGTCGTCGGCGACCAGAGTTCGGCGGGGAGCACGGCCTGGTTCTGCATGAAGGGATCCGTGATCTTCCCGCCTCCTACGGCGAGCACGGCGCCGTCCGGGAGGAGCGTCAAGTTGTGGTAGGCGCGCGGGAAGGCCATCGGCGCTGTCTGCCGCCATGCCGGTTGCGGCTGGGTCATGTCGAGGACGTACGTGGTGGCGGCCGATGCCACGAAGGGTGGATCGGACGTCGCCGAGGTCCCGGACTTGACGACCTTGCCGGGGACGTACATGGCCGAGCTTTGCCCGTCGAGGACCGTGGGGTCGACGAGGGTCCACGTCAGCGTGTTCAGGTTGAGGACGCTCGCCGCGATGGCCGCCTCGAATGATCCTGTCGCGAGGATGCGCCCGTCCGGTAACACGTAGAGATGCGGATACTCCGGGAAGGAGATGGCCGCCGCCGGGAACTGGGACCACGTGTTCGAGACGGGATCGTAGATCTCAGGAACGTCCGCGGTGCAGCCTTCGCAGGTGGTATCGCCGGCCATCACCAGGGCGCGGCCGTCCGGCAGCACGACCGCCGTCGGATACCAGCGAGGGTAGGCCATGGATGGAAGCGAGAGCCAGGTCCGCGTCACCGGGTTGAACATGTTGGCATCGCGGAGACCGATGAAGTTTTCGATGTGGCCGCCCGCGACCAGCACTCGTCCGTCCGCAAGCCGGCACTGGCCGGCGCAGAAGATGTTGGAGGGTGGTGGAACCGCCGTGAAGACGTTGGTCGTCGGGTTCCAGACGAAGGCCGCCCCGTTCTGAGACGCCCCGTCCCACATCAGGATCTGACCGTTCGCGAGCAGCACGGCGTGGACCGCGACCAGCGGCCAGGTCGAGGTTGCGGACCACTGGCCGACCTGCGCCGGGTTGCTCCCGCCGCCATTGGACACCGTCACGCCGACGCCGGCCGAGGTGGTCATGTTGTTGCTGAAGTCGCGCGCGACGGCGGTAAGGGTATGGCTGCCGTTCGCCGAACCCGTGGTGTTCCACGCCACGAAGTAGGGCGCACTCGTGACTTCGGCTCCGAGATTGGCGCCGTCGAGCTTGAACTGGACGCCGACGATCCCGACGTCATCGGAGGCTGTTGCGGAGACGGTGACCGTGGCGCTGACCGTCGAGCCGGCCAGGGGCGCGGTAACGGCGACCGTCGGCGGAGAGTTGTCCGGTGGCAGCGGCGTGGAGCTGAAGGCGACGAGCTGCATGACCCAGGCGCCACTGGGGTTGAGCGGGGCCGTGGCGCTGTAGGAGCCGGCGGCGGCGACGATGCGGTCCTCGACGATGTTGCCGTCGGGATTGGTGATCATGCGGGCGGTGAAGCCGGTGCCTGGACCGGTGGTCGCGGTGGCGACATCGTTGGCCGCGAGGAGGAGCACGTTCTGAACGGTCGTGGTGAGCGAGCCACTGTTCGCGGACGCGCTGGACCCGGTGGCACCGACAGCGGTGTGGAGGGGATTGACGGGATCGAGGCCGCTGTACTCGAGGATGCGGACATCGGGATAGGCGGCCGCCGTGGAGAAGCGCACGGTGACGGTGTTGGCGGTTCTGCTGGCGATGTTTTTGGCGAAGTAGATCACATGAGAGATCTGGCCGGCCCGGATGGTGGGCGCGATGGCGGGGCCGTAGGTGTTACCGGCAGAGTCGGTGACAGAGGAGACTGTGGCGGTGGCGTCGCTCCAGCCGATGGCGACGACGTTGAGGTTGCCGGCGGTCTGGGCGCCGGGGAAGGCGACCGTGACGGTGGTCTGGGGAGACTGGGGGACGGCATAGCTGCCCTGCACGAACCGGATCGTCGCGGCTCCGTTGCTGACTGTCACGGTGATAGGCGCGCTGGAGGTCGTATTGCCAGCGGCGTCGCGCGCGACCGCGGTGAGGGAATGGGTGCCGTTGGACGCGCCGCTGGTGACCCAGGAGATGGAGTAGGGAGCGGTGACTTCACCACCCAGGTTGGCGCCGTCGAGCTTGAACTGGACACCGACGACCCCGACGTTGTCGGAGGCGGAGGCGGACACCGTGACTGTGCCGCTGACGGTAGCGCCGGCGGCGGGGGCGGTGAGGCTCACGGAGGGAGACGTCGGGTCATAGGTGACGGTGAGGGTTTTGGTGCCGATGTTGTTGGCGGCATCGCGGGCAGTGACGGTGAGGACGTTGCTGCCGGGCTGCAGGGCGATGCCGGGGGCGGACCAGGTGGTGGTGCCGGAAGCAGTACCGCTGCCGCCCTGGCTGTTAGTCCAGGAGACCTGGGTGACGCCGACGTTGTCGGCGGCGGAGCCGCCGAGGGTCAGCGGGGTAGCGTTGGTGGAGAAGGTCGAGCCCGAGGTGGGCGTGGTGATGCTCACGGTGGGCGCGGTGGTGTCCGGCGCCGTGTAGGTGACGGTGAGGGTTGCGGCGGCGGTGTTGTTCGCGGCATCACGGGCGGTGATGGTGAGGACGTTGCTGCCCGGCTGCAGGGCGATGCTAGGGACCGACCAGGTGGTGGTGCCGGAGGCGGTGCCGTTGCCGCCGCGATCGTTGGCCCAGGACACTTGCGTGACGCCGACGTTGTCAGCGGCCGAGCCGCCGAGCGCGAGCGGGCTGGTGTTCGTGGTGTAGGTCGCGGCCGAGGTGGGCGTGGTGATGCCCACGGTGGGCGCGGTCGGATCGTAGGTCACGGTGAGGGTAGCGTTGCCGGGGTTGCCGGCGGCATCGCGAGCGGTGACGGTGAGGACGTTGCTGCCCGGCTGCAGGGCGATGCCGGGGGCGGACCAGGTGGTGGTACCGGTGGCGGTGCCGGTGCCGCCCTGGCTGTTGGTCCAGGAGACCTGGGTGACGCCGACGTTATCGGTGGCGGTGCCGCCCAGGGTCAGCGGGCTCGTGTTGGTCGTATAGCTGCTGCCCGAGGTCGGGGTCGTGATGGTGGTGGTCGGCGCGGAGGTGTCGGGGCCAGCCCCGGGCGCGGCGAACGCGACCAGCTGCATGATCCAGTAGCCGGCGGGGCTGAGCGGGGCGGTGGCGCTGTAGGAGCCGGCGGCGGCGACGATGCGATCCTCGACGAGGTCGCCGTCGGGATTGGTGATCATGCGGGCGGTGAAGCTGGTGCCGGCGCCGGTCGTGAGAGTGCCGACGACGTTGGCGGCGACGAGGAGGACGTTGGGCGCGGTCGTGGTGAGCGCGCCACTGTTCGCGGACGTGCTGGAGCCGGTGGCGGCGACGGTGGCGTGCAGGGGACTGACGGGATCGAGGCCGCGGTACTCGAGGATGCGGATATCGGGATAGGCGGCCGCCGGGGAGAAGCGGACAGTGACGGTGTTGGCGGCGCTGCCGAGGATGTTTTTGGCGAAGTAGATGGCCTGAGAGGCTTGGCCAGCCCGGAGGGTGGGCCCGACCGCAAGGGTGTAGGGGTTCCCGGCGGAGTCGGTGACGGCCGAGACGGTGGCGGTGGTGTCGTTCCAGCCGACGACGACGACGTTGAGGTTACCGGCGGTCTGGGCGGCGGGGAAGAGGACCGTCACCGTAGTCTGCGGAGATTGAGGGACCGCGTAATTGCTCTGCACGAAGGCGATCGGACCGGGCTGAGCTGCGGCAGGGCTCGCGCCTGCGACCGCGAGCGTCAAGATCACTGCGAGTATCGCGCGACTCACGGTCTGCGGGCGTACGCGTCGTGACCCCATCGTCTACCGGTCCCCGGTCTTGCCAGCGGCCAGATCACCGATCTTTTCGAGCGCCGTCGATACGAGGGCACGGACCTTGGGCAGGTCGCGCGGGTCGAGCGTCGCGGTCGCGCGCGAGGGGTTGCCGGCGACGATGTAGAGCCGATCCCGATCGCCGGGACGATTCGTGAGCACTGTCCCGACCCGGACCGAGCCCGCGGAGAACTCCGCCTCGGCCGTTTCTGCGCTCGACAGGAGGTACCGTTTCTTGAGCATTCTGTCCATCTCTCCGAGGGCCCTAATCAGCGAGTCGAGATCGTCGGAATCGATGAAGCCGGTGTGCGTCGCTCGAGCCGCACTCGGGCCAGAGACTCGAACTTCGAGCGCGATGAGTGCGATCGTCTGGCCCGCGGCCGAGACTCGGGCGACGCGAAGGCGCACCACTCCGCCCGGTCCGTCGAGCTGTCCGAGGCTGTAGTACTCCAGGACGCGCACGCTTCCAGCCGGAACGACGAAGCGCTCGAACTTCGAGGGGAGGTCGACGCGGGCTCCGAGCTCGTGCGCGCCGCTCACGTCGCTGGTTGCCACGAGCAGCGCCGCCACGAGAATGGCAGAAAGAGGCCCCATCCGGAGGTTTCGCGTGCTCACCTGGAGTCCAGAAACGATGGCAAATCGCAAAAAGTATAGTTGAGAGCCGCACCAATTGGTACCGAGAACAGCGGCGGGGCGAGGAGTTTCCGGAAGCCGCTATCTCGGGGAGTGACCGACCGGCGCGGCCGCTTGCGCCTCGGCTCGCGCGAGCAGCCAGTCCAGGTGGATCTTCAGATGGTAGAGCTCGCCCATGAAGCTGGGCGGAGGCGGCGCCATCTCCGTGAGCTCCGTCTGCACCCCCCGGATTCGCTCGGTCGCCGCCCGCGCCTCTTCGGGCGTGCAGCTCGCGAGGGTGTGGTCGACCTCGTGCACCACCTTGTACCACCGGGTGACCCGCGAGCGCATGCGCGTGTTGTAGAGCGAGGGCAGGAAGCGGATGAGCGGCAGGAGGAGCACGACGGGCGGAAGGATCAAGAGAGTCCAGCGCTCGACGGTCACGGCGACCCAGAAGGGGAGGTAGCGCTCCAGGAACGGCGGTCCCTTCCGGAGGTAGCGTCGGGCCACCTCGTGGAGCGGTAGCTCGACGAGCGTGTCGGATGGGAACGCGTTCGGCGCCTCGAAGAGACCGGGTCGGCTGTGCACGGCCTCGGCGGTCTTGAGGAGCAGGCGCACGATCACCGGGTGGACGTCCTCGCGGACCACGAGCGTGGCGGTCGCCGCGAGCAGGGTGACGTCGTGGTCGGGCACGTTCACGACGAGATCGACCACGCCTTCGCCCAGGGTGATGGTCGACAGGAACCGATAGCGGGTCGTGTAGGCGCTCGTGCGCCGAACGTTCCAGAGGCTGACCGCGGGATGGAGCAAGAGCCGCCGCACCAGGGGCACGGTCGGCGCGATGATGAAGAACGCCGCGTCGATGCGGCCCGTCTCCAGGGCGGTGGCGGCTTCCGTGCTCGTGAGGGCGACGAGTGTCGAGTTGTCGGCGGTGACCCCAGTATCGCGCAGGAGGCGGACCGCGAGGGGCCGGATACCGCTCCCTTCCTCGCCGATCTGAATTCGCCGGCCGCGGAGATCGCCGAGACTGCGGATCGGCTGGGTCCGCCGGTGAAACAGCCATATCGGCTCGTAGTAGAGGCTGCCGAGTGCTAGCAGGCCTCCCGTCTTCGGCACCGCCTCGGCGGTGCCGCCCTGGACGAAGCCGGCCATGGCCTGACCGCCGGCCAGGCGCTGGAGAGTCTGGACCGACCCGGCGCCGGGCAGGATGTCGACGACGAAGCCGTCAGCGGCTGCCAGCCGACGGTACTCGCGGGCGAACGTGTAGTAGGCCCCGCCTTCGCGACCGGCGCTGAATGTGATGAGGCGCGGCGGGAGCGGCTCGACCAGGCGGTTGAGCACGAAGAGCACCATCGACAGCGCCGCGGCGGGCACGATGACGTAGGCGAGCTTCCTCCAGTCCATGGGTCCAGTCTATGAGGGGGGATCCCATTGCCATCACAGGATTCTTTGAGCTTGCCGTGGGGACCGGCCGGTGGTTGGATTACGCACCACTGATGGGTACGGTTCGGGCGGCCGGTCTCGTCAAGACGTTCGGCACCGTGGGCGCGGTGAACGACCTGAGCTTCGAAGCCAGAGCCGGGGAGTTCCTCACGCTGCTCGGGCCCAGCGGCTGTGGCAAGACCACCACCCTGCGACTCGTCGCGGGGCTGGAGCGCCCCGATCGAGGGGAGATCCACGTCGGAGACCGGCCGCTCTCCTCGGCGGCCTCCGGGCTCTTCGTGCCGCCCGAGCGTCGCGGCATGGGGATGGTCTTTCAGAGCTACGCGATCTGGCCCCACATGACGGTGTTCGAAAACGTGGCGTTCCCCCTGCAAGAGCTCCGCGTGCCCCGCGCGGAGATCCGCGAGCGGGTGATGACGATCCTCGCAACGGTCGGGCTCGGCGATCTGCATGGTCGTCCGGCGCCCATGCTGTCCGGGGGTCAGCAGCAACGGGTCGCGCTCGCACGGGCGCTGGTGTCGAACCCCCAGGTGCTCCTGCTCGACGAGCCCCTGTCCAACCTCGACGCGCGATTGCGGGAGGAGATGCGGTTCGAGCTGCGGGACATGCAGGCGAAGCTCGGGATCACCAGCATCTTCGTGACGCACGATCAGGCCGAGGCCATGACGCTCTCGGACCGCATCGTCGTCATGAACGCCGGGCGCATCGAGCAGGAAGGCAGCCCGGAGGACGTGTACCAGCGGCCGACCACGCGATTCGTGATGGACTTTCTGGGCCGTGCCAATCATCTGCCGGCCCGCATCGTGCGCGCTGACGACGGCAGCTGCATGGCCGAGGTCGAGGACAGCGGCTTCTGCATGCCCCTCGGGGGCCTCGACGCGTGGCAGGACGGGCAAGAGGTGCTGCTCGCGTTTCGCCCCGAGGCCGTGGAGGCGCGGGCCGCCGAGCGCGACGGCGTCTGGGTCGGCGTGGTGCGGTCGTCGGTGTACGTGAGCGGCCACGTCGAGTACGTGGTGGACCTCGGGAAATTCACGGTGCGGGCGACCGGCCCGGAAGAGGCCCGGCTCCCGCACGACACGCGGGCGCGGCTCTGCGTGTCGCCGCGAGCGGTCAGAGTCTGGCCGAGGGGGAGACCGTGATGACGAGGCGGCAATGGGTAGCGATGGTCTCGGGGCTTGTCGCGTCGGTCGTGGTCGCCGGTGGGCTTGGCCCGGAGGCGCTCCGCGCTCAGAGCAAGGAGTTCCAGGCCGTCACGGCGGAGTGGAAAGCCAGGATCGTCCCCGCCGCGAAAAAAGAGGGCGAGGTGATCTGGTACAGCTGCGCCCAGGCGACGGAGGCCGAAGGGACCATCAAGATCTTCAACAAGGCCTATCCCGACATCCAGGTGAGCCAGGTGCTGGGCCCGGGCTACCAGCTCGTGGAGAAGATAAGCACCGAAGCCGCGGCCGGCCGCGTCCAGGCTGACGTCTACCAGTGCGGCGGGCAGAGCGGGCGGACCGTGGCCTGGCGAGGCCTGGGCGAGGAGTTCATTCCGCCCACGGGGCTCGACCCCAGCGTGAAGTGGCGCTGGCCCGTCATGAACAAGGAAACGCACCTCGCCGGCGTCTTCGCGAGCGTCAGCGGCCTGAACGTCAACACGAAGCTCGTCCCGGCGGAGAAGGTCCCGAAGAGCTACTGGGACCTCGTGCGGGACCCCTACTGGGTCGACCTCATCAAGCGCAAGCGCGTGGCCTTCACCGATCCGCGCATCGCCAACATCGGCGTCTACCACGTCTATGGCCTCAAGGAAGTCAACGCGAAGGACTACGGCGAGGGCTTCATCCGCGAGTTCGCCGGGCTCAAGCCCAAGCTGCTCGGGTTCAACGAGTCCGGCGAAGTGGCTCGCGGTGAGCTCCACGCCATGCTCGGCGGCCCGTGGCGGGTGGAATATAGCCTCGGCACGGTTCCGATCACGAAGGTCTGCCTGGAGCCGGGCTGCGTCAGCACCCAGTCACCGCTGTTCGCCGTGGTCAAGGGCGCGCCGCACCCGAACGCCGCCAGGGTCTTCGTCGACTTCATGCTGAGCCGCGAGTACGCGGAGTGGCGGGTGCAGGCGCTCGGCAACACGCCGGCCCGGGCCGACGTGACGCCGCGCCCGCTCGACGACCCCGGCAAGCACAAGCTCCAGTTCGCCGCGGACGACAGGGCCGAACGTCAGATCACCGAAGTTCTCAAGTGGGTCATCGCATCTAAGTTATTCGATTACTAGAATGGCTTAGCGTGTCGACTGTCACGGCGATAGGTCGGGTCTGGCGGTTCGGCGGGTCACGCGTCGCGACGTGGGCCTGGATGCCCACCGTGCTGCTGATCACGGTCGCCGTGCTCACCGTGACCCCGGTGGTGACCGCACTGCTTGCCGGGTTCAGGGACGCGCCGCCCGGGCGAGCGGGGGCCATCTCGGCCGAGTCGATCCGCGCGTCGTTCGCCGTCATGGCGCAGCCGGATGTCTGGCAGATCCTCTGGACCACCGTGTGGCTCTCGACGGTGCGCGCGGTGCTGGCCCTGGCCCTCGCGGTGGTGCTGGCCTGGATCATCGCGCGCACCGACTGTCCCTTCCGCGACCGGCTGGAATTCCTGCTGATCCTGTCGTTCTTCTTCCCGCTCCTGGGCAAGGTGCTCGGATGGGCCTTGCTCTTGAGCCCCCAGAAGGGGTACCTGAACCAGTTGCTGCGCCTGCTCCCGTTCTTCGCGGGGGACACGGGGCCGCTGGACATCTTCTCGTATGGCGGCCTGATCTTCGTGAGCGTCACTGGCTGGGCCACGCTCCTGGCCATCTTCCTGGTCCCGGCCTTCCGCAACATGGACGCGGCTCTCGAAGAGTCGGCCCGGATGTGCGGCGCCTCGCCCCGGCGGACGGTCGTGCGGATCCTCGTGCCCTTGCTGCGGCCCGCGATCCTGGCGGCCTTCATCCTGTCGCTCACCCGGCTGCTCTCCTCGTTCGAGACGGAAGTGTTCCTGGGGACCAGCTCGGGAATCTACGTCCTCACGAACAAGATCTACGAACGGATGGTGCAGATCTTCCCGCCGGACTTCCGGACGGGCATGACGATGGCGGTCATGCTGCTCGTGATCACCTTCGGTCTCGTGCTCGTGAACTGGCGGTTCCTGGGCAAGCGCGACTACACGACGGTGACCGGACGCGGGTATTCGGCGCGCCCGATGGCCCTGGGCCGGCTGCGCTGGGTCGCTTTCGGCTTCGTGGTGCTCTTCTTCATCGTCACGGTCGTGCTGCCGGCGGTGATGCTGATTCAAGTCAGCTTCATCCGATTCATCGGGCTGAACATCTTCGACCCGGCCAGCTACACGCTCGACAACTGGCGCCGGATGCTCACGTTGCGGGTGAACCGGCTGGCGTTGACCAACAGCCTGGTGATGAGCATCGTCGCGACGACGCTCGGGATGATCCTCTATTCGCTCGTGTCGTACGTGGTGACCCGGAGCCGGTACAAGGGACGACGGCTCCTCGACCTCGCGGCCTGGGTGCCCTGGGCGGTGCCGTCCCTGATCCTCGGTCTCGGGATCCTGTGGGCCGTGCTGCTGTCGCCTCTCGCCATCCTCTATGGCACTCTCACGGTAATGATCCTGGCCCACATCGTGCGCGGCTTCCCATTCGGGACCCAGATCATGGGCTCGAGCATGATCCAGATCAGCCGCGAGCTCGAGGAGGCCGCCCGCATCCATAACGCCTCGTGGACGTCGACGTTTCGGCGGATCTGGCTGCCCCTCGTGAAGAACGGCTTCCTCGCCGGCTGGGTAATCCAGTTCACGGTCTCGTTCAGCGATCTGGCGACGGTCGCGTTCCTCTACGGCGCCAGGTCGATGGTGCTGCCGACGCTCTTCCTGAGCCAGTGGTCCAACGGGCGCCTGGAAGAGGCGGCGGTGGCGGCGCTGATGATGACGGTCGTGGTCCTGGCGGTGGTCGTGCTCGTGCGCCGTCTCGTTCAGGGCAACGTGCGCACGACGACGGTGGCGTAGTGGCTTAGGGGAAAAGGAGAACAGCATGCTTTCCAGAGAAGACAACGAGCTGCTCTGTCGCGTCGGGTCCGGCACGCCGGTGGGCGCCTTGCTGCGCCAGTACTGGATTCCGGCGCTCATGTCGAGCGAGCTGCCGGAGCGCGACGGTGCGCCCGCGCGCGTCCGTCTCCTCGGCGAGAACCTGATCGCCTTCCGTGTCACCTCCGGCAAGATCGGCCTCATCCAGAACCACTGCGCGCACCGCGGCGCGTCCCTCTTCTTCGGTCGCAACGAAGAGGAAGGCATCCGCTGCGTCTACCACGGCTGGAAGTACGACTGCGAGGGCGCGTGCGTGGACATGCCCAACGAGCCGCCGGAGAGCAACTTCAAGTCGAAGATCCGCGCGACGGCCTACCCGTGCGTGGAGCGGAACGACATCATCTGGACCTACATGGGTCCCCGCCAGACGCCGCCGCCCCTGCCGGACATCGAGCCGAACATGCTGCCACAGGGCGAGTGCGCGGTCCAGAAAGTCCTGCGCGAGTGCAACTGGTTCCAGGGGCTCGAGGGCGACATCGACACGAGCCACCTCGGGTTCCTCCACCTGGGAGCCGTCAAGCCCGAGCAGACGACGCCGGGCACGTTCGATTACTACAACGTCGCCGACCGCGCGCCGAAGTACGAGGTGGTCGACACCGACTTCGGCACTTCCTACGGCGCCTACCGTCCGGCCGAGGCGGACACCTACTACTGGCGCATCGCCCACTTCCTGTTCCCGTTCTTCACGATGATCCCGACCGGCATTCTCGGGATGCAGATCCTCGTCCGCGCGTGGGTCCCGATCGACGACGAGCACCTGATGTTCTGGACCATCGGCGCGCCGCGCTCCCGCGTGGGCACGGGGGCCGCAGGCGGCGCGTCCGGGCTCAACGCCGGCGGGCGGCCGGTCGCGGCGGCCGGCGCCAGGCCCGGTGGCTTCGAGTTCCTGCCGGACACACCGGACTGGCTCGGCAAGTTCCGTCTCGCGCAGAACAAGGACAACGACTACTTGATCGACCGCGAGGCGCAGCGCACCCAGAGCTTCACCGGCATCGCCGGCATCCACCAGCAGGACCAGGCCGTCACCGAGAGCATGGGGCCGATCTACGACCGTACGCAGGAGCACCTCGGAACCTCCGACGCGATGGTCATCCGGACTCGACGCCGTGTGATCAACGCGGCCCGGGCGCTGCGCGACAGCGCCGTGACGCCGCCTGGTGTCGACGACCCGGCGGTCTATCGTCACCGCTCCGGCGGCGTGATCCTGCCGCGCGACGCCGCCTGGCTCGAGGCCACGAAGGGGCTGCGCCAGGCGTTCGCCGAGCCCACCCGCGAAAAGAGCGTCGCGCGATGACCACGGCGACCGGGACGACGGTCCTCAAGACGGCGCTCGCGACCTACGCGCACACGAAGGGGCTGAAGGACGGCACCGTGACCGCGCCGGGCGTGCGGCTCGAGCACGTCGAGGTCAGCCCCATCGTCGGCGCGTTCCGCCGGATGTGCCGGACGCTCGAGTTCGACGTCTCCGAGATGGCGATCACGACCTACCTGACCGCCAAGGCCTACGACAAGGCGTTCACGGCTCTGCCGGTGTTCGTCATGCGCCAGTTCCATCACTCGCCGATCGTCTACAACGTGAAGTCCGGGGTGACCTCGCCCAAGGATCTCGAGGGCAAGAAGGTCGGCGTGCGGGCCTACACCGTCACGACCGGCGTCTGGGCCCGCGGCATTCTGGCGACGGAGTACGGCGTGGACCTCGACAAGGTGACGTGGGTCGTGGTCGACGAGGAGCACGTGCAGGAGTACCGGAAGCCCTCGAACGTGATGGAGCGGCCCGGCGCGAATCTCGGCGAGATGCTGGTCAAGGGCGAGCTCGCCGCGGCCATCGGCGCTGGTCCGATCGACTCGCCGGACGTCAAGCCGCTGATCTCGAGCGCCCGGGAGGCGGAGGCCGCCTGGTATCGGAAGACGGGGATCTATCCTGTCAACCACACGGTCGTCGTCAAGGACTCGCTCCTGCAGGCCGACGCGACCCTGGCGCCCCGGCTGTTCGCCGCCTTCAAGGACGCGAAGGCGGTGTTTCTCAAGCAGCTCGGCTCGGGCGCGCAGCTGCCCGCCGACGCCCAGGCCCTGGCGCAGCGCCGCAGCGTGGTCGGGGATGACCCGCTGCCGTATGGCGTCGCCCACAATCGCAAGGCGCTCGAGGCCGTGATCCAGTTCGCCCATGCGCAGAAGATTCTCCCGCGCGTGGTGAGCCCGGAGGAGATGTTCGCGCGCAATACGCTCGATCTCGAGTAGGACCTCACGGGAACTCGGTCGGGACCCTGACGACCTCGATGACTCGCTGAACAAGCGGCCCGAAGATCATCACAAGTGCGACGAGGGTCCAGAGAAGCCAGAAGATCCCGGAGAGTCTCATGTCGCACCCTCGATGTTCGGCCGTCCATCGCCTTGACGATGGGAGCGCTCGGGGACTAGGATGCTCGCCTATTCCAGGATTTTACGGCGGGAGGGCATCATGATCATCGACTGTCACGGGCACTATACGACGGCGCCGAAGGAGCTCGAGGCTTACCGCCAGAAACAGATCGCCGACCTGAAGGACCCCTCCCACGTTGCCTCGAAGGGGACGCTGAGCATCAGCGACGACCAGATCCGGGAGTCGATAGATAAAGCGCAATTGAAGCTTCAGCGAGAACGTGGCACGGACGTCACGATCTTCTCGCCCCGCGCGGCCGGCATGGGTCACCATATTGGGAACGCGACCACGAGTCTGCACTGGTCTCAGGTCTGCAACGACCTGATCCATCGCGTGTGCTCGCTCTATCCCCAGAACTTCGTCGGCGTGTGCCAGTTGCCGCAGACGCCCGGCGTGCCGCCGACCAACTGCATCGAGGAGCTCGAGCGCTGCGTGAAAGAGCTCGGCTTCATCGGCTGCAACCTCAACCCCGACCCCTCCGGCGGCTACTGGAAGGACCCGCCGCTGACCGACAAGTGGTGGTACCCCTTCTACGAGAAGCTGGTCGAGCTCGACGTGCCGGCGATGATCCACGTCAGCATGTCGTGCAACCCGAACTTCCACACGACCGGCGGCCACTACATCAACGGCGACACGACGGCCTTCATGCAGCTCATCACCGCCGACCTCTTCAAGGACTTCCCCAGCCTGAAGTTCATCATCCCGCACGGCGGCGGGGCGGTCCCGTACCACTGGGGGCGCTACCGCGGCATCGCGCAAGACTTGAAGAAGCCCCTCTTGAAGGACCACCTGCTGAACAACGTGTTCTTCGACACCTGCGTCTACCATCAGCCCGGGATCGACCTCCTCTTCAAGGTCATCCCCGTCGACAACATCCTCTTCGCGTCGGAGATGGTCGGCGCCGTCCGGGGCATCGACCCTGAGACCGGGAGCTACTTCGACGACACCAAGCGCTACGTCGACGCGCTCAAGATCGCTGACGAGGACCGGCGCAAGGTGTTCGAGGGCAACGCGCGCCGTGTCTACAGCCGGCTGAAGACCAAGCTGCCGGCGTCGAGATAGGAGACCGCCATGCCAGAGATCCCGCGCCTGAACGGCGTCATCAAGGCCCTGGAGGAAGGCAAGACCGCCTTCGTCGGCTTCGCCCCGGTCGATATCGAGACCGCCTCGGCGCTGGCCAGCTCGCCCTTCGACGGCGTCGCGTTCGAGATGGAGCACGCGCCGATGAGCGCGCCGGCGCTGCGCGACGCGCTTCAGTACATGCTCGACCGGCGCCAGATCGTGCAGGGCGGGACGCTGGCGCCGAAAGTCACGCCGATGGTGCGGATCCCGCCGAACGGTGGCGAGATGAACCAGTGGATCGCCAAGCAGGTCCTCGACATCGGCGTCTTCGGCATCATCTTCCCGCACGTGAGCACGGTCGAAGAGGCGCGCAACGCGGTCAGCGCCTGCCGGTATCCGCGTCTGCCGAGCGCGCCGCTCTCCCAGCCGCCGGGCATCCGCGGCGACGCGCCCGCCCGCGCGGCGCGCTTCTGGGGGCTCACGCAGCAGGAATACTATGCGCGCGCCGACGTCTGGCCGCTGGCGCCGCGAGGCGAGATCCTCGCCGTGATCCAGTGCGAAGACACGAAGGCGATCGAGAACCTCCCGAGGATCCTCGAGGAGGTGAAGGGGATCGGCGTGGTGCTGATCGGAGAAGGGGACCTGAGCCAGGAGCTCGGTCATCCCCGCGAGTACGAGCACCCCGTGGTGGCCGAAGCGATCGACCGCATCCTCAAGATCTGCAAGGACCACAACGTCCCGTGCGGCCACCCGCACCCGGACGCGAAGAACATCGAGCGCCTGATCGCGAGCGGCTACCGCTTCCTCATGCCGAGCACGCCGCGGTCCTTCGGAGTGCTCGAGCAGGGACGCAAGCTCGCCGGCCGGAGCTAACTCCGGGCGGGCTTTCGAAAGAGAATCTCTCGGACCCCCGACTTCAGCAGGACCGAGTCGAACAGCTCGAGGCCGGCAAACATCAGGTTGATGTCGCGGTTCTGCAGGACCCACCGTCGGCTGCAGGCGGAGGGGTAGAAGCGACAGCGCAGACGCGTCACGTCCTCGATGAAGTACTTGGTGTAGCGCGGGTCGTCCGACGCGCGGGCGCCGAAGAAGCCGAGCAGGACACCGTCCGGCCGCAGCATTCGCATCAGCTCGCCCGCCAGCACGCTCGCCGCCGCCGGGTGGAGATAGTCGAAGACGTCCCAGCCCAGCACCGCGTCGACGCTCGCGTCGGATAGTGCGAACCGCTTGCCCAGGAAGCCGGGAAGCTGTTCGAGCTCACCGTTGCGCGCGTGGCGATCGATGTCGGCGTACAGGTCTTCCACGTGAATCTTGCAGCCGACGTGCTCGCCCAGGAACGTGATGTTCGAGCCGATCACGGGGCCGAGGTCCACGACCTCGGCGGCCGGCCGCGCGAACAGGAGCGAGAGGAACCTCGCGAGAGTCTTGCTCGCGTAGACGGTTTCGGCGGACACGGCAGCGACCGTACGCGGCTCCGCGACGATGCGCCCTGGCGCGTCGTCGGATCGAGGGATCTGCCGGCTCAAGCGGGAAACGAGACCCGAGAGCCCGCCGTTCTTCTGATCTGAATTCACCGCCGGCTCAGACGCGGGCGAGCTCGCCGTTGTCCGGCACCTGTGGCTTCGGCTCGGCTTTGAAGCCTCCGAGCGTCCGGTCCGTCGTCGGCTGCTCCTTCTTCTGCATGTCGATGCTGCCGCGGAAGTGCGATCCATCGGCGATCGCGACTCTGGGCGCCACGATGTCGCCTTCGACCGACCCGCTGTCCTTGATGTCGACCTTCTCCGTCGCCGAGAGGTTCCCGGTCACCTGACCGAAGACCACGATCGCCTTGGCGGTGACCTGCGCCTTGATGCGCCCGTTTGCGCCGACCGTCAGCACGTGGTCGCGCAGCTCGATCTTGCCGTCGACCTTGCCCTCGATCGTGAGGTCTTCGCTGCCGCTCAGCTCGCCGTTGATGATGATGCTCTTTCCGATGCTCGCCAGCTCTTCGTGCATGGGCCGTTTTTCCTCTCGCGGTTGATCGGACCCACCAGCCAATACTGGTGACTGAGACGGCACTGGTGACTGAGACGGTGCCTGGACAGGGTTAGCCGGGACACTCGTCGGCCGTACCGGTTCCTCGCGCTTCCACATCGACGTCACCTCCGACCCTGAAATGAGGTGCTGAGTATACTCTGCCAGCACGATTCAAGGAACGCTCACGCGTGCGGTTCTCATGCAACGCTGCGCGGAATCGCTCACGCACGTCGCTCAACCCCGGCCGTCGACCACCGGGTTGAAGTGGCTGAAACTCTTGACGTTCCTCTCGTCCGCGGACTCTGGCGCGGCGCATACCGTAGAGAACGCCAGAAGGCGGGAGGGGAGGTCGGCAATGAGTCAAGCTCCTCACCGACGAGGGATTCCGCGAGCGATTCTTCGCGAACTCGCGGCCATGAAACGACCGGAGCGCCCAGGCCGTTAACGGACGTGTATAGTATTAACCATACGTTTAGTTGATATACGAAAGTCCCCTATGACAGTGTCCGTACCTCCGATCAGAAGCCGGCGCGCCCGC
The DNA here is from genome assembly GCA_003220535.1 of Candidatus Rokuibacteriota bacterium. Classification (GTDB taxonomy): domain Bacteria; phylum Methylomirabilota; class Methylomirabilia; order Rokubacteriales; family CSP1-6; genus AR31. The sequence continues at coordinate 24,445 of QHSU01000073.1, forward strand.
CGCCGGGATGCCGCCGGAACGCGCGAGGCGCTCCTCGCCGCCGGCACCGAGCTCTTCGCCGAGCGCGGCTACGAGGGCGTGCCCGTGTCGGCGATCGCGCAGAAGGCCGGCGTCAACAAGGCGATGATCAACTACCACTTCGGCGGCAAGCGGAAGCTCTACCTGGCGATCGTGAGCGCCACGTTCTCGGAGATCGTGACCAGCGTCGAGCGGCTCGCCGACTCGCCACGGCCCGCCCCGGACGTGCTCCGCGAGCTGATCGCCGTCGTGGGCGAAACGGTGACCCAACACCACCCGCACTTCTGCACGATGATGCTCCGCGAGGTGCTGTCGGGCGGAAAGCACGTCGAACGCGAGCTGATCGACAAGCCCGTGCGGATCCTGTCCGCCGTGCAGGGCATCGTGGCGCGCGGCGTCCGCGAAGGCGCCTTCCGGCCCGTCGATCCCTTGCTGACCCATCTGAGCCTCGTGGGGAGTCTCGTGTTCTTCTTCGCCACCCAACGCTTCCGCGAGCGCGTGCTCGCTGATCGCCGCATCGCCATGAAGGCGCCGGACGCGGCCGCCTACGTCAAACACATCCAGGATCTGCTCGCCCACGGGCTCGCCGCCCACGGCGCGAGCCGGAGGCGCCGCGCATGACCTCGCGCCGACGCCCGCTCGCGATCGTCGCCGCGGTGGTCGTCCTCGGCCTCGCCGGGTTCGCGGCCTGGCGGCTCTTTCTGGCGCCCCCGAACGTCCCGCCTGGCGTGATCGTGGTGAGCGGGCGGATCGAGGGCGACGACTCTGCCGTCGCCGCCAAGACCACCGGACGGATCCGCCAGATCACCGTGCGGGAAGGCGATCGGATCGAGCCCGGACACGTCATCGCCGTGCTCGACGACGAGCAGGTCCGCGCCCGCGAGCAGCAGGCGGCCGCCGCGGTCCGTCAGTCGGAGGCCCGCGTGCGGCTGGCGCAGCACCAGATCACCGTGCTCAACGAGCAACTGCGTCAGAGCCGGTTCGGTGTCGATCAGTCGCGCGCCGACGCCCAGGGCCGCGTCAGTGAGGCCGAAGGGAAACTCGCATCGGCCGAGGCCCAGCTGGCCCAGGCCGAGGCCTCGTACGGTCAAGCGAAATGGGATCGAGAGGCCTTCGCGCGCCTGTTCCAGAGTGGGCTGGTCGCGGAGCAGGAAGCGCGACGCGCTCAGAGCAACGAGGAGGCGCAGGCGGCAGTGGTCGCGTCCGCGCGGCGCCAGGTCGAAGCCGCACGCGGGTCACTCACGGCGGCGCAGGCCAATCTGGTCAACCCGGCCATTCGCTCCTCGCAGGTCGCCGCCGTCCAGGGGCAGATCCTCCAGGCTCAGGCTGACATCGCCGCCGCGCAGGCGGATGCCGAGCGCGCCCGCGCGATGCTCGAAGAGGCGAAGGCCAACCGTCAGGATCTCCAGGTCGTCGCGCCGTTCGCCGGCACCGTCGCCACGCGCACGGCCGAGCCGGGCGAGGTGGTCATGGCCGGCACGCCCGTCGTCACGCTCGTGAACCTGGCCGAGGTCTATCTGCGAGGGTTCGTGCCCGAGGGCCAGATCGGGCGCGTGCGAGTGGGCCAGCCGGCTCGCGTCTACCTCGACTCCGCGCCGGCGGCGCACATCGATGCGGTCGTGTCCCGCGTCGACCCGGAGGCGTCGTTCACCCCCGAGAACACGTATTTTCGCGAGGATCGGGTGAAGCAGGTCGTCGGCGTGAAGCTCCAGCTGCGCGGCGCCGTCGGCTTCGCGAAGCCGGGCATGCCGGCGGACGGCGAGATCCTCGTCGAGGGCCGCGAGTGGCCCACCCGTCAGGCGCGCCGATGAGCACGCCGGAGGCCGCGATCCAGGTCCGGGCGCTGACGAAGCGATATGGCGATGTCGAGGCGGTTCGCGGCATCGACCTGGAGGTGCAGACGGGCGAGATCTTCGGGCTCATCGGGCCGGATGGGGCCGGCAAGACCTCGACCTTTCAGATCCTCGCCGGCGTGATGGAGGCGACGTCCGGCGTCGCCGAGCTTCTCGGCCAGCCGGCGCGAGCCGCGCGGGTGCGCGTGGGCTATCTCACCCAGGCGTTCAGCCTCTACCCGGACCTGAGCGTGGCCGAGAACCTGCGCTACGTCGGCGAGCTCAGACGAGTGGTCGCGCGCGACATCGAGCAGCGCGGCCACCGCTATCTCACGATGTTTGGAATGGAGCGCTTCACGGACCGGCTCGCCGGCCGGCTCAGCGGCGGCATGAAGCAGAAGCTGGCGCTCACCTGCGCGCTGGTCGCCGAGCCCCGCGTTCTTCTCCTGGACGAGCCGACGACTGGTGTCGATCCGGTCTCGCGTCGCGAGTTCTGGGACGCGCTCGCCCAGCTCTCGAGCCAGGGCATCACCATCGTCCTGGCGACGCCGTACCTGGACGAGGCGGAGCGCTGTCATCGCGTTGCCCTCATGCACGAGGGACGCATCCATCGGACGGGGACGCCGGCCGAGTTGCGCCAGGGCCTCGGCCTGCAGCGCCTGGAAGTGCGGGCGGCCGATCTCCGCCGGGCGGCGACGATGCTGGCGGAACGCGACGGGATCGTCGACGTCCAGCGTTTCGGCGACCGTCTCGACGTGATGGTGCGCGACGTGCAAGCCGGCGAGCGAGCGGTCCGCGAGGCGCTGGCCGCCGGACGGCTCGCGGTGCACGGCGTGCGGGCCGCGACGCCGACGCTCGAGAACACGTTCGTTGCCCTGCTCCGCGGCCTCCAGGGCGAGACGCGCGCCCCCGAGTTCCCGGGCCGCCGCGACGCGGTACCGCCCGACACGACGGTGGCCATCGGTGCCCGCGGCCTCGGGAAGAGGTTCGGCGCCTTCGAGGCGGTCAAGGGAATCGATCTCGAGGTGCGCTACGGCGAGGTCTACGGACTGCTCGGCGCCAACGGGGCGGGGAAGACCACGACGATCAAGATGCTCTGCGGCCTGCTCGAGCCGAGTGCCGGCGACGTGCGGCTCGCGGGCAAGGTCGGCGAGCTGCGCTCCGAGAGCGTGCGCCAGCAGGTTGGCTACATGTCGCAGAAGTTTTCCCTCTACGACGATCTGACGATCGACGAGAACCTCGACTTCTTTGCCGGCGTCTATCGCGTTTCGTCCGAGCGGCGCGAGGCCCGGAAGCGGTGGGTGCTCGCCTTCGCCGGCCTCGAGGGCCGCGGCCGCCAGCTCACCGGGAGCCTGCCCGGGGGGTGGAAGCAGCGCGTGGCATTCGGCGCTGCGATCATGCACGAGCCGCGCGTGCTCTTCCTCGACGAGCCGACGTCGGGCGTCGATCCAATTGCCCGCCGCGCGTTCTGGGCCATGATCAACCAGCTCGCCGACCAGGGCACGGCCGTCCTCGTCACGACGCACTACCTGGAAGAGGCCGAGCAGTGTAACCGCCTGGGGTTCATGGTCGCGGGCGAGCTGGTGGCGGAGGGCACGCCGAGCGGGGTGAAAGCCGCCCAGGGCGGCCGTGTGCTCGAGATCCGCAGCGACGGCTCGCAGCGCGCCGTCGCCTTGCTGAAGGCCGAGATGGAGCCCTGGCGCGTGTCGCTCTTCGGCGATCGGTTTCACGTCATCGTCGACGGCGACGCCCAGGCCGCCGCGCGCCGGCTCGAGACCAGGCTGGCGCGGGACGGCATTCGTGTCCTCGAGACGACCGAGCAGGATTACTCGCTCGAGGACGTCTTCATCGTCATCGCCGAGAAGGGCGCGCGGGCCGACGGGCGGCCGGCCGCCGCCTGACGCGCGAGCGGCTCGCACCGTGCGACGCATCATCGCTCAGGCCAGGAAGGAGCTCACGCAGCTCCTCCGCGATCGTCTGGCCCTCGCGCTGGCGCTGGTGCTGCCGGTCGCCCTCACCGCGCTGCTCGGCACGTCGATCTCCCTCACGGTGACCGACATCCCGATCGTCATCCAGGACTTCGACCAGACGCCGCTGTCCCGCCAGTACGCCGACGCCTTCCGGAGCTCGCTCACGTTCCGCGTCGTCACGCTGCCCCCCGCGAGGTCGCCGGAGGCCGAGCTGGCCCGCGGCCACGTCCGTGCGGCCGTGATTATCCCCGAGCATTTCGCCCGCGAGATCCGGCGCGGCCGGCCGGCCGAGGCGCAGGTGCTGGTGGACGCGACCGACAGCAACACCGCCCTGCTCACCCGCGGCAGCGCCGGGCAGATCACCCGCGCCTTCGCTCGCCAAGTCGGAAAGGCTCACGTCACACCCGCCGTCCAGACGGCCACCCGGCTGTGGTTCAACCCCGGACGCGAGCCGGGGAAATTCTACGGCCCGGGGTTCCTGGTCTTGTCCCTGTCGATCTTTCCGACCGTGCTCGCCGCGCTCGCCATGTCACGCGAGGGCGAGCAGCAGACGATCCTCCAGGTGTACGTCTCCAGCATCTCGGCGCACGAGTACCTGCTGGGCAAGATCCTGGCCGGCATGGTGATCGGACTCACGCAGTGGCTCCTGGGGGTGGGGCTCATGTTCACGCTGTTCGGCTTGCAGTTCGCCGGCGATCCCACGCCGCTAGTTGCCGGGAGCGTGCTGTTCGTGTTCTGCATGGTGAGCTTCGGCTCCCTCGTCGGGGCCGCTATTCCAAACCAGGCCGCCGCCGTCCAGGCGGTCGCGCTCGGCGGGTTCCTCCTGTCGTTCCTCCTGTCCGGCCTGATCTTCCCAATCGAGAACATCCCCGACTCGCTCAGGTGGATCTCGAATCTCGTCCAGGCGCGCTACTACGTCGTCGTCGTGCGCGACGCCTTCCTGCAGGGTGGGGGGTGGCCGGCGGTCTGGTGGGCGGTGCTGGCGATCGGCGCCATCGGCCTCGTGTACTACGGCCTCGCGTGGCGGGTGATGCGCCGCATGCAGGTGAAGGCATGAGGCGAGCCTGGAGCCGTCTCTTCGGCGGACGCTTCTGGACGCTGGCGCTGAAGGAGCTCCGCCAGATCCGGCGCGACCGGCGGCTCACGCTCTCGCTGATCGTGCCGCCGACGCTCCAGATTCTGTTGTTCGGCTTCGCGCTGGACTCCGACGTGCGGAACCTGCGCCTGGGCATCGTCGACGAGAGCCGCACAACCGAGAGCCGTCAGCTGATCTCGGCGCTCACCGAGAACGACACGTTCAAGGTCGCCGGGTTCTATACGACGTCGGCTGTGCTCGGGGAGGCCCTGGCCGACGGGCGCCTAGAGATAGGCGTCGTGGTGCCGTACGACTTCGCCAAGCTGCGCGCGCGAGGGCGCCCGGTGACGGTGCAGGTGTTGCTCAACGCCGCCAATGCCAACACCGCGCAGATCGCCCAGGGTTACATCGAGGGCGCGGTCGCCTGGCTCAACCGAGGCGTCGACGGCGCGCCGGCGGTACCGCCCGTCGAGCTCCGGGCGGCGTACCTCTACAACCCGGGCCTCGTCAACGCCTGGTTCATCGTGACGGGCGTGTTCGGGACGCTGATCATCTTGAACGGCTCGCTCGTGTCCGCGGCCACGATGATTCGGGAGAAGGAGCGGGGGACCGTCGAGCAGCTCCTGATGACCCCGGCCAGCGCGCTCGAGATCGTGGCGGCCAAGATGGTGCCGCTCTTTATTTTGCTCATGGCGATGGTCGGGCTCGTGCTGACCGTCGCGGGTCTCGTGTTCCACGTCCCGTTCCGCGGCAGCGCCGGGCTCGCGCTCGCCGCCTGCGCGTGCTGCGTATTGACCGGGATCGGCCTCGGCACCTTCGTCTCGACGCTCGCCCGTTCAGCCAACCAGACGCAGCTCATCGGCTTCTTCGTGAACCCGCCGCTCGCGATGCTGTCCGGGGGCCTGACGCCGATCGAGGCGATGCCGAAGTGGGTCCAGCCGCTGACGCTCCTCAATCCGATCGCGCACTTCGCCACGATCGCGCGCAGCGTGCTGATCAAGGGCGCCGGCCTCGACGTCGTCTATCCGAATCTCCTCGCGCTGATCGCCCTGGCGAGTCTCTTCGTGGGCGTCAGCGCCTGGCGGTTCCGGCGCCAGCTGAGCTAGGGCACGGTCTTTCGCGCTCTTTCGCGGGAGTGACCGGCGACGCCACCCTGGCGCTGTTCGGTCGCGTCGACGTTCTCGTGAACAACGCCTCGATCCCGGGCGGCATGGTGCGCGGCCCGTTGGCGGAGGCCGACGATATCCGGCCGGCGATCTGGGATCCCGTGGGTCAGCTGGCTTTCTCTCCGCGTGAGGAAGCGGCGGCCCAGCGCCGCGCGAGCGCGATCATGTCCGCTTGGTGCTCCGGCCAGTCGTGCAGGGTGGCGGGATCGAAATCTGCACCGCTTGGCCGGACGAGCGTGTGAACTTCGTCGATCTCGAACGCCTTCACCTTGTGGATGGGATGTCTCATGCGCCTACCTTATCGAAGGGGCTCGATGATAGAATCGGGCGATCTCTGGCATCGCAGCTTGCGATCACCGGAGAAAGCGGCGCCGAGCCTCGCGATGACCAATGACCTCTCCCATAGTGATAGATTCAGCGGACCCGACCAACTAGCCACCGCGCAGCCAGTGGCGATAGGCCGCGATCCACTCGCTGCCTGCCGGCGGCGGTGACGGCAATGGGAGATCGAGGAGTGGCACAGTCTGACGCGTGCCCGCTCGGCGACAGACTGCAACGATCTCGTCCCGCAACGTCAGTTGAACGCGCACCACGGTAACCGAGACTCCGAGCACGGTTGTCTCGAATGGAATCGCAAGGTTGTCCTCGATCATCGTGTACAGGCCAGTGACCTGCTCTGATTCGTTGTAGCAGTCGACGACCGCTTCCTCGACCAGCTTGTCGAGGCGTGCCTTGCTGAGCCGCACGAAGCCAGTCTTGCCCTTACGCCGTCGTGTGTTCCTCACTACCCTGCGACCACGGGTTCGGTATTCGCTTCCTCGTACCCAGGCGGCAAAGAGTTTCTCGCGTAGCCGATCGCGCGGTATCCACGCAGGCGCTTCTCGAACATCCGGTGGAGCATGGGGATCTCACGATCCACGTAGTCGTAGATCCGGACCTCGTCTTGCCGGGGTACAGGCGATGAAGCCTGCCGGTGTACTGCACGAGGGTGCCCTTCCAGGAGACGGGCATCGCCAGGAACAAGGTATCGAGCCGCGCGTCGTCGAATCCTTCGCCAATGTAGCGGCCGGTGGCGAGGAGGAGTCTTGGCTCGTTGTCCGGGATGGCGGCCAGAGTCGCGAAGACAGCGCGCCGCTCGGTCGGCGTCATGCCTCCCCGGAGGACGACGAGATGGCGAAGCATCTCCCCGAAGACGGTGGGCAAAGTACTCGAGATGGTCCTTGCGCTCGGTCAATATGATTGGTGAACGCCCTTCGGCCAGCGCGCCCGCAACGTCGGCTAGGATGAGCCGGTTGCGGCCTTCATCGGTTGCTAACGCCGCGTAGAGTGGCTGGATCCGGTCGAGCGACACCGTGCGACCACGGCCGAACGCCGTCTCGCGAACGATCAGCCGGTGATCGAACGGCCGCCGCGCCGCATCGGTACGGGCGTCGACCGCAAAGCGCACCGGACCAAGCTGCATCTCGGCGATCGGGTGAAGGCCATCCCTCCGGCGCGGGGTGGCCGTCAGGCCGGTGACGAAGCGCGCCTTGACCTCCGACAGCACTCGCTCGAAGGACACGGCAGGGACGTGGTGACACTCATCGACAATCACGTGGCCGTACGTCGCCACCAAGTCGTTGACGCGGTCCAGGCGGACGAGACTCTGGATCATCGCCACGTCCAGCTGGCCGTTGGCGGTGTGCTTGCCGGCACCAATCTGGCCGATGGCTTTCGGAGCGAGGCCCAGGAACATCGACAGCTGGGCAACCCACTGATCGAGGAGAGGCTGCCGGTGGACCAGGACGAGTGTGCTGCGGGATCGGGCGGCGATCAGATAGGTACCGATGACAGTCTTGCCGACACCCGGCGGCGCGACCAAGACGCCGAAGTTGTCACGCAGCAGAGCCCGGCAAGCCTTCTTCTGCACGGGGGTGAGTTGATCCTGAAACGTCACGTCCAGCGGGTTGCCATCGCAGCGCTGGTCGTCGACGAGGAGGGCGCTGTCGTGCTCCCGAAGGAGCTGTTCGAGTTCGGCGACACAGCCGCGAGGCAGCGCGACATGCTCCGGCAACTCCACGGCACAGGCGATCACGCGAGGCGTGAGCGCCGTAGAGAGCCGGAGGCTCTGCTTCTTGTAGAACTCGGGATTCTGAAACGCTGCAAGGCGCTTGATCTGGTTGAGGTGGGTCGGCGCCAAGCCAGCCTTTGCCACGAAGAGGCGTTGCGATAGGACGGCGCGCACCTCCGGCGGAGGCGGCGTGCTGAACCGGGCTTGCGGCTGGCCAGAGGGCAGGCGATTCCAGGGCGCCATGGTGTCGGTGTCCGCCGTGTCACTCAGCCGCACGCCAACCACCATTCCTCTGCGGGCCGCCTCGCGGGCGATGTCGTCGACCGCCGAGGTCTTGATGCGCGGGTGTTCGGCGAGGAACCGCCACTGATCAGTGTGAGGGGTGAGGTGTTCGTCGAGGAAGACTGTATTGCCTGCCTGCCGCGGGCCGTGCTGGAGCGGAAGCGCGATGAGGTTGCCGAAGCCGCCGCGGGGGAGGGTGTCCTGGTTGGGAAAGAGCCGGTCGTACGACGCCATGCTCAGCTGATGGCGTCGCGCCATCGTCTCGGTGACGATGTAGCAGCCCATCTTGCGGGCGGTGGTCGCCGCCACCGGCGCTGAGAAGAAGAACCACACGTGCGCGCCGTTGCCCGACCGTGACCGCTCTACGGCAGCTGGCAGACCCGCCATGCGACAAGTCTCCATGAAGGCCGCCACGTCATCGGTCCAGGACGTCTTGTCGAAGTCTGCCGCCAAGAACCAGCACGTCTCGTCGGTCAGGAGGGGATAGACGCCAACGACGTGGCGCCCCTGGAGGTGATCGAGAATCACGCGATCCTCGACGGCCAGGAATGCCTGGTTCGGGCACTCCCCGCACTTGATCCGGGGCTTCTCGCAGACATCACGGACCCACTCGTTCGCACAGACGGGCGCGTACCCTTTACGCCCGGTCTTCACGTTGGTCCAGAGCTTCGGATATACGTCCTCACGGCCGCGGAACATCGAGCGGAACAGGGCCACCTTCTCTGCGGAGGTCATGGGCGCGGTGGGCGCGGGAATGAGGGCGGGTGCCGTCGGAGGTGACGACCGTCCGGCTTCGAGTTCCGTCCTCAGAGACTCAAGGGCGGCTCGCGACTCCTTGAGTTCTCTTTCAAGACGGGCAATCCGCGCTTCCTCCCGAGCGACTGCATCAGCCGGGTCGCTGGTGAACGGCATCGCCGGGATTGTAGCCGGAAGGAGACGCTCGCTCTATAGGGCTATCGGCCTCGTCGGCCGGGAAGTCGATGCGCCAGCGCCACCAGGCGCTCTAGCGTGGTGTATCGAAGATCGGGCATGTTCGGCGGCGCCACGCGAATGTTAGACTCTATTTGTCAGGTTGCTCACATGGGCAAGATCGAGAACATCGAACGGCAGATCGAGGCGCTCTCGCCCGAGGAGCTCGCTCAGTTCCGCGCCTGGTTTCTGGAGTTCGACTGGGCAGCCTGGGACCGTCAGCTGGAGGCGGACATCCAGGCCGGGAAGCTCGATCGCCTTGCACAGGAAGCGCGCCGCGATCACGCTGCCGGTAAAACCACGCCTCTCTGACTCATCACGCCTCGCCGGAGTTCTGGGCCTCGTATCGGAACCTTCTGCCGGAGATCCAGAGACTCGCCGATCAGGCTTTCGAGCGCCTCAAGCAGGACCCGCGGCACCCGGCCCTTCGGTTCAAGAAGACCGGAGACGTCTGGTCGGCGCGGGTAGGCAGCCGCCACCGCGCCTTGGCCATCGAGGTGGACGACGGGCTCGTCTGGTTCTGGATCGGGAGCCACGCCGAATACGACAGACTGCTCGGCTGAGACCTCAGCTCGCTCTCCTGAACAAAGCGTAGCGCTCGGCCAGGAAGTCGCGATTGGGCTTGAGGTGATAGGCACGCGGTACAGGGATGCGCCGGCCTTGAAAGCCCTGCAGGCCATGCTGGAGCATCGGCCCGTCGATTTCCTCTAGTACGTTGAGGCGCACGGTGACGTCGAGGTCCGCGTGACGCCGATGAGGTAGCGGTCGAGCCCTGACCGCTTGAGGCCGGCGAACTCGTTCGCGTCCGGCGCCTCCTTGCGCAGGGCCTTGCCCGGTCCACAGAGGTTGTCAAGCGGCGAGGCCACGCTCGTCGCCAATCAGCCACAGCTTGGGCTGCGCCAGTACTCGCGTCACGAACGCATTGTCCTGCTTGAGCCGCTTGGACAACTCCTTCGAGGTATAGATAGTCGGCGCGACCTTCCGTCCGAGCTGAGCCGAGGCGCCTTCTAAGGCGGCGAAGAGATCGGCGTAGGTCAGGCGGTCGCTGACGACCATCAGATCGATGTCGCTGGCGGCGGTGTCCTGGTCTTTGGCGATCGATCCGTAGACAAACGCGGCGCGGATGCTTCGCGAGACGGGTGCCAGCGCCGCGCGCAGGACGTCCGCCAGCCCCGACGTCTTGAGCACGAGCGCCCGCAGCTCTGCGAACACTGGCGAACCGGCATTTGCCTGATAGTGCTTTTGATTGCCGACACGGGCAACGACCACCAGGCCGGAGGCCTCCAGCCACGCGAGCTCGCGCTGCACGGCGCCGGTACCGGAGCGCGCCAAGCCTATCACCTCGTTGGCGTAGAAGCTCCGGTGGGGATTGCCGAAGAGCACGCCGAGCACGCGCTGCTGGACCTTGGCAAACAGCGCGTCGGCCAGGCCGGGGGGTGGCGCCGCCGGAAGCTGCTTTCGGCGAGTCCGATTCATTCCCATGCTGGGTATGATAAACCCCGCCCTGGGTATGTTCCAAGGACGGAGCGAACTCCTCTTGGACCTCGGCACCCAGGATGACTCTGGCCCACGCAAGCGGGATGGCGCCGGCGAGTGTCAACGAGCCGGCACGGGCTTTTCCCGAGTGGCAAAGTCGACCGCAACAACGACGAGATCCTTGAAGGCGCGAGCCCCGAACAACGTCCCGTAGTTTCTGCGAATACACGATCGCTTCGGCGCTCAAGAGCTGGAAGGTTCGATATAGCTCAGCGAGCGTAGGCTGCCTGGCGACTCTGACCAGGGCGTCGGTCAGCGCGATCAACAGTTGCCGGGGACCGTCGCCGTGGATGTAGGCGTCGGTTCCCCCGAGATCGCTCAGTGTCTGCTGGACCCTAAACGGGCGCGCCTCCAGAAGGAACCACTGATGAGCGGGGCGCCAGCGGGCGGTGGCAACAGCCAGGCCGACTTCGAAAGGCATGTTGAACCGCGGCGCGCCGCGGGAGAGTTGAACCCGACTGAGGTCGTGGAAGGAGTATCGGCATGCCGAGATCAGCTCGAGGATGCGGTCTAGCCGCCGTTTAGGGCCGGGGATCTCGAGCGTGGCCCGAGGGCGAAGCCCGAAGGCGCAGAGACCAGCGATCAGCGCGACGAACAATTTCTCGTAGCGTGGATCGTAGGGGACGTTGAGGAAGACGTTCTGAGGCGAGTATCGCTCAGCGATCGGTCAGCTTCGGGGTGCCGTGCGCCGCCTCGTTGCGGTCCGCTTCCTGGTGCTCCGCTTGTCGTGACGTGCCAGGGCCTCGGTGACCATCGCCCGGAGCTCCCGGTAGCGCTTGGCCGAGACGCCGAGCACCCGGGCGGTCGCGGCAGGCGTGGGGTAGGGGGTCGTGATCACCGCGCGCGGTCGCAACGCCATGGCCCCACCTCTACGCAGCGAAGGATTTTCGTGTCAACGAGCCCGGAAGGATACATCGGAGCCAGCACGTCGACGTAGGCCTGGGGAGTTTGCCCGGCGACGTGACGGGAGTCGAGTACAATCCAGGACCGACGCTATCTCGACCTCGACTCGACTTCCAGAGGAGGCGCATATGGCTCAGGTGACGTTGCCGCCGTGGATCCAACCGCTCCAGAAGCGCGACCCGGAGTTCGTGGACTCGTACATGGCCCAGCGCGAGCGCATCCTGCGCGACGGCGCTATACCAGCGAAGTACAAGATCCTCATGACCCTGATCGTCGACGCGATCCAGTCGCACCCGGACGGCGTGGCGAACATAGCCTACCGGGCCCGCGGCGTCGGCGCTTCGGAGGTGGAGATTCAGGAGACGGTCGAGGTCGCGTACCTCTTCGGCGGGACGCCGGCGCTGGTGACCGCCATGAACGCGTTCAAGACGTCATAGCGGCTTCTTGGTCGAAGGCTGACAGACGAAGATCTGGTGCGAGTCCCTGAGCTGGGCCTGATGCCGGATCGCCAGGCCGGCCTCGGCCAGCAGCCACCGCCAGTCGTCGGGCGTGTACTTGTTGTGCACGGGAAAGAGGCGGAAGCCGCGCCCGGTCTCCGCCTCGCCTTCGCCGAGAACCTCTCGCCGGTACGCGAGATAGGTCGAGAGCGGCTGACGAATCCAGTCATGCAAGAGGAAGATTCCGCCGGGCGCGAGCACGCGCCGGATCTCGGAGAGCACGGGCAATGGCTCGTCGAGCACGTGCAGCACGGACGACATGCTCACGAGGTGCACGACACCCGCGTCGTGCGGGAGCGGTTGAGTGGTCACGTCGTGAACCGCGAACGCCGGCTTCGGCTCCCGAAACGCGAGCTGCTGACCATATGCGACCATCGCTGGCGTGACGTCGTAGCCATGCAGGGTCGCCGCCAGAAACCGTTCCCCCAGGTCGCGCAGGAGGAGACCTGGGCCGCACCCGAGGTCGATCATCACCGGGCGCGGAGGGAGAGCCGGCGCCACGTGCTTGTCGAACAGCTCCCAGAACGTCGCCCCGTAGCGGTCCGCGTGGGTGCTGACCATGCGCTGCAAGAGCTGCTCGTCCGACGCGCCACCGATCGATTGGTGGGTCGGCATCATTGACCTCCCAGGCTATAGGACCCGTAGTACCCGCTGTCTGACCCGAAGTTACAACGGAGGATACGCCAAATGGACCTAGGACTGACCGGCCGAGTCGCCATCGTCACGGGAGGCAGCAGGGGGATCGGCAAAGCCATCGCCCTTCAGCTCGCGTCGGAGGGCGTCGACGTGGCGATCTGCGCGCGCCAGCGAAGCGCCCTGGACGAGGCGGCCAAGGACCTCGAGAAGCAGACCGGCCGGCGCATCCTGCCGATCGTGGCCGACACGACGAACTCAGAGTCCGTCGCCCACCTGGTGGACGCGACGCTAAAGGCCCTGGGCCGCATCGACGTCCTGGTGAACAACGCCTCGACCCCGGGTGGCATGGTGCGTGGTCCCTTGGCTGAGGCCGACGAGAAGACCCTGCTCGAGGACATCGACACCAAAGTGGTCGGCTACATGCGCTGCGCCAAGGCGGTCGCGCCTCACATGCAGAAGAGCCGCTGGGGCCGGATCATCAACATCGGCGGGCTGTCCGGACGGCGTTCCGGCAACATCAGCGGCTTGCGCAACGCCGCAATCGTGCACTTGACCAAGACTCTCGCCGACGAGCTCGGCACCCACGGTATCACGGTGAACCTCGTCCATCCCGGCCAGACGCGCACGGAGCGCACAGACGCGGAGACCGAGCGCCGGGCGGCGAGCAACGCCATCCGCCGCATCGTCGATGCGCAAGAGATTGGCCACGTCGTGACGTTCTTGGCGTCGACGAAGGCCGCGAACGTCACCGGCGTGGCCATTGACGCCAGCGGCGGGTCGATCCCGGTGATGTTTCAGTAAGGCTCAGCAACTCACTGAAAGCTACTTGACACACCCTCTGTTCCGGCCCATCGTTTCGCGCATCGAGCGACTCGCGTGGCAGCCCACGTGATTGAGAGCCCTCCTCAGGCACGGGGGCGATGAGCGGCGGGGGCCAGGTAGCGGAGGTGCTCCATGAAGTTCCTGGTTATTCCCGCTCTCGTATGCGCTCTGTCCGCCGGCCAAGCTCTCGCGACTACACTTTATGAGCAGTTCAACCTCGTCTCCGATATCCCGGGCATGGCCGCCGTAACAGACCCGAACCTGAAAAACCCGTGGGGCGTGTCATTCACCGCGACGAGCCCCTTCTGGGTGTCCGACGCGGGCGCAAATGTCGCCACTCTTTACACTGGAGCGGGCGTGCCCAATGCGCTCGTGGTCTCGATTCCGGCACAAGAGCCCACCGGACAAGTCGCGAACCCGACCACGGGGTTCACCCCGACGCCAGGGAATCCCGCCCGATTCATTTTCGCCGCGACCGACGGCTCGATCTCCGGGTGGAATCCCAGCGTCAATGGGACGGCTGCCATCGTCAAGGTGCTTGCTTCGCCGAACAATGCGTACACGGGACTGGCGCTGGCGAGCAACGGGGCGGAAACGTTTCTCTACGCGGCGAACTTCAAGAGCGGCCACATCGACGTGTATAACTCGAACTTCGCCCCGACGACGCTTGGCGGCTCCTTCACCGACCCGACACTGCCCTCAGGTTATGCGCCGTTCAATGTCGAGCTGGTCGCAGGAAATCTCTACGTGGAGTACGCCAAGGTGGCGCCGTCCGGAGACGAGGCCCCCGGGCCGGGCTTTGGGTTCGTCAGCGTCTTCGATACGAACGGCAATTTTGTTCGTCGCCTGATCTCCGCCGGACCGCTGAATGCGCCGTGGGGCATTACCATCGCGCCGACCGCCTTTGGCGATTTCAGCAATGAGTTGCTCGTCGGCAACTTCGGCGACGGTCGCATCAACGCCTTCAATCCGATAACCGGCGCCTTCCTGGGTTCGCTGTCGAACAGCTCCGGCGATCCAATCGAAATCGACGGACTCTGGGCGCTAAAGGTGCGCTCGGGCGGACCCAGCGTCGATCCGAATTGGGTCTATTTCACCGCCGGGATCAACGACGAAGCAAACGGCTTGTTCGGCGCACTGGCGGTTACGCCGGAACCGGGCACGATGGGCATCCTGGCTTTCGGGGTGGTGACCGCAGCGGTCGCTGCAAGACGCCGCAGGCGGGCGCGCTGACGAGGCCTCGATCGCCCACGACGATACCGAGGTCATCCTGCTAGTTACTGCCGCCGCGCGGTCAGCCGGGTCGTCCACCAGCCAGACGCTAGCCGCGTCGCCGCTGCCACTCTGCCGGATCCCGACTCGCGTGGAAGGAACTCAAGGCCCAGCCCGCGCTGCTCGCTCTCGTACCACTGGTACGTCGCCGCGACGTCGCGATCGACTCGCGGCTCGGCAACCAGCCGATACTCCGTCACCGATCCTGGTTTGTCAGGCGACCGAGCACGTCGCGCGCGGGCCGCGCGCGGCTGGGATCTCGGCGATACTCGGCAAGCCGATCTTCGGCAAGGATAGGATGCGACTCCGGCACCGGACCAGTTCGTCGAGGCTTGCGTCACCGCGCTCGCCGGCGAGGCTTCTCAACGAGCCGGCAGGGGCTTTTCCCGAGTGGCGAAGTCGACCGCAACAACGACGAGATCCTTGAAGGCGCGAGCCCCGAACAACGTCCTGTAGTTTCTGCGAATACCAACCGCTTCAGCGCTCAAGAGCTGGAAGAGTCGATAGAGCTCGTCGAGCGTAGGCTGCTTGCCAGCTCTGACCAGGGCGTCGGTCAGCGCGATCAACAGTTGCCGGGGGCGGTCACCGTGGATATAGGCGTCGGTTCCTCCGCGATCGCTCAGTGTCTGCTGGACCCTGTACGGGCGCGCCTCCAGGAGGAACCACTGGTGAGCGGGGCGCCAGCGGGCGGTGGCGACGGCCAGGCCGACTTCGAAGGGCATGTTGAACCGAGGCGCACGGCGGGAGAGTTGAACCCGACTGAGGTCATGGAAGGAATATCGGCACGCCGAGATCAGCCCGAGGATGCGGTCCAGCCGTTGTGTAGGGCCTGGGATCTCGAGTGTCGCTCGAGGGCGAAGCCCGAAGGCGCAGAGGCCGGCGATCAGCGCGACGAAGAGTTTCTCGTACCGGGGATCGTAGGGGACGTTGAGGAAGACGTTCTGAGGTGAATATCGCTTAGCGATCGGTCAGGTTCGGCGTGCCGTGCGCCGCCTCGTTGCGGCCCGTTTCCTGGCGCTCTGCCTATGGTGACGTGCCAGGGCTTCGGTGACCATCGCCCGGAGCTCGCGGTAGCGCTTGGCCGAGATGCCGAGTACCCGGGCCGTCGCGGCAGGCGTCGGGTAAGGGGTGGTGATCACCGCGCGCGGGCGCAACGCCATGGACTCACTCTACGCAGCGAGGGATTTTCGTGTCAACGTGCTCAGAAGGATACAGATCATTCAGCTCGGCGGCTTTCTTCTGGCGTTCGTGCTCTCGGGGCTGATCTTCCCGGTCGAGAACATCCCCGCGGGGCTTCGCTGGCTGTCCAACCTGGTCCAGGCGCGCTACTACATCGTGATCGTGCGCGACGCGCTCTTGCAGGGCGCCGGATGGCCCGCGGTGCGGCGGCAGCTCCCGCCCATCTGCGCCATCGGCCTCGTGTTCTACGCACGCCGGGTGGCGTGGTGACTGGTCCACTGGCGCAGGCCGATGACGACTCTTGCTCGAGGGACATCAACACCAAGGTGGTCGGGTACGTGCAGTGCGCGAAGGCGGCGGTGCCGCACATGCAGCGGGGAGTGGGTGGGGGAGGATCATCAACATCGGCGGGCTGTCTGGGCGGCTGGCGGGGAATATCAGCGGGCTGCGCAATGCGGCCATTGTGCGATTGACGAAGACGCTTGCTGATCAGCTTGGGGCTTCCGGCATCACCGTGAACCTGGTGCATCCGGGGGCTACTCGCAGGGAGAGGACTGATGCGGGACTGAGCGGCGGGCGGCTTCGAACGCGATTCGGCGGATTGTGGAAGCGAAGGAGATTGCGCAGGTCGTGACGTTTCTGGCGTCGACGAAGGCGGCGAATATTACGGGGGTGGCGATTGATGCTAGTGGGGGGTCCATTCCGGTGATGTTTCAGTAAGACCCGGCTCAGGCGGCTATGCCGAACGGAAGCCCACGAAGTTCAAGGCGCACGCGCCGACGGCCTGAGAAGAGCTGGGCGACCGAGACGTCGCGGCCGCGGTCATGAAGGACACGCCATGTCCGCTCGCGTAGTGGATAGACCAGCACCCCGCGCACCTCGGGTGAGTCGAAGAGGGATGCGTACGCGAGTATTTGATGGATGTCGGCGCGGTGAGCCTCACGCGCATCCTCCGTGAAGGCACGCCACCCCTGCTCGTCAAGTTCGGCGAGATGGGCTTTGTACTTTGCGTCGATGACGTCAGTGCGGTCTCTGTACGTCACCACGATATCGGGTAGCAGGTGACCCATCGAGCGATGACTGGGATCGCTCCAGTCGAGCGGGACGACCGTCTCGCGCGAGCGGCCAACGCGAACCACGCCGCCTTGTAGAGCGGCCTCGCGCCGCACACTGACCTCAACAAAGCGTTCCCATAGCGATTCAAGGGGAGCTGCCCATGCCAGCCCGTCCATTTCGCGGCCGCCACCCAGTCCTCGTTCGTCGACAATCCAGCCTAGGGCTTCCAAGCCGCGACGCAACGAAGCTTCAAGCCCGCTGTCACCTGAGGTGAGCCGATTGAGTTCGGACCTCGAAGGCGTGAGCGGTTGAACATCGCGAACTTTGCTGATCAATTCATCGGCAATAGCTACAAGCAGCCGCGCCACGCTATCAACGCCACCAACAACTGCAAGATCGTCTCGAACGCGCTGAAGAGCCCAGCGCACCATGCGACGCAAGATTGGATCAGCATCAAGGTCAGGAAACCGACAGGGCAAATGGGTCCAACGACCACGTCCAAGGGAATGAGTAGTATATGAGCTCCAGATTATGTGACCGCGAGGCTGCTTCAGTACCTCGTCCCGCACGCGATAGCCACGACGGAGACTACGCAGGAGTTCGTCCAGCCGCTTGAGTACTGGCCCGGCCAGGACCCACGGAGGAACTTCTCGCCCACTGCCCGGTACGAGGGGATAGTCGAGGATCTCGGGCGCTCCGGCCCAGCCAGTCGTAACGAGCACTCTTCCCACTCCCGCCCATCCGAAGCGCGGCTCCACCAGCAAGCCGCCGGCGACTCGGCCACTTTGGGCGGAACGCAGCGGAATTGCGCCTGCGTGCGCTCCCGGCAGAAGCTCGATTTGAACACCGTGCTCCGCAGACCGTATTGTGGGTGAGACGTCGAGCTTTCTAAGCGCATCTCCATTCAAACGCAGAAAGGCGTCAACGAAAGGACCCCAACCCCCTCCACGCTGGACTGGGGCGAAAGCATCAGGATGGACGATCACACCTCGGCCGTGATCGGTCCCCTTGTACAGACGAGTCTGATCTGGCGCCTGACCGGCGTGTCGAGCTGCGAAACGCGCAGGTGTACGGCGTCGCCTAGCTTGCGGCAACCGATGTGCCTAGAATGTCCTCAATTCGATTGCGTACAGCATGAAGCTCGGACGTAGCCGGACCAAGAAAGCCCTGGTGAAGGTATTCATCAAGCAGCGGTATGACCTCATAGCGTAGGCGGTCGCGTAGCTCGGACTCGTTTCTCGCCAGAAAGTAAGCATGACCTGGCAGCAACTGTAGGGTCTCGTCTGGCGCGTGCTCTACAAAGACATCGGCAATCCAGTCGAACACCTGGACGGCAAGGGGTAGAGATTCACGAACGACGACGTCACGGTTTGGAGGAAGCGTCAAGAACGCGAACCGGCGACGGATGGCAAGATCCATCGCCGCAATGTTTCGATCGGCGGTGTTCATCGTCGCGAGGATGTAGAGCGAATCGGGCAGTTGTAACTCATTTTTGCCGTCTATGGGATGTGGCAAGCGCACAGTTCGTGCGTTGGTTCCACCAACTTCGGCGGGTTCGAAGAGGTAGATCGCCTCACCAAGAACCTTGCCGAGATCACCGCGGTTGATCTCGTCGATGATGAGAAGGAAGGGACCAGTTCGGGCCTCGCGTACCGCAGCCGCAAGCGATCCTTCGCGAACTGTGAACCGGAGGGATCGTTCGTCGGCGTCGGGCGACAGACCTATGATGAAGTCCTCGTAGGTTACGGCAGGGTGGAACTGAACCGTCATCCCGCGACCGTCGAAGAACTGTCTTCTGATCGTGTCGGCCATACGTGTTTTGCCAGTTCCGGGCGGCCCTTGCAGTATGACGAACCGGCGAGCCCTGACGAGTTCGTGTACTTCACCCGCTGTGGGCTGCAGGAACAACTCGGCGCGCAGGCTTGCGTGAAAGGTTTCGTACTCGTCTAGAGCATCCTTCAATACTTGCCACCCGCGCTCATACGCGTAGAGGTCCAGAAATCCGCGAACAACGTCGCGCGCTATGCCGAGCTCTGGTGGCACCTTTGCACAGATATATAATTCGGTACCGTAGCGATCGAAGACCCTCTCGAACTCAGGAAATCGCTCGCGAACGGTCTTCGGTACAGCAACACTTAGGGCAGCCGGATCTGACTTCGACCATGCGTCAATGCCCCGACGGGTAAGGTAGCGACGGAGTGCGGCGATTCGGCGGCGATGCCCCGGCCTGGTGAGAATACCCTCATCAGGCGCGAGGCCCCTTGTGCCAACCCCAAAGTCGATTAGCGAGCTGTCCTTCTCAGACGGAAACCATACGACGCTCGTGCCGCCATAGGGGCCTGAGGGCGGATTGTCCGAATTTATAAGGCCTGCGTATGGCACGCCCCCATCGCCAGTGTCGGCGAGCCCATACGCGTCTCGGATCGAAGTCCGCTCAAAGTGACGTTTGTGATAACGGTCGCCAAATAGCTTTTCGATAGCTGGACGCATGCTTGGAGCCGTCGCCTGGAGACCCTGAGCTATTGCGGTCGTCAGCTCGGTGAGGGCGTCGCTTAGCATATGTGTACCCTAGATTCGCAACGGTGCCTTGAAGCTTTACAGCTCGATCGCTGCATTCTGCTCGCGGTCAAAGCTGGCGGAGGAGTAAGTGGACGCGTGGATGGCCTGGGGACGATCGACGCGCTCAATCAAGCGCCACAGCTGAGTATGCTGGTTGCCCTCCGCTAGCGGCTCTTTCATTCCTTACGGTTGAGCATTCTGTGTCTTGCGTCGTGACCATGTCAACGATTACATGCGCCTCTGAAACGAATCCTTCGGAGGCCCGCCTGTACCGCTCCCGGTTTCTGGGACACGCGAGGGGGATATCAAGATAGCGCCCCCACCCTCGATCGTGACCCGATCTGACCCGATCAGCCTTCGGGGACCGGCTTCCGGATCATCTCGAGAAGGTCGAACGGGCTATACGGTTTGGCCAGATAGGTGGACGCTCCCGCGTTCTTGGCCTTCTGCTGGTTGCCGCTGAGCGCGAACGACGTGATGGCGATGGCCGGCGTGTCGGCCGTGGCCGGCGCCTTGCGCAGAGCGTCTCTGGGTCCACTGCTCCTGCTGCAACGTCATCGCCCTGGCCGTCGCTATAATCGAGAAGCTGTGATGCAAGCGACGAACAGTCGCCTCGTCCTCTCCCCCTCCGACCTCAACGACTACGTCGAGTGCCCGCACCTCACCACGCTGGCCCTCGAGGTCGCGCGCGGCGTCCGCCGGCGCCCCCACGTGCCCGAGGACCACGTCGACCTCCTCCGCCGCAAGGGCGAGGAGCACGAGGCCGCCTACCTGGCCGAGCTGCGCGCCAAAGGGCGGCAGGTCGTCGACGTCATCGGCGCCGACCGCTGGGATTTCGACAGCTCGGCGCGCGCGACCATCGACGCCATGCGCGCGGGCGCGGAGATCATCTACCAGGCGACCTTTGTGCAGGGCGACTGGCGGGGCCGCGCCGATTTCCTCGAGCGCGTCGAGCAGCCGACCGCACTGGGGGCCTGGGGCTACGAGGCGCTCGACGCCAAGCTGGCGCGAGCGGAGAAGCCCACCTACGTGCTACAGCTCTGCTTCTACACGGAGGCGATCGCCGCCATCCAGCAGGTAGAGCCGAGCGCGATGCACGTCCTGCTCGGCATCGGCGAACGGCGCACGCTGCGCCACGCCGACTTCGCCGCCTACTATCGCCGCGTGCGCGCCGGGTTCCTCGCGGCAGTCGGTCGCGCGGAGGAGACCGAGCCGTACCGGGTCGAGCACTGCGCGCTGTGCGAGTTCCGTGACGTGTGCGACGAACGATGGACGCAGGAAGATCATCTGGTGCTGGTGGCCGGGATCCGGCGCGGGCAGGTCACGCGGCTGCGGTCGGCGGGTATCGGGACGCTGGCGCAGCTCGCTCAGGCGCCGGCGACGCCGGTCCCCCACATCGCTTCTCACACGTTGGAGACCCTTCACGACCAGGCTGGGCTGCAGCTCCGCCGGCGGACTACCGGCGATCTCGACTGGCACCCGTTGCCCGTCGAGCCGGCGCGTGGCTTCGAGCGGCTGCCCCGGCCCTCGTCGGGCGACGTCATGTTCGACATCGAGGGCGATCCCTTCTGGGAGCCGGCGCGCGGGCTCCACTTCCTCTTCGGCCTGCTGACCCATGAGGATGGCATGTGGCGCTATCGCACGATCTGGGCGCACGATCGGGCAGGGGAGTGCCAGGCGTTCGAGGCGCTGGTCGACTTTTTCCACGAGCGGCTCGCGCGGTATCCCGACATGCACGTCTATCACTACGGCGCCTACGAGCCGACGGCGCTGAAGCAGTTCATGGGCGTGTACGCGACGCGCGAGGACGCGATAGATGCGCTGCTGCGCCGCGAGGTCTTCGTCGATCTGCACTCGGTCGTGCGCCAGGGCCTGCGGGCGGGCGTGCCGGGGTACTCGCTGAAGGACGTGGAGGCGCTGCCCGCCTTCCGCCGCCAGGCGCGTGTCACGAGCGGCACGCGCGCCGTGCTGGCCTACGAGCAATGGATGGACACGCGCGCCGCCGCGCGGCTCGAGGAGATCGCGGCCTACAACGAGGAAGACTGCCGTGCGACGCTCGCGCTCCGCGACTGGCTGGTAGAGCACCGGCCGGACGACGCGGCCTGGGCGGAAAGCCCCGACGCGCGGCCGGTCGACGACGACAAGGAGAAGGCCGACGCTCAGCGGGAGGCGCTACGCCAGGCGTTGCTCGCGGGCGGAAGCGTTGGGACGCCACGCTGGCTGGCCGCCGAGCTGCTCGAATACCACCGGCGCGAGGCCCGGCCGGCGTGGTGGTGGTTCTTCGCGCGCTGCCAGATGTCGCTCGACGAGCTGGTTGAGGACGGCGAGGCGATCGGCCGACTCGAGCCCGAGGGCGCGCCGCGCCGGGCGAAGAACTCGCTGGATCACCACTTCCGATTCCCGGCCCAGCAGCACAAGCTGGGGCCCGGCGACGCCCCTATCGATCCGGCAACAGGAAACGGCGCCGGCACGATCGAGGATCTGGACGAGGCGATCGGCGTGCTCGTCCTCCGACGCGGTCCGAGCCTCGCGTCGATGCCGCTCCCGACGGCGTTGATCCCGCCCAAGCCCTACGACACGCGTGCGCAGCGCGACGCGCTGGCGCGTCTTGGCGACGCGGTGCTGGCGGGCCGTGGTCGATACCGCGCGCTGCAAGACATCCTCGACCGGGCCAGGCCGCGGCTGACGGGCGGATTCAACGGGCCGATCCAGACGACGGACCTTCGGGAGCAGCGCAAGCGGGCCGCCGCGCTCGACGACAGCTACCTCTTCATCCAGGGGCCGCCGGGCACCGGCAAGACGTGGACCGGCGCGCGGATCGTCGTCGATCTCATCCGCCGTGGCCAGCGCGTCGGCGTCGCGGCCACGAGCCACAAGGCGATCCACAACCTGCTCGACGAGATCGGGCGGGCGGCCCTCGAGGAGCGAGTCCGGATCCGCGGTCTCAAGAAGTCCAGCGCCGGGAGCGCCGAGACGGAATACGCGGGCGGCTGGCTCACCAACCTCGCCGACACCCGCAAGCTCGTTCAGGCGGCGCCGCATGTCCAGCTCGTGGCCGGCACGGCGTGGCTCTTCGCGCACCGCGACCTCGATGGCGGCGCCCTCGTCGACACGCTCGTCATCGACGAGGCCGGGCAGGTGGCTCTCGCCGACGCGCTCGCTATGGGCACCGCCGCGCGTAACGTGATCCTGCTCGGCGATCCGCTACAGCTCGCTCAGGTCTCGCAGGGGACGCACCCGGATGGCACAGGGGCTTCGGTGCTGGAACACCTGCTCGGCGAGCATCCGACGGTGCCTCCCGACATGGGGGTCTTCCTCGACCGCACGCGGCGCATGCATCCGGACGTCTGCCGGTTCGTCTCGGAGATCGTCTATGACGGGAGGCTCGACGGGCTTCCTCAGCTGGCGGCTCAAACGACCGCGTTCGGCACGGGGCTGCGCTACCTGCCCGTGGAGCACGTCGGCAACGTGGCCGCCGCGCCCGAGGAAGCCGAGCGGATCGCGCGTGAGATCGGCGCCATGCGAGGCGGGTCGTGGACCAACCGCGACGGCCAGACGCGCCCACTGGAAGAATCCGACTTCATGGTGGTCGCGCCGTACAACGCTCAGGTGCGCCGGCTCCGCCAGGCGCTCCAGGCCGCCGACCTCGCGAACGTCCCCGTGGGCACCGTCGACAAGTTCCAGGGGCGCGAGGCGCCCGTGGTCTTCTACTCGATGGCCACCTCGAGCGCCGAGGACTTGCCACGCACCCTGGATTTCCTCTTCTCGCGCAATCGCCTCAACGTCGCCGTCTCGCGCGCGATGTGCCTGGCCTGCATCGTCGCCAGCCCGCGTCTGCTCGAATCACGCGCGCGCACGATCGAGCAGATGCGGTTGATCAACGCGCTGTGTCGGTTCGCGGAGATGGCGGGGGAGCAGTAGCTGCGCCCCTCTCCGCAGCCTGCAAAAGTTCAATAAGGCGTCTTTTGATCGCCGCGTCTTTATACGGGAGGATCCGCTCCCCAGCACGACCCCCCATATTTCGGTATGTGACCATCTCGTTTACCGCCTCCTGCTGCCGACCAAGCTCACTGAGGACAGCCACGAGGTACTGCGGGCGGATCGAAAATTGCTGTTCTTCTTGAGTGCCGCCCGCAGATGTGTCTCGGCCTCCTCAAAGTGCCGCCTCGCGACGTCAGGGTCATGGCCGCGGTGGTAATCGTAAAAGAACGGATACTTCGGGTCGCGGTTAATGGCTTCTTGCGTCTTGCGAAGTGCTTCCTCCGGTTGCCCCAGGTAGATCAGCACGTGCGCCGCCAGGGCATAGCCATCCGCGTAGTTGGGGCTGCGGCTGAGCGCCTCCTTTGCCGCGGCGTCGGCCGCCGGAAGTCGCTCTTTATACAACTCGACATAGCCTAGTTGCTCGAGAGCGTAGGGCAACGAAGGCTTGGGCTCAGGCTCCCTTCTCGCCAGCTCAACCGCCTTCTCCGCCATGTCGTACGCCTGGCTCTCTGAGGCTGTACGGTTCTGAGTCCATGCGAGGATCCAATCTTGTCGATGGGTGGCAGCCAGATTCGCATACGCTCTCGCAAACTGCGGATCCAGGGCAATGGCTCTCCCGAAGAGTGCCCGCGCCTCCGCATTATCCTTCGGTGTGAACACTCCTCGTGTATGGGCTTCCGATGTGCTTTTCCTCCGCCATTGTCAGCCTCACCTCCAGCGCCCGCGTGATCATCCGGGCAATTTCCTCTTGCACGGCGAAGATGTCGTCTAAGTCCCGGTCGTAAGACTGAGCCCACACGTGATAACCCGTCGTGCCGTCGACGAGTTGCGCGGTGATCCGGATGCGGTTGTTGGCCGTACGGACCCTCCCTTCGAGCATGTACCGCACCCCCAACTCCCGAAACACTTCCTCCGGCTTGACTGCCTTGCCCTTGTACGTGAATGCCGAGTTCCGGGCGATGATCAACAGCCCGTCGAGCCTGGAGAGCTCCGTAATGAGATCTTCCGTCATGCCGTCACTGAAATACTCCTGTGCGGAGTCCCCACTCATGTTGACGAACGGGAGCACAGCAATGGACGGCTTGTTGGGCGAGGAGGGCAACATGCGGGCGACCAGTTGCCAGACGCTCACCGCTCCCCCGAGGAGGGCGAGCAGCGCTACCGCTACTAGGGCCCCTCGTCGCCACGGTGTGGGGCCGCGCGGTTCATTCAGCCTGCCCAGAGGGACCGCGACTCCGGGCTCCGCCCAGACCCGGTATGCGCGCACCGGCTCGGCGATATTTTTGACGTGTTGCACCCCCATATCTTCGTAGCCCAACGCCAGCTTGGTCTTGACCTGCTCGTGGACGTTCCCGGCGATGCAAATCCCTCCGCCCGCGGCCAAGCTCTCCAGCCGGGCCGCGATGTTGACGCCATCGCCGTAGATGCGTTCTCCCTCGACGATGACATCCCCAAGGTTGATGCCCACGCGAAAATTCATCCTTCGCTTGAACGGGAGGGCAGTGTTCCTGATGCCGAGCTCACGCTGGATGGCCACTGCACACTGCACGGCATCTACGACGCTGGCAAACTCCGCCAGTAAGTTATCCCCTGGCGAATCTACGACGCGACCTCGGTGTTGTTGCACTAGGGTCTGGATGACCGCCCGGTAGACCGTCAGGGTCTGGACAGTTGCTGCTTCATCCTCGCCCATCAACCGGCTATATCCTTCGACATCGGCACTGAGGAGGGCCGCAAGTTTGCGCACCCTTCCCACGGTGAGGCTGGGGGCCGGGTCTTCACCGGACATCATGGTGATGACTCCATTACTGGTCAGTCGTGAGCGGAGTTGATTCGGTAATCTACGTCACTCGGCACCGGGGTCGGTCCGGAAGCAAAGTAGACCGAGAGGATAGGAATTCCCTCGGGTTCCGGCCCTGAGCCGGGATTCTCGGATGGCGTAGCCGAGATGTCAAGAAGCCGGTCGGCAGGCTTGACTGGAAAGCGCCAGCGGGTGCAAGACATCGATCGCGTAGCCGACGTTCAAGCGCTCCCCCAGCCAACTCGGCGTGGCGGTGTGCGCGTGCAGGACGACACCCTCCGCATCGTTCAGCGCCCGTAGCAGTTCCACGGGCTCATCAGGAACTTTGGACGGTGGCGGAACGTCCGGCAGAACCCAGCCGTTCGGCCGCCGGAACTGAAGCTCGCCGTCAGGCAGACGCTCGACCTTGTAGCCCTCCTCGTGGACGGCACGGTGATGGCGGCGGCACAGCAGCGCGAGATTCGAGAGCGTGGTGGGCCCGCCCTGGGCCCAGTGACGGATATGGTGGCCTTGGCCGAACCTGACAACACAGCCGGGAAAACGGCAGCCGCGGTCTCGCTGGTGTAGGGCCCGACGGAGGGCCGCCGGAATTGTGCGGGTCCGGGCCGCGACCTCCACGACGCGGCCGTCGCGGCCGTGCTGCATGACGACTCGGCTCGCGTCGCACGCCAGGCGCTGTGACGTTTCCGCGGAAACGCGCGCACCGTCCTCCAGGACGGACTGGCCGGGCGCGTTGGCGTCCGCCAGCACGGGTGCGTCGACGTGGACCACGATCTGATAGCGCTCGCCCGGGGTGCCCGGATCGATTCCGTGACGGAGCGCCGATTCCGCGAGCAGGGTGAGCGCGTCTGCCTGCTGCTGCTCGAGCGGAGGCTGTTGCTGCTCGATGGGAGGCGTTTCCGCGGAAACGTCGTTCACGTTGTCGAAGGTCTGGCGCCTCTGCTGGTACAGAGCCTCGCGGGCTGCGGTCAACGCTTGCAAGAGCACCGCGCCGGCCTCCGGCGCTAGCCGCCCGCGGACGACCACCATGCCGTCTTCGTCCTGATACACGCGGAGTGCGCGACTGTTGTGACGCAGCGCCGTTTCGCGCACCTCGGCGATGCGATCCACACGGCGCCAGCCGCGAACGATGCGCTCGACGTGGCAGGCGGTGCCGGCGCGGCCCACGGCGAGCAACCGCTCCTCGGTCTCCGGCGTGGCCACGCGGGTGAGCGCCCGCACCTTGGCATACGAGAGCTCGCCTCGCGCGAGGGCCTGGGCCAGTCGCGGCAAGGTCGACAGGGCGCGCGCCACCCGCACGCGCTCCCGAGCCGCTCCCAGATCGAGTCCCACACGCCAGCTCAGCCAGGCGGCGCACGAGCTGAATCCCGTGTTCCAGCCGCCACGGGCGTCGAACTCGCGGATGAGATCGAGCAGGCGCGCGGTCGCCGCTTCCAGATGCGCCGACAGCTCGGCGATCTCGTCACCCAGACGATCGAGCGCTGTGTAGTCGACGCTGTCGCGCGTGCAGATTTCCATGGTGAACCCCCTTCGCTGAAGCGACTTTACACGCCAGTTTCGGAGGCGCCTGGAAGGCGGGAGAAGCGACGATCGCGCCGCGCACCGCAAATTTGTTGAGGAACGCGCTCGGACGAGCGCTGGCGGCTTCTACGTCGTCCAGGGACGATATTCGCGACTCACGTGCGACGTCGTTTCATCGCTTCGTGTGAAGCTGTCAAGCGAAATGTTGCAACGACACGACGCGGTTTGGGCGACCGCATGACTGTATCCAAAATCAGACTCCCTTGAGGAATTCAAGCATAACGTCGTTCACCTCGCGTACCCGCTCCTGTTGCGTCCAGTGCCCGCAGCCGGGTAGCATGACCGTTCGCCGAAGCTGAGGGACGAACGTCGAGAGATTCGAGATGAGCTGATCCATTCCAGGGAACCGGACAACGAGGTCGCGGTCGCCGGCGACGTAGAGGGCGGGGACGGTGACAACGGCGCCAGCGAACGGCGCCAGCAGCTCCCAGTTACGATCGATGTTGCGGTACCAATTGAGCCCGCCGCGAAAGCCGGTGCGACCGAACTCACTGGCGTAGAATTCGATGTCGGCGACGGTCAGCCACGGCGGCAATGTATCCGGATCGGTCGTGTGATCGAGAAAGCCACCGCCCCGAGAAACCATGGCGACGCTATCGCGCCCGGGCGCGTTGCCCGAGCCGGAGTAAGCGAGCCGGCGCATCGTCGCGTGCACGTCGCGCTCGAGCTCGGCCTCCGCTACTCCCGGAGTCTGGAAGTAGAGCTGGTAGAAGATCGCCTCATCGGTCCGTGGCATGGCGGCGGTGGGCCGCACGGCACCGCGCGGCCGGAACGGCACGCTGAGGCCGATCACGGCGCGGAAACGATCGGGGCGCAGGAGCGCGGCGTGCCACGCCACCGGTGCACCCCAGTCGTGTCCGGCGATCACCGCCGATGTCTCGCCTAGTGCGCTGACCAGGCCGACCATATCGCCCACGAGGTGCAAGAGCGTGTAGGCCTCGATCTCCGCCGGCGCGTCGGTGCGGCCGTACCCGCGCATGTCCGGGGCCACCGCGTGGAAGCCGGCCGCGGCGAGCGCGGCGAGCTGGTGACGCCAGGAGTACCAGGATTCGGGAAAGCCGTGACAGAGGATCACGAGTAGGCCGCTGCCCTGCTCGGCCACGTGCATGCGGATGCCGTTCGTCTCGACTGTGCGGTGCGTGATCTCGCCCATAGCCGGCCTCCTTCCTCGACTCAATTGGCCATGACGGCCAGCACGCGCTGCACCAGAGCAGGATCCTGATAGACGCTGCGTGGCTTCAGCAGATGCTGGACCTCCGACGTGAGCCTGTGAACCGTCGGGTCACGGGCGGCGAGCTTGCCGAGCGCGACCCCGAACTTCAGCGTCTGTTCGAGGTCAGCCGGGCGTTCACCGCGCGTGTCCGGGTGAACGAAGTCAGGAATCGCGGAGGCCGCCCACGGCGTGTCGACGAGCCGCGCGACTTCGGCAAAATACTGCGGAGCCAGCCCGGCCAGAGGATCTCGCTCTCGCGCCCGGGCCGCCAGTAGCCGCCCCAGGGCTCGTGCCTCTTGTGCCGCCACGCTCATGCCCTGGCCATAGACAGGATTGAAGCGGCAGATCGCGTCGCCGATGGGCAGGACGCCGCGAGGGAAATTCTCCAGCCGCTCGTAGTGGCGGAACACGCTCTCGGGGAAACGAAAGCGGGCGATTTCACCGATCCGCTTCGCGTGCTGGATGGCGTTGTAGATCGTCGGGGCCCGCAAACCCTTTGCGTACTCCATGAACCCCGCCTCGTCGCCCGGGGGAATATCGCCGTGCCGTCCGCCGACCGTAACGATCCAGCGGTGCCCTTCGAGTGGCAGCATGAGCGCTCCACGGCTGGCCCGGCCCGCGCCCGGGATGCAGAACACGCCCTTCCAGTCGCTGGGAGCATCGTCGGGAATCGCGAACACGCCGGACGCATAGGCCAGGTCGACGCCGATCGTCGTCTCCGCGGGCGGTACCCGACCGAGTGCCGCGAGAGCCTCGAGCGTGGGTGTTCCGCGGCCGGAGGCGTCGAACACCAGATCGGCGTCGACGCTTTCGGCCCTTCCTTCCGCGTCGGTATACCGCACTCCCGTCACCGCGGCGCCGTCGGCCCGGTGCACGAGTGCCTGAACGCGGCAGCCCTGGCGCAGGTCGATCGAGGCCCATGCCCGGACGCGCTGGCGCACTGTGAGCTCCACGAGAGGCCTCGACATCGCGTGTGCGTCGAAGCCGAAATCTCGCTGCGGGAACGGGTCGAAGCCTGGGCGCTCGACCCGCACGTCGAGCCCGACGCGGAACCGAACTGCGCCCGCGCGCGCCAGACCGTCCTCGAATCCAGGGAACAGCTCTTCGAGCGCGCGCTGGCCGCCAGCGAGGAGGGCGTGAACGTGCCGGCCCTGCGGGACACCGTGACGGTCGAGCGGCTCGGCGGGCAGGACATCGCGCTCCAGCACCAGCACCCGTTCGAAATGGTCGGCGAGCGCCCGCGCCGCGGTGAGTCCTCCAATCCCGGCCCCGATGACTACCGCGTGTCGCCCGATGAAGCTCGACATCGGTCGCCTCCACATCCAGCTGTAGGCCGCAGAGGAAGGAAGTCTATAATCCCGGCGACGCCACGGAAAGGGGAACAACGATGGGACAGAAAAGGTTCGTACGGCTCTCTCGCGTACTGACTTGGCTCGTCGTCGCGATCGTAGTGTCGGGCGCGGTCCTCATCGCCCAGGCGCAGCGCGAACCGATCAGGATCGGCCTGCTTCACGCCATCACGGGTCCGCTCGCGGTCAACGGCACGGAGATCAACGAGGGCATCCGGCTCTACTGGGAAGACGAGATGAGCAGCCAGGTAGCGGGCCGCCCCGTGCGGCTGCTCGTCGAGGACGACGAAGGCAAGGCGGACGTGGGGCTCACAAAGGTCAGGAAGCTCGTCGAGTCCGATCGCGTCCACCTGATCCTGGGGCCGGTGTCGAGCGCCGTGGCCGTGGCCTTTCGCGACTACGTTCACGAGCGGACGATCCCGACGATCATCACCCAGGCCACCGCGAATAACCTGACCGCCGAGAAGGCGAGCCCGTCGATCTTCCGGAGCGCGATGTCGAGCTATCAGCAGGAGGCGGCCGGCGGCTGGTATGTCGCGGCCAAGCTCGGCCACAAGCGGATCGCGGTCGTCGCCCTCGACTACGTCGCCGGCCACGAGCAAGCCGACGGCTTCATCAAGGCGTTTAGAGAGAGCGGCGGTCAGTCGGTCGAGAAGGTGCTGATGCCACTCGGGGCCATGGACGTTGGACCGTACATCACGCGCGTCCAGGACAAGGCATCCCAGCTCGACGCCGTCGTCGGCATCCTCTGGGGGCCGAGCGCGCCGCAGTGGGTGAAAGCGTGGAACGAGTACGGCCTGAAGGGCAAGCTGCCTCTCCTGACCCTCGGTGAGACGGTGAACGAAACGTACCTGCGTTCGGTCGGCGACGCCGCGCTGGGGGTGGTCAGCTGGCTCTCGTACTCGCCGGTGCTGGACACGGCGGAGAACAAGCGCTTCGTCCAGGCGTTCAACAAGAAATTTCGGAAGGATCCCGTCTACAACAACCACCTCGGCTACCTGGCGGCCAAGGCGAGCGGCGAGGCCCTGAAGGCCGTCAACGCGAACGTCGAGGACAAGGCGCGCTTCCTGGCGGCGCTCCGCAAGGTCAGCTTCGAGGCGCCGGGAGGCTCCTTCCGATTCGACGAGAAGCAGAACGCGATCATCCCGACCTACATCCGGCGTGTGGACAAAGTCGGCGGGAAGCTCCAGAACACGGTGCTCGACGTCGTCCAGGACGTCGACCAGTTCTGGAAGCCGCCGAAACCGTAGGCGCCCGGGACGCCTCAGTCCGCCAGGTCCCGGAGGACGGCCCGGCACGGCGCGCCGTCGAGGCCGCGGAGCCGGAGCGGAAAGCAGATCAGCTCGTAGCGCCCCGGCGCGATCTCCGACAGATCGACGCCTTCGAGGACCACCACACCGTGGTCCAGGAACGCCCGATGCACCGGGACTTGCTCGTCGGCGTGCGCGACGGAAAGGTAGTCGAGCCCGACCAGCCCGACGCCGCGTGCCACCAGAGCCCGCGCTGCCTCCACCGAGAACGCGACGAAATCGGGGTCGTATTCCCGCCGCTTCAGCAGCTCCGAGTTGCGTGTCTTGAACAGGACCCGCGTCGCCCCATCGAGTGGAATCGCTCTCACGTGCGCCTCGGTGATGAGCCGGTCGGCGTCGACTGAGTGCACCAGCGCGGGGCCCATGAACCGCTCGAGCGGGACCGCATCGATCCCGGCTCCGTCGGGCACGAAGTGGAACGGCGCATCGACGTGCGTGCCGGCGTGAACACTCACGGTGAGGGCGGAGGCGTTCGCGTCGTCGCCCCGACTCATGCGCCGGCGTTCGTGAACCTCGAGCGGCGGTGCCACGACCCAGCGAACGGTGTCGGGCGAGAGATTGAGCGAGATGTCGTAGTACCTCACGGCGCACCTCCCGGGGGGAATGCTATCTCAATCCGCCCGCCACCAGCAGCGTCTCCCCGGTCATGTACTTCGAATCGGACGACGCCAGATAGACCGCCGTCGGCGAGATATCGTCCGGCTGCCCTATGCGTCCCAGCGGCGCCTGCGTCTCGACCATCTTCTGGAAGTCGCTCCCGACGAACCCGGCGGCGTGCACGCCTTCTGTCTCGATCATTCCCGGGTTGATCGAGTTCACCCGAATCCTTCGCGGGCCGAGCTCCTTCGCCAGTACGCCCGTGATCGCGTCGACCGCGGCCTTCGTCGCCGTGTAGACCGTGGAGTTGGGCGGCCGCATCGAGCTGGCGCCCGAGCCGATATTGATGACGCTCCCGCCCTCGGGCCCCATGTGCTTCACGGCTTCCTTCGTCGTCAACAGTAGGCCAAGGACGTTGACGTCGAAGTGCTTATGAAACAGACCCTCGGTCACTTCCTCCAGCGGCGCGAACTCGTAGACGCCGGCGTTGTTGACCAGGATGTCGAGCCGGCCGAACGCCTTCGTCGTTTCGGAAAACAGGCGCTCGATGTGAACCTGCTTCGACACGTCGCCTTGCACCGCGATCGCCTTGCCACCGCAGCCTGTGATCTCCGCGACCACACGATCGGCGCCTTGCTTGCTAGACGAATAGTTGACGACCACCGACGCGCCCTCGTCCGCCAGCGCTTTCGCGATGCTCGCGCCGATCCCTTTTGACGCTCCCGTCACGACCGCGACTTTGCCTTCCAGTCTTTTCGACATGTCCTTTGCTCCTCCATGTCCCTTCGGATGTGAGGAGCGTCAGGAAGGTTGCGCGGCCACGATAGTCGGTCAATTTGCCCGATCGGGTTGGGTGACCGGAATTAGGTCTGCCGTCGCAGCCGCGGATCGAGCAGATCGCGCAGACCGTCCCCGAGAAAATTGATCCCCAGCACCGTGAACAAGATCGCCAGCCCCGGAAACACCGCGATCCACCCCGCCACCGTCAGATAGTCGCGCCCCTCGGCCAGCATCCGGCCCCACGTCGGCGTCGGTGGGGGTACGCCCAGGCCGAGGAACGAGAGCGCCGACTCCATCAAGATGATGCGCGCCACCTCGAGCGTCCAGATCACCATGACAGGCGCCAGCACGTTGGGCAGGACGTGGCGCGCGATGATCCGCGCGTCGTGCGCCCCGAGCGCGCGCGCCGCCTGGACGAACTCGCGTTCGCGCAGCCCGAGGCTCAGCCCGCGCACCACGCGCGCGTAGATCATCCACGTGGTGATCGCCATCACGATTACCAGGTTCTTCAGATTGGCGCCGAGGAGCGCCACCACGGCCAGCGCCAGCAGGATCAGAGGAAATGCCAGATTCAGGTCCGTGAGGCGCATGATGACGGCATCCACCCACCCGCCGAGGTAGCCCGCCACCAGCCCGGCGACCACTCCCACCACGGCGCCGAGGAACGCCGCCAGCACGCTGATCGTCAGGGAGATCTGGGCGCCGTAGATCAGGCGTGAGTAGACATCTCTCCCGAGGTGGTCGGTGCCCAGCGGGTGCCGGAGTGAGCCGTCCTCCGCCCAGAACGGCGGCTTGAGCGCCACCGTCAGATCCTGGTCGATCGGATCGGTGGTGGCCAGCAGCGGCGCGGCCAGTGCCGCCACGATGACCAGGCCGACGATCAGCGCGCCGGCGCCGGCCAGGGGACTGCGCCGCGCCAGGCGGATCACGTCACCCGGATGCGTGGGTCGAGCCAGACATACAGCAGGTCCACGGTCAGGTTGATCAACACCACCGCCGTGGCCAGGATGAACACCGAGGCCTGGACGACCGGGTAGTCGCGGTTGAGGATCGCCTGGATCGTGAACAGCCCGACCCCCGGCCAGGTGAAGATCGTCTCGATCACCACTGCCCCGCCGAGGATGTAGCCGAACTGCAGCCCGACCACGGTGACCAGCGGGATCAGCGCGTTGGGCAAGGCGTGGCGGCTCGTCACGAACAGCTCGCGCAACCCTTTCGCGCGGGCTGTGCGGACGTAGTCCTCGGAGAGCATTTCGATCATGGTCGAGCGAACCAGGCGGGTCAGCAGCGCCATCAGATTGATCGCGATGGCGGCAGCCGGCATCACGACGTGAGCCACCCCGCCGCGGCCGGACGTGGGCAAGAGCCCCCAGGAGACGGCGAAGAGCAGGATCATCATGATCGCCAGCCAGAAGTTCGGGACGGACTGGCCGACCAGCGCCACGCCCATCGCCAGCAGGTCGATCGGGCCGCCACGGTGGGTGGCCGCCAGCACGCCGAGGGGCACCGCCAGGGCGATGGCCAGCAGCATCGCCGTCACGGTGAGCTGAAGGGTGGCCGGAAGCCGCGCAGCGATCAGCGGCAGCGACTGCTGGCCGTGCCGCAGCGAGATCCCGAAATCGCCGTGGACCGCTCGCTTCAGGAACCGCCAGTACTGAACGATGATCGGATCGTCGAAGCCCCATTCGGCGCGGAACTTCTCGATCTGCGCCGCCGTCGCCCCTGGCGGCAGCATGATCTCGGCGGGGTCTCCGGTCAGGAACGTCAGGAAGAAGGAGACGATCGACACCCCGAGGATGACCAGGACCGCGGTCGCCAGACGGCCCGCGATGTAGGCGCGCACGTCAAGAGGCTCTCACCCCTTCAGCCCCAGCGGATACAGCCACTGGGTCTCGTCCGGGCGCGGCGTGTAGTCCACCCTGGTGCTCATCCCGAACGCCGCGTCGGCCTGGTAGAGGAAGATGAACGGCGCCTCGTCCTTGATCAGCTTCTGGACCTCGCTGTACTGCGGCGCTCGCTTCTTCGGATCGTCGGTCGCCTCGATCCTGGTCAGCAGCTCGTCGAGCTTGGCGTTCTTGTAGTGCATCCCCAGGCCGCCCTGGGTCATCCAGCGGATCACCCACGAGGGCTCGAGGTAGGCGTTGCCGATGCTGTAGATGAACAGCGGGGCGGTTTTGTTCTGTACCCGGCGCGGCCCGAAGCTCGAGAACTCGAAGACGTTGGCCTTGGCCCTGATGCCAACCTTCTGGAGGTAGCCGCCGATCGCCTCGGCCGGCTTGGAATGATCGGCGATGCTGCCGGTGAAGCTGTCGAACTCGGTCTCGAAGCCGTTCGGGTAGCCGGCCTCGGCCAGCAGCGCCTTCGCCTTGTTCGGGTCGTACGGGTAGGGCTGGACGCTCGGGTCGTATCCGAGCGCCCCCTTGTCCACGACGGTCGCCAGGCGGGTGCCGTGGCCGAAGTAGAGGGTCTTGAGGATGGCGTTGACGTCCACCGCGTAGTTCAGCGCCTGGCGCACCTTGACGTTGTCGAAGGGCGGCTTGCGCACGTCGATCGTGACGTGGAAGATGCGCGGCGCGGCGATCGTCTTGATCACCAGCTTGTCGTTGCGCTGCAGCTCGGCGATGCGCACGTGGGGAATCGGCGCGATCAGATCGACCTCACCGGCCTGCAGCGCGGCGATCCGGGCGGCGTCCTCGAGGATCGGCCGGACGACGATCGTCTTCACCTTCGGCGCGCCGCGCCAGTAGTTCTCGTTCGCCTCGAGCACCAGCCGCTCGTTCTTCGCCCACGTAACCAGCTTGAACGGGCCGGTCCCGTTCGGCTTGGTGGCGATCGCCTCCTTGCCCACGGCGTTGGTGTGCTTCGGCGAGAGCATCAGCCCGTAGAGCTCGCCCATGCGTACCGGCAGCAGGAAGTCGGGCGTCTTGGTGATCACGTTCACGGTGAAGGGATCGACGATCTCGGTCCCGGCGATCGTGCTGAGCTCGGAGCTGACGGTGGCCTTGGTCTCTGGATTTGTGGCGCGGTCGAGGGTGAACTTGACCGAGTCGGCGTTGAAGTCGTCGCCGTTGTGGAACTTGACTCCCTTGCGCAGGGTGAACTGCCAGGTCGTCGCGTTCAGCCTTCTCCAAGATTCGGCGAGGGCGGGCACCAGGTTGCCCTGGACGTCGCGGGCCGTCAGCCCGTCGTAGACGTTGACGATGAAGATCTGGGTGTTGCGCCCGACGGTCAGGTGCGGGTCGAAGGTATTCGGCTCGGCCGCGAGGCCGATCTTGACCTCGCCGGTCGGCGCGGCGGCGACCGGCGCGCCGGCGCCCAGCCTTGCCGCCGCGGCGGTCAGGCCCAGAACGCGCAGCGCGGCGCGCCGAGTCATCGTTCCCTGGTTCATGGTCGCTCCTTTCAGGCGCCGGTCTGCCGGCCCTTGACCTCGACGATGACATTGCGGAACGTCTTCGTCCCGATGTTGCGCAACGCGTGCCGCAAGGTGCCCTGGTTCCAGCGCATGATCGCTCCCGGCGTCACCTCGATCCGATCCACCGTGCCGTCGGCGTTCGGCCGCTCGACGACGTCGCCCTCCACGACGATCGAGGTGTAGTCGAGGTAGTGGGTGTGCCAGCCGGCCTTCTCGCCCGGCGCCAGCTCGATCCGCCAGACCCTCACGCTGTCGTCCTCGTACACCAACTCGGTCCCGATCGGGTTCCCCTTAGGATCCGCCTCGTCCATCATGGCTCCTCCCGGGCGCGAAGGTAGCACAGAGCGAGTATCATGACCCTCCATGTCCTACGTCGGCGCGGCGCTGAGCCCGCGTGAGACGAAAAAGCTGGTCATCGGGCGCGGCAGCTACGTCGGCGACCTCACCGTGCCGGGCCTGCTGCACGCTGCCTTCGTGCGCAGCCCGCACGCCCACGCTCGGATTCGTCGGATCGACGTCGACGCCGCGCGCCGGCAGCCGGGCATCGTGGCAGTGCTGACCGGTCACGATCTGGCGCGCGTGACGGCGCCGCTCAGGATCGCGCCCCCGATCGAGGGGCTCCTACCCATGGAGATGCCAACCTTGCCGATGGACAAGGTCCGCTTCGTCGGCGATCCCGTCGCCTGCGTGATCGGCGAGCAGCGCTATCACGTCGAGGACGCCTGCGCGCTCGTCGACGTTGCGTACGCGCCGCTCCCGGCCGTGGTGGATCCCGAACAGGCCCACGATCCCGGGCTGCCGCTGGTCGACGAGATGATTCCGGCGAATCGCGCGTACCAGGGCGTCTTCGCCCACGGAGACGTCGCGGCGGCCCTCGGCGCGGCAGACAGGGTGGTCGCGGTGCGCTTCCACCAGGGTCGCCAGACGCACGTGCCGCTCGAGCCGCGCGGCTGCCTGGCGAGCTGGCTGCCCGGCGACGAGACGCTCACCTTCTGGCACTCGACCCAGATCCCGCATCCGATGCGATCGGCGCTAGCCGCGCGGCTCGGGATTCCGGAGAGCGGTGTCCGGGTGATCACGCCGGACGTCGGCGGTGGCTTCGGTCAGAAGATCCCACTCTACCGCGAGGAGCTGACCACGGCCGCAGCCTCGCGGCTGCTGGGCCGCCCGGTGCGCTGGATCGAGACCCGCCGCGAGAACATGCTCGCGTCGCTGCACGCCCGCGAGGATATCGTCGAGGTCCAGGCCGGGGTGAAGTCGGACGGTACCATCCTCGGTCTGGACGTCCAGATCCTCACCGACTTCGGCGCATACGCCTACTTCCCGGCGAACTACATGGCGCGCGTCGTCGGGATGATGGTTCCCGGTGCCTATCGGCTGCGCGACTACCGCTACGCGATCACGGCCGTCCTGACGAACAAGTGCCCGGCCGGCCCGTACCGCGCGCCGATGCTGATCTGCAGCTGGGTGACCGAGGGGACGGTCGACGCCGTTGCTCGAGCCCTCGAGCTGGACCCGGTCGAGGTCCGGCGTCGAAACATGCTCGCGGAATCCGACCTGCCATACACGACGGCGACCGAGCTGATCTATCGTTCGGTGTATCCGCGCGACACGCTGGAGCGCGCGCTCGCGGCGTTCGACTACGCGGACCGGCGCCGCGAGCAGGCCGCGGCGCGCGCGGGGGGACGGATCTCCGGGATCGGCGTGGCCACCTACGTCGAGCCGAACACGTACGGCTCGGAGTTCTACAAGACGGCGGGCATCCCCGGATCAGGGCACGACGCCGCGATCGTCCGCATCGAGCCCAGCGGCGCCGTCGCGGCCCAGATCGGCATCGTCAGTCAGGGCCAGGGGCACCTGACGACGGTCGCCCAGGCGGTGGCCGACGCGCTAGCGGTGCCGATCGAGAAGGTCCGGGTCCAGGCTGGCGATACGGCTGCCGCGCCGTACGGCATGGGCACGCGCGGCAGTCGAGGCGGCGTGGTAAGCACGGGGGCAGCGCTCGGAGCAGCGCGCCTCTTGAAGCAGAAGCTGCTGCGGATCGCGGCGCATCTCCTGGAGGCGCCGCTCGAAGATCTGGAACTGGTCGACGGGTCGATTCGCGTGCGCGGAACGCCGACGTCGGGCCTGACGGTCGCCCAGCTCGCCCAGAAGGCGTACTTCGCTCCGACGGAACTGCCGCCGGGGATGGAGCCGGGCCTCGAGGCGACGCACGCGTTCGATCCGCCGCCGCTGACCTTCTCGAGCGGGACCCACATCTGCCAGGTCGAGATCGACCCTGAGACGGGCGGCCTGACGATCCCGCGCTACACGATCGTCGAGGATTGCGGGCGAATGCTGAACCCGTGCATTGTCGAGGGACAGCTTCACGGCGCCACCGCGCAGGGCCTCGGCGGTGCCCTCTTGGAGGAAGTCGTCTACGACACTGACGGGCAGAACCGCAGCGCGACGTTGCTCGACTACGCGATACCGATAGCCGCGCTGATGCCGTTGTTCGAAGTCGAGCATCTCGAGCGGTTGGATCCGAACACACCGCTCGGCATGAAGGGAATGGCCGAGGGCGGGGTGATGGGCGCCTCGGCGGCGATCTCGAACGCCGTCGCCGACGCGCTGGCGCCGCTCGGCGTCACCGCCGGCCGCCAGCCGTTCACCGCTCGGCGGCTCGCGGAAGCTCTCCGAGCCGCGCGGCGCTGACATGGACACGACCGACCTCTGCTTCACGTCAGCCGTCGAGCTTGCGGAGCTGATCCGTGGCAAGGCGCTGTCGCCCGTCGAGATCACTCGCGCCGTGCTGGAGCGGCTCGAGAGGATGAACACACGCCTGGGCGCCTATGTCATGGTTCACGCCGAACGAGCTCTCGGCGAAGCCGGCGCGGCCGAGCGCGCGGTGATGGCCGGCGAGCCGCTCGGCCCGCTTCACGGCGTCCCCGTCTCGATCAAAGATAATCTCTGGACGGCCGGCGACCGCACCACCTTCGGCTCGCGCCTGTTTGCAGAGTTCGTTGCACCAGAGGACGCCCCGAGCGTGGCGAGTCTGCGCGCGGCCGGGGCGATCTTCGTCGGCCGGACCAATCTCCCCGAGTTCGCCTGGCGCGGCTCGACCGACAACCGACTCTTCGGCGAGTCGCGCAATCCCTGGGATCTCACGCGCACGCCCGGCGGCTCCACCGGCGGCGGAGCCGCAGCCGTCGCGGCCGGGTTAGGGCCGCT
Source organism: Candidatus Rokuibacteriota bacterium (assembly GCA_003220535.1). Lineage (GTDB taxonomy): Bacteria > Methylomirabilota > Methylomirabilia > Rokubacteriales > CSP1-6 > AR31. The sequence continues at coordinate 63,501 of QHSU01000073.1, forward strand.
GGCCCTCGGCTCGGACGGAGCCGGCTCGATCCGCATCCCCGCCAGCTTCTGCGGGCTCGTCGGTCTGAAGCCGACCTTCGGCCGCGTGCCGATGTACCCGGCCGCCGGGGGTAACGAGCTGGTCGCGCACGTCTGTCCGCTCGCCCGTACCGTGCGCGACGTGGCCCTGATGATGAGCGCGATCGCCCGTCACGATCGGCGCGATCCGTTCGCGCTCCCCGACGACGGCTTGGACTACCTGGCCGCCTGCAATGAATCACTCGCCGGCGCGCGCGGTGGTGCGCCGGTCCGCATCGCCTGGTCGGCGAACCTCGGCTTCGCCCCTGTCGACCCCGAGACCCGAGAGATCGCTGAGGCCGCCGCGCGCGCCTTCTCGGAGGTCGGCCTGACGGTAGAGGAGGCCAGCCCGGAGCTGGGCGATCCGAGCCTGGTTCTCAAAACGCTCTACGGCGGCGCTCAGGCAGGCGCGCACGCGGCTCGCTCTCCCGAGCAGAAGGCGCAGATGGACCCCGAGTTGGTGGCGTACGCCGAAGCGTCAGCCGGCCTGAGCGTGGTGGAGTATCTCCGGGCGGTCGCCGCCCGACAGGCGCTGGTCGACGCGCTCAGACGATTCTTCGAGCGGTACGACCTGTTGCTCACCCCCACGTTATGCCTGCCGGCTTTTCCGCTCGGCATCGTCGGCCCCAGCGAGGTAGCCGGCCGCGAGGTGACCCACCTTGGCTGGACGCTCTGCTACCCGTTCAACTACAGCGGCCAGCCGGCCGTCTCCGTCCCGGCCGGCTGGACGGCAAGCGGCCTGCCCGTCGGGCTGCAGATCGTCGGCCGGCGCCTGGAGGACGCGCTGGTGCTCCGCGCCGCGGCGGCATTCGAGGCGCTCCGCCCGTGGGCCGCGCGGCGGCCGCGCGAATCGTAGGCTATCCGCCGCCGCGCGGCGGGAAGTCCTTCGGGGTAGCAACGCTGTTGGCGTCAGTAAGATCCAGCGCGGTCTCCGTACCGGCGCCTACGACGACCCGGGTCTCCCAGAGTTTGACCCCCGCGCTTCGGCCCACGACACGATACGCGCCGGCCGGCAGGTCCGACATTGTGTAGGGTCGCCCGAGGCCGATGTGCAGCCGGAAGCTCTGGCCCTTCGTCACGGCATCGTCGCCGGTGAACCGGAGCTCGAGCGAGACGTTCTGGGCGTCGGGATTCACACCCGGCCAGGCCGTCCTCCCCTTGATCGATCCGATGCCTGATGGCGACGGCCCACCCTCCGCCCCAGGCAGGGGCAACATCGCCACTTCCTGTCGAGCGGATTGGGCACCCGGCGCGCGCTCGGCCGCCGCCAGCCACTGGCGCGCCATGGCGACTTCCGGCTGCCCGGGCGCCCCATGCGCGACGACCCAGCGGAATTGTTCGGTGGTCTCTCGGTGCCGGTCGAGCTGGCTCAGCGCGGAGCCCAGCGCGAACCGGAGGGCGACGTCGTCTGGAGTCGCCCGCAGCGCGTCACGGTACTTCTCGACGGCGCCGGTGTAGTCTCCGCGCCTCGCGAGCACGTCACCCTCCTCGCGGGGAGACGATGCCACGCTCGCCACTGGCGTAGGGGGCGCCGGGGGACTGCTGCACCCGGACGCCAGCGCGAACCCGAGCAGGACGACGAGAGCGCGTCTCACGATCGTCTACTGATCGGTCCAGCTGGACGTCGTCACGAGCCGGCGACTGAGGAGGTTCTGCACGAGGTCCAGCGCCTCCTTGCTGAACAGCAGGCTGGCATTGCCTCGGATGTCGCCCTCGAGGTTCGTGGACCCGTCGTTGTGCAACTCGTTGACGATCGTGGCCCCGTACACCGCCTGGTGCCCGCCGCCCCGGTACCGGATGCCGACGTTCTTGCCGGTGGAGATGATGGGCCCGTTCCAGCGGAAGTTCCCGTTGATGTCGGCGTTGCCGTTCTCGAGGACGAGGATCCCGGTGCCTTCGCTGTCGCCCGCGACATCGAGCGAGGTGTACTGGGTGTTGATGTTGTCCAGCGTGCCGCTGATGTAGACGATCTTCGGCTTGGAGGTCGAGCCCCAGCAGGTCGAGCTGCTCCAGTTGCTCGAGCAGGTGGGGGCTCCCGTCCCTCCGCCAATACCGTTGATCGAGTACGTGTGGCCGTTGCTGGTGTTGATGGTGATGTCGGCGTGCTGCTTGATCGCCGCGGCGAAGTCAGTGACCATCTGGGAAGTCAGGGCGCCGTCGGATTGGACGGCGTTGGCTCCCTGGGTCGTGGCCGGCGGATTGCCCGAGCTGGTCTCGTCCCGCCCGCGGATGTCGTTCTGCTGGTTGTTGGCGAGGGCGTTCTCGACCTGGGTCTCGAGCGCCGGGAGACTGCCGTTGACCGAGATCCCGTAGACGGCATTCGCGGTGCCCGTCGGCGTGCCCGGGGTGTCGGCCATCTTCGTGTCGCGCCCGTCGATCACGAAGCTCGAGCCGTTGAAATTCACGTCAGCCTGGATGCCCGGGAAGGCGAGCGCGGCGTTGATCGTCGGGACCACCGCCTTCGAGACGACCATGGTGATCGTCTTCGTGGAGCTTCCGACAGTGCCGATGGATGTGATGATGAGTTTGTTGTTGGTGTCGTTCGTCGCGTTGGCCCCGGGCTCGACCGCCACGCCCGTGAACTTGTTGTCGCCGGCGTTGCAATCGTTGCGGATCCGGACCGTGAAGGTTCCGTTCTCGCTCGTCAGCCCGGGGAACGTCGAGTTCGCCGTGCCGAGCACGGCACCGGTCGTGCAGGTAGCCCCCACCAAGTAGTTGTTCCACGTGTTGATGTTCGTCGCGAGTGTGTCGTAGGCGTACTCGACGCCAGCCTCGGCCACGTACCGCGCGCGGGTCGCGTCGCCGTGATTCCTCGAGATCTGGGGCTCAAAGGCGCTCACCGAGAGGAACGCCAGCACCAGCCCGGTGAGCGTCAAAAGGATCATCAGGGCCAACACGAGCGCGACGCCGCGTTCGTTGTTCACGAGCGTCGATAATCTATTCACTAGCGGTTCCTCAGACGCACCGAATCCGTCATCGTGACCAGCACTCGCCCTTGTTGTGTCGCCGCCGGCTGGTTCTGGGGCTGGGTCGTGAGCGTGACGACGATGATGCGAATGTTGTCGGCTGTCGCCGTCGTCACTCCGGTGCTGTCCTCATACGTGAACGTCAGAGTGTTGATGCCGGTCGCCAGGGTGAGCGCGGCCGCGTCGACCCCGGTCTCCTGGCGCGTAAGCGCGCCGCCGGCGAACGCGTAGACGACCTGCTCGCCGCGGACGTTCCCGTTGGCGTCCGTGACGGTGCCCCCCGCGTTGATGGCGCCGTCGCCGTCCCAGTCGTTCTGGATCGTGAACCCCGTCGCAGTCTGCGCCGCGATCGCGGTGAAGGGCGGCGTCCCGGTGCAGGTGGGACAAAAACCCGCGGTGCGGATCTCCTGGGCCATCCGGTCGATCGCCACACGGACGCTCTGGGTCGCCTCGACCCTGTTCGAGCCCACCAGGTAGCTCTCCTGACCAGTCTGGAGCATGACCAACAGACCGGCCATCACGAACGCAATGACTGCGCACGCGACCAGCAGCTCGGCCAGCGTGAAGCCGCCCTCGCTCTGCAGCGCTTGCATCGGTTTCATCTTCCGCCTCATGTCCGTGATGCGAGCATGCTGTACACGTCCACGCGGCGCTCCTGGTCTAGCTGGCCTCGTGCGCTGACCGGCTTGTAGAACACCGTCACCTGCACGAGCTTGCAGTTCGCCGTGCACGTCCCCCCGGGGTTGTTGGTGATCGTGGTGACGCGCTGGTACGCGGACGCGTTTGCGATGGAGCCGTACGCTTCCGTGGTCGTGCCGGCGGCGATGGACGCATTTGTCCAGTCGACGAGCGCCGTCGCCTTCAGCTGCTCGAGCCTCTGCTCGGCCAGAAAGGCTGCTGTCGTCTCGCCCTTGCCGGTCTCGACGCCGCTCGTCGCGTACTGGAATCCGGTGGCGACGGCGACGAGGCCGATGGATAGGATGACCGTCGCGATGAGGACCTCGGCCAGCGTGAATCCCCGTTCGTCTCTCAGAGGAAGCCTCATTGGAGGTTCACCCGTCCGGAAGCCGCCACGACCACGGTCCGCGTCTTGTTGTTCACGGGATTCGTCACCGTGTAGGTCCCCACGGTGCTCGCCGCTCCCAAACTGGTGAAGACGACGTTCGCCGTCGTGCTGATCCGCATGGCGCCGGGATCCGAGATCTTGATGACGCCGTTGCCGTCCGTGCCGGGCCCCGTCCAGATCGTCCCGCCGCAGCCGCCCGTGCGGAGCTGGACATTCGTGCCTGTAACCTCCACGCAGACTGTCGTGTTACGGGTGATCGCCAGCTGCCGCCCAAGATTGATCGTGGTCGCGAGCTCTCGCGCGCCTGCCTGGAGGGCCGATGTCTGCACGTAGCTGATGAGCGTCGGTGCGGCGAGCACCGCGAGGATGCCGATGACCGCCACCACCAGGATGAGCTCGACGAGCGTGAATCCCCGAGCGTTCGTCTGAGGCTCGCCTGGATCGCATACCACAGCGCTGCGGATGTCCATCCGAAGACGGCTACCGCAATGGCTATGCCATGGGCTCCTGGCCCGAGGAAACACGGACTTAGCGGGCCGGTGCAGGGCCCGCGACAAAATTGGTAGCGCAGCCTGACAATTTTGGTCATGCCCGCGGTGAGGCGGAGGTCGTCGCCGACAGTGCTCGGCGAGGCTGTCACCGTGCCTCCGATCAATGAGCCGACTGGCGCCCAGACGGGGCTGGTTCCGTTGGTCAGCCCCACTATTTGAGGGACACCGCCAACGGATGCAGGACGTCGATCGCCCATCCCACGTCGAGGCGCTCCCCCAGCCAACCCGGCGTGGCCGTCCGTGCGTGCAGGACAAGCCCTTCCAGTTCGTGTCGCGCTCGTAGAACTCTCACCGGATCGCCAAACACTTCAGGAGCCCACGGGACCTCGGGCAGCAGTCGGCCGTCGGGCCGGCGGAACCGAAGCTCGCCGTCGGGCTGTCGATCGAGCTGATAGCCCTCCTCGTGAACGGCGCGATGGTGTAGTCGGGCCCCCTTGGGCCCAGTGACGAATGTGGTGGCCCTGCGTGAAACGTCGCCCGCAGCCCGGGAAGCGACAGCCGCGGTCTCGATGGTGGAGCGCCCGCCGTAGCGCCGGCGGAATCACCACGCGGCTCGCGTCGCAGGCCAGACGTCGAGACGTTTCCGCGGAAACGTGGGTACCCTCCTCGAGGACGGACTGGCCGGGCTGATCGGGATCCGCGAGGACCGGGGCATCGACGTGGACGACAACCTGATATCGCTCTCCAGGAGCCCCGGGATCGATGCCGTGGTGCAGGGCCGTCTCCGCGAGTAGCGCCAGCGCGTCCGCCTGCTGCTGCTCCAACGTGGCATCAGCCGCCTGACTGCGGGACTGCTCGTACAACGCCTCGCGCGCTGCGGCCAGCGCCGGCATGAGCACGGCGCCGACCTCGGGCGCGAGCCGCCCGCGGAGAATCACCATGCCGTCCTCGTCCCGATACACGCGCAACGCGCGGCTCTTGTGTCGTCGCGCGTCTTCCTGAGCCTCAGCTATCCGGTCCACTCGTCGCCAGCCGCGCACGATGCGCTCGACATGGTCGGCCGTGCCGGCGCGCCCTACCGCCAACAGCCGTTCTTCGGTCTCCGGCGTGGCGACGCGGGTCAAAGCGCGGACCTTGGCGTACGAGAGCTCGCCGCGGGCGAGGGCCTGGGCCAGGAGCGGCAGCGTTCCCAGGGCTCGCGCCACGCGGACGCGTTCACGGGCTGCGCCCAGGTCGAGCCCCACTCGCCAACTCAGCCAGCCGGCGCAGGAGCGAAAGCCGGTGTTCGCTTAGCTGCCGAGGAACCGAATGCGCGCGCGCTCGTCGGCAGGGCAGTCGGGTCCGACGCCGAGGACGTCGGGGCCAGAGCCGTCGGCGAGGCGCGGCATACCAGGCGCGCTTCGAATGTCTCCAGGCCGTCAGCGCTCTGGGCGTCGACCGTGGGAGGGGCTCCGGGTGAGACCTTCGTCACGGTCACTCCGCGGCGCACCTCGGCGCCGGCCGCCGCCGCCAGAGGAGATCGGAATTGCGATAGAACGCCCACCAGCGAACCTCGTGGGCGCCCATCGCTGCTCGCCGCGGACGCGGTCCCGAAACTGTCGCTCGCGCTCCAGAATGAGAACGCGCGCGCCGCGCTCGGCCATGGCTTTGCCCAGCGCCGAGCCGGCAGATAACGTCAGAGCTTCGCGACAGCCGCCTTCGCCACGTCCTCGTCCTGCTGCGACGTGCCGCCACCGACTCCGCACGCGCCCTCGACCACGCCGTTACGGATGATCGGCACGGCGCCCATGCTCGGGATCATGTGGCCGCCCTCGGCGGCGACGATGCCCTGGATGATCGGGGTGCCGGCGCGCTCGGTCAGCTCGCCGCTGGCTCGCCCGAAGGCGGCCGAGGCGATGGCTTTGCCCTGGGATCCATAGACGCTGCCCCAGATGGCGCCGTCCATGCGGTTGAATGCGATCAGGCGCCCGCCGGCGTCGCAGACCGCGGCGCTGACCTTGATGTTCATCTCCTGGGCCTTGGTCACGGCCGCTTGCACGATCCGATTCGCCTCCGCAAGTGTCAGAGCCATCTGTGGCCTCCTGGGTGTGAGTTGAGGGAATTACTCGGCGGTCGTTCCGCCATCGATGACCAGCTCGCTGCCCGTCATGTACGACGATTCGTCGGACGCGAGATAGAGAACGCCGTAGGCGACGTCCTCGGGCGTTCCGACGCGTCCCATCGGAAGCCGCCGAAGACGCTGCTCCCACTGGGCCTTGTTCTCCAGTACGTCCTTGATCATGTCCGTCGCGATCGGCCCGGGGTGAACAGAGTTGCAGCGGATACCTTCCTTGGCGTGCTGAATAGCCGTCGACTTCGTGAACAGGCGGACCGCACCCTTGGTCGCGGTGTACGCGGCGGTTCCCCCGGGGGCCCCGACCAGGCCGGCCGTGGACGAGATGTTGATGATCGACCCGCCGCCGGCCTGCCGCATCGCCGGGATCGCGCACTTCGTACCCAGGAAAACGCCTTTGACGTTGACCGCCATGATGCGGTCCCAGTCTTCTTCGGATGTCTCCTCGATCTTCGAGCGGAAGAGAATGCCCGCGTTGTTGACGAGCACGTTCAGCTTGCCGTAGGAGTTCACGGCGGTCGCCACGGCCGCGCGCCAGTCGGCTTCGCGGGTCACGTTCAGATGCACGTACGTCGCCTTACCGCCCGAGGCCCTGATCTCGGCCTCGACCTTCTTGCCCTCGTCGTCGAGGATGTCTCCCAGCACCACGGCCGCGCCTTCGCGGACGAACATCCGCCCTTCAACCGCTCCCTGTCCCCGGGCGCCGCCGCTGATCAGCGCTACTTTGCCGTCCAGTCGTCCCATCGCGATCTCCTCTATTGCGGGTTGGTGCGTAACCAGTCGATGTACGCCGCGATTCCGGTCTCGAGCGAGTGCTCGGGCCGGTAGCCGACCTCCGCCGCGCGCGCCAGGTCGGTCGCCGGATTGGTCGAGCCGCCCGGCGTCTTGCCCGGCTTGAGAGCGGCGCAGCGCGCGCCGGGCACGGCCTTGCGCACCGCCTCGAACGCGTCGCGGTTCGAGCTCGCGCGGCCCGAGGCGATATTGTAGACGCGATGCGCGAGCTTGTCCGCGGTGTGGACCTGCTGGATGCCGCGTGCCACGTCCTTCACGAAGGTCCAGTCACCCTGATCGTCCTCGAAGATCTTGCCGTCGGGCCGGTCGCTGAAGTCGGGCTCGGCGTTCTTCGCCGCGGCGTGGCACATGCGGCTGATCGGGTTGTGCATGCTGTAGTAGAACGGACCGTAGATGCTTCCGATCCGCAGCGCGACCACGTCGAGCTTGGCCTGGGCCGCGTAGAAGTGCGCGTGCATCTCCATGCCCTTCTTGAAGGCCGAGACCTGCGTCGGCGAGCTCACGGGCAGCGTCGTGTCCTCGCGATAGGGCCCGGCCGGCAGCCCGCCGTAGACGGCGACCGAGCTGCCGAGCGACACGCGCCGGAGCCCGAACGTGCGCGCCGCCTCCAGCACGTTCTGGAGCCCGGCCGTATAGAGATGATAGTCCGCCTGGGTCGAGAGGCTGCGCGCCGGCGGGGCCATCAGGTTCACGATGCTCTCGATCTGGTGGCGGCGCACGACCTCGAAGACCTCGTAGGGATTGGTGACGTCCATCCGCGCGACGAAGACGCGCGTGCCGATCGCGCCCTTGAGGGCGTCGGGCACCTGGTGCCGGCTGTGCTGGGTGAGGACGATCTTCTGGCCGACCTCCAGAAAGCGCAGGGCGGTGTTGAGCCCGATGAACCCCATGCCGCCGATGATCAGGATCATGGTGTCCCTCCGCGTCGCGGGGATAGCCGGACGTGTACCACCCCGCACGCGCCATGACAACGGGAATCCTATATCCTGGGGTCAGGGAGGGCGTTATGCGCGACGGCATCTTCATCGTGGACGGCGACGGTCATGTCATGGACTTCCCGCACCGGTGCTACCAGAAATATCTCCCGGAGCAGTATCGCCGCCGCATCGCCTTCTTTCCCGGCGCCCAGTGGGACCGGCGCCAGGCGCCCAACGGCGACATGGGGAGAGACCCCAACACACCGCACGAGATGATGGACGACATGGCCCAGGAGGGCATCGATCTCGCGTTTCTCTACCCCACGTCGGCGCTCCGGATCGGCGAGATCCGCGAGGTTGACTACCAGACGGCGCTCTGCCGAGCCTACAACGACTTCATCGCCGACTGGTGCGAGGCTGACCCTCAGCGCCTGAAAGGCGTGGCCATCGCGCCCTATCTCGACCCGACCGAAGCCGCCCGCGAGCTCGACCGCGCGGTCTCGCGCCTGGGCCTCGTCGGCCTCATGTTCCCGACCTTCATTCCCGGACGCAACGTCGCGGATCCGTTCTTCTGGCCGATCTACGAAGAGGCCGAGCGCCTCGGCGTGCCGGTGGGCATGCACGCCTCGGGTAGCGAGACCGGCGACCCCTACCGCTTCAACAACTTCCTGGGCGTGCACACCTGGACCCACGCGCCCGAGCAGATGATCTCCGTGATCAGCTGCGTGTACGGCGGGATCTTCGAGAAGTTCCAGCGGCTGCGCGTCGGCTTCATGGAATCGGGCGCCGGCTGGGTGCCGTTCTTCATGGAGCACCTGGACGGCGAGTTCGAGAAGCGCCCGTGGGACGCGCCCCTCTGCAAGGCGAAGCCCAGCGAGTACATGACCTGTGGCCGCGCCTATTTCTCCTGCGAGCCCGAGGAGAAGACGATCCCGTACGTCGTCGGGTGGGTCGGTGAGGACCACATCCTCTACGCCTCGGACTATCCGCACTGGGACAGCGAGTGGCCCCACACGGTCGACGAGCTCCTGAAGCGCAGCGATCTCGAGCCGCGCGTGAAGGCGAAGATCCTCGGTCAGAACGCGCTCCGGTTCTACGACTTGAAATCGCCGGTATCGAGGTAGGAGGCGGCCATGACGCGTGAAGCCCACACCGCGGTCGAGCAAGAGTTTCACGAGCGGATGCACGCCGCCCACATGTACGGCCTCTGGGAGCTGGCGAGTCAGATGACCCGGCACCCGGAGCCGAAAGCGATCGCATACCAGTGGAAGGCGTCCGTGCTCGAGGCGATGGTTCGCGAGGCCGGCCAGGCCGTGCCGGTCGGCGAGGAGCGGCGCGCGCTCCAGCTTTTCAATCCTGGCCTCGACGGCCGGTGGGCGACGACGAACACGATGATCGCCGCCATCCAGCTCCTCCTGCCCGGCGAGGTGGCCCGCGCCCATCGTCACACGCCGACGGCGATCCGCTTCATCATGGAAGGGCAGGGCGCCTACACCGCCGTCGATGGCGAGCGCGTCTACATGGCGCCGGGCGACCTCATTTTGACGCCGAGCTGGGCGTGGCACGACCACGGCAACGAGACCGACAAGCCGGTGATCTGGATGGACGGCCTCGACGTGCCGCTCGTCCAGGCCCTCAACGCGATGTTCTTCCAGTTCTACGCAGAGCCCCAGGTGCCACTGAGCAAGCCGAACAACGCCTCCGTGCAGCTCCACGGCCACGTGAGCCTGACGCCTACCTGGGTGAAGGAGAGGCCGCGGTCCTCGCCCCTGCTTCTCTATTCATGGGAGAAGACATGGCAGTCGCTGGGTGCCCTGCGAGACGTCGACGGGGACGAGTTCGACGGCGTGGCTCTGGAGTACACGCACCCGCAGACGGGGCGCGCCTTGCTCCCGACGATGGCCTGCTGGGTCCAGATGCTCCGTCCCGGCGCGCGGTTGAAGGCGCACCGCCACACCGGCAGCGCCGTCTACTATGTCGTCCAGGGGACGGGCGAGACGATCATCGACGGCCGCCGCTTCGCCTGGGATCGGGGGGACATCGTCGTGCTCCCGTCCTGGGCTCTCCACGAGCACGCCAACCTGTCCGCGCGCGACGCCGCCATCCTCTTCTCGATCCAGGACCGACCTGTTCTCGACGCGCTGGGGCTCTACCGCGAAGAGGCGTTCACGGAGAACGGAGGTCACCAGGCGGTGCTTCACGCGGGCGAGGCACGAGCCGAAGGACGTTCGGCGGCGCCTGGCGCATGATCTCACGGAGCGCGGCGAGCGTCGGCTTCGGCCTACCCTGCGAGTGTCTGGAGGTCTCTATGAACACGCAAGAAGCCCTCCGCCGTCTCATCCGCCGCAAGCTCAGCGACGGTCGGCTGCCGAGCGATCGCATCCCGACCGTCTGGGGGACCCCAAGCGATGGGGAGAAGTGCGACGCCTGTGATTCGATCCTGGCGAAAGACCAGCTGCTGATGGAGGGGACGAGCCTCGCTGGCGGCCGGCCTGTTCAGTTTCACGTCACATGCTTCCAAATCTGGGACGAGGAGCGGCGCGTCCTCGATGGCGAGGCGCATCGCTCGTCGTCCTGACGTCGCGGTCATCGCCAGCGCGCGAAGGCCCAGCCGCCGCCCGTCCCGGCTGGTGTGCGATACACGGGGACGTAGGCCAGAAGCTCCATCTTCAGCCGCGCCCGCTGCATCGCGCCGCCGAGCGCCACCCAGTTCAACGTCTCCGAGCCGGCGGAGTGCAGCCGGTGGCGCGGGATCGCGCGCAGCGCCGCCGCGTCGTTGCGCTCGAGCGCTCCCAGCAGCCCGCGATCGAGCTCTTCGTCGACGACGAAGTGGCTCAATCCCCCCGAGGCGATGACGGCGACCGCCGCGGGCTCCTTCCACTCCTCGACCGCCGCGGCGATCGCTTCCCCCGTTGCGAAGGCGCGTCGCGGTGTCGGCTGGTTCGGCAGGTAGCAGGTGTTCTGGAACACCGGCAGAATCGCTCCGGGCTTGTTGTCGAAGAGGCGCTTGATGACGAAGGCGAAGGCGTGCGGCAGCCCCTGCTCGCGCGGAGGCGTCTCGCGCACGTAGTCGAGCTCGCCCTGCTTCGTGGGATACCGCCGCGCCACCCGCCCGCCGTACGGCTGCTTGACATAGCGCATGTGGGCGACGTCGAAGTCGTGCTCGATCAGGTACTCGATCAGGAAGCGGCCGAAGCGGCTCGCCACCGGAACGTCCATCGGGACGTCGCCGTACCCGCGCATGATGGCTTCGGCGACCTCGGGATCGCGCGAGCCGGGCGGCACCTTGCGCGGGATCAGCGGCGCGCTCTCGCCCCAGTAGACCGCCAGGGCGGGCATGTTGTCCTCGAAGAACCACTCGTCCTGGTCGTCGCCGATGATCACGGTGATGTCCGGGTTGACGGCGCGCAGGGTGCTCGACAGGTCGTCGAGCGATCGCTGGCACGCTTCCGCCTGCGCCTGAAAGGGTTCCGTCCCACGATAGTGCGCTCGTCTGTCCGGAGCGACGGAGTCGAGCGCTTCCTGGTACGGCATCACCAGGCCGTGCGGAGGAAAGGCGAGCTCGGGATTGCGCTGGTCGTTGCGCGCATACGAAGGCCAGAGATCGGCCGACAGCGTGAGCATGGGCGTGTGCGAGGTGCCGATACCGAGAACGATGTCCGCCATGATCGCCCTCTCAGCCCGCGGGCGAGCGGGCGTCGACGCCGGGCTCCGGCAGGCCCATCGCGCGGCGATACGCCGCCCGGACCTCCTCCGGCTGTCCCGTCAGGAAGGGGAATTCTTTACGGAGAAGCAGCCCCGGCGTCCGCTGGCGCGAGGTTTCGCTCTCGACCCGCGACGAGCCGTTGACGAAGAAATCGCGGCCGATGATCGGCAGCCGGATGCACCGGTTCTTCTCCGGATCTCGGATCACGCCCTTGGGCTCGCCGCCGCGCACCACCCGCTCGGCGTCTTCGAGGATGCGCCTGCGCATCATGATGACGCCGCGATCGCTCTCGCCCAGATGCTCTTGCGTGCGGTCGGCGACCGTGCCCTGGCCGACCCAGGCGACGAAGTCCTGGTTCATGACGTGCGAGGTGATCCACCGGTCCGTCAGCGAATCCTTGATCGGGCTCGTCCAGTAGGGGATCCGGTCCTGCTTGAAGGGCTCCATGTCGTTCGGCACGCGATCGAAGAACCAGCCCACGCTCAGCATGTTCGCGTCGTCGATGGGCACGCGCCACTCGAAGTGGCCGCCGGTGAACAAGCAGTTCGGCCAGAGACAGCAGCGCCCGACGGTCCACAGCTCGTCCTGCTCGGACTGGCCCTCGAGGATCCGCCGGTAGATGAAGCCGTACTCGAACTCCTCGAAGCCGATCTTCAGGTGCGTCGGCGACCGGTCTCCGTCGGCGCGGCTCATCGCGCGCGACCAGTTCGAGTGCAGCCACTCGAAGTGCACGGGGTCGATGGAGTTTTCCTGGCACTGGAACCAGTTGCAGGGAACCTCCGAGAATACGATCTGCACGAAGCCGTTCTGCCAGGTGAACGGCTCCCAGGTCGGCACCAGCGGCGCCGGCGGCGGCCCGAGGTAGGCCCACAAGAGGCCGCCCTTGGACTCCACCGCGTACGACTTGATGCGAACACGATCCTTGAACCGCGAGTCCGGGTGCGCCGTCTCCTCGAACGGCTGCCGCAGGCACCGGCCGGTATGGTCCCAGAGCCAGCCGTGGTAGTGGCAGCGGAGCCCGCGCTGCTCGACCCAGCCGTAGGAGAGGTCGGCGCGACGATGGGGGCAGTGGCGGTCGACCAGACCGTAGTTGCCGGCCTCGTCTTTGTAGAGGACGAGATCCTCGCCGAGGAGCCGTACGGGCTTCGTGGGGTGGTCGTCGAGCTCGGCGACGGCGGCGACGGGCATCCAGTACCGGCGCAGCAGCTCGCCCATGGGCGTGCCGGCGCCGACTTCCGTCAGTGCCCTGTTCTGGTCCTCGGTCAGCACGGGCCGATTCTACCTCTACTCATTGAATAGTGCGCGAACCCAGCTTAAGTGCGTGACGGGCTACGAACAGCGCGAGTGCCTTCGCGACCAGCGTATTGCCGTGCGGGGTCAGATGACAGTGATCGTAAAATAGGCTTTCCGCGGCGGCGGCACGCAGCACCGGGAGAAGATCGACAAACGGAAGCCCAAGCCGGCTCGCCAGCTCGCGCGCCCGCCGCTGCGGTCGGTCATCTTCAAAGCGACTCTCCACCTGGACGCTCGCCGGGAAGGCTGCCATGAGCACTTGGAAGCCATGCTGGTGCCCGAGCCGGATCATGCGCTCAAGCCCCTCCTCCACCACTGACCACGAGTAGTCGTGCCAGGCGACACCCCAATCCGACTCGGCCAGCGCAATGACTCGGTCGAACGCCGTCCGGTCGTTCACCCAACGACGAGCGCTAAATTCCTGCACCCAGCGATAGCGTGCACCGTGGCGCGCACGGTGGGTTGCCCTCGCCCACAGGCTGGAAGCGCGGTCGGCGAGCCGACTCCAGCCGATCCAGACTGGCAATCGTATTACGTCGGGATACGGGACCGGGCGAAGGCCATCGTTGAGGTAGAAGGCAACGAGGACGATATCGGGCCGCACCACGGGGGCCAGCTCCTCAAGCAACGCCGCCTCGTCGCGTGTACCCACGTTGGGACCGCCGCCGTTGAGCACGCGCACGGCCCGACCTGGGACTGCTTCGGCCAATGTTCGCTCAAGAATCGCAGGATAGGTCTCCTCCTCGTCCAGATACTCAGCAAAGGTGATGGAGTCCCCGAGGACGAACACACGGATCTCGCCCGGTGCTTTCCTCGTCTCCTCGGGCCCGCGTAGCCCGAGGCTGTTGGTCCGTACCCGCACGTCGCGCCCCGAGGTCGGGTGACGACGGATCACGGCATCGAGGTTGGGCTTGATGCGCCCTTTGAAGCGCAGATCCTTGGGTCCTTCGATCACCCCGGGCACGATCGGGGCCGCGCGTAGCGCCTCCCACATCCGCAAGGCCACCTCCGCCAGTCCGAGGGCGCCGCTGATGCCGATGAGCACAGCGAGCACGGCGAGCAGGCGAGGATGGCGCCGCCTGAGAGGCGGCGGCGCGCCCGTGGCAACGGGTGGTGCGGTTTCCACTACCATTTCCCCGTCATCTCGGTGGAGGGATGGCTCGCGAAAGTTTAGCTGAACGCGCAGACGCGCACCAGCATCGCGGTATAGTGGGCGCCTTGGCGAATGACGCGCTCGTGCTGAACGGGATCGACGCCTTCTACGGCGACAGCCACGTGCTGCACGGGGTGTCGCTGCGCCTGGGCGAAGGCCGGCTCCTCGGCCTGCTCGGCCGCAACGGGGCCGGCAAGTCCACCTCGATGAACGTGACGGTCGGCCTGCTTCCGCCGCGGCACGGCGCGGTCACGGTCTATGGTCGCGCGGTGACCGGCCGCGCCCCCGAGGCCATCGCGGCGCTCGGCGTGGCGCTGGTGCCCCAGGGGCGCCGCGTCTTTCGCAGCCTCACCGTGCACGAGAACCTCGCGGTCGCCGGGCGTCGGGCGCGCGGCGATGCGCCGACGCTGTGGACGCTCGACACGGTCTCCGCGCTCTTCCCACGGCTTCGGGAGCGGGGCAAGCAGATCGCCGGCTCGCTCTCCGGCGGCGAGCAACAGATGCTCGCGATCGGCCGCGCGCTGATGGCGAACCCGCGCGTGCTCCTGATGGACGAGCCCTCGGAGGGCCTGGCGCCGCAGATCGTCGTCGAGGTCATGTCGACCATTCGCCAGCTCAAGGCCGAAGGGCTCTCCATCGTGCTCGTCGAGCAGAACGCCAAGCTCGTCTTCGACGTCGCCGACGACATCGTCGTCCTCAACAGCGGCCGGGTCGTCGTCGACGGGCCCGCGGCCGAGCTCAAGCAGAGCGGCGTCGACCTGCGCCAGCACCTGGGCATCTACTGACCGCGGCATCACGCAATCGGTAAGAAATCATCCGCTCGGCCGGCGTAGTCGATCGACAAATATCCGCGATATCAGCCTGTTGCATGGGCGCCGGAAATGGCGTGTTCTTTGCGATTCCTACACTCCTCAGGGAACCGGAAACCGTGACGACAGAATTTGATCGAACCCACGCGGCGACGGCGACGGCGACCGAGTCGACCCGTGAAGTCTCTACCCACCGCGCTCGACTCGAGGCGCTCCTGGACATGAGCCGCGAGCTGTCTCGAATCCAGCCCCTGGAGTCTCTGCTCGGGAAAATGGCCGAGGCGTGCGGACAGCTCCTCGATTCGGACTCGGTCGGTATCCGGGTACGCGACGGCGACGACCTGGTGCTCGCAGGCGCGTATGGCACCTCTGGCGAGGCCATGTCGACCCCGCGGCTCAAGATGGGTGAGAGCCTGTCTGGAACCGTCGCCGTGAGTGGAGAGCCTCTGGTGGTCTGGAATCCTGCCGACGATCCCCGGTTGACGCCGTCGCACCGGGAGGCGTATCGGCGCCACGACTATCGAGCCTTCCTCGGCGTGCCCCTCACGGTAGGAGGAGCGCAAGTGCTGGGCGTCCTGAGCATCAGGACGCGGCGGGAGTACGGGTTCTCCCTGGAGGACCTGCACATCGTCGGGGCGTTTGCGGCCCAGGCGGCGATCGCGCTGGAGAACGCGCGACTCTACCGGCAGACGCAGCAACGCGCGGAGAAGCTCGAGGCCTTCAGCGCGCTGACGCACCTCATGACGTCGGCCGGCAACAGCCCACGGGTCATTCAGGCCGTGGCGCGAGCCGCGACGACCCTGCTCGGCGCCGCGATGGCGCGCGTCTGGGTGGCCGATCCTGTAAGCCGGGTGCTTCGCGATCAGGGGAGCTTTCGAGTCGGTCCCGAGCTGGAACAGCTGGCGACGGAGCTTCGCGTCATCCGTTACGGCGAGGGGTTGATCGGGCCGATCGTCGAATCTCGGGTCCCCGAGTACATCGTCGACGTCGGCCAGGATTCGACGAGCCTCCGAGGCTTTGCCGGTCTTCCGCTCATCGCCGGCGATCTCCTCGTGGGCGTCCTCGCCATCTTCTTCCACGACGAACGCCACTTCACGGCGGAAGACAAGGAGCTGATGCGCCTGCTCGCCAGCCAAGCCGCCATCAGCATCCACAACGCCCGTCTGCTGGAAGAGTCGAAGCATCACCAGGGCCGGCTCGAGGCGCTCCTGAGCGCCAGTCGCGAGCTCTCGAGGATTCAGCCGGTCGCGTCGTTGCTCGAGAGCATCGCCGAAGCCTGTGGACGCCTCTTGGGGTCGGAGTCCGTCGGCTTTCGCCTCATGGAAGGCGACGAGCTGGTGGTCAGCGGATCGTGGGGCGACAACGACGAGATCATGCTCACACCCCGTCTCAAGATCGGCGAGAGCCTCAGTGGAATGGTCGCGGCGGGTGGGGAGGCCCTCGCCGTCACAGACCTTGCGAACGACGCGCGGATTCTTCCGGCTCATCGCGAGGCCAGTTGTCGCCTCGGCTACCGCGGTATGCTCGTGGTCCCGGTCAAGATCGGCGAGCGTGTCGTCGGGGTGCTGAGCATTCGCACCCGCCGCGAGGAAGGCTTCTCCCCCGAAGATCTCACGATCGCGACCGCGTTCGCGTCGCAGGCCGCGGTGGCTCTTGAAAACAGCCGCCTCTACCAGGAAACGCAGCGGGCCTACGACGAGCTCTCCGAAACCCAGGACCAGCTCACGCAGGCGAGGAAGATGGAGGCCGTGGGGCGTCTGGCCGGCGGCATCGCCCACGACTTCAACAATCTCCTGACCGTCATGACCGGGCGCAGCCAGCTCCTGCTCCGGCGGCTCGCGACAGCGGATCCGGTGCGCGCGGAGATCGAGCTGATCGAGCAGACCGCGGATCGAGCCGCCGACCTGACTCGCCAGCTGCTCGCGTTCAGCCGTAAGCAGATTCTTCAGCCGGCGGTCCTGAATCTCAACACCGCGGTGGCCACCATGAGCGAGATGCTGCGGCGAGTGATCGGTGAGGATGTTCTTCTGGTCACGGCACTCGACCCGGCGCTCGGGTGCGCCCAGGCCGACCCGAGCCAGATCGAGCAGATCGTCATCAACCTGGCCGTGAACGCCCGGGATGCCATGCCGAAGGGGGGGCGACTCACACTCGAGACGGCGAACGTCGATCTGGAGGGTGCCTACGCTCGCGCCCACGTCGGGGTGCATCCAGGCCCCTACGTCATGCTCGCCGTGAGCGACACCGGAGCCGGCATGAGCCCGGACACCCGGGCGCGGATCTTCGAGCCCTTCTTCACCACCAAGGGGCCCGGCAAGGGGACGGGGCTGGGCCTGGCGACCGTCTACGGGATCGTGAAGCAGAGCGGTGGCCACATCTGGGTCTACAGCGAGCTCGGTCAAGGCACGACGTTCAAAATCTACCTGCCGCGCGTCGACCGCGCCGCCGACCCGGCGGAGCCGGGTGGCCCGCTGGCTCACGCGGCCCAGGGCCGTGAGACGATTTTGCTGGTGGAGGACGAGGGGGCCGTCCGGGAGCTCGCGCGAGATATTCTCGAGACCAGCGGCTACGCGGTGCTCGAGGCGCGTCATGGCGACGAGGCCCTCGAGATCTGTGAGCGCCATTCAGGAACGATCCACCTCATGCTGACGGACGTCGTGATGCCGGGCATGAACGGGCGCGAGCTGGCCGAGCAGCTTGCGCGACTCCGGCCGGAGACGAAGGTGCTGTACACGTCCGGTTACACGGACAATGCCGTCGTTCTCCATGGAGTCCTGGATGGCCGCGCGGTCTTCCTCCAGAAGCCCTTCACTCCCGACGCGCTCTCGCGCAAGGTCCGCGAAGTCCTCGATCATCCCGACCGACAGCCCCGCCACGCGACCCGTTCTCTCTGAGAACGGGTATACTAGCCCGCGCAAAAGGGGGCATCGCGATGAGCGCACAGGGCTTTCGTCTCTACGACCCCACGTGAAGCTCACCGTCGAGTTTCCGAGCGTCTCGTACCGCGAAGGGCCGCAGGGGGTGAGCCGCCTCGCCCAGGCCATCGAGCAGATCGGCTACGATCACATCGACATGTTCGACCACGTCGTGATGGGCTATCCGATCGCCGGCCGCCCGCCCGGTCCCTATCCGCCGCAGATGCCCATCCTCGAGGCGCTCGTGGCGCTCTCGTACATGGCGGCGGTCACTTCCCGCGTGACGCTCGGCACGGAAGTGCTCGTGCTGCCGCAGCGTCACCCGACGCTTGTGGCCAAGCAGGTGAGCACGCTGGACACGCTCTCGGGCGGGCGCGTGCGCCTCGGCGTCGGCGTCGGCTGGCAGGAGTCGGAGTACGAGGCCCTGGGCGAAGATTTTCACACCCGCGGCGCTCGGATGGACGAGGCGATCCGGCTGCTCCGGACCACCTGGAGCGATGCGCAGATCGACTTCAAGGGTCGACACTATCAGATCACGGCGATCGGCATGGAGCCCAAACCCCCGCAGGGGAGTCGCCTGCCGATCTGGATCGGCGGCCGGTCGGAGCGTGCGCTGCGTCGCGTGGGCGAGCTCGGCGACGGCTGGCTCGGCAGCCAGATCGCCGACGCGGAGAGCGCCCGGCGCAACATCGACACGATTCGACGCCACGCCGCCGCGGCCGGGCGCGATCCCGCCGCCATCGGGCTGCAGGCGATGGTCGCCTCGCCTCCGCGGGACGTTGCCGGCAAGCGCTTCTACGCGGAGCACGACCGCATCGTGGCGCGCGCGGTCGATCTGAAGGCGATGGGGTTTCAGTGGATCGCGCTCAACGCGACCGCGATCTTCCAGGCCGGCGCGCGGTCGGTCGACGCGATGATCGACGTGCTGGGCGCGCTGCACACGAAGATTCGTGGCCGAGTCGGGTAGGAGAGAACACATGGACTTCGAGGTCACGTATACCGAGGAGCAGCAGCGGTTCCGGCGCGAGGTCCGCACGTGGCTCGAAGCGAACGTGTCGGCCGAGGTCCAGCGGACCCCGACATCGGCCGAGGACAACTATCGGCGCTACCTCGAGCTCCGCGCGCTCGGCCGGAAGCTCGGCGCGAAGGGGTGGCTCTATCCAACGGCGCCGGCGAAGTATGGCGGCGGGGGTCTCGACGTGGACCACGCCATCATCCTCGAGGAGGAGGTCGATCGCTTCGACCTGTCGCTGCCGCCGTACTACGACAGCGGCGGCCGACTCGGCTCGGCATCCATCCTCGTCTGGGGCACCGAGGAACAGCGGCAGGCGTTCTTGCCGCCGATCTATCGCGGCGAGGTCCGCACCTGGCAGCTCCTGACCGAGCCCGGCGCCGGCTCCGATCTCGCCGGCGTGCGGATGACGACGGCGGTCCGCGACGGCGACGAATACGTGATCAAGGGTCAGAAGATCTTCGTCGGTAGCGACAACGGGACCGACCGCATCTGGCTGATCGCCTGCACGGACCCCAACGGCCGCCGGCACGAGAACCTCTCCTGGTTCATGATCGACGCGAACCTGCCGGGCATCAGCATGCAGCCGATGGAGCTGATGGGCACGGGCGGCGAGGGCGGGACCGACAGCGGGGTCAAGCAAACGGTCTTCTTCGACGACGTCCGCGTGCCGGCGGTGGCGCTCGTCGGCGGTGAGAACAAGGGCTGGACCGTGGCCACCACGCACCTCGAGCTCGAGCACGGCGGCGGTGGCCGGATCGGCCGGAACCGCGTGTGGGACCGGCTGCTGCGCTACTGCCAGGAGACCAAGCGCGACGGGGTGCCGCTCAGTCAGCAGCAGGATGTGCGCGATAGCCTCGCCGACATCTACATCAAGACCGAGGTCACCCGGCTCTTCGGCCTGCGCAACTTCTGGCTCACGTACGCGCGCAAGCCGAAATCGTACGAGGGCCCGCAGCTCTCGTACTACCGCAAGACCACCGGCCTCTGGATGACCGGCGCAATCTTAGAGGCGGTCGGTCCGGCCGCGCTCACCACCGATCCCACGTGGGGCTCGTCCGCCGGGTTCCTCGAGACCCAGCAGCGTAACGGGATCGTCTCCGTCCATCCCGGCGGCACCACCGACATCCAACGCGTGCAGATGGCCCGACGCATCGGTATCGGGCGGTCTACCCGTGAGAAGGCCGGCACCGTGCACGGAGCCGAGACATGAGCCGAGGCGCCATATGGATCTCGCGCTGACCGAAAGCCAGGAGATGCTCCGCAGCACCGCGCGGAGCTTCATGGAGCGCGAGGCGCCGGTCGACGTCATCGTGGGTCTTCAGAAAGTCGAATCGTCTCTGGCGCCGGATCTGTGGAAGAAGGCCGCTCGGCTCGGATGGCTCGGGATCGTGATCCCGACCGAGTACGGCGGCAGCGGCGACCGCCTGAGCGACGCCGCGGTGCTCTATGAGGAGCTCGGCCGTGGGCCGCTGCCGGGGCCGTTCTTCAGCTCGGGCGTTCTCGGCGCGCTGACGGTGCTGGAGGGCGCGACCGAGGAGCAGCGACGGCGGATTCTCCCGGCTGTCGCGAGCGGGGAGCGTGTCCTGACGGTGGCCATCACCGAGCCGAACACGTCGTGGGGGCCGGCGGGCATCACGCTGGCGGCCCAGGGACGCAACGGCAGCTACGTCCTGAACGGCACCAAGCTCTTTGTTGCCGACGCGACCTCGGCGTCCGATCTGGTGGTCGCCGTCCGGACCGGCGACGCGCCGACCGACGTGAGCCTTCTTCACGTCGATGCGAAGGCCCGTGGCGTGACCGCGCGTCGGCTGCCGGGCTTCGTCTCGTGGCAGTGCGAGGTGGCCTTCGACAACGTCCAGGTGCCGGCGAGCGCTCTCCTCGGCGAGGCGCAGCGGGGATGGGCGGCGCTCGCCCGCGCCCTCGAGCGGGCGCTGCCGCTGCTGTGCGCCTATATCGTCGGCGGCTGCCAGGCCGTTTACGAGAAGTCCGTCGCCTACACGCAGAGCCGTGTCCAGTTCGGCGTCCCGATCGGGCGGTTCCAGCGCGTCCAGGACCACGTCATCCGCCTCGTCAACCATCTCGACAGCGCGCGCTGGGCGACGTGGGAGGCGTTGTGGAAGCTCGACGGCGGCCGGCCCGCCGCGGCGAGCGTGCATATGGCCAAGGCCGTCGCGAGCGAGGCGTACCTCGAGGCCTGCAACGCCGCCCACGAGGTGCACGCCGGCATGGGCGTCCTCGTCGAGTACGGGCTGGCGGCGCACACGCAGATG
>QHSU01000138.1 GCA_003220535.1 Candidatus Rokuibacteriota bacterium
CTGGACGGTGAACTGCCCGGTTGCGAGATCCACGGGGTCGCCCGCCGTGAGGAGGTTCCAGAGCTTTTTGAGCTTGTCGCGGATGATGTCCCAGAAGTGCCAGGCGAAGCGTGGCAGACCAAAGCCCGGGTCGCTGACGACCTGCGTGCTGTCAGCGCTGACCGTGCCGGTGCCCCACGTCTGCCACTGGCCGGTCGCCAGGTCGAAGAAGTAGAGATTGGCGGAGGTGCCCGGCGCGGCTTCCGTGATATTCGGGAACGCGATCGGCAGCGGCTGCGATGGCACCGCGCCACCCGGCTGGATTGTAAACAGCATCGGCGGCGAGACGCCGGACGGGAACGGCATCGGGCTGCGGTCGATGGGCACCGGCGTGATCGTGATCTGCTTCACCGCGTTGCCGTCGGGGCCGATGATGCGGGTGCCGGCGGGAATGGTGACGACCAGCCCGGGGATCGTCGGCGTCGTCGCCTTCACCTCTTGCGTCGTGAACCCACCGCTGTCGAGTGAAAGCGTTACCGGATTCGCCGTGTCGAGCTTCGGGAGATAGACGATGAACGGCACTCGTGTGGGGCCCGAGCTGTTGACGGCAATGTTGACCTCGACCGGCGGGTATTGCGTGGTCGGGGTCGACGCGGTCCGGCCGTCGACCAGGAGCATGTTCGCGCCAGAGGGCGGCGCCAGCAGCACGAAGTTCCCGCCCGCGTCGGTCAGCGTGAAGGCTGCGCCCAGCGTGACCGTGACCCCAGGAATCGGCTGGGGCACCGCCTCAGCCGTCAGTACGCGCCCGGTGATGGCCGTCGTGTCGGGGGCGAGCACCTCGAGCGTGAATGCCGCCGTGCGCGTCACGCTACGGCCGTCGACTTGCGCCTGGCCGCTGACCGTGAAGCCGTAGCTTCCGGGCGTGACAGTGCTGGCGAGCGCGACGTTGACGAAGGCGCTCGCACCGGGCGCGACGAGATTCGACGGCGAGAAGCCAGCCGTGATGCCGCCAGCCGGCGTCGAGACCGTCAGGCTCACGAGGCTCGTGAAGCTGCCGCTGCCGCCCGAGGCGATGGTCACCGAGGTCTGATCGCCGGCGACGGCCCGCGCTGTGCCCGGCGCGGCGGTGAGCGTGAAGTCACCCGTCGTCCCGACCGTGAAGGTGCGGCTCGCCGTCCCGCGCGAGGTGGTGACGACGAGCGGCCCCGTGCTGGCGCCGATGGGCACGGTCGTGGTGATCGTCGTCGCGCTGATCGTGCGGATGACCGCCGCGAGGCCGTTGAAGGTGACCGTCGTGGCCCCGGTCTCGAAGGCCGTCCCGGTGATCGTGACCAAGGTCCCGATCGTGCCGCTCGCCGGGTCGACGTTGGTGATCGAGGGCCCGAAGCGCACCGTGAAGGTCCGGCTCGCCGGCGTCAGGTCCTCGTTGCCTGCCAGATCGAGCGCCTTGACCTCGAAGGTGTGCGGGCCCTCGGCGAGGCCGCTAAAGCTCGCCGTCGTCACGAGCGTGAACGGCGTAAACGCCCCGCCGTCCAGGCGCCAGGCGAACTGAAGGTTGCTGACGGGGGTGAGGTTGTCGGCGCCGCTGAAGCTGAAGGTGGTCGTCGCGACGTTGATCTCGCCGCTCGGGCTCCCGGTGATGAACGTATCGGGAGGGGAGTTGTCCACGATCACGACGCGCGTGGCGGTGGCGGTGTTGCCGGCTTGGTCGGTGGCGGTGGCGCCGAGCGTGTGGGTGCCGTCGGGCACAGTTCGGGTGTTGAACGAGGCCCTGGCCGTGACCGACGCGGCGGGCGGCGGGAGCGTGGGCGTGAGGGTCGCGGTCAGCGCTTGGGCGTCAGCGGTGAGGGCGAGGCTCGCCACCTTGTTGGCGTCGGACGCCTGCGCCTGCACCGTGACCGTCTGGCGGACGTAGGCGCTCGGGGCTGGCTGGACGAACTTGACCATGGGCGGGCTGTCGTCGTGGAGGATGGTGACCTCGGCAGGGCGGGAGGTGAGCCCGTGGCCGGCGTGACTCGTGGCGAAGACCTCGAGGGTGTTGGAGGCGTTGGATGTCACCGTGATCGAGGCCGAGAACGCCCCCGCGCTGTCGGTGGTGACGGTCGTGGGGGTGAGGGCGTCGTTGACGAAGAGGTCCACGCGCGCCCCGGAGAGGGTCGTGCCCGTGACCTCCAGCGGGGAATGGTTGATGAACTCTTCCGCGTTGAGCGTGGGCGGGCGCGGGGCCAGGAAGCGGAGGACGCGTCCGGAGGAGCCGTCGGCGACGTAGAGGTGGCCGTCCTGATCGAAGGCGAGGCCCTGGGGCTTCTCGAGGTTCTCGGCGTAGACGGTCACCACCGCCGTCGGATGAAGCTTGGCGACGGCATACTTGGCGTCTTCCTTGGGGCGGTCGACTTCCGGGGTGGTGAGGTAGAGGGCGCCCAGACGGTCGCGTGCGAGGCCCACGGGTTTCTTGAACGCGTCCCTCGGGCCAAAGGCCACGGGCACTCCAGCGCTGCCGTCGGCGAGGAAAGGAATCTGAAAGACGCCGCCGTCCGTCTGCGCCTTGCCGCGTCGGCCCTGGGTGGCGGCGAAGAGCGCGGTGTGATTGGCCACCATTCCCTGAAGGCCCTTGAAGCCGTCGGCGAAAACGCTGATGTGGCCCGTGGGGGGGAGGACGAGGATCATTTCCGGCTCGGCCGACTC
Source organism: Candidatus Rokuibacteriota bacterium (assembly GCA_003220535.1). Lineage (GTDB taxonomy): Bacteria > Methylomirabilota > Methylomirabilia > Rokubacteriales > CSP1-6 > AR31. The sequence continues at coordinate 2,665 of QHSU01000138.1, forward strand.
GTCGTCCTCCGAGGACTCGTCGTCGTCATCGGCGTCGGTATCGCGGGTGAGCCGCCGGGCGCTGATGAACAGTGTCCCGTCCTCGCGCGTGGCGAGCCAGTGGGGTTGCTGGACGCCGGAGACGATCACCGAGCGGCTGCCGTTCGCCTCCACGCGCACGACGCGTCCAGCCTTCTCCTCGGCGATCAGCATGCGGCCGCTAGGGTCGAAGGCGAGGCCGATAGGGCGCTGGAGCCGTCGGGCGACGACCGTGCGAGTGTGCGTGTGATCGGACGTGATGCGGGTCACCGTGCCGGCGGCGCGGTCGGCGACGAAAACGTTGCCCTGCGGATCGACCACGATGCCCCGGAGGTCGTCGAAGCCGTTGGCGTAGATCTCGACGGGATCGAGCGCACTCAGCCGCTCGGCGGCGCTCGCTCGGCTTGCGAGCGCAAGGGCGAGCACGAGCGCCACACCCGCCGGGAGCCACGCGCGTCTCATCGCTGCGCCCCTCCCGGGGTCGCCGGCGCGCCGGGGAGCTTGTACTGCGCGTTGCGGATGCGATCCATCTCCTCGCGGGTGAGGGGCCGCGCGCCCTCCACCGTCGTGACTTGCAGCGGGTGTCCGTCTTCGTCCACGATCCGGTCCCAGCGAAAGTCGCGTGGCTGACCGAACTCCTCGAGCTTCGGGTGCTCCTTACTCGTATAGAGCCCGAGGCCGAGGGCGCGCGGGTTGCCGTGGCAGCTCTCGCAGGTGCGTGCGGCGCGCACCACCGTGTGCGGGACGATGGGGTTGTGGGCGAAGCCGAGCTTCTTGAACTCGTACTCGGTCTTGCCCGCCGGGTTCACATAGGTGAACAGCGGCTGCGCTCGGGGGACGAAGGGGACGACCTTGCCGCGCCAGTTCACACCAAGGACCGGCTCGGGGTCGGCGAAGCGCACGCCCGCGGTGAGCCGGAACCACC
>QHSU01000051.1 GCA_003220535.1 Candidatus Rokuibacteriota bacterium
CTTTCTCTTGAACCTCCCGCACCGTTCTCTTGCCGACTGGGACACTCTTCGCGTGAGCCTCCGAGGGCTCCGCACTCGGCGGTCCTCTGGTCAGCAAGCCCCTGGCCGCCATGTGCGGCCGCCTCTTCCCCTCTTCTGCCTCCTCTTTTCTGTCCCCTGGTCAGGAGAATGTCCGGAGGAGTATAAGGCGCTCGGGCTCACGATCCCGCAGTCCATCCTGGGGCGGGCAGACGAAGTCATTCAATGATCTCGCGGCGAGGGTTCTTTTCGGGAAGTCTGGCTCTTGCGATCAAGCCGCGGTAAGGGCCAAAGGCCGATGTTCACCGTTCGGACGCAGGAGGCGGGATGAAGGCACAGGGAAGGGTAAGGGGGATTCTCATCGAAGGGGGCGACGGACACGAATACCTGCTTGGCTTCGGGCCGACCGAGCAGGCCAAGTCACCCACCTCCAGCCGCTGGAGAAGGGATGGAAAGGATTTCTTTCTCTGGATGGCGTTTCAGGAGGCTCTCAAGGCGTTCCCTCCAGTACCGGCTTGGCCGACTTGGTCCTCCTGAAACCTGGGGGCGGTTAGACCGTGCTCGAGGAAACACTTCACCGACACTCAATCGCCGGGTTGCGCGCGCGCGGTGCTGGTGCTCCCGAGAGCTCTACCATGCTAACTACCTTCCTCCGTGGTTGCTCGCCTCACGCTGATGCGCTTGAAGGCGTCCCAGCTTCGCACCTCGACGCTGGCGGGTTGGCCGACCCGCTGGACGCGAGCGTGGACGATTTTGCCGCCTTCGGTGGTGTACGGCCGCCCGACGACTTCCCACGCGCCGGTCTCGTCTGAGAAGCGGTCACCGATCCGAAGTTGCATCGACAGGACGGTGCGGGTGGCCGGCTGCGCTGGCGCGGGCTTCGTCTCCTCCTGTTGCTTCTCGGGGCGCGGCCTAGCCACCCAGCCTCCGCGAGGAAAAGACCGCCATTAAGGAAGATCCGTGCCAGCGATGCCGGCCCGGCCACCTCGCTGCGTTCCCAGGGGCTTAGAGCCGGACCGCGCCGTGAGACGGTGCAAAGTATTGCCGGAAGACGCGCGGGGCCTTGCACATAGGGGATTGGAGTACCCTATTCGTCCATCGGCCCGGGCCCTCGAGCTGCCGGAGAAAGGCTCACTCAAATCGGAACGAGCGAGCAATCACTTCGAGGCCGGCGATGCCTTCCTCACTGTTCTCGGGAGTGCCCACGTGAGCGACCGTGACCACATAGGAAGAACTGTAGAAGAAAAGAAGAGTCCAGCGCATGGAGCCCGTCGTCAGATCAGATCTGAAGCGAAGACGCAAAAATCGATTCTCGCGGTACTCCTCGATATCCATTGCCTCACGCGCGGGACGGCGCACGCTCAGTTGACTTTGTTTGGATCCGACCGCCTCGTCGGTACGTGGCAGATCATGGGATGCTAGCCGGCCGCTGGAGCCCCGGCCTAGAACGGTCACGAGCTCAGGACCCTCGCTGCCATCTCTCGAATCTCGCTGATGAAGAAGTTTTGCTTGTCCGAGGCCGCGATCAGTTGCAGGATTTTCCGCTGCTCAACCTCGCCACGGTTCAGGAAAAAGGTGTGGGCCTCCAGGGTGAGCCGGACGGTGCGGCCCGAGACCGCAACATGTACCCACTGCACTCCCTCTGCGATAGCTCTCTCGACGTCGTTGAGGCGCGCTCCGTAGATTCCACGGAAGTGGTAGATCTCGTCGAACTCGCTCGCGGCCAGGCGGCGAACCTCTTTCGCCTGAGCCTGCGTCCACCCGCGTAGCTCGGCGTCCCAGTGCTTTATGAAGTGGTCCCACCAGCGCTCGAACCGTGCCAAGCGGTAGAGCCCGACACCGAGCCCAAGGAGTATCGCGAGAGACGCAATCGCGCTCAAAATCGGCGGGGAAATGTCAACAAACATCCGGACCCAAGCAGGCCAACGGTGACTCGTCTCGACATACGAAAGCGTCTGAGCGACGCTGGCGGCAGTCCCCAAACCGAGAACCGCCCACGTGATGATCCGTCCGATCTGCCCCCCCATGCTCGCCCCCTTGGTCCGGGGCATGGTAGCCGTGCGCCGCGCGTAGTACCAGAGCCTGAGAAGGCGCGCGTGAAGACAAGTAGCGCCCCTGCGAGCGGAGGACGCCATGCTCGGTCGGCGCCATCTTGAGGCCGTATCGAAGGTCGCCGTCTACGGACGGCGGGTAGGGGGTCGCCGTCCCGCCGGCACCCGGGTCAGCGGGTGAGATTTCACCCAACGTCGATCGCGTGAGACGCAAGACCATCACACGGGACCCGATCGAATCGCCCGGATCATCGTTCACTGCAGGCTTTAGTCCCATCCGAGTTCTGAACCATGGATCGCCGCCACCGTGGCGGCTTGCGGGACCGCCAGTGGTTATCTGACACCATCTGGATCAACGACCACCCTGAGGTCCCCCATCTGCCGGCGGCGGCCCAATACCGAGTGTCCGTTCAGCGTTGGTAGCCTCGCCAACGACGCAGGTTGTGCAATAGGCCATAGAGCAACGCAGCGGCAGCGATGACCACCGCCCCTCCGATCAAGCCGTACCGGCCTATGGCGCGCGCCACAGCCTCGCCAAGGCCATACGCGATGAGCGCGACGCTGGTCGCCCACACCATACCGCCCGCCACATTCCACAAGAGAAAGCGCCACCACTCCATGCCGGCGATGCCCGCGACCAGCGCACCGATCACTCGAAGGCCAGGGATGAAGCGGGCGAGGAAGACGGCCTTGCCACCGTGGTGGGCATAGAAGCGTTCGGCGGGTGGGAGCATCTTGCTGGCGTACCGAGCGATTAGTTGCCAGCGCTCGAGAAGCCGCCGCCCCGCCGCGCGGCCGATCCAGTACCCCGCGTTGTCGCCGATGATCGCCGCCGCGGCGGCGATCACGATCACCAAGGGCAGAGAGAGAAGTCCTTGGGCCGCCAACACGCTGGCGGCAATGAGTGCCGTTTCCCCCGGTACCGGCATCCCGGCTGATTCAAGCATGACGGCGAGGAACAACGCCGAGAGACCATAGGTCGAGATGAGGTAACTCACGTGACGACCTGTCCTTCGCCAAAACCTCATACTACTCGTTGATGACTGGTCATGCTCTCGCGCCAGGCAAAGGAGCGCCCGGAGACGGTAGACAAGGGGTCGGGAGCGGGGGAGTCGGCCGCTTAGGTGCTCACGAAGATGCTTCCGCCTTTGATGGTGAACTTCGGCATCACGACTGGTCCTCGCCGCGTCCGCGCCACGAGCGTCCGTGGCCGGCGAATCTCGATTGAGTCGATCGAGCGGTTGTGCGCCTTGGCACGCGCGGTCTATGATCGACGGACGTCACCGAGCACTGACCCCAACTCTCCCAGCCGATAGGAGACTGCCATGCGCGTGAAGAATCGTAGGAAGACCGCACGCAAACGCGCCGCCTTCAAGAAGAAGCAGAAGAAGCGCCGCGCTCGCGCCGCCGGCTGAAACTGGGCCGTTCGGGCTGCGGATCGTGCAGCGGGCGCGGACACCTTTTCGCCCCGCGCAGAAAATTTCTGGGACCCCTTTCGCGGGGGATGGGACTCCCGTCGAGAGAGGCGCATGTCGAGGCCAGAGTAGGCGAAACTCCGGGGACCTCGATCCACCCCACCGGGGTGGTAGGTGTGCCCGTTCTGTGCCCGCGACCGTGCGCGATAGCCCCACGAGAGTTCAACGACAACCAACGGCCCTCGTGAGGCTAAGTCAGCGCCCTACAGCAACTTCGCGTGTTTCGGCTTCAACGCCGCACCAGCGCCCGCACGCTTTCCTCGAGGAAGAACGGATTGCCCTGCGTGCGCTCGATCAGGAGCCGCTCGAGATCCTCGAACCCTGGACCCGCCCCGAGCAGCGCCTCCAGCAGCTCTCCCGCGCTTGCCACCGGCAGCGTGTCGACCCGCACCTGCTGGTAGTACGTCTTGCTCCCCCAGCCGTGCCCGTACTCCAGCCGGTAGTTCACCAGCAAGAGCAGCCGCGCCGTCGGCAGGCTCTCGACCAGCAGGTCCAGCCACGCCTGCGTCTCCCCATCGATCCAGTGCAGGTCCTCGACCACCAGCAACACCGGCTGCACCTGGCTCTCCCGCAGCAGGAGCCGCTTCAGTGCCTCCAGCGTCTGCCGCCTGCGCTGCGGGGGATCGAGCCGCGTCCACTCGGGATCCTCGACCGGCACGTCGAGCAGCGAGAGGAACACCGGCAGGGTGGGCTCCAGCGCGCGGTCCAGCGACAGGAGCTTGCCCGTCACCTTCTCGCGCATCTTCCGGCCGTCGTCGCGGGGCTCGATGGCGAAGTAGCTGCGCAGGAGCTCGATCACGGGGAAGTACGTGGTGGCCTTGCCGTAGGACACCGAGGCGGCCTCCAGCACCAGCCATCCGTGACTGCGATGCGAGTGCGTGAACTCCCAGACGAGGCGCGTGCAGCCGGTGTTCGAGGCGATCGTTCGAAGCGCTGTCGGCCTCTGCGGAGGGATGTCGGGAAATGTGTGGCGGCTTCGCGACGACGCGCTCGAGCTGGTCGCGAGCCACAACGAGGACGCACGGTTGGCGGCAATCGCCCGGGAGGCTGGCCAGCGCCGTGGTCTTGACCGGAGTCTCCTCGCCGGCCGCGCGATTCTCGATCGGGCGGTGGTGAATGTTCCCGACGTCTCGCGGGACCCCGAGTATGATCCCGAGCTCGCGCGCCGAAACATTCCCCGCGGCGCCCTGTCAGTGCCCATGCTGAAGGACGGTGCGCCCATCGGGGCGATTACGGTCGCGCGGTCGGTGGTCGGCCTGTTCTCCGAACAGCAAATCGCGCTGCTCCAAGGGTTCGCGGCCCAGGCCGTCATCGCTATCGAGAATGTGCGCCTCTTCCGGGAGCTCGAGCAGAAGAGCCGCGAGCTCGAAGTGGCCAGCCAGCATAAGTCCAAGTTCCTGGCCAACATGTCCCATGAGCTGCGCAACCCCCTGAACGCGATCATCGGCTTCTCCGAGGTGCTGTCGGAGCGGATATTCGGTGACCTCAAAGATCTTCCCACGGCGCTCGACAGCGCGTTGACCCTCGTACGCGAGCGGGCGGGGCGGCGGGGAATCACGCTGGAGTCAACCGCCGATGAGCGGCTCGGTGAGGTTCGAGCGGACGAACGGAAAATCAGGCAGGTCGTCCTGAACTTGCTATCGAACGCGATCAAGTTCACGCCGGAGGGGGGCCGGATCGAGGTTGCGGCCGTGCCAAAGGACGGGTCCGTGGAGCTATCGGTGAGCGACACCGGGGTCGGCATCGCGCTGGAGGACCAGGAGGCGGTGTTCGAGGAGTTCCGGCAGGTTGGGGCGAGCACGGCCAAGCAAGAGGGAACAGGGCTCGGGCTGGCTCTGTGTCGGAAGTTTGTCGAGCTACACGGCGGCAAAATCGGGGCCACGAGCCAGGTCGGTGTGGGCTCGACGTTCACGTTCAGCATCCCATTCCGTCCCGGCGGGTAATCCGAAGGAGGGGACATGCCGACACTCGCGAAGAGGTCGCCAAGCAGCCACCGGAGCAGCGTCTCGGCCGCATGTCCCGCACCGCCGATGACCTCGCCGCCGCGATCCGTGGCCAAAGTGAGGCCGCTTTGGTGCGGCGGCCCGACGGCAAGAACTGGGCGGCTAACGAGATCATCTGTCACCTGCGGGACATCGAAGAGGTGTACTTCGTGCGCTTCCACTCGATGCTGTCCAACGATGACCCGAAGATCTACGCCGACCCGTCGGCGGCCGACCGCTTCGCCGCGGACCGACAATACCTGAGGAATGACGCCGCCCAGGCGCTGGCCGCGTTCCGCAGGCGGCGCGAGGAATCGCTGGCGCTACTCCATACCCTGACACTCGAGCAGCGGCAGCGCGGCTGTCTGCATCCAACCCGCGGCCGCATCACAATCGCCGCGTTCGTGACGATGCTGGCGTGGCACGACGACAACCAATTGGATCAGCTTTACCGCGCCCTGGATGGGAAGGCCTGAACTCACGAGGCGCGAACGGGTATTGCGGATGGTGCGGACGGACCAAGGCATTCCAGTGATGGAGTTCACTGTGTCAGAATTGTGCCAGAACTATCGGAGACTATCGGATACCAACGGGCACAACATTCGCGCGGATCTGTGGGCAAAGAGCCTCAGATCGTTGCCAGTTGTGGCCTACAGTGCTCGATAGTAAGCGGCGCCCAGGACCTGGGTCCCTCACTTGCCCTTGAGCTTCACGTCCTCGTACGGCGCGGAGAACACGTAGCCGGCGATGAGTCCGAGGCCCGACTCCTCCACCCGCGGTCCGATGCCGTTCAGGCCCGCGAGCTGCCAGATCGGCGCGACGATCGCCTTGTCGTAGACAAGCTGCTGGATGCGGTGCAGGGTGGCCTCTCGCCGTTTCGGATCCAGCTCGCGCGCCTGTTCCCGGAAGAGCCCGTCGACGTCCGCATAGCTTCCGTGCGCGTAGGTGCCACCCCCGACGAGCAGGTGCTCAATCCGCGTCGCCGCGTTGCCGAACCGGCTATTGCCGCCCTGGATCAGGTTCTTGTACTTCTTGTCGGCCCACCCCTGATAGAACGCGGCCCGCTCGATCGGCCGGAGCCTCACTCGGATGCCGACCGCGTTGAGGGAGTTGACGACGGGTTCGCCGAGGTACGTCGACGCGGCATCGCAGAAGTAGTCCCCGGCGTCGAAGCCCTTGGGATGACCGGCGTCTCGAAGGAGCTGCCCGGCCTTGACCGCATCATGGGCATAGCCGGGCGACTGCCAGTAGAACTCGAAGCTCGAGGGGATGATGCTTCCCGTCAGCTTTGCGAATCCCAGGAGCTCGGCCTGATTCATCGCCTGCCGGTCGATGGCGTGATTCGCAGCCAGGCGTACACGCCGGTCGTGCCACGGCGATTTCGGATCCCACTGGTCAGCGAAATAGACCCAGCTCGTGATCTGGGTCTCGACCGGCTTCAGCGCGAGGCCCGGCGTGCGCCGGAGGTCTTCGGCGAGCGGGCCACGGATGGCGTAGGCGACGTCGACCTCGCCTCGCCTGAGCGCGATCAGGCGAGTGGCCTCGTCCGGGACGACCTTGAGCACGACGCGCTTCACGTGCGGCGTCTTCCGCCAGTACCCATCGAACGCCTCGAGGACGAGCTCCACCCCCGGGGTGAACGACACGAACTTGTAGGGCCCGGCGCCGATCGGTGCTTTCTTGAAGCCTTCGCCGCCAACCTTCTCGACGTAGCTCTTCGGAACGATCCAGCCCGCCGCGCCCGCGCCACCATAGAAGGTCATGAAATCCGGCCACGGCCGCTTGAGGCGGAAGCGGACGCGCGAGGGATCCGGGACATCCACGGCGGCAACCGTGTCCTTGAGAAGCTTGTGGTCCACCCCCCGGTAGCGTTCGAACGAGAACTTGACGTCCTCGGCGCTCACCGGCTCGCCGTTGTGGAATCGCGCGCCCTTGCGGAGGACGAACTCGTAAACGAGCCCGTCCGGCGACACGCTCCACGACTCGGCGAGACTCGGAGCCATGAGCGCACCGGGCATCGGCTTCACGAGCGCGTCGTGGAGAGCGTAGAGCACCATGAAGGCCGTGCCGATGGGCGCCTCGCCTGGCTCGAACCAGGCGGGCACCAGCGTCACGTGGACGGCCCAGGTGACCTGGCCCTCGGGGCCGGCATCGGCGGGGAGCGCGGCGCCGATCGCGAGGAGCAGGACGAGCCACGTCGCGAACGGCTTCATCCTGAACTCACTTGCCCTCGCGCTTCACGTCTTCGTACGGCGCGGAGAACGCCCACCCGGTGATGGGACCGAGAACGTAAGAGCCGGGATTTTGCAATTTGGCCCCATGCTTCAGCCCTTGCGAGTCGCGAGAGGACGGCCTGACTCCCCATGCTGCAGATTCTCAACCGGTGACCGCTCGTTCTCGCGGTGCCAGCGCCGCTGATCTCGCGTCCTCCGAGAGCTTGCCACCCCGCGCCCTCCCTCCGCGGAGACACTCCCGTCGGCGTCGACTCGCGGGAGACCTTTGCGTCGTCCGGCAGCGGAATCCAGCAGCGGCTTCCTCACAGCCCACGGGGTTCTGCTTGAGAAAATTCAGGCGACCTGAAGACCGTATTGGCGATGTGCATGAAGGCCCTCGCCGGCAGCACTCCCACGTAGAAGGCCAGCTGCATGCCAATCTCCATGATTTCCGTTCTGGTGAGGCCGAAACGCAGTGCTCCTTCGATCATCCGACGGACGGACACGTCGTACTGTCCCCTGACTACCAGGGCCGCGAGGGCGCAGACGATCCGGCTCTTCATATCGAGTCCGGGCCTTGTCCAGACGGCCCCCCAGAGGTACTCGTGCATCAGAACGTCCAGCTCGCGTTCCACCGGCGTTGGCTCCGTCGGATGGTAGCCGAAGACGTCGGAGATGAACGCCTTGTGTTTCGCGACTCCCCGGTCGTACAGGGATTTGGGCTCTAGCGAGGGATCGAAGGTTTCTGGCAAGGTGACGTGCAGACCCCGCTCTTCGAGGACCTCCTTGGTCACAGCCAAGGCATTATAGGCGGCCGGAATGCCACCGTAGAAGGCGACCATCATGAGTATCTCGATGATCTCCTCCGGCGTGATACCCACATTCAGAGCATTGCGTATATGTGATCGGACTTGCGTGGTGAGCTGGATGGCGGCGACCGTCAAGGTCGCTATGGCACGATACCTGAGCTCCAGGCCCGGACGATTCCAGATAGACCCGTACAGACTCTCCGTGCTGATCCTGTACATATCCGGAGCCAGATCATAGGCGGCGGGAACGGCCCCCTTGTAGATCCTCCCCTGGCCCCCAGCCAGGCGCTCCCGCATCTCCAAGCCCTTCTGGAACCGCTCGTCTAGAGTAGCCATGCTGCAACCTTCCTTCTCTTGCACGCACTAGCTGGCTTTTGGAGTAGCATCCACCATCGCCCGTGCAGCATCTTTATCGCGATACCAGAGCGCATCGATTCTGGTAAACCTCTCCCACTTGTAGGGCAGATCGAACTCGCTATAAATAGCCCGGACCGGACACATCGGCTCGCACGCGCCACAGTCGATGCATTCATTCGGGTCGATGTAGAGTTTCCGGTCCTTCCCTGCGTCGAAATGAATGCACGCCACAGGACAGACGGTGACGCACGCCTGATCCCGTACGTCAATGCACGGCTCGGTGATCACATAGGGCATTGCGATCGACTGGCGGGCAAAGGAACCACTGCGCGACGACGATGACGTGCTGAGCCCAACAGCCTCAGAGTTCTCGTAAGTCCATGACACAGCTCTGCAGGCGCTTCTGAGCGGCGGGGGAAAAGGCGGCGGCATACTCGGGCTCCCGGAGCAGCTGGTTCACCAGCTCCAGCAGGTAGCTCCCTGCCCGGTCGGGAAACCCCGCCCGATAGTCGCGCAGCGAGGCGGCCGGCAAAGGCCGGAGCTGCGGGGCCACCTGCTCGCAGATGGCGTTCATGTGCCGTTCATAGGTGGCGACTTTGTCCGGCGTTGGCGGTTCCGGCAATGCCAGGGGATGCGACTCTTCTACGTTCAGGGTCACCAGGGCGAGTGTCTTGAGCGTGTCGATGGCGAAGCTCAACTCCGTGAGGAGCGTTTTCTCTTCCATGTCCCTACCTCCCTTACCCCTGCGCGCTCCTTCGCTCAGGCAGCGCTCGGCGCCTGGAGCGCATGAACGTGCTCGCTCCAATGACGCGCGATCGTCTCCAGGCGCTGCAGGACGGAGCGCCCACTGCCATCGCCAGTGACCAGGACCGTGGCGTTCGGGTCGGGGAGGGCACGCGCCGCCTTGACGAGCCGCGCCTGCAGTTGGCGCACGAGCTCTGCGAGCTCGGCGATGTCGCGGCCGGCCAGGCGACCGACGGCCCTGGCGTTCATCTCATCGACCGAGGCGTAGAAGCGATACGGTTTGCCACCGGACAGGACAGACTCCATGCCTTCGACCGTCGCCTGATGCCACCACTCCAGATGGCACAGAACCTCGCGCGGTCCCCATATTCCAACCTTGATCCGGGCCTGGCCTCCTGGCCCCTGGAAGTAGGTCAATCCGGCCTCGACGCTCTGCTCCAGCGCTCGAATGAGGGCTTCGATCGGTTGACTCGCTGCCATGACAGGAATCCCCTCCCAGGAGCGATACACAACGTATACCGGCCAGCGTTGGGGGCGCGCAGACCGAGACAGCCGGCGTTCTATGCCTTGGGCCTGTGCTTCTCGATGAGCGCTACGATTTTGGGATCGATCCGATCCTTCAACGGGCGTCCGGCGTCGCACAGGGCGATCCCCAGGTGCGCGTCCCGCGCGAGCCTGTCGAATTCAGGACTTCCCCGCCACTGCCGCTCCAGCTCACCGAACAGCGCGTCGATCTGGGCCTTCTCAAACATCTCTTGACCTCTGCTCCGAGAGCTCAACGCAGAGCGGGGCCAACCTGCCTCTGGCTGGCCCGCCCTTTCTGCCATCGACGACGTGCGCGTCCGAGACCGGAGCCTACTCGTCTCCGAGCGTCGAGTTCCCCTTGTCGATGATCTTCTTCACCTCTCGAGCGAAGCCGACCAGCTCGTCCCGGGAGGGGATGCCTTCCTTCACCAGTTTTTCCTTGAACTGCTGGAAGAGCCATTCCTCGTTACGGCCATGCGGAATCTCGAAGAAGCTCCGGTCGAACAGCGGCAGCTCGCCAGGCCCGAAGTACCCTTTCTCCATGAAGGTGTAGCCTTCCAGGAGGTGTGTGCCTTTGCCGAGCACCTGGCCCGTGGCGACGTAGTGCTCCATGACCGCCGGCATCCCAAAGCGTTGGATCGGGCAGGTCTTCATACAGACGGCGCACCCATCGTAGCGCGCCATGACCGGGCGGCAGCGCTCGTAGATGAGCTTGTTCTTCTCGACGCCACGCCACCACACCTTCTCCTTGACGAGGGCACGACCCGGGCAACGGTTCACACAGACCTGGCAGACCTGGCAGAACTGGTGAATACCGTAGTCGACCGGTTGGTCGTAGGTCACCGCCGCGTCGGTGGTGATGATCGCCAGTCTGGCTCTGGAGCCAAAATGCGGCGAGAGCAACTGACCGTTGGCGCCCAATTGCCCCAGACCGGCAGCCACGAACATGGGAATGTACGGGGCGCTGTTGTCATTGGGGCTATGCACCTGGGCGTGATACCCGATCTCCCGGATATGGTCGGCGAGGTCGAGTAACAGGGCGCCTTCGATCTCATAGGTCCCGAAGTGGGCGCGCTCGGCGTCCATGCCGGGGAGGGACTGCGTCTGCACGTAGTTCTGCTCCAGTGCCAGGCAGATGGCGTGCTCGTATTTCGTCCAGTGCCTTTTGCTGGTGTACGTGTAGCGCCGGTCATACTTGGTGAAACCCACTTCGCCAAAGCCCAGCTCACGCGCCTTGCGGCGAATAGCCTCGGTCACGTCCTCGCCAGTCGGAGTGCCGGTGGGCTCGAGGTCCCCCGAGACCGCCGCGGCGTCGATGAGGGGCTCGCTGATGTCGTTGTGTGCCTTGCGGTATTCGCTCATCTCCGGGCTGTATACGGTCCAAACCCACTGCCGATCCGCGGCTTTCTCGATGTTCTGGGTCTCCTGGGGATACGTGCGGCTGTAGAAGCTCAGGTCGGTCTCCCGGAGGGGAATACCCGGGACGGTGGTGAGATCCTCTGCCACTGGGATCTGCACGTCAGGGTCGCCGTGCCGTCTACCCGGCCGTGTGACAACGTGATCTACCCGTTTTTCCATGGCGATTCCTCCATAGCATCGTCCCGGGTGAGCCAACTTGCCCCCTGATTAACAGAAGCATGCACCGGGGTCAAGGGCGCGATCATCCGAAGCTGATCCTCGCCGTGTGTGGTCTCACGCCTTGGGTGCTGCGCCAGAATTGTGCCAGAACTATCGGTCACTATCGGTCACGAGCGGGCACATTCCAGAGCCGACGCAGCAGGCTAGAGGCTGAGATTGTTGCCAATGGTGTAGTGTCCGTCATCTTGAGAACTAGAACGCAGTTCGCTGTGTCAGAATGTGCCCGAGCTATTGGCAACTATCGGTCACGAACGGGCACAATCGCTGACTATGGGCGGCCGGGCCTAGTCAGCACCCCAAGCGCTCGAAGGCACGGGCCCGCGGTATGATCCGGTACGGGAGGAAGACCATGAGCATAGCGCTGAACGGCATCCGCATCCTGGACGTCACCCAGTTCGAGGCCGGCACGTCGTGCACCCAGATGCTGGCATGGCTCGGCGCCGAGGTCGTCAAGGTCGAGGAGCCCGGCAAGGGGGAGCCCGGGCGCTACGGTCGCGCCGAGAAGCCCGGTGTCGACTCGAGCTACTTCCTCCTGCTCAACTCCAACAAAAAGAGCGTCACGCTCAACCTCAAGCACCCGCAGGGCAAGGCCATGTTCCTCGACATGGTCAAAAAGGCCGACGTGGTGGCCGAGAACCAGGCGCCCGGCGGGATGGAGAAGATGGGCCTCGGCTACGACACGCTCTCCGTCCTGAACCCGCGCCTGGTCTACCTCTCCGTGAAGGGCTTCGGCAACTACGGTCCCTACAGCGAGTACAAGAGCTTCGACATGATCGCGCAGGCCACGGGCGGCGCGATGGCGCTGACCGGCTTCCCGGGCTCGCCGCCGCTCAAGCCCGGCCCGACCATCGGCGACTCGGGCACGGGCATGCACGCGGCACTCGGCGTGATGGCCGCTCTGTGGCAG
>QHSU01000140.1 GCA_003220535.1 Candidatus Rokuibacteriota bacterium
CGGAACGCGGTGATCAAGGTCAGCGGTGCCTGCACGCTGTCCCGCGAACCCTATCCTTTCCCGGACGTCTGGGACCCCCTCGCCCGCGTGTTCGACGCCTGGGGTTTCGAACGCTGCCTGTGGGGTACCGACTGGACTCGCGCCTTCGCAGTCGTCAACTACGAACAGGCGGTCGAGGCCTTCCGCCAAACCGACCGCCTGAGCGACCGTGAACGCGCAATGCTGATGGGCGGTGCCTGCGCCAAGGTGTATCGCTGGTCTCCGAAAAATGCGTGATCAACCAGCGGAGAAGAGCCCATGGTCAGCCGCAGAGCGTTCCTGTCACTCGTCGCGGGTAGCATGAGCGCATCACGAGTCGCGCTCGCCCAGCAGGAGGCTCGCAAGGTCGCGCTCTACGCCAACGTCGTGTCCGACCTCACGCATTACGACGTCACGTCGCGGACGCCGCGCTGACCAAGCGCGCCACGGTTTCCCTGCCCGCGGGCTTGCAATACGTCTGGCCGCACGTCTCACGGCGGTTTCTGTACGTCGCGACCAGCAGCAGCGTGTCCGATACGCGCCGGCGGGGACCGAGCGTCGCGTCACCGCGTTTCGCGTCGATCCCGCCGAGAGCCGGGCAGCCGAAGCCCGTCGGTCACATCGCGGTGTAGCCGCCGTCGACAAACAGCAGCGTGCCGGTCACGTACGAGGCGTCGTCCGAGGCGAGCAGCAGGATGCATTCGGCAACGGGCTTCACGCGCGCTGGGGCTATTCGCGAACGCCAGCGAAGCGGCCGGGCGCGAAGGCGTCGAGCGCGACCCGCGTGTCCCGACCGAGGACGAGATCGGCAACCGCATGCCCTATGGCGGGAACGCCTCGGCGTCATGGTACGGCACGGGCGCGCGATTCGGCCTGCTGAGCGACGGCGGGCGCATCACCGGCGTGGTCCTGGAGCGGGCGGGTCACGGACGGGTGGTGCCGGGTTCTCCTCCAGAAACTGGCGATTCAGAACCCTTGCGTCTTCTCAGTCGCTCGCTAGTCCGCTCCAAGAGCACGTAGAACACCGGAACGAACGGGATCGCCAGGAACGTCGAGGCCATCATCCCGCCGAACACCACCGTGCCGATGGCCTGCTGGCTGGCGGCGCCTGCCCCGGAGGCGACCATCAGCGGCACCACGCCCAGGATGAAGGCGAACGAGGTCATCACGATGGGCCGGAACCGGCGCCGCGTCGCTTCGACCGCGGCCTCCGTGATGGATAGGCCTTCGTGATGCAGGTCGCGCGCGAACTCCACGATCAAGATGGCGTTCTTGCTCGCGAGCGCGATCATCAGGACCAGGCCGACCTGGGTGTACAGGTTGTTGTCGTAGCCGCGGCTCATGAGCGCCAGGACGACCCCCACCAGCGCCATGGGAACGACGAGGATGACCGCACCGGGGGACGTCCAGCTCTCGTAGAGGGCGGCCAGCACCAGGTAGACGAGGACGATGGAGAGCGCGTAGATGAAGTACGCCTGGTAGCCGACCCTCCTCTCCTGGTAGCTCGTCGAGGTCCACTCGTAGGCCATGCCTTGCGGCAATGTCTCGGCGGCGAGCCGCTCCATGAGGCCGAGGGCCTGCCCCGAGCTGAACCCCGGAGCGGCGGAGCCGAACACGGCCGCTGCCGGGTACAGGTTGTAACGGGTGACCAGCTCGGTGCCCTGGACCTGCTTGACGTCGATCAAGGCGTTCAAGGGGACCATCTCCCCGTTCTGGTTGCGGACGTACAGATGTCTCATGTCTTCGGGCTGCAGACGGTAGGCGGCGTCGGCCTGAACATAGACCTGGAACACCTGGTTGAATCTGTTGAAGAAGTTGACGAACGAGGAGCCCAGGTAGGCCTGGAGCGTGTCGAAGATGCTCGATGGCTGGACCTGGAGGGCCTCCGCCTTGGTCCGGTCGATGTTCAGGTAGAGCTGGGGGCTGCGGTAGCTGAAGGTGGTGGCCAAGCCTTGCAGGCCAGGGCGCGAGGTGGCCCGCTGCGCGAGCTCGGATGCGGTCCGCTGCAGCTCGGCCAGGCCGAGGCTTCTGCGGTCCTGCACCATCATCTGGAAGCCGCCCGTCTGCCCAAGACCCCGGATCGGCGGCGGGATGACGACGAAGGCCAGGGCTTCTTGGATGCCGGCCAGCTCGCGGTTGAGCTTGGCGACGATCCGGTCCTGGGTCAGGGCGGCGCCTCGATGCTTCCAGTCCTTGTACACGACGAAGGTCGCCGAGAAATTCGGGACGTTCGCGAAGTCCAGGATCGAGAGCCCGCCGATCGTCACCCACGCGCCGACCCCGTCGGTTCGCTCGAGAATGGCATTGATCTTCTCCGCAACCTCGCGTGACCTGGGCTGCGAGGCGCCTTCGGGCAGGATGGACACCAGGATGGCGTAACCCTGGTCCTCCGTGGGCAGAAACCCGGTGGGCTGGCGGACAAATGCCCACGCGGTCACCCCGATGATCACCACGAAGAGCACGAACATGGGCACCGCATGCTTCACCATCTTGCGCACGATGCCCACGTACGCGTCCGTCATCAGCCGCACGGCCCGGTTGAATGCGCGGTAGAACCAGTTCGGGCGTCGGTCCCCGCGCGGTCGCAGCCAGAGGGCGCACTGGACCGGCTTCAAGGTCAGCGCGTTGAGGGCGCTGATGACCGAGGTCGCGGCGATGACGAGCGCGAACTGGCGGAAGATCTGTCCGGTGATTCCAGGCAGGAAAGCGGCCGGCACGAAGACGGCGACCAGGGCCAGCGTGATGCCCATCACCGGCCCGGTCAGCTCCTGCATGGCCTTGATCGTGGCTTCCTTGGGGGGCATCCCCTGCTCGATGTAATAGGAGCTGCTCTCCACGATGATGATGGCGTCGTCCACGACGATGCCGATCGCGAGGATCAGCGCGAACAGCGTCATGAGGTTCACGGTGAAGCCGAGCGCGGCCATGGCGATGAAAGCGCCGATGATGGTCACCGGAACGGTCGTGGCCGGCACGAGCATCGCTCGCAGGTTCTGCAGGAACAGGAGGATGACGATCAGAACCAGGACGCCGGCAATGAACAGGGTCGCGTAGACGGCGCGGATGGCCTCCCGGACGAACAGGGTGGTGTCGTACCGGATCGCGTATTTCATGCCCTCGGGGAACTGCTTGCTCATCTCGGCCATGGCCGCGTACACGTGATTGGCGACCGCGATGGCATTGGCCCCGGGCAAGGCGAACACCACGATCTGAGCTGATTTGTGACCGGTGAATCTCGAATAGTTGCTGAAGCTCTGCTGGCTCAGATCCACCCGGGCGACATCGCGCAGCCTGACGATCTGCGGGGCCGTGCCGGCCGTGCTCTTGATGACGATGTCTTCGAACTGGCGGGAATCGGAGAGCCGGCCGAGGGCATTGATCGTGAACTGGAAGGGTTGATCGGTCGGCACGGGTGGGCCGCCGAGCTGACCGGCCACGACCTCGACGTTCTGCCCCCGGATGGCGTTCATCACATCCGCGGTCGTGAGCCCAAACGTCTGGAGCCGTTTCGGGTCCAGCCAGACCCTCATGCTGTACGAACCCGCCCCGAAGATTCTCACCTGGCCGACTCCGGGGAGCCGGGCCAACGGATT
>QHSU01000137.1 GCA_003220535.1 Candidatus Rokuibacteriota bacterium
ATCCGCACCGCGAAATCGAGCCCGCTCTCGCGCCGCACGTCTTCGGCGAGCGCCCCGAGGTCGCGCGCCAGCTCGAGCGCGGCCGCGCAGGCGCGCTGGGCGTGGTCCTCGTGGGCGATCGGGGCGCCGAAGAGCGCCATGATGCCGTCGCCGGTGTACTGGTTGATCGTCCCCTCGTAGTGGTGGACGCCGTCCGCGAGGATCCGGAAGAGGCGATCGAGGAGGCGATGCCACTCCTCGGGATCGACGCGCTCGGCGAGCTCCATCGAGCGCGCGACGTCGGCGAAGAGGACGGTGACCGGCTTGCGCTCGCCCTCGAGCGCGCTCTTGGAGGCGAGAATCTTCTCGACGAGGTGGCGCGGCGTGTAGGAGCGCGGCTCGGGTGCGGTTGCCGGCGCCGCCAGACGCGCGCCGCAGTCGTTGCAGAACCTCGCCCCGTCGGGGTTCTCGTGTCCGCAGAATGGGCAGCTCATCGCGCCTACCCATCTTAGCCCCGTCCGCCGAGGAGTCGTTCCCCGGACACCGGCGAGCGTTGTCGATCGCGGGCGCATCCCGACGCTCCGCGCCGGCGGCTCGATCGAGGTGCGGCCGGTGGTGCCGACATCCCAGGGCTGAATCTCGGCGAGCTGCCCCGGGGTGGCGAGCGCGCGGGCGAGTGTCCTTGCTCGCCAGCGCGCGCCCGCGGCTACGAGTGCGTCAGCGGCATGATCGGCCACACCTCGATGTCATGGCCGCCTCCTATTTCTTGATGGCGAAGTCCGCCTTGTCAAAAATCTGACGGATCTCAATCACGTCGCCTTCGTCGGCGGGGCACCGCTGCGCCCATTTCACGAGCTCTTCTTTTGAGTTGGCCTCCACCATCCAATAACCGCCCAGCACTTCTTTCGTCTCGATGAACGGCCCATCGGTCACCGTCGGCTGCCCTTTGCCGAACGAAACACGCGCGCCGGTGTTGAGCGGATGAAGGCCGTTCAGCGAGAGGATTGTGACGGCCTTGCCCAACTCCTCATTAAAGCGGGCCATCTCTTCAAGTTTCTTTGGGTCGGGCACAAAGCCGGGGTCCAACTTCTTATTGCCTCTGTAAACATTGGGGATCATCAGCATCATGAATTGCATAGGTCTTCTCCTTGGTGTTTATTTTGGTCCTGCACCCTTAGTCGTTTGGCGGCCCCCCAATTCGACACACATCCAAACTATGTTGTTTCGAGCTCCGGGAGCCGCCGTTCTAAATACCGCCGCTCCGGTTCTTGTTGGCTCGTACTCAAGGCTTTTCGATAGGCTGCCAGGGCCTCCGGCGCGTCGTGGATGGTGCCGTGCCGGGGCATGCGGCGGAGGCGCTCGGCCAGTTCGTGGCGCGTCTCGCCTGTCCGGCCGACGGCCTGTCGGTAGCGCCACAGCATCGGGACCAAGGATGGCAGCATCGTCGCTACCATCATCACGACCCACATGCCGAAGAACGACGCCGCGGCGCCGGGCCACGTCTGTCCGGGCATCCGCATCCACGCCATCGACATCGTCCAGCGGCCGGGCATCGGCATCCCGCCCATCGCCGACATGGACGCGCACCAGACGATCGTCACCGCCGCGCTGGCGGCGAAGAGCAGCGCCGAGAGCCGAAGAAGGCTCGCTGGGATGCTCGCTCGGAAGCCATGCGTCGTGAGATCTCCCGTCTCCGCAGTTGCGCCACGACAACCACGACGTCGCTCAGCGCTTGTCGTACTCGTCGTGGCGGCGCCACCAGACGCTCGTCTCGTTGCGCCCCTTGGGGGCGCGGTCGAGCCACTGGTACATGGCCCAGAGGCCGTCCAGTCCGCGCGCATAGGTGGAATAGGTGTGGTAGACGACGCCGTCCTCGAGCGCGAACGCGCTCATGCCCGGCCTCTCGCGCGTGTACGTGGCCACGTCGGTTCCGCTCATGGCCGCGAAGGCGACCGGCCCCTCGTCGCCGGCGTCCGGGCTCGGCGCGCGCGCAGTCCACGCCGCCTCGCGCCGGTAGTTGTTGAACCCGTCCGCGATCGCCGAGCAGGAGGGACACCCCGCCATGTAGTCGGGCCCGAACATGAAGTGGTAGACGAGGAGCTGCGAGCGCCCTCGGAAGAGGTCTGCCAGCGAGGCGCTACTTCACCCAGGAATTGGTTCGTCGCTGTCACGGGTGTGCGATCCGCAAGCCCGCGCACAGAATGCGCAGCGCTACTACAACGACGAGTCCGAGGTGGAGCGCTTCGTTCGAGCCGTGGTGGGCTAGACTCTCTCGATACGATCTGGTGAGCGGGATTGTCACCATGGGCGTAGACGATTCTTACTACCGCGAAAGGCTTGCCGATGTCGTGCGTTTGCTGTATCAGGAGGCGGGCGGGCGCATCAGCAGGAGCATGACCAGGAGGATTGCACTCATGATGACGACTGACGTGTATCCGGGCAAGGATCTCGGCACGCTCGAGCTGACGATTACCGACGAGATGGTTCAGCACTACATCAAGGGGCTCGACGAACCGAACCCCTGGTACACGACGGCGTCGCCCTTTGGCGGACCGGTGACTCCGGTGATCATCTACCAGCAGACGGACAGCCAGTTCAAGGGCTGGTACCTCGACAACCTCTTCGGCAACCTGTGGAGGCGTCAGGAATGGGAGATCCATGCGCCGACGCGCGTTGGACAGGTCCTGCGCTGCAGCGCGCGGGTGGCCGATCGCTACCGGAGGCGCGATCGCGACGTCGTCGCGCAGGAGATGTGGGTGCGAGACGAGGCCGGGCACCTCATCGCGCGCAGCGTCCATCACCAGAGCTTCCTGGCGGAGCAGACCAGCGGCGAAGTCACCTTGCGCGATCCGGCGAGCAAGGACGGCGCAAGGCAGGAGGGCGAGCCCTCCGGGGAGCCGCTGTCGGTCGAGCTCCGCAAGACGTTTACCGAAGCGATGTGCGACGAGTTCTTCTACCGCAGCCGGAACTACCACAACGACAAGGCCGCCTCGAAGGAGCTCGGCTTCGGAGACACGGTGATCGGGGGCCGCATGACGCTCTCGTGCGTCACCGAGCTCCTGACCCGACATTTCGGCCGCGGCTTCTACCTGGGCGGCCGCCTGGACGTGAAGTTCACCAACGTGCTGTGGCCGAATGAGCCCTTCACCACGCGGGGGATCATCACCGGCCGTCGCGTGGAGGGCGGCCAGATACGCGCCGAGGTCACGGTTTTCTGCGAGAAGAATGACGGAACCAAGATCATCGTCGCCAGCGCGAGTGCTCTCGAAGGTTGTTGACGGGCGTGCGCGGTGTGACCTTCAACGGCGTCTAGGACAGACTAGGATAGTGGCTGGCACTGACCGCGCGCTACCTGGAGGATCTCAAGGGCCCCGGACGCGCAACCGCGTAGGCTACAGGGTCGAGAAGCCCTTTGCTGGTAGTCATGACTTCGGCCCGGGCAAAGGGCTTCGCCGTCTCCGATCGAACGCGGTGGACGACGATCCGCGTGATCGTCGCCTCGCCATGACCCGCTACGAGAGCCGCGATGGGCGGCTGCGCTTGTTCCGCGGGGACAGCCACCGCCTCCATCCGATCACGACGGGGAGCGTCGGGGTGATCGTGACCTCGCCGCCGTACTGGGTGAGA
>QHSU01000141.1 GCA_003220535.1 Candidatus Rokuibacteriota bacterium
GGCCCCGGGGACGGAATGGCTGTATTTCGCCGAGCAATGGGACCCGAAGTCACCGTGGTCGGATCGGCGGGTGCGGCTTGCCGCGAATCTGGCGATTGACCGACAAGCGCTCAACGAGGCGGAGACACTCGGTCTTTCGCGTGTGACGGCGAGCATCATTCCACGGGGATTCGACTTCGCCTGGCCCGCGCCGCTCTACGAGTACGATGCCGCTAGAGCGAAGCGGCTGCTTGCCGAGGCCGGATACCCCAACGGCTTCGACGCCGGGACGCTCTTCTCGGACGTGCTGTACGCGCCCGTCGCGGAAACGATCGCCAACTATTTCAGGCCGGTCGGGATCCGGTTGGTCCTACAGCCCATCGAGCGAGCCGGCTTCTTCAAGGCCGTCCAGGAAAAGCGTGTGAAGAACGTGATCCTCATCGGCAGCGGCGCGCTCGGCAACGCGGCGACGCGACTGGAGGCATGGGTGGCCCGGGGCGGCACGTACGTCTACGGAAGCTATCCCGACATCGAGGATCTCTGGCGCGAGATGGCGGCCGCGCCCGACCAGAAGAGCCGTGGCGTGCTGCTTGAGCGGATTCAGCGGCTCGTCCACGACAAGGCAATGTTCGCCCCGATCTGGGAATTCCCCTCGATCTGCGCGTACGGACCCCGAGTGGCGGAGTCGGGCTTGGGCCTGATCGCCAATTACCCGTTCTCCGCACCGTACGAGGATCTGAAGCTCAAGGCGAAGTGACCGACCATTGCTGACATGATCGTCGGGCCCGGTATACTCACTTCACGGTCGATGGGAACGATGAGGGTGGACGCGACCCGGGCGGTCAAGGGGTACTGCGGGTCTGCGCCGTGCACTGTCCCGTGGTGACAACCGTGGACACCGGCGCGCGTCTGCTGGGCGTCGAGCCGGACCGATCGCATCCTCACGGCGGGGCCATCTGCGCGAAGGGCCGGGCCGCGCCCGAGTTCCACGATCATCGCGATCGGGTGAACTTCGCGATGCGGCGCACGCGGCCCAAGACGAGCCCCGACCCGGGCTGGGAGCGATGCAGCTGGGATGAGGCGCTCGACCTGATCGCCGAGAAGCTCCTCGAGGTGCGCGCCTCCTCCGGGGCCCACGCCGTCGCGTTCAACAAGGGCACGACCGGGGGCACGGCGCTCACCGACACCGAGCGCTGGCTGCAGAGACTCATCAATCACTTCGGCACCCCGAACATCGGCGGCACGACCCATCTCTGCCAGTGGCCGCGTGACACGGCCGGCGCGCACTACACCTTCGGGACGCCAGCGCTGCCGATGCCGGACGTGGCGCGGAGCGCCTGCATCGTGGTGTGGGGCTCGAACCCGAACGGCAACTTCCTGACCCTGGCCACGGACATCGCAGCGGCCAAGGCGCGGGGTGCCAGACTGCTGGTCGTCGATCCGCGCCGGGTGGGTCTGGCGAACAAGGCGGACGTCTGGCTGCAGGTCCGGCCGGGAACCGACGGCGCGCTGGCGCTCGGGCTCATCCACTTACTGATCCGCGATGGCGGCTACGACAGCGAGTTCGTGCGCGAGTGGACCAACGCACCGTTCCTCGTGCGGGACGACACCGGCATGCTCCTCACGGGCGCCGATCTGGACGGAGCGCCCGGCAGCGGTCGACGCCATGTCGCGGCCGTCGAGGGGAGCTCCGAGCTCATCGTCTACGACGCCGAGCGGGGCATCTATACGATGGACGCGCGGCTGGCCCTGAGGGGTGCGCGGACGGTGCGACTGGCCGACGATCGCGAGGTGACGTGCCGACCCGTCTTCGAGCGCCTGACCGCATTGGCCGCCGACTATGAGCCCGCGACGGTCGCGCGGATCACCGGCGCGGCCGCGGACAAGGTCGTCGCGGCCGCGCGGCTGCTCGCCGAGCATCGGCCGGTCTCGCACTACTTCCACAACGGGCTCGTGCAGCACACGAACGCCACCCAGGCGTCGCGGGCGATCGAGATCCTCTACGCCCTGCTCGGCGACTTCGATGGCCCGGGCGGCAACGTGCCGGGCCCGGCGCCGAAGGTCGAGGATGTGAGCGCGCGCTCGGCGCTGGGCCAGGCGATGGAGCTGCGCCGGCTCGGGCGCGCGGAGCGACCGATCGGACCGCCGGCCACACCGGGCACTGTGACCGCCTACGACCTGTACCGGGCAATCCTCGACAGCGAGCCCTATCCGGTACGCGCGCTGGTCTCGTTCGGGGCCAACGCGCTGCTCGCCAACGGCGACACTCTGCGCGGGCGACGGGCGCTCGAGCGGCTCGAGTTCTTCGCCCAGATCGAGCTGGTCGAGACGCCGACGAGCCGGTTCGCGGATATCCTGCTGCCCGCCGCGAGCTGGATGGAGTGCTCGGCTCTCAAGGTCGGCAACCGCTATCCGATCGAGGCCATGGCCCACATCCAGCTCCGCGAGGCCGTGGTGCCGCCGCTCTACCAGCGCCGGTCCGATGTCGCCATCATCTTCGACCTCGCGACGCGACTTGGCCTCAGCGCAGAATTCTGGGGCGGAGACCTGGAGGCGGGCTATCGCCACCTGCTGGCGCCCAGCGGGGTGAGTCTCGAGGCGCTGGCGGCGATGCCGCACGGGGTATCGGTCCCGCGCGCGCCGCACCGTTACCGGAAGTTCGCCGAGCTCGACGAAACCAGGAGCGCGCCTCGAGGGTTCGCGACGCCGACGAGGAAGGTCGAGATCTTTGCGCTCAAGTTCGCGGAGCATGGGCTTCCGGCGCTGCCCGTGTACGTCGAGCCCGCATTGAGCCCGCTGAGCCGGCCGGACCTACGCGAGCGCTTTCCGCTGGTGCTGACCAACGCCAAGCGTCCGCAGTACATGCACAGCCAGCACCGGGGTCTGCCGAGCCTCAGGAAGACCGCGCCGAACCCGACCGCCGAGATCCATCCCGAAACGGCCGCGGGATTCGGGATCAGGAGCGGCCAGTGGATCGCCGTGGAGACACCGAGCGGTCGCGTTCGCGCCCAGGCTCAGATCAGCGACGCCATTCTGCCTGGGGTAGTCTGCTGCTCGCACGGCTGGTGGGAGGCGTGCCCCGAGCTCGGCCTGCCCGGCTTCGATCCGTTCAGCGAGGCGGGCGCCAACCAGAACCTGCTCGTGCTGAACGACGTGCACGAT
>QHSU01000139.1 GCA_003220535.1 Candidatus Rokuibacteriota bacterium
CCTCCTCGTAGCCGAAGAAGGCGAGTCGGACACCGCGTTGTCCCAGCAGCATCGCCGCGAGCGATCGGCCCTGTACGGCGACGCGACGACCGATCAGGTCATCGAACTTGTCCACTCCGCGGGTGCTGGCACCCAGGGCGAGGCCGACGCCGCTGCGCTGGTAAGGCTTCGAGAGCTGCAGACGACGTTCGGCCTGCGCCTCGGGCACCGCGATGGTGTCGAGGACGATGTCGCAGTCGGCGGCGCGGAACTGGATGCCGGTGGTGACCCACTCCACGTGCAGGGTCACGCCGAGCGCGGCCGCGAGCGCGCGCCCGAGCTCGATCTGGAACCCCGGCGGGTCCTGCGTCTTGCTCGCGAACGGCAGCGCGTTGGCGTGGGCGCAAAGCGACAGCACGCCGCGATCGCGGATGACGTCGAGGGGGCGGGCGACGGCCGCCGACCACGCGAGGCCGGCGGCGAGCACACCTGCGAGTGCGGTCGCTGATCGCCGGAGGCTCACTGATCGTCTTTCAGGCTACGGATGTACGCGATGAGGGCCCGCAGCTGCGTCTCGCTGAACGCCCGGCCATAGGCGGGCATCGCCCCTTCCTTGCCGACCCGGATGCGGTTGAGCAGGTACTCATCCGGCCGGTCCGTGCCCGCCAACTTGGGCCCACGGCCGGCGACACGGCCGCCACCCTGATGACAGAAGCCGCACAAGGTGCCGAAGAGCTTCTCGCCGTCGAGCGCGTCGTCGGTGCTAGGGACGGCGGCGCTCTGTGTCCGTGACCGCTCCTGCGCGCTCACGACGGTGGCCATGAGAGTGACGGCGACGGCGACCGCAAGGATGTGGCGCATGACGATATGCTACCGCGGCGGGGCGGGCGTGCGCGCCCGCCCCGCCGCGGCTCCGATCACTCCAGCGTGAACACGACGATCGCGCCGGAGTCCTTCGGCATGCTCTTGTACGGCTCGCCGAAGAGCGCTCCAAATTCGTCACCAACCAGCGATCCCCAGCCCGTGGCCACCGCGATGTACTGCTTGCCCTTGGCCGCGTAGCTGATGATGCCGCCGTTGTGTCCGATGCCGTTGTTGTGCGACCACAGCTCTTGCCCGGTCTCGGCGTTGTACGCGCGGAGCATGCCGCGGGGGTCGGGCACGAAGACCAGGTTGCCGCCGGTCGCCAGCAGGCTCGCCAGCGGCGGTTCCGGGAACATCACTTCCCACTTTTTCGCGCCCGTGACCGGGTCGCGCCCCGACAGGTGACCATGAGCCTTGGCGCCTTCAGGATTGCGCAGGGTGAAGTTGGCGCCGATGTCGAGTTGCGCCTGCGGCTCGAGGACCGGGGTGGTCTTGATGACCTCGAGGTCCATGCACCATTCCTGGCCGATCTTGTAGTAGAGACCCGTCTTCGGGCTATAGGCTCCGGAGTTCCAGCTCATGCCGCCCGCGATCGCCGGGCAAAGGTTCGTGTGCTTGCCGAGCGGTAGATCACGACGGCCGATGAGCGCGCCCGTCTTCGGGTCGACGCCTCTCACGAAGTTGATGTTCTTGGCCAGCTGCCAGACGTTCACGACGCTCGCGTCCTTGCGATCGTAGACGAAGACGTGCCCGCCCTTGTTCGGATGAACGACGAGCTTCTTGCCGTCGCGCTCGAGCATCACGAACTCGCCGACCGCGCTGTCGAAGTCCCAGGCGTCATGCGGAAGCTCTTGGTGATAGAACTTCAGCTTCCCGGTGTCGGGGTCGAGGGCGATGATCGACGAGGTGAAGAGGTTGTCGCCTGGACGTGGGCCGGAGGTCTTCCAGTCGGAGCCCGCCCAGTCGTAGAGCGGCGCCGGGTTGCCGGTGCCCCACCACACCGTGTTGGTCTCTGGATCGTAGCCACCCGCCATCCAGCCGCCGCCGCCTCCCGTCTTCCAGGACTCGCCGCCCCACGTCTTCATGGCCTCCTCGGTGCCGGCGACCGTGAAGAACTCCCACACCTTGCGCCCGCTGGCGGCGTCGACGCCGAAGATCGGACCGCGTCCCGGCCACTCGCCGCCCTGGGCGCCGATGACGACCTTGTCCTTCACGAACAGCGGCGCGCCCGTGAAGCCGACGGTGAGCTTCTCCGAGTTGACGAGCTTGGTGTCCCACGCCGGCTGGCCGGTCTTCATGTCGAGCGCGATGAGCCGCCCGTCGACGGTGCCCACGAACACCTTGCCCTGCCCGAGGGCGATCCCACGCGTGTATGGCGAGTGCGTCTGCGCTGCGACGAGGTCGTCGTTCAGCTTCGGGAAGTAGGACCAGAGTGGCTTGCCGGTGGCCGCGTCGAGCGCCCACACGCGGCTGTAGGAGCCGGTGTAGTAGAGCACGCCGTCGGCGACGAGCGGCGTCGACTGCAGGCCGCGCGTCGAGCGGCCGGGATGGTGCACCCACGCCACTCGCAGCCGTTTGACGTTGTCGGTGTTGATCTCGGTGAGCGGGCTGTAGTGCCAGGAGCGATAGGTGCCGTGATACGTGGTCCAGTCGTTGCCGCTAGAGTCGGCCGTCGATGCGCGCGCGGTGCCGCCCGCGGTCTCCGATGTCGACATCGAGCACGCCCCTGCGACGAACACCACCAATGCAAGGCAGGCCAAGTGCAATACCGTTCGTTGCGTTGTCATGCCGTCATTGCCTCCTTTGGCGTATCACGGCCTCGTGATCCGCGTCACCTGACCGTCGATGGGCCCCGTCGCGCGGATCCGCTCGCCGGGCTCGAGCTCCTCGAACCGAACGACGTCGGCGGTGGTGTGAAAGACGCGCACACGCCCGCTGTCCTCCTCGGCGTGGACGATGCGGCGGATTCGGTCGACGCTCCGGACGACGCCGGTGATGTCCAGAGGAGGGGGTGACGTCGGACAGCGTTTTGTGGACGACTCAATGCGCGCGCTTCCCAGAGGGTAGCGCCGTCCCTGGCAGTCGACGAACGCGAGGTCTCCGCCGTCAGTCGCCACGACCCACCCCGGCGTCCGTCCCATGCCATCCACCCTCTCCTGCTCGGCGGCGGCTGCGGAGCCGGCAACCACGGCGAGCAGAGCCACCGGAAGCGTCATGAGCCGCGTCATAGGCGAGATGATGCTGCCTTATATAAAGAGAGGTCCTCAAGAAGTCAACTGCGCCCACCACAGGCTCAACGATCCGTCTGGACCGAGTCCAGGAAACGTCCACCGCCGTTGCACGGCCGCGGGCTCCGGTACGTCCCGAAATGATGATGCTGGCCCGCGCTCCCAGAACGGGGAGCGCCGGACGCATCCGACAGCGGACGTCGACGTTACGGCGGGCGCCCGCTCACGGCACCTCGACGACCGCGATGCCCCACGGCAGCTTGCCGGCGGGGATGCGAGCGACGACCTTGCCGGCGGCCGTGTCGATCACCGCGATGTCGCCGGCCCGGCCGACCGTCACGTACAGGCGGCTGCCGTCGGGGGTCAATGCGGTCCACCAGG
>QHSU01000142.1 GCA_003220535.1 Candidatus Rokuibacteriota bacterium
CTGTACTGACCCTTCCGGTCCCCGATCAGCGCCTCGAAACGGTTGCCAGGCAACGCGC
The DNA here is from genome assembly GCA_003220535.1 of Candidatus Rokuibacteriota bacterium. Lineage (GTDB taxonomy): Bacteria > Methylomirabilota > Methylomirabilia > Rokubacteriales > CSP1-6 > AR31. The sequence continues at coordinate 59 of QHSU01000142.1, forward strand.
CAAGGTCCTGCAGCGACACGGCCGCCTCGAGGCGGTCGAGCTTCAACTGCGCAGACCGTTCGATTCCCGAGAACGCCTTGACCCGCTTGCCGGCGGCGAACTCCCTGGTCCGTTTGTCCCGGTAGCTGACGATCATTTCCGATAGTCATCGACATTATGAGTTACGTCAAGCGTAATTCGAGGGCTCGGCTGCGGATAATCTGCTCCCGCGAACCCAACGCCCCACCGAGACGTACCTGCGCGAGAAAGCGAGACGGTGATTCGTCCGCATAGGCCCGGGTGGATCAAGCTGGTTTTGGAACCAACATGGAACCACGTTGGCGTACTTCGTCCGCTGCGTCGCAGCCTTCGGTGGAAGTCAACTTATTGAATTCTGCTTAAATAATGTCCTACATCAGACATGAAAAGGCAGGGCGGAGTAGCGGAAAAAGCTCCTCAACAGGTCGCGAAGCCGGGTGAGGCGACAGCGCTCGAGGCGGACGTGGTGCCGGATGTCGTCGACGGTGTCCGGGGCGAAGTTCGCCAGGCGACGTACTTGAGAGAGCTCCACAGTTTCTCGACCGGGTTGAGTTCCGGCGCGTACGTCGGAAACCAGACGGGGTGCCATCGTGGATGGGCGGCCAGCCACTGGCGCAGTATTCAATAATCAGTGGTCAGGTGTCCGTGCGCCGCGACTCTAAGTGTTTGAAAATCTTGGTGAGCCGTCCGGGACTCGAACCCGGGACCCCCTGATTAAAAGTCGAGGGCCGGTGATCAGCCGGCCCTCGCGCCTTCCCGCGCGCTTGGGCGTAACCACGCGACCAGTTTACGCGGTCGCCGGCCGATCGCTCGCGACATGGACGAACTCTCGCGACAGGCGCGGACGCGAAGTCATCGCGATTCGCAGGGTCTTTTAGCGCAAGATAGCGCAAGAGCGTATGACCACCTGGCAGGGACCGTGGCACCCATCGAGTTCCGGGTGTTGCCGGCCGGTGGATGGTCGACAGACCGCCTCAGGAGCGCGCCTGTTCGCTGTCGTAGAACTGGATCATTCCCGCGACAAGGTCCAGCACCTCGGCCGGAACCGCCTCGTGACCCAAAACGCCCGTCACGATGGCATAGGCCACCGCCGCTTCCAGATGGTTGGTGTTGTAGCGAAGATGCAGGTCTCGCGCCGGACCCTGATGGAATCGGTGGATCAGTTCGCTCAGCTCGCCGCTGCCAAGCCCGCCCTCTTTCCACCGCTTGAACGCTTCAGCGATCGGCAAAAGAGCCCGCCGCAATTCCTCCTCATGCGCCGCGGCCGCGCAGTCGCGGAGAAGCCGTTTGACTCGCTTTGAGATGTCTGCCACGACCTCGCACCGCCCTACCGGGACTTATCAGCAACCCGCTTCCGCCTGTGGGCCGAACTGCTGACCGCCACGTCGCGCAGCAGTCGTAGCGCTCGGTTTACCGAGGTACTGTCCGGAAACGCCCGCGCCACGTCGGGTTCAAGAAGCACCAGGTTCGTACCTGCGGTCGCCCGCTGGTAGTACTTGCCCCGCACACCGCCTTTCAGGCTTGCAAGGTCGTGGATGTTCACGATCGTGACGACGATCGTCTCTTCGACCAGCGCCCGCCGCAGGGTCTGGACGGCCCGTTCGATGATCACGTCGACGGTACTCACACCGTAGCGCGCGACGACGACACCGCCCACCGCCTCGTCCGTCCCCTTGACGAGCGCGGCCGCCCGGAACGCGTCCCCGAGCTTCACGTCGGCGACCTGGCGCACGAAGATGGGCACGCCGTTCTCAGCCCCGACGACCACTTCTTCCAGGTCGCGCGTGCTCTCGATCAACCCAAGGCCACGCACCACGGACCAGGTCCCGCTCGCCTCGACGACGTTGCCACCTACGTTGCGGTTGCTCCGCAAAACGGCGTCGACGGCGGCGGAGAGCGGGACACGGTAGGCGCGAAGGCGGTTCGGGTCGACGTCGATCTGGTATTGGCGCACCGTGCCCCCAATGCTCGCGACCTCGGCCACGCCCGGCACCGAGTTGAGTTGGTAGCGGATGAACCAGTCCTGAAGCAACCGGAGGTAGCGGAGCGAGACCCCCTTGCCCTCGACCGTGTACCAGAAGACGTGGCCGACCCCCGTCGCGTCCGGGCCGAGCGTCGGCACGACTCCCGCCGGCAGCGACTTCGCCAGCAGGTTGAGTCGCTCGAGCACGCGGGAGCGCGCGAAATAGAGATCAACGTCGTCCTCGAAGATCACGTTGATCATCGAGAAGCCGAACGCCGACGACGACCGCACGACGCGCACCCCGGGCAGGCCTTGCAGACTCACGGTCAGCGGATACGTGACCTGTCCTCGACCTCCTGCGGCGAGCGTCCGGAACAGTCGGTGAAGACGATGACCTGGTTGTCGGAGAGATCCGGGATCGCGTCGATCGGGGTCGTCAGCAGCGCCCAGTAACCCCAACCGCCGAGGAGCAGGAAGAAGGCGACGACCAGAAACCGGTAGCGAAGCGACACCTCGATGAGCCGATCGATCATTAAGAGCGTCTTACCTCGCAGTCGCCAACGGTGACTCGCGCCGGAGACGCCCGATCACCACCCAGACGAGGACGATGAGGCTTGCGAGGAGCCCGAGGCTCAGGAGCACGGCGAGGATGCCAGCGACCATCATGCCGGATCCACACATCTGCATCATCATGTTCGTCTCCACGGCGTCCGGACGCGTGCGCAGAAACGCGCAGCCAGCGGCCAGAGGCCACCCTGAGGGGTTTAGAGCGTTACGCGATGACGCGGTACGACTCTAGGGGCAGCGTGCCCGTCCAGGTGGTCGCCGATGACCATCAGGAAGTCGCCCTCCGCTACCTGTCCTTCGCGAAACCTCATCCACTTCGCTCGTGGATGGTTGATTGCTGGGCGGGGCAAGGAACGCCAGGGGAGTCCGGGCTTGCCGCCTCGGTCCCCGAACCGCCCGAGCGAGCCGGAAGCAGCTCGCATCGGCCAGAATTTCACCATCGGTCAACTTCATTCCGGGAACTGGACGGTTCACGACCAGGTCCTTCGAGAGCCTCGCGTTTCTGGATTGAGGAATCCAATGCGGGCAGCCACTTGGCCGGATTCCGGTCCATGGCATTGGCTTCGCAGCGTAGGGAGGCCATGAGGAGTCCGAGCAAGCATTCGACAATCCTTCTTGTAGATGACAACGCTGGGGTCAGGGACATCCTGGTCCATCTCCTTGAGTCCCTGGGCTATTGCGCCGACACGGCGGAAAGTGGGGAAGAGGCGCTCGCCCTCTTTGACCGAGGCCAATACAAGACCGTCGTCACCGACCTGCTGATGCCCGGCATGTCGGGCTGGGACGTCCTCGAAGCGGTGCGCCGCCGGGACCCTCACATGCCCATAATCATCGTCACAGCCGCGCCCGTCGTCTGCG
>QHSU01000144.1 GCA_003220535.1 Candidatus Rokuibacteriota bacterium
GAGCCGACCGTCCCCGGCGAGCGCCAGCGCTCGGGGCGCGTCGGCCCCGCGCTCCTGGTCGGGCTCGCGGTGGTGGCGGCCATCCTCGGTTTCGGCATCTACTCGGGCGTCCGGGCGCGGAGCGCGGCCGACGCCACGCTCGCGTCGACTACCGCGGACGCGGCCGTCCTGTTCGTGAACGTGGTGTCTCCGACGGCGAGCGCGTCGACGCAAGAGGTCCGCCTGCCGGGCACGACCCAGGCGTTCACCGACGCGCCGCTCTTTGCGCGCACCAGCGGCTACGTGAAGGCCTGGTACTTCGACATCGGCGCGCACGTGAAGCAAGGGCAGCTCCTTGCCGAGATCGAGAGCCCCGAGGTCGACCAGCAGCTCGAGCAGGCCCGGGCCGACCTCGAGACGGCGCAGGCCAATCTGCGGCAGGCCCAGATCACCGCCGACCGCTGGCAGGCGCTCCTCGAGACCGACTCGGTCTCCAAGCAGGAAACCGACCAGGCCGTGAGCGCGCTCAGCGCGATGAAGGCCACCGTGAATTCGAATGCGGCGAACGTCCGCCGGCTCGAGCAGCTCCAGGCGTTCGAGAAGATCTACGCGCCGTTCGACGGAGTCATCACCGCTCGCAACGTGGACATCGGTGTCCTGATCAACGCAGGGTCGAATACCTCGGGGCGGGAGCTCTTCCACTTGACGGCCATCCACACGCTCCGCGTGTTCGTGGCCGTCCCCGAGGTCTACTCGCGAGCAGCCCGCCCCGGAAGCACCGCGACCCTCACCCTCGATGAGTTCCCGGGGCGGTCGTTCAAGGGCACGCTCGTGAGAAACGCCAACGCGATCGACCTCGCCTCCCGCACGCTGCTGGTCGAGGTGGATGTCGACAATCCGAGCGGAGAGCTGTTGCCCGGGGCCTACGTCTTCGTTCACCTCAAGCTTCCCGAGCAGGTCGCGTCGGCCACGGTTCCCGCCAACACGCTGCTCTTCCGCGCCGAGGGACTCCAGGTCGCGGTGGTCCGGGACGGCCGCGCGCAGCTCGTTCCGGTGACGATCGGGCGTGACTATGGCACCACCGTGGAGATCGTCGCCGGTCTCCAGCCGACCGACCAGGTCATCGTGGCGCCATCGGACTCGCTCACCAGCGGCACCCCTGTCCGAATCGCGGCCACGCCCACCCGAGCCCGACCATGAGGGGGCGAGCCGCCGGCCTGGCCGGGCTCGCCGCGCTCTGGCTCGGCGGCTGCATGGTCGGCCCGGACTACACGAAACCGTCGGCGCCCATGACGCCGACCTACAAGGAGACGGACGGCTGGAAGGCCGCGGAGCCGAGCGACCACCTGCCGCGGGGCCAGTGGTGGGCGGTCCTCGGGGATCCCGAGCTCCATGCCCTGGAGGAGCAAGTCGCCGCCGCTAACCAGAATCTGAAGATTGCCGAGGCGAGGTTGCGCGAGGCCCGGGCCCTGGTCCGTTTCAACCGGGCCGCACTCTTCCCCACGATCTCGGCCAGCGCCGGCGCCAGTTCCATCCGCGATTCCGCCAACCGCCCTTTCCTGTCGCCCAACGCGAACACGGGCAGCTCCGGCGACCTCCTCTTCTCGCTGGACATGTCGTACGAGATCGACCTGTGGGGCCGGGTGCGTCGGACGGTGGCGGCGGCCCGGAACGAGGCCGAGGCCACCGCCGCCGATCTCGAAACCGCCCGGCTCAGTCTCCAGGCCGAGCTGGCGACGGACTACTTCGAGCTGCGGGCCGCCGACGCCCAGAAGCAGCTCCTGGACGAGACGGTGAAGGCCTTCGAGGCGGCGCTTCGGCTCACGACCAATCGCTTTCAGGGCGGCGCGGCCCCGAGGTCCGACGTCGCGCAGGCCCAGACGCAGCTCGACACCACGCTGGCGCAGGCCATCGACGTCACGGTGCAACGGGCGCAGCTCGAGCACGCGATCGCGACACTGATGGGCAAGCCACCCGCAGCCTTCCGCCTGTCCCCTCGTCCGCTTGACACCCGTCCGCCGGACATCCCGGTGGGCCTCCCGTCCCAGTTACTGGAGCGGCGCCCAGACATCGCGGCCGCCGAGCGTCGGGTCGCCGAGGCGAACGAGCAGATCGGCATCGCGAAGGCTGCGTACTATCCGACTGTGATGCTGAACGCCTCGGTCGGATTCGAGGGAAGCTCGTTCGGGAACCTCGTGAATGCGTCGAGCCTCCTGTGGGCGGTGGGAGCGTCGATCACGCAGACGATCTTCGACGGCGGGCGCCGGCGTGCCACCTCGGACGCGGCTCGCGCCAGCTACGACGCGACGGTGGCCGCTTACCGCCAGACCACGCTGACGGCCTTCCAGCAAGTCGAAGACAACCTGGCGGCTCTGCGGATCCTCGAGCAGGAGGCCCAGCAGCAGCGGCGCGCCGTCGAGTCTGCGCAGCTGTCGCTGCAGCTCTTCACTAACCGCTACCGGGGCGGGGTCGACAACTATCTCCAAGTCATCACCGCGCAGACCGTCACCCTCACGAACCAGCGCAACGAGATCGACATCCTCCGACGTCGCATGGACGCCAGCGTGCTGCTGGTGAAGGCGCTCGGCGGCGGCTGGACGGCGGGGCCGTCCGCAAGAGAAGGGAATGAGACACCATGACGGAGTTCGTCGCGGAGCCCGAAGTGCGGCAAGGGCCGGAGTGACGCAGCTGCGCGGCACGCTGAAACTCGTCGGTGGAGAAGACGCTCGCGATGGCGCGGTCACGATCCACCGGGTGAGTGACGAACCGGAGCTCCGCGTGAGGGTGGACACCGATTCGCACGTCCTCCTCTTCGATCTCACAACTTGAGTAGCCCTCCTTCCCCAGGCGATTCCCCGTTGTGAGGCTGAAAATGCGTTATGATGCCAAACCTGACGCACGTTCTCGACGCGTGGCTCTATGCGGGACACGATGCGACCGGGTGATCACTGCGGAGGTGATGTGATGATGACGGAGGCAGGGAAGGATCCCCCGGCCATGATGGCATTCGTGGTCCGCTCTCTACGTGCAAACCTGCTCGTCGTCGTATTCGTTGCAGCCGCGATCGCCGGCTGCGGCGACAGATCCGGAGCTGCCGCGCCACCCCCACTGCCCGTGGTCAGGGTCGCGTCCGTGATCGAGGAGGACGTGCCGATCTCCTTGGAGTACGTGGGAACGCTGGTCGGATACATCAACGCGCAAATCCGCGCCCGCGTCAGCGGGCACCTCATGAGCCAGAATTAC
>QHSU01000143.1 GCA_003220535.1 Candidatus Rokuibacteriota bacterium
GAAGACCGATCGGCGTGACGCCGCTCATCTGCTGGACCTCCTCCGGCACGACCGATTCCCCACCGTGTGGCTGCCGGATCCCGCCGTGCGCGACCAGCGCACGCTCCTCGCCCATCGCATGCGGCTCGTGCGCATGCGGACGATGGTCAAGAACGGGGTGCACGCCATTGCCCTCAACTATCGGCTCGCCCTGGGTCCATCGCTCTTCACTCGCGCGGGCGTCGCACAACTCCAGGCGCTCTCGCTGCCGGCCCACACGGCGTGCCGGCGGAGCGAGAGTCTCGAGCTCCTGAGCTGGCTGAATACCCACATCAAGGGGTTGGACGACCAGATCGAGGAGGCCGCGCACGCCCATCCCGAGGCCCAGCGCCTGATGACCCATCCCGGCGTGGGGCCGTTGTCTGCCCTCGCGACAGTGCTCGTGCTAGGGTCCGTGACCCGCTTCCCCACGAGCAAGCACGTAGTGAGCTACGTCGGGCTGGCCCCGGCGATCGAGTCCTCGGCCGGTAAACACCGGCTGGGCCGGATTACCAAACAAGGCAATGCCCTCCTTCGGTACGTTCTCGGCCAGGCGAGCCAAGCGGCGATCAAGCGTGACCCGGATCTGAAGCGGCTCTACTACGCCGTGCTCCATCGACGTGGCCGTTCCCGTGCGAAGATCGCCGTCGCGCGCAAGCTCTTGGTCCGCCTCTACGTGATGCTCCGAGACCAGATCGATTACCAAACGTTTCTCCATCGAGCGCCAGCGGCGGCGCGGCGAAAGGAGATGCCGCCGACGTCCTGATGTCGCGACGGCTGACGAGAGTGCCGATGCAAGAGATCCAGTGGGCGGCGTTCCCGACCTCTGCCATGGTCTTGAGGACCGCTTATTGATTGGGACGCCCCACCCCTCGACGCAGCACGCGTCGACGATTGCACTGGACATCATGCGCCTGCATGCGCGGATAGATGGATAGTGGAATCTTGCGACGGCACCCGAGCGGCACGCGCCGCGCCGGCGCGCGCATCACGAGCAGTCATCGTCAACGACGGGAGGAGAGCAGAGGATAAACATCAGTGCTTTGACAGGGGGATCCGTTCTCATAGATGGCAGAGAGGGCTGGAGAGGACGGCGTCGTGATGGGCCGCAGTGGGAGTCACACTACGGAGGTGAATGGCGCGAAGAAGCGCACGAGCGGAACTGGCGTGAACGCGAGCAGCCCTGGCATCGGAGGGGAAAGGCTGCCCTCCCGGACTCGTTAAGCAAGGACGTTGCGAGCTCGTCTCGGTCATCGCTTCGCGGACGTAGTAGACGGCGTAGACACGCTTGTGATGGGCTGCGGGCTCGACTTGGGCGTTGGCGAGACGTAGGGCGTAGTCGTGGCGACCACATCAACATCGGGCCGCACCGCGAGGGACGCCCGCGTGGGGGCCGCCACCTGATTTGGCCGATCGAAGCGACGATTTTTCGATACTCGTCCTCGTTGAAGGCACGCAGTGTCTCGGTTCTCACGTTGTCCAGCGCCGCGGTTCTCAGAGACAGCTTAGCGACCGTCTCGTCGTTCGGCACCTCCGAGATCGCCACCGCGTCGTACTGCTCTGTGACGAGATAGAAGGCTTTCAAACTCCGCCGCACAGACGGACGAGAAGGACACGGTTCATGGTGCCACCACGCTATCTGTGTGGCGGATTGCCAGAGCTCGGAGCACGGGGTGTCCGCGTGATTGAGTCCACGGACGCTCACCGCATAAAGCTGCGCCAGTCTCGCAGCAGCACCTGGAGCGCCCCTATTGAATCGGAAATGCGATCCCCTCTAGTTGACATGAGGAATGCGGTCGTCTCTGCTACGCTTAGAACCGTCTGTTGAGCGATTGCGGCTCCGAGACGTTCACGCCACTGCTCTATCTGGCGAGCCCGATGTGTAGCGATCTGAGCGTTGTGATGCCCGAGCCTGAGGAGGCCCAACTCGCGAATGAAGTTGTCTCTGGCAGTCTCTCCTGAGGAAATCCAGTAGCGGATCTCGACTCGAAGTCGCGTCTCCTCCAGAGAAGGCATGGCCTGCTTCCAGGCAAATCCGCGTGAACCGCCACCAAGGATTGCTCCGGCAAGAATCGCCGCCCACATGGGAACGGTCCAGCGCAGGGCCATCGCCCCCCATAGCGCGAACGCGCTGTCTTGCGCGAGATAGCCATGCTGAATATTGGGGTACGGGAGCGCCGCGCACTGACCGTTGACAAATCGGTCAATGCCGTCGCTGGCCCAATTGGAAACAAGGATGTCGCCGGTGCCGATCGTGGTAGCCGTGACGGGCGCAGCGAGGACAAGCCGGACCAGGAGTGTGAGTGCGATCGTCCCGATACGGCACCTCATTTCCGGAATAAGAGGATCTAAAGTGTGCTTGCCCTTCTAGCACGCCTCGAGAGGCTGTCAATGCGTGAAAAGATTTACAGTTTCCGGAAGCCGCCAGCATAGCGGCCGCTCGCGCAGCGCCCGCCCATGGTCGAGCACGCGCTATTCGTAGGGTCGAGGACTGGCGCGGTACCCGGATGAGCCCGTCTCCAGCCCCCGCCTCATCGAACGGCGCAGACGGATTTCCCGTACGCCGCTCTCCTGTCTGCTGCGTGCCATGGGTTATGTGACCTATCGACCAGGAGCGCTTTCGGGCGCAGCCCAATATCGGACCCGATAGTCTCCGAAGAGCCCGAGTCGTTCATGGAGCCACACCGTACTCCACCTCTTCCAGCCGAAACTCGGCCTTCGCCGTGACGTAGATCCTCCGCCTCAGGTCCTGCAGACTCACGGACGACGTTGTCATGCCGCCCCTGCCTCCCATGTCGTCGGAGGAAGTGCAGAACAGCAGGGTCCCTTCGCTCCACGGGCATTACCCCGCTTCGTCGCTACTACGAACCCGTCCGCCACCCTCTCGCCGTCGGACGATTTCCCGGGTCCCCCGGTTATACGCCCAACCTGACTCCGCTGATTTCGCAGCGGGACGAGGAGGGCTTCTCCAGTTGCTCGATGCGTCTGTGTCACCGTGCTGTCGCTCCAAGCCCCGCCGGAGCGCGCCGCCGCGTCAGCCAGACTGCGTCGGCCCGTGTTGCCTTCGCGGAGTGATCGACCGCTCGGCCTCCGG
>QHSU01000016.1 GCA_003220535.1 Candidatus Rokuibacteriota bacterium
TTCCGCAACAACGCCCCGGTGACGCTGGAGAACGTGGCCGACGTGATCGACGACGCCGAGAACGTGCGCCAAGCGGCCTGGATGAACGGCACGCCGGCGGTCATCCTGAACATCCAGCGTCAGCCCGGCGCCAACGTGATTGCGGTCGTGGACCGCATTCAGCGGCTGCTGCCGCAGCTACGGGCCTCCTTGCCGGCGACGGTCGACGTGGCGGTGCTCACCGACCGCACCGTGACGATCCGAGGCTCGGTGGAGGATGTCCAGTTCGAGCTGATGCTGTCGGTGGCGCTGGTCGTGCTGGTCATCTTCCTCTTCCTGCGTACGGTTCCGGCCACCCTCATCCCGGCGGTCGCGGTCCCCCTTTCACTCGTGGGGACCTTCGGCGCGATGGTGCTCTTGGGCTTCAGCCTGAACAACCTGTCGCTGATGGCGCTCACGATTGCCACCGGCTTCGTGGTGGACGACGCCATCGTCATGATCGAGAACATCGCGCGCTACATCGAGGCGGGCGATCCTCCGCTCCAGGCCGCCCTCAAGGGAGCCGAGCAGATCGGCTTCACGATCATGTCCCTCACCGTCTCGCTGATCGCGGTGCTCATCCCGCTCCTGTTCATGGCCGACGTGGTGGGTCGCCTGTTCCGCGAGTTCGCGGTCACCCTCGGCATCACGATCCTCATCTCGGCGGTGGTGTCGCTGACCCTCACACCCATGATGTGCGCCCGGTTGCTCCGCCACACGCCCCCCGAGCGGCAGGGCCGGCTCTACCGGTGGTCCGAGCGCGCCTTCGACCGGATCATCGCAGCCTACGGCACGAGCCTGCGCTGGGTGCTCGGCCACCAGCCGGCGACGCTCGCGGTGGCGGTCGCGACCCTCGGGCTCACCGTGATGCTGTACGTCGTGGTGCCCAAGGGCTTCTTCCCGGTGCAGGACACCGGGACCATCCAGGGCATCTCGGAGGCGTCGCAGACGATCTCGTTCCCGGCGATGGCCGCGCGGCAGCAGGCCCTGGCCGCGGTGATCCTCAAAGATCCGGCGGTCGAGAGCCTGTCCTCGTTCATCGGGGTGGACGGCACCAACGTCACCGTCAACAGCGGGCGGATCCTCATCAACTTGAAGCCGCTCGCCCGGCGCGGGGTGAGCGCGAGCGAGGTCATCCGCCGCCTCCAGCCCGCGCTGGCCGGGGTCGAGGGCATCCAGCTCTTCATGCAGCCGGTGCAGGATCTCACCGTCGAGGATCGGGTGAGCCGCACGCAGTACCAGTACAGCCTCGAGGATCCGAACGGGAGCGAGCTCAACCTCTGGGCCCCGCGGCTGGTGGACGCGCTGCGCGCGCAGCGGGAGCTGGCCGACGTCAGCAGCGACCAGCAGGACCAGGGACTCGGCACCGCACTCGTGGTCGACCGCAGCACTGCCTCGCGGTTCGGCATCAGTCCCCAGGCGATCGACAACACCCTCTACGACGCCTTCGGCCAGCGGCAGGTGTCCACGATGTTCACCCAGCTGAACCAGTACCGGGTGGTCCTCGAGGTCAAGCCCGAGTTCCGCCGGAGCGCGGGAGCCCTCCGGGACATCTACATCACCGGGACGAGCGGCGGGCAGCCGGTGGCGGTGCCGCTCGACACCATGATCCGGGCGTATCCCACGACGGCGCCGCTCGTGGTTTCGCGCCAGGGACAGTTCCCGGCGGTAACGCTGTCGTTCAATCTGGCCCCCGGGGCGGCGCTCGGCGATGCGGTCGCGGCGGTGGAGGCGACGACCCACCGGCTCGGGCTGCCCGCGAGTATCCAGGGCAGCTTCCAGGGCACGGCCCGGGCGTTCCAGGCGGCGCTGGCCAACGAGCCGCTGCTCATCGCCGCCGCGCTGGTGGCCGTCTACATCGTGCTGGGCGTGCTCTACGAGAGCTACATCCACCCGCTCACCATTCTGTCCACGCTGCCGTCGGCGGGAGTGGGGGCGATTCTCGCGCTGCTGGTCTGCCGGGAGGAGCTGAGCGTCATCGCGCTGATCGGCATAATTTTGTTAATCGGCATCGTGAAGAAGAACGCGATCATGATGATCGACTTCGCGCTGGAGGCGGAGCGCCGGCAGGGCCAGAGCCCCGGTGACGCCATCTACCAGGCCTGCCTGTTGCGATTCCGCCCGATCATGATGACCACGATGGCGGCCCTGCTGGCCGCGCTGCCGCTCGCCCTGGGGAGAGGGGTGGGCTCGGAGCTGCGCCGGCCCCTCGGCATCGCCATCGTGGGCGGGCTCATCGTGAGCCAGCTCCTCACGCTCTACACCACGCCGGTGATCTATCTCGCCTTCGACCGGCTCGCGCGGCGCTTCCGGCGTAATCCGGAAGACTCGGCATGAACATCTCCGCGCCTTTCATCAAGCGGCCGGTGGCCACCACGCTGCTGACGATCGGCCTCGCCCTGAGCGGGATCCTGGCCTGGGGTGTGCTCCCGGTCGCACCGCTGCCCCAGGTGGATTTCCCCACGATCCAGGTCACCGCGACGCTGCCGGGCGCGGAGCCGGACACGATGGCGACATCGGTGGCCGCGCCGCTCGAGCGCCAGTTCGGTCGCATCGCGGGCCTCACCGAGATGACGTCAACCAGCTATCTGGGCTCGACGAGCGTCGCGCTCCAGTTCGATCTGTCCCGCAACATCGACGGCGCCGCCCGTGACGTCCAGGCCGCGATCAACGCGGCCCGCGGCTACCTGCCGCCCGCGCTCCCCAACAACCCGAGCTACCGCAAGGTCAATCCGGCCGACGCGCCGATCATGATCGTGGCCCTGACCTCGGACACTCTCGATCGCGGCCGGATGTACGACGCGGCCTCCAGCATCCTGCAGCAGAAGCTCTCCCAGCTGCCCGGTGTCGGCCAGGTCATCGTGGGCGGCAGCTCGCTGCCGGGGGTGCGCGTGGAGCTGAACCCCACCGCACTCAACCAGTACGGCATCGCGCTCGAGACGGTCCGGAGCGCCCTTGCCGCCACCACCCAGAACCGGCCCAAGGGCCAGCTCGGCGACGGGACGCGGGCTTCAGAGATCGCGTCCAACGATCAGCTCCTCAAGGCCGCCGAGTACGCCCCCGTGATCGTCGCCTATCGGGCGGGGCGGCCGATGCGGCTCACCGACGTGGCGCGGGTCGAGGACTCGGTCGAGGACGTGCGGACCATCGGGCTCGCGAACGGGCGGCCCGCGGTGCTGCTGGTGATCTTCCGGCAGCCGGGGGCCAACATCATCGACACCGTGGATGGGGTGCGCGCCCTGCTCCCGGAGCTCCAGGCCGCGATCCCGCGGGCCATCACCATGTCGGTCGTGATGGACCAGACCCAGACCATCCGCGCCTCGCTGCACGACGTCGAGCTGACGCTGGTGATCTCGGTGCTCCTGGTGACGCTGGTCGTGTTCGCGTTCCTTCGGAGCATTCGTGCCACCCTGATCCCCGCGGTGGCGGTGCCGGTCTCGCTGGTGGGCACCTTCGGAGTGATGTACGTGCTGGGCTACAGCCTCGACAATCTTTCCCTCATGGCGCTTACCATCGCGACCGGATTCGTGGTGGACGACGCCATCGTAGTTCTAGAAAATGTGGCGCGGCACCGGGCGGCGGGTCTCTCCCCGCTCGAAGCGGCGCTCCGCGGAGCGCGGGAGATCGGCTTCACGGTGCTGGCCATCAGTCTCTCCCTGGTGGCGGTCTTCACCCCCATCTTGTTGATGGGGGGCTTGATCGGCCGCCTCTTCCGGGAGTTCGCAATGACGCTCTCCGCGGCGATCGCGATCTCGCTGCTGGTGTCGCTCACCACCACCCCGATGATGTGCGCCACGCTCCTCGCCCGGGAGACGGACGAGCAACACGGCCGGCTCTATCGGGCGAGCGAGCGGGCCTTCGAGTGGATGCGGCGCTGCTACGAGACGAGCCTCTCGTGGGTGCTGCGGCATCCGCGTGGCGTACTCGCCGTCACCCTCCTGACCGTGGCGCTGAACGGCTACCTGTTCTGGGTGATACCGAAGGGATTCTTTCCTCAGCAGGACACCGGGCGCCTGCAGGGCGCCATCCAGGCCGCGCAGGACATCTCGTTCCAGGCGATGCGGGCCAAGCTGACCGAGATCGTGGACATCGTCGGGCACGACCCGGCGGTCGCGAACGTGGTGGGATTCACGGGTGGCCAGGGCAACGGGCCCAGCACCGCCACCAACACCGCGCGTCTATTCGTCATGCTGAAGCCGCTCGCGGAGCGGAAGATCAGCGCCGACCAGGTGATCACGCGGCTGCGCGGGCGCGTGGCCGGGGTGCCGGGCGCCCCCGCCTTCTTTCAGGCAGTGCAGGACGTCCGCGCGGGTGGCCGCATGGGGAACGCGCAGTACCAGTACACGCTCCAGGGGGACGACGTCCGGGAGCTCGACGCGTGGGGACCGCGGGTCGCGGAACGCCTCCGCGGGCTGCCGCAGCTCGTCGACCTGAGCAGCGATCAACAAGACAGGGGGCGGCAGTCGTCGCTGGTGATCGACCGGGCCACCGCGTCGCGTCTCGGCATCACCCCGCAGCTCATCGACGACACGCTCTACGACGCCTTCGGCCAGCGCCAGGTCGCGATCATGTACAGCCCGCTCAACCAGTATCACGTGGTGATGGAGGTCGAGCCGCGCTTCTGGCAGCGCCCCGAGACCCTGCAGGACATCTATCTCCCGTCCTCCAAGGGCGGCATGGTCCCGCTCAGCGCGTTCAGCCGCTACGAGCCCACCCGGACCGCGCTCGCGGTGAACCACCAGGCGCAGTTCCCGTCGGTGACGCTGACCTTCAACCTGGCGCCGGGCGTCGCGCTGGGAGACGCGGTGACCGCGATCGAGGCCGCGGTGCGCCCGCTCGGGCTGCCCGCCGGCATCCAGGGTAGCTTCCAGGGCACCGCGCAGATCTTCCAGGCCTCGCTGGCCAGCGAGCCCTGGCTGATCGCGGCCGCGCTCCTCGCGGTGTACGTCGTCCTCGGGGGGCTCTACGAGAGCTACATCCACCCGCTCACCATCCTGTCTACGCTGCCGTCGGCCGGGGTGGGCGCGCTGCTGGCCCTGCTCGCGTGCCGCAGCGACCTGACCGTCATCGCCCTGATCGGCATCCTGCTCCTGGTCGGCATCGTGAAGAAGAACGCGATCATGATGATCGACTTCGCCCTGGAAGCCGAGCGCGGCGAGGGCAAGAGCCCGGCTGAGGCGATTTACCAGGCCTGCGTGCTGCGCTTCCGGCCGATCATGATGACGACGATGGCCGCGCTCCTGGGCGCGCTCCCGCTGGCCTTCGGGCGTGGAATCGGGTCGGAGCTTCGCCGGCCGCTCGGGATCGCCATCGTGGGCGGACTCATCGTGAGCCAGGCGCTCACGCTCTACACGACGCCGGTCGTGTACCTCTATCTCGACCGCGTACGGCTGTGGTGGGCGCGCGGGCACGCCGGACATGGGCGGCCGCTCGCCCCCGCCGCGGCCCCGGATGCGCTGGAGCCGTGAGGCGCCGGACGGTCCGCGGGCGCCTCGGCGGCCCGCTCGCGCTCGCCTCGGCGCTGCTCGTGCTCGTGAGCGCCTGCACCGTGGGGCCCGACTACTTGAGGCCGTCGATGATCAGCCCCGACGCCTACAAGGAGCTCGACGGCTGGAAGATCGCCCACCCGCGGGACGGCCTGGCCCGCGGCTCCTGGTGGGAGATCTTCGCCGATCCGCAGCTGAACGCCCTCGAGGCGCGCGTCAGCATCTCGAACCAGAACCTCGCGGTGTCGGAGGCCCAGTATCGGCAGGCCCGGGCGCTCGTGCGCGAGGCGCGCGCGGCCTACTTCCCCACCGTGACCCTCGGGCTCGGCTACACGCGCTCGCGTCAATCGACCACGTTCGTCTTCGGGGCGACCGGGGGATCATCCAGCGGCACGTCCGCGGGCAGCGCGACGTCCACCGGGACGTCGGGATCGTCAGGATCCTCGGGCGGCGCCCAATCGGACTTCCAGCTGGGCCTCGACTTCTCGTGGGAGCTGGACGTCTGGGGACGGATCCGCCGCGGGGTGGAGTCGAATCGGGTCGCCGCCCAGGCGAGCGCGGGAGACCTGGAGGCGGCGCGCCTGAGCTTCCAGGCGGAGCTGGCCCAGGACTACTTCCAGCTGCGCACCCTGGACGCCCAGAAGCAGCTGCTCGACGAGACGGTCGCCGCCTTCGAGAAGTTCCTCCGCCTGACGCAGGACCGGTTCGCGAACGGGGTGGCGTCCCAGGCCGACGTGGTGCAGGCGCAGACCCAGCTCAAGACCACCCAGGCCCAGGCCATCGACGTCGGCGTCCAGCGCGCGCAGCTCGAGCACGCCATCGCGATCCTCATGGGGCAGGCGCCATCCAGCTTCTCGCTGCCCCCGACGCCGCTCACCGCCACCCCGCCCGCCATTCCGGTCGGGGTGCCATCCGAGCTCCTCGAGCGGCGGCCGGACATCGCCGCCGCCGAGCGGCGGGTGGCGGCCGCGAACGCCCAGATCGGCGTCGCGGTGGCCGCGTTCTATCCGACCATCACCCTGAACGCCTCGAGCGGCTTCGAGAGCTCGAGCCTGGCCCAGTGGTTCACCGCCGCGAGTCGTTTCTGGTCGGTGGGGCCGGGAATCTCTCAGACCGTGTTCGACGGCGGCCTGCGACGGGCGCAGACCGACGCGGCCCGCGCCGCCTACGACGCGACGGTCGCAACGTATCGGCAGACCGTGCTCGCCGCCTTCCAGGGAGTGGAGGACAACCTGGCCGCCCTCCGCGTTCTGGAAGCGGAGAATGCCGTGCAGGACGAGGCGGTGCAGGCGGCGCGGACGTCCGTGGATCTGACCACGAACCAGTACAAGGCGGGCACCGTCAGCTACCTCAACGTGATCACCGTCCAGACGATCGCGCTGACCGACGAGATCACCGCGATCCAGATCCGCGGCCGGCGAATGGCGGCGGCGGTCCTGCTCATCCAGGGGCTCGGCGGTGGCTGGACGGCGGCCGATCTCCCATCCCCCGCTGACGTGACGAAGCGCCAGGTTCCGGCCCCGAGGGCGCCGTGAGACCGATCGCGCGTGCGCTTCATGGCCTGGCGGCCACCTCCACGATCGAGGCGGGTCCGTTGCCGTCGGGCCGCACCACGAACTGGCGGGCGTGGAAGCTGTGCAGCGTGCTTCGATGGCCCACGCTGAACACGGTCGTCGTCGCGAGCCGCTCGCGCACCAGCTGGTAGAGGCGCGCCTCCGTCGGCTCATCCACCGCCGAGGTCGCCTCGTCGAGGAACAGCCAGTCGGGTTTCTGGACGAAGGCGCGGGCAAAAGCGATCCGCTGCTGCTCGCCGGGGGAGAGCTGGAGCGCCCAGTGAGCGGCCTCGTCGAGCCGCCCGGCCAGCTCGGGAAGGCCCACCGCGTCGAGCGTCTCACGCAGCGTCGCGTCGTCCACCCCGCCCGCGGGCATGGGATAGCTCACCACGTCCCGCAGCGTGCCGATGGGCAGGTACGGCTTCTGGGGGAGCACGAGGACACGGGCGTCGCGCGGGACGCGGATCTCACCGCGCCCGAAGGGCCAGATGCCGGCGATGGCACGGACGAGCGTGCTCTTGCCGGCACCAGAGGGCCCCCACAGGACAGCGGTCTCGCCGCGCGCCAGCGAAAGATTCACGCCGGCCACGAGCGGCTGACCGTTGGGGCGGTCGAGCTCGAGGCCCGTCACGGCCACGCGTGCCGCATCCCCGCCGACATGCCGGATGCCACCGTCGGTGGCCGCCTGCACACGCACGCGCTCGAGGGCCCGCCCGAAGCCAGCGAGCCGCTCCACCACCGAGCGCCAGTCGGCGATGTCCGTGTACGAGGTCACGATGAAGCTCAGCGAGTCCTGCACCTGCCCGAAGGCGGTAGCGGTCTGGACGAGTCCGCCGAGGGGGATCGCACCCTGGAAGAAGCGCGGGGCCGCCACGACGAAGGGGAAGACAACCGCCGCCTGGCCATAGCCGGCGGTGAACCACGTCAGTCGCTTTTGCTGACGCATGATGCCCCACCAGTTCCGCACCACGGCTCCGAAGCGCTCGCCGAAGCCGCGGAGCTCGTCGGCCTCGCCGCGGTAGAGGGCCACGCCCTCGGTGTTCTCGCGGAAGCGGACGAGGCCAAAGCGGAAGTCGGCTTCGTATCGCTGCTGGTCGAAGCTCAGCCGGACCAGGGGGCGTCCGATCCGGTCGGTGAGCCAGGTGCCGACGATGGCGTAGACGAGAGCCGCCCACACCATGTAGCCCGGCACAGTGATGGTGGAGCCACCCAGGTGGATCGCGAGCGGTCCCGAGAGCTGCCAGAGGATCACCACGAAGGAGACCAACGTCACCACCGCCCGCATGCCGCCGATGGCGAGCGCGAGGGTGCCGGTGATGAACAGGCGAACATCCTCCGCGATGCGCTGGTCGGGGTTGTCGGTCTCACCCGCCCCGAGCTGCATCCGGTAGTAGGCGCTGTCGGTCAGCCACGCCCGGAGATACCGGTCGGTGAGCCAGCGCCGCCAGCGGATCTGGAGCATCTGGTTGAGGTAGAGCTGGTAGACAGCGACGACCATGTAGGCGCCCGCGAGCACCGAGAACCGGACGACCTGGTGAACGAAGATCGCGTAGTCCTTGTCCTGCAGCGCGTTGTAGAAGGTGTTGTTCCACTGGTTGAGGAGGACGTTGATGTAGACGATCCCGAGATTGAGCACGACGACGACGAGGAGCAGGCCCAAGGCCGCCCCGCGGTCCTCCGACCCCCAGTACGGACGAGCAATGGTCCAGGCATCGCGAAGCAGGCCGCGCAAGCGAGTCATGGCGGGTCGCCGTCATCCTCGTGACGACGAGCTGGATCTCACGGTTCCGGATCGCTGCCTTCGGCGATCCCCTCGAACAGCGCCGTGGAGAGATAGCGCTCCCCCGTGTCCGGCAGCATGGCGAGAATGACCGAGCCCTGCGGCGCCTCGTCGGCGA
The DNA here is from genome assembly GCA_003220535.1 of Candidatus Rokuibacteriota bacterium. Classification (GTDB taxonomy): domain Bacteria; phylum Methylomirabilota; class Methylomirabilia; order Rokubacteriales; family CSP1-6; genus AR31. The sequence goes on from QHSU01000016.1 coordinate 8,956, forward strand.
CCTTGCACGCTGCGGCGAAGGTGCCGCCGGAGGAGATGCCGCAGAAAATGCCCTCGCTGCGCGCGAGCGCCCGCGCCGCCTCGATGGCCTCGGCGTCCGTCACCGGCAGGACGCGATGCGGCACGGTGCGGTCGAGGACGGCCGGCACAAAGTCCGGCGTCCATCCCTGGATCTTGTGCGGCGCGAAAGGCTTGCCCGAGAGCAGCGCGGCGCCGGCCGGCTCGGTGGCGATGATTTGCACGTCCGGCCGAGCGAGCCGGATCATCTGCCCGACGCCGGTCAGCGTGCCGCCGGTGCCCCAGCCCGTGACGAAGTAGTCCAGGCGCTTGCCCGCGAAGTCCGAGAGGATCTCGGGGCCGGTCGTGTTGCGGTGGTAGGCCGGGTTCGCCTCGTTCTCGAACTGACGCGCGAGGAACCAGCCGTGCTTCTTCGCGAGCTCCTCGGCCTTGCGCACCATGCCCGTGCCGCGCTCGGCGGCCGGCGTGAGGATGACCTTCGCGCCGAGCATGCGCATGATCTTGCGGCGTTCGACGGAGAACGTCTCCACCATCGTGGCGACGAATGGATAGCCCTTCGCCGCGCAGACCATGGCGAGCGCGATGCCCGTGTTGCCGGACGTGGCTTCCACGACGGTCTGCTCCGGCAGCAATGCACCGGTCCTTTCCGCGTGCTCGATGATGGCGATCGCGAGGCGATCCTTGACCGAAGCGAGCGGATTGAAGAACTCGCACTTCACGTACATCGTGGCGTGGTTCGGCGCGAGACGCTGGATGCGCACGATGGGAGTCCTGCCGATGGTGCCGAGGATGCTGTCGTGGATCATGTGGCCATCCCGGCTCCGCTGCGGTATGCGCTCGGCGTCATCCCGGTGATCCGCCGAAATGACGTCGTGAAGTGGCTCGGCGTCCGAAATCCCACCGTCCGCGAGATCTCGGCGATCGACACCCTTCGAGCAGCCAGTAACGCTCGCGCCTCGTCGATCCGGCGCCGAACCAGGAATCGATGCGGGGGCACGCCGGTGCTTCGCTTGAAGAGGCGCGCGAAATGGTAGGGGCTCATGTGCACCAGGGCACTGAGCTCCGCGAGCCGAAGCTCCCGCTGCAGATTCTCCTGGATGTACTGAGTCACCCGTCGGAGTTTGTACGCGGGCAGGTCGCTGCTCATTCCGTCGGCCGCGCCGGTCGTCGCCTCCAGCATGCCTTCCAGTGATTTCACGTCTGCCTCGGCTATCTGATTCACGAATCGCAAGGAGTGGCTGTCGCTCATCCGCGCCGAGCCCCAATCTCGGCGTCGCTCCTCACTCGACGTAGAGCGGCCCGTACCGCATCCAGCGGCGCATCACTGTGGAAGGGCTTGTCGAGGAACGCGATCGCGCCGGCCTGCAGGGATCGCCGGCGCGTCTCCTCGTCGCCGTGAGCAGTCAGGATGACAGCAGAAATGCGGGAGTCCGCGACCGCCAGATGCCGGAGGAGGTCGAGGCCGCTCATCCCGGTCATCCGCAGATCGAGCACCAGGCAGCCGGTGTTCTCTCGCTGGGCGGACCTCAAGAACTCCTCGGCAGAGGCGAACGTCTCGACGCCGAAGCCCACCGACCGAAGGAGATTCCTGAGGGACCGACGCAGTGATTCGTCATCATCCACGACGGAGACCACCGGCCTGTCGCGCTCGTCCATGCGTCCTCGCTGTCCTTCAGTGAAGTTCGGAACCGAGCGCCGCCAGTGCGGCCTCGAACCACCGGGGTCGTGGCATCATCGCGTCACCTCTGACTGTTCGTCTGGTCGAGCGCCGCCTTCAACCCCTGCGCGAGCTTCGCCGGGACATCCACGGCCCAGAAGTGCATGTAGAAGAGGCGCGGCATGTCGAGCAGCCCATGGTTGTGAATCGCGGTCACGTCGATACCGTGCTGCCGTAGCGTCCGCGCGACAGGATCGACTTCCTTGTCGGTCAGCACGAAGTCACCGGTGATCGCCGCCTTGTCGCCCGGCACGGCTTGGAAATTCAGGACCGTCACGACGCCCATGGCAGGCAGTAAGGGCATACCATTCTCGGTGATGGTCTCCGCGCGCGGCACCGTCACCTGGAACACGCCCGCGCCGAGGTCGCGGCCCGAGCGACCGAGCGCCTGCTCGATCTGCTTCGTATCGATCGTGGGCGCGCCAGTCGCGGGTGGTGGGAGCGGGCCGCCGAGTGGCGTCGCGCTTACGGACAACGCGTGGCGCAAAGCGCTGGCCAGCCGGACGGCGTCGCCATGCCCCTCGTAATGCATGTACATCACGCGCGGTGACATCTCGTTCAGATGGTTGTGGACCGCCGTCACCTCGAGTCCACCGCTGAAGAGGCCTGACATCACGGCAGGAATCTCCTGATCGAGCAGCACGAGATCCCCCATGACCATCGCCTGATCGCCCATCTGTTTGAACGCGGCGTAGGAGCCGAGCGCGAATCCCGCCTTCACGGGCACGCCCTTCACCGTCACGGAGAGATCGGTGCGCGGCATCCCGATGCGAAAGACGTCACCCGCCTGGAGCTCACCGCGCTTGCCCAGCGCCTGCTCCACAGCTTTCCAGTCCGGTTCTGCCGCCCGCGCGGTCGTCACCGAACACAGCGTGCCGACGACAACTCCGACAAGAATCGAAAGCTTCAGAGTCTCGTTTCGCATGGAGGGTATCTCCTTCCTTCCCCTGCCGATCCGCTTCACGACCCGCCTTCAGGGGCTATCGGCGCATCCAACGTCGTCATGGTGTCGCCCAGCTGCTTCCGGAGAGACAACCGAGCACGGTGCACCCGAGACTTCACAGTGGGGACATTGAGGCTCAAGACTTCGGCGATCTGGACGTGCGACAGGCCCTCGACGTCGCGCAACAGCAGCGCGGTTCGATAGTCGGCGGGCAATTTGTCGATCGCCGAGGTCAGCGCCATCCGCAATTCAGTCTGAACAGCGTGGTCTTCCACGCGCGCCGACCAGTCGGCCATGGGTGCGACGTGTCGGCCGTGCTCATCGAAGAGCGGCAGCACGTCATCCAAGGACAGCTCTGCACTCCGGCTCTGCTGGCCTCGGACCTTCTGGTAGGCCGCGTTCGCCGCGATCCGGTAGAGCCAGGAGCCGAAGGCCGACTCACCCCTGAACGTGTCGATCTTTCGGACCACGGTCCAGAACACGTCCTGCACGACTTCCTCTGCATCCTGTGCATTTCCCGTGATGCCCCTGGCCAAGCGATACGCGCGGTCGCCGTACGTGGCCACGAGGCGCTCCGCCGCGGTGGGCTCGTGCAGCCGGAGGGCTTCCACGAGCTCACGATCCCGATCGGTACGCCGTTCCTGAGTGCGGTCCACCGTGACGCAAGACCATCCGTACGGCGTTGAGCCGTCGCCGCCTGTGATGGAGACCACCCGCCCATTGCGCGCGCTCATGCGTCCTCGTCAGTCCCTCGGTGAGGATCGGAGTCGATCTACTGCTAGGCTAGTTGGCCGGGCGGGAAGCGTCTACCCTACCTTGGTGGGGTTGGCCCACTCCCGGCAGGGGTAATTCCGAGGCTGAACCGCGTGGAGACCGGCCGCCGTTGTTCAGCCGGGATCACCCCGCCCGCCAGCGTATTGCGGCCAGTGACCATGACGCGGGGAATCGACCAGTTGGTCGAGCGCGGCAATCGCCCTAGAACTGGATCGACTGCTGCCCGTAACCTTCGCGCGAAGGCGCCAACTCCCGCGGCGATTCGTTCGCTGCGGGCTCCTCGGCCGAGAGCCTCTTCATCGTCTCTTCGCCGTCGCCATCCGCGATCAGCAGCAGAATGTAGATGCGATCACCGACGACGCGCGCGTTCTGCAGGGTCACGATGGTCGGGGTGAATGCGATCGCGTTGTGGAGCACGTCGTCGATCGCCGAGTGGAGCGCGTCTCTGAACTGCGCATCGTCTACTGCGCTCGCGACCGGGATCGACGTGGTGATCTCGACCACGTACGCCGCCGCCGGATCCGCGAACACCGCGATGGCAAGGCCGATGATTGCGGGCAGTAGGCTCTTCATCACAGGGCCTCCTGGTCATTAGGAGGGCGTGCGCCCAGCCGTCGTTGCATCTCATCGACGCAGCCTGAAACCTTGAGTGCGCTCGGCGCATCGAGAAGGTGCAGGGCATGCATACTCTTTTCGCTCTCCTCGCGAGTCGAGGGTACGTCATCCTCGCGGCGTTCGTGGTGGCCGAGCAAGTCCCGTTGCCGGTTCCGTCCGTACCGGTACTGCTGGGCATCGGCGCCCTGGCGGCCGACGGGCGCATGAGCATCGTCGCCGCGCTGGCCATCGCTTGTGCGGCGGCGGTGCCGATGGACTTGCTCTGGCGCAGGCTCGGCGCCGTCCGGGGCATCCGGGCGCTGCGCTTCATGTGTCGGCTGTCCCTGGAGCCGGCCTCGTGCGTCCGCCGCACCGAGACCCTCTTCGAGCGGTACGGGAGTCGTGTGCTCCTCATCGCGAAGTTCGTCCCTGGGCTCACCGCGCTGGCGCCGGCGCTGGCCGGGCTTGTCAAGGTCCCCCTGGCTCGGTTCTTGATCCTCGACATCGCAGGCGTGGTGCTGTGGGCCGGGACATGGATGTCGCTGGGATATCTCTTCGGCCGGGCCTTGGCCCTCATCGTCGTGCAGACCTCTCGGGCGGAGAGTCTGCTCGCGGGGCTTGCGACGGGCTTCATGATCTACGTGCTGCTCAAGATCGCTCGGAGACATCGCCTTCTTCGTCACTTTCGAACGGCCCGGATCACGGCCACGAAGCTGAAATCGCTGCTCGACCGAGGGGAGGACGTGTGGATCACCGACCTGCGATCGGGCCTGGAGGTAGAGGCGTCGCCCTACACCATCCCGGGAGCACGGTGGCTCGCGGGCGAGGCGATCGATGGGGCGGCGGCCGAGATCCCGCGAGATCGGGAGATCGTGCTGGTCTGCACGTGACCGAACGAAGCGACGAGCGCCCGTGTGGCGCTGGCGCTCAAGCGAAAGGGCATCACGCGCGTTCGGCCCCTACTCGGCGGGCTGGGCGCCTGGCTGGAGCGTCAGTATCCTGTCGAGCGGCTCCAGCCGCCCTCCCCAGCAAGAACCGCAGCGCGAAATTCACCAACGTACAAAGAGCCGGCGCTCGCGAACGATCAGCGCGTCGACCGACCAGGCGCCGATGCCGTTGACGCCCGCGTGATCGCCAGGCCGAGCGCGGGGATGTGACACTCGGCGCCCTCGCCCTGCTGGTTGCCGAACCACTTTCGTGCAGAAGCCGAGCTGGTGGGGACGGTGAGGATCGCGCCCGACATGACGCTGGCGATCCATGGTTCACGCGGATCGCTGGGGGCTTACACGATCGCGCGAATCAATGAAGGGTTTCTCGCACTCTAAAGGACTGCAACAGGTGTGGGGAGTCGCGTCGAGAGTTCGCCATGACGGCTTTCGCCGCTATCAGGGAGGGATGATGGATATGGTTGACGGAAGGGGCGAGAACCGGCTCACGATGACTGTACGCCGATGTTACCCGGTGGTGCTCGCCGCGCTCGCCTTCGCGATCAGCGGCTGCGCCACGACGGCCGGACTGGGACAGGCCGCATTGCGGGACGGCCGCTACGCAGAGGCGGCGAGCAACTTCGAAACGGCCCTCAGGGACCACCCGGCGCGGACGGATGCGCTCGTGGGGTTGGGGATCGCACGCTACGCACAGAGGGCCTACGACGAGGCGGTGGCACACCTCGGCCAGGCGGTGAGCCAGGATCCGAAGCGAGCGGATGCTCGACTCTACCTCGGGCTGAGTTATCTCGAGCGAGGCGACGAAGCGGCCGCCGCCGAGCACCTTCACGCATTCCTTGGTCTGACTCACGGCACTCGAGTGACCAGACAAGTCGACGACGCGCTCCAGCTGATGCGCAGGGAGCACCCCCTGTCGCCGCAGTCGCGCCACTTCATCGCCACGAGTCTGGAGTCCGCCATGAAGTCCGAGCAGGAGCTTCAGGACGCTCGGTGGGCCAACGCGCCGCGGCCGTACTATGGCTACAACGACCCGTTCTTCTGGGGTTGGAGGTGATGGTCCTCAGCATCAGACCTGCTTTTGCGCTGGCCCTGCTTTTCGTTGCCGCGTTCACCGTCTCGACGGCCTCCGCCTTCGCACGGGAGAAAGGCGGGTCGCTCGCCCTCGAGTACAAGCGGCGGGCTCCCGCCGTTCTGCCTCCTGCCTCCGAGGTGGAGAAAGACGCCGCCCAAGCTGCCGAGGAGATCGAGGCCCGCAAGCAGACAGATCGCCGGATCCGAGAGAACGAAGGGGATCCATCACGTCGTCCCGACCTCGATCCAGACGTAACCCAGGGCGTTCAGTCACGTGGCCTGCACGACATCCTCCACCGGTAGCCACCTACCCGGGTCAGTAACGCCGCCGACCTTGGCTGTCGAGGAGACACTTCCCCGCCGACCGGGCCTCGCAATGGTGCATTTCCGAGCCAACGGTTCCGACGCCTGCGACAGCGTCGCGGCGATCCTCGCGCAGCTGGTGCAGGCCTTCCCGGGTCGGCTGCCGCTGACCGAAATCGACGTCCATGACCGGCCGGAACTCGCTGCCCGGTACAACGTCCGGGCGACGCCGACAATTCTCCTGATCAGGGACGGCGACGTCGTGGATCGCGTGATCGGCGGCGTGAGCAAGATCCTGCTGCAGAGCCTGCTCGACGCGAGAGCGCCACGGCCGCCGGACGCTTCCTCGAAGCTCAGCCACCATTCACAATCTTGCGGAAATGAGGGCGTACACGCCACCTGCACGCCTCACACGGCCGTCACAACGACCGAGGAAACGCACCTGAGCCGGAAGGAGCAGCCGATGCGACTTCACTCGAAGACACGGCCGATGACGCGACCGCTCGGGCTCGTGCTTGCGATGCTCGTCGTCGCGCTGCCGGCGGTCGCTCAAGCCCAGTCGGCCCGAGCTGTTCTCAAAGACGCTCAGGGCAAAGTCGTCGGGGCGGCGACACTCAATGAGGTTTCCGGCGGCGTGAAGATCGTCGTGCAGGTGAGCGGTATGAAGCCGGGCGAGCACGGCTTCCACATCCACGCCGTCGGCAAGTGCGAGCCGCCGGCCTTCACCTCCGCGGGCGCCCACTTCAATCCCTACGGCAAAAAGCACGGGCATAAGAACCCCGAAGGCGCCCACGCTGGAGACCTCCCGAATCTCACGGTGGGAGCCGACGGGACGGGCTCCATCGACGTGACGGCTGCCCGCGTGACGCTGACGCCAGCCCGGGCCTCGCTCCTCCAGCCAGGAGGCACCTCGCTGGTCATCCATGCCGACCCGGACGACGAGAAGACCGATCCAGCCGGAAATTCAGGCGCGCGGCTCGTCTGCGGAGTGATCGCGCCTCCGTCCTCGGCTCAGAGTAGCCGTTAGCGCAGGCTCGTGCTGTCGCTGGCAGCACAGCCGTGTCCATCGAGCATGCGCCGGCGCGCTTCCACCGCAAGAAAATGAAGATCCTCTCATCGCCCGTCGCTGCATCCCGCCGGCACACCTCCGTCATCGTAAGGGGTGACAGAAGGGAGGGAGAACAGATGAAGCGAGCGATTTTCTTCGCGCTGATGCTGGTCGCGATTCTCGCTCCGCTGGCGAGCACCGCCAATGCGGACTTGAAGAGTGACGAAGCCATCGAACAGGCGCCCTAACGTTTTCACGCCGGGGCAGGATTCGGCGCGTGTGGCAGATCCGCGAGGTCTGCCGCATGCACCGGTCCTCGGTCGTCACTGACACGCAACGAGATCTCAGATTGGGAAGGGAGCGCAGTCATGCGGTTGGGAAAGGTGCTTCTGGGCCTCGCCATGATCTTGAATGTCTCCGTGCCTCAGGTCGCGTCGAGCCAGATGAAGTCACCGCCGGGCGGCACGACGCCGGGAGGCGCGATCTTCGACCGCCTCCACGACTCGACGACGCGCCCGATGCCGCAAGTGCCGTCACCGACGGTGCCGACGCCCGAGGCGACGTGGGTACCGGATCGCTCCGTTCAAGTCCCGGGGATCGACAGTCCTGTCTCCGTGCCTGGGCACTGGGAGCGCCGGCTCTCCGACCACGAGGTGTACACGCCGCCGCTGGTCGGTCGAACCCCGAACGGTGACATCATCAACTTTCCAGCCGGTGCCCGACCACCTGTCAACGAAAGGCAAGCACCATGACCGCGAACGCCCGATCGATCCTCTCAGCCGTACTGCTCGCACTGACGGCCGTCGTCACGACGGCGTGTGGGACCACGAGCACGTATCTGACCCCGTCCAGATCCACGACCACCTTGATGGAGGGCTGGGACCACTGGTTCAAGCTCGACTGGTCGGTCGACTCCGAGCCAGGCGGGGGCAAGCGCATTCGCGGGTACATCACGAACGAACACGGGGAAGCCGCCGAGCCGCTACGCCTGCTTGCGCAGGCCCTCGACGCGTCCGACGCAGTCGTCGGCCAGAAGATCGCGTGGGTTCCCGAGGGCGTCGGTGGATTCGAGCGCGCGTACTTCGAGATTTCGCATCTGCCGGCCGCAGACCACTACCGCGTCTCCGTGTGGGACTACTCCTTCTTGCAGGCTGAGTCTGAGAGACCATGACGACGTCCGACACGCCGCGCTGAAACTTCGACGCCCCCCGCCGCATCCATAAGACATGTGGATCGTCAGGCTCGCGCTTCAGCGTCCGTACACCTTTGTCGTCCTCGCCGTGCTGATCCTGCTCGCCAGCCCGGTCCTCATCCTGCGCACGCCGACCGACATCTTTCCGAACATCAACATCCCGGTGATCGCGGTGGCGTGGCAATTCACCGGCCTCAACCCGGAGGAGATGGAAGGGCGCATCACCACGCAGTACGAGCGGGTGCTGACCACGACGGTGGACAACATCGAGCACATCGAGTCGACGACCGTCAACGGCCAGTCGATGGTCAAGATCTTCCTGCAGCCGAATGCCAGCCTCGACACGGCCAATGCGCAGGTGACGGCAGTGTCGCAGACGATCCTGCGCCAGCTCCCGCCGGGCACCCAGCCTCCCCTCATCATCAACTACAGCGCGTCGACGGTGCCGATTCTCCAGCTCGCCCTGTCCGGCCTGTCGGAGTCCGAGCTCAACGACGTCGGCCTCAACTTCCTGAGAACCCAGCTCGTGACGGTCCCGGGCGCGTCCATTCCCTACCCGTACGGCGGCAAGCAGCGCCAGGTCATGGTCGACCTGGACCAGCGGCTGCTCCAGTCCAAGGGGCTCTCCCCCGCCGACATCGTCACCGCGCTCGGCACGCAGAACATCGTGCTGCCGTCCGGCACCGCGAAGATCGGCCAGTTCGAGTATGACGTCGCCATGAACGCCAGCCCCCGGACGGTGGCCGAGCTGAACGACCTGCCGGTCAAGGTGGTCGGCAACTCGACGGTCTACCTCCGGGACGTCGCCCACGTACGCGACGGCTTCGCACCCCAGACGAACGTCGTCCGACGGGACGGCAGCCGGGGCACGCTCGTCACGATCTTGAAGACCGGCACCGCGTCCACCCTGGACGTCGTGGGAGGCATCCGGGCGCTGCTGCCCCGCGTGATCCCGACCCTCCCCCCGCAGCTCAAGGTCCAGCCGCTGGCCGACCAGTCGGTCTTCGTGCGGGCGGCGGTGAACGGGGTGATCCGGGAGGCGGTGATCGCCGCCTGCCTCACCGCCCTGATGATCCTGCTCTTCCTCGGGAGCTGGCGGAGCACCCTCATCATCGCGGTGTCCATCCCGCTCTCGATCCTGACGTCGATCATCGTCCTCAGTCTGCTCGGCGAGACGATCAACATCATGACGCTCGGTGGACTCGCGCTCGCCGTCGGCATCCTCGTGGACGACGCCACCGTGGAGGTGGAGAACATCAACCGCAACCTCGACATGGACAAGCCGGTCATCCAGGCCATCCTGGACGGGGCCCAGCAGATCGCGGTGCCGGCCCTCGTCTCCACCCTGTGCATCTGCATCGTGTTCCTGCCGATGTTCCTGCTGGGCGGGGTCGCCCGCTACCTCTTCGTCCCGCTGGCGGAGGCGGTGATCTTCGCGATGCTCGCGTCGTACCTCCTCTCGCGGACGCTGGTGCCCACCATCGCCCGCTACCTGCTCACGCCGCCCGTCGAGGGCGCGGCGCCGTCGCGCAACCCACTGGCCCGGGCCCAGCAGGCGTTCGAACGCGCGTTCGAGCGGGGCCGCCTCGCCTACCGAAGACTGCTCACGATGCTCGTCGGCCGGCGCATCGTCTTCATCCCGGTGTTCCTGGCCGTCTGTCTCTCCGCCTCCCTGCTCGCGCCCCGGCTCGGCGAGAACTTCTTTCCAGACACCGACAGCGGGCAGCTCACCCTGCACCTGCGGGCCCAGACGGGCACCCGCATCGAGGAGACCGCCCGGCTGACCGACCTCGTGGAGGCGGCGATCCGGCGCGAGATCCCCGCCGATGAGATGGACGTGGTCCTCGACAACATCGGGCTCCCCTACAGCAGCATCAACTGGATGCACGGCTCGTCCGGCGTCATCGGGGCCGCCGACGGGGACATCCTCGTGTCCCTGAAACCCAACCATCGCCCCACCGCCGACTACGTCCGGACCCTTCGCCGGAAGCTGCCGGTAGAGTTCCCCGGCGTGACTTTCTACTTCCTGCCCGCCGACATCGTGACGCAGATCATCAACTTCGGCCTGCCGGCGCCGATCGACGTCCAGATCGAGGGCGCCGACATCCAGGGCAATCGCCGGGTCGCCGACAAGATGCTGAACGAGCTCGCTGAGGTGCGGGGACTGGTCGACCTCCGGGTCCACCAGCGCTTCGACTACCCGAAGTTCGACGTCGCCATCGACCGCACGAAGGCGGGCCAGGCGGGCTTCACCGCCCGCGACCTCGCCAGCAGCCTGCTCGTCTCCCTGAGCGGGAGCTTCCAGACCACGCCGACCTTCTTCCTGAACTGGCAGAACGGGGTCAACTACAACCTGGCCACCCAGACCCCGCAGTACCGGATCCAGTCGCTGAACGACCTCCAGAACATCCCGATCACCACCCCCAGCAGCACCACCCGGCTCGGCATCCTCGCCGACGTCGCGTCGATCACGCGCGGGAGCGAGATGGCGGCGCTGTCGCACTACAACATCCGCCGGGTGGTCGACGTCTTCGGGGCCGTGCAGGACCGCGACCTCGGCGCGGTCGGCCGCGACATCGCCCGGATCGTCGACGCCAACCGGCCCCTGCTGCCCCGGGGTAGCTACATCACGGTGCGCGGGCAGATCGAGACCATGCGGACGGCGTACCTCGGGCTGTTCGTGGGGCTGGGGTTCGCGATCGTCCTCGCCTACCTGCTGATCGTCGTGAACTTCCAGTCCTGGCTCGATCCCTTCATCATCATCACGGCGCTGCCGGCGGCCCTGGCCGGGATCGTTGTCTTCCTGTTCCTGACCGGGACCACGCTCAGCGTGCCCGCCCTGATGGGAGCCATCATGAGCATCGGCGTCGCGACGGCCAACAGCATCCTTCTCGTGTCCTTCGCCAAGGAGCGTCTCGGCGAGCACGGCGACGCCACGACGGCCGCCATCGAGGCCGGCTTCACCCGGTTCCGTCCCGTCCTGATGACCGCGCTGGCCATGATCATCGGCATGGTGCCCATGGCGCTCGGGCTCGGTGAGGGCGGCGAGCAGAACGCGCCGCTGGGACGGGCCGTCATCGGCGGCCTGCTGTTCGCCACCGTCGCCACCCTCGCCTTCGTGCCGTCGGTGTTCGCCCTGCTGCACGGGCGGCGCTCGCCCAGGGCATCGCGATGACGACCGATCCCACGAGCGAGTTCGTGACGAGACCCGAACCGACCGTCCCGGGAGAGCGCCAGCGCTCGCCGCACCGCGGCCCCGCGTTGCTGGTCGGGCTCGCCGTGGTGGCGGCCATCCTCGGTCTCGGCATCTACTCGGGTGTCCGGGCCCGGAGCGCGGCCGACGCCACGCTCAAGCGGACCACCGCGGAGGGGGCCGTCCCGGTCGTGAGCGTGGTGTCGCCGACGGCGAGCGCGGCGACGCTGGAGATCCTCCTGCCGGGCACGACCCAGGCGTTCACCGACGCCCCGATCTTTGCCCGCACGAACGGCTACGTGAAGCGCTGGTACTTCGACATCGGCGCCCACGTGAAGCCAGGGCAGCTTCTCGCCGAGATCGAGACCCCCGAGGTCGACCAGCAGCTGCAGCAGGCCCAGGCCGACCTCGCGACGGCGCAGGCCAATCTGCGGCAGGCCCAGATCACCGCCGACCGCTGGCAAGCGCTCCTCGAGTCCGACTCGGTCTCCAAGCAGGAGACCGACGTGGCGGTGAGCGCGCTCAGCGCGTCGAAGGCCACCGTGGACTCGAACGCCGCGAACGTCCGCCGGCTCGAGCAGCTCCAGGGGTTCCAGAAGATCTACGCGCCGTTCGACGGCGTCATCACCGCGCGCAACGTGGATATCGGGGTCCTGATCAATGCGGGATCGACGAGTACCTCGGGCCGGGAGCTCTTCCACATGACGGCCATCCACACGCTCCGCGTGTTCGTGGCCGTCCCCGAGGTCTACTCGCGAGCGGCCCGCCCCGGCAGCACCGCGACCCTCACCCTCGACGAGTTCCCCGGGCAATCGTTCAAGGGCACGCTCGTGCGGAACGCCAACGCCATCGACCTCGCCTCCCGCACGCTGCTCGTCGAGGTGGACGTCGACAATCCGACCGGAGAGCTGCTGCCCGGAGCCTACGTCTTCGTGCACCTCAAGCTGCCCAAGCAGATCGCGACGGTCACGGTTCCCGCCAACGCGCTGCTCTTCCGGGCCGAGGGGCTCCAGGTCGCGGTGGTCCGGGACGGTCGCGCTGAGCTCGTTCCGGTCACGATCGGGCGGGACTACGGGACCACCGTGGAGATCTCCGCCGGTCTCCGGCCGATCGATCAGGTGATCGTGGCGCCCTCCGACTCGCTCACCAGCGGCGCCCGCGTGCGGATCGCGAGCGCGCCGGGCGGGACTGGGCCATGAGGGGGCGAGGCGCGGGCCTCGTCGGGCTTGCTGCCCTCCTCCTGGGCGGCTGCATGGTCGGCCCGGACTACACGAAGCCGTCGGTGCCCATGACGCCGGCGTACAAGGAGGCGGATGGCTGGAAGACCGCTGAGCCGAGCGATCACCTGCCGCGGGGTCAGTGGTGGTCGATCTTCGGTGATCCCGAGCTCCACGCGCTGGCGGAGGAAGTCGCCACGGCCAACCAGAATCTGAAGATCGCGGAGGCCAGGCTGCGCGCGGCCCGGGCCATGGTCCGCTTCAACCGGGCCGCCCTCTTTCCCACGATCTCGGCCAGTGCCGGCGCCAGCTCGGTCCGTGAGTCCGCGAACCAACCCTTCTTGTCGCCGACCGCGAGGACGGGCAGCAGCGGCGACCTCCTCTTCTCGCTCGACATGTCGTACGAGATCGACCTGTGGGGCCGGGTTCGGCGGACAGTGGCCGCGGCGCGCAACGAGGCCCAGGCCACCGCCGCCGATCTCGAGACTGCCCAGCTCAGTCTGCAGGCCGAGCTGGCGATGGACTACTTCGAGCTGCGGGCCGCCGACGCCCAGAAGCAGCTCCTGGACGAGACGGTGAAGGCTTTCGAGGCGGCGCTCCAGCTCACGACGAATCGCTTCCAGGGCGGGGCGGCCCCGAAGTCCGATGTCGCCCAGGCCCAGACGCAGCTCGACACCACGCTGGCGCAGGCCACCGACGTCACGGTGCAACGGGCGCAGCTCGAGCACGCGATCGCGACGCTGATCGGCAAGCCGCCCGCGGCGTTCAGCCTGTCCCCTCGTCCGCTGGACGCCCGGCCGCCGGGCATCCCGGTGGGCCTCCCGTCCCAGCTCCTGGAGCGGCGACCGGACATCGCGGCCGCCGAGCGCCGGGTCGCCGAGGCGAACGAGCAAATCGGCATCGCGAAGGCCGCGTACTTTCCGACCGTGATGCTGAACGCCTCAGTCGGATTCGAGGGAAGCTCGTTCGGGAATGTCCTGAATGCGTCGAGCCTTCTCTGGTCGGTAGGAGCATCGATCACGCAGACGATCTTCGACGCCGGGCGTCGCCGCGCCACGTCGGACGCGGCGCGCGCCAGCTACGACGCGACGGTGGCCGCTTACCGCCAGACGACGCTGACCGCCTTCCAGCAGGTCGAGGACAACCTGGCCGCTCTCCGCATCCTCGAGCAGGAGGCCCAGCAGCAGAGGCGCGCCGTGGAGTCTGCGCAGCTCTCGCTGCAGCTCTTCACCAACCGCTACCGGGGCGGGGTCGACAACTATCTGCAGGTGATCACGGCGCAGACCGTGACGCTCGCGAACCAGCGGACCGAGATCGACATCCTCCGGCGGCGCATGGACGCTAGCGTGCTGCTGGTGAAGGCACTCGGCGGCGGCTGGGACGTGGCCGAGCTATCGAAACCATAATCGCAGAGGAAAGCCTATGAGCTTCTGGAGGCCTTGATGCACTTCCCGTTTTTAGATGCCGGCAGAGGGCCAGGCGGTGCGCCAGATCTCGGAAACGGGAGGACTCCGGACGACGACAGACACTTGAATACTTGCTGCATCGGTATGGTCTGAAGGTTAGGGAGAGAAGAGGCATCATGATCATGAAGAAGCTCTCATCGACCGCTCTCGTCGGGGTCGTGATCGTTCTTGCTACCGCATCATTCAGCCACGCCGCCGCGGCGCACGGCGGGCACGGGTTCTCGGGACATCCCTCGAGCGAGCACTTCGAAAGCCATCGTGGGTTCGAGGGTCACGACGGCTTCGACGGCCGCCGTGATTTCGACCGAAGGGGTCATGGCGGGGTATTCATCGGCGTGCCGTTCGGCTGGGCGCCGGACTACCCAGACTATTACCCACCTGCCTACACGTACGCGCCTCCGGCGCCGACCTACTGGTACTACTGCTCGAGCTATGGAGCGTACTACCCAACGGTGCCGAGCTGTCCGGAGGCATGGGTCCCGGTGCCGGCGCAGTGACCGGCGACGCGTGTCGCCGCAAAGCTAAGGAGCCTGGCCGAGCGACACGATGTCGAACGAGATGACCGTGATCCGATAGGTGACCGCGCCCGGCATGGACTCCACGACGAAGGACGTGTCGCCACCCGGTACGATGTCACCGAGTGCCCAGGCCCCCCGCTGGCCCAATGGATGGTTGTCGGCATCGAGACCCTCGACCTGCAGCCGCACGTCCGTCACCCGGTAAGGCGAGTCGTTGTGGACGTAGGCCTCGATTCTGGGCGTCGGGGTCGCGCCATTCAATTGCGGTGCCCAGCTCACGCGGAACCAACCGTTCGGCGACTCACCGTGGCTCTGTCCCGACGCGGCAGTTGTCAGCAAAACGAAAAGCTGTGCGAGCGCGAGGGAGATTCTCATGTGCGCCTCCGGTTCCTATGATCTTGGAGGGCAGGACGATCGACCGGCAGATCCGACCGCGAGAATTTCCGCAAGAATTCGCAAGGGGGCCATGAGCGGCTGGTGATCGTCGCCGTGCAACCTTGCCCCGCCGGATGCCCTCCCAAGGACGGATACGGTCGCGGCTGAGGAGGGCAGCAATGGGCGAATGGATCGGGCGACATGGTGTGCGGTCATGAGTCTCTGCGTCCAGCCTGCACGGCAAATGCCCAGACAAAGACCACCGCAACCCCGTGCTGCGTGAGGAGGTCAGGCATCGGGATCCGCTGCCACGAGCGTCATCTGACGGCCTCCTTACTCCTCATCCGTCCACTGAGCGTCGGTCAGGCTCCAGCCGCCCCCGAGCGCCTTGTAGAGCCGGACATGGGCGAGAAGGCGATCGCGGCGGATCTGCGCCAGCGTGTTTTGCGCCGGGTAGAGTTGCTGCTGGGCCTCGAGCACCTCGAAGTAGTTGGCGAGCCCTTGGCGATAGCGATCCGTCGCATGCTCGACGGCTTCCCCCAGAGCCTTCACGGATACATCCTGTCCTGTCTCCGCCTCGCTCAACTTGCCCAGGGCGGTGAGAGCGTCCGAGACTTCCCGGAGCGCAGTGAGCACCGCCTGCTCGTATTGAAGCTTCGCCTGCTCCCACTGCGCGATGGACGCCCGGTAGGTCCCAAGCGTGCGGCCCGCGTTGAAGAGCGGACCGCTGAGCGTGCCGGCGACAGCCCATATCGTCGCGCTGCCGCCCGTGAGAGCCGACACCTCGGGGCTCGCCGTCCCGAACAGCGCGGTCAGGTTCAGTTTCGGAAAGAACTCTGCCTTGGCGACTCCGATGCGCGCGTTGGCGCCCACGAGCTGTTGCTCCGCCTGGCGGAGATCGGGTCGCCGCTCCAGGAGCGCCGAGGGCAACCCGGCGGCCACGGTCGGCACGACGGGTTGCTCGTACATCGGACTTCCACGGAGAATCGGGCCCGGATCCTTACCCAGCAGAATGCTGATCTGATTCTCCTTCGCGACGATGGCGCTCTCGAGCTGCGGGATGTTCGCCTCGGCCCCGCCGAGGGCACCCTGAGCCCGGGACGTCTCGAGGTTCGAGGCGACGCCCAGCGTGAAGCGATCCTGGAACAGATCGAACGTGTGCTGGTAGGCATCCCTGCTGTCGCGGGCGATCTGGAGTTGCACGTCGAGAGCCAGGAGCTCGAAGTACGCCTGCGCCAGGTCGCTGACCAGCGTCAACCAGACGCCGCGCCGGGCGTCTTCAGTGGCCAGGAGCGCCGCGCGTGCTGCCTCGGTCGAGCGACGGATCCGGCCCCAGATGTCGAGCTCCCACGACATGGTCAGGGTGGCGTCGTAGAAGTTGCTGGCGCTCGGCGCCGGTCCTCCGGGCGCCCCCAGGATGCCGGGCGTAATCTGCCCCTCGAGACGCCGCCACCGTAGTCGAGTGACGGGTAGAGATCTGACCGAGTGACGGGATCCCGCGCCCGCTATCGTAGTCGCACTTTGCTTGCCGAAATCGCGGTGTCGAGAAACCCTGTACCGCGATCGACGCATCCAAAGTAGCAAGGAGTACTGGGAAGGAGGGTGTCGAGCGGCGTCGACATCCTGAGTGCTCGCATCCAGCGTCGGCCAGCCGGGAGGAGACGCGCACATGCCTACATCGGCCACACCGGAACCCGTCATCCGTCAGATAGTCGAAGCCATGAGGACGCTGGCCGGCCCACATCCCGGCTTCCGTCCCGTCCACGCCAAGGGCCTCGTCTGTTCGGGAACGTTTCACGCTTCGGCGGATGCTCCACGCGTCACTCGAGCGCCCCATTTCACAGGTCAACCAGTGCCGACCATCGTCCGGTTCGCCAATGCCAATGGGAAGCCCGACGTGCATGATGGTGTCCCCAACGTGCGCTCAATGGCGGTCAAGTTTCAGCTCTCCAACGGCAAGAGCGCCGACATCCTCGTCAACTCCGTCGAAGGGTTCATCGCGCGGACGCCCGAGGAGCTGCTCGAGTTCCTTCGGGCTCAGCTCCCCGAGCCGGGCAGCGGCGGGCCTGACCCCGACGCGGTTCCACGCTTTCTCGCCGGCCATCCCGCGGGACGCGCCTTCGTCGAGCGGCTGATGAAGAAGCCGGTGCCGGCCAGCTATGCGCAGACGGTCTACCATGCCGAGCACGCCTTCCGCTTCACCGCCGTGGATGGCACGAGCCGATTCGGCCGCTATCGCTTTGTGCCGCAGGCAGGCGAGGCCTTTCTCTCGCCTGACGACGCCGGCAAGCGAAGCCCGAGCTTCCTGCGCGAGGAGCTGGAAGGCCGGCTGCGGACCGGCTCGGTGGCGTTCGGGCTGCTCCTACAATTGGCCGAGGCAGGCGACCCGACGGACGACGTCACCGCTCTGTGGCCTGAGAGTCGGCCTCTGGTCGAGCTGGGGCGTCTGGAGGTCACGGCCATTTCCCCGACGAGCGCAACCGACGAGCGGCGCCTGATCTTCGACCCCACCAACAGGACGGACGGCATCGATCTCTCGGCCGATCCGATCCTGCTGGCCCGGTCGGCCGCCTATGCCATCTCCTACGATCAACGCAGCAAAGGCGAGTGAAGGGTGGCGTCTTCCAATCCGCGTGGCCGCGTGCGGTGATCCCTCCCCGGCCAGCCCATACACTGCTGGACTCGACGGTGACCACGGAGCGCGGGCGGCGGCTGCGGCCATCCCAGGCGCGCCGCCCGACCTGCGGGCGCTGCCGCCCGGCTGCGCCTTCGCGCCTCGCTGCGTCTATGCCGAGGAGCGGTGCACTTCGGGGGTGCCGCCCGAGCATCGGGTCGCCGTCGACCACACCACGCGGTGCGTCCGCGTGGCCGACGGCTCGCCCTGGGCGTCTGCCGCGCCGTAGCGGTCGGGGAGGCGCCGGCCGCTCCTGGCAAGTTGGTGCCCCCGGGCATCTGCTCGTCGTGCCCGGGCTGAACTGACCTTCGGCAAACTGACCTTCGGCGATTGACCACCGGGCTGGCGACAGTCTAGTCTCGGTTCGGACCTTCACCGGTCCAAGACCCCCGGAGGGCAGCATGCAGTGTCCCCGGTGCCTGCAGGACAACCCCTCGCATGCGATGTTCTGCCTGGTATCCGACCTGCAGCGCGCCTTGGGCGAGGCCCTGGAGGAGCCGGCGGCCACGAGCGAAATCCTCCGGGTGATCAGCCAGTCGCCGACCGACGCGCCGGGCGTCCGCTGTCGCTAAGGCGTGATGCTTCCGCTGGATTGTGCGGCTGCTGGTTCGCAGATGTCTTGGAGGGTGCAATCGTGACGGAGCGAGAGCAACTCGAACGCGGAATTGCGGCGCTGGAGTCTCAACGCGGCGTCCTCGGTGACGCTGTCGTGGACATAGCCCTGGTCCCTCTGCGAGCCAGACTCGCCGCACTGGGTACACCTGAGCAGCAGCTCAAAGTGGTGACGATTCTGTTCACGGACGTGGTTGGGTCCACGACGCTGAGCCAACGGCTTGACCCCGAAGACATCCACGCCATCATGGACGGTGCGCTGCAACACCTCACCGCAATCGTCGAGTCTCAGCATGGCCGCGTCCTACAGTATGCGGGCGACAGTTTGCTGGCCGTCTTCGGTGCCGTCGAAGCGCACGAAGACGATCCTGAGCGCGCCGTGCGCGCAGGGCTTGCGATCCTCGAGGAGACGCGACGGCTCGCCCTGTCTGTTCAAACGCGCCATGGGCCCGATGGTTTCAACGTCCGCGTCGGCGTCCACACCGGCCCGGTGCTATTGGGTGGTGGGGTCGGACGCGGAGGGCAGCATCCGTGGCATTGCCGTCAGCATTGCGGCCCGCATGGAGCAGACCGCACCTGTTGGGGGTCTGCGCATCAGTCACAGCACCTACCGCCATGTCCGTGGCGTGTTCGAGGTGTCGGAGGAGCCACCGCTCATGGTCAAGGGCATCGCCGACCCGATGCGCACCTACTTGGTGTTGCGCACCAAGCCCAGAGCCTTCCACGCAACGACCCGCGTGGTGGAGGGCATCGAGACGCGCATGGTCGGACGCGAAGCCGAGTTTGCGAAGTTGACCGACACCTTTGAGGCCGTCGTCGTGCAAGGAACCCTGGCGTTAGTCACGGTTGTGGCTGATGCCGGGCTAGGCAAGAGCCGATTGATGTTCGAGTTCGAGCACTGGCTCGATCTGCGTCCCAAGGCTGTCGGGATGTTCCACGGTCGTGCCCAGCCCTACGGCAATAACGTCCCCTACGGCCTGTTACGTGATTTGCTGGCCTGGCGCTTCGAGATCCTCGACAGCGACACGCAGGCAGCCGCCCAAGTCAAGCTGGCCAAAGGCTTCGGTACCTTGTTTGGCGACCGTACCCAGGAGCAGACAGCGCTGATCGGTCAGTTGATCGGACTGGACTACAGCGCCAGCCCACATATCTCAGGTATCGCCGGCGACGCCAAGCAGATCCGCGACCGCTCGTTCCACGCCGCGGCGCAATATTTCCGTCTGCTCCACCAGGACGATAGCTCGCCCATCGTCTTGCTGCTCGACGACCTGCACTGGGCCGATGACGGCTCCCTCGACTTCGTCAATCACGTCGCGCACGCCTGCCACGACTTGCCCCTGATGGTGCTGTGCCTCACCAGACCCCCACTGTACGAGCGTCGGCCACTGTGGGGCTGCGGCCCGGACAGCCACGAACGCATCGACCTCGCCCCACTGTCCGGGCGCAGCAGTCGCGAACTGGTTGAATCCCTGCTCAGCCGCCTCGGGACGGTACCCGCGCCACTGCGTGACATGCTGGCGAGAAATGCCGAAGGCAACCCGTATTTCCTCGAAGAGCTGGTGGCCATGCTGATCGATGACGGTGTCATCGCCACCGACCGGGACCAATGGCGGCTGGCCACCGACAACCTGACCAAAGTGCGGGTGCCGTCGACGCTGGCCGGGGTGCTGCAAGCCCGCCTCGACGGGTTGCCGCCCACCGCGAAGACTGCGCTGCAGCAAGCCAGCGTGATCGGCCATGTGTTCTGGGACGAGCCGCTGCGACATATTGCTCCGGCTGCGCCGCAGGCGCTTGATGTCCTGACGCGACGCGATCTGGTGCGCGCCCGTGACACCAGCACGTTCGAGGGTGTCCGCGAGTACGTGTTCAAGCACCATCTCCTGCACGAGGTTACCTACAACAGCGTGCTCAAGCGGGACAAGCGCGAGCAACACCGTCTGGCGGCGGAGTGGCTGGTAGCCACGAGTCGCGAGCGCGCCGCTGAACACCACGGACTCGTTGCTGATCACTATGAGCGAGCAGGCGACCCGGTCAACGCAGCGATCTACCTGCGCAAGGCGGGCGAGGCTGCGGCAAGAGCCTATGCCGCTGGCGTCGCGCTGGACTACCTGGACAGAGCGCTACGGCTCACATCCGCCCAAGAACTGGGCCTGCGCTACGAACTGATCACGACTCGCGTCAATATGTTGAACTTGACGGGCCGCCGAATCGAGGAGGAGGCCCAAGTCCTGGCGCTCGAGGAGTTCGCGGAGACGTTGAATGACGATGAAAAGCGGGCAGGCGCAGCTGCGCTCCGTGCGAGGTTTGCTGTCTTCACTGCTGATTATCCGGCCAGTGCTTCGGCCGCCGCTCGAGCGGTGGCCTTCGCAGAAAAGGCCGGTGTGGCCAGAATCGCACAGTTTTCGCGCAGCGTCTGGGCCAGCGCCCTGCTGGCCCAGCGCGACTACGCCGGCGCTCGAGCCCTGGCCGAACAACTGCTCCCGTCGGCGCGAGCGGACGGCAATCACAATCGCGAGGTCGACGCTTTGCATCTGCTCGGCAATCTAGCGGGCCACGACGGCCGCTACAGCAAGGCGCGCGGGTACTTCGAACAGGCACTGCAACTCGCCCAATCGACTTCGAACACGCTATTCGAAAGCATTCAGCTCCACAACCTGGGTAGTGTCGAGCACGTGCTTGGCAACTACCGCGCAGCGTTGGACAGGCTTCAGACGGGGCTGACGTTATGTCGTGCCGTGGGCGCGGCAAACCTTCAGGCTCACTTCCTCGGTGAGCTTGCCGAGGTGACCAACGCGTGCGGCGACTCGATGGCCGCGCTCGATTACATCGCGCAGGCGAGAGTTGTCGCTCGAGAAATATCAGACCGCAATCGCGAAGCCGTTCTGATGGTTGCGCAAGGCGACGCCCAATCGGCTCTCGGTCGGCTGGTCGATGCGGCGGTTTCGTACGGCGAGGCGATTGCGATATATCGTGAGGTCGGCCGCTCGAGTCCGCCGCCCGAGCCACTCGCTGGACTAGCCCGTGTGGCACTTGCTCGTGGAAATATCGATGAAGCCCTGATCCATGCCGCCGAGGTCGAGGCGCTGATTGATGCCGGGGAATGCGTGCACAGCTCTGCAGCGCTGCTTTGGATCTGTCATCAGGTGCTGGTGGCGGCGAGAGAGCCCCGCGCGAATGAGATTCTGATCCGCGCCCATTCACTGCTGACGGAAGGGGTAGATCGTCTGGATGAGGCCGATCGCGAGACTTTCCTCGGCAGTGTACCGTCGCATCGCGCGATCATGACCGCGTGGGTTGCGTCCAACGCAGGGATCGGATCATGACCAGACACCGGTTGAGCGACGCGAAGCGCCGGCCGATTTCGCTTCACGCCGCGGACGGAGGGCGGCGTCGTGTGGTTCGACTTCGAGGGCGAGGGGTTACTGACGCCGCTGCTCGTGGGCACGGTGCTGCCTAAAGTGTTGGTGCCCCCGGGGTGACTCGAACACCCGGCACGCAGTTTAGGAATCGCTCCGGGGGCACCACCACTCCAATACTTTCGCGCGCTTGCGTTTGCAGATCGCGGCAGGTCGCGGCAGGAAACGCAACCCAGGCGCAACCAGCAACCGGCTCATCGCCTCCCGCGGGCCGCTTCCACGTACGAGCGAAGCACGGCGTTCATGCGGCTCAGGTGTCCCCTGCCCTGCTTTCGAAACCACTCGAGCACGTCGCTGTCTACACGAAGGTGCACGGAAGTTTTGCCCGAGCCCGGCATGACCACGTGAGCGTGCTCCCAGAAATCCTCCTCGATCTCGCGGACCGGGGCGTCGGCGCGCGTGCGGGTTTTGCCGCGCGCCCGTAGTGCCTTAAGTTCCTCGAGCGAGGAACGCTTGATATCTTTTCTTGCCATCCTCGCCTACCTTCCATGCGCTGATGATCCGGCGAATGTCGCCACGCCAGGTGTAGACCACGAGGTAATACTCATCGTCCACGTGCCCGAGCGCGCGAATCCGGATCTCGCCGTAGTCACTCCGCCTGTCCTCGGCTTCGACGACAGGGTTCTCGAAGATCAGGGCAGCGTCCCGGAAATCGACACCGTGCTCGTCGAGATTTCGCCGCCTCTTTTCCTCGTCCCATTCGAAGGTGATTGTCTACGGTACACGTTTGTGGACACATTGGTCAAGTCCTCCAATTGCCGGAGTACGCTCCTAGTCAGCCATGAAGCAGAAAGCGCCAGTGCCACGCAGATCAGGGACTCGGCGCCTTCGCCGGCGTAGTCGGAAGAACCAGGCGCTCCGGCGGTGGCTCGTGAGGTTCGCGGTCCAGCCTGATGATCGCGGCCAGCAGTGGTGACTTCGACGCTCTGCTGCGTCACACCCGCATGCGCCGCCATCCCATCGACGCTTGAATGACGCGCCGCACCCACTCCTCCTCGCAGGAAATACGATGAGCTGGACGGCTCAGGCATTCAGGGTCCTCAGATGCCTAACGCTGCGCGTGGTGACCCGCAGCCCGCGGCAACGCTTCGATCCAGACGGCACCGCCTTGGCGGGCCGTCGGATCCACCACGATGTTAGACGGTTTGTTCACGTCTCCAAACCCTGGTCCGCACGTCGCAGCTGATCCGCGACGAAGGCTGCCCGGGCGGCGCTGTCGACTGAGCGACCCTCGGCTCGACACCATCGGACCAGGTTCTCGACGTCGACGTTTACCCGCCTCGCAGCCACGCCCGCAACAGCCAGCTCGAGAAGAGTCTTCCGGGCGCCGGCGAGCCACGCCTCATAGGTCTCATCGAGTTTCGTGCGATCTGATGCAATCTCGCGAAGACGCGACCAGTCTTCACGGCGGTACCAGGCAACGCCTGTGACAGAATTCGTCTCGGTCACGCCTGCCTCACGATCCGTCTAACGCTGCGTTAAGCGGCGGCGCGCTTGCGCGCCGTCCGACTTCAACGCGGAGTTATACGCCGGCAAGAGTCACTCGCTCCGCGAGCCGACGCGCATCCTCGGCAAGTTCGCCGTCCGTCTTGTGCCGAATGTATCGGTCCGGATGTTTCAGAACGTCGGGATCATCATGCGGCACCAAGTGCAAATGAGCGTGCGGCAGTCCGCTGCCGAAGGCCACAAGGGCCACTGCCTTCACACCCAAGGCCTTTTCAAGAGTCGCCGCCGCGTTTGTGGCGAATCCAAAAACCACTTGCCGAAGCTTCGCAGGCAGCTCGTAGAGCTTACTCACCTGGAGCTTCGGAATCACCATGCAGTGCCCGAACGCCAGGGACGCGAGCCTCCGGGCCGTTGAAGCGCGATGTTGGGCGGCTGTCCATTACTCGATGACTTGATCCGCCCGCACCAGCACCGATGGTGGGATCGTCAACCCGATCGCCTTCGCGGCCTTCAGATTGATCACCAGCTCCAACTTCGTGGGCTGCTCGACGGGCAGGTCAGCGGGCTTGGCCCCTTTGAGGATCTTGTCGACGTAGATGGCGGCCCGCCGGGAGAGATCGGTAACGCTCACACCGTAGGACATGAGCCCCCCGGCCTCTACAGGCTCGCTCTGTGGATGCATTACCGGAAGCCGGTTCTTGATCGCGAGGGCTGCAAGCTGGCCTCGGTCGAGGCGGGGACCAATACCGACCAGCATCAGGACAGCGTCCGCACGCCCCTGGCTCGCGGCTCGGAACGCGGTCTCGACATCCTTGGGTCCTCGAGCGTCCAGGTATTGAAGCTGCACACCGAGGGCCTCCGCCGCGAGTTCCGTCTCTCTCATCGCTCGCGCGTTGCCCGGTTCGTTCGCAGTTCCGAGGACGGCCACCCGCGACAGCCGAGGAACGATTTCCTTGAGGAGTTCGAGTCGCTTTCCGTTGATCTCTGTGTAAAGGGCAGACAAGCCAGTAATGTTCCCGCCCGGTCGCGCAAGACTGGCGACGAACCCGTTCCCGACCGGGTCGCTGTCTTGCGCCATCACGATAGGGATCGTGTTGGTCGCTTCCTTGGCACTACGGGTCGAGGTCGGGCCTCCCGTGACGAGAACCTCTACCTTGAGACGCACCAGTTCGGCGGCCGCTTCGCGCTCTCGATCGAGCCTGCCCGCTGTATATCTGTACTCAACGACAATGTCTCCCTCCAGAACATAGCCGAGATCCCGCAGTCCCTGGCGGAATGCCTCCTCCCGCGCCCCCGGACCGGAACGCTGCGTAAGGAAGCCGATCCGCGGCACGTTGCCCGCCTGCTGGGCCTCGACGGCGAGCGTCGTGGCGATGAACAGAAGAGCCAGCATGGTGGTGAGCGTGGTGATCCTCGACTTCACAACCATCCCTCTGGAGCGGGAATCATCGTGCACACGTCCGCGGTCCGCCCAACGTTGCGTTCAGCGGCGCGCCGCTTTCTGGCGCGTCCGCTGCAACGGTGAGTTGGGCGTCGCGTCCGCAGCGAGTGAAGGCAACGTGGCCCTGCGAGTTCGCTCGACCATCTGGAACGCCTCTGGCGCTCGATGGAGCCAAGCCATCGACAAAAGCGGAACTCGTTTATTTCGCCGGAAGCCGCAGGGTCGCAAGATCGGTTCCGACAATCGTCGTTCCGGTGAACCCGCCCGCCTCGACCGCTGTGCGGTAATCCGCTTCCGTTAACGGACCGCCCGGGACCTTCCAGCGGTTGTGTATCACTGCGCCGAGCGACGGGGCGAGGTGTGTGAGCATCAGGTACTTCGCTCCCACCCGCTTTGCCACAGCGCCAAGATCGGTAGCAAGGCTCTGGCGATAGAAGCTTGGCGGCGGAAATCCGCTGGCCCGGTCCGGCCCGAGGACGGGATGTATCGTTGAGTGCACGATGATGTCAACCCCCTGCGCCAATCTCTCCACCTGATCGGACGTTGAGTGACTGCGTGGCGGCGCAGGCACATCGTTGGCAGCGTCGCCGCCGATCACCACACTTCCAGCTGGCGTGTCCACGCGATAGGACGCATGGCCCGCAGTGTGGGTAGACCGGATCGCACTTACTTTCACGTCACCGGACGACCAGACAGCCTGGGGCTCATCCTTCGGATCGAACGTGATCACGTTTGCCAAATCGGCTGGGCCGCCCGCGAGACGCGCTTTGTCCTCGGAGCGGCGCTCGGCGATCTCGCCGGACTGGATAAATGCATCCGCAATATGCGTGACATATTTTCGGCAACTGTTGGTGAACCCGAGAACAGATGCTGCATCCGAACTGCAGACGATGTCGATCTTTGGTCCCTTCAGGTACCAACGCAGCATCATGATGTCGGCAAAACCCTCCGTGTGATCTCCGTGCATGTGCGTAAAGAAGATTGCGTTCAGTTGTGGCGGGGATACCTTGATCTGTGACAGTCGCATGTTTGTGCCACGGCCGGCATCGAACTGCAGCTTGATGGCGCCGCAGTCGTTGCTATCGTCGCCGTAGCGCACTAGCGTTCCAGCGCCTCCCTGACCGTTGAACACTGACGGGCCGCCCTGGGTGCCTGTCAGGGTGACCGTGAGACACGGAGCGGCTTCCGCCATCGTTACAGGGGCTACGAAACACATCCCAACGACGAGCGCTATCACGATAGAGAAACACTTCATATTCACCTCTCATGATCGGGACTATCTAACGTGCGTGCGTTACCTGCTGTGACGCCCAACGGCCACGCGGAGCGGCCGCGGCGAGCGAAGGCGAGCCAGCGGTCCGCTCTAGCGTGAAGTTACACGTCCCGGGGTTCTTCGCGCGAGTTGTCACTGAGTCATCCGTACGATTGCCTCCGCAGCAATGGCAACAAGCACTACCATCCCGAGCAACAGCACGAGATGCCAGACACGCTTCCAAAGCGGATGAGTGACCTTATCCCGCGCGCCGATCCACTCGCCTGCGCCCCCGCCAAGAAAGTAGAGAACCCCCAACACCACGATGCCGATCAACCATGCGGCCCACGATCGGCTCGACCTCAATACCTCGAGACCGGAGAGGAGATCAACGATGAAGCCGATGACGATCAGCAGGAATACGAGTATGGCGGCAAAGCGAGTCGCCTTCCGCCATGCACTCGGCCTTCGTTGCGCTGGTATCAACGGCATCGTATTGAGCGCCACAGCATGTTCGCCAGTACGGCTAACGCCGGCGTTGACCCGCGGGCAGCCGACCGAGCCGAAGGCGAGGAAGGGTGACCGTCGGGTCGAACGGCATGTTAGGCGAGACCATCGCGAGATCGGAGCCGACCGTGACCGTTTGCCCAGACGCGCTCACTTCTGGGTACCGGAATTGCCCGTGGGAGCCACCACCTGGACTCCACGTAAGCCGCTGCGCTCAATAGCCTGTTGCACCAACCCGGAGGCCTTGGCCTGGTCGATGAAGTCGCTGATGTAGGCGAGGTGTCCGGCGTGACCTTTAGGAACCACCATCGCTACGAGGATGACCCCGAAGTGGTCGTCCAGCACCCGAAAGTCGGGGAGTCGGGCCGATTCCTCTAATAGTCCTGGGCGCGTCCCTGCACACAGTTCGGCATGTCCGGTGCGCAGCAGGTCGAACATGGCCGGTATGCTGTTGGCGCGAACCAATTCAGCTCGCTTCAGCATGCGACTCAGGCGGAGGTCTGAAATGTCCCCGCGCGGAACCGCAATGCGGACCCCGGTCTGGTCCACATCCGCGACGTTCCGGATCGACGAGCCGGCTGCCACCATATAGGTGAGGTCGTACTGTATGTAGGGCGGCGAGAAGTCGACCTGAGCCGCCCGAGATGGATCGATGCCTAGGAGCGCCACATCCCACGCGTTGGCTTGGGCGCCTTCCATGACCGCACCAGGTCTCGGATACTCGACCGGTAGGAGCGCAACCCCAACACGCGCTGCGAGTGCGCGTGCGACGTCCCACGCCGGCCCCCGCAATTCACCGGTGACGGGGTCCTTGATGGCTACGGGCGGACTTCCCAGTCCGACCCCCACTCGAACCTTACCGGATGCGACGAGATCTGCGATCCGAGGGTCGGGGGATTGCTGGGCCTTGGCGGTCAGCGCACCGAGCAGGACGACCGCGATAAGCGGAGTCGCAAAAAGCACTTTCGATGGAGCGATCAGCACGATTGTCCTCTTCATATGCAGGAGCACACGCGCATTCATCGCTCCACCTTCCTTTCTTCGACTCGTCGGCCGCGTCACGCCTAACGCCGTGGTGAGCAGCCGCGGGCGAGCGAATGCGAGCCCGCGGTCTGCTCGACTACGATGTTATGCCGTGGGCGCGTCTCAGATCGAAGCAAGAAACGCCTTCGCCGCCAGCATGCGTGAGCTGTCGCGGGAGAGATCCTCCACCATCTTTCGCACGCCCCAGTAGAACGCCTCCACAAGGAGAACCGTTCTGCCTGAGGCGTTCGTCACAGTCGGCGACATGGTGACCGTGCGCTCCGGCTCCTCCAGACCGGCGATGATGGTTTCAGGGAGCCCTTTCCGACCTGATCGGTAGTGAGCCGCTTGATCACCACCTTCTGGGTTTTGCGCTTCTTTTCGAGATCGAGCCCGAGGTCATGCGTGAGTGGATTGCAGGTAAGGGAGTAGATCACACCCGCTCCAGCCTCGGATGTGACCGTATTTCCGGGTTCAAGGGACCAAGGATAGAAGTCCTTCAACAGGCCCTTGAATCGGACGGCGGATCCTCCAGCGTGGCTGTAGAGCGTCACCGAGACGCCGCTCGCGGCAGCCGCGAGCACCTGGGTGATCGCGAAGTTACAACCCGCCGTCAACTGGTGATCTGGCTAAGGCGAAGCATCGTGTGGACGTCCCGGAAGAAGTGGTCCTCAAGAGAATGAATGAGCTGGCGCACTCGGGCCGGGACCTTCGGATTCAGAGCTAAGGGTCTATATGCCATTGAGATTTACAGGATCGGCATAACTCAAATTCGGTCCGTGAATACACTGACCAGCGTAGCGCCCCAAGCGCGCAGCAAGGCGGCGTGTAGCATCGGTCGCGCTTTCCAGTTCGCGTCCCGGGCAGTCCAATGGTTCTGGCGACTTACCGGTTCTTCGCCCGCTGCGCCCGGCTGTGCTATGCAGCGAGGCGCCGCCGTGTAACGCGGCGGATATCGTGGTCGGAACGGCGCGGATATCACGCATCCAGCATCTCGTCCAGCGGACTGCGCACGCCAGACGGGCCGCGGTTCAGGACGTGCGTGTAGATCTGCGTCGTCGACACGTCGCGGTGCCCCAGGAGTTCCTGGACGGTCCGGATGTCGCGGCCGTCCTCGAGCAAATGCGTGGCGAACGAGTGGCGTAGCGTGTGAGGGCCGGCCCGCTTGGCGATCCCGGCGCGCCACACCGCCTGCTTCACTGCGCGCTGCACGACCGACTCGTGCAGGTGGATGGCGGCGATGCTCACCGGTGAGCCGGTCGACATACGTTCGCGTCGCTGGCCGGCCCGCGTTCGGGTACTTGCGGGCGAGTGCCGTCGGCAGTTCCACCCAGCCGGCGCCGGCCACGAGGTCGCAGCGATGGTTGCTCGCGGACGCCCTCCAGGTGCCGGGCGAGGTGCGGCTTCACGACAGCCGGCAGCATCGTGACGCGGTCCTTGTCGCCCTTGCCGCTCCGCACGACGATCTGGTTCGTCCCGAAATCCACGTCCTGGACGCGGAGGCGGCAGCACTCGAGGAGCCTGAGCCCGGCCCCATAGAGAAGAAACGCCATGAGTCGCGGCGGGCCGTCGAGCCGGCGCAGCACGGCCCGCACCTCGTCCCGGGTCAGGACGACGGGCAAGCGCTGCGGGCGCTTGGCCCGGACGATCTCGTCCATCCACGGGAGATCGACTGCCAGGACCTCCCCGTACAGGAACAGCAGGGCGCTCAACGCTTGGTTCTGCGTGGACGCGGCGACCTTCCCCTCGACCGCGAGAGAGCTCAGGAAGCACGTGACTTCGGGCGCCCCCATGTCGGCGGGGTGGCGCTTGTCGTGGAAGAAGATGTAGCGGCGGATCCACGCGACGTAGGCCTTCTCGGTGCGGCGGCTGTAATGTCTGGCGCGGATGGCGGCGCGGACGCGGTCGAGCAGTCGTGGCTTGGGCGCGCCGGTCGGGTCGGCTTCGCCTACGCGAAGGGCGAAAGCGAGCGCGGATGATTCCGAGGCGGTGGGATATGAGAAGGAGCGGCTCGATCGCAGGGCGACACTGGCCATGTCCTGGCGGCTCCCCTTTTGTTCGTGAGTTTCGACCATAGCCGAGCGAGTCGGGTCGAGCAAGGCAAATCGACGACGCGGTGCGAGTCCCGCTGGCTGGATGGACTTGGATACAGTTGAGGCGCCGACGACGACACGGCGAGGTGGGCATGGGGCACGGGCTCCGCTGATTCATCGCTGGCCTGAAGCTCCTCGAGGTCGTGGTCAACGTGGATCGCCACCACATGGTCGGCGTGCTGCGGATCCTTCCATTTCAACAGGGAGTGCGGGAGGACGAACGGCTCGACGTGAGCGCGGCGACGCGCCTGGCGATGAAGCGAGTGGATCTCCTCGGTCCTGTCGACCCTGGAGAAGCTGGGGCACAGATCGAGCGGCTCGAGGCCGACGCGAATTACTTCTGGTGGCCGACGGACTGGCAGCTCAGGACGCTGGGCGCGGCGCTGCTGAAGCGACCGCCGACGTCCTTGCAGCCCGTCGATCTGCGGGCGCGGTCGTCACACCTGGCAAGGCCTTGCGTGATCGATGACCCGGTGCACGCCCGCGGCGAGACGGAGGAACAGCGGGGCGCTCAGCGCTTGGTTCTGCGTCGAAGCCGCGACGTGGTCCTGCTGGGCCAGGGAGCTGAGGAACTGCGTGAGCTTGACCGCCCCTATCTCCTCCTTCTCGGTGCGTCGGCTGCTATGACAAGCGCGCGGCGCTTCGCGCCCGGTCGAGGAGATGCGGCTGGCGCGGAGCCGGCACGCCGGGCTCGTGCACGCGGAAGAGCGCCCGCGGTGCGTCCGCGTAGAAGGAAGCCGGTGGCGGTCAAGGCGCTCCCGCTTACTGGAATGCATAGGTCCCGCAAGCGGAACGCCGCTGGACGTCACCGCAGCAATCTGCCTCCGCGAGAGGGCTCAGGCGGCTTGTTCCGACGTGATGCTGACGGCCTCAGCCTTGGCATCGCGGAGGCAAACAGTTGGGCGGCGACATGAGCCTTGGCGTCGGGGCCCGAGAGACTGCTTGCCACCCCTGACTACCGGTCGAGGTCTCTGTCCGGTGCGGCGGAGACTCCCGGGGACCAGCCGGCGCGGTGCGCTTGGGCAGAGATTCACGTGCAGACCAACGCGAAGGATCGCGGCAAGCAGTACGCTCGCGAGTGAGCACGCCGCGCGCTGCCCGTCCGCATGTCCGACGGCACGTGCGGTGACACCGGACACACGCAGCGACGGAGCCAAGACCACGAAGTACCCCACAAAGGGCGTGCTTCATGATCCCGCTTGAAATGACGACGACTTCCGTCGCGGGTAAGGTGAAGCTTTATCTTGCTGTACCATTCCCCTGTTCCTCCCGCCTCGCTCCCCCTGGTCCCGTCCCGAGCTCGTCATCGGTTCACCTCCGGACCCGCTCCTGGCCCGCCGCCGCACGCCTGGAAGTCGCGGTCCGTATCCACGAACCGCTGAAGCATCCGCAAGACCAAGGGCCAGAGTTCGGGACGCGCGGCCCCCCCCGGACCCTATCCATTCCGTGCATCCTTTCCGGTCCCGTGTTCGGTGCCGACTGCGGTGCCGGGCTGGTCTGCACCCTGGCCCCGCTGGCATACATGAGGAGCGCGGTCCTGGCCCAAAGGCGCGAGCATCGTCGAGACCACAAGCTCGCTTGCCGACGTACCCGATGACGCATCGCGAAGGTCATCGTCGGCATTCTCTTGTCAGCCGTCACCGCCTCGAGCGCCAGGCCCGGTGTCGCGTGCTGGCCTAAAAGCCCTGGGGGTTGGACGGAGACACGAAAGCCTCCGGAACGGCGGCCCGGTCGTGGTCCGAGTCAGTTCGCAGCAGGCGGCTGCATTTTGCACCGATGGTGACGGACCAGGCGACCGTCATCGAGGTGGTAGTTCGTCACGGCCCGGGCCGATTCTCTGAGCACTTGCGACCGGTGAGGCTGGGCCGGCCGGTGCTGGCACGCCCCTCGCTCCCGCGATCGATTCGTGCGTCGCAGATTCACTCAGCAGCGCGCCGTCGAGCAGCTCCGGGCACTGGCCCGAGCCGTATCGGTTCCGTGTCCAGCTCGACGCCGAGGGGTTCCCCGTGATCTCCGGCCGGTACGGCCAGATCGAGTGGTACTGCGACGGCGTGAACTGCGCCGCACAGTCCGGGGGTTTCTGCGCATTGCCAGGCCAGTTCGCCCTGGCCGTCCACACCGACCGGCCCGGTTATTTGAGAAGCTGTGGGCGATCCCCGGTGTGAAGCGATACCAGGCTGGCGAGACGGAGATGCGTGCCGTGTTCCCGCCCGAAGCCCTGGAGCAGGTCGCCAGGGTCATCAAGGCCCGCCGAAAGCACACCTTGGCGCCCGAGGAGGCCCGCCGGAGAGGATTCAAGCCCACACACATTGCGACTTCGGAGTTCGAGAAGCAAAGAGCATGAGTACCGAGGGTAACCGGTTGGGCGCGGCGACGAGCACCGCCGTGGACCCATTTCTGTCCCTGCGGACGTTGGCCAGCTATTCGTGCATGAGCGTCAGGAAGCTCCGTCAGTACCTTCACGACTCGGTACATCCCCTGCCCCACTATCGCCTCGGCGGAAAGATCGTCGTGCGCCGGTCGGAATTCGACGCCTGGATGGCCGCCTATCGCCGAGTGGGCCAGGCCGATGTCGAAGGAATCGTCAACTCGGTGATCAGCGATCTCCGTAGGGCCTGACGGCGCGCTTCATGTAGCATCTCCTCTCGGCATCCTCGTGAAGTGAACCCGCACCGACAGGAGGGAACGCCCATGGGGTGAAAGTCCGAGAGAAACGAAAAGGCTCACGGGTCTGGTGGCTGTTCATCGACTACCAGGGTCGGCGGAAAGCCAGGAGGATTGGGGATCGCAAGGCGGCCGAGCTCGCGGCGATCAAGATTCGGGCACGACTCGCGGAAGGCGACGCGACCGTGTTGGCGCCGGCTCCGGCTTCAAGTGTTCCAACGCTCGCCGAGTACGCCGAACGGTGGCTCACGGAGGCCATCGCGCCGCACCGCAAACCGCGTACGGAGGACTACTACCGGAAGATCCTCGATCGCCACCTCTTGCCCGAGTTCGGCAAGCTCCCTCTCACCGAGATCAGACCCGCCCAGGTTCGTGCCTTCATCGCTGAGAAGCTCAGCGCAAAGGCGTCTCGGAACACCGTCAAGAACATGGCGGCGACGCTCCGCGCGATTCTGTACCAGGCTCAGCAGATGGACGAGCTGATCCCCAGCAACCCCGCCGCGAGGTTCGGCAAGTTCTTCGATGCCCGCCATGACGCCAGGGAGCACGTCGTGGTCCTCGAGCCTGAAGATGTAGCCCGAGTGCTCAAATCAGCGACGAAGTGGTATGCCGATCACGAGCTGGCTGTCAGGATGCTCTTCTACACCGGGATGCGCGAAGGCGAGATGCTGGGCCTTCGCTGGGAGGACGTCGACTGGCAGCGGCACTTGGTCGACCTGCGGCGCACCGTCGCGTTCAGGCAGCATCGCTTGATCGTGAACACGCCGAAGAGCGGCAAGCTGCGAACGATCGACGTGCCCGCCGCCCTGACGGCCTGCCTGCGCGAGCTTCATTCGATCCGCCAGGCCCAGGCCGTCGTCGTCGGCGCGGCGTTGTCACCGTGGATCTTCCGCTCGGCGACGGACTCTGACAAGCCGATGAACGATGCGTGGTTTCGTGATCGGGTGTGGCGGCCGCTCTTAGAGAAAGCCGAAGTCCGTCACGTCCGCGTCCACGACGCTCGCCACACCTATGCCTCGCTGATGCTGCGCCGCGGGGTGCCCATCGCGTACGTCTCGAAGCAGCTCGGGCACTCCTCGATCCAGATCACGGTGGACCTCTACGACCATTTCATCCCGGGCGCCGACCGACACCACGTCGAAGGACTCGCAGAAGCGATCGAGGACGCCGGAAGGCAACTGGACGCAACCCAGCCGCAACCAGACCCCGCCACCGAGAAACGCGCCTCGCCGTAAGTTCTTGAAGGAGTTGGTGCCCCCGGGGTGACTCGAACACCCGGCACGCAGTTTAGGAAACTGCTGCTCTATCCACCTGAGCTACGGGGGCGTAAGACCTACACGACACTCGCGCCGGATTTTACCATTGTGTGCCCATTTATGTGCCCATCAGCAGCTGCCCTGCGTGGCCTTCAGGTCAGCGAGGATGCGGGCCGCTACCAGACCCTCAGCATTGCGGTAGATCACCTCGCAATTGAAAAAGCCGCGCTGCCTTTGATCTGGCCTTCGATCAGAAAACCAATCACCTGCCCGTCTCGCTGACGGAGACCTCCCTACTAGGGCCGGGGGCGATATCAGACGTTACTCTTACATTTCTTGGGTGGGAGCGGCTCGAACAGCTCCGGCGAGGTACGCCGACTAGTCGTAAAGCATTCATGGCCATGCAGTACAGGGACCCGATGCTGGACCAACTCGTAAATGACCATTTCCGCGCCGCGGTGGCTCAGACTGGATTTGAGTTACGACGGCTGGACGATGAGCAACCAGCCGGTCTGATTGATGATCGTCTTCGTGTAGAGATTCAATCTGCGCGCTTTCTCATCGCTGACCTGACGCACGGCAACCGAGGAGCTTACTGGGAGGCCGGATACGCCGAGGGGCTGGGCAGGCCCGTGATCTACACTTGTCAGCACTCGAAGTTCGCAGAGACAAGCCACTTTGATACGAACCACCATCTAACCGTCCTATGGGACGAGGGCGCTATAGACGTGGCAATGGAGAAGTTGAAGGCGACAATCCCGGAAGCAACCCGTGAGTGATCTCGCCCGCCTGCTCCTCGTCACACTGGAAGCTGCACTCCAAGCGGTCTGCTAGACTCCCGCCAGCCATTCCAACCGAGGTGCCCATGCGGCTGATCGGGCTCGCGGTCGTGCTCGCTCTAAGCCTCGCTCTTGCACCGCTCGCGGTAAAGGCACAGGAGGCCGGGAAGGTGTACCGGGTCGGCTACGTCACGCTCGGGTCTCAGCCGACCCAATCCGGGCTATGGCGGTCCTTCCTCGATGCGATGCGTGAACTGAACTACGTGGAGGGCCGGAACCTCGTCGTTAGACTTGCCTTCGCTGAGGGCAGGCCCGAGCGCCTGCCAAGCCTCATCGCCGACCTCATGGAGGCGAAGGATGTCATTGTCACGACCTCTACCCAGGAGACGATGGCGGCGAAGCGGGCCTCCTTCACAATCCCCATCGTCATGACCGTCGCACCGGACCCGGTCGAGCAGGGGCTAGTGGCAAGCCTGGCGCGGCCGGGCGGCAACGTGACCGGCCTGACGAGCATGGCGCCAGGCACCAGCCAGAAACTCGTCGAACTGCTACGAGAGGCTGTGCCCTTGGCGTCACGGTTTGCAGTCGTCGGGACTCCCGGCAGCAGCCCAGAAATCCGCCGCGAGTTGCAGGCCGCTGCGCAACGGGTCAGGGTCACCTTGTCGTTCATCGAGATCCAAAGCCCCGATGACTTCGATTCGGCCCTCTCGCGAGCGAAGAAGGACGGTGCGGGAGGCATCATCGCTCCTCTTGGCGCCTTCACCTACACGTACCGAGCAAAGCTGGTGCAACTCGCCCTCAAGCATCGGCTGCCCGGGATCTACTGGGTCCGGGACTATGTGGAGGCGGGCGGTCTCATGTCGTATGGCGCTAACTTCGGCGACGTGGGCCGACGGGCCGCGTACTTCGTCGATAGGATCCTAAGAGGTACCAAGCCCGCCGACCTTCCAGTCGAGCAGCCGACGACGTTCGAGCTAGTGATCAACCTCAAGACGGCTAAGGCGCTCGGGTTGACGATCCCGCAGACGCTCCTGCTGCGGGCGGATGAGGTGATTCAATGAGTATCAGCGGGCAGACGCTCCTGGTCCGTGCGCTGCTCCTGGGAACGCTCCTGGCGATGGCCGCAGGAGCCCAGGCCCAGGGGTTGCTTGGCTACGTCAGTGGTGTCCCCACGGGCGACGCCCTCTACGTGTCAGTCG